>NZ_JBFAYV010000003.1:0-1175367 GCF_040681495.1 Nocardia sp. NPDC051756 | reverse complement strand
TCGGTACCGATGTAGTTGTGGTTGAGCATCCGGGCCTCTTCTTGGGCCAGGACAACGACACGCCTCGCGCGGTCGGTGAACCTCTCGAACATCGCTCCCTCACTCTCCTGCTTCCGACATTCTGGCAACAGACGCCGCAGTGTGCTGTGTAACAACCGTGGGCGTCAGCCTGCCATGAAGCCCGGGGGTCGTGGCCCCCGCCTTCCACTCTAGTTGGCGGGAGATGCTGCCGCCGCCAGTCCACCCTATTGGCGACCAGCGTCAGCACGGTCATTCACTCATAACGTGAGCATTGCATGATTCGTTTCCGAAATGGGTTTTGCCCTCAGCGAACACCGCTGCCGCACCCGATGACCGTTCGTCCGGGTGCTACCCCGTGAAGGGTGGGATGAAACCGCACGGCGCCTCGCGCGGGTGTCCGGGGTCGAGCGCGTTGAGCACGTAGGCGGCGGCGCGTGGGCTGCCCGCGATGCCCGCGTGTTCGGAAAAGTCCTGGGCACAGCCGTCCTGGACGACAATGTTGGTCACGTTGGGACCGGGCACCAGGCCCGCCGTATAGGGCACCACGAGTTCGTCCAGGCGGGTGGCAATGTTGGTATAGGCGACCGCCGGGTCGTAGACGCCGTCCGCGTTCAGGGCCCGGAGGAAGTCCGAGCCGGCCACGACCTGACGGCAGGCCTGGCACAGCGAGCCGACCAGCGCGTCGAACGCCGGTCCGGCGCCGAGCCGCTGACTGAAGGCGGCGATTTCACCGGCGCCCGCGACGTTCGAGCCGAGCCAGGGCGGCGCGATGGCGACCAGTTTGTCCACTTTGGCCGCGCCGCCGAGCCGCTTGACGAAGTAATTGCCGATGAAATTGCCCTGCGAGTGACCGACGATGTCGACCCGCGCGGCCCCGGTCGCGGCCAGCACCCGGTCGACGAAGGCGGCGAACTGCGGTGCGCTCTGCTCCATCGGCAGCATGCCGCCGATGGCTGAAATCGGCCAGGGCAGGTCGTAGGCGCCGTAGGTCATCGAGTACACGCAGTAGCCCTGATTGGCCAGCAGCGGGGCATATACGCCCCAATTCGTCTGTGCTCCACCGCCGGTGCCGTGCGCGAGCACCACCGGGTTCGGATGCGCGGCGCTCGGGCGGCAGGACCAGTCGTTGGCGCCGGGCAGCGAACCGCCCGGATTCGCCAGTTCGTTCGGGATGCCGGCGAAGAAGTTGTAGTCGACCGGATACGGCACGGCCTGGGCCGGCGCCGAGGCGACCGCGCACAGGGCGGCGAACAGGACGACGAGCAGCGAAAAGCCTGGAACACGCGGCACAGTAGCCTCCAAATCTGGAACGTGTTCCAGAAAGCTACCGTGTGGCGGGTCCCAGGCGCGGTCGAGTCGCGAAACTGGTTGCGGCCGTTGCGGTCTAGCCCTGCCGGTAGGCGGGGACGCCCGGCTGGCCGGGGAACTGACCCTGCGCCACCTGCGGTCCGGGGGCCGCGGCACTCGCCTTGCCCTGCTGGATGCCGGAGGCGAACAGCGCGCCGCAGAGCACCAGGAAGGCCAGCGTGTGCAGCACCGCGCGGACGATGTTCCACCGCACCCAGGTGGCTTCGAAGTCGGCCCGGACCTTGGCCAGGTCGGCGATCTGCGCCGGATCACCCGCGGCGGCCAGCTGGTCGTTCAGCGGCACGTTCAGGCCGGAGGTGACGGCGAAGGCGATGATGTTGATGACCAGGCCGACGCCGATCCAGATCAGCGTGGTGCGCTGGTCCTTACCCAGGTGCAGCGCCGCGGCCAGAATCGAGAATCCGACCGTGCCCAGGAACCCGAGCATGAACACCGGGTTGATGATGACCACGTTGATCTTCTGCATCACGTCGATCATGGTGCGGTCATCGGTCTGATTCAGCGCCGGCATCACCGAGTTCGCGTAGCCGTAGAAAAGTCCGGCGATCAGTCCGGTGGCCAGGATGGCCGCGACCAGAGCGGCCAGGCGTGCGGCGGTCATAATTCCTCCTGCGAAAAACCCGACCGGAGCCCTCATCGCTCCGGTTCGATGTGTCCAATTCAAGCCGGTTTCGACACGGCTCTCCATGGCCGAGACACTCGGCCGGCTAAGCGATCGTCTACGCGCGGGTCACAGATCCCGGTCGGAGATGAGCCCGCTCTGAATCGCCAGGAAGGCCAGGCGGACTCGCTTCGCGTTCTGCGGCAGGTCTTCGACGCCGAACTTGGCGAACAGCGCGCGCAGATGCGTCTTGATCGCGTCGACGCTGAGGAACAATTCCTCGGCGATCTGCTGATTGGAGGCGGGCGTCGCGAAGGCCGCGCCGTTCTTGTACGGGCGGCACAGCGCGATCAGCACCGAACGCTGAGTTTCGGTGAGCGAGCGGAAACTCGGCGGCACCGTTCCGCTGGAGACCCGGGTGATGTCGTCGGCGACGCCGCCGAAATCGTGGAAGGACACCCGCGAGGTGCCGACCCGGATGACGTCGCCGGCCATCAGCCTGCGCCGGCCGACCAGCCGGTCGCCGTTGACGAAAGTGCCGTTGCGGGAAAGGCCGTCGTCCACGATGGTCCACTGCGCGCCGAGATATTCGATCGCCGCGTGCAGCCGGGACACCTCGGCGTCCCAGGGCAGCGCGAGGTCGGCCTGCGGCGAGCGTCCGATGGTCACGCGCTCGCGATCGGCGGTGAGCATGAGTTCCTGCTGACGACCCGTGTCATCTTGGAATCGCAAAAATGATCCGACGAATCCAGTCACTGCGCTGATACCTCGTCTCTCCATACCGCCAGTGACCGTCGCACGTTTCCATGGTGCCGCGTCCTGGAACCACGAGCAAGATCGATCCGCGCGCCACTTCGAGCAGCGTGTCATCGCGCCGCGCGGTTATATCAGCAGCCTATGAGCCGCCGGACAAAGAGAAAACCGCCGCCCCGGCGTCGCACGATTCGCTGGGACGGCGGCTGAAAAATATGAAACTAACCCTTCGCGGCCTTGTTGTACGCGTCGGTGATGTCGGCGGAGATACGTCCCCGCGCGGACACCTTGTGTCCATTCCGGCGAGCCCACTCGCGAATTGCTGCACTTTGTTCGCGATCGATGGAGACCCGACTCTTCGGGGCACCCGTCGCGGTCGCGGCGGCCTTGACCCGGCGACGGCCACTGACTCGGCGTGCGCTCGAAACCCACTCTTCCAGCCCGTCGCGCAGCTTCGCGGCATTCGCCGACGACAGGTCGATCTCGTACGAAACACCGTCGATCGCAAACTCGATGGTCTCGTCCGCGATGGACTCCCCATCGACATCGTCGATCAGGCTAACGGTGACCTTCTTTGCCATGAGATGAACGTCCTCTCGAAATCGTGCGACCCGCATACTAGGCCGATTACCCGAGGCAAGAATACCTCGAATTCCAAATTTTCCAAGACGAGGCCGAGATTTTGCAATCAGCTGGTCAGCGAGTGACCGGTCGCACAATTGGGAACAGTATTGTTTCCCGGATTCCGAGACCCGTCAACGCCATCAACAGCCGATCGATTCCCATACCCGTACCGGTGGTCGGCGGCATGCCGTGCTCCATCGCGGCAAGGAAGTCCTCGTCCAACGCCATCGCTTCGTCGTCACCTTGCGCGGCCAGTCGCGCCTGATCCACGAAGCGCTCACGCTGGATCACCGGATCCACCAACTCCGAATAGCCAGTAGCCAACTCGAAGCCACGGACATAGAGATCCCACTTCTCGGTGACCCCGGCCTTGGTCCGGTGCTGCCTGGTGAGCGGTGAGGTCTCCACCGGGAAGTCACGCACGAAAGTCGGTGCGTACAGCTTGTCGCCGTACTGGTGTTCCCACAGTTCCTCGACGAGTTTGCCGTGGCCATAGCCCTTGCCGTCGGGAATTTCCAGACCCACCCGATCGGCGAGCGCACGCAATTCCTCGACCGACGTTTCCGGTGTCACGGAGACGCCGAGGGCGTCGGAGAGCGACGGGTACATCTCGACCGTCGCCCACTCCCCGCGCAGGTCGTATTCCGTGCCGTCGGCCAGGGTGACCACCTGGGTGCCGAACACCTCCTGGGCGACTTCCTGGACCAATTCCCGGGTCATCCGCGCGGAGTCGTCGTAGGTGCCGTACGCCTCGTACGTTTCCAGCATCGCGAACTCCGGGGAATGCGTGGAGTCCGAGCCTTCGTTGCGGAAGTTCCGGTTGATCTCGAAGACCTGCTCCAGCCCGCCGACCACGCAGCGCTTCAGGAACAGCTCCGGCGCGATTCGCAGGTAGAGATCGATATCCAGGGCATTGGAATGGGTGACGAACGGCCGGGCCGCGGCGCCGCCGTGCAGCGTCTGCAGCATCGGCGTCTCCACCTCGAGGAAGCCGCGCCGTTCCAGCGCATTGCGCATGGCGCGCACCACCGCGATGCGCGTCCTGGCCATTTCCCTGGCCTCCGGACGCACGATCAGATCGACATAGCGCTGCCGGACCCGGGACTCCTCGTTCATCTCCTTGTGCGCCACCGGCAGCGGCCGCAGCGACTTGGCCGCCATGAACCAGGAATCGGCCATGACGCTCAATTCACCGGTGCGCGAGGAGATCACCTCGCCGTGCACGAAAACGAAGTCGCCGAGGTCGACATCGGACTTCCAGGCCGCGAGCGCGTCGGCGCCGACACCGTTGAGGCTGATCATCGCCTGCAGCTTGGTGCCGTCGCCCTCCTGCAGCGTCGCGAAACACAGCTTGCCGGTATTACGCATGAATATGACGCGACCAGCGACACCCGCCTGCAACCCGGTCTGGGTGTCGGCGGCCAGATCCGGATATGCGGCGCGAATTTCGGCGAGGGTATGCGTACGCGGCACGACGACGGGATAGGCGTCACCGCCGTCCGCGAGCAACCGCTCCCGCTTCTCCTTACGAATCCGTATCTGCTCCGGGGCATCGTCGGCGTCGGGCGCCACGGCAGGCCGCGAATCCGATGCGGGATCGCTGGACGAGGAAGTGTCGCTGGTGCTCACATCCAACAACCCTAGCGTGCACCGGAAATCGTTTTGCGGCCCGCCCGGCCTACTTCCCGGAGTAACGAATCGGTCTCGGCCCGGCCCCGCGTTGTTCGCCTGATTTGCGCGGTCCGCTATCCGGGGAAATAGCGGGCAGGCATCGATCCGGACACGAAACCGCTTGCGCGCCCGGATGTTTCGAGATGGAAGTGATGTAGGGTAATTACAGCGAGGCGAGCGAGTCGACCTCGCGGGCGAAGTGCGGCGCCCGGATTCCGATGTGCAGCAGACCGGCCGCCTTCAATGCGTGGAAGCCGCCGATCAGGTCGGTCGCCCGGTGCAGCCCGAGTTGCTGCAACGCCGCCGCGGCGAGGCTGGAGGTATAGCCCTCGGAGCAGGCGACGATCCATTCCACATCATGATCGGTGGCCAGGGCCAAGCGGGCCGAACTGGTCGGGTCGAGCCGCCATTCCAGCACATTCCGCTCGATCACCAGGGCGCCGGGCAACGCGCCCTCGCGCACCCGCTGCGCCTGCGGGCGGATGTCCACCAGAATCGCGCCGCGGGCGAGCGCCTGCGGCAATTCGAAGGCATAGATGCGGTTCAGCTGGGCCCGCGCTTGGTCGAGCATCTGATCGATGGTCAAACGGGTCATTACATATCACCTTCGGGCTGGTCGGTGAGAACGGTTCGGGTACGCCGCAGGGTTCCGTGGCCGGTGACCTCGTAATAGGACATGGCGGTGAGCGGCGGTGAATAGGCGTGCACGCTGAGCGTCGGTTCGAGCAGTGCGGGGTCGATCGACTCGGGGGTGCTGCCGGCCACGGACTGCGCCGGGGCCCGCATTACATCGTGCACCCAGCCGATCGGAAAGGACGCTTGATCGCCCGCGGACAGCACGCGGCGGCGCAGTTCGGTGCCGTTCCAGCGGAATTCCGAAAGCGCCCCGCTGAGCACGGTCAACGCGCCGAGCGAGCCGGCGTGGTCGTGCAGTTCGGTGGATTTTCCCGGCGTCCAGCTGATCAGCCAGACATCTACTTCGTCGTCGGTGAGCAGCCGGGTCGCCCACCGTTCGTCGGCGGGCCAAATGCCATTCGCGGGCAGCAGGTGGTCATACCGCCCGGCCAGCACGTCCTCGGCACCTTCGTCGGTCAGCCGCAATAAGTCGGCGGGACGCAGGCGAGTCGGCAATGCGGAGGCCACGGCACGTTCGAGCGGCGGGGTGGCCGAATAGGCGTCCCGGGCTACAGAAAGGGAAAGAACGGAAGAACGCATGAGCGAATCTCCAGGAGGTTGCGAACGGTCGAGGGCGGTAAGTCAGCCTCGATCGGTCGAGGCTTGGTCAGCCTCGACAACACTCCTGGGTGCGCACGCGGAAATACACAGCGGTGAGTGTATCAGCATCGGGCACTGGGGAGGCAAGCGCCGATGGGTGCGACGAATCCGACATGGCGAGAATCAGACAGCGCCCTTGCGGCGCTGGTTTCGCTCGTATACGAGACGCAACCCGGTCAGGGTGAGGTACGGGTCGTGATCGTCGATGGTCTCCGATTCCGGCACGATCAACGCCGCGGTCGGGCCGGTGGCGACCACCGCGACATCATTGCCGGAAAATGCCTCGAACTCGTCGCGAATCCGATCGATCAGTCCGTCCACCATCCCGGCGAAACCGAAAACCGCGCCGGATTGCATGGCTTCCATACTGTTCTTCCCCAGTACCGAACGCGGCCGCGCCAGCTCTACCCGGCGCAGCGCGCTGCGCTCCACCAGGGCCTCGGTCGCGATCTCCACGCCGGGCGCGATGATTCCGCCGAGGAACTCGCCCTTGGCCGAGACCAGGTCGACGCAGATCGCGGTGCCGAAATCGATCACGATGGCCGGCGAATTGTAGTGCTGATAGGCGGCCAGGCAGTTCACGATCCGGTCCGCGCCGACCTCTTTCGGGTTATCCACCAGCAGCGGAATTCCGGTGCGCACACCGGGTTCCACCAGCACGTGCGGCACGTGACTCCAATATTGGCTCAGCATGGTGCGTAGTTCACGCAGCACCGGCGGCACCGTGGCCAGCCCGGAAACTCCGACCACCTGGTCGAGTTGCGGGCCGACCAGGCCGCGCACCTGCATCGCGAATTCGTCCGCGGTCAGCAGTGGATTGGTGTGAATCCGCCAGTGCCGCACCAGTTTCGAATGCGCGCCGGTACCCGAGAAAAGGCCGAGCACGATATTCGTATTGCGGACATCGATGGTCAGCAGCATGTCAGGCGAGCGAGAGCGTGCGCGGCGAGGTGAGCCCGGAGCCTTCCGGCGCGTGCGCCGGATCGGAGCCGAGTTCGACCGGACGGTTGCGCTCGTCCACGAAAACGACCTTCGGATCGTATTCCGCGATTTCCTGCTCGTTCAGCTGGCCGTAGGCGATGAGAATGACCAGATCGCCGGGGTGGACCAGATGCGCGGCGGCGCCGTTGATGCCGATCACGCCGGACCCGCGGGCACCCGCTATGACATAGGTCTCCAGGCGCGCGCCGTTGTCGATGTCGACGATGCAGACCTGCTCGCCCTCCAGCAGATCGGCGGCGTCCAGGAGATCCTGGTCCACCGTCACCGAGCCGACGTAGTGCAGGTCGGCGTGGGTCACGGTGGCGCGGTGGATCTTCGACTTCATCATGGTGCGCAGCATTGCGTCGCCCTTTCGTTGGTTCGTCGCCTATACGGGCTGGGAGGTCCGCTGGACGGAGGCGTTGGGGTGGCCGTCGATCGGCGCGCCGAGGGTGACGGCGACATTGTCGATCAGCCGGGTGGGGCCGACCCGGGCGGCGACCAGCAGCCGGGCGTTGCCGGTCTCCGGCGCGGGACCGAGGTTGGTGGAACGTAATTCGAGGTAGTCGACGTCGACGCCGGGCACCGCGGCCAGCACCTGGCGGGCCGCTTCGACCACGGCTTCGGGTCCGAGGCCGCCCGCGTGCTTGCCCGCGGCCAGCGCCGCGGACAGGCCGAGCGCCGATTCCCGCTGGGCCGCATCGAGAAACCGGTTCCGCGAGGACATGGCCAGGCCGTCGTGCTCGCGCACGGTGGCCACCGGCTTGATCCGCACGTCGAAGTTCAGGTCCCGGACCAGCTGCCGGATCAGCGTGAGCTGCTGGTAGTCCTTCTCGCCGAAGTACACCTCGGTCGGGCGCGCGATCTGCAGCAGTTTGGCGACCACGGTCAGCATGCCGGCGAAATGCGTTGGCCTGCTTGCCCCTTCGAGCTCGGCGCCGATCGGGCCCGGCTGCACGGTGGTGCGCGGGCCGTCCGGGTACATGTCGGCGACGCTGGGCGCGAACACCAGCCCGACGCCCTCCGCGCGCAGCAGCTCCACGTCGGAATCCAGGGTGCGCGGGTACTTGTCCAGGTCTTCGTTCGCGGCGAACTGCAACGGATTCACGAAGATCGAGACGATCACGACCTGGTTGTTCCGCTTGGCCAGCCGGACGATCTCCAGGTGACCCTCGTGCAGCGCGCCCATGGTCGGCACCAGCGCGACCGTGCGGCCGACACTGCGCAGGGCGTTGGACACCTGGGTGATCACGGCGGGATCGTGGTGCACGGTCAGCTCACCGGGCTTATAGGCGGCACGTAATTTCGGATCGAACATCAGCGCCCTTTCAGCAGCTCGATGACGGCGGGATTGGTGCCTGCGCGTTCGGCGGTGCGCAGCGACAGCGCGCGATAGCCCTCGGCCAGGCGGGGATCGACGGATTCCAGTGCGGTCAGGTGCGCGGCGACGGCGTCCGCGTCACCGCGGGCGACCGGGCCGGTCAGCGCGGATTGCCCGCGGCGCAGGGCGTTGTCCAGCGCGGCGGAGGCGAGCGGGGCGAGCAGGCGCTCGGCCAGACCGTTCGGCTGGTCGTCGACGATCTGCTGCCCGAGCAGGCCGGGGCCCGCCAGCGCGACCCGAAGCGCGGCAACGGCATCCACGATCAGTGTGACCAGATGGTTGCTGCCGTGCGCGAGCGCCGCGTGATAGAGCGCCCGGTTCTGCTCGAGCACCCGGACCGGCTCGCCGCCCATCTCGATCACCAGCGCCTGCGCGATGGCGTACCCGATCTCGTCGGCGGCGGTGATGCCGAAGCACGCGTTGCCCAGCCGGGTGAGGTCTTCGTCGTGGCCGGTGAAGGTCATCGCCGGATGAATGGCCAGCGGCATGGCGCCGACGTCGGCCAGCGGGGCGAGCACGCCGACCCCGTTGGCGCCGGAGGTGTGCGCGACGATCGTGCCCGGCCGGACCACCTTCGCACTGGCCAGACCGCGGGCCAGACCGGCCAGCTCGGTGTCCGGCACGGCGAGTAGCAGCAGCTCACTGCGGGCGGCCACGTCCTCGACCGGCATGATCTCGGAATCGGGCAGCCGGGTCTGCGCGCGGCGCACCGAGGCGTCGGAGATCGCGGAGACGCCGAACACCACATGGCCGACGCGTTCGAGTGCCGCGCCGAGGGCGGAGCCGACGCGGCCCGCCGAGACGATGCCGACGGTCAGCCGGGCGGGCGCCAGATCGCCGCCCACCACCGATTGGGGGTCGTTCGAAACGGGGTAGCCCGAAGCCGCGTCGTCGTCAGAATTCACGCTTCTCGAGGTCAACGGTGTCCTCTCGATTTCGTTCCAGTCCCGCCGTGCGGGTACCGGACGTACGGCATCGAGAATATCGGCCCGATGTTTGCCAGTGCCACGGCCCTGGGCAGTGATTTACAACGCAGTGTCTGCTACCACGCCGGACGACAAGTCAGTGCCGGTCGCGACTCTTCTCCTCCGATTGCAGGTTGGCCATGATCTCGGCGACCGAGAGCCGGCGCTCGGGCGCATCGGAATCCGCGTCGGCCTCGGCCCGGCGCCGCCTGCGCGAGCTGGCCGTGCCGACCGTCGGGCCCTCCGTCGTCGGCCAGGCCGAGGGGCGGGTCGACTGGTAGGTCGGCTTGGGGGCCGGCCGGGGCGCGGGCGTCGGCTGGATGACCGGGCCCTCGGTGAAGGCGTCGGCCCAGCCGGACCCGGACTGCTCCGGATCGCCGTTGCGCACGTCGGTCACGTCGACATCGGTGACTTCGGCGTCGGACTCGTCGTCGTCCAGCGAGACCGCGGAGGTCTCGGCGGTGACCGGGTCGTCGAAGGGGCTGGCGAAGAGCGGCGGCTCCGGATGGTCGGGCACGAACACCGGGGTCACACTGCTGCGCGGTTGCTGGTTCGACGGCACGGACCAGGGTCCGGCATTCGCGGAGCTATTGTTCGCCGGCTCGCCGACCGCGCTGGTCAGCTCTTGAATCCGGGTCGCGTCGGCGCGCAGGGCGGGCCGATCCATCGGCAGGTCGCCGTCGAACAGGCGTTGCAGACTCGTCCGGAGCACGGTGAGTTCGGCGCGCAGCGCGGCCAGTTCGGTGGCGTCGGCGCCGACTTCCTCGCGCACCCGCGCCTCGATGCCGAGCTCGAATTCGCGCCGGGCGGTGACCTCACGCTCGAGCTGCAACTCGTAAACGGTCTGCAGATCACGAACCTTGGCCTTGTCTATCGTCGCTTCCTTGCGATACCTAGTCGCAGCTAATGCGCCGATGACCGCCGCCCACAGGGCCGCGACCAAACCGATCCGGACGAACTGCAAGCTGTTGCTGAAGACCAGGAAAACGCTGGCAACCAGTCCGAGCAGAATCAATACGCCGATGAACAATTTTCCCGCGTCGTCCCGCCGTCGACGGGAAGTGCTGGTACGGGAGGGTGAAACCATGCAAGCCAGGGTAGCTTGATCGACTCGGTGCGCCCACAACTCGGTGCGGCAATTCCGGAGGTGATATTTGCTACGTGGTTGCCGGATCGTCCGTCGGGTCCTCGGGAGCCCGGCAGCAATACTCGAGCCACAGGGCCGCAGCAACCAAAGCCACCCCCGCCAGCATCCCGACGATCGCGCCCGGACTGTCCGCGGCGGCCGCGCCGAGCGTGCCGCGCTGCGGGAAGACCCAGCACAGGAATCCGAGCCACACGCCCGCGGCGATCGAACCGACTTGCAGCGACGCCTTGGCCAGCGCGACCGCGCGGGCCGCGGTGATCGGATGCAGCTGATGCCTGCCGTTGCCGAGCTGGTTGTCGCTGACCCTGGCCCGGATGACGAACCCGAGCACCGCCTCGAGCGCCGCGACCGGATACAGCGACGCCCCCGCGTAGGTGGAGATCGGCGGAAAACTGTTGTACGCCATCCGGGTCGCGACCCACGCGACGATGGCCGCGATCACCACGTTCGCGGCGAGGTCCAGGATGCGGGTGGGTTTCAGCTGCACGACGCCGGACCTTCGGCGGCCGCGGACAGGATCAGCTCGGTGCGTTGCACGCCGATGCGTTCGGCGGCGGGCAGTTCGTCGAGCAGGTCGGTGATCGCCTGCGCCCGGCCGTCGACCTCGAGCACCGCGTCCGGTTCCACGTCCAGCCAGGGGATCAGGACGAACGCGCGGCGATGCGCCTGCGGATGCGGCAGCGTCAATTGCGGGTCGGCACTGCTGATCACGACCAGTTCGCCGTGCACGCGCTCGGCGCACCAGACCACGTCGACATCGAGTGTCCGTGCGCCCCAGCGCACTTCGCGGACCCGTTCGGCGGCCTGCTCGAGCCGCCGGCCGTGGCGCAGCCAGTCGACCGCGGCCAGCTCCGGATCATCGACCAGGAGAACGGCATTGAGGTAGTCGTCCTGTTCGACGCCGCCCCACGGCGGCGTCGAGTAAACCGGCGACACGGCGACGACCCGGTCGCCGAAGCCGTCCACCACGCTGCGCAGATGCGCCAGCCGGTCGCCCAGGTTGGAACCGATCGACAGCACGGCGCGGGTCATAACGGCTCCTCGCGGTGCCGCGAGGTGACCACCCGGACGTCGGCGAAGGTGTGCGGGATCGGCGCGGACGGTTTGTGCACGACCACCTCGACCGAGGCGATGCGCGGGTCGGTCATCACGTCGTCGGCGATCTCGGAGGCCACGGTCTCGATGAGGTTGCGCGGCGGGCCCTGGATGATGCGCACGGCGTTCTCAGCGAGCTCGCCGTAATGCGCGGTGGCGAGCAGGTCGTCGGCGGCCGCGGCCGCGGCGAAGTCCAGCCACACGGTCAGATCGACGACGAATTCCTGGCCGTCGCGACGTTCGTGATCGAACACCCCGTGATAGCCGAAGGCGCGCAGCCCGCGCAGCTCGATGCGGTCGGCGCCGCGCCGGACCGCCGAATTCGCCTGCGCCACGGCCGGTTCAGGGGTCGGGTTCATCGATGCGCTCCTTGTGACAGACTCGGCTGGGTGCTGCGGTGCCGGGCGGCGGCCTGCCACGCGTCGGTCACGGTGATGGCGTCCAGCGAGGCGCGCACGTCGTGCACCCGCACGCCCCAGGCGCCGTGCATGGCGACCAGCGCCGAGACGGTCGCGGTGGCGGTCTCGCGGCCGTCGGGCGGGCGCGGGCCGGCGTCGTCGGCGAGCAGCGCGCCGAGGAAGCGTTTGCGGGAGGCGCCGATGAGGATCGGCAGGCCCTGGCCGATCAGCTCGGGCAGCGCGCCGAGCAGGTCCCAGTTGTGTTCGGCATTCTTGGCGAAACCGAGGCCGGGATCGAGAATCAGGCGAGACGGGTCGACGCCGGCGGCAACGGCCAGGTCCACCTGGGTGGTCAGCTCGGCGAGCACCTCGGCGACCACGTCGTCGTAGTGATCGGCCGGGCCGGTGTGCCGGTAGTCGGCGCCCGCGCGCCAGTGCATGAGGATCCACGGGACATCCGCGGCGGCAACGACTTTCACCATGTCCGGGTCGGCGCGGCCGCCGGACACGTCGTTCACCACGGAGACGCCGGCCGCGAGCGCGGCCTCGGCGACACTGGCCCGCATGGTGTCGACGCTGGTCGGCACGCCCGCTGCGACCAGGCCGCGGATCACCGGAACCACCCGTGCGGCTTCGGTTTCCGGGTCGATGCGCACCGCGCCGGGCCTGGTCGACTCGCCGCCGATGTCGACGATGTCCGCGCCGTCGGCGTACAGCTCGATGCCGTGCGCGATGGCGAGTTCGGGGTCGAGGTAGCGACCGCCGTCAGAGAACGAATCACTGGTGACGTTGACGACGCCCATCACCACACAGGAGCGATCGCCACGCGCGAAGCTGCTCCCACCTGCGGTCATGTGATCCTCGTTCACTTCCGAAGAATGAGATCGAGCGCCTCGGAGCGCGACGACGGGCTGGACTGCAACAGTCCGCGCACCGCCGAGGTGGTGGTGCTCGCGCCCGGCTTGCGGATGCCGCGCATCGCCATGCACAGATGCTCGGCCTCGATCACCACGATGGCGCCGCGCGGGTCCAGCTTGCGCATCACCGCGTCGGCGATCTGGCTGGTCAGCCGCTCCTGCACCTGCGGGCGCTTGGCGTACAGGTCGACCACGCGGGCCAGCTTGGACAGCCCGGTGACCCGGCCGTGCTTGCCCGGGATGTAGCCGACGTGCGCGACACCGTGGAACGACACCAGATGATGTTCACAGGTGGAGTACATCGGAATGTCGCGGACCAGCACCAATTCCTGGTGACCCTCGTCGAACGTGGTGTTCAGCACCGCGTCCGGCTCGACGTAGAGTCCGGCGAACATCTCACGGTAGGCGCGGGCGACGCGAGCGGGTGTGTCGAGCAGCCCGGGCCGGTCCGGATCCTCCCCGACCGCGAGCAGCAATTCGCGCACCGCGGCTTCGGCCCTGGCCTGGTCGAACGGCTGACCGGTCTCCAGCGCGACGAGCTCTTTCCTGGTCACGCCGTTGCCGGAACCGTTCTCGTCAACACCGTCCGAATCGGCGAGCGCGTGGCCGCCGATGTGATTGTTGGCCGACAATCGAGGACACCTCCAAAATCTCGGGTCCCGGCAATCACTCGGCACCCCGATGGTCGAGCCTAATCGTCACTGCGCACGATGCGAGCAAGCGGCCCGAAGGCGGGGGCTCGCATGACCACGCAGGTCACGCGAGCCCCCGCCCGACTAGCTCAGTGCCGGCCGTTGTTCGGCCTGTCCCACTCGCCGTTCTCGCCCTCACCGTTGGGGTTCGGGCGACCCGGCTCTTCGTATCCGGGGTGTTCGCCGTAGTTGCCGCGTTCGTAGCCACCCTCCGGCTGGGCGCCCTGCGGACCCCACGCCGGCGGATAACCCTGGTTCGGCGGCGGCTCGGTCCAGCCACTGGGCTGACCCGGCTGCTGCTGCTCGTCCCGCGGCGGCCAGCCGGGGGCCGACCAACCGGCCGGAGCGCCGTAGTCCGGCCGCGAGCCGTGCGTGCCGCCGCGCTGCGGGTAACCGCCCTGCGCGGGACCCTGCGGCCCGGGGTAGCCGGTCGCGGGCTGCGCCGGGTAGCCGTACTGCGGCGGCGCGTCGTAGGCGCCGGTGTCCGGGTAACCGTTGGCGGGCTGGTTCTCCCGAGCCACGCCTGCCGGCAGCGGTGCCGGGATCTGCTCCGGCGGCGGCCACGGCTCGCCGCGCTCCAGCGCCAGCTCACCCGGGGTCTTCACCGGCGGCTTGTTCGACGGCACGCGATCGCCGAAGTCGTTGAACGCGGTGATCCGCGGCCGCTTCTGCACCGACGCGAGCAGGGTCTCGAGTTCCTTGCGGTGCAAGGTCTCCTTCTCCAGCAGCGCCGTCGCCAGCACGTCGAGCACGTCGCGGTACTCGTTCAGGATGGCCCACGCCTCGGTGTGCGCGGCCTCGATCAGGTTGCGCACTTCCTCGTCGATGGCGCCTGCGACCTCGTGCGAATAATCCGAGGCCTGGCCCATCGAGCGGCCGAGGAACGGATCCCCGGCCTCCTGGCCGTAGCGCACCGCGCCGAGGCGCGAGCTCATGCCGTACTCGGTCACCATCGCGCGAGCGATCTTGGTGGCCTGGTCGATATCGGAGGACGCGCCGGTGGTCGGCTCGTGGAACACCAGTTCCTCGGCCGCGCGGCCGCCCATCGCCATCACCAGGCGGGCGATCATCTCCGAGCGGGTCATCAGGCCCTTGTCGTCCTCGGGCACCGTCATGGCGTGGCCGCCGGTGCGGCCGCGGGCCAGGATGGTCACCTTGTAGACGGGCTCGATGTCCGGCATCGCCCAGGCGGCCAGGGTGTGGCCGCCCTCGTGGTACGCGGTGATCTTCTTCTCGTGCTCGCTGATGATCCGGCTCTTGCGGCGCGGGCCGCCGACCACGCGGTCCACCGATTCCTCGAGCGAGTCGCCGGTGATGACCGCGCCGTTCTCCCGAGCGGTGAGCAGCGCGGCCTCGTTGATCACATTGGCCAGGTCGGCGCCGGACATGCCGACGGTCCGCTTGGCCAGACCGTCGAGGTCGGCGTCGGGCGAGATCGGCTTGCCCTGCGAGTGCACCCGCAGGATAGCGCGACGACCGGCCAGGTCGGGGTTGCCGACCGGGATCTGCCGGTCGAACCGGCCCGGGCGCAGCAGCGCGGGATCGAGGATGTCGGGGCGGTTGGTCGCCGCGATCAGGATGACGCCGGTGCGATCACCGAAGCCGTCCATCTCGACCAGCAGCTGGTTCAGCGTCTGCTCACGTTCGTCGTGGCCACCGCCGAGGCCGGCGCCGCGCTGGCGGCCGACCGCGTCGATCTCGTCGACGAAGATGATGCAGGGGCTGTTCTGCTTGGCCTGTTCGAACAGGTCGCGCACGCGCGACGCGCCGACACCGACGAACATCTCGACGAAGTCCGAACCGGAGATGGTGAAGAACGGCACGCCCGCCTCGCCGGCCACGGCGCGCGCGAGCAGCGTCTTACCGGTTCCGGGCGGGCCGTAGAGCAGCACGCCCTTCGGGATCTTGGCGCCGAGGGCCTGGTAGCGCACCGGGTTCTGGAGGAAGTCCTTGATCTCGTAGAGCTCTTCGACCGCCTCGTCGGCACCGGCCACATCGCCGAACGTGGTCTTCGGCATGTCCTTGGACAGCTGCTTGGCCTTCGACTTGCCGAAGCCCATCATGCCGCCGCGACCACCGCCCTGCATGCGGGCCATGACGAAGACGAACAGGCCGAGCAGGATGATCATCGGCAGCACGAACAGCAGGATCTGGGTGAGCCAGCTGTCCTGCTTGACCACGGTGTTATAGGTCGCGCCGGAATTCTTCACAGCGTCGAAGACCTGTCCGGAACTCGCGCTGCCGCCGGGGTATTTGGCGATGATCTTGCTCTGGCCACCGGTCGCATCGTTGCCGTTTTTCAGCTCGATGCGCAGTTGCTGTTCACGATCATCGATCTGAACATTCTTGACGTTGCTCTTGTCGTTCAGCTGGCTCAATGCGACGGACGTATCGACGCTCTTCCAGCCGCGCGTGTCGTTGCCGAAATAGCTGAACGCATAGATCACGAGCAAGATGCCCGAGACTATGGCCAGGGTGCGAAACACAGTCTTGCGGTTCATAGAGCGTCGGCCGGTCCGGCCAGTCCTTTCCGGTGTCTCCGGTTCTTGCTAGCGATGCGTCGGGCGCGTCCGGCTCCGGGAGGGTTCGGATGCGGACATGCCACGTTACCGCGTACGGTCTAGTCGATACATCGCGCAGTTCGGCTGCAGGTGCAGTTAAAGGGGTAAACGGTCAAGGGACCTCGGTGGTTCCCGAAGACCCCGGTCCGGGTTACTCCAAGTGGTCACAATCATG
Organism: Nocardia sp. NPDC051756; assembly: GCF_040681495.1. Lineage (NCBI taxonomy): Bacteria > Bacillati > Actinomycetota > Actinomycetes > Mycobacteriales > Nocardiaceae > Nocardia > Nocardia sp. NPDC051756. The sequence goes on along the minus strand of NZ_JBFAYV010000003.1, from coordinate 1,158,742 downwards.
GCATGTTCGGCCTATCGTGAGCGACGACACAACACCGCAGTGCGAGCGACGGGCACGGAGACGGTAGCTTGCGTAAACAGATAAAGGCCCCGCGAGCACCGTAAACCCAACAGAGCGCAGGGGGTATGGACATAGTTGAGCTACGGACACCCACAGCGATAGTGCGTCACGGCCGCGGGCGGTTGATCGTCCTGCGTCCTGGCTCCGATGGCGAGCGGGTGCTCGACGTCCCGATCTCGGATCTGTTGAAGGTCCGGTTGAATCGACGCGCCGACGACGCCGTTGTCATCGAGATCTATCTGAGATACCCCACTCCCGTGCTGACCGGCGTGCCCGCCGACCGCACCCCGCTGCCCGTGCTGATCGCCGAGCACGACGTCCCGGCCGCGACCGAGATCGTCGACCGGATCAACGGCCAGATCCTGGCCACCCAGCGCATCGACGTGGCCGCCCCCGATTTGAACCCGCCCGCGCCGACCTGGGGCAAGTCCGGCCCGACCCGGGCCGACGTGGACCGCGCCGTGCGCCGGATGGCGCCGAACCGCGAGGCGAAGCCGGCCATCGCCGCGCTGCACCGATATGTCACGCCCGACGAATACGTGCTGGAAACCGCGATCGCGGTCGCGCGTCCGCCGGCGGGCAGCGGCCCCGGCCTGCTCGCCGCGACCACCGGGCGGCTGCTGTTCATCTCGATCGGCACCGGCGACCGCTACGCGCACGAACTACCCATCCCGGCCGTGCTGTGGGCCCGCAACACCGACGGCACGCCGACCATGGCGGGCGAGATCGGCGCGCCCCGCGGCGAGACCGGCATGGACGTGCACGACGGCAACATCACCCTGCACTTCACCGGCAACGATCGCGCCGACACCGAACGGGTCACCCTCGCGGTGAATTTCGCGGTGCGCCGGGACTCCGCCGACGGCGGCGCGGGCCCGGCCGATCCCGGTGTGGCCCAGCTGTATTCGGAGTGGGAGCTGCTGGTCGAGCGGCATTCGCTCGGCATGGTCGACGACGCGCAGTTCCAGCGCTACGGCCGCGGCATCCTGCGCTCCTTGCCCGATGGCGGCTAGCTCGACAAATAGCTAGCCGCTCCGGCAGGTCCGGCTCAGGCCTGCACCACCGGCGGCACGGTCAGGCTGATCCGTCGCCACGGGCTGGTCGGCCGCATCCACAGCCGCAGCAGTTCCATCCGGCGGTCGACGCCGCCGTTCTTCAGCTCGGCGAGGTCCTCGCACGCCTGCCAGTAGGTCCAGCCGGTCAGGTAGGCGTCGCCGAACTGCCGCCAGTTGCGGTACTTGGCCTGCGCGATGGGCAGTGCGCGGGCCAGATAGTCCCAGGCCAGGTCGGCGTCGAGGTATCCGGCGGTGAAGGCCATCCGCGCGACCGCGACCACCCTGGCCAGATCCCACGCGTGGATGTCGCTGGGCAGCGGCCGGGCCAGATGATCGGTGAACCCGATCTTGATCGCCTGCGACCAGATGTCGTAGTCGCGGACCAGCGCCTCCGGGTTGTCCATGCCGCGGAACGAACCGACCTGCCGCAGGAACGCCCGGTGCCGATCGGCGCGCTCGCCGAAGCGGTCCCGCTCGCTGGCGTTGATCGAGGCCATCACCAGCGGATGGACCAGCGCGTACAACGGCGCGTGCATGCCGTCGAGCAACTGCTCCATCGAGGCCTGCGCCTCGGTCGCGTCGGTGATGCCCCACGCGCCGGTGAGCGTGTCGATGGCAAGCTCTCGGCGATCGCCGAGCGGATGCTCGCGCTCGGGGCCGAGCAGCAGCGCGTCGTGGAAGGCGTCCCAGCGCGCGGAGTAGAAGGCGCCGAGCGCCAGCGCGCGCAGTTCGTCGTCCGCGACCGCAGCGCCGGACCAGTGGTCCTCTTCGCGCTGATCCAGCTCCTCGTACGGGAAGGTTGTCAACGTGGGTACACCGCGGGCAGGCATGTCCCCGATTGTTCACTATGGATCTTGGAAGAGCCTGTGTAATGGGACGAATTCTGCGTGTCCGCGCAGGCGCGGCGGAGTTCGGAGATTTTCTTGCCCTGCCGCATCCCGTGCTGGAGAGCTACTGTGCTCGCATGAGTAGTAACATCACCCTCCTTCGCGGCCTGGAGCCTGCCCCGACCGAGCAGGAAATCTATGCTGCCGCACTGCAGTACGTGCGCACGGTCGGTGGTGTGTCCGGCCTGAGCTCCACGACCAAGGTCGCCGTGGACAAGGCCGTCGCGGCCATCGCCGCGGCCACCACCCAGCTACTCGCGGATCTACCCGATCGCCCGGTCGCGGCGGCGTCGGACTGATCGCCCGCTCGCCGGTTCAGGGCAGCGCGTCCACCCCGTAGGCGGCGACGCAGGCCAGCGCGACCTCCAGCGGCAGACTGCGCTGCTCGATCGGATGACCGAGCAGTTCCTCGATCCGCTGGATCCGGTAACGCACCGTGTTCTTGTGCACCCCAAGTAGTTTCGCCGTGGCCTCCGGGCTGCGGTGGCTTTTGAGATAGGCGTGCAGTGTCGCGCGCAAGCGCGCCGCGTTCGGGTCCGAGCCGGACAGCGTGCGCAATTCCCGGCCGATCAGGCCGCGCATGGCCGCGTCGTCCGCGCCGGCCAGGTAGGCGATCTCCACCTCGCGATAGCCGATGACCCGCGCCGTCGTGGCCGGACCGCGCTCGGCCACGTGCCGAGCGGCGACCGCCTCGCGATGACTCTGCCGGAATCCGGCGACCTGCCCGGCGGGCACGCCGAAGGCGATCCGGACCGGCGATTCGACCAGCCCGGCGGCGACCCGCTCCAGCGCGCCGGGTTCCTGTTCGATCCGGGCCACGTCGGCGCCGGACAGGTCGTCCAGGCCGGCCCAGGCCCACATGCCGCTCGAACCGGACGCGACCGTGAGCACCCGCGCGGTGCCGAGTTCGGTCGCCACCCGGGTCGCGACCCGCTCGAGCAGGCCGACGATCTCGTCGTCCCCGCTGCCGGATTCGCGCTCGTCGGTCCACAGCACGAAGGCGATGTGCCGCTGGCCGAGCCGGTAACCGAGCCGGGCCGAGGCCTGGTCCAGGTCGAGCTCGTCACCGGCCAGCAGCGCGCGAATGGTCTCGGTGCGCCGGTTCAGCGCGGCGCGCAGGACCCGCTCGCGCTCTTCCATGTAGGTGTCGGTGAGCAATTCGACCGACAGGCTGACCCACTTGGTCGCCCGCTCGAACAGCCGCAGCATCACCGCCCGCTCGATCTCCTGCGGCGCGGGCCGCTGATCGATGGTGTCGGTCATGTAGTCGAGCACCGCTTCCATGCCCACGTGATAGGTCCGCAGCAGCATGCGCAGTTCGAAGCCGCGCCGGGCGATGGTCCGCGCGAACGTGTGCGCCTCTTCGGGTAACGCGTATTCGAAAGTGTCGCTGGTGATTCCGCTCAGCATCACCCTGGCGTGCGCGCGGGTGCTTGCGGCCAGGTCGCGGCGCACGTCGCGGTCGGCGAGTTCGGGGACGCGGGCGATGATCGCGCTGTCGAGCCGGTCCACGATCTGCTCGAGCTGCTCGGTGCGCATCGTCTCGTAGACGTACTCCGCCAGCCAGTCGCGGACCACTTCGCTGTTGGGTCCGATGCGTTCCGGTGATGCGGCGGTCACAGCTCCTCCGATTTGTTCTCTGAGCACAAATATGCGCGCATCCGTTGACCAAAGGAGCCAAGAAACTCGCAGTTCATTGTGTCACGATCATAGTTCAGTGGCCAGATTCACAGTAGTCGGCCGATGCGGTTCACAGCACAACGTCAGTGGGAGAACAGCGTGACCAATACCGACCCAGCGCCCGCCGCGGCCAAAAAGGCACCGGCCCGGAAGACGGCCGCGAAGAAGGCGGCACCGCAGGCCGCCGAGCCGGCCCGCCCGGAGCCGGTGGCCGACGCCCCCGCCCTGCTCGAGGTGCGCAACCCCGGCACCGGCGCGCTCGTCGGTACGGTGCCCGTGGCGAGCGCGGACGAGGTCGCCGCCAAGGTCCGCGAGCTGCGGCTGTTCCAGCCGGAGTGGGAGGCCATCGGCCCGGACGGCCGCAAGGAATGGCTGCTGAAGTTCCAGGACTGGTTGATCGACAACACCGACACCCTGGCCGACGTGGTGCAGTCCGAGACCGGCAAGCCGCGCGTCGACTCGCTGATCGATCCGGCCTTCGCCACCGACCTGGTCGGCTACTACGCCCGCCGCGCCGCCAAGTTCCTCGCCGACGACCACCCGTCCCCGCACAGCCCGCTGGCCCGGGTGAAGAAGCTGACCACGGTGTACAAGCCGTATCCGGTGGTCGGCGTGATCACCCCGTGGAACTTCCCGCTGGCCATGCCCGCGCTGGACGTGATCCCCGCGCTGGCCGCCGGCGCCGCGGTGCTGCTGAAGCCGTCCGAGGTGACCCCGCTGTCCGCGCTCGAAATGGCAAGGGGCTGGGCCGAAATCGGCGCACCGCCGGTGTTCGCCGTGGTCACCGGCGCGGGCGCGACCGGCGGCGCGGTGGTCGAGCACACCGACTACATCCAGTTCACCGGCTCGACCGCGACCGGCCGCAAGATCGCCGCGGCCTGCGCCGAGCGGATGGTCCCGTACAGCCTGGAACTCGGCGGCAAGGACCCGGCCATCGTGCTGGCCGACGCCGACCTGGACCGGGCCGCGCACGGCATCGCGTTCGGCGGCATGTTCAACTCCGGCCAGGTGTGTATCTCGGTGGAGCGGGTCTACGTCGAGGCGCCGGTCTACGACGAGTTCGTGGCCAAGCTGACCGCGAACGTCAAGGCGTTGCGTCAGGGCATCGACGGCCGCGAGTCCAAGCACGACGTCGGCGCGCTGGCCAACGAGAACCAGACGAACATCGTGCAGCGCCACGTCGACGAGGCCGTCGCGGCCGGGGCGAAGGTGCTCACCGGTGGCAAGCGGGCCGGGTTCGGCACCGCGTTCGAGCCGACCGTGCTGGTCGACGTCGACCACACCATGTCCTGCATCACCGAGGAGACCTTCGGCCCGACCCTGCCGGTGATGAAGGTGGCCGACGAGGCGGAAGCCGTTCGGCTGGCCAATGATTCGATCTACGGCCTGTCCGCGTCGGTGTGGACCGGCGACAAGGACCGCGGCGAGCGGATCGCCCGGCAGCTGAACGCGGGCGCGGTGAACATCAACGACGTCTTCAGCAACCTGTTCAACTTCGCGCTGCCGATGGGCGGCTGGGGCCAGTCCGGCGTCGGCGCGCGCTGGGGCGGCGCGAACGGCGTCCGCAAGTACTGCAGGCAGCAGGCGATCACCGCGCCGATCCTGCCGACCCAGGACAAGGAGCTGTTCTGGTACCCGTACTCGATGCCGAAGCTGCTCTTCGCCCTCGGCGCCATGCGCGCCGCCGGCGCCCGCGGCCTGCGCCGCATCGACCTGCCCGCCGTTTTGAAACTCAAGGGAGACAGCAAGTGACGGACACTTCGAAGATTCGCGGCAAGATCGTCGTCATCACCGGCGGCGCCCGCGGCATCGGCCTGGCTACCGCCACCGCGTTGCAGGCGCTCGGCGCCAAGATCGCCATCGGCGACATCGACGAGGCCACCGTCAAGGAGTCCGGCACCGCCCGCGGCTTCGAGCTCTACGGCAAGCTCGACGTCACCGATCCGGCCTCGTTCGAGAGCTTCCTCGACGAGGTCGAGCGCTCGGTCGGGCCGATCGACGTGCTGGTCAACAACGCGGGCATCATGCCGACCGGCAAGCTGGTCGACGAGCCGGACCAGATCACCCGGCGCATCCTGGACATCAATGTCTACGGTGTAATTCTCGGCTCCAAGCTGGGTCTGGCCCGGATGCTGCCGCGCAAGCGCGGGCACGTCATCAACATCGCCTCGCTGGCCGGCGAGACGCACATCCCCGGCCTGGCTACCTACAACGCGAGCAAGCACGCGGTGCTCGGCTTCACCGACACGCTGCGCGAGGAGTACCGCGATTCCGGCGTGCGCTTCTCCTCGGTGCTGCCCACGCTGACCAACACCGAGCTCGGCGCCGGCGTCACCGCGCCGAAGCTGCTGCGCCCGGCCGAGCCGGAGGAGATCGCGGACGCGATCGTCGGCCTGATCGTCGCGCCGAAGTCGAAGGTCAGGGTGACCGCGGTGGCGGGGATCATCTCGCAGGTGGTCGGACTGCTGCCGGATGTGGTCGGCGACGGCATCGCCCGGGCGCTCGGCGCGGGCCACGCGTTCCTCGACGACGTCGATGCGGACAAGCGCAAGGCGTATGAGGATCGGGCGCGCAGCGTCTAGATCGCAGTCACGCAGCGGGCGCTGCGGCCGGGGATCGGTCCCGGCCGCAGCGCCTTTTTGCGTGTCCGGTGAGTGTCCGGGAGGCGTTCCGGACAGCAATACAAACCAAATTGTGACGAACATCACTATCGAGGGAGGAAATGACCGCCCGTCGGCCATATGGGGGTGTCCAGCGGACGATCGGCAATCGCGAATACCGCCAGATCCGACTCTCCCTACTGCTCGTCGGCAAACATCGGTGCTGGTCACGCGCCCAACTACATTCGACCGGCCGGATCGGGGGTCACATGCCGAAGATTCGCGGAGTCGATGGTGCGTCCCACCATCACAAGCAATATGCTGTCCCTAACAAACCTGTAGAACGTTTTGGTACCCGTATCCGAACTTTCTGGCCTGATAAGGCTGGAAATTCAGGACTGATTCTGATAGCAAGGGGCTATGGACCCGCATTTGCGCGACCTGCGGTATTTCGTCGCCGTCGCTGAGGAACTGCACTTCACCAACGCCGCTCAGCGGCTGCACATCGCTCAACCCACCCTGTCGCGTCAGATCCGTCAGCTGGAACGCCAGCTCGACGTGGTCCTGTTCGACCGCAACCAGCGCAGCGTCGCCTTGACCGTGGCAGGCAAGGAACTGCTCGAGGGCGCACGCAAGATCCTGGAGCTGTGGGAGGTCACCAACGTCTCCCTGCAGGAGGCGGGCGAGGTGCTGCGCGTCGGCATCCAATCCGCGCTCGGCCGTGGGTTGTTGAACGACCTGGAAAGCGCGAGCGGTCATCGGCTCGCGCTGCACGCGGCCTCGTGGACCGACCCGTCCAGCGGCCTGTCCGGCCGGCAGGCGGATCTGTCGCTGGTGTGGCTGCCACTGCCCGACCCGAACCGCTACCGCTGGCAGGTGCTGCGCACCGAGCCACGCTGGGTACTGCTGCCGGAGAACCATCCGCTGGCCGATCGGGAGATCATCGAGTTCACCGATCTGCTCGACGAGCCGTTCATCGCGCTGCCCACCGAAGCCGGTGCGGTGCGCGACTTCTGGCTCGGCAACGACGCGCGCAACGGACGGCAGCCGAAGATCGGCGCCGAGGCGGCGACCCCCGAGGACAAGCTGGAGGCAGTCAGTCTCGGACTGGGTGTCTGCCTGCTCGCCGAGAACAACGTGCCGATGTACCGCTGGCCGGGCCTCACCGCGCGACCGGTGGCCGGCCTCGCGCCGTGCGAACTGGCCGTCGCGTGGCGGGCCGACGACCAGCGCCCGACCATCCTCGAATTCGCCGGACGCGCGGTCGATGGCGGGTTCTCGGTCCAGCAGCCGCAACCCGCCGTCAGCGCCTGATCAGTTGATGGTGCGCCGCCACGGGTGCAGCGATTCCAGTTGCGCGGACAACCGCAGCAGGCTGGATTCGCTACCCGGCGGCCCGGCGAGCTGAGCCGCGACCGGCGTCCCGACATCGGGATGCATGCCCATCGGGATGGACGCGGCGGGCCAGCCGACCAGGTTCCACAGCGGGGTGAACGGGGAAAACCGGGCGGTGGCAAGCACATTCGCCAGCCAGCCACGGTGATGCCAGGCCCGCGCCTTGGGCGGCGGGCAGGCGAGCGTGGGGGTGATCACCACGTCATAGCGTTCGAAGTATTCGAGCAGGCGCGCCTCGACCCGGTCGATCTGGGCCGGTCGCACCAGGCGTAGTCGCTGCACCAGGCGGCCGAGCGCGAGGTGGCGGCGGGTGCGCGGCTGCAGGCGGTCGGGGTGCGGTAGCGCGGCGGCGTCCCGGGAGCCAACGGCCAACCAGCGCAAGAGGATCGACAACATCGCGTCGCCATAGGGCAACGTGGTCGGCTCGACCAGATGACCCGCCGCGGCGGCGACCGAGGCCGCGGTGCGCGCAGCATTGGTCCAGTGCCGATCGACCGGGAAGCAGCGGAGCGGCGAAGCCACGGCTAGGCCGATGCGTAGTCGGCCGGGCGGCTCCACCTCGGCTAGGTCCGGCCGGGCGGCCAGCACCGATAGCGCGAGCGCCGCGTCGCCGACTGTCGTTGCGAGCACACCGTTTTCGAACATGCCCGACCACGAGTCGACGCCGATCTCCGCGGGCACCGTGTATCGGCCCGGCTTGATGCCGTACACCCCGCAGCAGGCCGCGGGCACCCGGATCGAGCCGAGTCCGTCGTTGCCGTGCGCGATCGGCACCAGCCCGGCGGCGACCGCCGCGGCCGCGCCGCCGGACGAGCCGCCCGCGCTGCGCGCGACATTCCACGGATTACCGGTGATCCGCTCGGGAGTATCGGTGGTCCCCCACAGTCCGAGTTCCGGCACCGTGGTGAGGCCGACGACCACCGCGCCCGCCGCGCGCAACCTGCGCACCACCGAATGATCGTCGGCGACCGGACGGGCGTCGGTGGCGGCCGAGCCGGAGCGCAGGGTCTCGCCCGCCACCGCGATGTTGTGCTTGATCGCGATCGGCACCCCGGCCAGCGGCAGCACGTCGAGGTCGGCACGCTGCTCCAGCGCGGCCGCCTCGGTTCTGGCCTTCTCGGTGCGAATGACGCTGAAGGCATTGGTGTTCCGGTGTTCGGCCACGATCCGGGCCATGGTCGTCTCGACCACCTCCGTCGCGGTCAGCGAACCCTCGCGCACGCCCGCCGCGATGGTCGCGGCCGGACCGCGCGCGGCATCCTTGTCGGCGGAGTCGGCGGGGATTTGGTCGTTCGCGCCTAGCGGACTATCTTGAGCGGGCGCACTCGCTTCGGTGTTCGATCGAACAGGTGGCGCGACGACTATCTCCGCGTCCGCCACCGCTGTGGCCTTGATCTGCATGTGCTGGTCGTCCCCCGTCGCATCGTTGTCGAATTCGGGTGATCGCTCTCAAGCCGCAAGTTATCATTCCGAATACTGCTCGGGGGACGATGGCGTCGGGTGTGGCGGAAATTCTCCGCGACATCCACCGACCGACCAGTGCGGATTCTTCGGTGTCCGCCGAAGCCACTAGGTCCGAGAATGAGTGCCGACTCCGATAGAAGTTCCGAATCCACCACGGGTTTCGACCCGGGTACTGGTTTCGGCCATCCCCCGCCGCGGGCCGAATTCAGCGTTGTCGCCGCGTTCTCCGCGGCCTGGGAAGACGCCGCCTATGCCGCCGCGGGCCCGCCCGAGATCGCCGAGTTCCTGCCCGACGCGCACACCCTGCGCACCGCGGCGCTGCTCGACCTGATCCGCGTCGACCTGCGACATCGCTGGCTCCGCCGGACCGTGCTCGACGCGAACCCTACGAACGCGGACACCCGGAAACGGCTCGCCGAATACTGCGCGGAGTTTCCCGAACTTCAGCCCGGAAGTATCCCCGCCGGTCTGGTGTACGAGGAGTTCGTCATCCGCAGGCACAGCGGCGAACGCGTCGATCCGCGCGAATGTCTGCGCGAATATCCACACCAGGCGAGCGAACTCCGCGCACTGCTGAACGCCGACGATGTTGATCAGAGCACGCGGCGCGCGGCGCTCGAGGATTCCACGCTGACCGCGCTCGCGCGCACCCGGGCCGCGTTCGTCGATAACGAATTGAACCGAACCACCGAGTCGACTCGTAGTTCAGAAGTGACCCGAGCGACCACAACTGATCTGACGGGAACGGCGACAGCCATTCCCACCACGATCGGCACCGGACCGGGCCGGCTCGACGCGCTCGACCGCATCGAAATCGGCCAGCGGATCGATGATTTCGATCTGCTCACCGGCCTGGGCAGCGGCGCGTTCGCGCGGGTCTTCCTGGCCCGGCAGCGCTCGCTGCAACGGCTGGTCGCGGTCAAGATCTCCACCGACCACGGCACCGAGCCGCAGACCCTGGCCCAGCTCGACCACGACTACATCGTGCGGGTCTTCGACCAGCGCGTGCTCGACGACGGCGCCGGGGCCGCGCGCCGGCTCCGGCTGCTCTACATGCAGTTCCTGCCCGGCGGCACGCTGCTCGGCGTGCTGCGCTGGGTGCGCGCCACCCCGCCCGCCGAACGCAGCGGCCAGCTGCTGCTCGACGCCGTCGACGCGGCGATGGAGGAGAAGGGCGAGATCCGGCCGACGGATTCCAGCGTGCGCGCCGAGATCGCCGCGCTCAGCTGGCCGGAAACCGTGGCCTGGCTCGGCCGCAGGCTGGCCGAGGCGCTGGACTACGCCTCGGCGCACGGCGTGCTGCACCGCGACGTGAAACCGGCCAATGTGCTGCTGACCGCCGAGGCGGTGCCGAAGCTGGCCGACTTCAACATCAGCTTCAGCCGCAATGTCGAGGGCACCAGTCCGGTGTCCTATTTCGGCGGCTCGCTGGCGTACATGTCGCCGGAGCAGCTGGAGGCCTGCCACCCCGGATTCGGGCGCAGCGCCGCGGATCTGGACACCCGCGCGGATATCTACTCGCTCGGGGTGGTGCTGTGGGAACTGCTCACCGGGGCGAAACCGTTCGACGACAGCACCGCGGGCGCCGACGACCACGGCGACGACACGACCCTCGAAGCCATGCTGGAGCGGCGCAGCTCCGGCGTGGATGCCGCGGCGCTGGAACGGGTTCCGGCCGATTGCCCGGCGGCGCTGCGGCGGGTGCTGCTGAGCTGCCTGTCGCCGGAGCGGACGAACCGGTGGGCCAGCGGGTCGGTGCTGGCCAGGCAGCTGGAGCTGTGCCTGGATCCGCGCGCCCGCGAGCTCGTCGATCCCGCGCCGACCAGCTGGCGACTGCGGCTGCGGCCGTGGCTCGTGCTGGTCACGCTGCTGTCCGTCGGACTGCCGAATGTACTTGCCTCGCTGTACAACATCCAGCACAACCAGCACCTGATCATCAGCAGGCTGAACGAGGACGCCCAGCACAGCTTCGTGGTGATCACCGGCGTGGTGAACGCGGTGTTCTTCCCCGCGGGCATCGCGATCGTGGTGTACATGTCGCGGTCGCTGCTGACCGTGCCGCGCGGGCTACGCAAGGGCAGGCGATACGACCCGCAGACGCTGCGCCATGCCCGGCGCGACGCGCTGCTGCTCGGGGATCGCGCTGTGGCCGTGGCATTTTCGCTGTGGGTGCTGTCCGGCATCACCTTCCCGCTCACCCTGCAATTGGTGACCGGCGACCTGCCCGCGCGGGCGATCGTGCACTTCCTCGCGTCCCTGGTGGTGTGCGGGGCGATCGCGGTGGCGTATCCGTTCTTCCTGCTGACGTTCTACATGGTGCGCTGCATCTATCCGCTGTTCCTCCGGCACGGCGACATCAGCCCGGAGGACGCGATCTGGTTGCGCGGGCTGGACCGCCGGTGCAACGGATATCTGGCGGTCGCGGCGTCGGTGCCGCTGCTCGCGGTGGCGGGCGTGACCTTCCTGCCGCCGCCCGATATTCCGTTGGTGATCTTCGCGGTCCGGGTGCTGTGCGCGGGCGGCATCCTCGCGTTCGTCGGCTCCTACCTGCTGTTCCGCGCGCTGGAGGCGGACCTGCGCGCGCTGGAGCGCGTCGTCGCGCCGGAGTCGGCCGGACCGAATACCGTTGCGGCGGTGTCCGAACTCGACCAGACCGAGCCCGTGCTGGAGACCCGCACGTGAGCTCCCCGCGCGCCGATGCCGTGGCGCGGTTCGCCGCGGAGTGGCAACGCTGCCTGCGGTCCGATTCGTTCGCGCCGCCGCGCCTCGCGGATTACGTGCCCGACGGCGCCCAGGTGCGTCTCACGGTGCTGGCCGAGTTGCTGCGCATCGATCTGCGCGAACGCTGGGCCATGGCCGCTGAACTCGGCAAGCGGATTGCCGAGTACCGCAAGGAATTTCCGGAGGTCGAGCACAGTCCCGAGCTGGCCGACCTGCTCTGCGAGGAATTCCTCGCGCGCCGCAGGCACGCCCCGCTGGCCATCGACGAGTTCGTCGCCGAGTACCCCGACCTCGCCGGCGAGGTGCGCGAACGCCTCGCCGCGTTCGGCATCGACGACAGCACCGCCGACTTCGGCACCGCGGAATCGACCGAAGCCATTGCCGCACTGGCCGATCTGGCGCCCGGCCGGCAGATCGACGACTTCGACCTGATCACCGATCTCGGCACCGGGATGCTCGGCCGAGTGTTCCTGGCCAGGCAGCGGTCCATGCAACGGCTTGTCGCGGTGCGGCTTTCGGCGGGGCGGGCGAGTGCGCCGCACACCATGGCGCAGCTCGATCACGCACACATCGTCCGGGTCTTCGATCAGCGACTGCTGAGCACCGGCCCCGCGCAGGACCCCGACGACGCGTTCGATTGGGAGACAGACGATTCCGTCCGCGAGACGAGCACTGCCGCCCGCCCCCGACGACTCGGCTTCCACAGCATGGAGCGGACCGTCCCGGACGACGCCACCGTCGCCGCTCCACCCGACCTCGACACCGACCGCACCGTGGCCGACCGCAAGTCGCGGGTCGACGATGCCACGGACGCGGGCTCGCGCGACGCCGACGGCACCCTGCCGGCGAGCCACCCCGACGACGCCACCGTCGCCGCATCGCACGCTCCGGACGACGACACGGTCGCCAGCCCGCGCGCCCGCAGCACGGATTACCCGCGGCCGACGAGAACCGAGCTGCCGCCACGCGTTTCGGGCGGCAGCACAGCCGACACCGGCCGTTCCCTGCTCAGCGCCGCCGCGCCGCGCCTCGTCTACATGCAGTACCTCCCCGGCGGCACCGCGGTCGGCGTCCTCGACCAGCGACGCACCGGCCCCGAATCAGACGGCGGCGCGCTGCTGCTACGCGCCATCGATGCGGCCATGGAGTCGAAAGGCGAGATCCGGCCTGCGGATTCGAGCGTGCGGTCCGAGATCGCCACGCTCAGCTGGCCGGAGACGGTGGCCTGGGTGGGCAGGCGGCTGGCCGACGCGCTGGATTACGCGGAGCACCACGGGGTCCTGCATCACGACCTCAAACCGGCGAACGTGCTCTTCACCGCCGAGGGCATCCCGAAGCTGGCCGATTTCGCCTTGAGCGAGTCCGGCCCGCGCCCGCCCGCGGTGAATCCGGCTCAGCACGAAGATGATTCGCTGCCCTACCGGTCACCGGAACAGCTGGCCAGGCACCTCGATCCGACCATGCCCGCGCCGGGCACCCGCAGCGACATCTACTCGCTGGGCGTACTGCTGTGGGAAATGCTCACGAGCGCGAGCCCGTTCGATGACACCTGGCAGGCAGGCGATACCCCCGCCGAGATCTATGCGCAGATGCTCGCCGTACGCCGCGCCGGAGTCACCGAAACCGCACTGTCCCAACTCCCCACCGACACCCCGGCGGCCCTGCGCCGAGTGCTCCTCGACTGCCTGCATCCCGACCCGAAACGCCGCTGGCGCAACGGCGCCGAGCTGGCCGGGCAGCTCGACCTCTGCCTCGACGCCCGCGCCCGCAACCTGGCAGATCCGCCGCCGACCAGCCTGGCCCACCGGGCGCGCGGCTGGCTGATCCCGTTCGCGGCCCTGTGCATCGGCGTGCCCAACGCGCTCGCGAGCTGGTACAACATCCAGCTGAACCAGTCCCTGATCATCGATCGGATGTCGGCCGACGACCAGGCCAAGTTCGCCACGGTCGGGCTGGTCAACAATCTGATCGCTTTCTCGGTCGCGGCGATCCTGCTGATCTTCCTCACCCGCCGGCCGCTGACCATCGGCTTCCGGTTGGCCCGCGGCCGCGAGTATTCCGCCCGCACGCTGGCGAAGGCCCGCCGCGACACCTTGCTGATGGGCGACTGGGCGGTGTTGGTGCCCTTCGGTTTCTGGCTCGCGGCCGGCGTGATCTGGCCGCTCGGCCTGGCTTTCACCGGCGTCGACCTGCCGCCGAAGACGTTCCTGCATTTCTTTGCGGCACAGGTGGTTTGCGCCGCCATCGCGCTGGCCTATCCGTTCTTCCCGATCATGGTCTACGCCGTCCGCTCGGTGTATCCACAGTTGCTGGTGCGCGGCGGAATCGGGCCGGGCGACGAACGGCAGCTGCGAAATCTGGCCCGGCGCGGCAACTTCTACCTCGGCGTCGCGGCCTCGGTGCCGCTGCTCGGGGTGGCGGGCGCGACCTTCGTCGACGCCGGCGATCTGGAGTTGGTGATCGTTCCGGTGCGCTTGCTCAGCGTGGGTGGCATCCTGGCTTTCGTGGTTACCTACCGGTTGTTCCGCTGGCTAGAGGCCGACCTGCTGGCGCTCGCGCGGGCCATCCCGCAGCGGAAGCGATGACCTCGCCGCGCCCGCTCGGCCGGCTGGTGAGCCTGTCGCACGTGCATGATCCGGCGACCACGCCGCTGTATCCGGACGATCCGGAGTTCCGCACCGACATCGTCGCGACGGTCGCCAACGACGGCTACTACCTGCGCTATATCCAGCAGGGCGAGCACACCGGAACCCATTGGGGCGCACCGATCCACTTCCATTCCGACGGCCTGGCCGCCGACGAACTCGACCTGGACGATCTGCTGCTGCCCGCGGTGAAGATCGACCTGCGCGATCCGTGCGCCCGCGACCGGGACTACGCGATCACCGTCGCCGATCTGAAGCAGTGGGAGGGCAGGCACGGCCGCATCCCGAACGGCGCGGCGGTGATCGCCTGGACCGGCTGGGATGCCAAGTGGGGCACCCCGGAATTCATCGGCACGGCCGAATCCGCCGATCATCAACCGGGTTTCGCGGTGGAGACCATCGAGTGGCTGCTGCGCACCGGCCGGCTCGGCCATCGCGGCGCGCTCGGCATCGACACCTTCGGGCCCGACCTGGGCACCGACCAGACCTACGCGGTCTCCAAGCTGCTCTACGGCGAGCACCGGATCAGCCTGGAATGCCTGGCCAATCTCGCGGCCATCCCCGCGACCGGCGCCTGGATCCTGGTCGGCAGCCCGCTCTATCGCAGCGGTTCCGGCTCCCCCGCAACGATTTTCGGGATCCTGCCGGACCGCTAGGAGTAGACCTTCGGGTCCAGCGTGCCGATGTAGGGCAGGTCGCGGTAGCGCTCGGCGTAGTCGAGGCCGTAGCCGACGACGAATTCGTTCGGGATGTCGAAGCCGACATGCGCGACGTCGACGTGCGTGCGCAGCGCGTCCGGCTTACGCAGCAACGTGACCACCTCGAGCGAGGCGGGGTTGCGCGTGGACAGGTTGCGCTTGAGCCAGGACAGGGTCAGGCCCGAGTCGATGATGTCCTCGACGATCAGCACATTGCGCCCGGCAATGTCCTTGTCCAGGTCTTTCATGATGCGGACCACGCCGGAGGACGAGGTGGACGACCCGTACGACGAGACGGCCATGAACTCCATCTGGGTCGGGATCGACAACGCCTTGGCCAGGTCGGTCATGAAGAAGATCGCACCCTTGAGCACTCCGACCAGCAGCAGGTCGCCCTCGGGGGCGTCGGCGGGATAGCGCTTGGCGATGAGCTCGGCGAGCTCCTTCGTCTTGGCGGCGATCTCTTCCTGGGTGATCAGAACAGACGCGATGTCGTCCCCGTACACGTCAGCTGTTCCCTTCTGGTTTTCGCTCCCGGACGGCCGACCCATTATGTGTCATCAGCCGCTGCGCAGACGCAGTGTCAGCCTGCCATGTTCCCGCGCCGCGACCAACCTGCTACCCGGCCGGCCGCCGCCGACCGCGACGCCGCCCTGTCCGCGCCAGTCGGTGATCAGCTCGTCGACCGCGTGTAAATGCTTGCCGGTCAGCGCTTTCGCCCCGCCGGCCAGCAGCCAGGCCCGGATCGCCCGGCGGCGCAGCGCGGCCGGCGCAGTGGCGAGCGTCTCGATCGAGAGGGTCGCGCCATCACTCGCGGTGTGCAGCAGCTCACCCGCGAGGGCGTCGAGCACCGCACCGTCTTCGCGCAGTTGTTCGGCGGTTCGCGCGAGCGCGCCGGCGACCCCGCCGCCGAGCACGTCCTCCAGCAACGGCAGCACCTCGGTGCGCAGTCGAACCCTGGTGAACTCGGGTGATGTGTTGTGCGGATCCGCGTAGGGCGGCACGCCCACGTCGGCGCACAACTGCCGGGTCACCGCCCGGCGCACCCCGAGCAACGGCCGGCCCCATGGCTCGGCCCATTCGGTCATCCCGTGAATGGACCGTCCGCCGGACCCGCGAGCCAACCCGAGTAATACGGTTTCCGCCTGATCATCGAGGGTGTGCCCGAGCAGCACCGGCAGCCCGCCGCGCGCTTCGTCCAGCGCCGCGTACCGAGCGCGGCGCGCCGCCGCCTCCATCCCCCCGGCACCGTCGACCTCGACCGGGAGCACCCGGGCCGAGCGACAGCCGAGCGACAGCGCCGCGGCAACGGCAGCGGCCGCAACCACATCGGACCCGGCCTGCAATTGATGGTCGACCACCAGCGCATCGACCGCACCTACCTCGAGCACGGCCGCGGCAGTGAGCGCCAAGGAATCCGCCCCGCCGGACAGCGCAACTGCGACAGCCGTCCCAGCCTCGCCACTCGGCGCGTAGGCGACAACCCAGTCCCGCACCGCCCGCCGCACCTCGAGCACGGCGGCCGTTTCCGGCAGTCGGCGCGGACTCGACGATCCGTCGGCACCCGGCGACAACTCACCCCCGTGCTCGGAGACCCGAGGTCTCCCACCCGGCGCACGCCCCATTCCCGCAGCCTACCGAGGCCGTTCGCCCCGGCTCTGCGCGGCGCGGCGTCAGCCGAGGACGCGGCTGACCCAGAGTTCCGGGCGTTCGATTTCGTCTGTGCGCGGCAGGGTTTCGGCGTTCGTCCAGATGGTGTTGAACTGTTCCATGCCGACCCGGCCCACCACATCGTCCACGAACGCCTTGCCGCGGACGTATTGCGCGACCTTCGCATCGACGCCGAGCAACGCCCGCATGATCCGCTGCAACGGGTTGGTCGGGCGCTTGCGCCGCTGGTCGAACGCGGACCGGATCTGCTCGACCGACGGCACCACGGCCGGGCCGACCGCGTCCATCACATGATCGGCGTGCCCTTCCAGCAGCGTGCCGAGCATCAGCAACCGGTCCAGCGCCTCGCGTTGCGGCGGCGCCTGGGTGGCCCGCAGCAGACCGACCACGCCGCGCGCGGCCGGATCGTCGGGACGACCGCCGCGGCGGCGATCGCGCACCTCGTCGAGCAGCCGGGACAGCATCTCGTTGAGCGGCTCGTCGCCGACCTCGCCGAGCACCTCGACATTGGCCCGCATGTAGTCGGCCAGCCAGGGCGCGGAGGAGAACTGCACCCGGTGGGTCACCTCGTGCAGGCAGACCCAGAGCCGGAAGTCGCTCGGCGAGACGCCGAGTGCGCGTTCGACCGCCATGATGTTCGGCGCGACCAGCAGCAGCGTGCCGTCCGGCCCGGTGAACGGGTCGTACTGGCCGAGGATCGCGGTGGACAGGAAAGCGAGCATCGCGCCCGCCTGTACGCCGGCCGGTTTGCCTTGCAGCAGCCCGCGGTCGCCGGTGTCGGCGCCGGTGCCGGTCAGCTGGCCCATCGAGTCGGCGGCCGCCGCGATCCAGCCGGGCCGGTCGACGATCCGGGCGGCGGGCACCGGCTGGTCGTCGAGCAGCATGCTCACCTCCCGGACCGGTCCTTCCGCGCGCACGGACGCGTCGGCCAATTCGGCGACCACCTGCTCGGCCGAGAACCGTGAGGTCCGCGGCCCGGACGGCACTAGGGTCGCGCCGGTCTTCGCGGCCAGCTTCCAGTCGACGGCACCGGAGAACCCCGATCGGCTCTTGGACTGCTCGACCACCCCGTTGCCGGCGGGCACGACTGAGCCCGTGCCGGTATCAGCTGGGTCGGAACTTTCTCCGTGCATTGTCAACCACCCGTCACGAGCATCCACAGTTGCGTAGCGTGCCTGCGATCGCGTCCAAGGCGGGCCTGCTCACCTCCGGCGGTCGATCGTTCGACATCAACGCGAAGGTCAGCACCCGCCCATCGGCGTCGAGCACATACCCGACCAACGCGCTGGACACCGACAGAGTTCCGGTCTTGGCCCGGACGAACCCCGCGCCCTGCCGGTTGCGTTCGACATAACGGCTGGTCAGCGAACCGGTCGCACCCGCGATCGGCAGGTCGTCGAGCAGCGGCGCCAAAGTCGATGCGAGGCGGTCGTTCTCGGGCCTGGCCTTGGTGCCGGCCGGCTGCACCGCGGTCGACGCGTTCGGCTTGGCCGCGGTCGCGACCACCCGGTCGAGCAGCTTGGCCGGAATGCGGTCGTCCACCGACAGCCCGCTGTTGTCCTGCATGTCCAGCCCGGCCAGGTCGAAGCCCGCCTTGCCGAGCGCGGTGCGCACCGCGTCGACCGCGCCGGCGAAGGAAGCCTCGCCGCCGTTCGCGACGGAGATCTCCCGCCCGACCGCCTCGGCGAGAATGTTGTCGGAGTAGACCATCATGTCGCGCAGGCGGTCGCGCAGCGGCGCCGATTCCACGCTCGCCACCTCGGCCGCGCCGGGCGCCGCAGTGCCGATCCGCACCCGCGCGGGATCGAGGCCGAGGTCGGTGGCCAGCCTGCGCCCGGCGTCGAGCGCGGGCGTCGGGGTGCGCGGGGAGTACTCGACCAGCGGCTGCAACCGGCCGCCGTCGATCATCACCGACTCCATCGGCGCGATCGAGCCGTCGTGGATGTCGATCGGGTCCCAGCCCTTGGCCATGCTCGGGCCGGTGTAGGCCGAGGTGTCGACCACGATCGTGTCGATGCTGCGGCCCGAGTTCTTGATCTGGGTCACCAGGTCGGACACCCGCGCGGCGTTCGGGTAGTAGCCCTTGCCCTCCGGCTCGGCGGTCAGCGTCGGATCGCCGCCGCCGACCAGCACCAGCTCGTTCGGCGCGGCCCCGGCCACCACCTTGGTGGTCAGCCGGTGGTTGTCCGGCAGCGTGAGCAGCGCGGCGGCGGTGGTCAGGATCTTCGCGGTCGAGGACGGGATCATCGGCCGGGTCGGGTCGCCGCTCCACAGCACGGTCGCGCTGTCGGCGTCGGTGACCTGTCCGGCGAACGCGCCCAGATCCGGATTGCCGATGACCGGCGCGAGCGCGGCGGCGATGCCGGCCGGGCTCGGCGCGGGCGCGTTCGAGGGCGCCGGGACGACCTGCGGGAACGGCCGGACCGGGGCCGGCGGCGCGGCCGTGGTGAGCCCGCCGTGCCGGAATTCGTCGGTCCACGGCTTTACCGTGAGCAGCACGCCACCACCCGCCGCGAGGACGACGGCGAGCGTCACGCCGAGTCCGATCCAGATGTTGCGGCGCCGCCGGGCAGCCAAGCCACCGATGTTCTTACCAACCACAGCCCGCAGCTCTCCTCGACTGATTTCCGCAGCAGCCGCCTGCCGCACCCATGTCCCCGCCGACCACACTATCCTCGTTGCGCAACCGTTCCCCCGAACAACCTGGCGAGTCGGCAGTCGTGACTGCTCATGCTCATAGATGCACCGAAGGAGATGGCGTGGAGTTCGACGTCACCATCGAGATCCCCAAGGGCTCTCGGAACAAGTACGAGGTCGATCACGAGACCGGACGGGTCCGGCTCGACCGGCACCTCTACACCTCCATGGTCTACCCCGCCGACTACGGCTACATCGAGAACACCCTCGGCGAGGACGGTGACCCGCTGGACGCGCTGGTCCTGCTGCCCGAGTCGGTGTTCCCCGGCTGCCTCATCGAGGTGCGCCCGGTGGCGATGTACAAGATGGTCGACGAGGCAGGCGGCGACGACAAGGTGCTGTGCGTGCCGGCCGGCGACCCGCGCTGGGACCACATCCAGGATCTGAAGGATGTGCCCGAGTTCGAGCTGGCCGCGATCAAGCACTTCTTCGAGCGCTACAAGGATCTCGAGCCCGGCAAGTACGTCAAGGGCTCGGAGTGGGTCGGCCGCGCCGAGGCCGAGACCGAGATCACCGCCTCGATCCAGCGGCTGAAGGACAACGGCGGCCACTGAGCCTGCCGTACGGCCGGAAAAGCGGGAAGTCCGTTCGGGCTTCCCGCTTTTCGCGTACTACCCGGCGGCGCGCCGCTGATTGCGCTCGGCGATCACCTGGTCCAGGTGCTCACCGAGCAGCGCGAGGATCGGCGCCTCGACTTCGCCGTTCAGCCGTTCGTGGGTGAAGTGCGCGTCCTCCATCGGCGCGAAAGCCTCTGCCGCCGAGCGGTATACGCAGTAGGCCTGATGGGTCCGGCCGAGCGCCTGCAAGATCAGCCCGTGCATCACCAGCACCCGGGCCCGCGACAGCGGGCCGATGGCGCGGTTGAGCATCCGGACCGCCGCGTCGGCGATCGGCTCGGCCTGTTCCAGCTGCCCGGCCATCATGTGCACGTGCGCCAGCCGCGCCAGCGCCCAGCCTTCGCGCAATTCCACCCCGCTGAGCCGGGCCAGCCGCAGCGACTCCCGGCACAGCTCGATCGCCTGCGCGTGGTCGCCCTGGAAGCCGCGGCTCACGCCCAGTTCGTGCGTCGCCATCGCCTCCAATGCGGCGTTGCCGATCTTCGCGGCCAGGGTCTTCGCCTCGGTCGCCCGGTCCTGTGATTCGGCGAATTTGCCTGCGTCGGACAGGGTTTTGGCCATGTGCACCAGGCTGGCGCATTCGACCGCCGGATCCTCGACCCGCCGGGCCAGGCGGATCGCGCGTTCGGCGTGCCCGAGCGAGGCGGCGGTTTCGGTGCCCATCCTGGTCGAGGAGGCGAGCAGCTGCGCCGCGAACGCGGTCAGCCGCACGTCCTCGGCCGAGTCCGGGGTGAGCGACAGCGCGATGCGCTGATGGTCCCGGCCCTGGCGCAGCGTGCCGAGCGAGTAGCTGTAGATCGCGCCGAGCGTCACCCGGATCCGGCATTCGACTCGGCGGTCACCGGTCCGCAGGGCCGCGCCGAGCAGCTTGTCCAGCGCCCGGGACAGCTCCTGGCAGTGCGGGCCGCCGTCGATCAATTCCGCGGTGGCCCAGGCGATGTCGGCGGCCGGCGCGAGCGCGGGGCCACCTACCCGCGCGGTCTGTTCGTAGAGCGAGATCAGGTTCGGCCGCTCGACGTCGAGCCAGTACTGCGCGGCGATGGTGTCCCGGAACGACAGTCCTTCGGCCACCGTGGATCCCAGGTGTTCCGGCAATCGCGACCCCGGATTACACACTGTCATCAGGTTTTTCATGGTGGCCAGATAGAAGTCGAGCAGGCGGGCCAGCGCGCCGGACACCGGCTCGTCGGCGTCCGGTCCGAGGTGCAGTTCGCGGGCGAACAGCCGCGGCAGATCGTGATAGGTGTAGCGCCCGGACGCGCTGGTCTCCATCAGGTTCAGATCGACCAGCGACTCGCAGAGTTCCTCGACCAGCATCCGATCCGAGCCGAGGATCGCGGCCGCGCCGTCCAGCGAGATCTCCGCGACCTCCGGCACCGCCAGCATCCGGAACGCCCTGGCCTGCGCGCAATCGAGCTGGTCGTAGCTGAGCCGGAACGCCGCCTCCACGGCGAGGTCGCCGCTGCGCAGGGTGCCCAGCCGCTGCTTCTCGTCCGCCAGCCGCTCGGCCAGGCTGGCGACGCTCCAGTTGGGTCTGGCCGCCAGTCGCGCGCCGATGATCCGGACCGCGAGCGGCAGCCCGCCGCACGCGTCGAGCACGCTGTCCACCGCGGCCGACTCGGTGCCGACCCGGCGCAGCCCGGCGATCCCGGCGAGCAGCGTGCGCGCCTCCCCTCGCTCCAGCACATCGAGTCGCACGCCGAGAATGCCGACTACGCAAGGCAATTCGGGCATGGACGAGCGGCTGGTGATCAACACCGCGGAGCCGGGCGTGCCGGGGATCAGCGGGGTGACCTGGTCGACGTCGCGGGCGTTGTCCAGCACGACGAGCATCCGCTTGCCGTCGAGGAAGCTGCGGAACTGGGCCGAGCGCTCGGCCAGCGTCGGCGCGATCTCGCCCTCCGGAATGCCCAGGGCGCGCAGGAAATCGCCGAGGGTGTCCGCGGCCGGGGTGCCCGAGTGCCCGGCCGGGCCGCGGGCCTGCGCGAAGCCGTGCAGATCGACGTGCAGCTGCCCGTCCGGGAACTGCTCGCGCACCCGATGCCCGACGTGCACCGCGAGCGCGCTCTTGCCGATCCCGCCCATGCCGGCGATCACGCAGACCGGCACCGCGAAACCGTCTGCCCGGGTGAGCCATTCGCTGATCTGCCGGACCGTGTCGGCGCGGCCGGTGAAGTCGACGACGTCGGCGGGCAGCTGGGCGACCCGGCCGACCGTGCGCCGCGGCGGGCGCACACTGACCCCCGCGTTGTCGGTATCGCGTTGCGGCACGCGCAGATCCGCGCGCAGGATGCGCTGGTGCAGTTCGGCAAGCTGCTGACCGGGTTCGATGCCGAGCCGTTCGATCAGCACCTTGCGGGTGTCGGCGTACACCGCGAGCGCCTCGGCCTGCCTGCCCGCGTGGTAGAGCGCGGTCATCAGCAGGCCGCGGATCTGCTCGCGCATCGGGTGCTCGCCGCACAGCGGGGTCAGTTCGGCGATCACCTCTGGGTAGCGGCCCAGGCGTAGGTCCAGCTCGATTCGCTGCTCCAGCAGGGCGATTCGCCGTTCGACCAGCTGGGTGCGCTGGCGCTCGGCGTAGGGGCCGGGCAGCCCGGCCAGCGGCGTGCCGGACCAGAGCCGCAGCGCGGCGTCGAGCCGCTCGCGGACCACCTCGACCGTGTGCTCCGGCTCGGAGCCGATCCGCTCCGGCTGGACATCGAGCAGCATGTCCTCGACCATCTCCACATCGACCACGCCGGGGGCCAGCCGCAGCGCGTAGCCGCCGCCGAACCCGACCAGCACCGTGGCGGCCGCGCCGGTCGGCCGGTCCGGCTCCAGTGCCCGGCGCAGGTGCAGGATGTGGTTGCGCAGCGCGCCGATCGCGCTCGGCGTCGGATGCTCGCCCCAGACACCGTCGATGAGTTCGGGCACCGTCGCCGAACGTCCGCTGCGCAGCAACAGGGCCGCCAGCAAGGCTCGGCGCTGTTTGGAGCCCAGATCGAGCTCCAGTTCATCGCGCCACGCACGCACCTCGCCGAGTACAGCGAACTTCAGCATTCGGTCCTCTCTCTCTGACCGTCGATCGTTCAACGATGAACGTAGACAATCGTCGGACGTCTCGACGACCAGCCCCGCGTGAAGTCACCGATGAGCCACTGCGGATCCGACGTCATTGTTCAGACATCCAAGCAATGGATTCATGAGGTTTTCATGACAACTAACTGATCGGGCGCTGGTATGGGCACGGGAGCGGACATCGGACTCGGCCGGATGTCCGCCCTCGACGGGTCGAGATCGGTGGTAGATGTACAGATCCCGGTCACCGTATGTTTGCACGCGCTCCCGGCGGCGGCCACCGATGTCCGGCGACGCACGCCGCGTGGTGGTGCTAGCACCACCACGCATCCCCTGTAGGCGATACCCCGGATTCGGGTGCGCGCGGCATGGGCGGGACGGCCGCCGATTCCTAGGCTCGAAGCGTCGGGGACGCACCCATGCCTTCCGGCTCGAACAGGAGGAAATCACTGCTCATGAACCCATTTCGGCGTAACTGCGGGAAAGCGGTCCTTTCGGCCGCGCTGGTCGGTGCGGTACTCGCCGTATCCGCTTGTGGCGGTGACACTTCGGACGCCGCGCCGAAGGATTCGGCGCAGCCGGCGCCCGCCGCGGTCGTCACCGCGATGGACGACGTGGTGCGCACCGGAACGCCCGGCGTGCAGGTGGTGATCGACGGCCCCGGCGGCCATCGCACTTTCACTGCGGGCGCAGGCAACCTGGACACCCGTGCGCCGTTCCCGGCGGACGGACGGGTCCGGATCGGCAGCAACACAAAGACATTCGTGGCGACGGTGATCATGCAGCTGGTCGCCGAGGGCAAGGTCGACCTGGATGCGCCGATCGAGCGCTACCTGCCCGGGCTGGTGCAGGGCAACGGCAACGACGGGAACCGGATCTCGGTGCGCCAGCTGTTGCAGCACACCAGCGGCCTGCCGGACTACCTCGGCCACGGCTCCGCCGACGGCGTCGTGCAGGACCATTCCGAGCAGCTGAACCCGGACGACGAGGCGCTGCGCTGGCAGCACTTCGACATGGCCGACCTGGTCCGCCGGGCGATGACCGCGCCGCCGCAGTTCGAACCCGGCGCGAAATCCGTTTACACCAACACCAACTACCTGATCGCCGGCCTGCTGATCGAGCGGGTGACCGGGCATCCGGCCGCCGACGAGATCGGCCGCCGGATCATCGAACCGCTCGGCCTGCGCGACACCTACGTGCCCGCCGCGCGCGAAACGACCATCCGCGGGTCGCATCCGCAGGGCTACCACCTGGTGGGCGGCAAGTCGGTCGACTTCACCGACCTCGACCCGTCCTGGGGCGGCACGGCCGGCGACATGGTCGCCACGCCGACCGACCTGAACCGGTTCTTCACCGCGTTGTTGGCCGGAAAGCTGCTGGCCCCAGCGCAATTGGCCGAGATGCAGCGCACCGTGCCGTTCGACCGGATGCCCGGCGCCGGTTACGGTCTCGCGCTCATCCAGCGCACCACGCCGTGCGGCAAACAGGTGTGGGGCCACGGCGGCAGCATTCCCGGCTTCGAGACGCGCAACGGCGTGACCGCCGACGGCACCGCGGTGACCGTCACAGTGAACCAGCTGCCGACCTCGGAGGAGACCGCCGACGCGGTCACCCGCGTGCTCGACGCCGCGCTCTGCTCTGCCTGACCCCCACCGCGCCGATATCGGTTGCGGCCGAACAACATCGAAGGATCATCAGTGAAACGCACAAGAGCGCTGACGGCCGTCCTGGCCTCGGTCACCAGCCTGGTGGCCGGCGCCGGGCTGATCGGCTGTGCGGGGCCCGCCGCGAAGGCGGAACCGCCTGCGCTGGACCGCTTCTACAGCCAGCGGCTGGACTGGAAAGCGTGCGGAGAACCGACGCTCGACGAGGCGGGTGCGCAGTGCGCCGATGTCACCGTGCCGCTCGATTACGCTGAGCCGCAAGGACCCACCCTCACCGTCGCGATCTCCCGGCTGGCCGCCACCGATCCCGCGCAGAAGCACGGCGTCATGCTGTCCAACCCGGGTGGACCGGGCGGCGCCGGCCTGGACTTCATGGTCACCGTCAGCAAGGCGATGACGCCCGAGGTGCGGGCCCGCTACGACCTGATCGGCATGGACCCGCGCGGCGTCGGCCGCTCCTCCCCCGTGCAGTGCCACTGGCCGCGCGGCATCGGCCTGCAATCGGCCGGGGTCGACGCGGCGAGCTTCGCGGAATCCGTGGCGATGCAAGGCGAACTGGCCGCCCGCTGTGCCACCACGGAGGCGGCCCGGCTGCCCTACATCACCACCCGCAACACCGCGCGGGACATGGACGTCATCCGCGGCATCTTCGGCGAGGAGCGGATCAACTTCTACGGCACCTCGTATGGCACCTACCTCGGTGCGGTGTTCACCCAGATGTTCCCCGAACGCAGCGACCGGATCGTGCTGGACAGCGCGGCTGATCCGGACACCTACGGCACGGTGGGCATGATGCAGGCGATGGGGCCGCCGAACGAGGCCGCGCTCGACCTGTGGGCGGATTGGGTCGCGGCGCGCGACGGCGAATACCACTTCGGCACCGACCGCGCCCAGGTTCGCGGCGCGGTGCGGGATCTGATCCGCCGGGGCGCGGACCGGCCGATCCGGTTGGGCGAGTACGAGATCGACGATCACTGGATTCCGCTGGTGCTGTTCGTCGGGCTGGACTCCCCGAACCAGTACGAGATGCTGGCCGGTCAGATCCGCAAGATCGCCGACGCCGCCGAGGGCAAGCCGGTCGAGGTCGACCCGACCCTGGACGCCACCCTCGGGTACGCGTTGAAGGCCCGGCCGCAAGACAATTCGTCCCAAATGGCGATCCTGTGCGGCGACGTGGCCGCACCGCGCGATCCCGGATTCTATTGGCGCAACATCGAAGCCGCGCGGGCCGCGCAACCGGTTTTCGGCGCGTTCAGCAACAACATCACACCGTGCGCGTTCTGGGCCCCGCCCGCCGAACCCGCGACGGTGGTACGCAATTCGGTGCCTGCCCTGATCGTGCAGTCCACCGGGACACCCGGACCGCCTACGCCGGCGCGGTCGCCATGCATCACGACCTGAGCGCGTCGCGCATGGTCACGCTGCAAGACGTCCCGATCCACTGGATCTTCGGGCGCTACCAGAACTCGTGCACCTATGCGGCGGTGAACACCTACTTCCGCGACGGCACGCTGCCCGCCGCCGACGTCACCTGTCAGGCGGATTGAGCAGAGCCTAAAGGCCTGAACCCCAACGGGTTCAGGCCTTTACGCATTCAGATAGGCGAGCACGGCCAGCACCCTGCGGTGCCCCACATCCTCGGTGGACAGCCCGAGCTTCGCGAAAATACTCCGAATGTGTTTGTGCACAGCGCCTTCGCTGACCACCAGCCGCTCAGCGATGGTCGCGTTGTTGTGCCCCTCCGCCATCAACGCGAGCACCTCGCGTTCGCGCGCGGTCAACGCCGCCAGCGGATCATCGGACTTGCGCCGCACCAGCAGCTGCGAGATCACCTCGGGGTCCATCGCGGTGCCGCCCGCGGCGACCCGGCGCAGCGAATCCAGGAACCGGTCGACCTTGCCGACCCGCTCCTTGAGCAGATAGCCCACCCCGCCCGCGCCGTCGCCCAGCAGTTCGGCGGCGTAGCTGTCCTCCACCCAGGACGACAGCACCAGCACCGGCAGGCCGGGATGAATCTTGCGGGCGCTGACCGCCGCGCGCAGCCCGTCGTCGGTGAATGTCGGCGGCAACCGGATGTCGACCACCACCGCGTCCGGCCGGTCCGCGGTCACCGCGGCGAGGAAATCGTCCGCGTTGTCCACCGCGGCGACCACCTCGATGCCCGCGGTGCTCAGCAAGAGCACGAGACCCTCCCGTAGCAGGGCGTCGTCCTCGGCGATCATGACCCGCACGGCAACTCCACCCGCAACACAGTAGGGCCACCGGGCGGACTGGTCAGCACCATGCTGCCGTCCAGCGCCTCGGCCCGGCGCCGGATGCCGGCCAGGCCGCCGCCGTAGGTCTCCACCGCGCCGCCGACGCCGTCGTCGCGGATCTCGATCCGCAGCACCTCGGGCGGGCCGCCGATGGTCAGCGAAAGACCTTCGGCACCAGAATGTTTGGTCGCGTTGGTGAGCGCCTCGGTGATCACGAAGTAGGCCGCCGCCTCCACCGCCGCGGGCCGCCTGCCGACTTCGCTCGAGTCGAGCACGCACGGGATCGGGCTGCGCGCGGCGATCGCCGAGATGGCGCTCACCAGGCCTCGATCGGAGAGCACCGGTGGGTACACGTTGCGGACCACATCGCGTAGTTCGGCGAGCGCGGCCGTCGCGGTGTCCTGCGCCTTGCGCACCAAGCCCTGCGCCGCCTCGGGATCCTGGTCGCGCAGCTGATCGGCCAGGCCGAGTTGCATGATCACCGCCGCGATCCTGGCCTGCGCGCCGTCGTGCAGGTCGCGCTCGATCCGGCGCAGTTCCGCGCCGTGCGCGTCCAGCGCGGCGGCCCTGGTCGCGGTCAGGGCGGCGACCCGGTCGGCGAGCACGATGCCCTCGGCCGGTCCGAGCAGGGCGCGGGCCAGCAGCGCCTGCCAGCGGGCGACGAGCGGGATCTGCAAGACCAAGAAGCCGATGGGGAACGCGATGAGGAAGCTCAGCGCCGCCCGCGACCAGGAGTCGACCTCGAATCCGTAGCTGGTCAGCTCCCCCGGCGGGACATGCTGCCAAATCGCCGGGGTGGCCAGCTGAACCACGGTGCTGAGCGGCAGCGCGACGGCGAAGGCCGCGACCACGATCCCGGTCAGCATGTGGGTGACCAGCCAGGCGAGGTCGCGGCGATTCGCCGGATCGGTGAACACCGTCGTCACCCGCTCCCGCAACCCACCCGTGAGGGGTTGATAGGCCTCGATGATCGGCGCACCGAGTCGCCTTGCGGCCCTGCGTCGTTCGAACGACACCACCGGGCGGACCACCCGGACCGCCTCGGGCAGCGCCGGGATCCCCACCCCGATCAAGCAGAACGCGCCGACGAGCAGCAGGCCGATCACCGCGAGCATGGCCAGCACCGACGTCGCGCCGCCGACCGCCAGATATCCGATCGCACCTGGCAGGCGCCGCAATCGATCGCGCACCACGCGCAAGGCAACCATCACCTGGTCATGCTGTCAGAACGATCGGCGGGCCCGCCCGCCCGGTCGCCGCCGCGCCCGTGTCCCTCATCGACCCGGGCGCGGCAGGACCGGATTCGGTCACGCCGAGCCGGAACCTTCCGTCGGCCTGCCCGCGGCGCCATCGCGCCGGCCGCTGCCGTTCGGCGGGCTCACCGCCTCGCCGCCGCCGAGCAGCAGCCCGGCCTGGTCCACCACCCGCGCCTCGGCGTCGAGCACCGAGTTCGACTCGTCGGCGGCCGCGTCCTTGGCCGCCTGGATGCCGCTGACCATGCGCAGCGGCACCTCCCGCCAGAACAGCACCAGGATCAGCGCGAGCAACGCGATACCGGTCGCGGACAGGAACACCGTCGACATGGATTCGGCGAAGCCGACCTTGAACGGACGGGCCAGATCCGGGCTCAGCTGCTGGATCACCGAGCTGTCCTTGAGCACCGAACCGGCGGCCGAAGTGTCCTGCGCGAGCATGCCTTTCGCCAACGCGGCGTCGGCGGGGTTGCTGCTCTGCGCGCCCTCGACCACCGCGTGCTGGAACTGCGGATCGGTGGCCGCGCTGCGCATCTCGTCGGAGATGTTCGGGGTCAGCTGGGCGAACAGGATGGACAGGAACACCGCGACCCCGAGCGTGCCGCCGATCTGCCGGAAGAAGGTCGCGGCCGCGGTGGACACGCCCATGTCCTTGGGCGGCAACGCGTTCTGCAACGCCAGGGTGAGCGGCTGCATCAGGTTGCCGAGCCCGAAACCGGTGCACGCCATGAAGATCATCGCGAGCCACAGCGGGGTGTCGGCGGTCAGGAAGTGCAGCAGGAACAGGCCCAGCGTCAGCATGCTCGCGCCGATGATGGTGAAGCTGCGGTAGCGACCGGTCCGCGAGATCAGCTGGCCGGACACGACCGAGCCGGTCATCAGGCCGAGCACCATGGGCAGCATCTGCAGGCCCGCCATGGTCGGGCTGGCCCCGCGCACCACCTGCAGGTACTGCGGCAGCAGCGAGATGCCGCCGAACATGCCCGCGCCGACCACGAACGAGATCACCACGCCGAGCGCGAAGGTCTTGTTCTTGAAGATCCGCAGCGGGATCAGCGCGGCATCACGCAGCGCCTTCTCGACGAACACGAAGCCGATCACACCGAGCACACCGACCACGTAGCAGGCGATGGAACGCCCACTGGCCCAACCCCATTCGCGCCCCTGCTCGGCCACGATGAGCAGCGGGACCAGGCCGACCGCGAGGACGAACACGCCCCACCAGTCCACCCGGTCGGTCGAATGCGGCCGCTTCGGCAGCTTGAGCACCCGGTACACCACCGCGAGCGCGATCAGGCCGATCGGCACGTTCACCAGGAACACCCAGCGCCAGCCGCTGACCCCGAGGATGGTGTCCTGACCGGCCAGCACGCCGCCCAGGACCGGGCCGATCACGCTGGAGGTACCGAACACGGCGAGGAAGTAGCCCTGATACTTGGCCCGTTCCCGCGGCCCGACGATGTCGCCGAGGATGGTCAGCGCCAGCGACATCAGGCCGCCGGCGCCGATGCCCTGCACGGCGCGGAACGCCGCGAGCTGATACATCGACTGGGCCATCGTGCACAGCAGCGAGCCGACGATGAAGATCGCGATGGCCAGCATGAAGAACTGCTTGCGGCCGAACATGTCGGACAACTTGCCGTACAGCGGCGTCGCCAGCGTCGCGGTGATCAGGTAGGCGGTGGTCGCCCACGCCTGCAACGAGTAGCCGTCCAGGTCGTCGGCGATGGTGCGGATCGCGGTGGACACGATCGTCTGGTCCAGCGCTGCGAGCAGCATCCCGAGCATCAAGCCGCTCAGGATCACCAGAATCTGGCGATGGGTGAACGCGGGTGGCGCCTCCACCTTCTCCACTGTTGTCACGTGTCTTTCTCCGTCCCAGTAAAGGTCTGATCCCAATTGCGGCGCATCGCGGCGATCATCTCGGGTCTGGTGCGCTCGAAGTCGTCGACGAACTGCCGGAGCAGTTCGGCGAAATCGGCCCGGGATTGCGGCGCCCATTCGGCCATCACCCGGGACAGGTTCTCGTTGCGCCGCCTGCGGACCTCTTCGGCGACCGTCCGGCCACGTTCCGTCACGACCAGCACCGTGGCCCGGCCGTCCGCCGGGTCGGCCTGCCGCTCGACCAGTTGCTTGCCGACCAGCTGCGCCACCTGACGACTCACCGTCGAGGCGTCCGAGTGCAGCGCACCGGCCAGCGCGCCTGATCGCATCGGACCGTCACAGCACAGCCGTAGCAGCGTGCCGTAGGCCGCGGGATCGAGACCGTCCTTGGTCCACGTGCCGATCTGGGCCGCGGTGCGGTCACGGATCCGCTGCAATCGGGAAAGCTGCATCGCGATCGTGTCGACCGTTTGCTCGTCCAAACCCAAACCTTTGCTTGCATCAATCAATTAGTTGCGCGATGCAAGTATGCGGACGAGACTCCTACTGGGGCAAGTGATATACCGAGCTTTACCTGCCCTTGAACTCCGGCGTCCGCTTCTCGAACACCGCCTTGAGCGCCTCGGCGAGGTCTTCCGACGGCAGGAACGCGGAGTTCCACGCGGACACGTAGCGCAGCCCGGCGGCCACCTCGTCCTTGTTCCGCTGATCCAGCACGTCCTTCACACCCTGCACCACCAGCGGCGGATTGACGGCGATCTCGCGTGCCGTGGCGTGTGCCGCGTCCAGCACCGCCTCCTGATCCTCGAACACGTCGCTGACCAGTCCGATCTTCTCCGCCCGCGCCGCGTCGATGTCCTTGCCGGTGTAGGCGAGTTCGCGCAGCTGGCCCTCGCCGATGATGCCGGGCAGCCGCTGCAACGAGCCGATGTCGGCGACGATGGCCACCCGCGCCTCACGCAGGCTGAACTTCGCGTCCGCGCTCGCGTAGCGGATGTCCACGGCCGCGATCAGGTCCAGCCCGCCGCCGATGCACCAGCCGGAGATCGCCGCGATCACCGGCTTGCGGCAATCCGCCACCGCGGTCACCGCCGCCTGCATCTTGCGCAGCTCCACCAGGAACTCGGTGCGTGGTGCGGCCTGCGCCCGATCCGCCATCAGCGGGCCGAACGTGCCCGCCATGGCCGGCAGATCCAGGCCGTAGGAGAAGTGCTTGCCCGAACCGGTGAGCACGACCGCGCGCACCTCGGGGTCGGCGTCGAGTTCCCGGAAGATCTCCGGCAGCTCCCGCCAGAAATCCGGGCCCATCGCATTGCCCTTGCCGGGACCGGTCAACGTCACCTGCGCGACGTGGTCCTTCGTTTCTACGGTGAACGCCTGCCAATCAGTCATTCTTACAGCGTATCGAGGATCCTGGAGGCCGATACTCCGCATCCCGGAAATAGGGGTAGACCAGGCGAGACCTCCCTGCTCGACCCGTTCGCGGCCCGCGCGACCGAAGACTCTGTAAATCCTGCGCAAATTCGGTGCGGCGCACTAGGTCCCAGCTCGTCCGCCAGCGGATCATGGACAGCGTCAGCAAACCTCATTCATCGATTCGGAGGCGATCATGCTGATGCATCAAGGAATCGGTCTCGACCGGTTCAACGAAATCTCCCGGGCCCGTGCGATTCACGCGCTCTTCGCCTGCTGCGCCAACGTCACCTGGGCCGCCGTGCTCGCCGATGCCCGGCCCTATCCGGATCGGGACGCGCTGCTGGCCACGGCCGATGTCGAGTTGCTCGCGCTGTCCCAGGACGATCTGGATCGGGCGCTCGAAGCGGTTGCGCACGAACAGGTCTCGGGCGGCAGCGTGACCGAGCTGGCGCAGATCACCCGCACCCGCATCGCGCAGATGCTCGGGCCCAGTGCGGGTTACCCGGAATACTGACGCATTCGCCGAGTAGCCCGGCGCACCATCCGCAATCGCTCTACTCTGGTGGCATGCGCAGGTCGACATTGCCACCGATCGCCTGCCGAGTCGCGGACACCCTCATCGCCCGAGGCCATCACGGTGTCATCGTGACCCAGCCGGCACCAACCCCCACCGTCGCGGATGCCGCGCGAACCCTCGGTGTCGAAGTGGGCGCCATCACCAGTTCCGTGGTGTTCCTGCTGGACGAGGACCCGGTGCTGCTGCTGGTCTCCGGCGCGCACGAGGTAGACCTGGAGTCCACCGGAAAGCGCCTCGAAGGCACCCTCACCCACGCCCCCGCGGAGATGATCCGCGAGGTCACCGGCCAACCGCTCGGCGGCGTCGCCCCCGTCGGTCACCCCACCAACCTCCCCACCTGGGTGGATACCGCCCTCTCGAACCATCGCGAGGTCTGGGCCGCGGGCGGGCACCCGAACACGGTCTTCCGCACGTCATTTCACGAGTTGGTCCGGATCACCGCAGGCCTGCCGATCGACGTCGACTGAATCACTGCTTGCCGCACCGAAAATCCGTTGAGCAGCGAAAACTTTCCGGTGAACCGAAAACGTGGCTGGACGCGATGGCCCTGTGACCCGAATCCAAGCGTAGGTTTGGACTGGTGACCGAAGCAGAACGGCCCGCCACGGATTTCCAGATCCCCGATGATCTGAGCGGGATCACCGCCGAGCAATTCCGCGCGTCCATGCGCCACTACCCGGCCGGCGTCACCGTCGTCACGCTGAACTCCCCGAACGGCCCGATCGGCTTCACCGCGACCTCGTTCGCGTCCCTGTCGCTGGCCCCGCCGCTGGTCTCGTTCAACATCGCCCACACCTCATCCAGCCTCACCGCGCTGCTGGACGCCGACTCCGTCGTCATCCACTTCCTCGGCGAACACCAGCACGACCTGGCCCAGCGCTTCGCCCGCACCGCCGCCGATCGCTTCACCGACCGCTCCCTCTGGACCACCCTCGACACCGGCGAGCCGGTCCTGCACGGCACCCCCATCTGGCTCCGCGCCACCATCCACCAACTGATCCCCCTCGGCGACCACACCCTCGTCGTAGGCCTGGTCACCCGAGTCCACGACAACACCAACGAAACCCCCGCCGCCGCCCCCCTCCTCTACTACAACGGCCGCTACCACCGCCCCACCAAACTCGGCGACTGAACGCTGACGGCTACGCGACTCGCGGACGCACCTGGACAACCAGATCGGCGTCGAGCGCATGCGCAAGTCGTTCGAGCACAGGAAGACTCGGCACCGTGCCACCGGCTTCGAACCTGGCCACCGAGGATTGCGTCATGCCGGCTGCGTCGGCCAGGTTGGTCTGACTCCACCCGCGCTCCTCGCGCATCTGTCGAATCGTCCGACCGAGTTCGTATGCCAGGCGCGTAGCCTCGTAGGCTTCCGCAGCTCCCGGCTCCTTCATTCGGCGGTTTTTGATCTCCGCCCAGTCGCCGCGCTCAGCCATAGTTCTCATCCTCCTCGGCGGTGTGCAGCTCCGCCATGCAGCGGTTGAGCGCCCGCCGCGCTCTCTCGATCTGTGCCCGCTCCCGCATTCGCGTCTTGGCGAACACTGTAAGCAGAACTATTCGACGACCAGGCGCAATCCAATACGTCAACCGAAACGCGGAACCGTCGAGGTAGAACCGCAATTCCCGCAGCTTGCCGTCCAGCTGGCGGGTATACGGCTCACCTAGCAGCGGCCCATTGTCGGCTAGCAGCTCGACGTAGAACGCTGTGTTGGCGAACATGCCTGGCGGAAGACCTTCCAGCCAGTCACGCACCTCGGGTTCTAGTTCGACAATACCCCATCCCATAGCGTTGATGCTATATAGCAAGAAGGTATTGCTGTAGGTGTTTTGGGCGGAGTGCAGGCAGAACTAGCCGATGAGGCAGGGGGCGGCGCCGGTGGGGGCTTCGGAGGTGAAGGGGCGGGTTTCGGGGGTGGGGTTCCAAAGGCCTTGGGTGGTGGCGTAGTTCCAGGTCGGGCCGGTGTGGACGAGGGTGGCCACGGCTTGGATCAGGCGGTCTACGTCGGCGGGGGTGGTGCCGAGGCCGATGCTGGCGCGCAGGGCGCCGTCGAGGTCCAGGCGGGCGATCAGCGGGTGGGCGCAGAAGCGGCCGTCGCGGACGCCGATGCCATGTTCGGCGGAGAGGTAGGCGGCGACGTGGCCGGGGACGAATCCGTCCAGGGTGAAGGCGACGATGCCGACGGTGTCGGGGGCGTCGGTCCAGATGCGCAGCAGGTTGACGCCGGGGATGGCGGCGAGGCCGTCGCGGAGTCGGTCGGCGAGCCGATGTTCGGTGGCGGCGAGGGTTTCCGCATCGATCGCACAGAGCGCGTCACAGGCGGCGGCGAGCGCGGCGGCGCCGAGCACGTTGGGCGAACCGCCCTCGTGCCGCTGCGGCGCGGGCGCCCACTCGGCGCCGGTGGTGGTGACCTCGCGGACCGCGCCGCCGCCGGCCAGGTAGGGCTCCGCACGGTCGAGCCAGTCACGCCTTCCGACCAGCACGCCCGCGCCGAACGGCGCGTACAGCTTGTGCCCGGAGAACGCGAGGTAGTCGATGCCGCTGTCGCGCAGGCTGATTCGCCGATGCGGCGCGAGCTGGGCCGCGTCCACCAGGATGCGGGCGCCGCACTGGTGGGCGATGGTAGCCAGGCGTTCGAGCGGCAGCACCTCGCCGGTGACGTTGGACGCGCCGGTCACCGCGAGCAGCGCGGCGGGCTTGCTGCACAGCTCGGCGACCAGCCGCCCGATGGTCTCCTCGACGGTGGTGGCGGCCTGCACGACGCGGCGGCCGTGCCTGGTCCAGGGCAGGAAGTTGGCGTGATGCTCGATGTCGAGCACCACGGTGTCGCCGGGCACGCAGGCGGCGAGCAGGTTCAGCGAGTCGGTGGTGTTGCGGGTGAACACGACGACCTGGTCGTCGGCCGCGTCGAGGAAGCGGGTGACCGAACCGCGGGCGGCCTCGTAGCACTCGGTGGAGATCCGCGAGGCGTAGCCGGCGCCGCGGTGCACGCTCGCGTAGAACGGCAGCAGCTGCTGAATCCGGTCGGTGACCTGGGCCAAGGCCGGCGCGCTCGCGGCGTAGTCGAAGTTGGCGTAGGTGGTCGTCCCACCCTGGACCAGCGGCACCTGGAGGTCGTCACCGGAAACCCGGGCGAGGGGGGCACAGTCCTGGGTCACAACAGCAGTCATCACGAAATCCCGTCGGCTCTGGGACCCGCAATCAGGAGATTCGTCGAGTCCGCGCTTGCCACACCCGGTCGGGCGTCGGCCTGGTCGTCACCCGGAGCACCCCACCGCGGAGGAGGGTTGCCGACCAGCAAGCCGGGGCTGAACGCTGGTACTCATGACCTGATCCGAGATTGGCAGACAGCCCCCCGCGCTGTCAACCATGATCTTGTCGCGTGTGTCGGCAGGCGATAAAGCGTTGCCAATCCGGCCGTTCTGGGTTCACATCGTGGGGTGTCACTTTCGCTGCTGATCAGCTTCATCGGCCTGTGCGTCCTGCTGGCGCTCACGCCGGGGCCGGATTCGTTCCTCGTGCTGCGGTTCTCGCTGGTCGACGCGCGACCGGGGATCGCCGCCGCGATCGGGTCGGCGCTGGGCGGGATCCTGTGGGCGGTGGTGGTCGCCGCGGGTGTCGCCGCACTGCTGGAGCAGTCCGCGACGGCGTACCGCACGCTCAAGCTGATCGGCGGAATCTACTTGGTGTACTTGGGTATTCGCGCGCTGCTCGATCAGCGGCGGCAACGCCGGGCGGCCCGGGAATCCGGCGCTGCCGAGGACCTGACGCCCGCCGCCCGCGGCACCCGCACCTCGGTTCGCTCGGCGTTCACCGCGG
Source organism: Nocardia sp. NPDC051756 (assembly GCF_040681495.1). Classification (NCBI taxonomy): domain Bacteria; kingdom Bacillati; phylum Actinomycetota; class Actinomycetes; order Mycobacteriales; family Nocardiaceae; genus Nocardia; species Nocardia sp. NPDC051756. Next base: position 1,122,629 of record NZ_JBFAYV010000003.1, on the reverse strand, counting down.
GCGTCGTCTCGTGCATGTTCAACCCGAAGGTCGGCCTGTTCTACCTCGCCGTGCTGCCCCAGTTCCTGACCGAGGTCACCTTCGCCAACACACTCGCGCTCGGCGCCGTCGAATCGTCGATCGCCGCGGTAGCGATGGTGCTCCTGGCCCTGGCGGCCTCCCGCGCGGTCGCGCTGCTGCGCCGCCCGAAGCTCCGGGATCGGCTCGAACAGGTCAGCGCCGCCATCCTGGCCACCATCGGCCTCGGCACCGCCGCCTCCGCGGCCTGACCCGATCCGCCCCGAAACGCCCTGAGCTGCAAGATCACCAAGCTCATGTGGGGAATCACACCGGCCTGGACGGGTCGGCGCAGCGACCGCCTGGCGAACCCCACGCGCGACCCGTCCACCAGGCATTGCTTCGGCGTGCCCGACAGAAATCGCCACGACCTGCAACAACCCGGCCTGCCGTCGAGCAGTAGGCAACCGCGCCGGTGAACAACAAACGTCGACAACCCCGAGTACCGTGGACAACTGGTCACCACAGTGTTTGCCAACTGGTAACCCAGCTATGACACAAACAACATCAGGGAAGTGCGAGGCAGGTCGAATGGGAGGTGGGCAGGGCGTCATGCTCCAACCACAGGTTGATGCGACGATTGATCCCCTGCTCCGGACCGCGCACACGCCGCCGGCCCGGACCCTCGTCGACATCCTGACCGCGACCGCGCTGACCCATCCCGATGCCCCCGCCATCGACGACGGCCAGGTGGTGCTCAGCTACCTCGAACTCGTCGTCGAGATCGAGAAGACCATGGCCAGGCTCGCCAACGCGGGCGTGCGGCCGGGCGATCGGGTCGGCGTGCGGATGCCGTCCGGCTCCCGGGAGCTCTATCTGACCATCCTCGCCGTCCTGTACGCGGGCGCGGCGTATGTGCCGGTCGACGCCGACGACCCGGACGAACGCGCCCAGTTGGTCTTCGGCGAAGCGCAGGTCACCGCGATCGTCACCGGCGCGGGCATCGAGACCACCCCGGCGGGCATCCGGGCCACCGCGGACAACCCGGCCGACGCGAGCAAGAGCACCCTGCCGACCCCCGCCGACGACGCCTGGATCATCTTCACCTCCGGCTCCACCGGAACGCCGAAAGGTGTTGCGGTGACTCATCGCAACGCCGCCGCGTTCGTGGACGCCGAGGCAAATCTCTTCCTGCCGGACGCCCCGATCGGCCCCGGCGACCGGGTGCTGGCCGGACTCTCGGTCGCCTTCGACGCCTCCTGCGAGGAGATGTGGCTGGCCTGGCGCAACGGCGCCTGCCTGGTCCCCGCGCCGCGCGACCTGGTGCGCACCGGCGCCGACCTCGGCCCGTGGCTGGTCCGCCGGGAGATCAGCATCGTCTCCACCGTGCCGACGCTGGCCGCGACCTGGCCCGCCGAGGCGCTGGACGCGGTCCGGCTGTTGATCTTCGGCGGCGAGGCGGTGCCGCCGGAACTCGCGGAACGCCTTGCCGGGAACGGGGATACCGATCGCGAGGTCTGGAATACCTACGGCCCCACCGAGGCAACGGTGGTCGCCTGCGCCGCGCTGCTCGATGGCTCGTGGCCGATCCGGATCGGCCTGCCGCTCGACGGCTGGGATCTCGTGGTGATCGACGCGGCCGGAAGCCCGGTGGCCGAGGGCGAATCCGGCGAACTGGTGATCGGCGGCGTCGGCCTGGCCCGCTACCTCGATCCGGCGAAGGACGCGGAGAAGTACGCGCCGCTGCCTTCGGTCGGCTGGGATCGCGCCTATCGCAGCGGCGATCTGGTCCGCAACGACAGCGCGGGCCTGGTCTTCCTCGGCCGCGCCGACGACCAGATCAAGCTCGGCGGCCGGCGAATCGAGCTCGGCGAGATCGACAACGCGCTGCAACACCTGCCCGGGGTCGCCGGCGCGGCCGCCGCGATCCGAACAACCAAGGCGGGCAACAAGATCCTGGTCGGCTACCTCACCGGACCCGGCCCCGATTTCGACACCAAGGCGGCCAGAGCCCAACTCGCCGAACAGCTTCCGGCCCCGCTGGTCCCCCGGCTCGCGATCGTCGACGAACTGCCCACCCGCACCTCGGGCAAGGTCGACCGCAACGCCCTGCCCTGGCCGCTGCCGAACAGCACCGAGGACGACAACGACAACGATTTGACCGGCACCGCGCAATGGGTTGCGCAGCTGTGGGATTCGGTGCTGGGCGGCGAGGTCACCGACCTCGACGCCGACTTCTTCGACCTGGGCGGCGGTTCGCTCGCGGCGGCCCAGATGGTCACCGCGCTGCGTGCGCGTTATCCGCAGATCACCGTCGCCGACCTCTACGACCATCCCCGGCTCGGCGCGCTGGTGGAACTGCTGGAGCAGAGCACCCCGGCCGTCGCCGTCGAGGAACGCGTCGTGCGACCGACGCCGCGGCGCGCGCAGTGGACGCAGGTGCTCGCCACCATCCCGCTCACCACGCTCACCGGCCTGCAATGGCTCACCTGGCTGGCCATCGTCGGCAATGTCGCGGGCTGGTCCGGCTCGCTGCCGTGGCTGCCGCACCTGTCCTGGTGGTGGACCCTCGCCGCGTTCCTGCTCTTCATCTCCCCGCCCGGCCGGATGGCGATCTGCGTGGCCGGCGCTCGGCTGCTGCTGCGCGGGGTCGAACCCGGCCGGTATCCGCGCGGGGGGTCGGTGCACCTGCGGCTGTGGGCCGCGGTGCGCCTGTCCGAGGCCAGCGGCGCCGAAAACCTCTCCGGCGCACCGTGGATGGTGCCCTTCGCCCGGGCGCTCGGCGCGAAGATCGGCAAGGGTGTCGACCTGCACACCCTGCCGCCGGTGACCGGCATGCTCGAACTGGGCGACGGGTGCAGCGTGGAACCCGAGGTGGACCTGTCCGGTTACTGGATCGACGGCGACGTCGTGCACATCGGACCGGTCACCGTCGGACCTGGCGCGGTGGTCGGCTCCCGATCGATCCTGTTGCCCGGCACCAGGATCGGCAAGAACGCCGAGGTCGCCCCCGGCTCCGCGGTCTCCGGCAAGGTCAAGGCCGAGCAGGAGTGGGCGGGCTCGCCCGCCGCGAAAATCGGTAAGGCACAACACCGCTGGCCCGGGCATACGCCCGATCGGGCGGCGCACTGGGTGGCGATCTTCGGCGTCACCTCGATGGCGCTGGCCGCGGTGCCCATCCTCGGGCTCGGCGCGGGTGGGCTGTTCATCGCCTGGTTCATCCGCGATACCCGCACGCTCGCGGGCGGTTTGGGCCGCGCCTTCGCGATCCTGCCGGTCGCGACGCTGCTCAGCCTCGCGGTCTACGCGGCGATCACCATCATCCTGGTGCGGCTGCTCAGCTTCCGCTTGCGCGAGGGTTATCACCCCGTGCGCAGCCGGACGGGCTGGCAGGTCTGGTCCACCGAACGCCTGCTGGATTCCGCGCGCACCTTCCTGTTCCCGCTGTACGCGAGCCTGCTGACGCCGATCTGGCTGCGCCTGCTCGGCGCGAAGATCGGCCAGGGCGTCGAGGCGTCGACCGTGCTGCTGCTGCCCAAGTTCACCACCGTCGCCGACGGCGCGTTCCTGGCCGACGACACCATGATCGCCAGCTACGAGCTCGGCGGCGGCTGGCTGCGCATCGGCGAGGCGAAGGTCGGCAAGCGCGCGTTCCTCGGCAACTCGGGCATGACCGCGCCCGGTCGCCGGGTGCCGAAAAACGGTCTGGTGGCGGTTCTTTCGGCCGCGCCATCCAAGTCCAAGGCCGGCTCGTCCTGGCTGGGCAGCCCGCCGGTCCGGCTGCGCCGCGCACCGGAAAGCTCGGACACCGCGCGCACTTTCGATCCGCCGCCGAAGCTGCGGATCGCCCGCGCCGTCGTCGAGACCTGCCGCCTGTTCCCGGTGCTGGTCACCTTCGCCATCGGGCTCGGTGTGCTGTTCACCCTCGCCTGGCTCGCGCAGAGCCTCGGTCACCTGCCCGCCGCGCTGCTCAGCGGTGTGGTGCTGCTGGCCGCCGGCGCGATCGCGGGCGCCAGCTCGGTGGCGGCGAAGTGGTTGCTGGTCGGCCGGATCGGGGCCGAGGAACATCCGCTGTGGAGTTCGTTCGTCTGGCGCAACGAGGTCTCCGACACCTTCGTGGAAACCGTTGCCGCGCCGTGGTTCGCGCGCGCCGCGACGGGTACCCCGGTGCTGAACCTGTGGCTTCGCGGACTCGGTGCCAAGATCGGCCGCGGGGTATGGTGCGAATCTTATTGGCTACCGGAGGCGGACCTGGTGACACTCGGTGACGGCGCGACCGTGGAACGCGGCTGCGTCGTGCAGACCCATCTCTTCCACGACCGCATCATGTCCATGGACACGGTCACCCTCGGTGCCGGCGCCACCCTCGGCCCGCACTGCGTCGCGCTGCCCGCCTCGACCATCGGCGAGGGCGCGACCATCGGCCCCGCCTCGCTGGTGATGCGCGGCGACACCGTTCCCCCGTCCACTCGCTGGTGGGGCAACCCGATCGCGCCTTGGTTCGGAGGCGACCCGGGAGCGGCCCGCTGATGCCGGGGAAGTTCTACGAAGCGCCGATCGACGAATACCTGCCGCAGAACGGAAATCGGGGCTACCGGGTATCGCGGTACGAGCTCGACCTCACCTACAAGGTCACGGGCAACCGGCTGGCCGGCCGCGCCGAGATCACCGCGGTGACCACCGCCGTGCAGCCGCGCTTCGCGCTGGATCTGTCCCAGGCGCTCACCGTGACCAAGGTGTTCGTCAACGGCGCCAAGGCCGCGAAATACACCCATCAGCGCGGCAAATTGGTGATCACCCCGCAGCAGCGGATCCCGGCGGGCGGCGTGCTCTCGCTGGTCGTGCAGTACGGCGGCATCCCGCGCCCGGTGCGCGGGCCGTGGGGCGCGGTCGGCTGGGAAGAACTCACCGAGGGCGCGCTGGTGGCCAGCCAGCCGAACGGCGCGGCGTCCTGGTTCCCGTGCGACGACCATCCGAGTTCCAAAGCCAGCTACCGGATTTCGATCACCACCGACAGTCCGTACTACGCGCTGGCCAACGGCACGCTGCTGCGCAAGCAGGTCAAGGCCAGCCAGACCACCTGGGTGTACGAGCAGGCCGAGCCGATGGCGACCTATCTGGCGACCATCCAGATCGGGCCGTATCAGAAGCACCGCATCGTCGCCCCGGCCAACTCGGTGCCCATGCACGCCGTGGCGCCGGTCCGGTTGCGCGCCAACTTCGAACACGACTTCGCCCGGCAGCCGCAGATGATGGAGGTCTTCAGCGAGCGGTTCGGTCCGTATCCGTTCGAGGGCTACACCGTGGTCGTCACCGACGACGAGCTGGAGATCCCGATCGAGGCGCAGGGCATCTCCATCTTCGGCGCCAACCACTGCGACGGCAGGCGCGGTGCCGAGCGGCTGGTCGCGCACGAGCTGGCGCATCAGTGGTTCGGCAACAGCCTGACCATCCGGCAGTGGCGCGACATCTGGCTACACGAGGGCTTCGCCTGTTACGCCGAATGGATCTGGTCCGAGGAAGCGGGCGGGCCGACGGCCGATCAGCTGGCCCGCGCGGCCAGGCACAATCTGTCCAGGCAGCCGCAGGACATCGCGGTCGGCGACCCGGGTCCGCAGCACATGTTCGACGATCGGGTGTACAAGCGCGGTGCGCTCACGCTGCACGCGTTGCGCCTGGAACTGGGCGATCTGGGTTTCTACGATCTGTTGCGGGAGTGGACGATTCGCTACCGGCACGGGTCGGTGAGCACCGAGGAGTTCACCGATCTGGCCGGGCATTACAGCCGGATTCCGTTGCGGCCGCTGTGGGACAGCTGGCTGGTCGGCAAGCCGTTGCCGCAGCTTCCGCCGTCCGCGGTGTAGCTCAGAACACCAGGTAGCGCGAGGCGAGTTCTTCGACCAGGGGGTCGTCGTCGGGGACGCTGTTGAGCGCCTCGAGGTCGGATTCGACCGAGAGCTGGCGGGTGTCTTCTTGTTCGGTGTCCGGTGCGCCGTCTTCCGCGAGTTGACGTAGTAGCTTCGCGCGGACCCGGTCCTTCAGGGAATCACTCATGGATGCAGCTTGCCCGGTCCGCGGCGGCGGAATCGCGGTGGCACGCCGGGTTGGATCACACCGGAGAGAGCCAGGTTCCCCACGGGGTGTTGCGCAGCACGGTGTAGATGGTCAGCAGCGCGAAGAAGGTCCACATCGTGGCGCGGCTGATCGAGGGCAGGCGCATTCGCCGGCCGCGCCAGGCACGCAGGGTCCAGTCGGTTATCCACAGGACGAACGCGAGCACCAGCGGGATCGCAAGCAGGTTGCTGTGCAACGAATCCAGCAGATTGCCGTCGGTCAGGTTGTGGATCGCCCGCATGCCGCCGCAGCCGGGGCACCAGAATCCGGTGAGCGCGTAGACCGGGCACACGCCATAGGAACCTTCGACATGTGGGTCGCGCACGTGCAGCAGCACACCGATCCCGATGCCCACGCCCGCCACCAGCAGCGGAACCCCTATGCCACGCAGACCCTGCCTGGTCGGGGGCGCTGATTGCTGGTGCGCCGCCGGTTCCGGTGCCACGTGCGTGCTGTCCACAGCACCAACGGTAACTGCGCGCCGCCGGTCACCGCCACAGGTCCTACTCGGGTTGGGCGAAGCGCAGGGTGTTGCCGGACGGGTCGATCAGCTCGAAGCCGAGGCCGCCCGGGCCGTCCTCGGGCGGACCCGGTTTGGCGTAGCGGTATTCCTTCCCCGCCAGCTCGGCGTACCACGCCTTGACGTCGGCCACCGCCATCCACACGACGGTGCCCGGTGTGCCGTCCCCGTGATGCTCGCTGAGGTGTAGTTTCGCCACGCCCCGGGAGACCTCCGCGTAGAGCGGGAAGTTGTCGCCGAACCGGTGTTCCCAGTCGACGGTGAAACCCAGGTAATCGCAATAGAACTCGTATGCCCGCGCGGCGTCGAACATGCGCAGGACGGGGATGGGAGCTGCGAAGCCGATCTCGTCGGAAGCCACCCGGCGATCATCGCACCGGGGTCCGACAAGATCGAATATATTTGCTATTTACGCAGGTAGAGTATGATTTCCGCTGTGGATGCCGCTGGTTCTACCCGGCTCGACGGATTCGCGATCAACGCGACTCGCAAGCTCGAATTCGGGCATGTGGGGCACTGGTCCGCACCCGGGCATCGCGATCTCGACGACGACAGCCAGCGGATGGTCGCGGTCGAGATCGATCCCGGCGACGGTTCCTCGGTCGTGGTGTTCGTCCGCGCACCCAACCGCAGCGACGTGCCGAGCGACTTCCATCCGGACGACCAGGTGTGCCTGGTGATCCCCGAGGTGATCGCCGCGCTGTACTCCGCCAACTGAGCGGGTGCGCGTAAACCGTTACTGGATTGCCACTTTCGCGGGCTAACGCAACCCTGCTCGATTAGCGATGAAGACAGCAGAGGCCCGCTCCGGACGTTAATTCTTTGTGAAAACAGACAGTGTCACTGCACCGAATTCCGGGTATTCAAGCCTACGAGCCAGAAGTTCCGCTGCGGCGCGCTTGCACTAGCAAGCACTCAGCTTGCACTGTACTGTGGCGGCAGACACAAAGGAGTGCCCGATGCTGGTGAAGTCGATGAAGACTTTGGCGGACGCGCGTAATGGCGCCCTGACCGCCGGTTACCGCGCCGGATTGCGATCACGCACCTTCCGGACCGCGTCGTTGAACGCTCCTACCGCTCCCCTGGAAGTCATCCCGGTCACCACCGTGGACGGCGCCCGCCTGCGGGTGCACGCGTACGGCCCCGCCGACGGCGAGGTGATCGTGCTGATCCACGGCTGGAGTTGCAGCATCGAGTACTGGAATCCGCAGATCAACGCGTTCGCCGATCGGTATCGGGTGGTCTGCTACGACCAGCGCGGGCACGGCGCCAGCGAGCTCGGCCGGCGCATGCCGAGCCGGGACACCCTGGCCGACGACCTGTCCGCCGTACTCGACGCGACCCTGCGCCCCGGCCAGCGCGCCGTGCTCGCCGGCCACAGCATGGGCGGAATCACCGTGCAGGCGTGGGCCGCTCGCTATCCCGAGCAGGTCGCCCGCCGCGCGTCCGCCGCCATCCTGCTCAACACCACCGCGGGCAACATCCGTTACGACACCGACCTGCTCCCGCTGCTGAACAAGCAGCTCATCGTGCAGAACAAGCCCGTCACCGTGCTCGGCGCCCCGCTGCGCCTGCCGACCTTCGTCTCCGAGACCGTGCTGACCAGCCCGGTCCCGCTGCCCGGCGGCTGGTTGGTCAGCGCGGTGCTCAAGGACCGGGTGATGAGCAAGCACGCCTCCGCCGACGAGGTGAACTTCGCCCTCGGCATCGTTCGCTCCTGTCGTCCGCTGGCCCGCGGCAAGCACGCCGCCGCCCTGGCCGACCTCGACGTCAGCGACGGCGCCGCACACCTGACCATCCCCACCACGGTCATCTCCGGCAGTTTCGACCGGCTGCTGCCGGAGCGGATGGCCCGCCGGATCGCCGACACCCTGTCCCGCACCGGCCATCTCGCCGCTTACCACACCTGGCCGACCGGCCACCTCGGCAATATCGAGGCCGCCGACCGCTTCAACGCCGAACTCGAGCTGGTCGCCCAGCAGGCCACGCAGCGCACCGCCGTCGCGGGCTGACCCCTGAACGTTCTCCTGGGCCGGTCAACGGCGCCCGGCCCAGGAGCAACACCCACGCACCGATGAGTTCTCCGCCGCGAGATCGTCCTTACTGCTGAGCAGGCAATCACCCGTCAGCAGAAGAGGTTTCGCGAATGTTGATCATCGCCGGTTATGCGGAAGTCGACCCCGTCCAGCGGGACACGTACGTCAGCGCCTTCCGGGACCTGCTCAGCCGCTGCCGATCCGCCGTCGGCTGCCTGGATTGCGCCATCACCGCCGACCCCGTCGACCCGGCCCGGGTGAACGTCTTCGAACGCTGGGACACCCCGGAAAACCTCGAAGCCTGGCGCGCGGTGGCCAACGCCCCCGACCTCGCTATCGATATCAAGAGCAACTACGTCATGCAGTACACCGTCACCGACGAACGCCCGCCCTTCGACTGAGCCGACGCTGTCGTCTGAACAACTGTCCCCTGAACAGCGGATATCCGCCGACCGATCCCGATGGAATCGTGTCCAACGTACATTCCCCAAACATTTTGTTAAGGAAATACGTTGAGTACTTCAGATTTTCGATCTTTCAGCATTCGCAAGGCAGCAACGGCAGTCGTCCTGGCGGCAGCGGTAACCATGGCGGCGGCCGCGGGCGTGTCCGCGGCCCCGCCGTCGGGTAGCAGCGGCAGCGGGAGTGGCAGCAGCGGCGGCGGACCCGGCAGCAGCGGCAGCGGGTAGCGGCCCCGGCACCCCCGCCCCGCCGACCCAGCAGTGCAACCAATCGACCCAAGCCGGTGGCCCAGGCGTCACCAACACGATGCACCAACTCGGCCGCCCCGGACCGGCCTCGTTCGTCCTGTCCTACGAAACCTTCAACATCCCCGACCAGATCGAGGTCTTCTACCAGGGCGCCCGCGTCCACAACACCGGCTACATCGGCGACGACATCAACGAAGGCACCGGTTCAGCCGTGATCAACATCCCGCCCGGCACCGCAACCGCCGTACTCGTCCGCGTCACCGGCCCAGGCGGCACCGACTGGAACTACACCGTCCACTGCCCCCGCTGAACCCCTCTTACCGGACGGGACATGACGACGGCCGCTCATGTCCCGTTCTACGAGCTTGGTCAGAATTCGAGCTCAGTCCATGGGATGGCGATCGAGAACGGGAACTCGATCTCGATGCCCGCCTCGTCGGCATGGGTCCATTCGCCGGCAAGCAGGTAATTGTTCGTGCGTAGCGGATGCACCCCGGTCGGCAGGTGCCCATGCCCCGACTCGAGTGCGTAGGCACGAACCGTGGCAATGGCACTCGACTCAGGCGCCAACCTGACTTCCCAGTACCAGGGGATCCCTGCACCGGCATACCTGCCTTTTTTGGCCTCGACGTCGGTCTGCGTGTTGGACGGGGACAACACCTCACCGACCAGCAGAACCTCTGCGGCACGTACATCTTGGTATGCGGAGCCCAGGCAGCGGTGAACGAGGAAGTCGGGCGTCAGAAAATTCGACTTCCCGCTGACGCCCAAGAAGACATTGGTCTCGAGATTGACCTGCCAGCAATGCTCCGGGCTCTCCGACATGACCTTCCATGCGCACCGCTCGATGGCATTGGTCAAACGGCGCATGAATGTCTGATGTTCAGCGGGGCCACGGCGGACCCACACCACCCGGCCGTCCCATAGCTCGATCTGCTCGGCGACCTCCTCAGGGAGAAGCTGCAACTCCTCCCAGGTCATGAACTCGGGGAGGTCGGGCCGCTCGATGCTCGGGAGAGACATGCCGCAATGATAATGGTCCAACTGCCCGCCTAACCAGGGAGTTTGCCTGCCACGTCGCCGAACGGGACCTGATGACGGCTGCCGTGGCGGGTCAGCGCCATGATGTCCCGTACGACGGGCCATCGACGGTTAGTCCAAGCCGGCGAGTTTGGCGGATAGGACTGCGCGTTCGCGAGCGTTGCCGCACAAGGTGATTGCGTGGGTCAGTTCGGTGCGGGCTTCCGAATTTCGGCCTAGTTGGATCAGGAGTTCGCCGCGGACGCTCGGGAGCAGGTGGGTGCCGGAAAGTTCTGGGGCGGAGGATAATTCGTCGACGATCAGTAGTGCGGCCGCTGGGCCCTGGGCCATGGATACCGCTACCGCGCGGTTGAGGTCGACGACCGGGGAGGGGGTCAGGCGGCCGAGGGCTTCGTAGAGCAGCACGATGCGTTCCCATGCTGTCTCCTCGACCGACGGTGCGACAGCATGGCATTCGGCGATCGCAGCCTGTAGACCGTAGGCGCCGAGACCTCGTCCTACCCGCACCGCGCGATCCAAAGCCGCACGGCCACGGCGGATTGCGGCGCGATCCCAGCGGCGACGGTCCTGGTCCGCCAGCAGGACCGGGTGCCCATCCGGTCCGGTGCGGGCCGGAAAACGTGCCGCGGTGAGCTCGAGCAGGGCCAGAAGTCCTTGTGCCTCAGGCTCGTTCGGCACCAACCGGGAGAGCACCCGGGCCAGTCGCTGTGCCTCGCCGGCGAGCTCGGACCGGATCAGCTCGCTGCCGGAACTGGCCGACGATCCTTCGGTGAAGATCAGATACACCACGTTGAGCACGGATCCGAGCCGCGCCTCCCGCTCCTGCGCGGACGGCACCTCGAACCGCACCCTGGCCGCGGCCAGCGTCTTCTTCGCCCGGGTGATCCGCGCCTGCACGGTCGCCGTCGGCACCAGGCACGCCTTGGCGATCTCGTCGCTGGTGAGACCGCCGACGACGCGCAGCGTGAGCGCAACCCTGGCGTCCCTGGACAGCGTCGGGTGACAGGAGATGAACATCAGCGCCAGGATGTCGTCATCGATCTGGTCCGGATCCCACAGCACGTCACCGGCCGCCGTCGGCTCGGGCGGTTCGCTGCCCGACACGGCACCGCCCTCACCCAGATTGTGGGCGAGGGCCGTGTACCGGTCGTCGAGGGCCGAGCGCCGCCGGAACGCGTCGATGGCGCGCCGCCGGCCGACGGTGAGCAGCCAGCCCGCGGGATTGTTCGGCACCCCGTCGCGTGGCCAGGTCACCAGCGCTTCGGCCAGCGCCTCCTGCGCGAGGTCCTCGGCGAGCGAGAAATCGCCGGTGTAGCGCGCCAGCGCGCCGACGATCCGCGCGGATTCGATCCGCCAGACGGCGGCGACGGCCTCACGACCAGTGTGTTCGGCCATCGCCCGCCGTCCCGGTCAGAGCTGGCCGGTGGCTTCGCGCCACTCCCGCTCCTTCTTGACCCACTCGTTGTCCTGCGGGAATTCGTCGATCGAGGCGACCCGCCTGATCTCGGTCTTGAATCCCGGCCCGGCCATCGGCATGCGCTTGGCCCACTCGATCGCCTCCTCCTTCGACGCCACGTTGAGAATGTAGAAGCCGCCGAACAGCTCCTTGGTCTCACCGTAGGGGCCGTCGGTGACGATGGGCTGCTCGGCGGAGTAATCGACCACCACACCCTCGGCCGCGTCCACCAGCCCCTCGGCCGCGAGCAGCACCCCGGCCCGGATCAGCTCCTCGTTGAACTCCCCAACGATCTCCAGCATCTTCTCGAAGTCGACCTCCCCCATCCCCGCGTACGCCTCATCCGTCGCGCGCATCACCAGCATGTACTTCATGGTTCGTCTCCTCGGTTCATCCGGGTCCCCTGTGGACCCTTTCACTCTTAGGTCGAACGGAGGTCACCAAAGATCGACACGCCCCCAAAATTTCTTTTCGGAGGTGCGCGACTGTCGGCTGTTGCACCGAGAACGCCGGTCGAACGAGCGCCACTGCGCGGCAGATCAAGCAGGCCGAAAACTACGCTGGCATCCGTTGAGTCGAAGCGCGGACGCAAGAAGTCGAACCAGGGGGATCCATGACATCAACCGACTACAAGGCACTGCACTTCTCCCAGGCGAATCCCGCCGGCCCTGGCCAAGGGGATGTGCCGGCCCTGCTGCGCACCATCGCGTCCACGATCGAGACCCTCGGCCCCGTCACGGTGGCGGATCTGATCCTGCACACCGAGGCCACCGCGGACGGCAACTGGCCGTCGATCACGGTGTACTACAGCAAGGACGACACGGAGTAAGAACGAAAAAGCCCCTGCATGCGAATCCGCATGCAGGGGTTATCGGGCTGGAGCCGCCTGCGAGAATCGAACTCGCGACCTTTTCATTACGAGTGAAGCGCTCTACCGACTGAGCTAAGGCGGCGTGCCTTTCGGCGTGGCGAGTCTATCGTCTCGGGGGCTGGATCGCGAAAACGGGTGGTCACCGGGGCGGGGTCAGGTGGTTTGGGCGGCGGTCAAGGCGGCGGCCAGGGCGGCCAGGGCGAAGCGGGGTTTGACGTTGACGTCGAGGGCTTCGCGGCAGGCCAGGACGGCGTCGATGGATTTGAGCAGGCCCTCGGGACGGACACGGTCGGCCAGGTCGTGGATCTGGTCGGACAGGTCGGGGTGGGTGAGGGCTACGCCGGAGCCGTTGCGGGCGGCGCCGAAGCGGACGGCGAGGGCGTCACGGTAGACCCCGGCGACGTCGATGAGGGCGCGGTCGAGCGAGTCGCGGCCGGTGCGGGTGGCGCGTGACTTCTGCCGGCGTTCCAGGTCTTTCAGCACGCCGGCCGAACCACGGGTGGCGCCCGCGGCACCCTTGCCGGTGCCGCCCGCGCCCATCGCGGTGGCCAGTTCTTCGCGCTCGCGGTCGTCGCGGCCGGCGCTCATCTGTTTGGCTTCGTCGTCGGCGGCCTTGACCAGTTCGTCGGCGGCGGCATAGGCGGCACCGGGTTTCGAGGCGGCGGCGACCAGGGCGAGTGCGCGTTGCCGACGTTCACGCGCCTCGGCGTCGGTGGCCAGGCGGCGAGCCCGGCCGACGTGTCCGCCGGAGATCGAAGCCGCCCAGTTCGCGGTCTTCTCGTCGAGGTTGTCGCGTTCACGGAGCACCCGCGCGATGGCGGGCACCGAAGGCGTTACCAGATGGACGTGCCGGCACCGCGAACGCAGGGTCACCGAGATGTCTTCGGGGTCGACCGAGGGCGCGCAGAGCAGGAACACCGTCCGGTCCGGCGGCTCCTCGACCACCTTCAGCAGCACGTTGCCCGCGGCCTCGGTCAATCGGTCGGCGTCCTCGATGACGACCACCTGCCACCGACCGGTGCTCGGCCTGCGCGAGGCGATCTGCACGATCTCGCGCATCTCCTTGGTGCTGATGCTCAGCCCCTCCGGGATCACCCGGCGCACGTCACCGTGCGTGCCCGCCATGGTGGTGGTGCAGGCATGGCAGTGACCGCAGCCGGGCATGCCGGGATCGGTGCACTGCAGCGCGGCCGCAAAGCACAGTGCCGCAACGGATCTGCCCGATCCGGGCGGCCCGGTGAACAGCCACGAGTGCGTCATCGCCCCCTGGACGACCTCCGCCCGGGCCGCGACCGAGGCAGTCGTGAGCGCGGACTCGACCGCCTCCTGGCCGACCAACCGATCGAAGACACCTGCCACGCCGTACACCCTAGCGGCCCGCACCGACACGGATCGCCCGGTCGGGTCCGGGCGACGCGCGGACCGGTATTGACCACGCCGCCGGCCGGGCGGATCCTCGAGAAGGAGGTGGAATCACTGTGAGAATTCTGTTGATCACCGGCGATGCGGCCGAAGACCTCGAGGTCATGTACCCGTATCAGCGTCTGCTGGAAGAGGGCCACGAGGTGCACATCGCGGCCCCGGCTGTGAAGAAGTTGCAGTTCGTGGTGCACGACTTCGTCGACGGCTTCGATACCTATACCGAAAAGCTCGGGCACAGTTGGCCGGCCGATGTCGCGTTCGCCGACGTCGATCCGGCCACCTACGACGCGCTGGTGGTGCCGGGCGGCCGGGCGCCGGAGTACCTGCGCAACAACCCGGACTGCCAGCGCCTGGCCCGGCACTTCGCGGAGGCGGGCAAGCCCATCGCCGCGCTGTGCCACGGACCGCTGATCCTCGCTGCCGCAGGCGTTTTGGTCGGCCGCTCGTGCAGCGCGTACCCGGCGCTGGCCCCGGACATCGAGGCGGCCGGGGCCAAGTTCGTGGACAGCGAGGCCTACGTCGACGAGAACATCGTCACCGGCCGCGCCTGGCCCGACCACCCGGCCTGGATGCGCGAATTCCTCAGGGTGCTGGGCAAATAGCGCGTTACGCGATCCGCGAGTAGGTGCTGTTCGCGCCGTCGAGTTCTTCGCGGATGATGTCGGCGTGCCCGGAGTGGTGCGCGATCTCCCGCAGGATGTGCAGCAGCGTGTAGCGCACGGTCCACCAGATCCGTTCCTGTGACCAGGGGGCGGTCGGCGTCGGGACCGAGGTGTCCAGGCTGTCCACGGTGCGGATCAGCTCCGCCGTCGCCGCCGCGACCGCGTCCCACTCGGCGAGCAGGCCTGCGACGGTCTCGCCCTCGGCCATCACGTACTCGCCGTCGAACTGCGCGGCATCGAGTTCCGCGGTCTCGTCCCGCTCGATGAGCACGGTGGTCCAGTGCCGCTCACAGTTGATCAGGTGGTGCAGCAGTCCGCCGAGGGTCAGTTCGCTGGCTGTGGTGCGCCTGCGTGCCTGCTCGTCATCGATGCCGCGCACCGTGATTCGGAACAGATCGCGCTGGTCGGCGAGAATGCTGATCAGGTCTTCGCGTTCCTGGTCGGCCATGGGTGGATCCTTTCGCGGGTCGAGCACTCGGACCGTAGATTACGGTGGTCCGCCCGACCCGCGAACTCAGGACTTCCCGACGCCGGTCTTCTTCGCCGCCGTCTTCTGCGCGGCGGTCTTCTTGGCGACCGTCTTGGTGGTCGTCGACTTGCTCGCGGTGGCCTTCTTGGCCGCGGTTTTCTTCGCCGCGGTCTTCTTGGCGGGCGCCTTCTTGGCCGCGGCCTTCTTCTTCACCGGTCCGCGTGCACGTCGATCCGCGAGCAGCTCCATCGCCCGCTCCGGGGTGATGGACTCGATCTCGTCGCCCTTGCGCAGGGTGGCATTGGTCTCGCCGTCGGTGACGTACGGACCGAAACGTCCGTCCTTGATCACCATCGGCTGACCGGATGCGGAGTCGTTGCCCAGCTCGCGCAACGGCGCCGTGGCCGAGGCCTGCCGCCCGCGCCGCTTCGGCTCGGCGTAGATCTTCAGCGCCTCGTCGAGCGTGACGTCGAAGATCTGATCCTCACTGGTGAGCGAGCGAGAATCGGTGCCCTTCTTCAGATATGGGCCGTAACGGCCGTTCTGCGCGGTGATCTCCTCGCCGGAGGCCGGATCGGCACCGACCACGCGCGGCAACGACAGCAGCTTGAGTGCGTCGTCGAGGGTGACGCTCGCCAGTTCCATCGACTTGAACAGCGACCCGGTGCGCGGCTTGGGCGCGGCCGCCTTCTTCGCCGTTTTCTTGGCGGGCGCCGGGGTCTCATCGGCGGCGGGTTCGGGCAGCACCTCGGTGACGTACGGGCCGAAACGTCCTTCCTTGGCGACGATTTCATGCCCGGACGTCGGATCGATGCCGAGTGAGCGGCCTTCCTGCGGCGTCGAGAACAGCTTCTCGGCGACCTCGATGGTCAGCTCGTCCGGCGGCAGATCGTCGGGCAGGTTGGCCCGCTGCGAGACCGAATTGCCTTCGGGGTCATCGGGATTGATGACCATTCGCTCCAGGTACGGCCCGTACCGGCCGACCCGGACGACCACGTCGCGGCCCTCGTCATCGGCAAAGAGCTTGATGGAGTTGATTTCTCGCGCGTCGATGTCGTCGAGCCGCTCGCCGACCATCTTCTTCAGACCGCCGGACCGCGCGACCGAACCCTCGGCGCCGGTCTCGCCGCCGAAATAGAAGCTGGACAGCCAACTTCCGCGCTGCTCGCGACCGCCGGCGATGGCGTCGAGGTCGTCCTCCATGCCCGCGGTGAAGTCGAAGTCGACCAACCGGCCGAAATGCTCTTCCAGCAAACCGATTACGGCGAACGCCACCCACGACGGCACCAGCGCGCTACCGCGCTTGTACACATAGCCGCGGTCGAGAATCGTCTTGATGATCGACGCGTAGGTCGACGGGCGGCCGATGCCGAGCTCTTCGAGCGTCTTGATCAGCGAGGCTTCGGTGTATCGCGCGGGCGGATTCGTGCTGTGCCCATCGGGATTCAGCTCGACCGCGGTGACGCCCTGGCCCTCGGCCAGCGCGGGCAGCCGGGATTCGGCGTCGTCGGATTGACCGCCCGCCTCCTCGTCCACGCTCTCCACGTAGGCCTTGAGGAAGCCGGCGAAGGTGATGGTGCGACCCGACGCGGAGAACACGCATTCCTCGCCGGTGGTGGCGGTGCCGGTGATGCGCAACGTCAGCGTGGTGCCCCTGGCGTCGGCCATCTGCGAGGCGACCGTGCGCTGCCAGATCATCTCGTAGAGCCGGAACTCGTCGTTGTCCAGCCGCGCGTGCAGCTGGCCCGGGGTGGCGAAGGTGTCGCCGGCCGGGCGGATCGCCTCGTGGGCCTCCTGCGCGTTCTTCACCTTGCGGGTGAATTGCCGCGGGGTCGGATGCACGTACTCGGCGCCGTACAGCTGGGTCGCCTGCGATCGGGCCGCGGCGATAGCCGACTCGGACAGCGTGGTCGAGTCGGTACGCATATAGGTGATGTAGCCGTTTTCGTACAGCCGCTGCGCGACCCGCATCGTGCGCTCGGAGTTGAAGCGCAGCTTGCGCCCGGCCTCCTGCTGCAGCGTCGAGGTCATGAACGGCGGATACGGCTTGCGGGTGTACGGCTTGGCCTCCGCGGAGGAGACCACCAGGTCGGCGCCGTCGAGCGCCTGCGCCAAGCGGCGGGCATAGCCCTCGTCCAGCACGACGACGCCGGACGCGGTCTTGAGCTGACCGTCCGAGCTGAAGTCACGACCGGTCGCGACGCGCGCGCCTGCGACATTCACCAGCCGCGCACCGAAGGTCCGCGGGTTGCTGGTGTCGCCGTCTTCGCCGGGGCCCGCGTCGAGCTTCGCGGCGATGTCCCAGTATTCGGCCGAGCGGAAGGCCATCCGTTCGCGCTCGCGCTGGACGATCACCCTGGTGGCGACCGACTGCACGCGACCGGCGGAGAGCCGGGGCATGACCTTCTTCCACAGCACCGGACTGACTTCGTAGCCGTAGAGCCGGTCCAGGATGCGGCGGGTCTCCTGCGCGTCGACCAGATCGTTGTCCAGGTCTCGCGTGTCGGCCGCGGCCGCTTGAATGGCGGGCTCGGTGATCTCGTGGAAGACCATGCGCCGGACCGGGACCTTGGGCTTGAGCGTTTCCAGGAGGTGCCAGGCGATCGCCTCGCCCTCCCGGTCGGGGTCGGTGGCGAGGTAGAGCTCGTCGGCGTCCTTCAGCAAGCTCTTGAGCTCGGCGACCTTGGCCTTCTTATCGGGGCTCACCACATAGATGGCCTCGAAGTCGTGGTCCACGTCGACGCCGAGGCGCGCCCAGGACTCACCCTTGTATTTGGCGGGAACGTCCGCCGCTCCCCGTGGCAAGTCCCGGATATGTCCCACCGAGGCCTCGACCGTGTAGTTACGGCCTAGGTAGGGCGCGATTTTTCGGGCCTTGGTTGGGGACTCGACGATCACGAGACGACGCAGGGGACGGCCCTGGTCGGCTGCACCGCGGTCTCGTGTTGCCACCGGCGAATACACCTTTCCTGTCGACCCGCGTTGGCGCTTTTCGGCGCTGTGCGCGGCTGGGGCAAGCGGGGACGACGGCTGGGCGTCGCCACCAGACACGTTTATACCTTGACGCTACGTGTGGTCGAGTGCTTGCGACTTGAACCACAGAGCGTACGCGCGTCACTGCGACTCAGTATGCCTTGTGTTCAGGCCCCGGCTGTGCCACGGCGTGTTCACCAGTCTCCGACCCGAGTCACCCGGGTGTGTCTTTGCCCTAGATATAGCTCGTCCCCCACCCCCGGGTTACCGGCGGTGAGGGACGAGAGTTGGATTGCGTCGCTCAGCTGAGCGCGCGAACTCCGGTGGCCTGCGGGCCCTTGGTGCCCTGGCCGACCTCGAACTCGACCTTCTGGTTCTCTTCGAGGGTGCGGAAGCCCGACCCCTGAATTTCGGAGTAGTGGACGAAGACGTCAGCGGAGCCGTCCTCGGGCGCGATGAAGCCGAACCCCTTCTCCGCGTTGAACCACTTCACAGTTCCCTGTGCCATTCTGTTCCTTCTCTTTTCTTACCGGAACGGCGGACAACTGGGTTCGTCCACCGGGCCCGTTCCGACCGCTGTACTGTTGGTTCCCCCTGCAGGAAAGCACCAAGCACACCGTTCGCAACATCGATCCTGCTGACGGTTTGGACTTTGGATCCGACCCTCGAACACAGAAGCTTGCGACCAGGAACCAGTGAACCATGTCTTCGAGCAATTCAACAGTCGAGTTACCGACAATTTGCAAAAAAGTTGATCTTGCGAATGCGCAGGTGAGGGACACAATGCCAGAATCCAGACTTGAGGTTCGTTTGCCTCCCGATAACCGAGTGTGCGTATGGCAAACAGCCTGTGACCCAGGTCGCTATTTGGTATCGAATTGGCAGGTAGGGCTTCCTAACCGCGCACGTTTCACACTTTCTCAGCGTGTCGCGGCGCGCGCCGCATGAATCCGGCGAACTCGACCGCCCGGACAACGCCGAACAACGGCCTCGGCTACGGGACATCGTTGCTGAATCGTGTCCTAGCCGGAGACCCTTCCGACGACCCCCGGCTGACCCATGTCGTAGAGCTACCTGCACGCGCCGCCGAGGTCACCACCTGGCCCGATTGGACATCGCCGGAAGTGATCTCGGCATTACAGGACACCGGAGTCGACGCGCCGTGGAGTCATCAGACCCGCACCGCCGACCTCGCCCACGGCGGCGCGCACGTCGTGGTCAGCACCGGGACCGCGTCCGGCAAGTCGATGGGTTATCAACTGCCGGTATTGACCGCGCTGCGCGACGATCCGCGGGGCACGGCTATTTATCTGTCACCGACCAAAGCGCTCGGCGCCGATCAACTGCGGGCAGTCGGCGCGCTGACCCATGAGGGACCGCTCCGCGATATTCACCCAGCAACCTACGACGGCGATACGCCGGCCGAGATCAGGCAGTGGGTGCGGGCCAACACACGCTGGGTTTTCACCAATCCCGACATGCTGCATGTGGGGATCCTGCGCTCGCATCAGCGCTGGGCACGGGTGCTGCGCAGGTTGCAGTACGTGGTGGTCGACGAATGCCATGCGTATCGCGGGGTTTTCGGATCGCACGTGGCGTTGGTGCTGCGCAGGTTGCGGCGGATCGCCGCACGGTACGGGGCCGATCCGGTGTTCATCCTGTGCTCGGCGACCACTGCCGAGCCCGCGGCTGCGGCCGCTCGGCTGATCGGGGCGCCGTGCGTCGCGGTCACGGAAGACGGGTCGCCGCAGGGGCCGCGCACCGTCGCGTTGTGGGAGCCGCCGCTACTCACCACGGTGACCGGGGAAAACGGCGCACCGGTCCGGCGGGCGGCCACCACGGAGGCCGCGCGGATCATGGCGGACCTGGTGGTGGAGGGCGCGCGGACGCTGACTTTCGTGCGGTCGCGGCGCGGGGCCGAGCTGACCGCGATGGATGCGCGGCGGCTGTTGAGCGAGGTCGATCCGGACCTGGCCGAGCGGGTCGCCGCCTATCGGGCCGGGTATCTCGCGGAGGATCGGCGGGCGCTGGAGACGGCGCTGTCGGATGGTTCGCTGCTCGGGGCGGCGACCACCAACGCGCTCGAGCTCGGGGTGGATATCGCGGGGCTCGATGCGGTGGTGATCTGCGGTTTTCCCGGGACGGTCGCGTCGTTCTGGCAGCAGGCGGGGCGGGCTGGGCGACGTACCCAGGGGTCGTTGGTTCTGCTCGTGGCCAGGGACGATCCGCTGGATACCTATCTGGTGCATCATCCGGAAGCGCTGTTGGACAAGCCGGTCGAGGCGACCATCACCGACCCGCGCAACCCTTATGTACTGGGGCCGCAATTGCTCTGTGCCGCCTTGGAACTGCCGCTCACCGACGCCGAGGTGGACGAGCTCGGTGCGCTCGAGGTGCTCACCGGGCTGGCTGAGAAAGGGCTGATCAGGCGGCGGGTGGGGGGCGAGGACCGGGGGCGTTGGTACGTCACCGCGGAGACGCAGCCGCACGACGCCGTCGATGTGCGCGGCGGGATCGGTACGCCGGTGGCGATCGTCGATGGGGAGACGGGCCGATTGCTCGGCACGGCCGATGCCGGGCGGGCACCGGCGACGCTGCATCAGGGGGCGGTTCATCTGCATCAAGGGGAGACCTTTGTGGTCGATGAGCTGGAGCTCGAGGATGGTGTCGCGTTCGTGCACGCCGCTGAGCCGGGGTGGACCACCAGCGCTCGGTCGGTCACCTCGATTGCCATCGATGAGTTGACCGAGCAGCGCGTTCACGGCCGGGTGATGACGGCGTTGGCGCAGGTCAGGGTGACCAGTCAGGTGGTCGGGTATCTGCGGACACTGGTCAGCGGCGAGGTGCTCGATCTGGTCGAACTCGATATGCCCGAGCACACGCTGGTGACCAGGGCGGTGCTGTACACGGTCAGTCCGGAGTTGCTGGCGCTGGCCGGGATCGACCCGGCGGACGTGCCGGGCGCGCTGCATGCCGCCGAGCATGCGGCGATCGGGCTGTTGCCGCTGGTGGCGACCTGCGATCGGTGGGATATCGGCGGGGTTTCCACCGCCGAGCATCCGGATACCGGGCTGCCGACGGTGTTCGTTTACGACGGTCAACCAGGTGGTGCGGGGTTCGCCGAGCGGGGGTTCGCCCAGTTGCAGCGTTGGCTCTCGGCGACCCTCGCGGTGATCGAGTCCTGCGGGTGCGCGGCCGGCTGCCCGTCCTGCGTGCAGTCGCCCAAGTGCGGGAACGGGAACCATCCGCTCGACAAGGCCTGCGCCGCACGATTACTCACCGCGGTGCTGGCCGAGCTGTCCGTCAGGTGACATCGTCGAGCTCGGTTCGTGACGGGGCCGAGCTCGACGCGTGCCCAGATATCGACCTGACCTGCGTGAACACGGCGGCGACGTCGGACGGCCCGGCTGGACGTCGGTCCAGGAGCCACGGCCGAATAAAGAGGAATGTATTCAGGTTAACTGCGCTATTGCCACATCGCCGCCTGCGTACATGCGCATTCATTAGATACTTTATCCGCACGCCTGCGGACAATTGTGCCGTCTGAAATTAAACGGCCAGGGCAATTGCCGATTTCCGCTACTCGCGACAACGGCATCCGGGTGCGTCCGCACTTAGGTTTCTCTCAGTCTTCAACGGGTCCGGCGCGTGCCACTGCGCGCACCGTGCTGACGACTAACAGACTCATTGGTACATTCCTGTTAACAATCACAGTGGCGTCCCACTCGGCGACTTCACACTCTTGCATGCGCGTTCCCATCCGGCGCGCGACTTCGCTCGCTGCCGCGCATCCCGCATCGGCCCCTTCGGTCAATGCGCCCGCCGCTGCGAGCGCAGCCAAATCGGCGGCGGCCTGCGCTTGATGCCGGGTGACAACCACCACACCGACCTGCCCGATCATCAGCGTTGCCGCGATGAGGCCGGCCAGCGCGAGGCAGGCGAACACTGTCGCTGCACCGTCGTCGGCTCGCAGGTTCGTGACTGTGCGCGTTCGGGCCGTCCGGCTTCGACGATCCGCCACACGGTGCCCGGTTGGCCCGCTCACGGGGTCGTTCCTGGTTCACGGGATGCGATGGCGTCCGCATGCAGGGTCAGCAGCGGTAGGAGCGGCGCTCGCGTGGTGACTCGGGCGATCACGTGATTGCCCTCACTACGCACTGAGATGTCCGCGGCCGGCGGCGCCACGCGGCGGGCCGCCGAGATCGCGTTCGCTTCATCGCCGCGCGCGGACAGGCGCGCCGCCTCGCGAGCGGCGTCGACGCAGCGCACCTGCGTCGACGCCGCCAGCAAAGCCCCGACGCACAGCGCAACAGCGACGATCAGGGTCGCGAGCGCGATGGCCGCCTCCACCGTCACCGAACCCCGGTCAGCGCCGAGACTCGTTGCCCTGCAACGGTTTATCAACCCCACTAGACAGCGGTGTTGAGCGCCCGATCGATGATCTTCGTCAGCGCGTTCACAATGCTGTCCCCGGTCACCACCCCGTACAGCACCGCCCCGAACGCCGCGGCAGCGATCGTTCCGATCGCATACTCCGCCGTACTCATCCCATCGTCCGCGACCACCACGTGCATGACTCGCAAACGCAGCTCCGTATATACAGCCCTCGATCCGTGGATCGCGTGGCTCGCCATTCGCTCGATCCCCACCTGATTCCCCTCTCATCTCATCCCGCACGGCCGATCCGCACAGGTGTGTTCCACTGGGCTGGGTACGCCGTGCGTGCACGACCCTCGCCACGCCGACCAGCCGACTCATGACTTCACCTCGTCGCCGCGAGGCGCAGCGGCACAAGAGGGTTGTCGACTTGCCCGCGAAAGCTCGTCCACGGCAGTCGATCGCCGAGCACCCGGCCCGGCAGTCCGCGCAGGCATTGCTCCGGCGCCGACTCCCTGGTTCACGACTCCACCTCGACGTCGTTTCGGGTCCGTCTACGCGCGAGGGGTGTCGGCCTCGCCGAAGGTCGTTCACAGGAGTCCACCGCCGAGCACCCGGCCGGCCAGGCCGATCACCACGGGGACGATGCCGAGACAGACGAAGGCGGGGAGGAAGCAGAGGCCGAGCGGACCACCGATCAACACTCCGGCCCGCTCGGCTCGCGCCGCAGCGGCATCCTCGACCGCCGCCCGACGCTGTTCGGCCAACTCCCCGACCGCGACCGCCAGCGAGGCGCCCGACCGCGCCGATCGCCGCGCCATCCGCGCCAACGACTCGACCTCCTCGGCACCCGGTTGCCCAACCCTGTCTTCCGCCGTCCGCTCCCACGCTGTCGCGGCATCCGCACCGAGCGCGAGCAGATCCGCGGCCCGGCGCAGCGCGTCCCCCAACACCTCCGGCGCGCCCGGCGCCACCGCGCGGGCCGCGCCCGCCATCGGCAATCCGGCGCGCAGACACGCGGCAAGCAGATCGAACACCGACGCCGAGGCCAGCGGATCGAGCTGCCGCTTCGACACCGGCTTTGCCGCGCGCGCCACCCCTGGTTGCCACAGCGCCCGCAACCGACGACTCACCGCGACCCGGCCGGGCAACAGAATCAGCGCGACCGCAATCAACAGGATCGGCAACACCGGATAACCCGCGGTCAGCTCCACCCAGAACCTCCTCACACATGTCACGACATGAATGTGCTTCGAGCACAAGGCAAGTCCCGTCGGCTAGACCGAAGTACGTCGCGCACGCCGGACCCACCGAACTAGCTCTGCCTGCGAAACCCGATGCGGTGTCCACCGGTCGACGTCTCCGCCCCGAACCATCGCCCAGACGGGCAAGGCCTCGCGGTCCTGGGCGTGGAGTTGCTTCAGGGGCCAGTCGATGCCGGTGCAGCGCCACCGGCTGGGCGGCGGAACTCCCCGACCGATCGCGCTCGCGAGCAAGCATGCCTGCACAAAGTTGCTTCATACGAGGACCTTTCGGGTGATGGCGTCGGTCCACAGCAAGCCGGCGCAGGCGAGGGCGGCACCCAGTGGCAGCAGGATGGTGCCGGCGGACGAAGCGAACAGCACGTGCAATGGCGCGGCACCCATCAGTTGGCCGAGCCCGATGCCGAGCAGTGGGAGCGCCGCCAAGACGCCGGCGGTCGCGCGTGGGCCGGCAAGAGCTGCGGTTGTGCGTCCATGAAAACGGATGCGCCCCACCAGGTCTGTGCGCGCCGCGGACAACAGTTCGGCAAGCGCCAGTCCGTGCCGCTCCGCCACCTGCCAGGCGTCGGCAATACGCGACAACTCCCCCGCGACAATCGAATCCGCCTGTCGCAGCCCCTCCGCCGCCGAACCACCCAACCGACTGCGCCCAGCACTCACCGCGAAAGCCTTCGCGGATTCACCCCGCGCCTCACTCGCCGCCACCTCCGCCGCCGCACTCGGATGCGCGCCAACCCGCAACTCCCCGATCACCGCCTCCAACGCATCCAGCAGGTAGGCGCACTCGGCACTCCGACGCCGATCCCGACCCCCTCGCCGAACCCGAAACCCCACCGTCCCAACCACCATCGCCGCCGCAAGAAACGCCCCGACCCCGAACACCAGAACGGCCACCACTCCACCGCCGGCAGCAAACTGAAGCACCCTGTCGCGCTGAACCTTTCGCGCCACAACAGGTCCAGCGAACAGTCCCTCGAACCGCCGACGCGACGCCGCGGCAGGCGCCGTGAGCAAAGCGAGCGCGAGACACATCAACGCAGCGGTCACCGGGCGAGCCTTTCGTCGAGGAGTTGGGTCAGGTCGTGGACGGCGGGGGTCGGGGCGGAGGTGTGCCAGGCGGGGGTTATGTGGACGTGGCCGGATTCGTCGCGGTGGACGAGTCCGATTTCGCGGAGGCCGCGGGAGCCGTCGGGGCGGCGGTGGACGTGTAGGACTACCTGGACGGCGGCGGCCAGTTGGCTGTGGAGAGCGGCTCGGTCCATTCCGCCTAGGGCCGCAAGGGCTTCCAGGCGGGCGGGGACTTCCTGTGGGGAGTTCGCGTGGACTGTGCCGGCGCCGCCGTCGTGGCCCGTGTTCAACGCGGTCAGTAGATCTACGACCTCGGCACCTCGGACCTCGCCGACGACGATGCGGTCCGGGCGCATGCGCAGGGCCTGGCGCACCAGGTCGCGGACGGTGACCGCGCCGACGCCCTCGACGTTCGCGGTGCGCGCGACGAGTCGCACGACGTGCGGGTGTGGTGGGGCGAGTTCGGCAGCGTCCTCCACGCAGACGATTCGCTCGCTCGGTCCCACTTTGGCCAGCAGGCCGGACAGCAGCGTCGTTTTGCCCGCGCCGGTGCCGCCGACCACCAGGAACGCCAGGCGCGCCGCAATGATTCGCTCCAGCAAGAGCTTTGCGTCGGCCGGTACCGCGCCTGCCGCCGCCAACGCGTCCAAGCCTTGAGTGGCGGGACGCAGCACGCGCAGCGACAGGCAGGTGCCGCCGTGAGCCACCGGCGCGAGCACAGCATGCAGTCGCACACCGAACGAATCGCCCAGTGCCGCTCCGGTTCCGGACAACCTGCCATCCACCCACGGCTGCGCGTCATCAAGCCTCCGACCGGCAGAGAGGGCGAGCCGCTGCGCGAGCCGGCGCACCGCCGCCTCGTCCGGAAAGGTGATCGAGGTCTTCTCCAGACCGTGCCCACGATCTATCCACACCGCATCCGGCCCGGTCACCAGCACATCGGCGACCCGAGGATCATGCAGCAACGGCTCGAGCACCCCCGCCCCGGTCATCTCGGTCTGCAACAACCGCAACGCCCGCAGCAGATCCGTATCCCCGAGCACCCCACCCGCCTCAGCCCGAATAGCCGCCGCAACCTGCGCCGGCTCCGGATCCCCCGCCCCACCGGACAACCGCTCCCGCACCCGATCCAACAACTCCGACGTCACCAACGCACTCATCGCCGCCCCCGCCCCACCGTCGGGCGGATACCGTGAAATGCCATGTCATCGAGCCGCACTCGACGACCGTGCATCGCCAGAATCGTTCGCCAGTCGGTCGCGGTGCCACCGTGCCGACGCGTCTCCCCCGCGCTCATCGCCGCTGTCCAGCCGGCGCACTCAACACACTGAGGACCGCGTCGGCCGCGTCGCGCAATGGTCCGCGGCGGTGCACGGTCAACCCGCCACGTTCCAGACGAGCGGCCAGCCCGGGTTGGGCGCGGACGGCGGCGAGCAGGGGGAGGTCGAGAACTTCGGCGACCTCCGGTCCGCGCAGTCCGCCGGGGGCCGGACCACGGACTATCAAGCCCTGGTTGGGGTTTCGGCGGCCTATGTGGGCGGAGACGGATTCGGCGGCGGCGACGGCGCGGATTCGGGCGGGGACGACCAGGACGACGAGGTCGGCGGAGTCGAGCATTTGGTCGGCGTGCGGGCCGCGTTCGCCGGAAATGTCGCAAACCACCAAATCGCCTGCGGCACGGCCTGCTTCGATGACGGCGCGGACGGCGGCGGGGCCGATCTCGCGTGGCAACCGGCCCGCACCGCAGCGGCCGCAGGCGAGGACGGCCAGGCCGGGGGCCGCCGTAGGGAGGGCGGAGTGCAGGGCGGCGGCGGCGACTCTGCCGTCTTCGACGACCAGGTCGGGCCAGCGCAGGCCGGTGCTCGATTCGATGCCGAGCAGCAGGTCGAGGCCGCCGCCGAGGGGTGCGCCGTCGACCAGGACGGTGTCGTGACGGAACCCCTCGGCGGCCGATCGCAGCGCAAGCGCGGCGGCCAGAGTCGACGCTCCGGCACCGCCGGCGGCACCCGCCACGGCCACCACGACACCGTCTCCGGTGCGGTGTTCGCCGTACTCAGCAAACATCTCGACAAGTCCCTCGGCGCCTCCGGGCAACGCGATGACCCGCTCGGCGCCGACGGCCGCGGCGGCCTGCCAGTCGAGCAGCGCCGGTTCGCCCTCGGTGACCAGCACGACCCCGATGCGGCGTAGATATCCGGCTTCGGCGGCTGCGCGCGCCGTGGTTGTGTCCAGGATCACCAGGGGTGCTCCGGTCCACGCGTGCCTGCCGACGGGCAGTGCACGTTCGTCCAGGCCGCGTTCGGCCGCGGCGGCGACGCGACGGACCTCGTCGCGCAGCCGGGGGTCGGGCAGGAGCACGAGGGCCGGTGGCGGGCTGCTGTTGTCCGGCGCCACTTCAAGATTCATGCGGCTGAGCGTTGCCGAGATCGGGCGACGGCAGAAGAGGCGATGTGCCGATTGTGGATAACTCGGGGGTGTGCAGAACTTTTGTGTCTGCGGGAGGGGATGCGAACCGTCCCTTGAATAGAGGACGGCCCCAGCCGGGGGGGGAGGAGGCTGGGGCCGTCGGGTTCAGCCCCGGGGGGTCGGGCTGAACGCGCCTGGACTATGTCCAGGTGCTAGCAATACTACACCCAAGCCCCGCCCACAACGCAAGTCTGTCGCGGCAGAACTTTACGGCGATTACGGGCTCCGCGGCTGCGGGGCAAACTCCCCGCTCGCGGTCGCGGATGCGGCTTCGGGGGCGGCCATGATCGATAGCCGCGTCGTCCCCACTCGGTCCCCAGTTCCGCACGCGGACGACCGGTACTCCGCGCACGGCCGGAGCGCCCGCGGAGGTACGCCTATGCTGGTCGGGTGGACTCACCCACCGCGCACGGACGCGTCGCCGCCTTCTTCGATCTCGACAAGACCGTGATCGCGAAATCGAGCACGTTCGTGTTCAGCAAGCCGTTCTACGCGCAGGGCCTGTTGAATCGCCGTGACGTGCTCGAAAGCAGCTACGCCCACTTCTTGTTCATGCTCTCCGGCGCCGACCACGACCAAATGGAGCGGATGCGCGCGCATCTCACGAACATGTGCGCCGGGTGGGACGTGGAGCAGGTGAAAACCATTGTGGCGGAGACGCTTCACGAGCTGGTGGACCCGCTGATCTACGCCGAGGCGGCCGATCTCATTGCCGACCACAAGATCCGGGGCCACGACGTGGTGATCGTGTCGGCCTCGGGCGAGGAGATCGTCGGCCCGATCGCCGAGGTGCTCGGCGCCTCGCACGTCGCGGCCACCCGGATGGTGGTCGAGGACGGCAAGTACACCGGCGAGGTCGAGTTCTACTGCTACGGCGAGGGCAAGGTCGCGGCGATCGAAAAGCTCGCCGCCAGTGAGGGTTACGACCTCGCGCGCTGTTACGCGTACTCCGACTCGGTGACCGATCTGCCGCTGCTGAGCGCGGTCGGCCATCCGACGGCGGTCAATCCGGATCGCAACCTGCGCCGCGAGGCGATCGCCAAACACTGGCCGATCCTGACCTTTTCGAATCCGGTGTCGCTGTGGGCCCGCTTCCAGGCGCCCTCGTCCACCACCCTTGCCGCGACCGCGGTGGTCGGCTTGAGCGCGCTGCTGGCCGGCGCGATCAGTTATCGATTGCTGCGCCGGCGCAACTGAGCCTTAGCCACGGCGCACGGCGCACGGCACACCGCCTCCTGCTGCTCGAGCGAGAGCGGGGTGCTTGCCACGGGGGTTTGCTGACGGAACGCGAAATAACTCGCGACCAGGTATTGAACCACGAAACGCCGATCGACACGCCGAATATCGAATGTCTTACCACCCCTTGATGTGAGGGCCGTCACAGGGTAGAAAGGTAACTACGGAAGGTCGGAAGGCCAAGGCAGGACCGGAAGAGAAGGTTCCGTCTCCCAACCACCCTTCCCAGCACGGGCACCAGGCACCCACGCGGAGCGCGCCGCGACAAGGGCAGAAGCGTTGTGGGCCTGCGAAATCCGGGTCTTCGTCGGCGAGGGCCTCGCACAGGTTGCGGGGATGAACCGTCGGAGTTCGGACTATCGCCGAGGCCGCAAGAACACAACCCACCCAGCACGCTTGGTAACCGGGTAGTCCGTGCTACGCGGGCGGCGAGGTCGACAACGACAACGCCGCCCGTTTTGATGTCCGAAGCCTTATCCCGACGCCGAATCGGCGATCGACGTGGCCTCCCGCGCACCGTCCTCCAGCGCACCGCAGCACAGCATCACCCAGCTGCCGACCGCGTCCACCGCACCGCTGCCGAAGCCCGCCGCGGCCTCCAGATACGCCTGCCGGCGCCGCAGCCAGAAAACCTCGGGCACGCCAAGACTGTGCGGATCCAGCCCGCTCGACACGGCCACCAGCCGCGACGCCGCCCGCGCCACCACGCCGTCGGCGGTCCCGAACGGCCGCAACGCGAGCAGCTCCCCGTGCACCACCGCCGCGATCACCGGCGCGGGCGCACTCGACCCGAGCACCGCCTGCACCAACAGGTCCAACCGCTCCGCCACACCGGCATCCGCGCGCGGCCGGCCGAGCGCCCCCTCGTCGGTCACCAGATCGGCGGCGGCGAGCAGATGCAGCCGGGCCAGCGCCTGCAACGGCGCCCGCTGCCAGGTGCCCACCAGATTGCGCAGCGCGTCACCGTCGAGGGCCTGCCCGACGCGCAACGATCCGGCCAGGATCGGATCACCGACCTGACCGTCGGCGGGCAGCTCGGTGCTGCCGCCGTCGATGGCGGCGGAGGATCGGGCCGCACGCACCGCGGCCTCGGCGGCCGTGGTCGGCCAGCCGCGCCGATTCGCCTTGTGCCGGTGCACCTCGGCGAGCGCGTCGCGGGCACGGTCGGCGGCGGCGCGGACGCCGGGCAGGTCGACGAGGGGCTGTAGCGGATCGGTCACGGTTAACGAGGCTACTTGCGCCCGCGCGGACACCGGACCCAGCCCGGGCACCCGGTCCGGACAGAAAACGGCCACCCCGGCCCGGATGGGTCGAGGTGGCCGTATCGCCGCTCAGCGTGCCGACAACCGCGGCAGGCCGACTTCCTCAGCTCACCAACAGATCTCGGCCGGGAATGGCGTCCAGCAGCCGGCGCGTGTACTCCTCGCGCGGGCTGTCGAAGACCTGCTCGGTCGAGGCGGCCTCGACCACCTTGCCGGTCTGCATGACCAGCACGTCGTCGGCGATCTGCCGGACCACGGCCAGGTCGTGGGTGATGAACACGTATGACAGGCCGAGCTCGGCTTGCAGATCGTTCAGCAGCCGCAGGATCTGCGCCTGCACCAGCACGTCGAGTGCGGAAACCGCCTCGTCGCAGACCACGACCTCGGGCGAGAGCGCGAGGGCGCGGGCCACGGCGACGCGCTGCCGCTGACCGCCGGACAGCTCGTTCGGATACCGCCGCATCACGGTGGACGGCAGCGACACCTTGTCCAGCAGCTCGCGAACCGTGGTCTCCCGCTCCTTCGGCGTGCCGATGCCGTGCGTGCGCAACGGCTCTTCGATGGTGCGGTAGATCGAGTACATCGGGTCCAGCGAGCCGTACGGGTCCTGGAAGATCGGCTGCACCCGGCGCCGGAACGCGAAGGCGCTCTTGCGATCCAGCTTGGCCACTTCCTTGCCGTCGAACACGACCTTGCCCGAGGTCGGTTCGAGC
Organism: Nocardia sp. NPDC051756; assembly: GCF_040681495.1. Classification (NCBI taxonomy): domain Bacteria; kingdom Bacillati; phylum Actinomycetota; class Actinomycetes; order Mycobacteriales; family Nocardiaceae; genus Nocardia; species Nocardia sp. NPDC051756. The sequence goes on along the minus strand of NZ_JBFAYV010000003.1, from coordinate 1,091,974 downwards.
AGCCCCAGGATCATCTGCGCGACAGTCGATTTGCCCGAACCGGACTCACCGACGATGGCGGTGGTGGTGCCGCGCCGCAGCCGGAACGAAACATCCTGCACCGCAACGAAGTCCGTCCACTTCCAGGGCGCGCTGCCACGGATCTTGAAGGTCTTGGTCAGGTTGTCGACCACCACCACGTCGTCCGGGGCGTCGGTCAGCTCGGTGTCGGCGGCCGCGATCTGCTCGGCCACCGGTACCGCCTGCTCGCGAATCTCGATGCGCTGCTTCACCGAAGACAGTCGCTGCGAGGCGAGCGAGGGCGCCGAGTTCACCAGTCGCTTGGTGTACAGGTGCTGCGGTTCCCGCAGAATCTGCAGTGCCGGACCGGATTCCACCACCCGGCCGCGATACATCACCACCAGATGCTCCGCGCGTTCGGCGGCGAGGCCGAGGTCGTGGGTGATCAGGAGCACCGCGGTGCCGAGCTCGTTGGTCAGGCCCTCGAGGTGGTCGAGGATCTGCCGCTGCACGGTGACGTCCAGCGCCGAGGTCGGCTCGTCCGCGATCAACAGCTTGGGGCGGCAAGCCAATCCGATGGCGATGAGCGCACGCTGGCGCATACCGCCGGAGAACTCGTGCGGGTACTGGTTCACCCGTCGCTCGCCGTCGGACATGCCCGCCTCGTGCAGCAGCTCGATGGCGCGTTCCTTGGCCGCCTTGCCCTTGGCGATCCCGTTGGCCTCCAACGTCTCCCGGATCTGGAAGCCGATCTTCCAGACCGGGTTCAGGTTGGACATCGGGTCCTGCGGCACCAGCCCGATCCCGCTGCCGCGCACCGCGACGACGTCCTTCTTGGACGCCTTCGCCAGGTCCTTGCCGTCGAACATGATCGAGCCAGAGGTCACCTGGCCGGTGCCGGGCAGCAGATCGATGATGGCGTGCGCGGTGGTGGACTTGCCCGAGCCGGATTCGCCGACGATCGCAACGGTCTGCCCCGGGTACACCGACAGATTCACATCACGGACGGCGGGCACCTGCTTGCCCTCGGAGGTGAAACAGACGTTGAGATCCTTGATTTCGAGCAGTGGCGACTGTGCGCTGCGGAATTCACTCACCGCTTCCTCGCCTTCGGGTCGAGGGCGTCGCGCACCGCGTCGCCCAGCATGATGAAGCTCAGCACGGTCAGCGCCAGCGCCGTCGCGGGGTAGAACAGGATCGCGGAGGTGCGAATCTCCTTCTGCCCCGAGGCGATATCGGCGCCCCAGGAGACGATCGTGCGCGGCAGCCCGACACCGAGGTAGGACAACGTGGCCTCGGTGACGATGAAGACGCCGAGCCAGATCGTGGTGACCACGATCAGCGGGCCCGCCGCGTTCGGCAGCACGTGGCGGATCAGCGTGCGTATTCGGGATACGCCCAAAGCCTTTGCCGCCGTGACGTAATCGCTGTTCTTCGACTGGATCACCGCACTGCGCGCGATCCGGGCGGCCTGCGGCCAGGTGAACCCGGACAGGATGATGATCACGGTCCAGATGGTCCGCGAATCGAGCAGCTGCATGATCACGATCGCGGCCAGCATCAGCGGGATCGCGTAGAAGATCTCGGCGACCCGCGACACGATCGAGTCGAGCAGCCCACCGTAGAAACCGGCCAGCGCGCCGAGGGTGCCGCCGATCAGTACGAACAGGATGGTCGACCCGACGCCGGCCATCACCGACGCCCGCGCGCCGTACACGGTTCGGGCGTAGATGTCACAGCCCTGCTTGTCGAAACCGAACGGGTGACCAGGACCGCGCGGATCCATGCTGAAGTCGCCGTTGCAGTAGCGCGGATCCTGGCTGGTGAAAAGGCCGGGCCAGATGACGACGACGAGCACGAACACGATCATCAGCATGGCGACGATGAAGATCGGGTTGCGTCGCAGTTGTCGCCAGGCGTCCTGCCAGATACTGGTCGGTGAGCCGGCTTCGACGACCATGTCGGTGGCGAGCACCTCGACTTCGTCGGGCGGTGCGACGAAGTAGATCTGCCTGCCGCGGGCCGCGCTTTCCGCGAGGTCGATTCCTTTTCCTTTGTCGAGGTCAGGCATAGCGGATCCTCGGGTCGAGGGCGGCATAGAGGAGGTCGACGACCAGGTTCGAGACCAGGAAGATGATGATCAGCACGGTCACGAACGAGACCACCGTCGGCGGTTCGCCCCGGGTGATCGCCTGGTACAGCGTGCCGCCGACACCGGGGATGTTGAAGATGCCCTCGGTGACGATGGCACCGCCCATCAGCGAACCGAGTTCGGCGCCGAGGAAGGTGATCACCGGGATCATCGAGTTACGCAGGATATGCACCGTCACCACCCGGCGCCTGCTCAGCCCCTTGGCGGTCGCGGTGCGGACGAAGTCGGCGGACATGTTCTCCGCCACCGAGTTCCGGGTCAGCCGCAGCACATAGGCGAACGACAACGACCCGAGCACGAAGGCGGGGACCAGCAATTCGGTGAAACTCGCCTTGCCGGTGACGGTCACCGGTGCGATCCCCCACTTCACCCCGAGCAGGAACTGGGCGAGGAAGCCGACGACGAAGATCGGGACCGCGATCACGATCAGGCTGATGACCAGCATCGTCGAGTCGAACAGCTTGCCCTTGCGCAGGCCGGCGATCAGGCCGAACACGATACCGAAGACGGCCTCGATGCATACCGCCATCGAGGCGAGTTTGATGGTGATCGGGAAGGCCCGCGCCAGCTCGTCGCGCACCGGCCTGCCGGAGAAGGCGGTGCCGAAGTCGAACGTGACGATGCCCTTCAGATACAGCAGATACTGCATGAAGAAGGGCTGGTCGAGGTGGTACCGGGCGCGAAGCTGGGCTTCCACCGCGGGGGTCATCGGTTTGTCGCCGGCGAGCGCCTGAATCGGGTCACCGGGAATGAGGAATACCAAGGCATAGATGAGCAACGTCGCCCCGAGGAACACGGGGATCATTTGAAGCAGACGCCGCACGATATACCAGGCCATTTACGCCTCCTGGGTTCAGTGACGAGCCGCGCTGCCCGAGGGGCGGCGCGGCTCGATCAGCGGCTACTTCTCGATGTTTTCGAAGTCGAACAGGCCGTTCCAGGCGAGCTCGGCCTTCTTCACCTTGTCCGAACGACCGGCGTCGGCGATGTAGTCGAGCACCGGGATGTCGGCCATTTCCTTGAGCATCAGGGTCTGCGCCTGAGCGACGAGCTTGTAGGACTCCGCCTGCGTCGGCGCGGCGAGCGCGGCGTCGAGCAGCTTGTCGAACTCCGGGTTCTTCCAGTCGACGTTGTTGGTCTCGGAGTAGCTGTAGTACTGCGAGGTCAGGAACTGGAGCATGGTCGGGTAGTCACCCTGCCAGCCGTAGCGGAAGGCCTTGCCGATGCTCTTGGCGTTGACCTCGTCGCGGATGTTCTTGAACGTCGGGTACGGGGCGCCGACGGCCTCGATGCCGAGGGTGTTCTTGATGCTGTTGGCCACCGCTTCGATCCACGCCTGGTGGCCGCCGTCGGAGTTGTAGGCGATCTCGTAGCGACCCGACCACGGGGAGATGGCGTTGGCCTGGGCCCACACCTTCTTGGCCTCTTCAGGGTTGAAGTTCAGCGCCTCGGAGCCGGGCAGGTTCCCGTCGAAGCCGGGCAGCGAAGCCGAGGTGAAGTCGCGGGCGGGCTTGCGGGAACCGTGGAAGATGTTCTCGCAGATCTGCTCCCGGTTGATCGCCATCGACAGGGCCTTGCGGCGCAGCACGCCTTCCTCACCGGAGAAGTGCGGGACGTTGGCCTGGATGCCGATGTGCTGGTTCTGCGCGGTCGGCTTGGTGATCGCGCGATCACCGAGGTCCTTCTTGTAGGACGCCAGCGCGCTGTCCGGCACGGTGTCGAGCGTGTCGAGGTTGCCGGCAAGCAGATCGGCGTAGGCGGTGTCGAAGGACTGGTACATCACAAACCGCAGGCCCTTGTTCTTCGGCGCGCGGCCACCCTTGTAGTCGGGGTTCGGCACCAGGTCGATCTGCACGTTGTGCTGCCAGGCGCCGTTGCTCGCGAACTTGTACGGGCCGTTGCCGATCGGGTTCTCGCCGAACGCCTTCATGTCCTTGTAGGCGGCCTCGGGCAGCGGGTAGAACGGCGCGTAGCCGAGCTCGGTCTCGAAGTCGATGGAGGGCGACTTGAGCGCGACGGTGAAGGTCTTGTCATCGACGACCTTCAGGCCCGACATCGTCTGTGCCGTGGGCTTTTCCGCCGACACCTCGTCGAAGCCGACGATCGGGGTGAACGCGTAGCTCTGCAACTGAGCATTGGTACCGAGGGCGCCGTAGTTCCACGCGTCGACGAAGGACTTGGCGGTCACCGGTGAGCCGTCGGAGAACTTCCAGTCCGGCTTGATGGTGATCGTGTAGTTCTTCCGGTCCGTCGTCTCGATCTTCTGCGCCAGCTCGTCGTGCGCGACGCCGTTGCCGTCGTAGTACTTCAGGCCGGCGAACAACCGGTCGACGACGCGTCCGCCCATGTTCTCGTTGGTGTTGGTGGGCACCAACGGGTTCTGCGGCTCACCACCGTTCGTGGTGACGATGCTCGCGTCGGCACTGTCGTCCGACGAGCATGCCGACAGTCCGAGGCTCGTAGCCAGCAGTGCTGCCGCAGTCAGCGCCATTGCTCTGTTGAATCTCAACGCGTTCTCCCGATTTCGAGAAGGGCGGAATCCTTGGCACGCGCATGAGGTCACCAGGCGCATGCCGGCACAATCCGCCTTGGGTGCCTCGCAGATTATCCACAAGAACGGGGCTTGTCATCGGATTGACAAAGGTTCGTTCCACTTGTTACCAATCCGGCAACATGCCCGAAACACGAAAAACATCGCGCAAATATGACCTAACGGCCGGAACATTGCCTCTGTAGAGACCGTCCGGTGTCTCCGGGGCCGACCCTTCCGTTGCGGATTACGCGACGGCGTGTCGAGACCGAAACCCGGTGAACAGACCGGACGCGGCGTAGGTCACAGTTGATTACTGTCGAACGTGCTGCGTTTGATTCGTGCGCTCAGGCTACGTGGAAAGAAGAAACGAGATGACCGAAACCGCCGACCACAGGGACTCGTACACGCCGAGCGCGGAGTTCGCCGCGGCGGCCAACGCCGGTGCCGAGCTCTACCCGCAGGCGTCGGCCGATCGCGACGCGTTCTGGGCCGAGCAGGCGAGTCGGTTGCACTGGCATCAGCCCTGGACTCAGGTGCTGGACTGGAGCGACGCACCGGTGGCGAAGTGGTTCACCGGCGGCAAGCTCAATGTCGCCTACAACTGCGTCGATCGGCACGTGCTCGACGGGCACGGCGACCAGGTCGCCATCCACTGGGAGGGTGAGCCGGGCGATACGCGCGCGATCACCTACCGCGAGCTGCTGGCCGAAGTCAGCCGCGCCGCAAACTACTTCACCGAGCTGGGCCTCGAAGCGGGCGACCGGGTCGCCATCTACATGCCGATGGTGCCCGAGGCCATCGTGTCGATGCTCGCCTGCGCGCGCCTGGGCCTCACCCACTCGGTGGTGTTCGCCGGCTTCTCCCCCACCGCGCTGCGCCAGCGGGTCGACGACGCGAGCGCCCGGCTGATCATCACCACCGACGGGCAGTGGCGGCGCGGCAAGGCGGCCCCGCTCAAGGAGGCAGTGGACGAGGCGCTGTTCGCGAACGGTGACGTGCCGCATTCCGTCGAGCACGTACTCGTGGTGCGCCGCACCGAGATCGAGGTGCCCTGGACCGACGGCCGCGACCTGTGGTGGCACGAGACGGTCGCGCAGGCATCGCCGGAACACGAGGCTCAGGCGTTCGATGCCGAGCATCCGCTGTTCATCCTCTACACCTCCGGCACCACCGGAAAGCCCAAGGGGATCCTGCACACCACCGGCGGCTACCTGACCCAGACGTCGTACACGCACCACAACGTCTTCGATCACAAAGCGGGACAAGACGTTTACTGGTGCACCGCCGATATCGGCTGGGTCACCGGACACAGCTACATCGTCTACGGGCCACTCGCCAACCGCACCACCCAGGTGGTCTACGAGGGCACGCCCAACTCGCCGGACGAGCACCGGCATTTCCAGATCATCGAAAAGTACGGCGTCAGCATCTATTACATCGCGCCGACGCTGGTGCGCACGTTCATGAAGTGGGGCCGCGAGATTCCGGCCGCGCACGACCTGTCCAGCATTCGCCTGCTCGGCAGCGTCGGCGAGCCGATCAACCCGGAGGCGTGGCGCTGGTACCGGGAAGTCATCGGCGGCAACCGCACGCCGATCGTGGACACCTGGTGGCAGACCGAGACCGGCGCCATCATGATCTCCCCGCTGCCCGGCGTCACCGCGACCAAGCCCGGCGCGGCGATGGCCGCGCTGCCCGGCATCTCGGCGCTGGTCGTCGACGAGGAGGGCAAGCCGGTGCAGCGCGGCGAGACCGAGGCCAACGGCTACCTGGTGCTCGACCAGCCGTGGCCGTCGATGCTGCGCGGCATCTGGGGCGACATGGAGCGCTACCGGGCCACCTACTGGGAGCGCTACGCCGAACAGGGCTGGTACTTCGCCGGCGACGGCGCGAAGCTCGACGCCGACGGCGACCTCTGGGTGCTCGGCCGGGTGGACGACGTGATGAACGTGTCCGGCCACCGGATCTCCACCGCCGAGGTGGAGTCGGCGCTGGTCGGGCATTCCGGCGTCGCGGAGGCCGCAGTGGTCGGGGCCAGTGACGAGACCACGGGTCAGGGCATCGTCGCGTTCGTGATCCTGACCGCGGAGACCAAGGACACCGGCGCGGACCTGGTGACCGAGCTGAAGGCCGAGGTGTCGCGCGCGATCAGCCCGATCGCACGGCCGCGGGAGATCCACGTGGTGCCCGAGCTGCCCAAGACGCGCAGCGGCAAGATCATGCGGCGGTTGCTGCGCGACGTGGCCGAGGGCCGGGAACTCGGCGACACCTCGACGCTGGTCGACCCCAACGTCTTCGAGGCGATCCGGGCGACCAAGGCGTAGCTCCGAACCGAACAGGCAGGCGCATGTTAGGGCCGGTGGCGTGTTTCGTCACCGGCCTTACCCGTTAGGATTGCGTAAGGTGTGCCGGGAAGTCTGGTCGGCATGCGGTCGCGTACCTGACAGCCGAATCGGTGGATGGCGTGGTCGCAGCGTTGACCGACCCTGCCGAAAGGTTCCCCGTGATCACGCAAGTGCGCTCGGAACTGTCCCGCTATCTCCGCACCGAAACAGTCGGCGGTGCGATCCTGCTCGTCGCGGCCGCCGCGGCATTGCTGTGGGTGAACTCGCCCTGGGGCGACAGCTATCTGACGATGACCCAGACGACGCTCGCCATCCCGCCGCTGCACCTGGATCTCACGCTGGCCGAGTGGACCGCGGACGGCCTGCTCGCCGTCTTCTTCTTCGTCGCCGGGCTGGAACTCAAACGCGAACTGGTCGTCGGCGAGCTGGCCGACCCGAAACGCGCCGCACTGCCGATCATCGCGGCGGTCGGCGGCGTGGTCACCCCGGCCTTGATCGCGTTCGTGGTCGGCTTCGGCGCGCCGGGGATGGATCGCGGCTGGGCCATTCCGGTGGCCACCGACATCGCGTTCGCACTGGCCGTGCTGGCCATGACCGGTTCGCGCATCCCGGCGAGCGCGCGGGTGTTCCTGCTCAGTCTCGCCGTGGTCGACGATCTGATGGCCATCATCCTGATCGCGATTCTGTTCACCACGACGCTGGCGCTGCTGTGGCTGCTGGTCGCCGCGGCCTGCTTCGCGGGGTGGGCGCTGGCCCAGCACAAACGGATCAGCACGCCGTGGCTCTATCTCCCGCTGGCGCTGGTGTCCTGGTACGCGTTGCACGAGGCGGGCATCCATCCGACGCTGGCCGGCGTCGCGCTCGGCTTGCTCACCCGGGTGCGGACCGACCCCGGCGAGGCGGAGGCGCCGGCCACTCGATTGGAGCATCTGATCCAGCCGATCTCGGCCGGGCTGTGCGTGCCGCTGTTCGCGTTGTTCGCCTCCGGAGTTCCGTTGGACGGCAAGGTATTCGGCGAGCTGTTCAGCGACAGGCTGGCGCTGGCCATCATTCTCGGGTTACTGCTGGGCAAGACCGCCGGAATCTTCGGGATCAGCTGGCTCGCAATCCGGTTCGGCGTGGCCAAGCGCCCGGCCGGACTGGGCTATCGGGACATGTTCGCCCTGTCGGTGCTCGGCGCGATCGGGTTCACGGTTAGCCTTCTGGTGGCAGAACTCGCGCTGGCCGACGTCGACGACGGCTCCGCGGTCGAATTGGCGAAGGCCGCTGTGTTGGTCACATCAATGGCGGCGTCGCTCGCCGGTTCGGCGCTACTGTTGCGGCGTGGGCGTGTCCACCAGGCGCGGCGGGACGCTCGTGCGCTACAACGAGAAGAGTGAGGCGGAAGCAGTGCCTGGACAGGGAGAAGGGTCTACCAAGTGAGTTTCACAAACGGCGGTAACGGGAACGACGCACAGCGCGGTCGTACGGTGACCTCCATTCCCTTGTCCGACGCCAATCCCAGCGGTAGCGCCAGCTTCGGCACGCTGGTGCGCGACGCCACCGAACAGATGTCCACGCTGGTCCGCGCCGAGGTCGCGCTGGCCAAGGCCGAGGTCACCGGGGAGATCAAGAAGGGGCTGCAGGGCAGCGTCTACTTCATCCTCGCGCTGACCGTCCTGCTGTTCAGTACGTTCTTCTTTTTCTTCTTCCTCGGCGAACTGCTGGACGTGTGGCTGGCCCGCTGGGCCGCGTTCCTGATCGTGTTCCTGCTGATGGTGGTCACGACCGCCTTGCTCGCCTTGCTCGGCTATCTGCGGGTGAAGAAGCTGCGCGCGCCGGAGAAGACGATCGACTCGCTCAAGCAGGCCCGCGCGGTGCTGCCGCACGGACTCGGCGCCGCCGCCCACGACGAGCCCCGATCGCTGGAAAAACCCGCTTCGTAACCGCTCGCTCGCGCGCGGATACCCCGAACTACTAGGCTGCATCGGCGTGTCGTCGCACCATATTCCGGATCCGTCCAGCGTCCGTTTCGACGGCCCCTGGGCGCATCGGGACGTTCATGCCAACGGCATCCGATTCCACGTCGTCGATGCCGCCCCCGAGCGCACCGACGCCCCGCTGGTCGTGCTGTTGCACGGCTTCGCCGACTTCTGGTGGTCCTGGCGGCATCAGCTGACCGGGCTCGCCGACCTCGGCTACCGCGCGGTGGCGGTCGACCTGCGCGGGTACGGCGACAGCGACAAACCGCCGCGCGGCTATGACGGCTGGACCCTGGCCGGCGATATCGCCGGGCTCATCCGCGCGCTCGGCTACACCGACGCGACCCTGGTCGGGCATGCCGACGGCGGCCTGGTCTGCTGGGCGACCGCGGTGCTGCATCCGCGGCTGGTCCGGTCCATCGCGGTGGTGAGTTCACCGCATCCGGCGGCGCTCAAGAGCGCGGTGCTGCGCCACCGCGGCCAGCGCGCGACCTGGCTGCCCAACTTCCTGCGCTACCAGCTGCCCCGCTACGGCGAGCGGCTGCTGACCACCCGCGACGGGTTCGAGGTCGAGCGGCTGCTGCGCCAGCGGGTGAGCCGATCCTGGTCGGGCACCACCGAATTCGTCGACACCGCGCGGCGGATGCGCTCGGCCATCCAGATTCCCGGCGCCGCGCACTGTGCGCTGGAGTATCAGCGCTGGGCCTTCCGTAGCCAGTGGCGCCCCGACGGCCGCCGCTTCATGGCGACCATGCGGGAACCGATCCGGATCCCGGTGCTCGCCATGCGCGGCGACCTGGACCCGTACGTGCTCACCAGCACCTTCCGTCGCGGGCAACATCTTTCGCCGGATCGCCGCCTGGCCACCATTCCGGCCGCCGGGCATTACGCGCATCAGGAGAACCCGGAGATGGTGACCGCCGAACTGGCGAAGTTGCTCGCCTAGACCGACATTCGAGTGCCCCGGGTCGAATCCGTTTCGGACTCGACCCGGGATCACTGATCAGCTGAGGACGCAGGCTCCGGTACCGACCGGGACTGTGGACCCGGACGCGGCGTCGAGCTGAGCACGCACCTCGGCGAGCGTGAGCACGTAACCGGTGTCGTCGTCGGTGACCGCGGCGCCGAAGACCACACCGAGCACCTCACCATCCGTATCCACCAGCGGCCCACCGGAATTACCCGCGCGCACCGCACCGCGGACGGTGTAGACCTCGCGCTCCACCGTGCCGTCGCGATAGATGTTCGGACCGGTCAGGTCCAACGTTTCCCGCACGCGCGCCGCGCTGGCGGTGTATCGCCCACCGCCGGGGTAGCCGAGCACGATCGCGCTGTCACCGGACCGCGCGGCGGTGGGCGACTGCGGAATCGGGGTGGCGGTCAAGCCCGGAACCGCCAGCACCGCGACATCGGTCGACGGATTGAACAGGACCACGCTCGCGTCGAGCGGGCCGCTGGAGGTGTCCACCTGGATGCTGGTGGTGCCGGCGACCACGTGCGCGTTGGTCATGATCCGCTCGGGCGCGATGACGAAGCCCGAACCCTCCAGCGCGCGCTGGCAACTCGGCGCGACGCCGCGGATGCGCAGCACGCTGCTTTGCAGCGAGGCGGCGACCGGGCTGGACAGCACGCTCGGATCCGGCGGCTCGACGGCCGCGATCGGCGCGCGGCCGAACGGGCCGATGACGTCCGGCAGGCCGGAGGTGTTGAGCAGCTTGGAGAACTCGTTGGGCAGGCGGCGCAACCAGTTCGGCGCGACGTCGTTGACGTCGGTGAGCACCCGGGAGCCGTTGATCGCGGTGGCGATCGACGGCTGCGACGAGGTGGCCAGCGGCAGCGCGAGCAGCCACGCGGTGACCAGCACGGCCACCGCCTGCAGCACCGCGCCGACCACGCTGTCCACGCTGCGGGTGAACGGATGCCGCATGCCGCCGCGCGCGGCCCGGCCGAGCACCATGCCCGCGACCTCGCCGATGATCACCAGCAGCACGATCAGCAGCACGCCGGTGAGCACCCGGGCGCGGCCCTCATCGACGTGGATCAGGATGTGCGGCGCGATCAGGATGCCGGCCACCGCGCCGAGCACCACGCCGAGGAACGCGAGCGCGGACGCGACCGCGCCCTGCCGCCACCCCGAGGAGGCGGCCAGCAGCGCGAGCAGCACCACCGCGATATCGAGCCAGGCCGATGTACTCATAACGTCATACCCACGTCCGCCAGGGCGGCCTCTAGGTCACGCACGTCTTTGTGGTCCCAATCCTGGTCCCAGCCCGCGGCTTTGAAGATGCCGGCCAGGATGCCGCCGGTCAGACCCCAGACCAGCATGCCGTCCACCTGGAAGGCGGGGCTCTGGTAGCCGAGGCTGCTACGGACCAGGAAGCGGTTCGCCGGATCGAGCAGGTCGGCCACCGGCACCCGCACCACCCGTTCGGTCTCGCTCTGGTCGACCACGCGGACCTCGCTGGGGGTGCGCCAGTAGGCGACCACCGGGGTCACGTCGAAACGCGACGGCGGCACGAACAGTTTCGGCAGCAGCGCAAGCGGTTCCACGCCGGCCCGGTCCAGCCCGGTCTCCTCGCAGGCCTCCCGCAGCGCGGTGTCGATCAGGCCGGTGTCACCGGGATCCACCTCACCGCCGGGGAACGCGACCTGACCGCGATGCTGGCGCAGCGTGGCGGCGCGCTGGGTCAGCAGCACCTCCGCGTCCGCGGGCAGGCCGCCCGGCGCGTCCGAATCCGGCTCGGGTGAGCCGCCGAACAGCACCAGCACCGCCGCCTGTCGCGGCGTCGACGTGATGGACATGGCCCGGCGCAGGGTGCGCGCGAGCGTGAGCGTGTCCGAGGTGTCCGACGCGGGCTCGGTGGCCTTGCTCAGCCACTTCGGAATGTCTTGGGGCACCGGGATGCTCATGCGGCCACCCCGAGTTCCTGGTTGACCGCGTTCGCGATGTCGTCCACCCCGGTGAACGCGCGCACCTCGACCCGCGCGACCGAACCGTCCGCCCGCAGCAGCACCGAGATCGGCAGCACGGCGGGGGCGCCGACGGCCGAGCGCACGCGCGCGTCGGCATCGAGCACGCCGGGCAGTTTCACGTTCAGTCCGGTCAGTCGTGAAATCGCCTTGGCCTCATCGGGGTCGCTGTGCACGGTCAGCACGGTAATCGCGTTTCCGGCGCGCTGGGCGAACTGCTGCAAATACGGCAATTCTTGCGCACACGGTCCGCACCAGTAGGCCCAGAGGTTCAGCAGCGCAGGCTTACCCGCGAGCGCGGCGGCCAGGTCGACCGATCCGCCGTCGGCGAGGCACTCGACCGTCAGGCCGGCCAGCGGACCCGAACCGGCGGCGCCCGTGGCGGGCCGGGGGCAGGCCGCGAGGTCCGCGGCGGCGCGTTGCTGCTCGGATACCCCGGCGTTCACGCGGGGCTGCTGCCGGTTGTCCGCGGCCGTGTCGCGTCCGCGTGGCCACAGGGCGGCCGCCAGTGCGACCACAGCGATCAATCCCGCCAGCGCCCATCGCCAGGCGACCGGGAGTGGTCTCACCGGCCCACCAGCTCGAGCAGATGCTCCCGCTCCGGACCCTTCACCAGCTCGGCGGCGGTGTCCGGGTCGGTCGGCCCGGCCCCGAACGACGGGCAGTCCTTGGCCAGCACGCAGACCCCGCAGGCCGGCTTGCGGGCATGACACACCCGGCGGCCGTGGAAGATCACCCGGTGCGAGAGCATCGTCCAGTCTTTGCGCTCGATCAGCTCGCCGATGATGTGCTCGACCTTCACCGGGTCTTCCTCGGTGGTCCACAGCCAGCGCCGGACCAGCCGGCCGAAATGCGTGTCCACGGTGATGCCGGGCACGCCGAACGCGTTGCCGAGGATGACGTTGGCGGTCTTGCGGCCGATCCCGGGCAACTGCACGAGTTCGTCCATGGTGTGAGGCAATTCACCGTCGTAGTGTTCGAGCAGTGCCTGACCGAGGCCGATGAGCGAGTTGGCCTTGTTCCGGAAGAAACCGGTCGAGCGGATGTATTCCTCCAGCTCGGCGCGGTTGGCCTCGGCGTAGGCCCGGGCGTCGGGGTACTTGACGAACAGGGCGGGCGTGGTGAGATTCACCCGCACATCCGTGGACTGCGCGGAAAGTATTGTCGCGACCGCCAATTCGAGCGGCGTGGTGAAGTCCAGTTCACAATGCGCGTCCGGGAAAGCCTCGGCCAAAGTGCGATTCATTCGACGGGCTCGGCGAACCAGTCCTAGTTGGGTTTCCGCCTGTCGCGCGCGGGATTTCCGTTTCGGAGCGGCGACCGGAGCTGGTTGCGCATCGGTCGCCTCGGGGGCGGACGCACGCCCGTTCCCGGCGGCTGTGGAGGGGGTGACACGCACCTGTCCACCATACGGAACCATCGGCGAACGTTGCCCGTCCAGTTCGGTTGCCGTGTTCCATCTGAGACCTAGACCGTGTTTACTCCTCCGTATGCAAGGACTCGCTGTGGTGCTCTTCCCAGTGCTGTTGATGCTGTTCGCACTGGGTATGGAGCGGGTCGAGAACCGGCTCCGCAAACTTCTCGAACCCGACGAAGAGGTTCAGCAGTACCTGGACAAAGCAAGCAACGCAGAAGTGAAAGAGCTGACGAGGCTCGGCCTGCCAGCGGCCGTTGCCCGGATGCGTAAACGCCGCGCCCGCGGCGAAGAGCTGGATGTGGCACGGGCAAGCTGACGCGTGACCGACAGACCTGGCGGCTAGAGCTGGGGTAACCACAGAGGTGCCCGCGAATGCCGAGATCAGAAACTGGTACGGTTCTTCGCTGCGCCACGCAATCCACACGTTACGTGGTGTCTGTCACTACGCTGTCATCATGCCGCGTAGACTGCGCTGTTGGCCGAGTCGCTTTCGGTCCAGTACAGAGCCATTTCCCATAAGGAGCACATAAGTGGACGAGGCCCTCGCCAGAGCAGGCATCTTCCAGGGCGTCGAGCCCACTGCGGTGGCCGCCCTCGCCAAGCAATTGCAGCCGGTGGATTTCCCGCGCGGCCATGTCATCTTCAACGAGGGTGAGCCGGGAGATCGGCTCTACATCATCACCTCGGGCAAGGTGAAGATCGGCCGCAGATCCCCGGACGGCCGGGAGAACCTGTTGACCATCATGGGCCCGTCGGACATGTTCGGCGAGCTGTCGATCTTCGATCCCGGACCGCGGACTTCCACCGCGACCACGGTGACCGAGGTTCGCGCCGTCACCATGGACCGCGACGCCCTCAAGTCCTGGATCGACCAGCGGCCCGAGATCGCCGAGCAGTTGCTCCGCGTGCTCGCGCGTCGTCTGCGTCGCACCAACAACAACCTGGCCGACCTCATCTTCACCGACGTCCCCGGCCGGGTCGCCAAGGCGCTGCTGCAACTCGCACAGCGGTTCGGCACCCAGGAAGCCGGTGCCCTGCGGGTCACCCACGACCTGACCCAGGAGGAGATCGCCCAGCTGGTCGGCGCTTCCCGCGAGACCGTGAACAAGGCGCTGGCCGACTTCGCGCACCGCGGTTGGCTGCGGCTGGAGGGCAAGAGCGTGCTCATCTCCGACTCCGAGCGCCTGGCCCGCCGCGCGCGCTGAGCGTCAACCGAACAGACCGAACAACACGCTGGGTTCCTAGCTCCTAGAGCCCAGCGTGTTGTCGTGTCCGAAGCAGCTCTGATTAACCTTCGGCGCGCAGGTATTCCAGCTGCGCCTGCACCGAGCTGCGCGCGGCCAGCCACAGGCGCTTGTCGACGTCGGCGTAGACCCGCCGGACCACCGCCATCGCGCCCGCGTTCGGGCCGAGCACCTTCAGCGCCTCGCGCACCTGATCGAGGCGTTCCTGCCGGTGCGTGATGTAGTACCGCGCCACCGGTTCCAGATCGGGATGATCCGGGCCGTGCGCGGGCAGCAGCGCCTTGCCCGCCCCGATCTCGACCAGCCGGTCCAGCGAGGCGAGGTAGTCGGCGAGGGTGCCGTCGCTCGAATCGAGCACGGTGGTGCCGCTGCCCAGAATCGTGTCGCCGGTCAGCACCGCGTCGTCGAGCAGGAAGCTCGTCGAATCACCGGTGTGGCCCGGCGTGGCCACCACGGTGATGCGCAGGCCGGCCGCCTCGATCACCTCGCCGTCGACCAGCGGTGCGGTGGAACCGCGCAGGAACTCGGCGTCCTTGGCGCGCACCGTGGTTCCGGTCAGCTTCACCAGGTGGTCGATGCCGCCGGTGTGATCGTGATGCCGATGGGTGATCAGCGTCAGCGCGATCTCGCCCCCGGTGACCTCGGCGATCCTGGCGCCGTGCGCCTTGTCCTTCGGACCGGGATCGACCACCACACACTCCGAGCGGCCCGGCGCGCGCAGGATCCAGGTATTGGTTCCCTGCAACGTCATCTGGCCCGGGTTGTCCGCCAGCAGCACCGCTGCCGTCGGGGTGACCTGCCGTAATTGTCCGTACGCGGGATGAGTCAGCGTCATCGATGTACCCCAGTCGATCGAATCCCAGTCCGGGACTTTGACTTTGTTTAACGCACCTCGACGATGATCTCTACCTCGACGGGGGTGTTCTTCGGCAATTCCGACACGCCCACCGCGGAACGCGCATGGACGCCCGCGTCACCGAAGACCTCGCCGAGGAACTCCGACGCGCCGTTGATCACGATCGGCTGATCGTTGTATCCCGGTGCGGAGGCGACGAATCCGACCACCTTCACCACGCGCACCACGGCGTCGAGGCCGACCAGATCGTGCACCGCCGCCAGCGCGTTGAGCGCGCACAGCTGCGCGGCGTCCTTGGCCTGCTCGGTGCTCACCTCGGCGCCGACCTTGCCGGCCACGGTCAGCTGACCGTCCGCCATCGGCAGCTGGCCGGAGGTGTAGACCAGCGAACCGGTGCGGATCGCCGGGATGTAGGCGGCCACGGGCGCCACGACCGGAGGCAGGGTCACTCCGAGCTTCGCGAGATTGCTCTCCCAGTCGGTCACTGAGGTCATTCCCCTTCTCCTTTACTTCGGGCGCTTGAGGTAGGCGACGTGCTGCTCACCGGTCGGCCCGGGCAGCACCGAAACCAGCTCCCAGCCGTCGGCGCCCCACTGATCGAGAATCTGCTTGGTCGCGTGCGTCAACAGCGGCACGGTCGCGTACTCCCATACGGTCGCTTCACTCATGTGGGTGAGCGTAGCTCTGTCTAATTTGCGGCGCCTGCGGCACCGCGTGTTCGCGGCCCCCTGGTGTCGCGCGTCCGAGCGGCCGAGACTCGCGCCTGCGGCGCATGCGCTTCGGCCACTCGGACGCGCGACGGGCCGCGAACGAAATGCTCGATCTCGCTTCGCTCGAAACCGGCGGTCTACCGAGTGGTCCGATCGCGAATCCGGCGGCCACACAAGCGGACTACATCGCGTTGCCCAGGACGCAACGGGGGCGCTGTCTGGTACAGACACACGCGCTGGACCAGGCACTAGGCGGATCCCTCGGGCGCGATCTCAGAACGGGTTATAGGCTCGCGAGCGTGGGAGTACCAACAGCAGTGCCGCTTTCGGCGGAGCCGGGACTGGAAACAGGGTGGCCGAAGCGCGCGGAGAAGGCCCGCTTGCACTATGTCTCCGGCAAGGGAGGCACCGGCAAGTCCACGGTGGCCGCGGCGCTCGCGCTGGCGTTGGCCGCGGGTGGGCGGCGGGTGCTGTTGGTGGAGGTGGAGAGCAGGCAGTCGATCGCGCAGCTGTTCGACCTGCCGCCGCTGCCGCCCACCGAGACCAGGATCGCCACCGCCGACGGTGGCGGCGAGGTCGTCGCGCTGGCGCTCGACATCGAGCACGCGTTCCTGGAATACCTGGACATGTTCTACAACCTGGGCTTCGCCGGCCGGGCGATGCGCCGGATGGGCGCCATCGAGTTCGTCACCACGATCGCGCCGGGCCTGCGCGACGTCATCCTGACCGGCAAGATCAAGGAGACCGCGGTCCGGGTGGACAAGGCAGGCAAGCGGGTCTACGACGAGATCGTGGTGGACGCCCCGCCGACCGGCCGGATCGCCGGCTTCCTCGACGTCACCCAGGCCATGCTGGAGGTGGCCAAGGGCGGGCCGATCGCCTCGCAGGCCGAGGGCGTGTCCAAGCTGCTGCACTCGGATCAGACGATGATCCATCTGGTCACGCTGCTGGAGGCGCTGCCGGTGCAGGAGACCGCCGACGCCGTCGCGGAATTGAAGGCGGCGGATCTGCGGATCGGCACGGTGATCGTGAATCGCGCCACCGAGGGTCAGCTGCCGTCCGAGTTCCGGGCCAAGGCGGCGCAGGGCGATGTCGACACCGACGCCGTCCGGGCGGGCTTGACCACGGCAGGGATCACGTTGGCGGACAATGACTTCCAGGGTTTGATCACCGAAACCATCGAGCACGCGGCAACTTTGCAGGCGCAGGACGACAGTGCCGCGGAGCTGGGCAAGGTCGATGTGTCGCGCATGTATCTGCCCGCCCTGCCGGAAGGCATGGACCTCGGTGGCCTCTACGAATTGGCCGAACATCTCAGTAAACAAGGGGTCCGATGAGTACGCCGAGTGTGGCTGCGTCGCTTGATGTTTCGGACATCATCAATGATCGGACCGCGAAGGTGGTGGTGTGCTGCGGCTCCGGCGGGGTCGGCAAGACGACCACCGCGGCCGCGATCGCCCTGCGCGCGGCGGAGCAGGGCCGAAAGGTGGTGGTTCTCACCATCGATCCGGCGCGACGACTGGCCCAGTCACTCGGCGTCGCCGACCTCGGCAACACCCCGCAGCGGGTGCCGCTCGGCCTGGAAGCCAAGGGCGAGCTGCACGCGATGATGCTGAACATGCGGCGCACCTTCGACGACATGGTGCTCGAGCACACCAGCCCGGACAAGGCCGAGCAGATCTTCGCCAACCCCTTCTATCAAACCGTCGCCTCGTCGTTCGGCGGGACGCAGGAATACATGGCGATGGAAAAGCTCGGTCAGCTGGCCGGGCGCAAGGAGTGGGACCTGATCGTGGTCGACACTCCCCCGTCGCGCAACGCGCTGGACTTCCTCGACGCGCCGAAGCGGCTCGGAAACTTCTTGAACGGCAGGATGATCCGGGTCATCATGGCACCGGGTCGCGGCGTCACCCGGTTGGTCACCGGCGCGATGAGCCTGGCGGTGCGCGGGGTGTCCACCATCGTCGGTGGGCAGATGCTCAAGGACGCGTCGAACTTCCTCCAGTCGCTGGACTCGCTGTTCGGCGGCTTCCAGGATCGGGCCGATCGCACCTACGCGATGCTGTCCAAGCCGGGCACCCACTTCCTGGTGGTCGCCGCGGCCGAGCCGGACGCGTTGCGCGAGGCGTCGTTCTTCGTCGACCGCCTGTCCACCGAGCGGATGCCGCTGGCCGGCCTGATCCTCAATCGCACGCATCCGGCGCTGAGTTCACTGTCCGGTGATCACGCGCTGACCGCGGCCGAGCAACTGGCCGACGGCGATCCGCTCACCGCGGCCGTGTTGCGCATTCACGCCAGGCGGGTCGCCACCGACAAGCGCGAACAGCATCTGCTGCACCGGTTTACCGGCGCGCATCCGCGGGTACCGATCGTGGCGGTGACCGCGTTGCCGTTCGAAGTGTCGGATCTGGAGGCCCTGCGCGCCGTCGGTGACCAGCTCACCGGCCACCGCGCCTCGGCTTGATACATAGACGCATCGGCTATTGGTCCAAACGGAAGTAATTGCCCCCAAACGGGACTGAGCCCGCTTTCGCAGGCTCAGTTCCGAATGTTTGCCGGGGCTACATTGCCACCTGATGCTGGCGCTGGGCCTGGAAGAAGTCGGCCCAGGAGGTCACCTCGGGATGCTGCTTGAGCAGCGCGCGACGCTGCCGCTCGGTCATACCGCCCCACACACCGAACTCCACTCGATTGTCGAGGGCGTCGGCACCACACTGCATCAGCACCGGGCAGTGCCTGCAGATCGTCGCGGCTTTGCGCTGTGCAGCCCCGCGGACGAACAACTGATCGGGATCCACTTCCTTGCATCGGGCCTGGGCTACCCAGGCAATCCTTGCTTCGGCCTGCTCCACGTCCAATCGAGCGATGGGGGTTGTCATGTGCATTTGGTGTGCCCCTTTGCAGTCCGAACACCGGGTCAACGGCGCTCCAGAATCGCGTGTCAGCGTCGCAGCAACCCAAACCCCGCTGCGCTCTGCACCACATTCCACTTTGAGTGTTAGCTCTATCACACTGGGTTCTCAATCTAGGTAAAGGTTGGGCTCCAGCGCAAGACCGCCCTCGGAATTTTTGGTACGTCCGTCCCTGCAAAATGCCGCGAGCGGCGGCGGGTCCGGCATATTCGCGGCGCGCCGTCCCGCGACACGCCAGACTCGCCCTCGCGACACGCCCAATCGCCCGTGCGAATCGCCTTCGGGTAAACGCACGGAAGAGGGTTCGAACCCCACCCCGTAGGCTGGGGATCGTGCCGATCACACAAACGCTCGCGAGGCTGGCCGGCAGCTGCGCGCTGGCCGCCGTGCTCGTCGCCGGGTTGATGTTCCCGCTCGCAGGTGGCTTCGGATTCGTCTCGAACCGAGCCGCCGACGCCGTCGACAACGTGTCCTCGGAACTGGTGGAGGGCACCGCGCCCGCCGTCTCGACCATGGTCGACGCGAGTGGGACACCGATTGCCTGGCTCTACGAGCAACGCCGCTTCGAGGTTCCCAGCGACAAGATCTCCAACGACATGAAGCTGGCCATCGTCTCCATCGAGGACCGGCGCTTCGCCGAGCACGAGGGCGTCGACTGGCAGGGCACGTTGCGCGCGTTCCTGACCAACACCAGCAGCGGCGAGGTCCAGCAGGGCGCGTCCACGCTCGACCAGCAGTACGTGAAGAACTTCCAGCTGCTCGTCGTGGCCAAGACCGACGCCGAACGCCGCGCCGCCATCGAGACCACCCCCGCCCGCAAGATCCGCGAGATCCGGATGGCGCTCACCCTGGACCGGGAGCTGACCAAGGACGAGATCCTCACCAGGTACCTGAACCTGGTGCCGTTCGGTAACTCCTCCTACGGCATCCAGGACGCGGCGCAGACCTACTTCGGCGTGGACGCCTCCGAGCTGAACGTGTCGCAGGCCGCGATGCTGGCCGGCATGGTGCAGAGCTCGTCGAAGCTGAACCCGTACAGCAACTCCGAGGGCGTGCTGGCCCGGCGCAACACCGTGCTGGACACGATGATCCAGAACATCCCCAGCCGGGCCGAGGAGTTCCGCGAGGCCAAGACCAAGCCGCTGGGCGTGCTGCCGGAGCCGAAGGGCCTGCCGCGCGGCTGCATCGCCGCCAACGACCGCGGCTTCTTCTGCGACTACGCCATCCAGTACCTGGCCAACGCGGGCATCAGCCGCGAGCAGATCGACAAGGGCGGCTACCTGATCAAGACCACCCTCGATCCGGCCGTGCAGGACTCGGTGAAGCGGTCGGTGACCGACGCGGCCAACCCGAACCTGGACAACATCGCGCAGGTCATGTCCGTCGTCGCGCCGGGGCAGGATTCGCATCCGCTGCTCGCCATGGCGAGCAGCCGCACCTACGGGCTGAACCGCGACGCGAACGAGACCGTGCAGCCGCAGCCGTACTCGATGGTCGGCGACGGCGCCGGCTCGATCTTCAAGATCTTCACCACCGCCGCGGCCATGGAGAAGGGCCTCGGCATCAACGCCCAGCTCGACGTGCCGACCCGGTTCGAGGCCAAGGGCATGGGTAACGGAGGTGCGCGCGGCTGCCCGGCCGCCACCTACTGCGTGGAGAACGCGGGCAAGTACAAGTCGCCGATGTCGGTGACCGAGGCGCTCGCGACCTCACCGAACACCGCGTTCGTCAAGCTCATCCAGGCCGTCGGCGTCACGCCGACCGTCGACATGGCGGTCCGGCTCGGCATGCGCTCCTACACCGAGGCAGGCAGCTCGGGCCACGGCAACCAGAGCCTCGCCGACATGATGAAGGAACAGAATCTCGGTTCGTTCACCCTCGGCCCGGTCGCGATCAACCCGCTCGAACTGTCCAATGTCGCCGCGACCCTGGGCTCCGGCGGCAAGTGGTGCCCGCCGAACCCGATCAAGGAGGTCGTCGACCGGTCCGGCAAGCAGGTACCGCTCACCCAGCAGGCCTGCGAGCAGGTCATCGAGCCCGGCCTGGCCAACACTCTGGCCAACGCGATGAGCAAGGACGACGTCAGCGGCACCGCTGCCGGCGCCGCCCAGTCCGTGGGCTGGAACGCACCGCTGTCCGGCAAGACCGGC
The DNA here is from genome assembly GCF_040681495.1 of Nocardia sp. NPDC051756. NCBI lineage: Bacteria > Bacillati > Actinomycetota > Actinomycetes > Mycobacteriales > Nocardiaceae > Nocardia > Nocardia sp. NPDC051756. The sequence goes on along the minus strand of NZ_JBFAYV010000003.1, from coordinate 1,070,724 downwards.
ACCACGGAAAGCCACCGCTCCTCGGCCTTCGTCGGCTTCACCAACTCGCTGGCCGCCGCCACCTACGTCTACGGCGACAGCCCGACGCCCGGCGAGATCTGCTCGTTCCCGCTGCGCAACTGCGGCGACGGAAACCTGTTCGGCGGTAACGAACCCGCGCGGACCTGGTTCAACTCGATCAAGCCGGTGCTCAACCGATTCCCGCCGCCGGGACTGCCGCCGCTGGACGACAAGTACGTCCGCGGGTCGAACAACGCGCAGGTTCCGGACGTGGCCGGGCAGACCCAGGGTCAGGCGACCGCGGCGCTGGTCGGCGCGGGCTTCCAGGTGACGCCGGTGACCGGTCCGGGCGCGCAGGCCAAGGGCACCGTGATGGGCACCTCGCCGAACGGATCGGCGATCCCCGGTTCGGTGATCACGCTCTACATCAGTGACGGCACCCAACGCGCCGCGCCGCCGCCGGGCCCGCCGCCAGGGCCGCCGGGCATCCCGGGGCTGCCGCCGCCACCGCTGCTGCCGCCCATCCCGATTCCCATCCCGATCCCACGCTGACCCAAAGGACCGCGAACCCGATCAGGTTCGCGGTCCTTTGTTTTGTGTATCGGCGCGGCTACCTCGGCGGGTGCGTCAGAGCCTGGCCTTCACCGCGGCGGACAGGCGCGAGCCGTCGGCCTTGCCCTCGGCCAGTGCGGTGGCGACCTTCATGACCTGGCCCATCTGCCGCATGCCCGGCCGCTCGCCGAGTTCCTCGGCCACCTGCGCGATCGCGGTGTCCGCGACATCGGCGACCTCCGCCTCGCTCAGCTGGGTCGGCAGGTATTCGTCGATGATCCGCGCCTCGGCGTGCTCGTTGGCGGCCAGCTCTCCGCGCCCGTTCTGGGTGTAGATCTCGGCCGACTCGCTGCGCTTCTTCGCCTCTTTCTGCAGCACGGCGATCACGTCGGCATCGGAGAGTTCGCGCGCCTCGGAGCCTGCGGTCTCGGCCGTCTGAATGGCGGCGAGCAGCATCCGCAGCGTGGCGAGACGCAGCGTGTCCTTGGCTTTCATCGCGGCGGTCATGTCCGTCCGCAGTTGCGCTTTGAGTTCCGACATGAGGCTCACGGTAGCCGCTCCCCGGCAACCCGCCCACCACATTTGCGCTGCTGCGGCTGATCCCGGCCCGGTTTTCCGGGGCGGTCCTCGACGCCGAATGCAAGCGGTTGTGCGTAAACACACTCGGCGTTCCGCAACGGGGTCACCTATGCTGGGCAAATGCCCGTAATCTCGACCTCTGCTGTCCGCACGACCGCGTTGGGAGCCGCCGGGGCGGCCGTGGCCGGAATCGGCTACGCCTCGCTGGTCGAACGCAACGCCTTCGTTCTGCGGGAGGCCACGATGCCGGTCCTCGCGCCGGGCTCGTCGTCACTGCGGGTGCTACACATCAGCGATCTGCACATGACGCCCGGCCAGCAGCGCAAGCAGCAGTGGCTGCGGGAACTGGATCGGCTGGAGCCGGACCTGGTCATCAACACCGGTGACAACCTCTCGCATCAGAAGTCGGTACCCGCGGTAGTCCAGGCCCTCGGCGGATTGCTTTCCCGCCCGGGGCTTTTCGTTTTCGGGAGCAACGACTACTTCGCGCCGGTGCCGAAGAACCCGATGAAGTACTTCAAGAAGGATCACCGCCGGGTCTACGGCGCCCCGCTGCCGTGGAAGGACCTGCGCGCGGCCTTCACCGAGCGCGGCTGGCTCGATCTGACCCACATCCGCCGGGACCTGGAGGTCTCCGGCATCCGGATCGCCACCGCCGGCGTCGATGATCCGCACCTGCACCGCGACCGCTACGACACGGTGGCCGGTGCGCCGAACCCGTTGGCCGACTTGCGCATCGGCCTGACCCACTCCCCCGAGCCACGGGTGCTCGACCGCTTCGCCGAGGACGGCTACGACCTGGTCATGGCCGGGCACACGCACGGCGGTCAGCTGTGCCTGCCCGGGTACGGCGCGCTGGTCACCAACTGCGGCATCGACCGGTCCCGGGTCAAGGGCGCGTCCAAGTGGGGCGAGCACACCCAGCTGCACGTCTCCGCCGGCGTTGGCACCTCGCCGTGGGCGCCGTACCGGTTCTGCTGCCGGCCCGAGGCGACCCTGTTGACGCTGGTCGCCGCGCCGCCGAAGCGGCCGTCCGCGGAGAGCGGACAGGGCGTGTCCACGTCGGAGGCCGTCGCCCGCTAAGGTCGCGTGCCGAGACGTGTGTCAGGCAGGGGACAACTGTGAGTGGATTCGACGACCGGCGCAACGACCCGGATCAGCAACCGTCATACGGCGCAGATCAATTCGACCCGGCCGGGTCGGACGCCGAGACCGCCGAGCAGCCGGCCCCCGCGCGGCCCTGGAAACGGGATTCGGGGTTCCACGAGCAGGTGCAATGGCCGCCGCCGGGGCAGCCTGATCCGACCGTTCAGTGGCAGCAAGGTGGGTCGGTCGCGCCTGCGCCGCCGAACTACCAGTGGCAGCCGAGTCCCGGCGGGCAAGGACAGCCGAGTGGTGCTGCCGCCCCGGCGAACTCGCAGTGGCAGCCCGGCAGCGCCGCGCCCCAGCGGCAGCCCGGCGGCACCGGTCAGCAGTGGCAGGCGCCCGGCCAAGCCGACCCCACCCTCATGGCACAGCCCCAGGCACCGCAGTGGCAGGCGCCCGGGCAAGCGGACCCAACTCTCATGGCGCAGCCCGTTTCCGGCGGCCAGGCTCAGCAATGGCAGGCTCCCGCCGCGGGCCGAGCCGACCCGACGCTCATGGCGCAGCCGGTATCCGGCGGCCAAGCGCAGCAGTGGCAGCCGCCCGCCGCGCCGGGTCAGGCTGATCCCACCCTGATGGCACAGCCGCAGGCTCGTAGTCTCAGCGAGCCCGCCGGTCTCTGGCAGCCGAGCCTCGGCACGCCGGAACCGAGCCCGAACGCGCCGGGCGAAGCGGCCCCGACCATGCTCGGCTATCCCAACGCCACCCGACTAGGCCAGCCCGACCCCGCGCTGCAATGGCAACCGGCGCCCCCTGCGCCCGCCTATGCCGCGCCGCCGGTGTACGGACAGCCCGTAGGCGGCGCGTACGCGCCCCAGAGCGGGTTCGGCGGGCCGCCGCCGCACCAGGTGCCACCCGGCCATGGCGCGGGCGGCCCACCGCCCAGCGGGCGCGGGAAAGCGGTGCTGTTGATCGGACTGGTGGTGCTGCTGGTCGCAGGCGGCGCGATCACCGCGGTGACCCTGGCCAAGCGCGGCTCCAACAACGCCGACTCGCAACGCAACTCGCCCTCCATGGTGAGCGCCCTCACCACCAGCGAGGGCGCGCCGACCCCGTCGAAAACCAGCACGGCCGCCCCGACCCCGAGCAGCAACGGCCGCCATGAGACCCCCGTCGTCCCCGGCTTCCAGGTCGTGGTCGCACCCGATCGCGGCGCGGCCTACGACGTGCCCGCGGGCTGGACCATCGCGCCGGAAACCGCCATCGGCGGGTACGGCGAGCCGCCGAACGCGGTCGCGGGCAAGGGTTATGCCAGCGACGGCAAGGGCTACTGCCCCGGCTCGACCCGTACCGCGTCCTTCCTGACCGGTTCGAAGGACGCCGATTCCGGTACCGCCGCAACCGATCTCGGCACCCGGACGGCCAAGCTCGCCTACACCGCCTCCGCCGACGCCCGCCCGGCCGCGCCGGTCCCGCTCGAATCGCTGGACGGCACGCAGCGCGGCATGTTCGTGGAGACCAAGGGCACCGTCACCCAGGCCAAGCCCGGCTGTGCCACCGCGTACTCCGTCTACACCGCCGCGTTCCCCACCGACAACGGCAGCTTCGTCATGGTGATCACCGCCGACACCGGCGTGCCCAACGCCCTCGACGCGGACACCGCCAAGCGCATCTTCACCAGCATCCGTCCCCACGACGGCTGATCAACCGCCCTGGATACCCCCTCTGAGCAGTGGGTTTAACGTCTACACCGTCCTTGTTGTAAGGTAGTCCAGGTTCGATTCACGGGGTGTGGCGCAGCTTGGTAGCGCGCTTCGTTCGGGACGAAGAGGTCGCAGGTTCAAATCCTGTCACCCCGACTCGTGGTTGAGACGAACGGTCTGCCCCCTGCCTTCACCGGCAGGGGGCAGACCCGTTTCCGGACCCTTTCACGGACGACGTTCGAGACCGACCGTGACTTACGATTACAGCGACTACCAGCTGAAGGACGGTCATCGTGTCGGAAGCGTTCGATTGGTCTTCGCCGAAGACCTACATCTTTCCCGTCGACATCGACGATTATCTGGCGATGCCGGAGGATCTGGCGCGCAACGTCGCGGTCCAGGACGGGATGGTCATCTTCTGCGAATCCGCCACACCCAACCACAACGCCGTCGCACGCAACATCGAACGCGCATTGCTCGACGCGGAAGCAAAACGTGCCTCGACGGACCCCTGCCTTCGGATCAATCGTGACGTGGACATGCTCGTCTCAGAGGTTCCACTGCACTACAAGCGCCCCGACGTCATCCTGTACCACTGCATCGACCAGCCCCGCGGGCGCTGGAAGCAAAAGCCGACCACTGCCGATACCGTTCTGGTCGTCGAAGTGGTCTCACCGACCACCGTTACGACGGACATGATCGACAAACGTGCGGAATACGCCCGCTTCGGCATTCAGCACTACTGGATCGTTCGCATGGCCAATGACGACGGCCCGGCGATCTCTGTCGAAAGGCTCGTTCTGAACTCCGATGGAAGGTACGTCTCGAGCGGTCACCGAACCCGCACGGAACCGCTCGACGCTGCGATCGAGACACTGAGCCCATTGGACGTCCGTATCACCTGGGAAGACCTCGACCTCGGCGTGGACTGATCTGCGCTATCCGCTTCGAATCCACCTAGCGAACTGGTCCTGCGACACACTCAATGGATCGGCTTCCAGTGGGCTCGGCAGGCAGCACCTGGATCCGCACCGGCCGGACGGATCGCGCTGACCAACTACCTCGCAGAATGGCTGCTGCGCTGGATCACCAACGGCCGCCGCCCCGCCTGGCGAGCGCTGGAAAGCCGGACGGTGTAGCGAAGCAGTCGATTTTGGGCAGACCTGGACGGCATACTGGGGCCGCTGCTGGGCACCCAGCGGCGAACCTGGAAAGGCAAGGCCATGAACATGACCGGCCCGCTTGCCGGAAAGACCGCCCTGATCACCGGCGCGGACACCGGAATCGGCAAGTCCATCGCCAAAACCCTTGCCGGGCAGGGCGCGCAGGTGGTGATCCAGCACCCGCACAGCCCGGAATCGGCCGCCGACGTGGTCAAGGAGATCACCAACGCCGGCGGTTCGGCGCTGGCGCTCGCCGCCGACATCGGCGATCGGGGTGAATACGCGGAGCTGATCCAGGCGCTGCTGGAGGAGTGCGGGCACTGGGATGTGCTGGTGCACACCGGTGCGGCATCGATCACCACACCGCTGCGCGAGATCTCCACGGAAGAGTTCGAGTTCGGCTTCGCCGCGCCGGCCAAGGCTGTGTTCAACGGGATCCAGCTCGCCGCGGTCCACCTCGCCGACGGCGGCCGCATCATCACCGTCGGCGGTGCGGCGACGCCCGGCAACGCCGTCGAAAACGCCGCGACGGAGGCCATCGCGGAGTTCACCCGCTCGCTCGCCACGGATTTCACCCAGCGGCGCATCGCGGTCAACGCGGTCACTCCTGGCGCGGCCGGTGCCGACAACGGCGGCCAGGGCAAGGGTGAGCACGAACCGAGTTACGTCATGGGGACTGGCACATCCGAACGCCTCGGCGCGGCAACCGAGCTCACCGACGCGGTGGCCTTCCTGGTGAGCGACGAGGCCGAAGCGGTGACCGCGCAGCACATTCGGGTGCAGGCCCCAACCGCCTGAAACATCCCATGACTGAGGCAAACTGCCGGTGAAACTCGGGCAACGCGGGCCGCTCGGCCGAACCTGATCGGCCGGTCAGCGAATGGTTCTGCGCGACCGCGAGACTCCGGCTGCACGATCTCGATCCGGATCGTGCACACCGGGTTCGCCGCGACCGAGCGAGCAAACGCTTACGCTGTGAAATATGACTCGTGTTACCGCGCAAGCGAGCACAGTGGACAGCGCGACGACGTCATCGACGCCCGTGTATCGGAATGCCGAACTTTCCGATCTCGCCGATGTCGCGGCGATCGAGGCCGAACGCTTCGGCGATCAGGCCTACCCATACTTCGTGCTGCGCCAACTCTTCGACCTGCACGGCGCCAACTGGCTGATCGTCGAGGCCGACGGCCTGGTCGTCGGCCACGTCCTGGTCGCGCTCACCCCCGACCGCCGCGGCTGGCTGCTCAGCCTCGCGGTCCGCACACACAGCTGCGGTCGCGGCTACGGGTCCACCCTGCTGGCCGAGGCGATCAACCTATGCCGCCGCCAGGCAATGCGCAGCGTCCTCATCACCGTCCGCCCGACCAACCAGTCGGCATACAACCTCTACCGCCGCATCGGCTTCGCCTGGACCGGCTACGAGGAACGCTACTTCGGCGCCGGCGAACCCCGAGATGTCCTGGAATACAAGCTAGCCAACACCTGACACCTCAATAGTCCTGCACCACAGGGAATTCCAAGCACAAACCACCGGCATCGATCCGTAAGCCACGGAACACATTGCCCCACTGCGCAACCCGTAGCCGAACTGCACCCGCCCGGTCGAGTAGCGATTTGCCGCAAATCCGAAAGCTGTTGTCGCAGCTGAGTTCACAGCGAACCAACCCTCCTCACGAGCATTGAAATGCACGCGCCCGTGCCGTGTCATCAAGGCTGTTCGCCATGAGATGCACCCGCCGAAGTTTCCCTCTCCAGCCCAGTTGCCGAGTCCGTGGCAGGTGCCCATACTCGTCCAACCCGGAGCTGACCTGACTACATTTCTCCAGGTCGAAGCGTCCTGATGTCTCTAAATTAGAGCCAGGAATCCATTTTTGTCCTAAGATTAGAGACATCAGGACATCGGAGGGCGACCCGTGCTGTACGCGACACCCGAGCTCGACTCCAACGACCAGGCTGTGCTGAGCGGCATCTATCGACGGCGCGCCAGCCTCGCGTCGGCCATGCGGGTACCCAAACGCTGGCCGGGGTTGCTGCGGCGCAATCTCATGGCCCGTGCCATCCGCGGCTCGAACAGCATCGAGGGGTATCGGGTCGAGACCGACGACGCGGCCGCGGCCGTCGACTACGAGGAAGCGCTCACCGCCGATGAGCAGACCTTCGCCGAAATTCGCGGCTACCGGCAGGCGCTCGGGTACGTGCTGACGGTGGCCCAGAGTGCGGCGCCGGTCGACGAATCCACCATCAGGGCACTGCATTTCATGCTGCTCGGCCACGATCTCGCGAAGAGCCCCGGCCAGTACCGCACCGGACCGATCTACGTGCGCGAGGACACCAGCGGCGACACCGTCTACGAAGGTCCCGGCTCGGCGTTGGTACCCGGATTGATGGCCGAACTCGCCGACGCGCTCGAGTGCGACACCGACCCGATCGTGGCCGGCGCGATGGCACACCTGAACCTCGTGATGATCCACCCCTTCCGCGACGGCAATGGCCGTATGGCCCGCGCCCTGCAGACTCTGGTCGTATCCCGCGGTGGCATCGCCGAGCCGACCTTCTGCAGCATCGAGGAATGGCTCGGCGTGAATACCGATGACTACTACCGAATCCTGGCGGCTACCGGAGCCGGCGCCTGGTCACCGGAGCGCGATGCCGGCCTGTGGGTGAAGTTCAACCTGCGCGCGCACGACATCCAGGCGCAGACCGTCGAGGGCCGGATGCATCGCACCGAACGGGCGTGGTTGCACCTCGATGAACTCGTCGGCACGCACAAGCTGCCGGAACGAGCCGCCGACATCCTGTACGACGCCTTGATCGGGTTCCGTATCCGCCGGCACGGGTATCTCAGCCGGGCCCAGATCGATGAACGAACCGCCTCCCGCGATCTCAAGGCACTGACCGACCTCGGACTGCTCGCCGCGCGCGGCGAGACCCGCGGCCGCCACTACGTGGCCGGAGCACAGCTCATAGAACTCCGATCCGTCCTCCGCGAGGAAGTGCCACGGCATATCGTGGATCCATATCCCGGGCTCAGGGCCGAATTATTGAAGCCGTGAACGAGGACATCCGTGCCGCGCGCGGTGAGGAGACTCTTACGCCTTGCTAACCTGTCGTCACATCGATGAAACGCGAGCTCCATAGCGTATACAGGTATGTCGACACGGTTGGCCACACTGGAAGATGCGGCGGGGAAGCCGTTGCGGGACGTGGTTTATGCGGCGTTGCGTAGCGAGTTGATGAATGGGGACATCAAGTTCGGGGAGCGGCTGACGGAGCCGAAATTGTCGGCGCGGTTCGGGATTTCGCGGACGCCGATCCGGGAAGCGTTGACCGTGCTGTGTTCGGATGGGTTGCTGCAGCGCGAGGAGTACGGGTTCAGCCCGGTGCGGCCGAGCATTCCGCTGATCCGGGATCTGTATGAGCTGCGAATCACGGTGGAGCTGGGCGGGATTCAGCGGGCGATGACGAATCCCGCGGTGGTCCATGACCGTGCGTTGCTCGAGGTCGAGCGCGAGGCGTGGCTGGCGTTGCGGGCCGATCCGCCGGTGCAGGAGCCCGGATTTGTCGTGCGGGACGAGGAATTCCACGTCACCTTGCTCACCGCGGCCGGAAATGCCGAAATGGTGCGGGCGCTGAAGGCGGTGAATTCACGCATCCGGCACGTCCGGATGTACGACTTCATGGTCAACAATCGCATCGAGACGACCATTGCCGAGCATCTCGGCATCCTGGATGCCGTTCTCGCCGACGACCTTCCGCTCGCCTACCGGCTGCTGCACACGCATATCGGCGAATCACTCGACGTGGTGCTGGAACGAGTCACCCGGGCCATCGCGGCGATGGCCGCCGAATAACCCCCCAACTGAATAGGGAGAAGCACGTGAGGCTGGAATTCGATACGGTGCTGGTCGCCAATCGCGGCGAGATCGCCTGCCGGATCATGCGATCCGCGAAGGCTCTGGGTCTCAAGACGGTTGCCGTCTACTCCGATGCCGACACCGGTGCCGCCCATGTCGAAATCGCCGATGTCGCAGTACGTCTCGGACCCGGCCCGGCCGCCGAGTCCTACCTGCGCGCAGACCTGGTGATCGAGGCGGCGCTGGCGACCGGCGCGGGCGCCATCCATCCCGGTTACGGATTCCTCTCGGAGAACGCCGATTTCGCCACGAAGGTGGCCGAGGCCGGTCTGCGGTTCGTCGGCCCGACACCGGAGCAGCTGCGCGTCTTCGGCGACAAACACACCGCGCGCGAAGCCGCACGGGCCGTCGGCGTTCCGCTCATCCCCGGCAGCGGCCTGCTCGAATCGGCCGAACACGCGGTCGAGGAAGCCGCTCGAATCGGCTACCCGGTGATGCTCAAGGCGGTCGGCGGCGGTGGCGGCATCGGCATGCAGGCCTGTTTCGACGCGGACGAACTGCGCGCCGCCTACCAGCGCGTACAGCGCCTGGCCGCGACGAACTTCGCCTCGACCGGCGTCTTCCTGGAACGCTTCGTCGCACGGGCCAGACACATCGAGGTTCAGCTGTTCGGTGACGGCAACGGCCGCGTGGTCAGCCTCGGCACCCGGGACTGCTCGCTGCAACGGCGCAATCAGAAGGTCCTGGAAGAAGCACCCGCACCCGGCCTCAGCCCCGAGCTGACCGATCAATTGCTCTCGGCATCAAGGGAACTCGCCCGATCGGTCGGCTACCGCTCGGCCGGAACGGTGGAGTTCGTCTACGACACCGAACACGGCACCGCCTCGTTCCTGGAGATGAATACCCGCCTGCAAGTGGAACATCCGGTAACCGAGGCGGTGACCGGCGTCGACCTGGTCGCCTGGATGCTGCGCCTGGCCGGTGGCGACACCTCGATGGTGGACGAACAGCCGGAGAGCGGTCCGCCGATCACCGGCTGGGCCGTCGAAGCCCGGGTGTACGCGGAGGATCCCGGCCACGACTACCGCCCGAGCGCCGGATTGATCACCGCCGCAGCCTTCCCCGTGGAGACCTACACCGGCGCCACCACCGCGAGCGCCGCGCCGTACGGCCTCCGCGTCGACACCTGGGTCGGCACCGGCACCGAGGTCAGCCCGTACTACGACCCGCTGCTGGCCAAGGTGATCGCGACCGGCGACAGCCGCGACCACGCCTTCGAACGTCTCACCGGCGCGCTCGCGGACTCCCATATCTACGGCGTGCAGACCAACCTGCCCCAATTACGCCAGGCGACCAGCGATTCGCGGGTGCTGCGCGCCGAGCACATCACCACGACGCTGGCCGAGATCCGCCCGGTCGGTCGCCGCATAGACGTACTGCGCGGCGGCACCATGACGACGGTGCAGGACTACCCGGGCCGAATCGGCCTCTGGCAGGTCGGCATTCCACCGTCCGGCCCGATGGACGACCTGTCGTTCACCCTCGCCAATACCGCGGTCGGCAATCCGGTCGGCGTCCCCGCACTGGAATGCACGCTGCACGGCCCGCAACTGCGCTTCTCCGACACCGCGGTGGTGTGCGTGACCGGCGCGCCCGCTCCGGTCACGGTCGACGGAGAACCCGCACCCATGTGGCGGCCGATCACCGTGCCGGCCGGTTCGGTGCTCGACCTCGGCACACCGACCGACTCCGGCCTGCGCACCTATCTGGCGGTGCGCGGCGGCATCGACGCCCCGCTCTACCACGGCAGCGCCGCCACCTTCACCCTCGGCGGCTTCGGCGGCGTCACCGGCAAAGCCGTTGTGGCAGGCGATGTTCTAGGCCTCGCCCCGACCGACGAGAACACCCTGGGCGCCCCGGCCGAGGTGCCGGAACACGAACGACCCGACTTCACTCACGACTGGCAGCTCGCCGTCGGCGAGGGACCGCAGACCTCCCCTGCCTATTTCACCGACGACGACATGACCCAGTTCTATACGCACCCTTGGCAAGTCGGCAGCCACGCCAACCGCACCGGCATCCGCCTCGAAGGACCCAAACCGACCTGGTCGCGCACCGACGGCGGCGACGCCGGTCTGCATCCGTCCAACCTGCACGACAACCCGTACAGCGTCGGCACGTTGAACGTTTCCGGCGACACCCCGATCCTGCTCGGCCCCGACGGTCCCAGCCTCGGCGGCTTCGCCTGCCCGCTGACCGTGGTCTCGGCGCACCGCTGGAAACTCGGCCAGCTGCGACCCGGCGACACCCTCCGGTTCGTGCCGGTCACCGACGACGAAGCCGTCCTGCTGCGCGAGTCGAACAGCACCCGCGCGCACGATATCGTCCCGAATCCGCTTGCCGCACTGCGTGATCACGGAATTCTCGGGGCCATCGCCGGTGACGGCGATCGCCCGCGCGTCGCCTACCTGCGCGGTGGCGACGACAACATCCTGGTCGAATACGGCGACATGGTGCTGGATCTGGGCCTGCGCATGCGCGTCCACGCGCTGGCCGAGGCGCTGGCGGACACCGGCCTGCCCGGCATCCTCGACGTCACCCCGGGCGTCCGCTCGCTGCACATCCACTTCGATCCCGAAGTGCTGCCGCAATATCGGCTGCTCGGCACCCTGCACGAGATCGAACTCGCCCTCCCCGCGACCACCGACCTGGTGGTGCCGAGCCGCACCATCCGGCTGCCGCTCTCGTTCGACGATCCGTCCATCGCCGAGGCGATCGACCGCTACCGCAGCGGAGTTCGCGACACCGCCCCGTGGCTGCCGTCGAACACCGAATTCATCCGCCGCATCAACGGACTCGACAGCGTCGACGACGTGCGCGCCACCGTGTTCGACGCGGAATACCTCGTGCTCGGCCTCGGCGACGTGTATCTCGGTGCGCCGCTGGCGGTTCCGCTCGATCCGCGGCATCGCCTGGTGACCACCAAGTACAACCCGGCCCGCACCTGGACACCGTCGGACGCGGTCGGCATCGGCGGCAAGTACCTGTGCGTCTACGGCATGGCCTCGCCCGGCGGATACCAGCTGATCGGCCGGACCGTGCCGATCTGGTCCAGCTACCGGCAGTCCGCGCCGTTCGAGCCGGGCACGCCCTGGCTGTTCCGGTTCTTCGACCGCATCGTCTGGGAGCCGGTGAGTGCCGAACAACTGCTCGACCACCGCGAGGCGGCCAAGGCGGGCCGGTTCGACGCGGAGGTCAGCGACGGCACCTTCGCACTCGCCGATCACCTGGCGCTGCTGCGCGCGGAGGCCGAGTCGATCGCCGAATTCACGGCCAAGCAGACCGCCGCGTTCGAGGCGGAGAAGGCGGCCTGGCGCGCGGCGGGCGAATTCGACCGCCCCGCGGCGACCGCGTCCGTCGCCGAGCAGGCCGACGATCCGCTGGCCGGGATGCCGCCCGGCGCGACGGTGGTGACCGCGCCGATGATCGGCAATGTCTGGCGGGTGGAAGTCGAAGCGGGACAACGACTTACGGCGGGAGCGCCGATCGCCGTGCTGGAAGCGATGAAACTGGAACTGCCGGTGCACAGCCCGGGCGCAGGCACGGTTCTGAAGGTGCTGGCCACGCCAGGCGCCAAGGTAGAGCCGGGAACCCCACTAGCAGTGATCGGAGTCGACTGAATGGCCGCCGGCGATCTAGGCAACACGACACTACCCACCGAACGAGTGGCCGCCGCTTATCGGCGGATCGCCGAGGTGGATCGACCCGAGGTGTGGATCACGCTGCGCCCGGAGAGCGAGGTCGCCGCCGACGCGGCGGCCGTGGAACGGCAGCTCGCCGACGGTGCTTCGCTGCCGCTGGCCGGCGTGCTGGTGGCGGTCAAGGACAACATCGATGTCGCCGGGCTGCCGACGACCGCGGGCTGTCCCGAATTCGCCTACACCCCAGAGGTAACCGCGTCCGCGATCGAGCGGCTGGTCGCGGCGGGCGCGATCGTGCTCGGCAAGACTAACCTCGACCAGTTCGCCACGGGACTGGTCGGCACGCGCAGCCCCTACGGTGCGGTGCGGAACGCGTTCGATCCCGAGCTGATTTCCGGCGGTTCCAGTTCGGGTTCGGCGGCCGCGGTGGCGCTCGGCCTAGCCGATATCGGAATCGGCACCGACACAGCGGGTTCCGGCCGGGTACCCGCGGCCCTGCACGGAATCGTCGGCATCAAGGCCACTTTGGGCATCATTCCGGCGCACGGCGTCGTGCCCGCCTGCGTGGACTACGACGCGGTCACCGTCTTCGCCACCGACCTCACCGATGCGGTGGCCGCCGCCGCGGTGATGTCGGGCTCGGAGCCGCGTGATCCGCGCAGTCGCAGCTGGCCGGCCGACGTCCGGCTGGCGGCGCCGCTGGCCGCGCGAATCGCGATCCCGCGCGCCGCCGACCTCGTCGCGCTCAGCGAGCCGTATCGGGAGGCGTTCGCGCGGACCGCCGCGGTGGTCGCGGATTCCGGCGCGAAGATCGAGGAGGTCGACATCTCCGGTCTGCTCGACGCCGCGCTGCTGCTCTACGACGGCGCGATCGTCGCCGAACGCTATGCCGCGGTGGGCGCCTTCCTGGAAACCAAGCCCGCCGGCGCAGACCCCACGGTCGCCGCCATCATCGAATCGGCCGGTGTCACAACCGGTCCCGCGTTCGTCGCGGATCTCGACACCCTGGCTCGCGCCCGGGCGTCGGCCGCCGAACTGCTCGACGGTTTCGACGCCTTGTTGCTGCCGACCACCACCGAACACCCGAGTATCGCTGCGGTACAGGCAGACCCGATCGGCATCAACCGACGCCTGGGCACCTACACCAACTTCTGCAACCTGCTCGACATGGCGTCCATCGCGATCCCCGGCGAACTCACCACCGATGGTGCGCCTTTCGGCGTCATGCTGGTGACACCCGCGTTCACCGACCAGGTCGCCATCGATCTCGCCGCCCGCATAGTCGGCACCGAGCCCGCGCCCCTGCTGGTCGAACGCGGCGTCGACCTGGCCGTATTCGGCGCACACCTGCGCGGTCAACCCCTGCACTGGCAGCTCGAACAGATCGGCGCCCGCTTCGCCGGAGATATCCGCACCACCGACGCCTACCGCCTCACCGCCCTGGACACCACGCCGCCGAAACCCGGACTCGTCCGCCATGGGGACGGCCTCGGCGCGCCCATCCTCGGCGAACTCTTCCGCGTCTCCGAAGCGGGACTCGGCAGCTTCCTCGCCGCCCTCCCCGCCCCCATGGCGCTCACCAGCATCGAATTGTCCGACGGCCGTTCGGTGATCGGCTTCGCCTGCACCTACGACGCCGCCCGTACCGCCGCCGACATCACCGCTTACGGCGGTTGGAAGGCCTATCTGTCTCGGTAGCGCCGCCCACCACAGAGCGAATGCCGCAGCCCACGATCGATCAGCGGGCTGCGGCATTCGTATGTTCTCGCCTAGTTCTCTCACTACCTGCTGTCCGATCGCTATGGGTTAAACCGACTCTGATCAGGCAGTTCCTTTACTACACGTTCGTCTCATACATTTGTGCTAGACATTCGTTCAAGCGTGCTGTAGACATATGTCTAAGACATTCAGCGTCAAGCAAGGGACCAGATCATGAGCGCCAACTCCACCCAGCCCCGCATCCTCATCGCCGGTGGCGGCATCGGCGGCAATGCGGTCGCGCTGCAACTGCTTCGCGCAGGCATCCGCGCCACCGTGGTGGAGCGGGCCGACGCGCCGCGGCCGGGCGGGCAGGCCGTCGACCTGCGCGGACCGAGCGTCGAGGTCGCCGAGCGGATGAGCCTGATGCCGGGCATCCGGAAGTACCAGCTCGACGAGCGCGGCATGAAGTTCGTCGACGCCGCGGGCCGCGACATCGTGCGGATGCCGACCGAGCTGTTCGAGGGCAAGGGCGGCGTCGCCGAAATCGAGCTCACCCGAGGCGATTTCAACCAGGTGCTGCTCGACGCGCTGGCCGAGGCGGGCGGCGTGGACTACCGCTACGGCGAGTGGATCACCGAGATCGCGCAGGACGAGAGCGGCGTCGACGTCACCTTCGCCTCCGGTGCGCGGCAGCGCTTCGACCTCGTGATCGGCGCCGACGGCCTGCATTCCGGCACTCGCAGGCTGGTATTCGGCCCGGAGGAGCAGTTCTCCACCTACCTCGGCGGCTACATGTCCTTCTTCACCCTGCCGTCCCCGGACACCGTGGAGAACAACTGGTTCACCATGCACTCGATGGTCGGCGCGACCAATATCGGGCTGCGTCCCGATGCCGACCCGGCCACCTCGAAGGCGCTGATCACCATACGCACCGACGCGGATCCCGCACTGCGCCGCGATGTTCCGGCCCAGCAGGACCTGATCCGGCAGCGGCTGGCCGGCGGCGGCTGGGAGGCGGCCACCATCACCGGCGCGCTGGGCGGGGCGAGCGACTTCTACTTCGACGAGCTGGCCCGGATCGACATGCCGACCTGGTCGAAGGGGCGGGTCGTGCTGCTCGGCGACGCCGGCTATTGCGGTTCGCCGCTCACCGGCAACGGCACCGCGATGGCGCTGATCGGCGCGTACGTGCTCGCCGGTGAGATCGCCACGCATGCAGGCGATCCCGAGCAGGCGCTGGCCCGCTACGAGGAGGTGCTCCGGCCGTTCATCGCGAAGGCGCAGGAGCTCCCGCCGGGTGGGCTGAAGGCGATGACCCCGAAGTCCAGCTTCGGCATCCGCGCGGGGCACACGGTCAGCAAGCTGATGACCTCGAAGGCGATGAAGCCGCTGATGATGAAGATGCTCACCCGGACCGAGTCCTACGACCTGCCCGACTACTCGGCGCAAACCGTCAGCCGGTAATCCGAACTCGCAGCGACCGGAGCCGTCCCGTACGGCTCCGGTCGTTGTCGTGCAGGACTATTCGACGACCGTTCGCTGGTCGAGCAGGAACGGGAGGGCGAAATTGCGCAGCAGCGCGCGCTCGTCGTCTTCGCCCGCGCCGGGCAGGGTCAACAGCGACACCATCACTCGGACGAACCACTGCCCGAGCCGGCGGGCGGCGGGCGCGGGCAGGTCCGGGCGGAACCCGCTGACGAAGTCGGTCGCGAGGGTGTCCACCACGTCCGACGAATTCGACAGCTGGGCAACGATTCCCGCATTGGCCGGCTCGAACCAGACGGCCAGGTGCGGCGTTTTACGAACCTCGGCGATCAACGCGGTGAAACCGTCGAGCAGTTGCTCGCCGGGATCCGCCGCCGCGGTGACCGCCGGATCACGCCATACCCGCTCGACCACTTGACGCGCCTCGCGACCGGCGAAGGCGACGTACAGGGCCTGCCGATTGTCGAAGTACCGATAGAGCGTCGCCCTGGAACACCCTGCGGCCTCAGCGACTTCGGCCATTCCGACACCGGTCACCCCCTTGTCGATGAACAGCGCGCGCACCGCGTCGAGGATCCGCTCGCTCGCCAGTTCCGCACGCCCGTCCGCCAACCAGTCCCCGGTCATGCCACGCACCGGAACGGAACGGTGGTCGGCCGCCGGACATAAGGCCCCGGCGCGTATTCGACCGCGTCGATATCCACGGTGAAGTTCGGGAAGCGATCGAGCAACTCCTCCAGCGCCACTCGGGCCTGCATCCGCGCCGCGGCCGCACCGAGGCAGTGGTGTGGGCCGTGCCCGAAAGTGAGGATGCGCTGCGGATTCCGGTCGATATCCAGCTCTGCCGCGTCCGCACCGAACGCGCGTTCGTCGCGGTTGGCGGAGCCGAACACCAGCAATACCTTGCGCCCCACGGGGATTATCTTGCCGTCCAACTCGACCGCACGCGTCACCGTCCGCGCGAGACCCTGCACCGGCGCGGTCAACCGGGCGAATTCCTCTACCGCAGTGCGGATTCGATCCGGGTCGGCGGTCAGCTCGGCGCGCTGGTCCGGATGTTGTTGCAGCAGTTGCACCGCGCCACCGAGCAATCCCGTCGTGGTGTCGTTGCCCCCCGCGACCATCGTCCAGGTGTAGGCCAGAATCTGTACCAGCCCAAGCACATCCGTGTCGTCCGCCGCCATGCCCGCCTGCACGAGCAGCGACACGGTGTCCTCCCCCGGGTCGGTCCGCCGCCGCTTGATCAGCTCGGCGAAGTAACCCATCATCTCCATCGACGCAGGCAGCGCCTGAGTCTGCGCGCGATCGGCGCTGCCCGCGACCACCGCGTCGGTCCAGCCGTCGAACCGAGTCCGGTCCTCCTCGGGCACGCCGAGGTAATAGGCCACCACCATGCTCGGCAGCGGCTTGAACACCTGCTTGACGATGTCGCCGCCACCGTCCGCGGCGATCCGGTCGAGGCGGTCACGGACGAATCGGCGCACCACCGGTTCCACCTCGCTGACCTGCCGGGGGGTGAATCCACGCGCGACGAGTTTGCGAAAGTCGGTGTGCTCCGGCGGATCCTGCATGACCAGCGGCGGATTGTCGGTCAGCCCGATCTGTTCCAGCTCGCCGTACTCCACGGTCAGGCCGTCGCGGGAGGAGTAGGTCTCGCTGTCGCGGGCCGCCGCGTAGACCTCGGCGTGCCGGGTGAGCACCCAGTAGTCGTGATCGGGACGGGCCGGCGGCACCACGTGGTGCACCGGATCCTGTTCGCGCAGTGCGGCATACATCTCCCACGGCGACGTCCAGGTGGCGCCGGAGCGGAGCTCGAAGACGGGAGCAGGCCGATACGCATCGATCAACATGTAGTGACGGTAAGACAAATATGCGAAAGTGTCTAGAACAAGTTCTACTCACTGGCGCCGGGCCGATTACCCTCCGAAACCGGTCCGGCCGCCCCTCGTCTCGGGATCATCGCCCGCGCACCCGCGGTTACCTTCAGCAGCGGCAACTTCGGTGTCCGTTGCCGGTCAGCTCCCGGAAGAGCCAGCGAAAACGTGTCCGCGTCCCGAGTGGCCTGCCAGGCCGGTCACCCCTCGTGGACCGGCCCGGCAAGCACTCTCCCCCGGAGCCCGACCTGTCAACCCCTCGAAGACAGGTCGCGCTCCGTTCCCCACCCCCGGTGGTGGACTAACCCACCGAACGCTCCGGTTCCCCCAAACCGGAGCGTTCGGTGTTGAGACAAACAATGCCTGTGCGGGCTTAGCACGGACTTAAGAACACCTTGCAGGCGTAAAACCGCAGGTGATGGCGTCAGGTGCGCAACGAATGTGCCTTGTTTGTATCAACTGGTCCCGGATGGCGGATGATGGAGACAGGTGCGTGAATGAGAGTGGGAGCGACGATGGAAACCGTGGTGGTCTGGGTGCTGGCCTGCGTGCTGTATTGGTGGGGCCTGCTGTAGGAGCGGAGTGAAACCTGGTCGGAAACCACCAGGTCTACTACACTCGGTCGTAGAGTGATGGCGCAGTCGCCGTCACGTCTCTTCCGATGGGGGTCACCATGGCGCACCCGACAGCAGCCCGGCCGAATCTCGACACCGGTCCCGCCTTCGCCGAATTACGTTGGGCTGCCGCGGTATTCGCGGTAGCGCTGCTCACCCACGGGGCGGATCATCTGCGTCGCGGGATGGACACCGTCTCCGGCACCGTAATGGCGCTCGGCGCGGTGCAATTCGTCCTCGCGGTCGCGACCATCGGGCTGGTTTTCGCCGGTCATCGATGGGCGGCGCGCGCGGCGATCGCGATCGGCTTCGTCAGCGCGGCCGGATTCATCCTGGTGCACATTTTCCCGGACTGGTTCGGCCCGTTCAGCGACAGCTTCATCAACCCGCCCGCTGCGGCCAAGGTCAATGGATTCTCTTGGTTCGCGGCGATTTTCGAGATCATCGCCGATCTACTCATCGGCGTCGCCGGTCTGCGCGCTCGGCGCGCAATGACCTGAGAACGCCTTAAGCCGCTGTCCGCCAAGCGAAATGGCGGACAGCGGAAATCGGCGTCAGTGCACAGCTTTGACGGCCACCTTGGCGGCGTCGGCGACCACGTCGTTGCTCGATTCGGCTTCCTTGACGGACTTGCAGGTCTGGATCGCGATGACCAGCGGCGCGGCCGAGCCGTCCGGCCAGGTGACCGCCGCGTCGTGCGCGCAGCCGTAGTCGCCGGTGCCGGTCTTGTCGCCGGTGCTCCAGCCGGCGGGTACGCCCGCGCGAATTCGCTTGTCGCCGGTGGTGTTCGCCTTCAGCCAGCCGGTCAGGCGCGCCCGCTCCGGCGCCCCGAGCGCGTCACCGACCACCAGCGCGCGATAGTCGGCGGCGAGCGCGGCCGGGGTGGTGGTGTCGCGTTCGTCGCCGGGGATGGCGGTGTTGAGTTCGGGTTCCCAGCGGTCGAGGTGGCTCACCTGGTCGCCGATGCCGCGCAGGAAGTCGGTAAGTCCTTGCGGCCCACCGAGTTCGCGGAGCAGCAGGTTGCCCGCGGTGTTGTCACTCTGGGTGATCGCGGCCTCGGCGAGTTGGGCGATGGTCATGCCCTCGGCGACCTTGGTGCTGGTGACCGGCGAATAGCTCTGCAGGTCGGCGTCGGTGTAGTGGATGACCCGGTCGAAGTAGCCGGTGTCGAGCGGATGCGCCTTCAGCAGGGCCCCGGCGGCCAGGCCCTTGAAGGTGGACAGGAACGGGAAGCGTTCGTCGCCGCGCGCGGTCAGCGTCTTGCCGCTGCCGGTGTCGACGGCGAACACGCCGACCCGCGCGTCGTACTTCTTCTCCAGCGCGGCCAGCTCCGCCGCCGCGGCGTTGTCGGCCTGGGTGCTGGTGGTCGGCGAGTCGGTATGTGCCGGAGTGGAATCGGTGCCGCAGCCGGCGAGCAACGGAAGGACGAGAGCGGCGGTGGTCAAGGCCACCCGGGAATCACGCGTCAGCCGAAACATCCCATCACTGTCGCAGGCCGGTCGGCGCCCGGCAAACCGGGACCTCAGTCCGCATGACCTGCGGCTATGACCGCGGCGGGCGCGCACGCGTGGTGCGCACCCGCCGCGATGCCACGGTCAGCCCTGCGACGGGGGCGGCGTCGAACCGGTGTCGAGACCGGCCCGGACACCCTCCTCGACCCGCTTGCCCAGCTCCGGATCCACGTTGGTCCAGTACTCGAAGACCCGGCTCAGCACCGGCTCCTGCACGCCGCCGAGCACGTGCCCGACGATGTTGTTCACCAGACGTTCGCGCTGCTCATCGTTGAGCACCTCGCGCACCAGCGTGCCTGCCTGGGTGAAGTCGCCGTCCTCGGTGTGCTGGACGTAACCCGCCCGCACCATCGTCGGATCGAACTCCCACAGACCGCCGTCGGGCGCCTGCGCCGGGTCGGCGTGTGGTCCGCCGAAGGAGTTCGGCGCGTACACCGGCACGCTCGCGTCGTTGTAGGAGAACCGCATCGCGCCCTCCTTGGAGTAGGAGTTCACCTCCGCGGCGCGCGGCAGGTTCGGCGGCAGCTGCGCGTAGTTGGTGCCGATCCGGTAGCGGTGCGCGTCCGCGTAGGCGAACACCCGGCCGAGCAGCATCTTGTCCGGCGAGAAGCCGATGCCCGGCACCACATTCGACGGCTCGAACGCGGCCTGCTCGATGTCGACGAAATAGTTGCCCGGGTTGCGGTTCAGCGTCCACTTGCCGACCTCGATCAGCGGGTAGTCCTTGTGCGACCACACCTTGGTCAGGTCGAACGGGTTGAACCGGTAGCCCTCGGCGTCGGCGGCCGGCATCACCTGCACGTGCAGGGTCCAGCTCGGGAACTCGCCGCGCTCGATCGCCTCCCACAGGTCCTGCCGGTGGAAGTCGGCGTTCTCGCCGGCGATCCGGTCCGCGTCGGCCTGGGTGAGGTAGTCGACGCCCTGGTCGGTCTTGAAGTGGTACTTCACCCAGAAGCGCTCGCCTGCCTCGTTGACCCACTGATAGGTGTGCGAGCCGTAGCCGTTCATGTGCCGGTAGGTCTTCGGGATGCCGCGGTCACCCATCAGCCAGGTCACCTGGTGCGCGGTCTCCGGACGCAGGGTCCAGAAGTCCCACTGCATGTTGTGATCGCGAAGTCCGTTGCCGGGCAGGCGCTTCTGCGACCGGATGAAGTCCGGGAATTTGATCGGGTCCTTGATGAAGAAGACCGGGGTGTTGTTGCCGACGAGGTCGTAGTTGCCGTCCTCGGTGTAGAACTTCACCGCGAAACCCCGTGGGTCGCGCCAGGTGTCGGGGCTGCCCTGTTCGCCGGCGACGGTGGAGAACCGGACCAGCGACTCGGTCCGCGCACCCGGCTGGAACAGCTTGGCCTTGGTGTAGCGGCTGACGTCGTTGGTCACCACCAGCTCGCCGTAGGCCCCCGCGCCCTTGGCATGCACGATCCGCTCCGGCACCCGCTCGCGGTTGAACTGGGCGAGCTTCTCGATCAGGTAGTGGTCGTGCAGCAGGATCGGGCCCTGGGTTCCGGCGGTGAGCGATTCGTTGTCGCTTTCCACCGGGGTTCCGGTGTTGGTGGTTGTCGGCTTGGTCATTCTCGAAGCCTCCTCGTCGGCGCGAATGCCCGGGGGTGGGCTGTACCCCCGGGCTCAATCAGGATTGCTGCCGCTGTTCGTGCGGCAGGTCGGACACAGGCCCCAGAAGACGACCTCCGCCTCGTCGACCGCGAAACCGTGGTCGTCGGCGGGGGTCAGGCAGGGGGCTGCGCCCACGACACAGTCGATGTCGACGACCGTGCCGCAGCTACGGCACACCAGGTGGTGATGGTTGTCCCCGGCGCGGGTCTCGTACAGCGCGGCCGAGCCGGCCGGCTCGATGCGCCGCAGAATCCCGGCGTGCACGCAGGCCCTCAGCACGTCGTAGACGGCCTGCGTGGACACCGAACCCAGGGCTGCCCGGACGGTGGCCGCCACCCGATCCGCATCGGAATGCGGTGCGGCGGCGACCGCGTCCAGCACCGCGACCCGCGGGGCGGTGACCCGCAGACCGGCCGCACGCAACTGCGTTCGCGGGTCGGTGCGGTTGGTGTGCATGACTTCGATACTCCTCCTTTTCTGGAATTAGTCAAGAAAAGGACAGTGGCGCACATCACATTCGCTGCGGCGGAATACATCCGGGTGGGCGGTCGTTGATCACCACTGTCGGCGTCCGGACAGCCCCGGGCCTCACCCCTTTGTCGCTACGAGCGACCACCCGCCGAGAGGCGCTTGTGGGACGTCGACTTCGAGTCGTGACGCTGTGGCGTCGGGCGACTCAGCGCCGCCAGGTTTTCTGACCTGGCGGCGTTTGTGTTTTCTGCCCGGCTCGCCGCCGGTTGTCCCGGCCCTGGCGGGCTTGCGCGATAGCCTCGTGCGCATGGGGCGATTCGGTGGGTTCCTGGTTGGCTTCGCTGTGTTCTCGCTGGTCGCGGGCAATGTCTTGGCCGGCAGCGCGCAGGCGGCACCGAGCCGCGCCACCGGCGAGCTACGGTGCACGCCGCAGTCCGGACGGGAGTTCCCGCGGGCCCAGCCGGAGCAGGTCGGCCTGGACGCGGAGCGGCTCGCGGACGCGCTGACCTTCGCCGCCACCCGAAACCGGTTGAACGTGCAGGTGTTCCGGCACAACTGCCTGATCGGCGAGGGGCCGACGAACGCGCAGACCGGGAACGTGGCGTGGAACATCTGGAGTTCCACCAAGAGCGTGGTCTCGATGCTCGCCGGAATCGCTTGGGACCAGGGCAAACTCGATATCGCCGCGCCGATCGACCGCTACCTGCCCGCCGAGCTCGGTGATGCCGAGCACCGCTCGATCACCGTGGAGAACCTGCTCACCGAGACCTCGGGTTTGAAGGTCGGCGCGCTCACCGAGGGCATCACCGGCGTGGTCCCGATCGACCCGAACAGCGCCGTGCAGGCGTTGGGCATGCCGCTGGTCCATCCGCCCGGCACCGACTTCACCTACAGCCAGCGCAACGTCGACTTGCTCACCTACGTCCTCGAATTGGCGGTCGGCGAGCCGTTGCAGCAATTCGCGCAGCGGGAACTGTTCGATCCGCTCGGCATCGAACGCGGCGACTACTACTGGGCGCGCGATCGGTCCGGGCACACCTACGGGTATGCCCATCTGATGATTCCGCCGAACGACTTCGCCAAGCTCGGACTGCTGGTGAGTAACGACGGGCGTTGGGGCACAAGGCAACTCATCTCGGACACGTACCTGAGGAAAGCGCTGCGGCCGTCCTCGGCCAATGAATGCTACGGGTACCTGTTCTGGCTCGGACCCGAGTGCGCGGCGCCCCTCTATAACGTGCCGGAGGACGTGTTCATGATGGACGGACTCGGCATGCAGAACGTTTTCGGCATTCCGAGCCTGGACCTCACCGTGGTCTGGACCGGATTCTTCGGCAACCGCAGCAGCAAAGGAGTGACCGGCAGCCTGCAAAACCAGGCCGAACTGCCGTATGAATTCTTCCGCAAACTGTTCGCCGCATTCCACGATCGGCCGCTGCCCGACCCGGGCCCGTTCGTCGAACCGCCGGTGGTGCTGGACCCCAGAACATATGTCGACCCGGACATCCTGCTCGCGGTGTTCGGCATCGGCCCGGACACCTATCCCGGCTGCAATATCTTCTCCTGCCTGGACTATCCGCTGGCCCCGCCGTTCTGGGACACCGCGCCGGGCTGCGCGATCCTGGTGTGCCTCGGCCCGGACGCGCCGGGAATCCGGTGATTCTCCGGCACCCTCGCCATTCGCCGGTCGCTGTCTCGTTCGCGCGATAGCCTCGTGCGCATGGGGCGATTCGGTGGGTTCCTCGTTGGGTTCGCGGTGTTATCGCTGGTCGCGGGGAATCTATTCGCCGGCAGCGGGCCTGCTTCCGCCGAACCGGTGAGCTGCGAAGTCCAGTCCGGCCGGGAATCGGCGCGGGCGACGCCGGAGCAGGCGGGGCTGGATAGCGCGCGCCTGGCCGAGGCGCTGACCTTCGCCGCCGGCCGAAATCGCATCAATATCAAGGTTTTCCGGCACAACTGCCTGATCGGCGAGGGGCCGAACAACGCCCCCACCGACAATGTGGCCTGGAATATCTGGAGCGCGACCAAGAGCGTGGTCTCGCTGCTCGCCGGAATCGCGTGGGACCAAGGCAAACTCGATATCGCCGCGCCGATCGACCGGTATCTGCCGCCCGGACTCGGCGACGCCGAGCATCGCTCGATCACCGTGCAGAACCTGCTCACCGAGACCTCGGGGATGAAGGTCGGCGTGTTGACCGAGGGCGCCACCGGTGTCGTGCCGATCGATCCGAACAGCGCGGTGCAGGCGCTCGGTGTGCCGCTGGACAATCCGCCGGGCGCGGTGTTCAGCTACAGCCAGCGCAATGTCGATCTGCTGTCCTATGTGCTGGAATTGGCGGTCGGCGAACCACTTCAGCAATTCGCGCAGCGGGAACTGTTCGACCCGCTCGGCATCGAACGCGGCGACTACTACTGGGCGCGCGATCGGTCCGGGCACACCTATGGGTACGCGCACCTGATGCTCCCGCCGAACGATTTCGCCAAGCTCGGCTTGCTCACCAGCAATGACGGGCGTTGGGGCACACAGCAACTCGTCTCGACCGAATACCTGAAACAGGCGCGCCAGCCGTCGCAGGCCAATAAGTGCTACGGCTATCTGTTCTGGCTCGGACCGGGGTGCGCGGAGTCGGACAGCATGCTGCCCGCCGATGTGTACATGATGGCCGGGCTGGGCCTGAACAACATCTTCATCATCCCGAGCCTGGACTTGGTGGTGATGTGGACCGGATTCTTCGGCAATGTCAGCCAGTACGGGCTGACCGGCACCATCCAGAACATCGCGGAACTGCCGCACGAATTCTTCCGCCGGTTGTTCGCGGCGTTCAATGAGCCGCCGATGCCCGACCCGGGGCCCTATGTCGAACCGCCGGTGCGATTGAACCCGAGCCAGTTCGTCGACCTGAACTTCGTGCTCGCGGTGTTCGGCGCCGGACCGTTCGCCTATCCGGGCTGTAATGTCCTGTCCTGCTTGAACTTTCCGCTGGCCCCGCCCTTCGCGGACAACGCGCCGGGCTGCGCGATCATGGCCTGCCTCGGTCCGGACGCGCCCGGCATCCGCTGAATCACACGCCGAGGAAGGGCAGCTCGCCTTCCTTGGCGCCGTGCGCGCGGAAGTGCTCCGGGGTGACGACGATGAACAGGGCGTCGGACTCGGCGACGAGTTCGCCGTCGAGTTCCAGCCGGGCGTAGATGTGCAGCTTGCGGTCGCCGTCGCGGCGATCGATGTGCGCGGACACCGCCATCTGGCGATGCAGCGGAGCGGGTTTGACGTAGTTCACCGTGAGTTTGGCGGTCACCGCGGGGATCCCGCTGTGCGTCGGCACGGTTCCCGAGGCCTCGTCCAGCACCGCCGCGACCACGCCGCCGTGTGCCAGGCCCGGTGCGCCCTGATGCTTTTCGTCGAACGTGCAGGTACCGGTGAGGCGGCCGTCCACGAGCGCCGACACCATGGCGACCCCGGCGCGATTGGCCGGTCCGCAGCCGAAACAGTTGTCGCCATGCGCGGACGACGCGCCGTCGGGCGCCGGGCTGTCCGCGGCGCCCTGCGGGCCATGATCGGCGGCTTCGGCGAGTCCGGTCATGCGCACCCCTCAATCAGGAATCAACTGTGTCCCGAATGAAGTTACGCCACGCTTGCGCACCGCCTCTTCCCACGGCCGGACCCGCGGTCCATGATCGGATACGGTTCAACCGATTCACCGCGTTGCCGTTAGGAGCCCGAGCAGTGAGCGACCGCGTAGTGCCCTCTCCTGAAGACAAGGATTTCAGCGCCCATCGGATGGGGGCCTTCGCCGACGCGGTGCTCGCGATCGCGATCACGCTGCTGGTCATCGAGATCAAACGGCCGGAGGGCGCGGAGCTGGCCAGCCCGCACGCGCTCGGCGAATTCCTCTGGCACGAGAAGGCGTCGTTCATCGCGTTCGTGCTGGCGTTCTTCCTGCTGTGGTCGGTGTGGCGCAGGCACCACATCCTCATCGACGAGGTCGATCGGCTGGACCGGGCGACCGCAGGCGCGCACGCGCCGCTGCTGCTGTTCGCCGCCTTCCTGCCGTTCCCGACCGCGATCTTCGGGCACGCGTCCGACAACAAGCTGGCCGTGTGCCTGTTCGCCGCGACCGCCGCGGCGCTGTTCGGTTGCGAAGCGGTCATGAAGGAATTCGCCTGGCGACGTGCGGTACTGAACCCCGGCGTCGATCCAGGCCAGATCCGGGCCAGCGCCAGTGCGTCCGCGGCGGTCACCTTGGTTTTCGCGGTGACGGCCGCGCTGGCCTGGGTCACGCCGTCGATCTGGTACGTCTGGTTCTTCGTTCCGCTGGCCGCCGCGTTCGGCGGGAAGCTGCTCGAACGCGTCCGCCCGGAGGCCGCGCGCGTGCGCCGGGCCGAGCCCGCGCAGGCCTAGCCCGGACGCTCGCGGGGGTCTAGTCCAGCGGGGTGATCCAGCCGTGCAGGTCGTCGGTGCGCAGCGCGGCGGCGTGCCGCTTGCGCAGGGCCTGGGCGATCGGGCCCGCCTGCCCGTCGGCGACCGTGCGGCCGTCC
Source organism: Nocardia sp. NPDC051756 (assembly GCF_040681495.1). Classification (NCBI taxonomy): domain Bacteria; kingdom Bacillati; phylum Actinomycetota; class Actinomycetes; order Mycobacteriales; family Nocardiaceae; genus Nocardia; species Nocardia sp. NPDC051756. The sequence continues at coordinate 1,044,283 of NZ_JBFAYV010000003.1, read as the reverse complement.
ACCTCGAAGACCGGGGCGGCGCCCGCGGAGGTGCCGGTGACGAAGACCTCGTCGGCGATGTAGAGCTCGGTCAGGTCGACGGTGCGTTCGACGACCGGGATGCCGTCCTCGGCCGCCAGGGTCAGGATGGTTCGGCGGTTGATGCCGTCGAGGATGTCGCAGGACACGTCCGGGGTGATCAGCGTGCCGTTGCGGACGAGGAAGATGTTGGCGGCGCTGAGCTCGCAGACGTGGCCGTTGCCGTCGAGGAAGATGCAGTCGTCGTAGCCGCTGTCGATCGCGTCCTGCTTGGCCAGCACCGAATTCACGTACGCGCCGTTGACTTTCGCGCGGGACGGGATCGCGTTGTCCGGAATGCGCCGCCACGGACTGGATTTCAGCCGCATGCCGTCCTGCGGGACGATCGGCACCGCGTCGTAGACGAACATGCTGACCTGAATCGCGCAGCCACGCACCCGGGTACCCGGAATCGACTCGACGACATGCACTGTCGCCCGGACGAATACGTCCTCCACCGGCGCGTTCTGCCCGACCAACTCGACCACCGCGGCATAGAACCGCTGGTAGTCCCACTCCTGCGCGAACCGGTCGATCCCGATGATCTTGCACGACTCCTCGAGCCGCCGGAAGTGATCGTCCAATCGGAACGCGGTCCGTGCCGCCCCTGCCACATGAACCGGAAACACGGTGTACACGCTGAGTCCGTACAACACCGCCGACGATGCGACCCCAACCGTAGCCGCCTCGGCCGCAACGATCCGGTCACCTAGATACACATGGGGATAGGGGTTTGCCATCGGCGGAGGCTAACAGCCCCGCGGGCGAGCGGGCGACCGGATTTCGGGCCGGATCCGCGGCGACCAGGGTGTTGCTGGTTACGCTCGGGCTTGTGACTCAGGGACAGCGAGGCGGGCGGGCGGTGCAGGCTGCTGAGCGGCGGGTGGCGATTCTGGCGGCGGCCCGAGAGGTGATCGCGGAGCGGGGGTATCGGGGGGTTTCGCTGGGGGCGGTGGCGGAGCGGGTGGGGATTACCCAGCCGGGGTTGCTGCACTATTTTCCGAGCAAGGAGCACCTGTTGGTGGCGGTGCTGGAGGATCGGGACCGGTGGGATACGGCGGCGTTCCTGGCTGGGGGGTCGGATAGTTGGCGGCTGTCGCATCTGGAGCAGTTGGTCGAATACAACGCGACGCGGCCGGGGGTGGTGCAGACGTTCGCGGCGTTGGCCGGGGAAAGCGTGACCGGCGGGCATCCGGCGCGGGAATATTTCGTCGAGCGGTACGCGCAGGCCAGGGGGCGGCTCGCGGAGTTGTTGCGGGCGGAGTTCGGGGAGCGGTTGGCGGGCGGGCGGACGCCGGAGCAGGTGGCGCCGCTGTTGATCGCGGTGCTGGACGGGTTGCAGACGCAGTGGTTGCTCGATCCGGAGGCGGTCGATATGGGGGCCTCGTTCCGGGACTTCGTCGCGTTGCTCGGGCCGGCCGACGGTACTGCGGACTAGCTGCGGCCGGTCGATTTTTGTAACGCGAAGGTAACGACGCCTACTATTGATTAGGTGAGTTTCAGCGGTATCGCGGACGCCCGCTGTCTGCGCTCATGGGTGATGACGCCCGGCCGAACTTGTCCGTATGACCTTGGTAGACAAAGGAGTTCATCATGAGTCCAGCCGACGAGGCCCGCGAAGCAGCGGTGACGGCGGCCATCGGGAAGCTCGACCTGCCGGCCAAGGCCCGGCTGTTGCTGGGGCAGGACATGTGGTCGTTGCCTGCGCTGCCGGAGATCGGGTTGCGGTCGCTGGTGCTGTCCGACGGGCCGATCGGAGTGCGCGGGGCGCGCTGGACCGCGGACGATCCGTCCATCGCGTTGCCCTCGCCGACCGCGCTGGCGGCGACCTGGGATCCGGAACTGGCCAGGCGGGCCGGGCGGCTGCTCGCGCAGGAGGCCCGGCGCAAGGGTGTGCACGTGTTGCTCGCACCGACGGTCAACCTGCATCGATCACCCTTGGGCGGAAGGCATTTCGAGAGTTACTCCGAAGACCCGTATCTGACCGGGCGGATCGGGACCGGTTACGTGAGCGGGGTGCAGGACGGCGGAATCGGCACCACCGTCAAGCATTTCGTCGCCAATGACGCCGAGACCGAACGCTTCACGGTGAACAATGTCGTCTCCGAGCGGGCGCTGCGTGAGCTGTACCTGGCACCGTTCGAGGCGATGGTCCGCGCGGCCGGCCCATGGGGTGTGATGGCCGCCTACAACCAGGTCAACGGCACGACGATGACCGAACACGGCGAGCTGCTGAACGGAATACTGCGCGGGGAATGGGGTTTCGACGGGATCGTCGTCTCGGACTGGATGGCCGCCAGGTCGACGGTCGCGGCGATCACCGCGGGGCTGGATGTCGCGATGCCCGGACCGCGCGGGGTTTACGGGGAAGCGCTCGTCGCGGCGGTGCGACATGGCGAAGTAGACGAGTCCGTCGTCGATGCGGCGGTACGCAATGTGCTGCGGCTCGCGGCGCGGGTCGGGCTGCTGGAAGGCGCCGATCCCGCGGTAACCACTGCACCCGCGCAGATCGACGGCGTCGCGTTGGCGCGGGAAATCGCCTCGCGCGCTTTTGTTCTGGTGCGCAACGAGCAATCGGCCCTCCCTCTCGACGCGAGCCGGACGAAGGTCGCGCTGATCGGTCTCGCCGCCCGCGATGCCCGCATTCTCGGCGGCGGCTCGGCCACCGTCTTCCCGGAATCCGTGGTCTCGCCGCTGGACGGGCTGACCGCCGCGCTGCCGGACGGCGCGCTGACCTATGCGATCGGCGCCGCCCCGAGCGACGTCCTCGGCGCGGCGGATCGCGGATTCGATCTGCACGCCCGGGTTTTCGACGCCGACGGCACCCTGCTCGGTGAAAGCTCGCTGCCCAACGGCATGGTCAACTGGCTCGGCGAACTGCCGGACGGCATCGACTACGACGCCCTGCACTCCGTCGAGGTGTACGGCACCTTCACCCCCGCGGAAACGGGCGCGCATGTGTTCGGCACCAAGGGAGTCGGCGATTTCCGCCTCGTCGTCGGCGACACCGTGCTGTACGAGGGCGGTGAAACCCGTACTGGCGCAGACCCGTTCGAGGCGTTCTTCGGCACGCCGATCGAGCGCGGCACGGTCGCCCTGACCGCAGGCACGACGGTCGAGGTCACCATGACCCACACGCCGCTGAAGCTGGCGGAGATGCCGATCCAGGCGATCCTGTTCACCCTGGCGCACGGCGATCCACGGCGCGATCCGGACGAGCTGATCGCCGAGGCGGTCGAGGCGGCCCGCGCCGCCGACGTCGCGGTGGTCGTCGTCGCCACCACCGAGCAGGTCGAGTCCGAGGGCTTCGATCGCACCAGCCTGAAACTGCCCGGCCGCCAAGACGAATTGGTCAGCCGGGTCGCCGCGGCCAACCCGAACACCGTGGTGGTCGTGAATGCCGGCTCGCCGGTCGAAATGCCCTGGCGCAATGAGGTTCCCGCCATCCTGCTGAGCTGGTTCCCCGGCCAGCAAGGCGGCGCGGCGCTCGCCGGGGTACTGCTCGGCGACACGGAGCCGGGCGGGCGGCTGCCCACCACCTGGCCTGCCACCCTGGCCGACTGCCCGGTCTCGGAGGTCACCCCGACCGACGGTGAACTGGTCTACCGCGAAGACCTGTTCATCGGCTATCGCGCGTGGGAGCGAGCGGACACGGCTCCGGCCTACCCGTTCGGGCACGGATCCGGGTACACCACATGGGATTACGAATCGATCGCCAACGAAGGCGCCGCGGTGACCGTCCGCCTGCGCAACACCGGCACCCGCCGCGGCGGCGAGGTGGTGCAGATCTACCTTGCGCCCGTGGCCGATTCGGCGCTCCGCCCCGCCCGCTGGCTGGCCGGCTTCGCCCGCGTCGAAGCCGATCCGGGCGAACTGGTCGAGGCCGAGATCCGCATCCCGGACCGGGCATTCGAGATCTGGGACGACGGCGCGTGGCGGAAAGTGCCCGGCACATACGAGATCCAGGCCGGCCATTCGATCGCCGATCAACGGCTGACGGCAGGCTACGAACTGGAGTGAACGACTACGGCCGTGGATCCGATGGGATCTACGGCCGCGTCGTACCGATCAGCGAAGGTCCTCAGCGATTGCTGAGCAGAACCTCGGCGATCTGAATGGTGTTGAGGGCGGCGCCCTTTCGCAGGTTGTCCCCGGAGATGAACAGCGCGAGACCGCGGCCGTCCGGGACACCCGGATCCTGACGGATGCGGCCGACGAGCGAATCGTCGGCACCGGCCGCCTGGAGCGGGGTGGGCACATCGACGAGCTTCACGCCGGGCGCCTTGGCCAGGATCTCCTTGGCCTGTTCGACCGAAAGCGGCTGGTCGAATTCGGCATTCACCGACAGCGAGTGGCCGGTGAACACCGGCACGCGCACGCAGGTGCCGCTGACCAGCAGGTCGGGCAGGCCGAGAATCTTGCGGCTCTCGTTGCGCAGCTTCTGGTCCTCGTCGGTCTCGCCGGAGCCGTCGTCGACCAGCGAACCGGCCAGCGGCAGCACGTTGAACGCGATCGGCGCGACGTACTTGTTCGGCGCGGGGAAGTCGACGGCGCTGCCGTCGTGGGTGAGCTTCTCGACGTCGTCGATCACCGCGCGCGCCTGCGTCGCAAGCTCTTCCACGCCGGCCAGGCCGCTACCGGACACCGCCTGGTAGCTGGACACGATGAGCCGGCGCAGGCCCGCGATGTCGTGCAGCGGCTTGAGCACCGGCATCGCGGCCATGGTGGTGCAGTTCGGGTTCGCGATGATGCCCTTGACCAGGTTGCGGGTCGCCTCGGGGTTGACCTCGCTCACCACCAGCGGGACGTCGGGGTCCTTGCGGAAGGCCGACGAGTTGTCGATCACGGTGACGCCCGCCGCGGCGAAGCGCGGCGCCTGGATCCGGGACATGGTGGCACCGGCGGAGAACAGCGCGATGTCCAGGCCGGACGGATCGGCGAGTTCGGTGTCCTCCACGACGATCTCACCGCCGCGCCACGGCAGCGTCTTACCCGCCGAGCGCGACGACGCGAAGAAGCGCACCTCGTCGACCGGGAAGTTGCGCTCCTCCAGCAGCTTCCGCATGACGGCGCCGACCTGACCGGTCGCGCCCACCACTCCTACTCGAATACCCATGGCAGTGTCCCTTTCGACCTGATCGGGAGCGCTACGTGGTTACGCTGCGCTACCGCCTCCGCGCTTGACCCGATCAGGTCAGCGTCCTGTTCCGGCGTGCACCACGGCGACCTCGTCGCCGCCGAGATTGAAGGCCCGGTGCAGCACCTGGACGGCCTCGTCCAGCTCGCTGTCGCGGACCAGCACCGAGATCCGGATCTCGGAGGTGGAGATCAGATCGATGTTCACGCCCGCGTCGGCCAGCGCCTCACAGAACGTGGCGGTGACGCCGGGGTGGCTCTTCATGCCCGCGCCGACCAGCGACACCTTGCCGATGTGGTCGTCGTAGAGCACCTGCGAGAAGCCGATCTCGTCCTGCTGCTTGGTCAGCATCTCGACGGCGCGCGCGCCGTCGGTCTTGGGCAGGGTGAAGGTGATGTCGGTCTTGCCGGTATCGATCTTGGAGACGTTCTGCAGCACCATGTCGATATTGATCTCGGCGTCGGCGACCGCGCGGAACACCTTGGCGGCGTAGCCGGGGACGTCGGGCAGTCCGACCACGGTGACCTTGGCCTCGCTGCGATCGTGCGCGACGCCCGTGAGGATTGCTTGCTCCAAGGGGATGTCCTCCATCGATCCGTAAACGTAGGTGCCCGGCTTGTCGGTATAGGACGAGCGAACATGCACAGGCACGTTGTACCGGCGCGCGTATTCGACGCAGCGCAGCATCAGCACCTTCGCGCCGCAGGCCGCGAGCTCCAGCATCTCCTCGTAGGAGACCTGGTCGAGCCGCTGCGCGTCCGGCACGATCCGCGGGTCGGCGGTGAACACGCCGTCCACGTCGGTGTAGATCTCGCAGACGTCGGCCTCCAGCGCCGCGGCCAGCGCGACCGCGGTGGTGTCGGAGCCGCCACGACCGAGCGTGGTGACGTCCTTGTTGTCCTGGCTCACGCCCTGGAAGCCGGCGACCAGCACGATCTGCCCGTCGTCCAGCGCCTGACGCAGGCGGCCGGGGGTGACGTCGATGATCTTCGCGTTGCCGTGCGCGCCGGTGGTGATCACACCGGCCTGCGAGCCGGTGAACGAGCGGGCCTCCGCGCCGAGCGAGTGAATGGCCATCGCCACCAGCGCGTTGGAGATGCGCTCACCCGAGGTGAGCAGCATGTCCATTTCCCGAGCCGGCGGCGCGGGCGCCACCTGCTGGGCGAGGTCGAGCAGTTCGTCGGTGGTATCGCCCATGGCCGAGCAGACGACCACCACGTCGTGGCCTGCCTTCTTGGTCTCGACGATCCGTTCAGCGACGCGCCGGATGCGCTCGGCGGTAGCCACCGAGGATCCTCCGTACTTCTGAACAACGAGAGCCACGACAGGGTCCTCCAAGATCGACTAACAGCTGCTAACAGCCACCCAGAGTACCGGCCGTGGTCCAGCGAATTCCGGCTGGCTCCTCCGCCGAGCGCCGCGGCGGAGCTGTTGCGCTGGTCGGACTTGGTCACGAACGTCCTGGGCAACCGGCGATATTTGGTGCTGTGCGCACCGCACCGCGGCCGTGCACCCGGCTGCACGAGACACCGGTTCGGGTAACCAAGGCGTTGCGGGCGGCCGATGCCGGGTGCATGACGCACGATGGAGTGATGAAGAGCACGGTATTAGCGGTGACCACGGGGCGGACCGAGGTCGTGCAGGACATCACCGGTCAGTGCGCGTCATTCGTGCGCGAAGCGTCCGGTGGCGGGGACGGGTTGCTCAATGTGTTCGTGCCGCACGCGACGGCCGGGGTCGCGGTGCTGGAGCTCGGTGCGCGCAGTGACGACGATCTGCTCGCGGCGCTGCGCGATCTGCTGCCCGCGGACGATCGCTGGCGGCATGCGCACGGGTCGCGCGGGCACGGACGCTCGCATGTGATGCCCGCGCTGATCGCGCCGTACGCGACGATTCCGGTGATCGGCGGGGCAATGGCACTGGGGACCTGGCAGTCGGTCGCGCTGGTGGATCTCAATATCGACAACCCGGATCGGGAGGTGCGGTTGTCGTTTCTCGGCTGAGCTAGCCGTCCGCGGGCACGTGCAGGCGGGCGAGTTCGGTGCGGTTGGCGACGCCGAGCTTGGCGTAGACGTGGGCCAGGTGGGTTTTCACGGTTCCGCGACTGATGAACAGGCGGGCGGCGATCTCCGGATTGGACAGGCCGTCGACGGCTAGATCGACGACGGAGCGTTCCATCGGGGTGAGACTCGCCCAGCCGGAGTCCGGGCGGTTGCGTCTGCCGCGTGCTTTGGTCGCGTAGTCGATGGCCTGGGCGAGGCCCATGGATCGGCCGCGTTCGAGGTAGTCGGCCAGATCCTGTTCCGCGACCCGGGAATCCAGCACGGCTCGGGCTGTTTCCGCAGATCGTCCGGGTGCCGACCCGGTGTCGGCGCGGGCGCGTTCGGCGGCGCCGAGCAGGACCGCCGCCGATTCGAGGGTGCCGCGCCGGGCCAGCACCACCGCGAGCGCCTCCAGGCCGGCTACGCAACCGAGGACGAGTTCGCGCTCCGTCCGGATACGCAATGCTTCGTGGTGCAGGCGCAGCGCCTGCTCGATATCGCTGTCGTGCAACAAGAATGCTTGCTGGTCGAGCACGTCGGCGGACACGGCAGGCAATGCCCGGATCATCGGCTCGGCCGCGAGCGTGTCGAGAAGTGCTGCCGCCGAATCGGTTTCGCCGAGTTCCCGGAGCGCGGTGGCGAGCACGACCTGGGTCCACGGTGTGAGCGGCCCGTCGGCGGTGTCGCCGGGCGTTCGACCTTCCCTGCGGCACCACGCGATTGCCTCCGCCGGATGTCCGGCCCCCAGCGCGAGCATTCCGTGCACGCGCTCCCAGCCGGGGACGAACGGTGAGGCTTCGCCGTCGAGCAGCCGATCGATCGGCTCGAGCGCGGCGGTCGCGTCGTCGAAACGTCCCTGGTACACGCGTATTTCGGCGAGGGCAGCCCGGGCCGAGCCCAGGTGGTGGAAGTCGTGCAGCGGTTGCGCGGTGGCGACGGCCTGCTCGGCGAGTTCGGCGGCGCGCGGCAGATCGCCGGACCGGGCGGTCGCGGTGGCGAGCCAGGTCAGGGCGAAGGAGGCGAAGCCGCGGTCGTTGCGCTGACGCATGCCGACCAGGGCCTGGTCGAGTTGTTCGATGGCGCTGCGGTATTCGTCGCGGAACAGGTGGATCAGGCCGAGCAGCGCCTGCATCGAGTCGGCGACGAAACCGTCGTCGGCGTGCAGCGATTCTCGGCGCAATTCGTCGGCGTCGGCGTAGGCCCGGTCCAGGTCGATGCCGAGTTGTTCGACCGCGCACAACGAGCGAGCCAGCCTGCCGACCGCGTCCGCACCGATTTCGGCGGCCAATGCCGCTGCGGCACGGGCGGATTCGTAGCCGACGAAGCCATACACAGCCGTGTCGCACACCAGGGCCAGCCCGGCCAGCACGCGCGCCTGTAGCTCGTCGCGCTGCCCGTTGCCCCGGTCGACGGCCGATCGCAGCACCTGCACGCCCTCGACGCCGCGTGGTTCGAGATACCAGAACCACGCCATCGCGGCGGCGAGTCTGCGTCCGTCGGACGGATCGTCGCGGCTCAGTCCCCAGTCGATAGCCGCACGAATATTGGCCAACTCCACCGTGATTCGCGCCCGCCAGGCGTCCTGGTCGGTGTTGCGCAACGGATCGGCCTGCTCGACCAAGGCGAGATAGGCCGCGAGGTGGTGATCGCGCAGCGGTTCGGTCTCCGCGGCCTCGGCTAGTTGCAGCAGCGCGTAATCCCGGACCACGCCCAGCATTCGATAGCGCGCCACCGCACCGGTGGTATCCGCGGTCACCAACGACTTGTCGATCAACCCGCGCAACGTCCGCAGGGCGCGCCCAGGCGTCGCATCCAGTTCGGCCACCACGTCGGCGGAGAACCCCGGCTCGAACACCCCGAGCCTGCGGAACAGGGCCCGTTCGTCGTCATCGAGCAGCTCATGACTCCAGCGCATCGACTCCGCGAGCGTCTGCTGCCGGAACGGCGCGGTCCGCGCACCGCCGTCGAGCACGGCATAGGGCTCGTGCAGCGAGTCCGCCAGCTGAGTCAGCGACAACGTGCCCGCCCAGCCCGCGGCGAGTTCGAGCGCGAGCGGCAGCCGATCCAGGCGGTCGCAGACCCGGCGGGCCGCGGTGCGCGCCTGCGGCGTCGGCTCCCCCGCGTGCGCTCGCTCGAGGAACAGCGTCAACGCGTCCGCCAGCCCGAGCGCGGGGACCCGGCGCACCTGCTCACCGCCGACCCCGAGTGGCGCGCGACTGGTCGCGAGCACACCCAGTCGCGGACAACGCCCGAGCAAGCCGGTGACCAGCGCCGCGACGCCGTCGCCGAGTTGCTCGCAATTGTCGAGTACCAGCAGGGTTTCGCGATCGGCGAGCCCGCGAGCCACGGTCGCGACGGGATCCGCACCGCCGGGGATCAGCACATCGAGGGCCGCGGCGACGCGCTGCACAACCGCCGCGTCGTCGTGTTCGTCCTCCAGTGCGACCCACCGGACCCCATCCGGCCAATCCGCGAGCACCGTGCGCGCGACCCGCAGCGCGAGTCGCGTCTTGCCGCAACCGCCCGGCCCGGCCAGCGTGACGACCCGGCCCGGTCCGACGGCGGCACCGATCGCCGCCAGTTCCTCGGTGCGGCCGATGAACGAGGACAGCTCGGTGGGTAGGGCGTCGGTGGAATCTGACATCGCGTCAGCAGTCTGACACGCCGGGCCTACCCGGGCGAGCCATATCCGGTCCGGCAGGTCGGCCACCTCGGCCACCGGATATCGGCCAGGTGGCAGATGTTCCGCGGCCGCCACGCCGGAAGTATTCATCTCAACGGCGCACACAGCGTCACCGACAAGAAGGAAACATCATGACGAACACGGGAAACCGCCGGGTCGTGGCCAACATCTCGCTCTCGCTGGACGGCCGCACCAACGGTCCGGGCGGCGACTACGACATGAGCTGGATCGTGCCGCACGCGGTGAGCGACACGACCCGCGACCGGATGGTCCAGATGACCGAGGCGGCCACCACCGCGCTGCTCGGCCGCAAGAACTACCAGGGTTTCGGCGGCTACTGGCCGACCGTCGCAGTCGACGAGAACGCCGATCCGCGCGACCGCGCCTTCGGGCAGTGGCTCGACGACGTCGAAAAGGTGGTCTTCTCGACCACGCTCACCGAGGCGCCGTGGCAGCACTCGCGGATCGCGGACGCCGACCCGGTGGCCACCGTGAAGCACCTGCGCGAGCAGGACGGCGGCGACATCGTCGTGCTGGCCAGCAGCAGCGTGATCAAGGCGCTGCTCGCGGCCGACGAGGTCGACCGGATCCTGATCACCCAGTGCCCCGAGATCGCCGGCGGCGGCGCCCGCCTCTTCGAGGACGGCCTCGCGGCGTCGAGCTGGTCGCTGACCGACCTGTCCAGCACCGAGTCCGGCGCGCTGTATCTGATCTACGACCGGGTTCGCGGCGAATGATCTCCCCCGACGGCGACGGCCGCAGCGAAACCGCTCGGCCGTCGCCCTGGTCGGGTCAGGCGCGGGTCAGCCAGGTGACCTGGTTGCCGTTGCCGAATTCCTTGCGTTCGGCCGGGGTGAACAGCGTCGGCCGGAACTCGCCGGCGAAGGCCGGGATGCCGGTGCCGGCGACGACCGGGTAGCTCTTGATCACCAGTTCATCGATCTCACCGAGCAGGGCGGCGGCCAGCTTTCCGCCGCCGGCCAGCCAGATGTCCAGGCCCGCTTCCTGTTTGAGCTGCTGAACCAGCGCGACCGGGTCCTTTTCGACCAGCTCCACCGCCGGGTCATCGATCCGGCCGAGCGTGCTGGACACCACGTACTGCCGCAGGTGGCCGTACGGGCTGGTCAATCCGACGGCCAGCCCGGGCGCGTAGGTTCCCCGGCCCATCACCAGCGTGTCGAACTTCCGATTCGGCGCATCCGCCGCGACCCCGAAATGCGGACGGACGTGGGTGGGCAGCGTCTCCGGGTATTCCTGGCCGAGCCATCCGATGAAGTCCGCGGGCAGCGGATAGAAGGAGATATCGCCGTCCGGGGCGGCGATATAGCCGTCGAGCGACATGCCGACGAAGTAGACGAGTTTTCGCATAGCAGAACCTCTTTCGAAAAGTGGCGATCAGGCGCGGGTGAACCAGGTGACCTGCGCGCCGTTGCCGAATTCCTGCCGCCGGACCGGCGTGAACGGGGTCGGCCGGAACTCGCCGGCGAAGACGGAGATGCCGCCACCCGCGATGACCGGGTAGCTCTTGATGATCAGTTCATCGATCTCACCGAGCAGCTGGGCGGCGAGGTTGCCGCCGCCGCACAGCCAGATATCTTGGCCCTCTTCCTTTTTGAGCCGCCGCACCGACTCGATCGGGTCGCTGTCGACCAGTTCGACGGCCGGTTCATCGATCCGGCCGAGCGTGCGCGACACCACGTACTGCCGCAGGTGCGCGTACGGGCTGGGGAAGCCGGCGAACAAGCCCGGCTCGTAGGTGCCGCGACCCATGATCACCGTGTCGAAGTGCTTGTTCGGCGCATCCAGCGCCATCCCCAACTGCGGCCGGAATTCGGTCGGGACGAACTCCGGGTACTCCGCGTTGATCGACGGGCCCATCTCCGGATCGACCGGATAGAAGTCGTATTCGCCGCCCGGACCTGCGATGTATCCGTCGAGCGAGACGCCGACGTAGTAGACGAGCTTTCGCATCCAGTACCGCCCAACCTGTTGTACTCTGTTTGTAGTGATCTGAAGGTAGTACTACAGATGGAGTGGTGTCAAGTGCGAACTAATCCCGAACGCCGGCAAGCGCTGCTCGACGCGGCGATCGAGGTCCTGGCCGCCGACGGAGCGCGCGGGCTGACCTTTCGCGCGGTGGACAAGGAGGCCGCGGTGCCGGCCGGCACCGCGTCGAACTACTTCGCCAACCGCGACGACCTGATGACTCAGGTGGGCAGCCGGTTCTACGAACGGCTCGCGCCGAGCGCGGCCACCATGAGCCAGCTGACCGAAGGCCCGAAGAACCGCGCGCACATCACCGAGTTGATGAAGGGCATCGTCGAGCGCATCGAGGCGTTCCGCACCGGCTACCTCGCGCTGCTCGAGCTACGGCTGGAGGCGACCCGGCGACCGGAACTGCGCGCCGTGCTGACCGAGCGGGTGCGCGCGGACATGGAGTTCAACGTGCGCAATCACCTCGACGCCGGACTGCCCGGCGACGAAAAGTCCGTGCAGTTGCTCTATTTGGCATTGAACTGGTTGATCGTGGACCGCCTCACGCTGCCCGGCGTGTTCACCGAAGAACAGAGTCAGGAGTTGATCGAGGCCGCGGTCGATCGCCTCGTCGGCCCCTGAAAACCGCGCGGTCTTCATCGCCGAATCCTTGTGACCCACGTCACCGATATTCGATAATGAGTCGATGATGGCGAAAGTCGGAGATCGACTGCTCGTACACGGACACGTTGTAGGGCAGGGTGATCGGCAAGGCGAGATCATCGAAGTTCGCGGACCCGAAGGCGCGCCGCCCTACCTCGTGCGTTATGCGGACGGGCGGGAGTCGCTGGTGTTTCCGGGCCCGGACGCGATAGTCGAACCCGCCAGCTGACGCCGGACTCGGCACAAATCTTCCGCGTGGAACTTGTTCACATACTTCCGATGTCCACTTTTGGACACATAAGGCCATGTCGGCAGCGCCCATAGACTATCGACCGCGGCGACGAGGTTGACGGAACAGATAACCGATAGAGAGAATCGGGCGCAGTTGTCCATCGGGGGTCGGAAGGTTTTGCATGCGCACGAGAACCGATATTCGATTCGTCGTCGACGCCGATTCCGCGCAAGTGATGGATGCGCTGGCCGCTGTCGAAATGCTCCCCGAATGGTCGCCGGGATATACCGATGCCCGAGTCGCATCACGTGACGAAGCGGGAAGGCCGGTCCGGGTTTTCGTCAAGACCGAACTGCTGGGCAGCTCGGATATGCAAGTCCTGGAATACGATTGGACCGACGGACGGTCATCGTGGCAGGTCACCGACAGTACCCGGGGCGCGAAGGGCGGCGGCTGGTTCGAGGTCACCGAGGGCACGGAAGGCACCGATGTGTGGTTCCACGCGGAGGTCTACCTACCCATCCCGGTGCCCGGGCTACTACTCAAGCGCACCGTGCGCAAGCAGAACGAGGTCGCGGTGCAGAATTTCATCGAGTTCGCCGAGTCGTTTCCGGAAGCGGAAACAATCAAGCCGTATAGCTATAACGAATAACCGTCGATAGTCACACGCTCATAGCGAAATCGCGCGACGCGCAGCCCAGCAAGCGGGCGGCGACCCGACCGGGGTGCGACGATGTGCACCATGATCGGTTCCAAACGGGTTCGGCTCACACCGGTGGCCGAAGGCGCGTCGGTGACGCAACTCGAGCTGTTCTTCGACCTGGTGCTCGTCTTCGCGTTCACCATGGTCACCGACCTGGCGGCGGAAGAGACCAGCGCGAAGAACATGCTGCGCGCGTTGCTCGTGCTCGCCCTGATGTGGTGGTTGTGGATCGCCTACTCCTGGCTCGGCAATGTGATTCGCGCCGACGAGGGGTTCGCCAGGGTCGCGATGTTCGTCGCGATGGGCGGCGCGTTCCTGGCCGCGCTCACCATTCCCGAGGCGTTCCACGATCTGCCCGGCGGCTGGTACGGCCCGCTGGTCTTCGCGATCGCCTACCTCGTGGTGCGGCTGGTGCACGTGGTGATGTTCTGGCTGGCCAGCACCGAGGACCCGCAGTTGCGCAACCAGGTGCTGCGCTGGTCGATCGGCTCGATCACCATCGGCACCACGCTGCTGGTGATCGCCGCGATGACCTCCGGCGCGGTGCAGATCGGGTTGTGGATCGCCGCGATCGCCGGCGACTACCTGTGGACCCTGCTGGCGGGCACCGACTGGCGGTTGAATTCGGCGACCCATTTCGCCGAACGGTACGGTCTGATCATCATTGTGGCGCTCGGCGAATCGATCGTTTCGATCGGCATCGGGGTGGCGGGGCTGCCTATATCGTGGCCGATCGCGGTGGGCGCACTGCTCGGACTCGCGGTTTCCGGACTGCTCTGGTGGACCTATTTCGATGTCGCCGCGCTGTCGATCGAACACGAGTTGAAGCACGCCGACGGCGCCAGGCAGATCAAGATCGCGCGCGGTTCCTACACCTTTTGGCATTTCCCGATGATCGCCGGAATCATCGGGCTCTCACTGGGATTGAAGAAAGTCCTCTACTATGTCGGCGACGCTTCACATCACACGCTGAAAGACGCGTTGTACGGAATTCCGTTGTTCGCGTTGTACGGCGGAGTCGTGCTGTATCTGATCGCGCTGGTCGGCGCGAAACACTATGCGACAGGGCAGATCAGCGTGCCGCGGGTGATCACGGTCGTCGTGCTGCTCGCGCTGATCCCGCTGGCGGCCGCGCTGCCCGCGCTGGCCGCGCTCACCCTGCTGTGCGCCGTACTCGGCGCATTGATCGTCTGGGAGACAATCAAATTGGCGCAGCCGCGGGACGCGATCAGACACGGGGTACCCGACTGAGGTGGTGCCGCACGCTGTGTTCGGCCGGCGTCGGCCCGTACGCGGACGGCGGCACCCGGACATCGTTGCGCACCGCTTGCCGGATCTGATCGATGTTCTCCCGCAACACATCCGAGACCAGCTCGTCGGTGCGCGGATCCTCCAGCACCTGGAACAGGATGCGGAACGTGGTGTCGGCGATCAGCCGGATGATGTCGTCGTGGAACGGGATGTAGCGCACCCGGCCGGCCTGCGGATCCTTCTTGATCAGCTCCAGGATCATCTCGTCCATCTCGGCGCGGTTCTCCTGCAGCGCCGCGGCGATATTGCGGGTGTAGTGCCCGGTGCGCATCACCGAGGCGACCTCGTCCATCACCGCGATGGTCATCGGCCGCTTGATCGTGTCCACGATGGTCATGACGAACCGGTTGACCAGCGCGGCGGTGATCCGGTCGCCGAACACGCGATCGGCGACGCGACCGAGCCGGACCACGATCACCACGATCCGCAGCAACCGGAAGCCGCGGAAGAACGGGCTGGTCACCGGGATCATGCCGAGGACCTCGTACCAATAGACGAACGGGAACGTCCACGGCCAGCCCGCACGCCGCCAGCGCCACAGGAACTCGACGGCGAACACGCCGCACACCGTCCAGTCGACGATCACGATCGCGCGATGGGTGGACGCGGACACGTCGAAGAAGGTGATCCACACGACCAGCGCCACCGACACGATGGCCAGCGCCAGCATGAAGAAGTCGGTCCACAGCGCGGGCGGCTTGCGCGGATAGTCGCCCTCCGGGAGTTCCTCGCGGACCGGAGTGGTGCTCGCAGCTGTCACCTGGGGTGTCCCTTCAACGCCGAACGGTCAGGCCGAGGGTAGTCGGCCTGACCCCGCCGCAGCTGGACCTCTTACTTGCCGGTGCGGATGATCGCCTCGATATTGCGCTCGGCGAGCGCGGCGATGGTCAGCGACGGATTCACCGTGCCGGTGCTGCCCGGAATGGCGGCCCCGTCCATCACATAGAGGCCCGGATGTCCGTGCACCCGGCCGTAGCCGTCGGTGGCCTTGCCGAGCACCGCGCCACCGAGCGGATGCGCGGTGAACAGCGCGTTCGCGTCGTAGCCGAGGGCGCCGTATTCGAGGACGGCGTCGGCTCGTTCGGCGATCCGGTGATCGACCGCGCGGGCCGCGGCGACCATGTCGTCGCGGTTGCGCGACGGCCAGGACAGCCCGACCCGGTTGGCCGCCGCGTCGTAGCCGAATCGCGCGCGGGCCGGATCCAGGACCATGCCGAGCGAGGCGAGCGCGCCCGTCTCGAACGGAATGCCCGGGATGTACCAGCTTTCCAGGCTGAGCGGCAGGCCCGAATCGTCGAAGATCCGGCTCGCGCTCGGCACGCCCTGCCCGAAACCGGCCAGCGCGCTCGCGCCACGGCCGAGCACCACGTCGCCGTTGGTCCCCCAGCCGTCGCCGACGTGCTCGTTGAGGTTGGGCAGTGCCCCGGTCGCCTGCGCGCGCACCAGCAGCTCCGAGGTGCCCACCGAGCCCGCGCCGAGGAACAGCTGATCGCAGGTGAGTGTGCGGGTGCCGAGCACCTCGCCGGTCGGCGCCAGCTTCGACACCCGCACCGAGTACCGGCCGCCCGGCTCCTGGGCGATGGACTCCACCTGATGCCCCGGGAAGATCGCGGACCGGCCGGTGCCCTCCGCGTACCTCAGGTAGTTCTGGTTGAGGTCGAACTTGGCGCCGTTGGAGTTGCCCAGGTTGCTGCGCGCGGCGGTGGCCGAGGCCCGGGAGCCGCCGGCCAGCTCGGCGCGCAGGATGTCCCAGTTGAAGATCGAGTCGTTGGGGGTCGGCTGGTAGCCGGCCTTGCGCACCTGGTCGTCCCAGGCCCTGGAGTGCGCGAACGGCTTGGCCGCGTAGATGTCGCCGGGCATCTGGTTCAGCCGCAGCATCTCCCGCACCCGCGGGTAGTAGACGCGGTCCAGCTCGCCGTATTCGACCGTGCCGCCGAAGAGGTGGTCGAAGAAGCGGCGTTCGGGCGCGACCATGGCGCCGGTGAAGATCACCGATCCGCCGCCGACCGCGGCCGCGCGCCAGACATCGATGCCCGGGTAGGTGGTGCAGTCCAGGACGCCGCCGAAGCTGGCGAAGGTCATCGGCACCTTGCTCACGCCGGTGAAGTTCGTCCGATGCCAGAAGCCGCGGCCGTCCGGCAGGTCGTCGCCGGTGAAGATCTCCCGCCACGGATCGTTGGGCCAGCGCGACCCGCGTTCCAGCACCGTGTTGGCGATCCCGGCCTCGGCCAGGCGCAGCGCGGTGACCGCGGCGCCGAAGCCGGAGCCGATCACGATCGCCGGCGAATGCTCTGGTGGATCGGGTAGTGGCGCAAAAATTTCCGGTACCCACGACTGGAACAGCAGGTTCCAGACCGGGTCCGCGGACGCCGGTCCGGTGCCCGGCAGCGTTCCCGCGACAGCACCGAGTAGCGCGGCCGTACCCGCCGCTTTGAAGAAGGCGCGTCTACGCACCCAGCCACCTCCCTCATCACGCATGGCCGAGCGCAGATTACCGGTATTCCGGCTGGCTGAACAGTCGTTGCCGGACCGTCATCCGTTGTCTCCCTTCCATTGTCCCGCCGGATGGGACGGCGCCGGCGCTCGGCGGCGGCAACGGCAGTGTGACGAACAGGCCACGCGACGCCCTCGGCAGATGGCCGGGAGGGGTCGGCGACTCACTCCGCGAACGGCGCCCGATCGGCCTTGCAGGTCGCGCCGGGCGCGGGAAGTTGCTGGTCGATGAGGTAGCGCTCCTGCAATCGCCGGGTGCAGTCGACGGTGGTGTCGTGCCCGTAGCCGCCGTCGACGACCACGAGGCGCGCGTTGACCAGGGCCTGCTGCGCCTTGCGCGCCGCGGTCAGCGGCGTGACCGGATCGAAGCGGTTGTTGAACAGCAGCGCGGGCACGTCCGAACGCAGGATCCACGGACCGGCGTAGCGCTGCGGGTAGCCGCCCTGCGGCGACGGCCACGAGGCGCACGACTGGCGCAGGTAGAGCCAGGAGCCGCCGAAGACCGAACCCTCGGCGCCCAATTCCTTTGCCATCGTGGGCCATTGCTCCGGCTCGCGCGGAAAAGTGTTGTCCGCGCAGGAGATTGCGATGAACGAGTCGAGGAAGCCGGGGGGCACCGCGTTCGCGTCGAGGACCGCGCGCACGACCTCGGGGTTGCCCGCGGCGCCGCGCTCGAGTTCGGCGAGCAGCTGGGCCAGTGCGGGCCAGCCGTCCTTGGGGTCGTAGAGCATCAGCATGCGCGACGAGGCGACGTCGTCGAAGGCGACCGTCCGGGCGCGGTCGCCCTCGCCGACCACGATGGGTCCTTGCCGCAGCCGGTCCAGCAGCGCAAGGTCGCGGGCGCGCAAATCATCACCGCCGCTTACCTTTTGGTCGCTGCGGATCTGCCCGATCGGGTCGGCGGCCGGCTTGTTCGCGCCCGCGAAGGCACAGCGCGGCTGACCCGCCTGGGCGCACAGCCGGTAGAACTCGGAGAGCACCTCGTCGGTGCCGGTCGCCGCGGCGGCGACCTCGGTGCGGGTGTCGGAGGTGTAGGCGTCCGGATCGATCATCGAGCTGAGGCTCAGCGCACGCACCCGATCGCCGAAGACCGCGCCGTACACCTCGCCGAGATAGCTTGCGTACGAACCACCTTCGTAGGTCAGCCGCTTGTCACCGACCGCACGGCGCAGCAGATCCAGGTCGCGGGCGGCGTCGACGGTGGTCAGATGCGGCAGCAGGGCCGCGCTGTTCGCCGCGCAGCCCGCCGACAGATCCCGGCTGAACCGCGCCTGCGCGGCCTCCTGCTCGGCATTCACCGGCGGAATCCAGGTGCCGGCCCAGAACCGTTGCTCCGCTTCGGGATCGGCGAAGCACCGGACCGGTGAGCTGCGCCCGACGCCGCGCTGATCGAAGGTGACCACGTCGAAGCGGCGGGCGATCTCGCCGGGGAACATCTCCGCGCTGCCCGCCCACCTGATGCCGGAGGCGCCCGGCCCACCAGCCGCGGTGAACAGCGTGCCGATGCGGCGCGACTGATCCGTCGCGGGCTGACGGACCAGCGCGAGCCCGAGCGTCGCGCCGTCCGGATGCGCGTAGTCGAGCGGCACCGTCGCCGTCGCGCATTGCAGCTTGCTCAGGGTTTTCTCCTGGCACGGCGCCCAATCCAGCCGCGGCGTCGGCGCCGCGTCGGACTGGGCGACCAGGTCGGCCACAGCCTGCTCGTGCTTCTTCGGCGTACCGCAACCACTCACTACCAACGTCGCCGCCAGCGCACCGACGACGACGATCCTCCACCCACGCATAACGAACATCTTGTGCCGCAACGGCACGGCCGTCGTCCACCACAGGGATGAGTTGCACCCTGAGATCGCCGCCACCTCCTAGGTCATCAACAGCCGAACCACCGCGATGAGGCCGACCACGACGATGACCGCGCGCAACGCGGTCGGCGGCAGCCGCCTGCCCATCTTCGCACCGAGCTGGCCGCCGATGATGGAGCCGAGCGCGATCAGCAGCACCGCCCGCCAGTCCACGTCGGCGATCACGATGAAGATCACCGCGGCCACCCCGTTCACGATGGTCGCGAGCACGTTCTTGATGCCGTTGAGCACCTGCATGTCGTCGTGCACGAACACGCCGAGCAGCCCCATCAGCAGCACGCCCTGCGCGGCGCCGAAGTAACCGCCGTAGATGCCGGTCGCGAAGATCGCCACGAGCAGGATCGGGCCGCCGTGCTTCGGCGCCGGGCTGTCGCCGTTCTCCCGCCGGCCCTTGACCCAGCGCGAGAGCCGCGGCTGCACGACGACCAGCACCAGCGCCGCGATGATCAGCACCGGCACGATCGCCTTGAACGCGGTCGCGGGCAGCACGAGCAGCAGGATCGCGCCGGTGATGCCGCCGAGTAATGACGCGGTGCCGAAGCGCAGCAGACGTTCGCGTTGCCCGGCCAATTCCCGGCGATAACCGTGCACCCCGCTGAGCGAGCCCGGTACCAGGCCGATCGTGTTGGACACGTTCGCCGTCACCGGCGGCAGCCCGAAGGCGAGCAGTACCGGGAAGGTGATCAGGGTGCCCGAACCGACGACGGCGTTGATGCCGCCCGCTCCGATGCCCGCGCCGAAGACCGCGAGCTGTTCCAGCCAAGTCATATGTTGAATCCGTTCGACGTCCCGTCGGACCGTGCGGCCCGTACAAGCGTTTGCTCCGCTCGAACGCTAGCGGCAATGTCGGATGAACGGACGACGGGACCGGGGTTCCGAGGTGTATTGCCACACGGTAAACTCGCCGACATCATGCAGCGGGCACTTCTTCTCAGCCGCCGCGACGGGGTCTGATCGGACCGGCTCCCGTCGCGGGGTTTCGCCGCGCCGGTCGACCCACCCTTTGGGAAACACCACACCCTCGGAGTAATCGCCATGTCCCCTGCTGACGCCTTCGTATCCGGCTCGCGCACCATCACGCCGCCGTCCAAGCCCGCCCCCGCCGATCAGGCCGGGTGGAACGCGCAGAAGAACTCCTCGATGCCGACCTTCCGGTACCGGCCCTTCGCCGAGGAGGTCGAGCCGGTCACCGTGCCCGATCGCACCTGGCCGGACAAGATCATCGACGTGGCGCCCGGCTGGTGCGCGGTCGACCTGCGCGACGGCAACCAGGCGCTGATCGACCCGATGAGCCCGGCCCGCAAGCGCCGCATGTTCGACCTGCTGGTGCGGATGGGTTACAAGGAGATCGAGGTCGGCTTCCCGTCGGCCAGCCAGACCGATTTCGACTTCGTCCGCGAGATCATCGAGGACGGCGCGATCCCCGACGACGTGACCATCCAGGTGCTGACCCAGTGTCGCGCCGAGCTGATCGAGCGCACCTTCGAGGCCTGCGCCGGCGCGCAGAACGTGATCGTGCACTTCTACAACTCCACCTCGATCCTGCAGCGCAAGGTGGTCTTCCGCGCCGATCGCGCGGCGGTCAAGAAGATCGCCACCGACGCCGCGACGCTGTGCCTGCAAATCGAGCAGCGCTACCCCGACACCAACTGGCGCTATGAATACAGCCCGGAGTCCTACACCGGCACCGAGCTGGAGTACGCCAGGGAGGTCTGCGACGCGGTCTCCGCGATCATCGCGCCGACCCCGGCCAAGCCGCTGATCATCAACCTGCCCGCCACCGTCGAGATGGCGACGCCGAACGTCTACGCCGACTCGATCGAGTGGATGAGCCGCAACCTGGCCCGCCGCGACTCGATCGTGCTGTCGCTGCACCCGCACAACGACCGCGGCACCGCGGTGGCCGCCGCCGAGCTGGGCTACCAGGCCGGCGCGGACCGGATCGAGGGCTGCCTGTTCGGCAACGGCGAGCGCACCGGCAACGTCTGCCTGGTCACGCTGGGCATGAACCTGTTCTCCCGCGGCGTCGACCCGCAGATCAACTTCTCCGACATCGACGAGATCCGCCGCACGGTCGAATACTGCAACCAGCTGGCGGTCGCCGAGCGCCACCCGTACGGCGGCGACCTGGTCTACACCGCGTTCTCCGGCAGCCACCAGGACGCGATCAACAAGGGCCTGGACGCGATGAAGGTCGCGGCCGACGACGCGGACTCCGATGTCGACGACATGATCTGGGCGGTGCCCTACCTGCCGATCGACCCGAAGGACGTCGGGCGCACCTACGAGGCGGTCATCCGGGTCAACTCGCAGTCCGGCAAGGGCGGCGTCGCGTACATCATGAAGACCGATCACGGCCTGGCGTTGCCGCGCCGGCTGCAGATCGAGTTCTCCCAGGCGGTCCAGCGGATCACCGACGGCGAGGGCGGCGAGGTCACGCCGAAGGAGATGTGGGACGTCTTCGCCGACGAGTACCTGGGCCCGATCCGGCCGCTGGAGCGGATCCGGCAGAAGGTCACCGCGTCCGAGACCGACGGCGGCACCGACACCATCTCCGTCGTGGTGAAGGTGGACGGGGTCGAGCAGGAGATCACCGGCACCGGCAACGGCCCGCTCGCCGCGTTCATCGACGCGATCGCCACGGTCGGCTTCGACGTGCGCGTGCTGGACTACTCCGAGCACGCCATGTCCGCCGGTGACGACGCGCAGGCCGCCGCCTACGTCGAGTGCGCGATCGGTGACAAGGTCGTGTGGGGCGTCGGCATCGCCACCTCCATCACCACCGCATCATTGCGCGCGGTGGTCTCCGCGGTGAACCGAGCACACTGAGCGCAACCTCGGCGGTGCGCGCGCTGGTCTCCTCGGCCAACCGAGCACGCTGATAGCGCAGGTCGAGTACGGTGGAGCCGGGCACGGTGGTCGAAGATCGATCCCGTGTCCGGCTCTCGATCTTGCTGTCGGAGACCAGTTATCGGCGGCGTGTCATCCGGGCGCGTCCGCTCTGCACAAAGCGCTTGCGAGAGCGAAGGCTCGAGGCCGCCTACCGCGACGCGAGCCCGCGAACCCCGTGCTAGCGTTGGTTTCGCACTCAAGCGCCGAGCTCTCTGCTCGTAGTCCCGAGCAGATGGGGGAACTGTGACAACTAACGACCACAACCCGACCTCACCGCCCTGGCTGCAGAGTCAAGCGGTGGACACGGCCGATGGCACCGAGTCGGAGCAAGCCGCTGACCCGTCGGCCGAGCAGCCCGGCGAGGTGGAAGTGGCGGAGTCCGAGACAGCCGAAGCGCCGGACAAGCCGGAGCAGGAACCGGCCGAGCCCGACTTCAGCGGCTCGACCGATCAGACGGTGTCCTACCCGCAGGCCTCGATGCCGCCGCAGTCCTACGGCCCGCCCGAGGGTTTCGCGCCGCCGGCCCCCGCCGAGCAGTACGGCGGCTACGCGCCGCCGAACGCCGGAGCCTTCGCGCCCACTGGCGCATATGAGCCGTATCAGACCGGCCAGTACCCTCCGGTGACCGCGCACAGCGGCAGCCATCAGATCGCGCCCGAGCCGCAGAACCCGGGCTACGGCGAGTACCGGCAGGAGATCGGCCCCGACGGCCTGGTCCGCCGGGTGCCGCAGGAACACGCCGAAGCCGCTGCGCCGCAACCCGATCAGCCGGCCGGACCGATCTACAGCTGGGCGCCGCCGCCCCCGCCGGTGACCCACCAGCCGCCGCCTCCGCCGGCGTACCAGCCGCCGCCCGCGCAGCTGGGCCAGCAGCCGCCCGGACCGCCGATGGGCCAGGTGCCGCCGCCGAGCTGGCAGGGCGGACCGAACCCGCACCAGCCGTCGCAGCCGTTCCAGCCGCAGCATGTGCCCGCGCCGGGCCAGCCGGGGCACTCGGTCAACGACCTGAACCTGCTCAAGCGCGCCCGTCGCGCGCCGCGCAGTGGTTGGCGGCGTGCGGTGCACAAGGCCACCGGCGGCGTGCTCAACCCCGGCGAGTCCGCGGCCGACGTCGTCTACCGCGACCTGGTCGACCGGGTGAATCAGCCGGTGCGCGGCGACTATCGGATCGCGATCCTGTCGCTCAAGGGCGGCGTCGGCAAGACCACCACCACGGTCGGCCTCGGCTCGACGTTCGCGTCGCTGCGCGGTGACCGGGTCATCGCGATCGACGCCAACCCGGACCTCGGCACGCTCGCCCATCGGGTGCCGCGCCAGACCCGCTCCACCGTGCGCAACCTGCTCGAAGACCAGCACATCAGCCGGTACTCGGACGTGCGGGCGCACACCTCGCAGGCACCGAGCCGACTGGAAGTGCTTGCCAGCGAACAGGATCCGGCCGTCTCGGAGGCGTTCAGCGAGGCCGACTACCGCAAGGCGATCGGCATCCTGCAGTCGTTCTACAACATCATCCTGACCGACTGCGGCACCGGCCTGATGCACTCGGCCATGGCCGGCGTGCTGGACATGGCCAGCTCGCTCGTCCTGGTCACCTCGCCCGCGATCGACGGCGCGCGCAGCGCCTCGGCCACGCTGGACTGGCTCGATCACCACGGCTACGGCAAGCTCGTCGAGCGCACCGTCGTGGTGGTCAACGCCTCCCGGCGCGGCGCGTCCACGGTCGACCTCGACCAGCTGCGCAAGCTCTTCCTCGACCGCACCCGCGCGGTTCAGGTGGTGCCGTTCGACGATCACCTCGCCGAGGGCGCGGAGATCGATCTGGAACTGGTCAGCAAGCCGACCCGGCGGGCGCTGCTGGAACTGGCCGCGATGGTCGCCGACGACTTCGGTTACGTCGGCGCGCAGCAGTACCACCACCCCGGCCCGATGGGCCACTAGAACAGTCGAAAATCGTTGCAGCCCGGCGCATCTCGCGCCGGGCTGCGATGTTTCGGTGGACTAGTACTTACCGAACAGGACGGCCGCGTTGTGGCCGCCGAAGCCATACGAATTGTTCATCACGTACTGGACGTCGGTGTATCGCGCAGTGCCGCTGACGATGTCGAGGGTGATGTCGGCGTCCTGGTTGTCCAGGTTCAGCGTCGGCGGGATCACGCCGTCGCGCAGGCTCAGCACCGAGATCGCCGCCTCCAGCGCACCGACTGCGCCGACCGAATGGCCGAGCGCGGATTTGGGTCCGTAGACCGCCGGATGCTTGCCGATCGCGGCCTCGATTCCCTTGGCCTCGGCCAGATCTCCGAACGGCGTTCCGGTGGCGTGCGCGTTGACGTGGTCGACCTCCGCGCCGGCGACACCCGCGGTCTCCAACGCGCGCCGCATCGCCCGAGCATTACCGCGCCCCTCCGGATCCGGCGCGACCAAGTGGTAGCCGTCCGCCGTCAGCCCCGCCCCGAGCAACCGGGCCAGCGGCCGGGCGCCACGCGCCAGCGCGTGCTCCTCGGACTCCAGCACGAGCAACGCCGCGGACTCACCGAAGACGAAACCGTCCCGATCACGATCGAACGGACGCGACGCGCGTTCCGGTTCCCCGACCCGCGAACTGAGCGCGCGCATATTCGTAAAGCCTGCCAGCGCAAGGGCATTGATCCGCCCCTCGACGCCACCCGCGACGATGATGTCGGCCTCGCCGAGGATGATCGACCGCCACGCGTGCACCAGCGACTCACAACCCGACGAGCACGCCGACACCGGCGTGACTACGCTCGCCCGCGCGCCCAGTTCGAGTCCGAGCACCGCGGCGGGCCCGTTCGGCATGGCCATCGGGATGGCGAACGGCGAGACCTTGCGATAGCCCCTGTCCCGCAGGATGTCGTTCGAGTCGACGATCACCTCCGCGCCGCCGACCCCGGTCCCGATCGAGATGCCGAGCCGGTCCTGGTCCACCTCCGGCGCGCCGAGCGTGTCCCAGATCCGTTTGCCCATCACATAGGCCACCTGCTGGACATAGGACATGCGCCGCTTCTTGATCCGATCGAGCTCGGCGGTCGGATCGCTCTTGAACGGCGCGCCGATATTGATCGGCAACTGCCTGCTCTCGACCTCCGGATCGTCGAGCACCCGCACACCGCTCTCCCCCGCCAGCAACCCCTTCCAGGTGGACTCCGCGTCCGCGCCGAGCGCGGAGGAGACCTCCACCGCGGTCACCACCACGCTTCGGAATCCCCCGTTGCGCGTAGAGAACTGGGTGATATCACGCATTGCCGTCGCGTGTCCTTTCGTCGAGCCGCACCGCGGAAAGCCTGTCCAGCAATCTATTTGGCCGAACCGGGCGGCGACATGTGCGGAACTCTCACAGGACACGTCCAGGAATTGTGGGAATGTGCCAACGACGCAACAACAGTCGGCCGCTTAGGCTCCCCCCTCGACTCCCGTACCAGTGCCTTCGTGTCACACTATCCCGATCAGCGCGCGGCCGGCTGTGGAAAGCGAACAACTCGGCGCGACGCCGAAATCACTTCTCCCGCTGCGCCGTAGACCGAGGTCCGGACTCCGCGACCACACTCGCCGCGGCATCGTGGAAGGCCGCCAGGACCGCGGCGATCGCCGGGCTCCGCTCGGCCCGGGGCCGGGTGGCCAGCTCGAACATGCGGGCCGCCCGGACTCCGGTGAGGCGCAGCAGCGACAGGTCCGGGTGCGACACCGAGTAGCGCGGCATCAACGAGACCCCGTACCCACTGATGACCAACGCCTCGATGACCCGGAAGTCGTTCAGCCGCTGCGCTATTCGCGGCTGCACACCGGTCTGGGTGGCGATCGAGCGGAGCACGTCGTCGATCGGGTAGCCGCCGCGCACGCTCAGCCAGGTCTCGTCGGCCAGTTCCCCTGGGATCACCGAGGCGTGGCCGGCCAGCCGATGGAACGGCGCCACCACGACATCGATGGGTTCGCGCATGAGCAGGCGGACGGCGATCCGCGGGTCGGCGATCGGCGCCGCGCGCTCGTCGCGGTGGGTGAGTACCACGTCGAAATCGGCCAGCAGCCGGGTGACTTCGGACGGCGGCAGGTCCACGTCACTCGCGACGAGCTCGACGCCGCTGCCCGCCAGCGCGGACAGCACCAGCGGCAGCAGCAGCGAGCCGGCCGAGGGGAACAGCGCGACCCGCACCCGGCCGCGCGGCGAACCGCGATAGTTGGCCATCTCCGCGACCGCGCGATCCATCGCGGCGAGCACCTCGTCCGCGCGCACCACCAGCGCCCGGCCCGCATCGGTCAGGCGGACGCGGCGGCCGTCGGGTTCGAGCAGCGCTACGCCAGCCTCCTTGGCCAGCACCTTGAGCTGCTGCGACACGGCGGACGGGGTCATCGAGAGCGCGGCGGCCACGGCGGCGATGGTGCCGCGATCGGCGAATTCGCGCAGCACCCGGAGCCGCTCGATCGACATCGGCGGCCCAACCGGCTGGTCAACCACGGTTTTCCCAGGTGAAGGACCCGCCGGACGACCCGCTTCGATCATGAAGCAAAACTACATCAATAGTCCACATTAATTCGATTGTTCTGATGGTTAGGCCCGCGCACGATTGATCGCATGACCGCTCGTGATCGCCTGCTCGGACTGACCGTCGTCCTGCTCTGGGGACTGAACTTCCTCGCGCTGCGCGCGGGGCTCGACCACTTCCCGCCGTTCTTCTTCGCCGCGCTGCGCTTCGCGGTCATCGCGGTTCCGGTGCTGCTGTTCGTCCCGCGCCCGAAGGTCCGGCTGCGCTGGCTCCTGTTGTACGGCACCGGTTTCGGCATTCTCCAGTTCGCCTTCCTGTTCACCGCGATGCGCGCGGGCATGCCGACCGGGCTGGCCTCGCTGGTGTTGCAGTCCTCCGCGCCGTTCACCGTGCTGCTCGGCGCGCTGTTCCTGCGCGAGCGGATCCGGCCGGTGCAGGTCGCCGGGATCGTGGTGGCGATGGCGGGTATGGCGGTGATCGGCTGGGACCGGCTCGAGCACGCCTCGCTGCTGCCGGTGCTGCTGACCCTGGCCGCCGGGCTCGGCTGGGCCTTCGGCAATATCGGCGCGCGGCAGGCCACCGTCGAATCCCCCGGCCTCGACACCATGCACCTGACGCTGTGGATCGCCGTGGTTCCGCCGCTGCCGATGTTCGTGCTGTCCGCCGCGACCGAGGGCCCGACCACCGGC
The DNA here is from genome assembly GCF_040681495.1 of Nocardia sp. NPDC051756. NCBI lineage: Bacteria > Bacillati > Actinomycetota > Actinomycetes > Mycobacteriales > Nocardiaceae > Nocardia > Nocardia sp. NPDC051756. The sequence continues at coordinate 1,017,049 of NZ_JBFAYV010000003.1, read as the reverse complement.
CTGCACGCGGTCGTCGATTCCTTCTCCGCGGCGGGCTGGCCCGCGCTGGCCGCGGTGGCCTACACCGCGATACTCGCCACGGTCGTCGGCAGCGGCATGTGGACGTACCTGATGAGCCGCTACCCCGCGGGCGTCGTGGCGCCGTTCACGCTGCTGGTTCCGGTCGTCGGCATCGCCGCCGCCTGGGCGTTCCTGGACGAGACCCCGACGCCGCTGTCGCTGATCGGCGGCGTGATCGTCATCGCGGGCGCGTTCGCCGCGACCACGGGCAAGCGCCCGAAGGTCGATCCGGCGCAGGCCGCGGAACTCGACGCGGCGGCGGGCACCCCGGAACTCGTCAAGGCCTGACCCCGCGCGAGCGACGCCGCCACCCGTCCCGCCCGGTCCATCGAGCGGGACGGCAGGCGGCGCGGATATTTATGTGTACCAACGGGTTCGGGAAACTGTCGTCACAGGTTTGCCTATCCGATCCCGGATATCGCTATGCTCACATCCGCCGACCGAATCAGCCTTCACCTCGGACCAGGCACAGGGCGGGTACGCCGGTGCGGACCTGCCGCTTTACAGTAGTGACAACATGTAACAAAGGTCCCGAGGCTAGGCACAGAGCGGCGCATGGCAGACAATCGGTGGACCGTATCGCGGAGAACATTGCTTCGCGGAACGGCTGTGGCGGGGGTAGCGACAGCGGGGGCGCTGACGGCCGGAACGCTGAGATCCGGGCCTGCCGCGGCAGATCCGAGCGGCAGGCGGGTCGCGGTACTCGGCGGTGGCGTCGCGGGCTTGACCGCGGCACACGAACTGATCGAACGCGGCTTCCAGGTAACGATTTTCGAGCGCCGCGCGTGGGGCGGCAAGGCGCGCAGCGTGCCGGTGCCCGGCACCGGATCGGCCGGCCGGCCGGAGCTACCCGGCGAGCACGGCTTCCGTTTCTTCCCCGGCTTCTATCAACACGTGCCGGACACCATGCGCCGAATTCCGTTCGCGGGCAACCCGAATGGCGTGTGGAACAATCTGGTGGCGGTGCCCGAGGCCCGCTTCGCCCGGCGCGACGGCGACGACTTCCGGCTGCCGCTCGGCCCACGCGCCCGCACCGGGTTCACCCCGGACAGCTTCCGCGAGACCCTCGGCGCCACCATCTCGACCACGCTGCACATGCCGGTCAACGAAGGCCTCTACTTCGCCAACCGCCTGCTCGTGTTCAACAGCAGCTGCGATGCCCGCCGTCTCGGCCAGTGGGAACACACCTCCTGGCGCGACTACGTCGGCGGCAACGCCCGCTCGCACGAATTCCGCGCGCTGCTCTCCCGCACGCTGACCAGCATCATGGTCGCCGCGAAGGAGGACGTGGCCAGCGTCCGCACCATCGGCAACATGGGCGAACAGTTCCTCGGCAATCCGGCCGAGATCGGCAACGACGGCGGCCTCGATCGAGTGCTGAACGGACCCACCAACGCCGTGTGGATCGAGCCGTGGCTGCACCGGATGCGCGAGCTGGGCGTGCGCTTCGAACTCGGCGCCGAGGTGCGCGGGCTCGACGTGCGCGACGGCCGGATCACCGCGGCCCGCATCGTGGACAGCTCCGGCGCGCAACGCAGCATCGAGGCCGACTACTTCGTGGTCGCCGTGCCCGCCGAACAGGCGCGCGCCCTGTGGTCGCCGGACGTGCTCGCGGTGCGCCCCGAATTGGCCGCGATGGACCGGCTCTTCTCCGACTGGATGAACGGCCTGCAGTTCTATCTGCGCAGGCCCGCCGATATCTCCCGCGGCCACACCGCCTACATCGACGCGCCATGGGCACTCACCTCGATCAATCAGAACCAGGTGTGGGCGCGCAAATTCACCGACTTCGGCGACGGCTCCGTGCAGGACTGCCTGTCCGTCGACATCTCCGACTGGAACACCCCGGGCATGCTGTACGGCAAGCCCGCCAAGGAGTGCACCCACGACGAGATCGCCCGCGAGGTCTGGGCGCAGATCGCGGCGCACCTCAACGACCGCGGCGACGTGCTGCGCGAGGCCGACCTGCACTCCTGGCACCTCGACCCCGGCATCACCTGGCAGGAGGGTCCGCACCGCAACGCCAACGCCGACCCGCTGCTGATCAATACCGCCGGCTCGTGGGAGTTCCGGCCGGAACCGCACGGCGCGCTCGAAAACCTGTTCCTGGCAGGCGATTACGTCCGCACCAATGTCGACCTGGCCACCATGGAGGGCGCGAACGAATCGGCCAGGGCGGCGGTGAACGCGCTGCTCGACGTGTCGGGCTCGAACGCCGAACGCTGCCGGATGTACACGCTCTACCGCGCGACCGAACTCGAACCACTGCGCCGGATGGACGCCGACCGCTACGCAGCCGGCCAGCCCAACCTGTTCGACGTGCAGATCTGATGTGATCGATCTCCCGGCGGCCCACCGCGATCCGGATGCTTGAATCGGGTATGCGCGAGTCCACCGAACAGCTCACCGACCCCGTCGAACTGCGAAATCTGCTCGGCGAGGTGGGATCCCGCGCCGCGAACAAGGAGCGGGTCACGCTGCATCCCCGGGATCGCGACTGGATCGCCGCGACGCCGTTCCTGGTCATGAGCACCAGCGATGCGCAGGGCAACTGCGACGCGTCGCCGAAGGGCGATCCGGCGGGCTTCGTCCGGGTGCTCGACGACCGGACCCTCGCGATTCCCGAGCGTCCCGGCAACCGGCGCGCGGACGGCTACTTCAACATCCTGGCCAACCCGCACATCGGCCTGCTGTTCGTCATCCCTGGCCGCAGCCAGACCCTGCGGATCAACGGACGCGCCCGCCTCGTGCGCGACGCCCCCTACTTCGACGAGATGGTGGTGCGCGGCCACCGCCCGATCCTCGCCGTCGAGGTCGACATCGAGCAGATCTATTTCCACTGCGCGAAGGCGTTCCTGCGCAGCCATCTGTGGCAGCCCGAGCAGTGGCCTGACGACGGCCTGCCGTCCTGGCCGCACCTGGTCAAAGAGGTCCAGACCGACACCACCGAATCGCTCGAAGAACTCGAACGGCACTACGCCCCCGCCAACTACAACAGCAAGCTGTACCAGGGCTAGCCGCACCGGGTGGGCAACGCCACCGGCCCGGGCCGCGCCGGTAACCCGGGTCGAACATAGACTCGCGGCGTGGCAGACATTTCGGTGCGTGGGCGAATCGCACTGCGGGCCGCGGCGGCAGCGTCGTGGGCCTCGCAGAAGGCGGGACGCGGCAAGGGATCGATGATCGGCGGGCTCATCGCGCTGCAGATCGACAAGACGATCATGGACCAGCTCGGCCGCGGCCGGCGCACGGTGCTGATCACCGGCACCAACGGCAAGTCGACCACGACCAGGATGACCACCGCCGCGCTCAGCACGCTCGGCGAGGTCGCCACCCAGGCCGACGGCGCCAACATGGACGCGGGCATCGTGGCCGCGCTCAGCGCCCATCGCGGCGTCGAGCTGGCCGCGATCGAGGTGGACGAGCTGCACCTGCCGCACGTCACCGACGCGCTCGACCCCGCCGCGGTCGTGCTGCTCAATCTGAGCCGCGATCAGCTGGACCGGGTCGGCGAGATCAACATGATCGAGCGCAAGCTGCGGGCCGGCCTGGCCCGTCACCCCGACACCGTGGTGATCGCCAACTGCGACGACGTGCTGGTCACCTCGATCGCCTACGACCACCCGAACGTGGTGTGGGTGGCCGCGGGCAGCGGCTGGTCGATGGACGCGACCAGCTGCCCGCGCAGCGGCGAGCCCATCCTCTGGGAGGGTAAGCACTGGCGCAGCACGGGCGCGGATTTCGAACGGCCCGAACCGAATTGGTGGCTCGACGGGGACGACCTGGTCGGTCCCGACGCCCAGCGGTTCCCGCTGAAACTGGCCCTGCCCGGCCGGGCCAACCGCGGCAATGCCGCGCAGGCGGTCGCCGCGGCGATCGCGCTCGGCGCCGATCCGGCGGCCGCGGTCACCGCGACCGGCACGGTGCGCGAGATCGCCGGCCGCTACCGGACGGTGCAGGTCGGCGAGCACGCCGCCCGGCTGCTGCTGGCGAAGAACCCGGCGGGCTGGCAGGAAGCGTTGTCCATGATCGAGCCGGGCTCGGCCGGCCTGGTGATCGCGGTGAACGGGCAGGTGCCCGACGGCGAGGACTTGTCCTGGCTGTGGGACGTGCGGTTCGAGCACTTCGAGGGCGTCCAGGTGGTCGCCTCCGGCGAGCGCGCCACCGACCTGGCCGTGCGCCTCACCTACGCGGGGGTCGAGCACACCACGGTGCCGAATCCGTTGCGCGCCATCGCCTCCTGCCCGGCGGGGCACGTCGAGGTGCTGGCAAACTACACCGCATTCCGGGATCTCAACCGCGACCTCGAGGCAAAGTCATGAGTGAATCGACCGTGCGCATCGGCCTGGTGCTGCCCGATGTGATGGGCACCTACGGCGACGGCGGCAACGCGCTGGTGCTGCGGCAGCGGTTGCGGCTGCGCGGCTACGACGCCGAGGTCGTCGAAATCACCCTGGCCGACCCGGTTCCCGACTCCCTCGACATCTATACCCTTGGCGGCGCGGAGGATTCGGCGCAGCGACTGGCCACCCGGCATCTGCAGCGCTACCCCGGCCTGCAGCAGGCGGCCGCGAACGGCACTCCGGTGCTGGCCATCTGCGCCGCCATCCAGGTGCTCGGCCAGTGGTACGAGACGTCCTCGGGCGAGCGGGTGGACGGCGTCGGCATGATCGATGTGACCACCTCGCCGCAGCCCAAGCGGGCGATCGGCGAGGTGACCACCGCGCCCCTGCTGTCCGGGCTCAGCGCGGCGCTGACCGGCTTCGAAAACCACCGGGGCGGCACCAAACTCGGCGGCGACGCGACCGGGCTGGCCAAGGTCACCCGCGGCATCGGCAACGGGGTCGGCGACGGCCTCGAGGGCGTGGTGCAGGGTTCGGTGATCGGCACCTACATGCACGGTCCCGCGCTGGCCCGCAATCCGGAACTGGCCGACCTGCTGCTCATGCGGGCGCTCGGCGTCACCGAATTGGCGCCGCTGCCGATGCCGGAGGTCGAGCAACTGCGCCGTGAACGTTTGCGCGCCTAGGAACTAACCCCGTCAATCCATAAACGCGACTCGGCCGATAGGCTCCGGGGCGCTGAGCTATCGACGCGCTACGCTCCCCGCTATGACGACGATCACGCCGGGGTTGCCTGCCGAATCAATGGCGCAACCGGTAATGCCACGCCGTCCACCCATTTGGACCCGCTGGCGCAGCATCCTACGGCCGCGTCCGTTGTATCTGTCGCTGATCGTTTCCTCGGTTGTCGCGCTCAAGGCATTCGAGATGTCTTTTGCCGCACTGCACCACCTAGCCGTGCGTAACCTGGTCGAGGCCGATCTCGCGTCCAATGTGCCGATCGCGATCGACGGCCTGGTCGTCGGTTCCATCGTGGCCACCGCGTCATTCCCGAAACGCAGTGCCGGTTGGTGGTATGCGACCGGGCTTTTCGTCATTTCGACGCTGGTTTCGGTGGCCGGGAATATCGAATACGCGCGCGAGATCGGCGGCGGCCCGGTGTCGTTGATCATCTACGCCGGAATGCCGCTGACCCTGTTGTTCGCGGTGCACCTGACGTTGATTCTGCTTGGCCGCAGCACCGCTGCGCGACCGGCGGAATTGAGCTTCGTCCCCGAAGCCGAGCAACTCGCCGTGGCCGAGGAGGTGCCGGAGATGGTGACGTCACCGCAGCTCAATGGGCATCCACAGGCCAACGGGCACGAGCACGCGAAGCCCGCCGCCGCCGTCCCGTTCGCGGCAGGGCCGAATACCCCGATGCGCTTCAACACCTTCGACGCCGAGGGCCGAAAGCTGGTCAACCACCGATAATCCCGCGGCGACGTCCAGGTAGTTAGTAACTCACCCACGCTCGACTACTTCGATGGAGAAAACGCATGTCTCTCACAGTCTGGCAGGACCAGGACGTCGATCAGTTCCGTGAAGTAGCGAGCAGGCTCGCCTCGGTGATCCAGAGCAGTGTGGACCGCTCGGGTGCGCTGAGCCAACTCACCGAGTCGGTGGAAAGCGGGGACGCGTTCACCGACCTGTTGATCGAATTCGCCGGGCGCTGGTTCCACGAAACCGGCGGGCAATCGGTGTTGATCGGGCCGGAATTGTTCTGGCTGCTGTCCGAACCGAACCTGCGTAAAGGCATCAGCAGCGCGCTGCGCGGTCCGGAAACCGCGCCGGATCTCGAGTACTCGGTCAGCCGGCGCAGCCGGAAACTGTTGCTCATCTGTGTTTTCGAGACATTGGCGCAGAACCAGTGGTTGGCGGGCAACATCAGCGAGCACGTCGCGATGAACGGGATGAACGGCAGCGTCAACGGAATAGGGTGATCGACCCCGCGACCAATTAGGTTCACGGCGTTTCTAACTCTCCCCTCCGGCCCCGCCGCGCGGATAGCGTCGAGGTTTGCCGAGTTTTGAGGAGAGTGCCGTGTCCGACGTGGGCCCGCATCGGCGCGGATTGTCACCGAGCGCCGCATGACCGCCGTCACCACGCCGGACGCGCCGACGGTGGGCGCGGACGCGCCTACCGTCGTGCCGCGCCGCCGGCGCAACTATCGTCGGCTGCTCGGTCCGGCGCTGACCCGCATCGGCGCGCTGGTGCTCGTGCTCGGGGTGTGGACCGTGGTCACCGCCGCCGGGCTGGTCGATCCGCTGTACCTGCCGTCGCCGCACGCGGTCTGGGATGCGTTCGTGCGCGCCAACTCTCGCCACCAGATCGCCGCGGGCGTGGATCGCACGGTGATCGGTGAGCAGAACTATTATCTGTGGGAGCACCTGCTGGCCAGCCTGCAGCGGATCGCCGCCGGGGTCGGCCTCGCGATCGTGGCCGGCCCGCTGATCGGGTTCGTAATGGGCATGCTCACCCCGGTGCGGCTGGTCACCGAGCCGATCCTGAACTTCCTGCGGTCGCTGCCGCCGCTCGGCTATATCGGCCTGCTGATCGTCTGGTTCGGCATCGGCGACATGTCCAAGATCTGGTTGCTGTTCCTGGCCGCGTTCCCGCCGATCGCCGTCGCGACACTGAGCGGCGTCACCGGGGTCAAGCAGGACTATCTCCATGCCGCCCGCTCGCTGGGCGCCGGTCGCGCCCAGGTGATTTCGCGGGTGGTGTTGCCCGCGACGCTGCCCGAGGTGATCGGCGGCATCCGGATCGCCACCGCGTTCGCCTGGACCACTGTGGTCGCCGCCGAGCTGAACAACGGCATCCCCGGCATCGGCGGCCTCGCGTATATCGCGGGCACGCAGCTGAATACGCCGCTGACCATCGCCTGCATCATCGTGATCGGCTGCGCCGCACTCGTGCTCGACTCGGTCATCAAATTCCTTGGTGCCAAAGCAGTTCCGTGGAAAGGCAAGGTATGAAATCCGCAGTCCGCCGGGCGGTCACCGCCGGTCTGGCCGTCGCCGCCGTGGTCGCGACGACCGCAGGGTGCGTCGAATCCGGTCGCGGCGACACCGGAGCCGCGGGGGCGCAGGCGACCTGCCCGTTCGCGGCGGATCCCAGCGTGACCGCGACGGCGCGGATCGGTTACCAAGCCATCCCCAATGCGGACCTGCTGGTGAAGGATCGTGGGTTGCTCGCCGCCTGCCTGCCGAACGCGAAAGTCACCTGGAGCCAGTTCTCCTCGGGCGCCGACGTGGTCCAGGCGTTCGGCGCGGGCAGCCTCGACATCGGCACCATGGGGTCGAGTCCGGCGACCAAGGCGCTGTCCGCGCCGCTGAACCTGCCGGTGCGGGTGCTGTGGATCCACGACGTGATCGGCAAGTCGGAATCGCTGATCGCCAAAGACAACTCGATCACCTCGCTGGCCGGGTTACGCGGCAAGCGCATCGCCACACCGTTCGGCAGCACCGCGCATTACAGCCTGCTCGCCGCGCTCGGCAAGGCCGGCCTGACCGCCGACGTGCAGTTGATCAACATGGCGCCCGACGCGATTCCCGGCGCCTGGAACGGCGGCCAGATCGACGCGGCCTGGGTGTGGGATCCGACCCTGTCGAAGCTCGCCGAGTCCGGCGGCCACATCATCACCTCCAGCGCCGACACCGCCGCCGCGGGCGCGCCGACCTTCGATCTGGCCGTCGCGAGCAAGAAGTTCCTCGACGAGAACGCGCGATTCGCGGTGGTGTGGGCGAAGGTGCAGGACTACGCGGTGACGCAGTTGCGGACCAAGCCCGAGGAGGCGGCCGTCTCGATCGGCGCGCAGCTCGGCATCGAGCCGAAGCTGGTCGGGCCGCAGCTGGCCGGATACACCTACCTCGGTGCGGCCGAGCAGGCCGACGCCAAGTACCTGGGCGGCGGTTTCGGCGCCGATCTGCACCAGACGGCCGAATTCCTGTTGAGCCAGGGCGGAATCGCCGCGGTCGGCGACGAATCCGCCTACCGCACCGGCATTTACGGCAACGCGGCCAAGGGTGCGAGCTCGTGACCGAGCTGGTCCGGCTCACCGGGGTGAGCAAGAGCTACCCCGGTGACGACGGCCCGGCGCAGGTGCTCGCGCCGACCGACCTGACCATCGACAGCGGCGAATTCGTGTGTGTCGTAGGCCCGTCCGGTTGCGGCAAGTCGACCTTGCTGAACCTGCTGGCCGGCTTCCTCGAGCCGACCGAAGGCAGCGTTCAGGTCGGCGGCCGCCCGATCACCGGGCCCGATCCTGATCGCGGCGTCGTCTTCCAACAGCCCAATCTCTATCCCTGGCTGTCCGTCCGGCAGAACGTCGAGTTCGGCCCCAAAGTCCGTGGCGTACCGCGCAATCAGCGCACCACCGAGGCCGACCGCATGCTCGCCCTCGTCGGCCTCGACCATCTCGGCAACCGCCGCCCGTATGAGCTCTCCGGCGGCCAGCAGCAACGCGCGCAGATAGCCCGCGTCCTGGTCAACGATCCGCAGATCATCCTGATGGACGAACCTTTCGGCGCCCTGGACGCCCTGACGCGGGAAAATCTCCAGGGCGAACTGCAAACCCTCTGGCGCGACCGGAAGAAGACGGTCTTCTTCGTCACCCACAGCATCGACGAGGCCCTACTCCTGGGCACCCGGGTCCTGGTCATGGGCACCCGCCCCGGCCGCGTGATCTACGACGAGCCGACCACGTTCAAATCCGCGCTCGCGGACCCCACCTTCGCCGCGCTCCGCGCCCACCCCGATTTCCTCCATCTGCGCGACGAGGTCTCCGCCCACATCTACGCCGCCCACGCCTGAGGCAGGCTCACACCGGGAGAACGGCAACGTCGTACCGCTGGCACCATGGGTCGCGGGTGACCAGCGTCAGATCCTCGTATTGCGCCTGCGCCACCAGCATTCGATCGAACGGGTCCCGATGGATCAGCGGCAACCGACCGGCCGCGGCCGCGTGGTCGAGGCCGATCGGTAGCGGGATGAACCCGCCGTTTCCGATGTAGTCCGCCAGGCCGACCGGCCCGCGCAACTTGCCGAGGGCCTGCTTGATGGCGACCTCCCAGATCGTTGCCGCGCTCACCAGGATGTTCGGATCGTCGGTGATCCGTTCCTTCAGTTCGTCGGAGAGCGTCGGATCGTCGGTCAACCACCACAGCACCACGTGGGTGTCGAGCAGCAGCCTCACGGAACCATCCCGAAGTCGCCGGCGATCTGGGCGTTGGTCTCGTCGGAGTCCCAGTCGGGGGTGAGGACCAGCCGCCCGCTCAGCGTGCCGCGACCGCCCCGGTTCGCGTTGCGACTCAACGGGACCACCTTGGCCACCGGCTGACCGGCGCGACTGATGACGATCTCCTCGCCGCGCTCGACCCGCTCGATGATGCGCGACAGGTTCGTCTTCGCCTCGTGGATGTTGAACTGCCCGGCCGCTTCGCTCGCCATGACCCACCTCCTTAGCTAAGAGGTTAGTCCACCGCAGTCGATCGCACTACCTTCTCCGAATACCCCTGGTCAGCGGGGGGTAGCGCAGAGGTCGTGGACCAGGCGCATCTTGTCGAGCACGGGATCGGGCAAGACGAAGGGGTAGAGGTCGGGGTGGCCCATGGAGCGGTTGACCATGTTGAGCGACCAGGCGAGCGGGAGCCAGAGGTCGATGATCTTGTCGAAGCCGGCCCGGCCGACCTGGGGACGGTCGAGCGAGGCGCCGGCGGGGGCGATGCCGAAGGCGGCGGCGGTGTCCAGGGTGTCGCGGATGTGCAGGTAGTGGGCGAAGGTCTCGGCCCAGTCCTCGGAGGCGTGCATGGTGGCATAGGAGGAGACGTAGGCGGACTCCCAGCCCGCGGGGACGCCGTCGGAGTAGTGGCGGTTCAGTGCCGCTTGATAGTCCGCGTCGGGGTCGCCGAAAAGGGCGCGGAAGCGCTGTGCGGCTTCGTCGGTGGCGACCAGGATCATGTAGTAGTAGTGGCCGATCTCGTGGCGGAAGTGGCCGAGCAGGGTGCGGTAGGGCTCGTCCATCTCGATGCGCAGCTGTTCGCGGTGCGGGTCGTTGGCCTCGGCCAGGTCGAGGGTGATCACGCCGTTCTTGTGGCCGGTGATCACCTTGCCGCTGGCGCTGGTGAGCAGGTCGAAGGCGAGGCCACGGTCCGGGCCCTGGTCGCGGCCGACGATGGGCAGGCCGAGTTCGGTCAGCTCGACGATCAGCCTGCGCTTGGCCGCTTCGGCTTCGGCGAAGGCGGCGAGGCCCGCGGGGTCGAGGTCATTGGGACGGGTCCGGGTGAGCCGGCAGGATTCGCACAGCACCGGTGTGCCGTTGGGCGCCGGATTCCCGTTGCCGTCCGGGGGCGCAGCCGGTTCGGGCACCGCGACGAGCCAATTGCATTGCGCCACATGGAGGTTGTCGCAGAGCCGGAACCGGCTGGCATCCACGACACCGGTCATCGTCTCGCTCGGCGAGCCGGGCGGCGCACCGATCACCACCAGGGCGAGGTCGGCGAGGCTGAAACCCAGTGGGCTGGAACAGGACAGGCACACCGAGTTCTCGAAAGCCAACTGCTGACCGCAGTTGGGGCAGCCGAAATCACGCACGCGGGTTACACCTCCACCGGAGAGACATCGACCGAGACGGTAATTGTGCTCTGCTTGGCGTCGGTATAGATGATGCCGCGCAGCGGCGGCACGTCGGCGTAATCCCGGCCCCAGGCGACGGTGACGTAGCGCTCGTCGCCGAATTGATCGTTGGTGGGGTCGAAGTCGATCCAGTGGCCGGTGCGGTCGTGCTCGTCGGCGTCCGGCACCCACACCGCCGACCACGCGTGCGTGGCGTCGGCGCCGACCATGCGTTCCTTGCCGGGCGGCGGGTCGGTGGCCAGGTAACCGGACACGTAGCGGGCGGCCAGGCCGTGGGATCGCAAGCAGGCCACGCCGATTCGGGCGAAATCCTGGCAGACGCCCGCTCGGGCGGCGAACACGTCGGCGACCTTGGTGGAGACGGTGGTCGAGCCGGACTTGTAGGTGAAGTCGGTGTGGATGCGGGTGTTGAGTTCGGCCACCGCGTCGATGAGCGGGCGGCCGGGGGTCAGCGACTCGGCCGCGTACGCCCGGACCTCGGGGGTGATCTCGGGTGGTTGCAGGTCGAGGGTGAACTCCACGGCGAGCGGGCCGGTCGCGCTCCTCGGGCGGGCCTGCTCCCACGGCTGGGCCGCCGGTCCGTTCGCGGCGTGATCGGGACGGTCGACCTCGACCAGGGATTCGCCGGTGACGACCAGGGTCCGATGTTCGGCGGTGACGTGGAAGTAGGACGTGGTGTTGCCGTACACATCCGGGCCGACCGATTGATCCGAGGGCACCGGATCGATCGAGATGTCGTGCGAAAGCAGCCGCTGCCCAGGGAATTCGCGCGGCGTGAGGTACGCGCGTCCGTAGGAGCTGGTGACCTCGTCGGAGTAGCGGTACGTGGTGCGGTGGGCTACCCGATAGCGCCGGGCCGCACCGTTGCGGCCGCTCATCCGACCACCCGCGTGCTGCCCCACAGCGGCTGGAAGCCCGCGGGCAGCGACAGTTTCGAGGTCTCGAACGACTCGGACAGCTTGCGCAGCCGCAGGTGTACACCCTCGAGCAGCTCGAGCAGTTCGGTTCGCCTGCCTTCGTCGTCGGTGACGTCGAGATCGTCCGGGTCGACCCGGCGCAGCATCCGTTGCGCGTCGGCCAGCAAGCGTTGCGGCCGAGACGATCCGGAGGCGCCGGGCAGCGCTTGCAGGTCGGAGTCGAGGCGATCGAGCTGGTAGGCGAGCGAACGCGGATTGGCGGTGTCGAAGAGCAGCAGGCCGGCGACGGCGGAGATGCGCACCGAATCTCCGTGCCGCCGACGGTAACTCACCTGAGACTCGGTGGCGCGCAGCACCGACTCGGTGACCACCCGCTCGGCCTCGTTCGGATAGGTCTGGGTCAACGCCGCCGACATCAGCGCGGTCAGGGCCAGTCCGCGCTCGATGCGCTTGCCGATATCCATGACGTACCAACCGGAGTCGCGCACCAGCGATTCGGCGCCGATGCCGGACAGCGACAGCAACGCCGCCAAGGTCAGCGAATGCACCGCCGACAGCGCGGTTTCCTGGTCTCCGTGCGTGCCCCGGTACTCCGCGAGCGCGCGGTCCACGGCGCTCAGGATCATCCAGGTATCGGCGGACAGCTGATCGCGCACGGCGCGGGCGGCGTTCTCATAGCGATCGATCGCGAAGGCCAGGGAGCCGGGCAGGTCGCGATCAATGGTCAACGCCGCCAAGTATTCGTAGCCCTCGCGCGAGGCACCGGCGACCGCGGGCGTCCACACCGGTCCGGGCGGCGCGAGGCCCTGTTCCTCCGCCGCGCTCGCGGCAGCGGCCATCGCCCGGTGCAGCACGCCTGGTCGGATGGTCACGTTCATTTCCTCGGCAATACCCGAGTCCGTGTCCTCGACACCCGCCATATCGGAGTCGAACTCGGCCGCCACCGAAGTCGGCGGTTCGCCCATCGACTGCTGCTGACTCGAACCCGCCTGCGTGGAATCCTGCTCTGCCGCAGCAGCATCAGCGTCGTCGACCCCGAACAACACCGCGGCCGGAGCGACGGTTGCGGTGGTCCGGCCCAATGCCGCCATCAAGACCGGCACCGCGTCGGCACCCTCCAGCCACGGCCGGTAGCGGTAGTCCTGATAACGCGCATGCGTGGCGATGAGCAACCGGGCCGCGGCCTCGGCCCGCTCGCTGTAGCGCCCCATCCAGAACAGATCGTTGAGCACACGCGGCGAACTGATGGCCGCGACGACCGGAGCCGCCCGCCGTTCGCGTTCCTCGTGCGGCGCCTCGGTGCCGACCGCGGGCACCGCCGTCGGCGCGGCCCGGACCCAAATGTCTTTGGCCGCAACCTTGATCACCGCGCGATCGGGCACCGTGCGCTGATGCAACTGCCCGAGCCCACCCGCCATCGCGGTATACCCGCTGCGCCGGGCCATCGAGAACAACCGCATGCCGACCGGCGCCGGAGTCAGCCCGCCGTAGCCTTCGACCGCGGGCGCGACCGAGAACTGCGCGGGTTCCTGCCCGACCCACTGCCAGCCGCTCTGCTCGATCCGGGCGCGCAGATCGGCACGCTGCCGGATCGACAATTCGGGTCCGAAGAGCGTGGCGCCGTCGACCGCGGACCGAATGATCAACCGGTGCAGGTTCTTCGTCAGGTGCGCGCGTTCCTTCTCGTCACCGCCCCAATAGGTCGGCGCGCTCTCCAGCAGCAGATCCTCCCCGAGCAGCGCGCGCGAGAGCCGCGGCAAGAATCCGGTCAACGCCGGATTCTCCAGCAGCCCACTGCCCAGGGTGTTCACCACGGTCACCGCGCCCCTGCGCAAGACCTCCACCAGCCCGACCACGCCGAGCCGCGAATCCGGCCGCAGATCGAGCGGATCGGAGAACTCGGCATCCACCCGGCGCAGCACCACGTCGACCCGGCGCAGCGTGCCGAGCGAGCGCATCCACAGCGCGGCGTCGCGCACCACCAGGTCCGCGCTCTCCACCAGTGGGAAGCCGAGCATGGACGCGAGATTGGCCTGATCGAACGCGGTCTCGGAGTGCACGCCGGGGCTCAGCACCACGACGAACGGATCGTCGGCCTCGCCCTCCTGCGCCGACTCGATCAGCATCAACCGCATGGCCCGGGCGAACGGGGTGAGCGGGCGCGGATTGGAATGCTCGAACGCCTCCGGGATCGCCGTGGACACCACCCGCCGATCGGCCAGCGCGTATCCCGCGCCGGACGGCGCCTGCGCCCAATCGGCGGTCACCCGGAACTGGCCGTCGCTCCACCGGCTGATATCGCAACCGTGCAGGAACAGCTGATGCCGGCCCGGCACCGTAATGCCATGCGCCGCACGGACATAACCGCGATAGCCGAAGATCACCTCGGGCGGCAGCAACCCGCTGGTGAGCGTGCGGCGCGGGCCGTAGACATCGGTGAGCACCTCGTCGAGCACCCGCGAACGCTGCACCAGACCGGCCTCCAGCCGGGTCCAGTCGTCCGCGGAGATCAGCAGCGGGATCGGATCGAGCCGCCACGGCGTGGTCACCGCCTGCTCGCTCGCGCCGGTGACCTCGGTGTAGGTGATGCCGTCGTCCTCGATCAGCCGGCGCACCCGGCTGTCGAGCCGGCCGAGTCCGGCGGTGCCGAGCTCGACGAAATCGGCGGACAGCTCCGACCACATCCGGCGTACCTTGCCGCCCGCGTCGACCAACTCGTCGTAGTAGCCGTCGGTGGGCGTGCCGCATTCGTCGTAGGGGGCGATCTCGACGCCGCCGGTCCGGTAGCGCGCGAACTGCTCGGCCACCTGCTCGCGCACGCCGGGCACCGCCGTCGTCTCCCGCAGTGCGTCTTCGCGCATCGTCACCGCGCCGACCTCACTTCCGCTGCCAGAGGTGCCTAACGGTCGCCGACCGATCCCCACACGGTCCGCGCCCGGCGCAGATCGAGGATGCCCTGCACACCGCTGTCCATGGACTGTGCCGCCATTTTCGCACGTAACTCCCCCGGATCGACCCGTGCCGTGGTGTGTCCGGCCGCCTCGAAGCGCCGGTTGCGCCGCGATTGCGCCGCCACCGCGTTGACCGGAGGCTCGTCGTAGGCCATGCCACCCGGGTGCGCCACGTGATAGGTGCAGCCGCCGCGGGACAGGCCGGTGTCCGTGTCGATCAGGTCGAACACCAGCGGCACGTCGACGGTGATCGACGGATGCAGCGAGTTCGGCGGCTGCCATGCCCGGTACCGCACGCCCGCGACCTGCACGTCGGCCTGGTCCGTGGCCAACAGCGGGACCGGCATGCCGTTGCAGGTCAGCACCGTGCGGCCGCGATCCGCGCCGACCACCCGCACCTGGAGACGCTCCACCGACGAGTCGACGTAGCGGGCGGTGCCCGCCGTGGTGGTCTGCTCGCCGAGGGTGTTCCACGGTTCGATGGCGCCGCGCAACTCGATCTCGATGTCACCGAGCATGACCGTGCCGATGCGCGGAAAGCGGAACTCGGTGAACGGGTCGAGCCAGCCCGCGTCGAAGTCGATGCCGTGCGCGCGCAGGTCGGCGGCGACCTCGGCGATATCGGCAACCACGAAGTGCGGCAGCAGATATCGTCCGTGCAGATTCGCGCCGTGCCGAATCAGCGGCGCCCGCAACGGTTCCGACCAGAAGCGCGCGACCAGGCCGCGCACCAGCAGCGACTGCACCATCGCCAGCTGGAAGTGCGGCGGCATCTCGAAGCCGCGCAGCTCCACCAATCCGAGCCTGCCCCTAGCGGTTTCGGGACTGTAGAGCTTGTCGACGCAGAACTCGGCGCGATGGGTGTTGCCGGTCAGGTCGGTGAGCAGATGACGCAGCGCGCGATCGATGTGCCACGGCGCCGAGCCCACCGAGCGCGCGGCCGAATCCGCCACCTGCGCAACCTGACTCGGCTTGGCCAAGCGCGCGATCTCGGCGAACGCGATCTCCAGTTCGTAGAGGGTCTCCTCGCGGCCCTCGTCCACCCGCGGGGCCTGCGAGGTCGGTCCGACGAAACGACCGGCGAACAGATAGGACAGCGACGGATGCCGCTGCCAGTAGGTCAGCATGGAGACCAGCAGGTCGGGGCGGCGCAGCAGCGGCGAACGCGCGGGCGTGGCGCCGCCGAGCGTGATGTGGTTGCCGCCGCCGGTGCCGCTGTGCGTGCCGTCGACATCGAACGATTCGGTGCTCAACCGGGCCAGCCGCGCCTGCTCGTACAGGGTGGACAGCAGCTCGGACTGCTCGGCGAACGAGACGGTCGGCTGCACGTTGACCTCGATCACGCCCGGGTCTGGGGTTACCGAGAAGGTGTGCAGGCGAGCGTCTACCGGGGGCGCGTAGCCCTCCAAAACCACGGGGCGATCGAATGCCGCTGCGGCGTCTTCGATTCGGCGCACCAGGTCGAGGAAGTCGTCGAGTTCGGCGATGGGCGGCAGGAATACGTGCAGTCGTCCGTTGCGGACTTCCCCGACCAACGCGGTCGTCGGTTCCCAGTCGGCGGGTTCGACGACCGCGGGTTCCTCGGTGCGGTCGACCAGCAACGGCTCGGCGAACAGCGGATCGCGGTCCGGGCGTTGCGGCGGGGTGTGCCAGGAGACGGAGTCGAGCGGCAGCCGCAGCCCGGCCGGAGAATCGCCCTCCGTCAACACGATTCGACCGGCGGGCTGCTCGGCCGATGCGCCACGGCGTAGTCGCCAGTCCGCGCTCGCCCAACCGGAGCCGTCGTCGCGGCGATACAGCGACAGTACGTAGGCGGTGGGTTCAGTGACTTCGGCGTCCAGGCGGGCGAGCAGTTCTTTGCGTGCCTGGGCCGAATCCGTATCGGGGTCGAGATCGTCGATCGGGTCGACCGGATCCCCTTCTGGGGCACGGACTTTCCCGGCCAGCCGGAGCAGCGGATCCTCGTAGGCCGGGCGGACCTGATCGTCCGGCAGACCCAGGCTCGCCGCAACATGCGCGATCAGGTCCCGTGCGGCGGCGGAATCCGGGTCGTGCCCCACCGCCGAACTCCACGGGTCGGCGAGCAGATCCTGCCGCGTCCACGCCGGCTCGGCATCGTCGCGCCACGCGACCGCGATCTCCCAGCGCGGCAACGGTTCTCCCGGATACCACTTCCCCTGCCGATACTGCACCAACCCGGTCGGCGCGTAGATCCGGCGCAACCTATCGGCGAGATCGACCGCACGTTCCCGCTTGTGCGCGCCATCCGCCTCGATGGTCCATTCCGCCCCGGTCTGGTCGTCGATGGACACGAAGGTAGGTTCGCCGCCGACCGTCAAACCCACGTCTTCGGCGGCCATCCGCGCATCGACCGCGGCGCCCGCCGCGGTAATCCGCTCCCACTGAGATCCGGTGTAGGGCAAGGTAACCCGAGGATCTTCGTGAAATCGCCGGACGGTATTGGCGAACTCCATGGTGGCGCCGGTCAGCCCGGTCGCCCCGGTGATCGGCGCGGCGGACACCGGATGCGGCGTCGCCGCCAGCGGAATATGGCCCTCCCCCGCGAACAACCCCGACGTGGGATCGAGCCCGACCCAGCCAGCGCCGGGCAGATACACCTCGGTCCACGCATGCAGGTCGGTGAAGTCGGCCTGCGGCCCCGACGGCCCGTCCAGCGACGGCACGTCCTGCGCCAGCTGCACCAGATACCCGGACACGAACCGCGCCGCCAGACCGAGTTCACGCAGGATCGACACCAGCAACCAGGCCGAATCCCGGCACGATCCGAGCGCGCCGCGCAGCGTGTGGTCGGGCGTCTGCACCCCGGCTTCCATCCGGATCGTGTAGCCGACGTCGTGGCGCAGCGCGTGATTGAGGTCGACCAGGAAGTCGATGGTGCGCGGCCGATCCGTGACGTCGTGCGCGCGCACCCAGTCCTTGACCAGCTCGCCCGGCCCGGAACCCGGCCCCGCTTCGTCCACCGGCCGCAGATACGGCTCCAGGTCCGCGAGCAGTTCCGCGCTGTAGCCGAACGGGTAATGCTCGGCCGAATCCTCGATGAAGAAGTCGAACGGGTTGACCACCTCGAGGTCGGCGATCAGCCCGACGGTGATCGACAGCTCCCGGGCCGGCTCCGGAAACACCAGTCGCGCAAGGAAATTGCCGAACGCGTCCTGCTGCCAGTTGCAGAAATGCGCGGCCGGGGTCACCCGCAGGGAATAGGCATCGATCTTGGTGCGCGAGTGCGGCGCCGGGCGCAACCGCACCACGTGCGGGTGTACCTCGACCGGCCGGTCGAAGGTGTAAATGGTCCGGTGCTCGAGCGACACCTTGATGCCCATGCAGCAAGTTCACCACATGCCGGACGCGGCGTGAGACACAATCGCGCAGCCGTCACCAGGCGCTGGAACTGCGGAAACGCCGGCCGAGGTCCAACACACGCCGCCGACCTCCCGCGGCGGGCGGCGTGGGAGTGGTAAACACGAAGATAACGAACCGATCACGTCTGGAGGACGCATGCGTGCGCCGGATTGTTCGTCCTGCGAGTCCGCCGTCGACCACTGCCACGGCACCCTGATCGTCCACTCGACCAGGCTCACCGAGTGCACCGAGAACGACTGCGTAGACCTCGACTACGTGCGGCACACGTTCGTCGTCGACTGTGCCGACCTGGCCGGCGGCTGCGCCTGTGCCGAGCCCCACACGGCCCGTCGCCTGGCCTGAACGGCCGCGTACGTACCCTGTCCGGGTGAGCTATGACCACGTCTTGCTGCCGTCCGGTGTCGCGTCATCGATCGCCGAGGTCGACGCTTACCTCGGCACTCAGCAGGGACTCCCCGAGGCGGGCCTGGTCGCGCAGATCGCGGCCGAACTGAACAAGGCCAACGCGGAGGTCCCCGAGGACGACAGCTTCCTCAGCGTGCACCCGGTCGGCGGCGCGCCCACCGGCGCGGCATTGCAGGTGCCCT
This sequence comes from Nocardia sp. NPDC051756, assembly GCF_040681495.1. Lineage (NCBI taxonomy): Bacteria > Bacillati > Actinomycetota > Actinomycetes > Mycobacteriales > Nocardiaceae > Nocardia > Nocardia sp. NPDC051756. The sequence goes on along the minus strand of NZ_JBFAYV010000003.1, from coordinate 998,138 downwards.
GCCCGTACGACGCGATCGGCTTCGTCCGCCAGCTGCTGTTCGCGATCGCGACGCCGCTGGACTACGCGGTCTACGACCCGCAGCTGGCCTGGCTGATCGACCCGGCCGGGCACGTGCCGGCCACGGTCACCCACGGCGGCGCGGGCGAGTTCCCCTACCTCACCAAAACCCTTGCCGATCAGTGGGTTTCCGAGCTGGCCCCGCCGAATCCGTATCTGGTGGTGGAACGCGACGAGCAGATCTACATGCAGACCTACCGGGAGAAGACCGGCGCGTTCACCCTCGAATACCGAGATGGCTCCCCGGACAAGCACTTCGGCACCACGGTGCTGGACGCGCCGACGGTGTCCGCGGTGATCTGGGACTGGGCCACCGACGACCGCACCCGGATGCAGACCCTGCCGTGGTCGCGCGTCGAACTCTGACTCACTGGTTCTGCACGGCCAGCCGCCCGGCCAGCGCGATGAAGGAGACGCCGAACACCCGGCGCATCCAGGTCACCACGACCGGCCGGGAGATGACGTGGTTGCGCAGCGCCGCCGCGCACACCCCGTAGATCGCGAACACCACGAACGTGGTGAGCATGAAGACCACGCTCAGTTCGAGCATGCGCGCCAACGCATTCGGTGAGCCGTTCGGCACGAACTGCGGCAGGAACGCGAAGGCGAAGATGGTCAGCTTCGGATTGAGCAGGTTGAGCAGCACCGCCGAGGTGACCACCTTGCGCACCGACTGCGCGCCCTGATCCGGCTGCTCCGGCACGGTGAGCGCGCCCTTGTCCCGGAACGTGCTCCACGCCATGTAGATCAGGTACGCGACGCCCAGGTACTTCAACGTCTGGAACGCGACCGCGCTCGCGTTGAGCAGCGCGGCCAGCCCGGTCATCGCCGCGACCAGGTGCGGCACGGTCCCGATGGTGCAGCCGAAGGCCGCGATCACGCTGGCCTTCGTACCCCTGGAGAGCCCCGCCGCCAGGGTGAACAGCGCGCCGGTGCCCGGCGTGACGCAGATGACGAGCGTGGTCAGCAGGAATTCGATGCTCATCCCCGACACAGTAACTCGTGCCCGGCGCGCCGCAACCCCCGTAGATTCGGGGCTGGAAAAGCGGCTAGAGCGCGCGCCGGCCGGACAGCGCGCGGCCCAGCGTCAGCTCGTCCGCGAATTCCAGATCGCCGCCCATGGGCAGACCGGACGCCAGCCTGGTCACGCTCAGGCCGGGGAAATCGCGCAGCATCCGCACCAGGTAGGTGGCCGTCGCCTCGCCCTCGGTGTTCGGGTCGGTCGCGATGATCACCTCGGTGACATCGATGCCGTCCTCCTGATTTCCGATGCGCGCCAACAACTCCCGGATCCGCAATTGGTCCGGCCCGACGCCGCTCAACGGGTCGAGCGCGCCGCCGAGCACGTGGTAGCGACCACGGAACTCACGGGTGCGCTCGATCGCCTGCACGTCCTTGGGCTCCTCGACCACGCAGATCATCGTGCGATCGCGGCGCGCGTCGGCGCAGATGCGGCACTTCTCGCCGTCGGAGACGGTGCCGCAGACCACGCAGAACTGCACGCCGTCGCGCACCTTCTGCAAGGCCGCCTGCAACCGGTCGATCTCCGGCGGCTCCACCTGCAACAGGTGGAATGCGATGCGCTGTGCGCTCTTCGGACCGACGCCGGGCAGCTTGCCCAGCTCGTCGATCAGATCCTGAACCGGACCCTCGTACAACGGCTATGTCCCCGTGGCTCTCAGAAGCCCGGCAGCCCGGGCAGCGAACCGCCGCCGAGCCCACCCGAGAGCGGGCCGAGCCGCTCGGCCGCCAGCTGCTGCGCGTTCGCCATCGCGTCGTTGACCGCGCCGATCACCAAGTCCTGCAACGTGTCCACGTCTTCCGGGTCGACCGCCCTTGGATCGATGGTCAGCGCGACGACCTCGCCGGAGGCCTTGACGGTGACCTTGACCAGCCCGCCACCGGCCTGGCCGTCGACCTCCGCGGCGGAGATCTCGGCCTGTGCTTCCATCACCGCCTGTTGCATCTGCTGCGCTTGGGCGAGTAACTGCTGCATGTCGAACTGACCACCGGGCTGCACGGCATATTCCTCTCTGGGGAAAGTGTCACTGATCAGCCTAGTCCCTGCGACGCGCGCGACGCCGTGCCGGCTCGGACCGCCGAAATGCCCGCCCGCGCGAATTCGGTTCGGCGATATATGTCCAGACCGGTCGTTATGCCTTCGATGCATGGCCGGTAACAGGTTGGGTACGTCCGGGTTCAGCACAACAAGATCGACCTACCATCGGGAGGTAGGTCGGGAGTTCTGGAGTTACCGATATGAGCACGATGAGGGCACGTTTCCTGAGCACTGCGGTGCTTTCGCTGGGGGTTCCCGGCATCTTCCTCGGCCTTGCCGCACCGGCGGCGACCGCGGATCCCGGGGTCACCGAGGCGGCCGCCGACTACGGCGGTGGCTGTGTCCTCTACCCGGACAACCGAGCGGCCACGATCGACTCGCTGCGCTTCCGCTGTTCGCCCGAGCAGCAGGACGCCGTCTTCCGGGACGCGGAACGCGGCGACGTGCCGATGGGCGTGCACAACGGCTGGGTGACTCGGCCGCCCGCGATCCAGGGCATCGCACCGGCGTTCTGGATCGGCAAGGTCTTCTACACCGGACCGGACGGCGGCACGCTGACCAACCGGATCACCGGCGCAGGCTACGAGGCCTGGCCCGCGTATGTGTACAGCGCGCCCGCGATGCTCGACGGCAGGCCGACCTGGGCACTCAACTACGACCCGTCCCCCACCCCACAGGTCTACGACGAGATCCGGGAGGTCACCCCCGGCGTCTGGTTCGGCTACTCGTGGTGGCGCGGCGCGTTCCAGAACACCCTGCTGCTGACCTTCGTCCTGGGCTGATCACCACGGAAAGTTGACTCTCCCCCCGCTGGAGGGTGTTCGCTGAGGGGCATGACAGCGACCGTCTCCATCGGGGAGTTCGCCAGGCTGACGTGCCTGACCGTGAAAACGCTCCGGTACTACCACGACATCGAGCTGCTGGAGCCGGTCGAGATCGATACGGGGTCCGGCTATCGGCGGTACTCGACCGACCAAGTGGCCCCGGCCCACCTGATCCGGCGCCTGCGCCAGCTCGACATGCCGCTACCCGAGATCAAGGCCGTGCTGGCCGCGCCGGACGACGACATCCGCAACGCCGCGCTGCGCGCGCACCTGGAGCGGATGGAGGCCGAGCTGGCCCGGACCCGCTCGGTGGTGGCGTCGCTGCGGTCGCTGCTCACCCCGGCCGCGCCGCTCGCGGTCGAATACCGCTCGATCCCGGCCTTTCCCGCGCTGGCGCTCATCGAGGCGGTCAACCGCGACGACATCGGCCCGTGGTGCGCGGCCGCCTACCCGCTGCTGCACCAGACGCTGATCGCCGCGGGCGTCGAGCCCGACGGCGTCGACGGCGCCACCTATTCGATGGAGTTCTTCGAGCACGACCTGGGCGAGGTGGTGGCCTACGTCCCGATCCCGGCCACCGCCCGGCTCGCGCCGACCGGCCGGCTCTCGGTCATCGAGCTGCCTGCCCGCCGATTCGCCGTCGCCCTGCACGAGGGGGACTTCGAGGACTTCGACCGCACCTACGGCGCACTGGGCAGCTATGTCGCCGAACACGACACCGCGTTGGCCGAGCCGGTGCGCGAGCGCTACCTGCTCAGCCCCGGCGACACCGACGACCCGAACACCTACCGAACCGAAGTCTGCTGGCCGATCGGCCGGCTCTGAAAAGGAGAACCCCATGACACTCGCGCTCGCGCACATCACCATCGACAGCAACGACGCCGCCGCGCTCGCCGGATTCTGGGCCGAGCTGCTCGATCAGCCGGTCGACCCGGACGCCTCGGTGCACTTCGCCACCGTCGGCCGGACCGCCGGTGCGACACCGCTGTTGATGTTCATCCAGGTGCCCGACAAGACCCCGGGCAAGAACGTGATCCACCTCGACTTCCACGCCGAGGACTGGCATCAGCAGATCGAACGCGCGGTCAGCCTGGGCGCCAAGCGAATCGGCGACTTCGACGAGTACGGCGCGCAGTGGACCACGCTGGCCGACCCGGAGGGCAACCTGTTCGACATCGGCGCGGCCTAGCCGCGGAACCCGAAAGCGCAGCCCGGCACGGGGGTCGGGCTGCGCTGTACGTCATGAACTGTGCGTCAGGCGAGTTCGCGGGCCAGGTTGCCCAGCACCTCGGCCTGGATCTTCTTCAGTCCGAGCGGGGCGAAGATGCCCTCGAAGATGCCGGCCACGCCGCCCGCGCCCTGCCAGGTGGTGCGCAGGCTGACCTGCGCGCCCGCGCCGTCCGGCGTCACGGTCCAGGTGTTGACCATGGTGGAGTTCGAATCACGCTCGGTGACAATGGAATCCGACACGGAAACCACCGCGTGCACGTTGCGCGAGCGCTTCTCGGTGGCCTGCAGCGTCCACTCGGCCACGGTGCCCGCGCCCTTGCCGCCCTCGACCACCTTGTAATCGCGGTAGTGCGACGACAGAATGCGCGGCCGCACCGTCTCGTAATCCGCGATGGCCTCGAGGGTGCGCTTCGGATCCGCCGCCACGGCGATCGAACTGCTGGCGCTGACCTGTCCCACAATGAGCTCCTTGTCCGGGTACGGTATGTCGACCGGTACCCATCCTGCCCTGTAGCGGCCACCGTTCCGCATACCGGTCGAGTCGTGTGGCGAACTTCTCCGAGCCGGTCGATATTCCGGTTCGCAACATATGCGTGACATTTCTCCCGAGACCCCGCCCTCGCGGTGGTCCAACACTGAGGTGCGTACTAGCGTCGAGGGGTGGCAGTGAGTCTGTTGGGGAAGGCCGGACGCGCTCCGGCCGCACACGAATCCGGGTTTGCCGCGCATCGGGCTGGAGTGGACCGACTCCTGGCGAGTTATCGCGCGATTCCCCGGGACGCGAATGTGCGGCTGGCGAAGAAGACCTCGAATCTGTTCCGGGCCAGGGCGAAAAACCCCGCGCCCGGCCTCGACGTATCCGGACTGGCCCAGGTGATCACGGTAGACCCGGTGGCGAAAACCGCCGACGTGGCCGGGATGACCACCTACGAGAACCTGGTCGCCGCGACGCTGCCGTACGGCCTCGCGCCGTTTGTGGTGCCGCAGCTCAAGACGATCACTCTCGGCGGCGCGGTGACCGGCCTCGGCATCGAGTCGACCTCGTTCCGCAACGGCCTGCCGCACGAGTCGGTGCTGGAGATGGACATCCTGACCGGCAGCGGCGAGATCATCACCGCCACCCCGGACAACGAGCACGCGGACCTGTTCCGCGGCTTCCCGAACTCCTACGGCACGCTCGGCTATTCGGTCCGGCTGAAGATCGAGCTGGAGACCGTGCAGCCCTATGTGGCGCTGCGTCACCTGCGCTTCCACGACCTGCGCGAGCTGGAGCGGACGCTGGCCACGATCGTCGACGAGCAGACCTACGACGGTGAACGAGTGGACTACCTCGACGGCGTCGTGTTCACCGCCGACGAGAGCTACCTGACCCTCGGCCGCCAGACCGACGAGGCAGGCCCGGTCAGCGACTACACCGACATGGACATCTTCTACCGGTCCATCCAGCACGACGACGCGCAACCCAAGCGCGACCGGCTGACCATCCACGACTACCTGTGGCGCTGGGACACCGATTGGTTCTGGTGCTCGCGCGCGTTCGGCACGCAGAACCCGAAGATCCGCCGGTTCTGGCCGAAGCGCTACCGGCGCAGCAGCTTCTACTGGAAGCTGATCGCGCTCGACCACAAATACAACATCGCCGACAAGCTGGAGGCCCGCCAGGGCAACCCGCCGCGCGAACGAGTCGTGCAGGACATCGAGGTGCCGGTCGACCGCACCGCCGATTTCGTCGAATGGTTCCTGCGCGAGATCCCGATCGAGCCGATCTGGCTGTGCCCGCTGCGGCTGCGCGACACCGGCGCGCCCGCCACCACCGAGCGCACCTGGCCGCTCTATCCCCTCGAGCCGAACCGGACGTACGTCAACGTCGGGTTCTGGTCCGCCGTGCCCACCGTGCCCGGGCAGCAGGAAGGAGCGGCCAACCGTGCGATCGAGCGCACCGTGACCGACTTCGACGGACATAAGTCGCTGTACTCGGATTCCTATTACGACAAAGATGAGTTCGCGGCGCTGTACGGCGGCAATACCTACACCGAATTGAAGAAACGCTACGACCCAGACCAGCGGCTGCTGGATTTGTATTCGAAGGCGGTGCAACGCAAATGACGACATTCAAGGACCGATCTGACGTCTTAGGCGACCTCGGAGCCAAACTCAGCATTGCCGAGATCTTCGAGACGCTGATCGACGGCGAGGTACCGATCCGGCTGACCGCCTACGACGGCAGCGCGACCGGACCCGAGGACTCGAAGTACGCGCTGGACATCAAGACGCCACGCGGCATCAACTACCTGGCGACCGCGCCCGGCGATCTCGGCATGGCCCGCGCCTACATTTCCGGCGACATGACCGCAGACGGGGTGCATCCCGGCGATCCCTACGACATCCTCGCGGCGATGGACGGGCTGAAGTTCCACCGCCCGTCCGCGCTCGCGCTGGTCACCATCGCCCGCTCGCTGGGCTGGGAGCGGCTCAAGCCGATCGCGCCGCCGCCGCAGGAGACGCTGCCGCGCTGGCGCCGGATCGCCCTGGAGGGCCTGCGGCACTCCAAGACTCGCGACGCCGAGGCGATCCACCATCACTACGACGTCTCGAACAAGTTCTACGAGTACGTGCTCGGCCCGTCGATGACCTACACCTGTGCGTGTTACGGCGACGAGGACTGGACGCTGGAGCAGGCGCAGGAGAACAAGTACCGCCTCGTCTTCGAGAAGCTGCGGCTGAAGGAAGGCGACCGGCTGCTCGACATCGGCTGCGGCTGGGGCGGCATGGTCCGCTACGCGGCCAAGCGCGGCGTCAAGGTGATCGGCGCGACGCTGTCCGCCGAGCAGGCCGAGTGGGCGCAGCAGAAGATCGCCGAGCAGGGCCTGTCCGACCTGGCCGAGGTGCGGCACTCCGATTACCGCGACATCGCCGAGGGCGAGTTCGACGCGGTCTCCTCGATCGGGCTGACCGAGCACATCGGCGTGCACAACTACCCGTACTACTTCGAATTCATGAAGAGCAAGCTGCGCGACGGCGGCCTGTTCCTCAACCACAGCATCACCCGCCCGGACAACACCAGGACCACCAAGGCGGGCGACTTCATCGACCGCTACGTGTTCCCGGACGGCGAGCTGATCGGCTCCGGCCGGATCATCTCCGAGATCCAGAACACCGGCCTGGAGGTGCTGCACGAGGAGAACCTGCGCGAGCACTACGCGCTGACCCTGCACGAATGGTGCAAGAACCTGGTGGCGAACTGGGACGCGTGCGTCGCCGAGGTCGGCGAGGGCACCGCCAAGGTGTGGGGCCTGTACATGGCGGGTTGCCGGCTCGGCTTCCAGCGCAACGTGGTTCAGCTGCACCAGGTACTCGGCGTGAAACTGCCCGCGGACGGCGACTGGACCGTGCCCCTGCGGCCTTGGTGGCAGCCGTAGCTTTCGCGTTACTGCCCGTCCGCTTCCAGGAGTTCGTCCAGGAAGCGGGCGGGCAGTTCTATGTCTCCGGTATGGGCTGCGGCAGTGGGCATTTCGGCGTGCAGTATGCGCAGGATCGAGACGACGCCCGGTCCCGCGTCGAGTAACGGTCTGGTCCAGCCCAATCCGGCGCAGGTGGCGGCGGCGGGCAGCAGCAGGCCGGTGGCCTCGCCGACCCAGCCCGACGCGGCGAGGCATTCGGCGAGCAGCAGGGACGCGTCCAATTGCGCTCGGGGACGGCCCTTGTCGAGCATGCGGCCGTGCAGGGCGCGGGATCGGCGGACCGCGCGATCGTCGGAGCCGAGCCGGCCTTGCGCCAGCAGGGTGCGGATCGCGGCGATCTCTTCGGCCTCCGCGGTCAGCACGGCGGTGCCGGCCATCCGGCGACCGGCATGCAGTGGGGCCGAAGGCGATTCGGATTCCATGGCCTGCTCGTCCGCGGGGTCGAGCAAGCCGAGGCGCAGTCGTTCGGCGCGGATGTGCGCGGCGAGCCGGAACAGCCGGTTGTCGTGGGCGATCCGCGCGCCCTCGTCGAGCCGGGTTGCGGCGGTGTACAAGTCGCCGCGCACCGCCTTGACCCGGGCGCCGACGACGAACGTCGAGATCAGGAAGTCCACCGGGCCGACCCGGGCGACCAGCTGATGACTCTCGTCGAGCAGTTGTTCGGCAAGGTCGAGATCGCCACGGCGGTAGTTCAATTCGCCGAGCATCGCGGCCGCCACCCGCACCGCGTGCGAGCGCGGACCGGACCGCTGATTGGCGACCTCCCACGCCTCCTGGAAACACTGTGTGGCCGTGGGGAGGTCGAGCTGCTCGTAGGCGGCCGCGCCGCGGCCGCACAGCCCGAACACCGCGCCCAGCGGATCCTTGGACCGCGCATGGTATTCCGCCGCCCAGTCCTGCATCTCCCGCGCGCCGTCGAAGTCGAACTCGCACAGCCGCACGAACGAGGTCAGGTTCGCCGCGGTGGACACGGTCCAGGCGGGCAGGTCGTCCGGCGTCTTCAGGCACTCCGCGACCCGGTCGAGCACGCCCTCGGTGTGATCGCGGGCGATCTGGTCGGCGGCGCCGAGCACGGCGGCCTGGCAGCGCTGCCGATTCACGTCCTCGTCGGTGGCCGAACCGCGGGCGAGGATGTTGGACAGCCGGCCGAGCGCCGTGCGGGCCGCGCCGGACTGCTGCAAGTTCACGTTCGCCCTGGCCACCGCCATCAACAGCTTGGACCGCGAAGCCACCTGCTGCATCGGCAGTTTCGAGACGGTACCGAGCAGCGTGGCCAGCCGGGACTTGTCGATCAGGTCCATGCCGCCGGTCTCCAGCAGGTCGAGGGCCATCTTGAAATCGGTGGCGGCCAGCGCGTGATCGACCGACTTGCGCAGCAGCTGATGCTCGGCGTACCAGCGGGCGGCCTTGCGGTGCAACGACTTCAGCCGGCCCGGCTGGGCGCGCTCCAGTCGCGCCCGCAGGTGCTCGGCGAACAGCGGCTGCATCCGGAACCACTCCGGGTCGTGCACGATCCGGCGCAGGAACAGCTCGCGCTGCTCGGCCTGCTCCAGCAGGTGTTCGGCGTCCGCGTCCTCGGACAGCGCCGCGGCCAGCGAGCCGCACACCCGCTCGGTCACCGAGATCGCCATCAGGAAGTCGAGCATCCTGGGTTCCAGTGTGTCCAAGACGTTTTCGGCGAGGTACTCGCGGATGCCGTGATTGCCCTCGGACAGATGGGCGATCAGCCCGGCCGGGTCGGCGTTGCCCCGCAGCGACAGGCTGACCAGCTGGATGGCGGCGGGCCAGCCGTCGGTCGCCGCGTGGATCTGTTCGACCTGAGTCTCCGACAGCGGAAAACCGTGGTGCTGCACCAGGATCTCCGCGGTCTCCTCGACGGTCAGGCGCAGCGCGGCCGAGCCGATCTCGACCAGTTCGTCGTGCACCCGCATCCGGCTGGTCGGCAGCCCGGACTGCTCCCGGCTGGTCACCACGAATCGCAGATGGTGACATCCGTTGTCCAGCAACGCTTCCATCGCCCGGTGCGCGCCCGGGTCGGTGACCCGATGCCAGTCGTCGACCACCACGACGACCGTGCTGCCGCCGGCGTGGATCTCGTCGATGAGCGTCGAGATGACGAAGGCGGCCGCGTCGGCGGGCCGTTCCTCGAGCACCTGGTCCAGGCCGGCGCCCACGTCCGGGCGAACCCGGCGGATCGCCTGGATCAGGTGGGCGAGAAACCAGATCTCGTTGTCGTCGTCCTGGTCCACGCCGATCCAGGCGACCGGGATGCCGCGCTCGGTCAGGTCGGTCCGCCACTGCGCGGCCACGGTGCTCTTGCCGAAACCGGCGGGCGCGTGGATCGCGGCCAGCCTGCGCCGGCCGCCCGCCCGCAGGATGTCCAGCAGGCGAGGGCGCGGGACCGGCTCGCGGGCCGGGGTCGGCGGCCGAAATTTGGTGGCCGCGGTCGGCGGCAAGGTGGTGGCCGTTGCGCCGGCGCCGGTGTGCTGGGACACCGAGGGGCGCAGCGTCAGCGGCCAGCTGCGCCGGGCCGTCACCGCGGGCCGGGACTTGGTCGACGCCGACGACTCGACGGGATGGACCATCGGCTCCGGCGCGGCGATGGTCTCCAGCAGCGCCATCTCGTCGGGCATCTGGTCGTGCTCGCGCTGCACCGCGCGCAGCAGCTGGCCGAAGTCGTAGGCCGAGGGCGGGCGCTCGTCGGGGTCGATGGACATGGCGTGCTGGATCACCTCGGCCACGTCCGGCGGGATGTCGTGCTCGCGCAGATCCGGCACCGGCTGGGTGGTGATCCGCAGGAACTGCGCGACCACCTTCTCCCCCGCCTGCCGCTCGAACGCGGCGTGCCCGGTGAGCAGCGCGAACAGCGTCGCGCCGAGGCCGTAGACATCGGAGCGGGTGGTCGGCTCGTCGCCCTTGAGCACCTCCGGCGCGGTGAACGCGGGCGAGCCGGTGATCAGGCTGCTGGAGGTCTGGAAGCCGCCGGGGATCCTGGCGATGCCGAAGTCGGTCAGCTGCGGCTCGCCGTAGCCGCTGAGCAGCACGTTCGCCGGCTTCACGTCGCGGTGCAGGATCTGGGCGCGGTGCGCGCTCTCGATCGCGCCGGCCAGTTTCACCCCGGCCCGCAAGGAATCGGCCCAGGTGAGCGGGCCCTGATCGCGGATCACCTGCTCCAGCGAACCGCGGGTGCAGTACGGCATCACGATGAACGGCAGACCGCTCAGCGTGACGTCGACCTGCAAGATGTCGACAATGTTCGGGTGGCCGGACAGCCGGCCCATGGCCTGTTCCTCGCGCAGGAAGCGCTCGCGGCTCTCCACCTCGATCTCCGAGGAGAGCACCTTCACCGCGACGACCCGCTCCAGGGCGCGCTGGATACAGCGATAGACCACGCCGAAGCCGCCCCGGCCGATCTCCTTCGCCTCCGACAGGCCCATCGCCTCCAGCTCGTCGGCGATCCCGATGAGCGGGTGGCGCTGGGTATCCGAGTCGGCCGGGGTCGAGTCGGGGCCGACTTCGCCCGTACGCGTCCGTGGTTTCACGTGACCACCTCGAACTCACATCGAATCGGCGTCACCGTCGAACAACAAGCGCGCCGGCGCACGGACATCACCCGGAACCCCGCGCGATGTCCGATATGTCTGCGCATACTCCAACGTAGCGCGGGCGCGGCACCCGGTGGGAGAAGTTTCGGAACAGGATCTTTTCCACCTCGACCTTCCCCCTGATTCGCCCAGCTCAGCGCTCCCGCGCGGGCCTGGTGTCCGGTGCGATCAGGAACGAGATTCGCTCCATTACATTCTGCCGCTTGGTGTTGTGGAAGGACGCAATTTCCCAGCGACCGGCTTGCCGGACGAGCGTGTATGTCTGGGTCTTCGACAGATCCTCGGGCTGTTTGCGATCACCCTTATAGGTGTCGCCGCGACTGGTCACCACGGCGGTGTCGGGTCCGTAGAACCGGATGTCGAGAAAAGAGTCGGCCAGCTTGGTGCCTTTGAGAAAACCATCGAACAGCGCGCGGTGGCCCTCGGTCAGATCGGCGCGGCCCTGGTAGTGGGTGCCGACGTAGCTGGTGTAGGTGGCGTTCTCGGTGAACAGGTTGCCGTAGGCGTCCGCGTCGCCGCGACCCCAGGCGGCGGTGAGCTCGTCCAGGAGCGTGCAGACCTCGTGCAGGGCCTGGGGTGTCGCGGCGGGGCCGGACGGGGTGACGGTGGTGCATTCGGTGGTGCCGAGGTTGTGCACATCCGCGGTGTTGTCCAGCCAGAGGTAGCCGCCGCCGGCGGCGACGCCGAGGGTGAGGACCGAGGCGGCGAGCACGCGGGTGACGGTGCGGCGGCGCTTGGACTTGGGTGCGGCGGTCTGAATGTCTGTGGTGCTCATGTCTACTCCGTGAATTGCTTGATGAGTGGGTCAGCGCTGGGCGGCGGGGCGGGCGCCGGGGGCGAAGCGGAAGGTGAAGCGCTCCATCAGTTGCTTGCGCTTGGTGTTCTGGAAGCTGGCGATCAGCCACTGCCCGTCCTGGCGGACGAGGGTGTAGGTCTGCACCTTGGACAGCCGGTCCGGCGTCTTCGGGCTTCCCTTGTAGAGGTCGCCCCGGCTGTTGACCACGGCGGTGTCGGGTCCGTAGAAGCGGATGTCCACCACGTCGTCGGCCATCTTGGTGTCCTTCAGGAAGCTGCCGAACAGGGCGCGGTGGGATTCGACGATGTCCGCGCGGCCCTGGAAGAGGGTGCCGAACCAGGCGGTGTAGGTGGCGTCCTCGGTGAACACCGCGCCGTACGCGTCGGCGTCGCCGCGCCCCCATGCCTCGACCATTTCGGTGAAGACGGCGCGGATTTCCTGGCGCTGCTGATCGAGCTTGTTGCTGCTCATGATGGCCTCCGTGGTAGATTCTCTGCGTAGAAGATCTTTCTTCTTTGAAGAAGTTTCTTCGTTGAGGAAGAGATTACGAGATGGAGGTCGGCCATGTCAACACCCCCTGGGCGCTCGGCTGCGAGCAAGGTCTACCAGCGGTACTTGAGCGCGGTCATGCTGCACGGACAGGCCGGCGCGCGGGCCGTCGACCTGGGCGCGACCGATCTGTACGCGCTGAACATCCTGGAGTTGACCGGGCCGATGACGCCGGGCGAACTCGGCACGCGCAGCGGACTGACCACCGGTCCGACGACCCGGCTGATCGATCGACTGGAGGACGCGGGTTACGTGCGCCGGGTGCCGGTGCCCGGTGACCGGCGCAAGGTGTTGGTCGAATTAGTCGGCACGCCAGCGGAATTGGACGAGGTGCTGGCACCCGCTCGCCGTCGGATCGGCGAGATCGTCGGCGGCTACACCCCCGAACAACGGGAAGTGCTGTTCGACTACTTCACCCGGGCCGCCGACGCGTTTCGCGACGCGACCGAGGACTTGCGCGCCGAATAGGCCGGCGCGCGGCCTCAGCGGACGGCGAGGGCGATGAACTGGGTGATCTGGTTGTCGGCGAAGTTGTTGTCGCTCACCAGGATCAGGGTGCGTTCGCCGGAGGGCAGGCGCGGACCCCAGGTCATGCCTTCGACATTGTCGAGGTTGCGCAGGCCGACATCGGCCAGGTCGACCAGCAGTCGCTTGGCGGCCGGGCGGGCGTTACCGAGCGGGGCGTCCAGCACGTTGGTGGCGGTGCGCAGATCGGCCTCGTAGATCCGGATCTTGTTACCCACGCCGAAGACGAAAGAGCGTTCCAGCACAAGGACTTTCGCCGGATCGACCGGGTCGGCGGCCAGGATCGAGGCGATGCCGTTCATGCCGAGGTCAGGCTGCGGGCGGGACTCGGCGAAGACCGGCTCCATTTGGTAGGGATATTGCGCGAGCAGTTGACCGATCCGGGTCTGCACGGTGATCCGCGAGGTCGCGCCCGCGGTCGTCGTCGCGAGCGGGCCGTCTTGCAGCAGTGGCGCTTCCACCGAGGTCAGGAAGAGCGAACCACCGGCGGCGAAGGTCGCGCCCTCCAGCGCCAGGTTCTGCCGGGGACCTGAATTCGGCTGCATCCGTTCGTTGTTCGGAATCGGCAGCTCGCCCGCAAAGGTCCCGTCGGGACGGGTGATCCGGACCGAGGGGTCGGCCAGCACCGTGTCGGTACGCTCGCCCTCCTGCGACCAGAAGTAGTCACCGGACCACGGATCGATCCGAATCTCCTCGGGATCCAGCGACTTCGGGCCGTACACGGTGCCGCTTGAAGTCAGCAGCGGCCGGGTGCCGGTGAATTCCACCGGGCCCAGGCCGTTTTCACCCACCCCGAAGCGAGCCGTATAGAACCGGGCCGGATTGCGCTCCGAGCGGTCGTCACTGATCAGCACGTAATCGCCGGTGCGCGTGTCGAAGTCGATGCCGGACAGGCCGCCGACCCTGGTGCCCTGGAAGTCCAGGTCATTGGGGATTACCTGCTCGCCGAGCAGCCGGACCGCGTGGACCGATTCCGGCGCGGCGCCGGCGGGCGCTGCGGCCAGCGCCACCGCGACGGCGGCGACCAGTAGGGTTTGCGCACGTCGTGCCTGTCCACGTCTCACGAAGACCACGCTATCCATCATGCGGTACCAGCAGGTGAACAGCACCCGAATCCGCCGAACCACCCCGGAAACGGCGAAAGCCCGCCACCGCGAAACGCGGTGGCGGGCTTTACCGTTGGTGACTACTTACGCAGCGAGGCCGGAACCTCGAAGCGATCGCCGTAGGTCTTGGCCAGGTAGTCGGCGCGCTCGACGAACGCCGCCTGCCCACCCGGGTAACCGACGATGAACTGGTGCACGCCACCGGTCCAGGCCGGGTAACCGATGCCGAAGATCGAGCCGATGTTGGCGTCGGCGGTGGTCTCCAGCACACCCTCGTCGAAACACTTCTGGGTCTCGATCGCCTCGATGAACAGCATGCGGTCGATCAGATCCTGCAGCGGGACAGTGAAGTCCGCCGTGGTCTTGAAGTGATCGCGCAGGCCCTGCCAGATGCCGGTGCGCTTGCCGTCTTCGTCGTACTCGTAGAAGCCGGCCTTCTCCAGGCGACCCGGACGACCCTCGGACACCAGGTAGTCGATGACGTCCTGAGCCGGGTGCCGCTTCTTGCCCATCGTGGTGTCGCCCGCCTCGGCGGCCTCGATGGTCTCCTTGGCGATCTTCTGCATGAGCTTGAGGTTCAGCTCATCCGAGAGCTGCAACGGCGCGGCTGGGTAACCCGCCTGCAGACCGGCCTGCTCGATGGTCGCGGGCTCGATGCCCTCGGTGAGCATGGCGATCGCCTCGTTGACGAAGGTGCCGATCACGCGCGAGGTGAAGAAGCCACGGCTGTCGTTGACCACGATCGGGGTCTTCTTGATCGCGAGGGTGTAGTCGAACACCCGGGCCAGCGCCTCGGGCGAGGTCTTCTCGCCCTTGATGATCTCCACCAGCGGCATCTTGTCGACGGGCGAGAAGAAGTGGATGCCGATGAAGTCTTCCTGGCGCTTCACGCCGGCCGCGAGGCCGGTGATCGGCAGGGTCGAGGTGTTCGAGCCCAGCAGCGCGTCCGGGGTGACGATGTCCTCGATCTCCTGGAACACCTTGTGCTTGAGCTCGGTGTTCTCGAAGACGGCCTCGATCACGAAGTCCACGCCGTCGAAATCCTTGGCGTCGGCGGACGGGGTGATCCGGGCCAGCAGCGCCTTGGACTTCTCCTCGGTGGTCTTACCGCGGGAGAGGGCCTTGGCCTCGATCTTCTCCGAGTAGTTCTTGCCGCGCTCGGCCGCCTCGATGGTGACGTCCTTGAGCACGACGTCGTAGCCCGCCTTGGCGGAGACGTAGGCGATGCCCGCGCCCATCATGCCCGCGCCGAGCACGCCGATCTTCTTGATGTCCTTCTTCGGGACATCGTTCGGCCGCGAGCCACCGTTGTTGATGGACTGCAGGTCGAAGAAGAACGCCTGGATCATGTTCTTCGCGACCGGGCCGGTGAGCAGCTTCACGAAGTAGCGCGACTCGATCAGCGAGGCGTTGTCGATGTCGACCTGCGCGCCCTCGACCGCGGCGGACATGATCGCCCGCGGGGCCGGCATGTTGGTGCCCTTGAGCTGCTTACGCAGGTTGGCCGGGAACGCGGGCAGGTTCGCCGCGAAGGCCGGGGTGGACGGGGTGCCACCGGGGATCTTGTAGCCCTTCTTGTCCCACGGCTGCACGCCACCCTCGGGGTTGGCCTTGATCCAGGCCTTGGCCGCGGGGACCAGTTCCTCGATCGAGCCGACGACCTCGTTGATCAGGCCGATTTCCTTGGCCTTGCCCGGGCGGTACTTGTTGCCCTGCAGCAGCAGCTGCATCAGCGCGTTCTGCAGGCCGAGCATGCGCACGGTGCGGGTGACGCCACCACCGGCGGGCAGCAGGCCGAGGCTGACCTCGGGCAGGCCGAGCTGCACGCCCGGCACGTCGGCGGCGATCCGGTAGTGGGTCGCCAGGGTGATCTCCAGGCCACCGCCGAGCGCGGCGCCGTTGATGGCGGACACGACCGGCTTGCCGAGGGTCTCCAGCCGACGCAGCGCGTCCTTGATGGTGAAGAGCTCGTCCATGACGCCCTGGCCGTCGTTCGGGCCGACCTGAATCATGTTCTTCAGGTCGCCGCCCGCGAAGAAGGTCTTCTTCGCCGAGGTCAGCACCACGCCGGTGATGTTGTCCTTCTCGGCCTCGAGCTTCTCGACGGTCGCGGTCATCGACGTCTTGTACAGCTCGTTCATCGTGTTGGCGCCCTGGTTCGGGTCGTCCATCGTCAGCGTGACGATGCCGTCCGAATCCTGCTCCCAACCGATCATGTTGGTTTCGCTCACAGCTCTGTGTCTCCTTGAATTCTCAGCTGCCGGTTGGGTTTAGACGCGCTCGATGATGGTCGCCACGCCCATGCCGCCGCCGATGCACAGGGTGATCAGCGCGTAGCGGCCGTTGCGGCGCTCCAGCTCGTCGACCATGGTGCCGGTGATCATCGCGCCGGTGGCACCCAGCGGGTGGCCCATCGCGATCGCGCCACCGTTGACGTTCAGCTTCTCGTCCGGGACGTTCAGGTCCTTCTGGAACTTCAGCACCACCGAGGCGAACGCCTCGTTGATCTCGACGAGGTCCATGTCCTCGATCGTCAGGCCCGCCTTGGCCAGCGCCTTCTTGGCGGCCGGGGTGGGGCCGGTCAGCATGATGGTGGAGTCGGCGCCGCTGGTCGCGGTCGCGACGACGCGGGCGCGCGGGGTCAGGCCGGAGGCCTTGCCCGCCTCTTCGGTGCCGACCAGCACCAGCGCGGCGCCGTCGACGATGCCCGAGCTGTTGCCGCCGTGGTGCACGTGGTTGATCTTCTCGACGAAGTAGAACTTCTGCAGCGCGACCGCGTCGAAGCCACCCATCTCACCGATCACGGCGAAGGACGGGTTGAGCTTGGCCAGGTCCTCGGCGGTGGTGCCGGGACGCATGTGCTCGTCCTTGTCCAGCACGATGATGCCGTTCTGGTCCTTGACCGGAACGACCGACTTGGCGAAGTAACCGCCGGTGGTGGCCTTGGCGGCCAGCTCCTGCGAGCGCACCGCGTAGGCGTCGACGTCATCGCGGCTGAAGCCCTCGATGGTGGCGATCAGGTCGGCCGAAACACCCTGCGGCACAAAGTAGGTGTCGTAGTTGGTGGCCGGGTCCAGCGCCCACGCGCCGCCGTCGGAGCCCATCGCCACGCGGGACATGGACTCGACGCCGCCGGCCAGGACCAGGTCGTCGAAGCCGGAGCGCACCTTCTGCGCGGCCAGGTTGACGGCCTCGAGGCCGGAGGCACAGAACCGGTTGAGCTGGAAGCCGCCGACGGTGTCCGGCAGGCCGGACACGGTCACCGCGGTGCGGGCGATGTCCATGCCCTGGTCACCGACGGGGCTGACGACACCGAGGATCAGATCCGAGATCCGGTCTTCGTCGAGGTTCGGGAAGCGGCCGCGCAGCTCCTGGATCAGACCAACAGTCAAGTCGATCGGCTTGACCGAATGCAGCGAGCCGTTCTTCTTGCCGCGGCCGCGCGGAGTGCGGATGGCCTCGTAAATGTAGGCCTCTGTGGTCATATCGGAGTGTTCCTTCCTTAAAGGTGCGGCGGCCGGACGTCGTCCGTCCGAGCGCTCTGTGCGGCTACTCCGCGCGATGCGGGGTAGCTGCGGGTAACCTCGCCGACCGGTCCCGCGACCGACCGTCCTGACGCTGTACAAAACGCGGCATGCGACGGCGGACGCAGGTTCCGATCGCCCATACGCCTGGGCATACCATAGAACCTCGTCGTACCGGAGCTCACGGCCACCCGTTCATACTACCGTGGTGTGCGAACTCCGGTTAACTTAACGTCCTGGCGGCGGTGGTTGTCAACCACTCAGCCGTGTGGCCCCCAGCTCACTCTTCAGCAATTCGAGAGCAGCCTCGTCGGGGTCGCGCCGATCCTCGGGTGCCACCGGGACCGCCGCGGCGCGGATCATCTCCTCTTCGTCCTCGGGCGTGGTCTCCGGTACCACCCCGCCACCTGCCTCGTTGCCGACCGTGGGCTGCGCCGACTCGGGCGGCGCGGAATCAAAAGGGCCGGGATCGTCCGGTAGATCGGGAAAATCGGGCGGCGGAATATCGTCGTCACCGAACGCGCGCGGCTTGTTCGCGCCGCCCGCCTGGTCCGCGGCGGCGGCGTTCTTGGCCTGGCTCGGCCGCGAGAAACGCGGCGGCGCAGGCGCATCCGTGCCGCGCGCGGGCGCGTTGCCGGATTCACGCGCGGCCGGTTGCCCGGCCCCGCGCTGCGGCTTCGGCTGCCCGCCGCCCCGCGGCGTCGCCGCAGGTCGCGCGGCACCGCCGGCCTCCCAGCGGACGTCGTGCGCGCGGCCGAGCACCGCGTGCACCGCCGAGCGCACCGCATCCAGGTTGCGTGGATCCGAGAGCCGCTGGGCCAGCGGCTCGTGCTGATGGGCGAAGACGATCGTGTCGCCGTCGATCCGGGAGACCGAGGCGCCGGCCAGCATCGCCTGCACGGCGGCGCCGAACTCGCGCACCTTGGCGCGGATATCCGCCCAGGCGGCCTCGACCTCGCGCAGCAGGTCCGCGTTCGGAGCGGTCGACGGTTCCGGTTCGGCGACCGGATCGGGCTGTGCGGCGACGGGCGGCGCGGCGGCCGGTTCGGCAGGAACCGGTTCGGCAATCTCCCGGATAACCGATTCCGCTGCGGAAAAGGCCTGTACCGGTTCACGTTCGGGGTCGTCCTCGGCCGGAACCGGCTCGGGCGAACTGGCCGGAACTTGCTCCGCTGCGGCAGCGGCCGGTTTCGGTTCGGAAGCCGGTGCGGGACTGGCGGATTCGGGCTGAACCGGAGTCGATGCGCTCGATTGCTCGGCGACAACGCCCGATCCGGCGGCACCGACATCAACGCCATTGGTAGCGGTGACCGGCTGCTTTTCCTCGGTCGCGCTGACCTGCTCATCCGTGCGAGAGGGCTGTGCATAACTCTCGGCAACCGCGCCCGCGGGCGACGCCGCCGGGCTGTCGGCCGATCGCGCCTCGCCGACCACCTCGTGGTCGGTCCGTGCCGCACCCGCATCGTTCACCGGCGGCGCGGCCGACGGGGCAGGCTCACTCGAACCAGCGCCACCGGCGGCCGACGGTGCGGCCTCACCCGATCCCGCGGTCTCCCGGCGGATCGCGGCCAACGCCTCCGCGCCCCGGCGACGGGTCGACTCGGGCGAGCTGGCAATGGGCGCGGGCCTGGATACGGCCGCCACGGCCGCGTCCGCGGGCGCAGAGCCCGACGATGTCGCAGGCAACGGCGCGACGGCCCCGCCCGCGAATCCACGTTCGAGCCGCTCCAACCGCTGCAACGTGGCGGACTCGGCATCCGAGACCGACGGCAAGAGCATCCGCGCACAGACGACCTCGAGCAGCAACCGCGGCGACGTCGCGCCGCGCATCTCCCCGAGCGCCTCGTGCAGCAACTCCGCATAACGCGCCAGCGTGGCCGGACCGAGCCGCCCGGCCTGATCGCGCATCCGATCGAGGACATCCCCCGGCCCGGAGACCAGCGCGCGCTCGATCGCATCGGGCACCGCGCGCATCAGGATCAGGTCGCGCAGCCGCTCGAGCAGGTCGACGGCGAACCGGCGCGGATCGTGCCCCGCCTCCATCACCCGGTCGACCGTGCCGAACAGCTCCGCGCCGTCGTTATCGGCCAGCGCGCCGATCGCGTCGTCGATCAGCGCGACATCGGTGACGCCGAGCAGCGAAACCGCCCGGGAATAGGTGACGCCCTCCGGTCCCGCACCGGCCAGCAGCTGGTCGAGCACGCTGAGGCTGTCGCGCGGGGAACCACCGCCCGCGCGAATCACCAAGGGGTACACCGCCTCTTCGACGGTCACCTGCTCCTGGTCGCAGATCTTGCCGAGCAGGCCGCGCATGGTGGCGGGCGGCAGCAATCGGAACGGGTAATGATGGGTGCGCGAGCGGATGGTCGGCAGCACCTTGTCCGGCTCGGTGGTGGCGAAGATGAAGATCAGGTGGGCCGGCGGTTCCTCGACGATCTTCAGCAGCGCGTTGAAGCCTGCCGTGGTGACCATGTGCGCCTCGTCGACGATGAAGACGCGGTAGCGGGATTCGGCGGGCGCGTAGAAGGCGCGGTCGCGCAGCTCGCGGGTGTCGTCGACACCGCCGTGGCTCGCGGCGTCGAGTTCGATCACGTCCAGATTGCCCGGGCCGCCGGGGCCCAGCGCGACACAGGACGGGCACACGCCACACGGCTTCGAGGTCGGCCCCTGCACGCAGTTCAGCGAGCGCGCGAGGATGCGCGCGGACGAGGTCTTGCCACAGCCGCGCGGGCCGGAGAACAGGTAGGCATGACTGATCCGGCCGGTGTCCAGGGCGATGCTCAGTGGGTCGGTGACGTGCTCCTGACCCACTACCTCAGCGAACGTTGCCGGTCGGTACTTCCGGTACAGAGCCACGGCCAGAGGTTACCGGCGCGCACCGACAAAGAACATTCGCGCTGACCGCCGGGCCCGGCGCGGCGGAACACCAACAGCGGAGACCCCTTCGATGTGATCCAAATCACAAGATTCTGCAGCCCTTATTAACCCCCACTGACCGATAGCAACAGCGGCAACGCATGAGCTATCGCTGATGAAGCACCGGTCGATCGCGGGAAATTACCGCCCAATTCCCCCATGTAGACCGAAAAATATGTACTCACGCCCCGATTTACCGCAGATTTATGGAGATAACGAAAGCGTCAACGAAGATGACATCGACGCAATCGGCTGGCTACCGTGGCAATCGGCAACTTCGGTAGCCAAACCTTCATCAGGTTGGTTGCCCCGGCCGGTCCCTCATCCCGACCGGGGCACAACCAAAGTTCCCGCACCGCCAAGTTCCAGCGCAGCCGAGTTCCACATCCATCGGAGGAACTTCTCACCGTGCAAAAGCCTGATGACATCGCCACCGCGTTGCTTTCCAGCACCGACTTCGCCGGCGATCGTTCCGCGGTCGACCTGCTGAGCCGCGCGATCAGCCCGCAGGACTTCGCGATCAAACGCGACTCCCTCCCGGTTGCCGCCGCCGCCGATCCCGCCACCTCCGCCGCCATCCTCGAGCTGCTCGAACGCGGCCAGGTGCCGACCATGGCGGCGATCCGCACGCTCACCGCGCAGAACGAGATGCGCCGCGAGGCCGAACGCATCGAGCGCCTCGGCCGCCGCGCCCAGCGCAGCATCGACGACTTCGGCCGCGCGCTGGCCACCCTGGCCGACGCCCACTGGACCGCGCACGGCATCGGCCCGACCCGTCGCGACGTGCTGTCCTCCGAGCAGGTCATGACGCTGATCCGTACCCGAATCGGCGACATCGCCCCCTCGGCGGTCAAGCACCTCTGGCTGATCGAGCGCGCCCAGCGGGCTGGCTGGATCGCCTCCAACGCCAACGCCGGATCGCTCTGCGCCGGCCGCCGTTTCCACTCCGACCAGTACGGCAACCGGGTCTCGCTGCGCCCGGTCAACACCATCGGCACCGCGGTCGCCGCCTACCTCGGCGACTACCTCACCGAGCACGAGCGCGCCCCGCGCTGGTCCACCGTCGCCCAGGAACTGCGCGACGATCGCGGCCGCCGGATCTTCCACAACACCGCCGACGCCCGCGTCCAGGAACTCTGGCTGACCACCGCCGAATGGGTGGCCATGCGGGACGATCTGCCTGTTCCCGGCAAGCGCGGCCAGCGCGCGGTGGCCCGCAAGTCCCGCGCCTGAACGGTCCCGCTCAGCGGCCCCATTCGGCAAACATCCCATGTCCGAACCTGCGCGCAACTCGTAGACCAGCGCAAATCCGGCGGTGACCATTCGGTAATTTCCTTGCAACGCTGAGAGCGCTTGCGAGCCACGTATGTGCGAGGCCGCATCTCGCGTGGAAGGAGCTTCCCGTGTCCACATCCCTGGATCCCGCGGCCACCGCCTGGCTGCTCGTCAGCACGGCCCTGGTGCTGCTGATGACCCCGGCGCTCGCGCTGTTCTACGGCGGGATGGTGCGCTCGACCGGCGTGCTCAACATGCTGATGATGAACTTCATCGCGATCCCGCTGGTGACCGTCGCCTGGCTGCTGTTCGGCTACAGCCTGGCCTTCAGCGACGATGCCGGCGGCGGCCTGATCGGCAACCTCGATCACCTGGCCATGACCGACATCGACCCGACCACACTGCACGGCGCGGTACCGGAACTGCTGTTCGCCACCTTCCAGCTGACCTTCGCGATCCTGACCGCGGCGCTGGTCAGCGGCGCGATCGCGGACCGGGCGAAATTCGCCGCGTGGATGATCTTCGTGCCGGTGTGGGCGCTGGCCGTCTACGCCCCGATCGCGCACTGGGTGTGGGGTCCGGACGGCTGGCTGGCCTCGTTCGGCGCGCTGGACTACGCGGGTGGCCTGGTAGTCGAGATCGCTTCCGGCGCTTCGGCGCTCGCGCTCGCCCTGGTGCTCGGCCCGCGCATCGGTTTCAAGACCGACGCGATGCGCCCGCACAACCTGCCGTTCGTGCTGCTCGGCGCGGGCCTGCTGTGGTTCGGCTGGTTCGGCTTCAACGCCGGGTCGGCGCTGTCCGCGAACGGCGTTGCGGCGGCGGTCTTCCTGAACACCCTGGTGGCCGGCTGCCTCGGCATGCTCGGCTGGCTCGCGGTCGAGCAGATCCGCGACGGCAGGCCGACCACCTTCGGTGCGGCGTCCGGCGTGGTCGCCGGTCTGGTCGCGATCACGCCGTCCTGCGGCTCGGTGAACACGCTCGGCGCGCTGATCGTCGGGCTCTCCGCCGGCGTGGTGTGTTCGTTCGCGGTCGGCTGGAAATTCAAGGCGGGCTATGACGATTCGCTCGACGTGGTCGGCGTGCACTTCGTCGGCGGCATCGTCGGCACGGTGCTGATCGGCCTGCTCGCCACCCAGGTGATGACCGGCGGCGTCGAGGGCCTGTTCTACGGCGGCGGGCTGGCGCAACTCGGCAAGCAGCTGGTCGGCGTGCTGGTCGTCGCGGCGTACGCGTTCGTGGTGACCTTCCTGCTCGGCAAGCTCATCGATCGCACCATCGGCTTCCGGGTCAGCCAGGAAGAGGAGACCGCGGGCATCGACTTCGCGCTGCATGCCGAGACCGCCTACGCGGAGGGCGTGCACGGGCACTCCCCGCGACGGTTCGGCGAGGGGCATTTCGGCCAGGGCCAGATAGGTGACCGGGATCACTGATCGCGTGGCGGCTCCCTCTGTCGGCGCAGAAGTAACGGCGTTACGCTAACGGCGTTAACCCACTGCGTCGAGCAAGGGAGCCGCGCGTGCTGATCCGGATCGCACAGATCGTCACCCGATATCCGCGGGCGATCCCGCTCGCCGCCGCCGCGCTCGCGATCGTCTGCGGGGTGTTCGGCGCGACGGCGGCGGCGCACCTGAAGTCCGCCGGATTCACCTCGCCGGACGCCGAGTCCTCCCAGGTCGCGCGCCTGCTCGCGGACAATTTCGACGGGGCGGCGCCGAACTATGTGCTGCTGGTCAGCTCGGATTCGGGTGCCGACGCGCCGGCCACCCGCGCGGTCGGCCTGCACCTGACCGACACGCTGCGCGCCCGCACCGACGTCAAGGGTGTGCAGTCGTACTGGACCGCCCCGCCCGCGGTGGCCTCCGCGCTGCGCAGCACCAGCGGCAAGGAAGCGCTGGTCTTCGCCTACCTGACCGGCGACGACACACAGTCCCAGGAGACCGCGGGCCAGCTCACGGAGCAGCTCGCCGGAACCACCGACGGCATCACCGTCCGGCAGAGCGGCACCGCCGCCGTCTTCCACGACGTGAACAAGCAGATCACCCACGACCTCGCCGTCGCGGAAGGCGTCGCGATCCCGGTGTCGCTGATCGTGCTCGTGCTGGTGTTCGGCAGCCTGATCGCCGCCGCGCTGCCGCTCACCGTCGGCATCTTCGCCATCCTCACCACGCTGGCCATCCTGCGGATGTTCACGCTGATCACCGACGTGTCCATCTACGCGTTGAACATGACCACCGCGATGGGTCTCGCGCTGGCCATCGACTACAGCCTGTTCATCGTCAGCCGGTATCGCGAGGAGCTGGCCAACGGCCTCGAACCGGTGGCCGCGACCATTCGCGCGGTGCAGACCGCAGGGCGCACCGTGCTGTATTCCGCACTGACCGTTGCGCTTTCGCTGGCCGTGCTGAGCATCTTCGACATCTACTTCCTGCGGTCGTTCGCCTACGCCGGTGTCGCGGTGGTCGCCGCGGCGGCCGCGGCGGCGATCCTGATCCTGCCCGCCGCGCTGGTGCTGCTCGGGCACCGGGTGAACTCGCTCGACATCCGAGTTCCGTTGCGCCGCCTGTTCGGTCGCTCCGCGCCGGATCCGATGCGGCCGCTGGTGCCGGAGCAGAGCTGGTGGTATCGGATGGTGACCTGGGTGACGGGGCATTCCATCCCGGTCGCGTTGCTGCTCGTCGTGCTGTTCCTCGCGCTCGGATCGCCGTTCCTTTCCGTGAAATTCGGCTATCCCGACGACCGGGTCCTGCCGACCACCGCCGCTACCCGCCAGGTCGGCGATGTGCTGCGCGCGGAGTTCCCGGCCGCCAACGCGGGCAACAACACCACCGTCGTGCTGGACGGATATCAGGGCGGCCCAGGGCCGATCGGCGACTACGCCAAGGGCTTGTCCAAGGCGGACGGTGTTTCGGCGGTGCTGTCCAGCGCCGGCGTCTACATCAAGGGCGGTCGGGTCGCCAACGGCCCGGCCGGAATGGCAAACGGCACAGGCGAATACATCAATGTCGCGACCCGCGTCGACCCGTTCTCCCCGGCCGGTGAGGCACAGTTGCGCGAGCTGCGCGCCGTGCCCGCACCGGGGCAGACGCTGTTCGGCGGCGGCGCGGCGATCAACGCCGACGCCCTCGACTCGCTCGGCAAACGGCTGCCACTGGCCATCGCACTGATCGCGCTCGCCACCTTCGTGGTGCTGTTCTTGTTCACCGGCAGCCTGATATTGCCGCTGAAAGCCATTGTGCTGAACACACTTTCACTGTGCGCCGCGTTCGGCGCGATGGTCTGGATCTTCCAGGACGGGCATCTGTCGGGCCTGCTCGGCTTCACCCCGGTCGGCTACATGACGCCGACCATGCCGATCCTGATGTTCTGCCTCGCGTTCGGCATGTCGATGGACTACGAGGTGTTCCTGCTGTCCCGTATCCGCGAGGAATGGCTCGCCTCCGGTCGCGTGGCCGACGGCGTCGTCGTGCGCACCGCCGAGGACAACGTGCACGCGGTCGCCGTCGGCGTCGCCCGGACCGGCCGGATCTTCACCGCCGCGGCCGTGCTCATGGCCATCGTGATGGGCGCGATGGTCACCTCGAAGGTGTCGTTCATCCAGTTGATGGGCCTCGGGCTCACCCTGACCGTGCTCGCCGACGCCACCCTCATCCGCACCATGCTCGCCCCGGCCCTGATGAAGCTGATGGGCACCTGGAACTGGTGGGCGCCCGCGCCGCTGGCCCGGCTGCACGCCCGAATCGGGCTGAGCGAGCACGCCGATCCCGATCCCAGCGAGCACGTGCTGGCCGGGCGCGAATGATCGGAGCACGCAGGTCGCGCTCCGCCCGCGGCGCCGGCGCTCAGCTGCGCACCGAAATCCTCGACGCGGCAAGGGAATTGCTGGCCCGCACCGGGCACGCCGACGCGGTATCGATCCGCGAGATCAGCAAGCTGGTCGGCGTGAGCGCACCCTCGATCTACCGGCATTTCGCGGACAAGGACGAGCTGATCGAGGCCGTGGTCGTGCAGGTCTTCGAGGACCTGGACGCCGCGATCGTCGCCGAGACCGATCCGGCGGTCTCGCCGATCACCCGGCTGTGCCAGCAAGGGCTGGCCTACGTCCGGTTCGCCAGGGAGCACCCCGAGCAGTATCGGCTGGCGACCGCGCCGACCATGTCCGTCGGCGCGGTCGATCAGGTGCTCGGTAGCGGTGCGTTCCAGCACTTTTCGCAGACGGTGCAGGAGTGCATGGACGCGGGCGTGATCATCCCCGGCGACCCGATGCCGGTCGTGCTCGATCTCTGGGCCGCCGCGCACGGCATCGCGTCGCTGCTGATCGCCAAGCCGTACCTCCCGTGGGGCGACACCGAGGTGGTAGCCAATCGGGTGCTGCGCGCCGCGTGCGTCGGCCATGTGGTGGTGGACCTGATCGGCGCCGACACCGAGCCGGACGAGTTCGCCGCCTGGGTGAGCGAGATGCGCCGCGACCGCTGAGCCGTCGCGGATTGGAATCTCCCTGCGTTTTTCCCTCGTTATCCAGGGTTTTCTCCTCGATGCTTTGCCTCGACAGCACTGTCTAGATGAGGGATCGCAGTACACATGAGGATGAGGAAGCTTGCCGTGGTCGCGGCACTGGTGACCATGACGACCGGAGTCGCCGCTGGCACTTCCGTCGCCGCACCGCCGGCCAACGATGATCCGGTGAATTTCACCGCCCATGCCACCGACACGTCGTCGATCGTCACCACCGACTCCGGGTCCATCGTGGTCGAGGACGACACGCTGAAGATCAAGGCGGCCAACGGCACCGTCGTCGCGGGCACCCCGCTGAAGTTCCGGATCGACGACTTCGAGCTTCCGATCGCGGCCGACATCGCGGGCCACACCGCGACGCTGACCCCGCAGCTCGATCCGGCCAAGGCCACCTACAAGCCGGTTGCCCTGCCGTTCGAGGACAAGGCGCCGTGGAAGACCGAGTACGACCGTGAGCAGGCGGCCTGGAGCCGGCTGACCAGCACCATCTCCATGGGCGCCAGCATCGGCACCCTGGTCGGTGGCCTCGGCGGCGCGGCGGTCGGCTGTGTCCTGGGCGGCGCGCTCGGTGGCACCATCGTCGGTGGCACCATCGTCGGCCTGTTCGGCCCGTTCGTCGGCGGCATCATCGCCGGCTGCCTCGCGGGCGCCGCGGCGATCGGCGCGCTGGGCGTCATCGGCGGCCAGATCTTCGTCACCGCCCCGGTCGCGATCGGTGCGGCGATCCAGTACTTCACCACGATCAACCAACCGTTCGTGGCGCCGAAGTAACTCGCGGTAGCCACCACCGCGACCAGGCCCCGCCCCGACATCCTCTCGCCGGGCGGGGCCTTTGTCATGCCACCGATGCCGGTCTGACGGCGGACTCTGTGCCGCTACGGCTCGTCCGTGACCTGGGAAAACACTGTGTGCGACAACACAGCGGCGGATTGAGGCTTGGTGAGTCGCGGTCAGCGGTGTTAATTTCATTTACATGTCTGCTGGCCGATCGAACGCGCTGCGGGTCACCTATGTGACCGCCGCGCTGGGTCTTCGGTTGCCGCTGACGCGCGAACTGTGTTGTCGCCCTTGCTGCAGCTGAGCTGTTCTTCCAGCTCGTTTGCTGCCTAGTCGCCCATGTAGGCACGTCCCGCCAGTCGCGGGACCTCGGCAAGGAATCTTCACCATGTCCCTTCCTACCCTTGAACGATCCGTCGCCAGGACCGCAGGCGGCCGCATCCGGGTCCAGCGTCCCGTGGTCGCTCCTGAACTGCGCATCGCCGACAACCCGGCGGCCGCCGTTCTCCGCTCGGCCACCGGCGGTCCCGTCTCGCGGGACAATGCCGCGCGCTCAACGGGTTTGAGCATCGCGACGGTCAACCGTCAGGTGTCCGCGTTGCTTGCCGCCGGTTTGCTCCGCGAACGCCCCGACCTCACCGCCTCGGGTGCGGTCGGCCGCCCGCGGGTGCCCTTCGAGATCGACCACGAGGCGTACCTGACCCTCGGCATCCACATCGGCGCCGCGGTCACCAAGATCGTCGCGGCCGACCTGCGCGGCCGCATCCTCGGCGGCCTGGCCATCGCCACCCCGCAGACCGGCCAGGAATTCGCCACCACCACCGTCGCCCGCAGCGCCAAGGCGTTCCTGCAGCGGTGGCATCGGCGCAAGCCGCTCTGGGCCGGCGTCGCCATCGGCGGCCGGGTCGACCCGCTCACCGGCGTGGTCGACCATCCCAAGCTGGAATGGCAGGGCGCGCAGATCGGCGCCGTGCTCGGCGAGGTGCTGGAGCTGCCCGTGTCGGTGGCGCCGCACGTCGAGGCGATGGCGGCCTCGGAGTTGTTGCTGCCCACCATCGAATCGCGCGACGCGGCCAACGGACGCGTCGCCGGTCCGGAACGCGGTAGCAGCCTGTACTTCTATGTTCGCGAAACCGCCGGTGTCGCAGTGACTTTGGACGGTCGCGTGCACACCCCGAGCAACGGCCCCGGCTCGATCGCGCATCTGCCGACCGGCTCCGATGTCGAATGCACCTGCGGCAGGCGCGGTTGCCTCGAGGTGACCGTCGGCGATCGTTCGCTGCACTCGCGGGCCGTCGGGCGCGGAATCATCCCCGCGCACAACGGAACCGCGGGCTCGACCATCCTCGACCTGTACCGCGCGGCCGAATCGGGCTCGGAACCGGCCCGTGAGCTGCTCGCCGAGCGGGCCACCATCCTCGGGCACACCGTGGCCATGGTGCGCGACATGCTCAACCCGGACCGTGTGATCCTCGGCGGGCAGGCCTTCACCGGCTACCGGCCCGCCGTCGCGCACGTGGCCCGCGCGTTCAACCAGGGTTCCACCCTGCCGCCCACCGACATCCGGATCAGCGGATTCGGCGGCAAGGTCCAGGAATTCGCGGCGGTGGTCACATCGCTGAGCGTGCTCTACGCGGACCCGCTCGCCGCGATCCGCCGGACGACGCTGAGCGACTGAGGGTTCAGCTCAGCAGTTGCTGAGCGGTGCCGCCGAGGACAAGTTCGCGGACCTGTGGCGAACGGGTCGCGCGCTCGACGGTGAGGCGTGCCGTGACCGGATCACCATAGGGCACGTCGGAGCCGAACAGTGTGCGCTCCGGAACCTCGGCGATGGCGATGCGGACGGCGAAAACGATACTGGCGGTGGACAGTTCGAGGTACACGTTCGGGGTGTCGCGGGCCAGCTCGATGGCGTCCATCCAGTGCGCTCCACCGAGCTGGGACACCACGAGCGGTACCTGTGGATAACTTCGCGCCAGGTCGGCCAGGGTGTGCAGGTCGGCGGCGGTAGTGGGCGCGGCGCCGTGCACGACCACGGGAAGCCCACCGTGGTCGGTGGCGGCCTGCAGCACCGGCTCGAGCAGTGCGGCCTCGCCGGCCGGCGGGGTCAGCTCACCGATGCCGCGCAACCCGCGGCCGACCACGTCGCGGTCGACGAGCAGGCCGACGTCCGGTGCGTCCAGCGGCACCGAGCCGAAGCCGATGAACCGGTCCGGATACGCGGTGAGCGCCGCATCCAGCTCGCGCCAGGCGATCTCGCGGGCCTCGTTGCCGCCACCGGCCAGCGCCCGGTACAGCAGGTCCATCTCCTGCCGCAGCTCGGCCAGGTTTTCGGCGCGTTCCGGATGCGGCCGGGACATGAAGAAGCACGGTCTTGCCCACACCCGCCTCGTCCAGCAGCGCGATGTGGTCCTCGACCGGGACGTGTACGTGGCTGTGTGCGTCGATGATCGAACTACTCCCCTGCACCCGCGCCGACGGCGCCCTACGCGTCTGCCCCGGCGTCCTCCCCACCCTCCAGGACCGCCTGGCCGAATTGGACCGCCGCGCAGACGATCTCGCCACCGCCCGCAACCTGCTCCGCCACGCCATCGTCGACACCGAACGCTCAGCGCTCGACCGGAACAGCAACCAGTCGACCGATCGCTCCGCGCCGCAATGACCTTCGTGAGCAGGAGCGCGCACCTACGTCAAGAGCTGGGTCAGCGGTGGGGGTCGCCTGCGGTCGAGAACAGCCCTTCCAGTGCCGTGATGAAGAACGGGAAGTGGCCGGCGAAGCGTTGCAGGTTGCGGTCGCGGTCGAAGCCGCCGAACCAGTAGAGGCCGGGTTGGGAGTCGGCGGAGGGGTTCAGGTCGCGGAAGGCGCGGATCCAGTTGTCCGCGCGGCCGCCGATCACCATGAACGGCAGGGCGCGGGAGAAGACCGTCTCCTGATCGATCGGCGGAACCTGTTCACGCCGAGTCGATTCCAGGCCGCGCTGCAGCGCGCGGATCTGGCCGGTCAACTCGACGCCGTGGGTGGTCCGGACGGGCAGGTACTTCGGCAGCAGCACCGTGGCGATGCCGGCGAGGGCGATCGCGACACCGACGAGCGCGTGCCCCGAGGTCAAAGCCAGTGCGACCGTGGCGACTACACCGCCGACGATCAAGGCACCGCCCAGCGCCATCGTCAGACCGGGGCGGCGACGGTCGATGAAGGTGCCGCGAGTAACCGCGTCGGCGACCAGCGCGGTGCGCACCGGCCCGGACTGCACCCGTCCCGGCGCGCGGAGTTCGGTGATGGTGACGCCGTCCGTGCCGTCGGGCAGCAGCGCCCGGTAAACGGCCTTCTCGTAGTCCCGCAACTGATCATCGGGCGCGTTGACCCGAGTGATCCGCCAGTCGGTCTCGCCGAGCGGCGTGACCCAGATGTACCGGCGCACAGCGAGATCCACCACCGTCGCGGCGATATCGACCGGATCGACATGCTCGTCCAGCAGCAGCCCCGCCTCACCGGGCAGCACCCCGTCCGGCGAGGTGAACTGCACCCGCTCACCATCGCGCACCAGCGGATCGATCGTCGTCGAACCGGTTCCGGCAGCGGCATTCTGCCGACGCGCGCGCAGCACGAAGGCGACCAGGCCGGCCAACGCGAGCAGCAGCACACCGAACGAGACGAGCACCGGTGTGGTGATCCCGAACGGCCCGGCCGCGCTGGTGTCGCGCACGTCCGCATTGCTCGGCACACTGCCCGGCGGCAGTTGCAGGGTGAGATCGATCGCATCGCCCTTCTTCAGATCGGTCTGCTCCAGATGGAGCACGCCGTCCACCTCGGTCTTCACGTCGGCGCACGGGCGGGTGTTGCCGGGCGGGCCGAGTTTGCAGTCCACGATGCCCATTTCGAAGCTCGGGCTGATCAGCGTGGCGCTGATCGACGCGATATCGCTGCCCATCACGCCGAGCCAGTTGAACACCTGGCTGCCGGGCACGTCGTTGACCAGGTTGTGCACCGAATAGGTGAACGTCGACGTACCGGGCTTCGCCTCGATGGTGAATTGATCGTTCGCCACCGTCGCCGTGCCCGCCCCCTTGGTGTCGACGTCGGTGACCTTGAAATAGCGTTCGACGTCGTCACTCACCTGCAGCCGCAACGGCAGCGACATCCGGAACGAGCCGTCGGCAGGCACATCGACCTGTTCGACCACCTCGAGCACGCCCTCGCGGCTGAGCTTCAGATCGGCGATGATGGACACACCGCTCGGGGCGGGCTGGGTGTGGGCGATCGGGGCGGTCGCGAGCAATCCCACGGTGGCGAGCAGCAGCGCGCCTACGGCGCCCCCCCGAAAAGTCAGCATGGCTGCCTACTTTAGACAGCTTGCTATTCTGCGTCATCGGCTGTCGGTGATCATTGAGACGAGGGGGTACGGGGGCGTGACCCAACCACCGTACGGATACGGACCGGTTCCGCCTGGTGGGCGACCGGTTCCGCCCCCGCCTGGATACGGTCAGCCTGCGCCCGGCTACGGGCCGCCGCCGGGCTATGGACCGCCGCCCGGATACGGACCGCCACCGGGATACGGGCAGCAGCCGGGTTACGGACAACAACCCGGCTACGGACAACAACCCGGGTACGGCCAGCAACCCGGGTACCAACAACCGGGATACGGTCCGCCACCGGGATATTCACCGCCCGGATACGGTCCACCGCCCGGACATCGCGCACCACCGCCGATGCCGTACGGTCCGCCCGGACGTCCGCCGCACACTCCGCGCCGCAGGTCCGGTGGCGGCGGCGCGTGGGTCGCCGTGCTGGTCGTCGTGGTCTTCCTGGTCGCCGGTGGCCTGGTGCGCAATGCCATATCGACCGGCAAGAACGACGACCACGCGACCGGCCCCGCCCCGAGCCTCACCTTCGCCCCCGACGGCGCGGTCGGCCCCGCCGAGACCGGCGCCAACCCGCTCCTCGCCGACCCGAACGCAACGCTGATCCCCTCGCGCTGCGCGTACTCCTCGTGGGGCACCCAGGTGGACGCCGCACGCAAGTTCTTCGACAGCGCCGCCGGCTGCCTGGAGGCGGCCTGGAAACCGGTGCTGCAGAAGGCGAATCTGCCGTTCGCCGCGCCGTCGCTGAACGTGAGCGCGACCACCACCGGCATCACCACCCCGTGCACCGGCTCGACCAGCAACTTCGCCGCCTTCTACTGCCCGGCGAACAAGACCATCTACATGCCGATCAGCCAGCTGCAGACCGACTTCTTCAAGGACAACTGGATCGTCTACCTGTCGGTCTTCGCCCACGAGTACGGCCACCACGTGCAGGCCATGTCCGGCATCCTGCGCAAGGCCAACAGCGACCGCGCCGACGCGGGCCCGCGCACCACCCGCGGGCTCGAGCTGTCCCGCCGAGTCGAGTTGCAGGCCAACTGCTTCGACGGCATGTACCTGAACTCGTCCTCCGGCGCGGGCTCGCTCACCAACTCGCAGCTGAACCTCGCGCGCAAGGATGCCTACGGTCGTGGCGACCAGGCCGGCGACATGCGCGACCACGGCACCTCGGAGAACGGCGGCCAATGGTTCGAGACGGGCTTGGACAAAAACCGTGCCGCCCAATGCAATACGTTCACCGCCTCGGCCTCGGCCGTCAGCTAGCCGTTCAGGCGGGCCGAGGCCGGTGCACGTCGTCGGCGAACGGGGAACTCGACCGTCGCGCGTAGGTGTACTCCGGCGCCACGGTGATCACGTCGCACACCTGCACCAGTTCGCCGGGCACATCCCCGTCGAAATGTGCTGTGCTGGGCACGATCACCGCATCCGTGCCGAGCTGCCGCGCCACGTTCATCAACCGCCCGACGATGTCCTCGGTCTCCGCACCGAACACCACCGTCTTGGACAGGTCATACCCGAACCGCTGGGCCAAGCTCCGGATCAGCACCTCATCCCACTGCTGCCGCGCCCCGGAAACATCTCGACGCAAATACCCGACCGCTGCTGGACGTCGCCTCATCAGACCACTCCCTTCCGCCCAACACCATCCCGGCAACGCGCCGACCCCGGCAATGCCCGACCACTGCCAGTCCCCCGCCACTGCACCGAATTTCGCCGGAACCCCGGGCCGGCGCTCGACATCGGCAGGGGCTTCGGATGACTACCCCAGCGTCAGCTCTGTTTCGCCGCCGCCTTCGCCTGCTTCTTGAATTCCCTTACCTGCGCGAGTGATTCGGCATCCGTCACGTCGGCCACGGAGCGGCGGGAACCTTCGTCACCGTAGGCGCCGGCCGCTTCCCGCCAACCCACCGGCTGAACGCCGCGCTGCTTTCCGAGTAGCGACAGGAAGATTCGGGCCTTCTGCTCGCCGAATCCGGGCAGCGCCTTCAACCGGCGCAGCACCTCTTTCCCATCCGGCTTGTCCTGCTTCCACAGGTTCTCGGTTTTCGCGTCGTAGTTCTCGATGACGTAGCGGGCGAGTTCCTGGGCGCGGCGGGCCATCGAGCGGCCGTAGCGGTGGATTGCGGGCGGGGTGGCGCAGAGGTCTTCGAATTCCTGGGGATCGGCCTCGGCGATGCGGTGGATGTCGAAGCCGCCCATCCGGTCGGCGATCTTCTTCGGGCCGCGGAACGCTTGTTCCATCGGATACTGCTGGTCGAACAGCATGCCGAGCAGGGTGGCGAAGTGGTCCTCGGTCAATAGCTCGTCCGCCTCGACGTCCTGCGCCAGGCAAAGCTTGCGACTCATCGCCCATTCCTTCCCACCGTGACAAACCTGCTCGGACGGATTCGATCATCTCACTTGTCAAGACGGCGTGAAGGCGTCCTGCTCATCGCACTTTAAGCCGCATCGTCGCCCGTCTTATGACCGGTGGGAGTCAGTGGGCGCCGCGGGTCTCCGCGTGATTGGATTGCCGGATGCAAGGGGGGTTGGCACTCGATACCGGGCGGGCCGCGCGCGTGCTCACCGAACTGGGTGCGCCGTGGATGATCAATATCGTCACCGCGGTGCTCGCCGGGTTCGCGGTGGGTTCGCCGGCGTGGGGATTGTTCGTCGCGACGATCTCGGGGGCGATTCCGATGCTCGTCATCCTGGCGGGTGTGCGGCGCGGGATCGCGAGCGATCGCCATGTGAAAGAGATCGACGACCGGCACTGGGTGATCCTGGCGATTCTGGGGATCGTGTGCGCCGGCCTGGCCGTCGAGATCGTGCGCGGCGCACCGCGCGAATTGATCGCCTGGACCGTCGCCGCGCTGGCGGTGCTGGTCGGGATCGGCATCGTGACCGTGCTCGGCGGCTGGAAAGTCAGCGTGCACACCGCGGTCGGCGCGGGCACGACCGTGCTGCTGGCCATGATCGCTGCCCCGTGGTTCCTGCTCGCGCTTCCGCTGACCGCGGCGGTCGGATGGTCGCGGGTGTGGCTCGGCGATCACACCCGCGGCCAAGTGGTGGTCGGCGCGGTTCTCGGCGCGGCGTTGGCCGCCGCCGCGTACCTGCTCGCCTCGTGACCGGCCTCACATCCCTACCGTGCGTCGCCATATCCCCGCGCGTAGGCTCCAGCGCATGCCTCAGCAGACGGCAGTACCTACATCGGCACCCCACGAGGTGGCCACGGCTAGGGATGGAAACGGGCCCATGGACACCTACACTTTGCGCCCCGATCGATTCGATCGCGCAGGCCAGGATCAACTCGTCGACGTTCGCGACTTACAGGCCGCACTGCCCGGTATCCGCAGGTTGCGGGACTGGGCGCACGACGCACTCGCGCTGCGTCCCGGCGAGCACGCACTCGACATCGGCTCCGGCACCGGCACGGAGGTCATGGCCTTCGCGGACGCGGTCGGACCCGACGGTGCGGCGGTGGGCGTCGAGCCCGACCCGAACCTGCTCGCCTCCGCGGAACGCCGCGCCGCCCAGACCGGTTCGACCGCCAAGTTCCATTCCGGCGATGCCTACGGCCTGCCGTTCGGCGCGGGCAGTTTCGACGCCGCATTGTGCGAGCGGGTGTTTCAGCATCTGACCGCGCCGGCCCGCGCCGCCAACGAGATCGCGCGCGTGCTGCGGCCCGGCGGCCGCGTCGTGGTGGTGGACAGCGACTGGGGCACCGCGATCGTGCATCCGGGCGAGCGTCAGGTGGTGCGCGAGGTGGTCGACACGTTGATCTCCGCGACCACCAACCCGTTCTCCGGCCGCAAGCTGCCCGGGCAATTGACCAAGGCGGGCTTGGTGATCGACGAGATCGGCTCGCACGCGCTGGTGCAGGATCGCACCGTCGGCGTCGGCTCGCTGGTCACCCGAATTTCGGCGATGGCGGTGGCGCGTGGCGTGATCACCGAGGAGCAGCGCGCGCGGTTGGTCGAGGATCTCGAGGCGGGCGCGGCCAGCGGCGACATTCACCTCTCGGTCACGATGTTCGCCGTGCTGGCGCACAAGCCGAGCTGACCGTAGACAGCACAGCGGGCGCGTACCTCGGTACGCGCCCGCTGTTTTCGTGCTACTTGTCGAGCAGCTTCTCGGTGGCCGCGAGCAGTACGCAGGTGGCCAGGCCGTCCATCGCCTTCTCCAGCTCGGGCAGCTTCGGGAAGCTCGGCGCGATCCGAATGTTCTTGTCCTCCGGGTCATTCCGCAGCGGGAAGGCGGAACCGGCCGCGGTGAGCGCGATGCCCGCGTCCTTGGCGAGCGCGATCACCCGCGCCGCGGTGCCCTCGAGGACATCCAGGCTGACGAAATAGCCACCCTTGGGCTCGGTCCAGGAGGCGACCTTCGACGCGCCCAGCCGGTCCTCCAGGATGCGCAGCACGGCAGCGAATTTCGGCTCCAGGATGGCGCGGTGCTTCTGCATGTGCGCGCGCACGCCGTCGGCGTCCTTGAAGAAGCGCAGATGACGCAGCTGGTTGATCTTGTCCGGGCCGATGCTCTTCTTGCCCGCGTGACCGAGGTACCAGTTCAGGTTCTCGGTGGAACCGCCGAGGAAACTGACGCCCGAACCGGCGAAGGTGATCTTCGAGGTCGAGGCGAATACCAAGGGGCGGTTGGGGTTTCCGGCCGCGGCGGCGAGACCGAGCACGTCGTACACCGGCGCCGCGGTGTCGGTCAGCGGGTGCACGGCGTAGGCGTTGTCCCAGATCAGCCGGAAGTCCGGGGCCGCGGCGGGCATCGAAACCAGTTCCCGGACAACCTCTTCGGAGAACGTGACGCCGGACGGGTTGGAGTAGTTCGGCACCACCCACATGCCCTTGATCTGCGGATCGTTCGCGACCAGCTCGGCGACGGCGTGCACGTCCGGGCCGTCGTGATGCATCGGGACCGGGATCATCTCGAAGCCGAGCACCTCGGTGATCGAGAAATGCCGGTCGTAGCCGGGGCTCGGACACAGGAACTTCAGCTTCTCCTCGGCGGCCCACCGGCGCTCGGAGTCGTTGGTGCCGTACAGCATCGCGAACGCGAGCACGTCGTGCATCAGCTCGAGGCTGGCGTTGTTGCCGGCCAGCAGGTTGTCCACCGGGATGCCGAGCAGCTCGCCGAAGATCGCGCGCAGTTCCGGAAGGCCGTGCTGGCCACCGTAATTGCGGCAATCGGTGCCGGTGCCGTCGCGGTAGTCGCCGTCGCCGGGCAGGGACAGCAGCTCCAGCGACAGGTCGAGTTGTTCCGGCGAGGGTTTTCCGCGGGTCAGGTCCAGCGTGAGCTTCTCGGTCTTGAGCGTCGCATAGTTCGCGTCCTGAGTCTCGTGTTCGGACACGAGTTCCTCGTGGCTCATCAAACCGATCTGCGTTTGCCGGGGCATCCTGGGCAGCCTTTCGAAGCAGCGGGGACGTGGGTTGTGGCCGGACCGATGTGCGGCGGCCGGACGTTCGGCCTGTCAGGCGCATCGGGCGTCAACGGACCGTAGTTCACGTTACCCGTGTGTTGCTCGGAATTGGAGGCGTTATTCAGCAGCCGGGTTTCGGTCCGGGCGGGGCCCCTCGAAAATTAAGGGGACCCCGCGCACCCGGCAGAGCCCATTGACCCTTGCTGCCTTCCGGCCCTGGGGGAGTTCACAGGATGCGCGCCGCGCGGGATCCGTCGGCCAGTGTAGCCGCTCTCCCGCCCATCCTCCTCCTCCGGGTACCCGAAACCGGGTAGAAACCGGGCCGAACTGGGACTTTCCTGGTCCGAACGGACCCGTTTGGCGTCTACCCTCCCCCACCCGGTATGCTTCCCCACGGAGGATTCGCCTAGTGGCCTATGGCGCTCGCCTGGAACGCGGGTTGGGTTAACGCCCTCAGGGGTTCAAATCCCCTATCCTCCGCCGAGAAGGGCCCCGCACAGCTCAGCTGCGCGGGGCTCTTCGCATTTCCCTCTCGGTCCACGTCACAAGGCGGCGAGCAGCATCGGCAGCGATCGGTGGAGTTCGCGCTGCCAATAGGGTGGGCTGTGGGTGCCGCTGGTGAGATGGACGATCGGTTGTGCGCCCAGTTGCCGGAGTCGGTCAGCGACCGCGCGGGTGCTTTCGTGCATCACGGACTCGGTGAGATCGACCGCATTCGGGAATTCGGTTGCGCACCGGTCGATTTCGCCGAACAGCGGGTCGCGCTGGAGATCCGGCGGGTCGAATTCGCCTGGGGAGCCGTCACCGCTGGACAGGAAGACCGGTATCGCGGTGAGATTGCCGGCCAGGTGGTACGGATCGTGCGCTTCCCAGGTGGTGCGGTCGCGGATCGGGTCGCCCCAGATCCGGTTGGGATCGTCGATTCCGACGAACCGCGCTGCGCCGAGCACGATGTCGGCCCGCTGTCGCGGGTGGAGCCAGCCGCTGTAGCTGGCGGCGGCACGGAACAGGCCTGGTCGCCGTGCGGCGTAGGCGAGCGCGCCGTAGCCGCCCTGGGAGACACCGGCGATGACGCGGTGATCGCCTGCGCCGTAGCCCCGTTCGAGTAGCGGCAGCAGTTCGTCGAGATGGAACGACTCCACCGCCGGCGTCCCCGCGCGCCAGTCGGTATAGAACCCGAACATCGGCATCCCCGGAACCACAACCAGCACGTCCCGCAGTTGTGGCAGTTCGGTGACGTCGATGTCGGCAGTCCAACCGGTGTGGTCGCCGTCACCACCGGGCAACAGATACAGCACCGGCCATCTCCGCTGCGGCACGCGATCACTCCAACCCTGCGGCGTGATCAATCGGACAGCCGCCTCCGCACCGAGACTCGGCGAGTCCAGCACCAGATCGACAATGCGATCGTCGACCCGCTGCTCGGACACGACGCGAACCGACGCGGCCGAGCGCTCACTGCCAGGAGCGCAAGCCACCGCCGCGACCACACCGGCGACGAGCGTGATCGCGGTACACAACCGCCGGAACCGGGTCGAATACCGCATTGCCCGACGCTATGCCGCACCCGGTGCTCACCACATCGGGGAACCACCCGGAGCTTCGGTGGAACAAGTCAGGGCTGCACCCTGGTGTCGAGACCCCGCTACTACTGACCTCTGTCTGGCTCCAATTTGTAGGTGCCGTACCCGTCTTCGACACAGACCGCTTCCGTGCCATAAATCTGCCGGTAGCTGTCCTTGCCCGTTGACATGCACTCCTGGTACGTCATGCCGCCACCTTGGGCGGCGGCGATACCACCGGTCCAGACAGCACCAGCCATTGCGCCGGTGACCAGGGCGCTGATCGCGAAGCCATACGCGGTGCGCTTCATCACGTGAATCCTCTCCTTGGTTGCGGTAGGCATCACACGTGCCCCTCCCTGTGCCGGCGAGAACTCCTGCTCGCCAACCCGGAGAGTACGGGAATAGATTCGAGAAATGCTCCCGCAGAACGGATTTGGCAGATCCTGGCAGTCCGAGATAGACCTCGCATGCGGAGGCAAGACCCGGTAGTTCCGACCGTCGTATTACGCGCAGCCGGAGTTGAGCTTGTACAGGTGAATCTTGCCGGCGTAGTCGTGCACGAACAGCAGCCAAGGCGAATCTCCACAGGCGCGCGCCGACCGATCCACCGCGAACGGCAGCGGCCATCGGCGATCCGCAGACTCGGGACCGCCGTATCGCTCGACCAGGCGCCGATACTGCTCGCTACCCTCCGGCGCGGAATCCACGCGACTGTAGGTGACATCGTCGATCCGCGGCGGCGGAGTCAACATCCAGGTCAGCGAATCGTAGCGGGACAGAAAGAACAGCCAATCCACGACGAGCGCGGCAAGAACAACGCCAACCACCACGGCCACAGCCGCAAGCCATTTCCTCGAACGAGTACGTGCTTCAGTCACCGGGATAGTTCACCTTGATCATGTGATAAGTCAGCGGGAAAGAGCTTCCGCTGCCCTGCTGGAGCGTCCAGGGTACCTGCTTGTTCTCTTTCGAATGGTAGTCGACCACGTCGGCCATCACCGTCTCACCGTTCGGCATCGTCACCGGCTTCTGTCCGACGTAAATCGCGGTGTGGTTGATGGTTCCGGCGTTGGCGCCGTCGTTCAACTCGTACTGGACGATGTCGCCGGGTTTCAAGCCGGCCTTGCTCAGTGCCAGCGGGTCGGCGGCAGCGGTCGTGGTGTTGATCCCACCGGTTTGCACCTCGGTGCCGCTCGGAGTTCCCGATTGCGGATTATCCCGGAGTAGATATTCGTGCAGATTGGGTGCTCCGCCCCAGGTATACGACTTGTCGACTTTGACAGTGTCATCGTCGTAGTACCACCGACCGTTGTCATCGCGGTGCATTTGCGGGACGCCGCCGTCACCTTCGTCCTTGAATCCGCCTGCGCGCAAGCACTGGGAGACGAAGTTGGTGCAATCCGCGTCACCCAGGTCCTCGTAGTCGGGATTGCGACTCAATGCCCAGCGGTTGGCGTACTCGATGGCCGCGGCTCGTTCCGGCGAAAGGGACGTATTGCCTGCGTTGATATCGACGTTGTTGCTGATCGGCGCCATTCGGCGAATCTCGTCGATGGCCTCCTGGATCTTCGGCTTCCACTGCGCGTCGGCCTCGGCGATGGTGGTGGCGAAGCTGATGAGGCTGCTGCTGAGGTTCGCCGCCTCGTTCTCGTCGGTCATGCCGTGCACGGTCCAGGCCTGATCGTTGCCGATGACGACCGGCTCGACCTCGTGCAGTTGCACGAGCTGCTTGATCTGCCCGACCGAGTATTCGATTGCGCCGTGCAGGCTTTCGGACGCGCTTTCGAGGTCGTAGTAGGCCGTTGCCACGGCCCGCATTTCGCGTTGCTCTCGGTTGGCGCGATCCTCCGCGGCATTCTTCGCCGCGCCCGACCAGTGCAGGTCGTCATGGAGCGTGGTGTACACCGAGTTGGAAGCCGTCACGATGGCGTCACCGATCTTGCCCGCATTGGCGGCCACGTCTTTCAGCGCTGCCACATTCCAAGATGTCACTTGATCCCGGGTCGGGATCGATCCTGTAGGACTCACAGTCATCGACCCCCGTGCGGATCTCCTGAGTTCAGATCGCTGAATGCCGCCAACTTGCCCGCGGTCGCGGTGTCGGTATCGGTGTATTCGTCAGCAGAGATCTTCAGCAGGTTTCCGAGTTCCTTCATCCTGGCCTGGAGTACCGCTTTCGCCTGGCGGCTCGCATTGTCCGCCTCGGTGAACAAAGCAGCGCAGCCCAATCCGTTCAACTGAGTGACCGCATTGGCGCCCCCGAGTCGCGTCCAATGGTCGACGTCACCCGACTCCGTGAACAATTTCGTGGCCGCTGCCCGCAGGCTGGCCGGCTCGACCTCCACACGACCCCCTCTATCCGAGGATCGAGACTATCTCCCGGAGTTAGCGACATAGAAGCTGGGCCTCCCCGAGTCGAGGACACCGCCAGCGCAGCCGATCTATCGAGCGTCGCACCGATGCCCTACATGATTCGGAGCAGCGGGGTCGGCACCTGCTGTTCGGCGCATTGTCGCGCCCCATCACCAAGGACGGAGCGCGACATCGCTTTTCATCCGAATCGATCGAGCATCGCCTTGAACTCGTCGGCTTTCGGACCACTCACGTCGTAGGTGACCGTGACC
The DNA here is from genome assembly GCF_040681495.1 of Nocardia sp. NPDC051756. Classification (NCBI taxonomy): domain Bacteria; kingdom Bacillati; phylum Actinomycetota; class Actinomycetes; order Mycobacteriales; family Nocardiaceae; genus Nocardia; species Nocardia sp. NPDC051756. Next base: position 956,959 of record NZ_JBFAYV010000003.1, on the reverse strand, counting down.
GGTCGGGTCGGCAAGCCCGGTGCACTGCCCGGCTCCGGAATGACCGCCTTCACCAATTCCTGTACCTCCGAATAGGTCAGGGGCTGTTGTGGTGCCGAAGAATCGAAATCGTTGATGACACCGCGTTGTATCGGTTCTCCGTCGATGCGCGGCCAGAACACCTCAAGGGGTGTCAACGGCGCATCGAACAGCGCCGCGAGGATGTGCTCGGTCCCGACGTAACCGTGGCCACGTTCGGCGGCGATGCGCGCGGCATGCTGGAGAGTCCCGATCAAACCAATCGCGGCGGAGGTCACCGTGACGGACGTTTCATGGTTTTCCAACGAGGTCATGCCCGCAACCTAATAGCAGTGTCGAAATACGTTGCCCTGGTGTCGGTTCGGCGTGCCGTAGCGCAGAAGTGCCCCGATCAATTGATCGGGGCATTTCCTGCTTCCTCGTGCAGTCGAGGGCAGTCAGCGCAGGGGCACTTTGGTTGCGCGGCGGGTGTCGATTGTTGCGAGGACGCCGGCTATGGCTGCGATGGCTAAGCCGATGTACAGGATTATGTTGCCGGCGAGGGTGCCGATGTTTCCTGATGACAGGTTATCGAGGAGGGCGCCGCCGAGGAGGCCGCCCAGGGCGATGAAGGCGGCGATCAGGGTGGCGAGGAGGGGGGTCCACCACCAGCGGGTGGTGAGGGCTACGGCGAGGGCGAATACCGCTAGCACGAGGATTCCGGGTGGGAAGCCGGGGAATTTGGCGGGGTCGGCGATCCATTGCATTATCAGGCCTAGGATTCCGATGGTCAGTCCGTAGAGGGATAGTTTGGTGTTCTTTGGTAGAGCTGTCCAGCGGGTGCCAATTGTATTCATTGCCAATGCCTTTCGAGTCGACCGGCCGATGATGTCCGGGGCGCGCCGTCGGCTGGGGTCCGCCGACGGACGGCGGCGATTCCGAAAAGGATCGCTGCGGCGAAGCTGATTGTCTGGAGCCATGCGGCGAGGAATTCGACGGGCTCGGCGGGGGTGACGAGCCGGGTCGGGAAGTCCTCGTCGGCGAATCCGCCGACGAGGAAGAACAGCGACATCGCGACCGCGGTCAGCGGGATGTATCGCCATCGGACCGTTGCGACCAGAACGGCGAAGCCGAGATAGATCAACGGCCCTGGTCCGTCGTAACCGGTTAGGAGACTGCGGGATTCGATGATCTCGGGGCCGGCGTCACCGATGGCCGCGAGTACGAGTGCCGCGCACGTCGCGAGGATGAAGGGCCGGCGCCTGCCTGCCGTTGTGGTCATGAACACACTGTCGGCCAGGGGGCACGGTCGGCACATCCGCCGCGCAGCGGATCAGCGGGTACGCCGCGGCGCGTAGTCGCCGCACATCTCGGCGCTCTCGAACCGAGATGTGCGGCTTGGATTCTCGTGGATCAGAAGTGGTATGCGTCGACCTCGCCGAGGTAGCGGGCGCGGGTCGGTTCGTCGATGAACGAGGCCTCGAAGGAGTTGCGGGCGAGGGTGCGCAGGTGGTCGGCGGTCAGGTTCAGGGCATCCCGGACGCCGTCGAGGTTTTCCTGCACATAGCCGCCGAAGTAGGCCGGGTCATCGGAGTTCACCGTGGCGACCAGGCCGAGATCGAGCATCCGGCGCAGCGGGTGGTCGGTCAGCTTGTCGATCACGCGCAGGCGCACGTTGGAGAACGGGCACACGGTCAGCGGAATTCGCTCCCGCACCAGGCGCGCGACCAGCTCGGGGTCTTCGAGCACGCGGATTCCATGGTCTATGCGTTCGACGCGCAGCACATCCAGCGCCTCGGCCACATACGAGGCCGGGCCCTCCTCCCCGGCGTGCGCCACCGCTCGAAGCCCCAGCTCGCGAGCGCGCTCGTAGACCGCGGCGAACTTGGCGGGCGGATGACCGACCTCTGCGGAGTCGAGGCCGACCGCCACGATCCGATCCAGGTACGGCTCGGCCGCGCTCAGGGTCTCCAGCGCGGATTCGACCGACAGGTCGCGCAGGAAGCACATGATGAGCTTGGTCGTGACGCCATACCGCTGCTCACTATCCCGCAGCGCCGCCCACAGACCGTCGATGACGGTCGCGAAGGGCACTCCGCGCGCGGTGTGCGCCTGCGGGTCGAAGAAAATCTCGGCGTGCCGCACGCCCGCAGCGCTCGCCCGGACCAGGTACGCCTCGGCCAGCTCGGTAAAGTCCCGCTCAACCCGCAGCACGTCCGTGAGCCGGTAGTACAGATCGAGAAAAGATTGCAGATCCTCGAACCGGTAAGCGTGATGCAACTCATCCACCGAGGCGAACGGCAACTCGGCGCCATTGCGTTCGGCCAGCGCAAACGCCAACTCCGGTTCCAGCGTTCCCTCGATGTGCAGATGCAGTTCGGCTTTCGGTACAGGCATTCGGGGGATCCTAGCTAGTTGACCTGGTAGATCCAGATGCCTGGGGTGGTCGGTTCGCCGGTGGGGATCCAGCGGTAGGTGCGGGCTAGGCGGGTAGCACCGGCGAGCGGGCCGTCACCGACCCGAATGCCTCGTCGCTCGCCGAACCAATCTTAGCTTCGAGATAGCCTGTTGCACTATCGAATCGGGTGCGCCAAGATCTGGCGGCAGGGTTCGACGGGGAGGGGATCACATGCTGGTCGAGTTGGCGGTCGGGGACGCCTACGGCGCCGGGTTCGAGTACGCGAGCGCCGGCCTTGTCGCAGAACACAACACGTTGGCCGGGTACATCCAGCATCCGACGCACCTCGGAGTCCGGCCGGGCGCCTATACCGACGACACGCAGATGACGTTGGCGGTCGCGGAGCTGCTGGTCTCGGGTGCGCCATGGCAGCAGGCGGAGCTGGCCGAGCATTTCGTGCGGGCTTACCACCGCGATCCGCGCGACGGCTATGCCGGTCGGTTCCAGCAGTTCCTCGATACCGTACACACCGGCGAGGATCTGTTGAGCCGCATCGACCCGTCCAGCGACAAGAGCGGATCCGCGATGCGCGCCGGGCCGGTCGGGTTGCTGCCCACCGTCGACGAGGTGCTGCGCTACGCGGAAGTGCAGGCACGGGTCACGCACAACACTCCCGCCGGGATTTCGGCGGCGCAGGCGGCCGCGCTGGCTGTGCACTACTGCCACTACCAACTCGGACCACTGTCCGGACTCCCCCGCTGGGTCGGTGCTCGCCTCGATCCGAGCTGGGCGCGTCCGTGGCGCGGCAAGGTGGGATCCAAGGGCTGGATGAGCGTGCGGGCCGCGCTGACCGCACTGAGTTCGGGCAACAGTCTCAGCGAAATCTTGCTCACCTCAGTGGCTTTCACCGGAGACGTCGACACCGTGGCGACCATCGCACTCGCGGCCGGATCGCGTTCGCCGCAGATCAAGCAGGATCTGCCGGACGTATTGGTGAACGGCCTCGAGAACGGCGCCTTCGGTCGCGACTACCTGCGGGACTTGGACGCGCGACTGCTCGCCAAATTCGCCTGACCCCGGTTCACGAATCCAGCACCACGATTCGAGCGCCGTCGGCGAGCAACCTGCTGGGCGTGAGCCCGCACATCGCGTGGAAGGTATCGCTGAAATGCGAAGGGCTGGCGAAACCCGCATCCGCCGCGGCCGTCGTGAGATCAGCCCCCTTCGCGACGGCACGGCCGACACTGAGCATTCGCGCCCACATCCGATAACGGCGAAAGCTCGTGCCCGCGTCCCGGGCGAACAAATGCAGGAATCGCGAGGTCGACAGGTGCGCCTCCGCGGCTAACTCGGCAGCCGAGTTCGACCGGGCCGGATACGCCCGCAACGTCGCCGCCGCGGCCGCGATCCGATCATCGATCTTCGCCGAACCGGGACCACAGGCCAGGTCGACCGCGGCCACCGGATCGAATTCCGTTTGCGCGGCGAGGCTTATCAACTCGCCTTCATCGCGGTGGTCCATGCCGAATCCACCAGAGCGACTGTTCATTCGATCCCAGCTGATTTTCGCCCGAGGCGAGCTGGGATCGATATAGCAGAACAGCATCTGCTCGCCGGTGGCGACAACTCGATGCACCATGCGCGGCGGAATCAGCGCGGTCCGCACCGTCTGCTCGAACCCGTCGGCCCGCACCGTGAACGGTGCATCGACACCGACCGCTAGACACAGCACCGATCCGCAATGCGCGTCGAGCCGCAGCGAAGGACCCCGATAAACCGCGTGCCCAGGCCACAACCACACGGTCGCGAGACAGCGTGTTTCTGGAAGTGCCGCACCGCCCATACTCGCCATGCTTGCACGACCAAGAGAAAGGACGGATCGAACATGCGATTCGACTACGTCGCGCAGGCAGCTCTGGTGCTGATCGGCGTGATCCACATTGTTCCCGGCATCGTCGCCTGCGCACCCGGTCGCGCCGTCGCGGTCTACGGCACCGAACTCGGCAATCGCGACCAGGAGCTGCTCTTGCGGCACCGCGCGCTACTGCTCGCGCTGGTCGGAATCGGACTGATCGCAGGCGCGTTCATCGCGCCGGTTCGAGTTGCCGCGATCATCGCGGCCGCGATCAGCATGACCAGCTTTCTCGCGCTCGCACTCACCATCGGTTTCGGTGAGCTGAATGGGAAGACCAAGCGCGTCGCGTGGGTGGACGTGGTCGCGCTGATCGCACTTGCGGCTTCCGCGCTTGCCTTCGTCTGACGAAAGCGTGGAGTGCCGAACGGGCACCCCACGCTCGACGACCTACTCCCCCAAATACACCGGCAGCTGGCGGTGACCGTTGGAGACGAAACTGCCGACCGGCTGCAATTCCGCCGGATCCACCGCGAGCCTGAGGTTCGGGAAGCGCTCGAACAAGGCGGGGAGCGCGACCGCCGCTTCGAGCCGGGCCAGCGGGGCGCCGATGCAGTGGTGCGCGCCGTGCCCGAAGGACAGGTGGTCCTTGTTGGTGCGGTGGATGTCGAACTGATCGGCCGTCGCGCCGTGCAGGTTCGGATCCCGTCCGGCACCGGCGTAGGAGGCGAGAATGGCCTCCCCCTTCGGGATTCGGATGTCGCCGATCTCGATGTCGTCGACGGCGTAGCGCAACGGCAGGTGCGCGACCGGCGCTTCGTAGCGCAGCGTTTCCTCCACCACGTCCGACCACGGCACCCGGCCCTCGACCACGTCGGCGCGCTGCGCCGGATGGGTCAGCAGCGCGAAAATCGCTTGGTCGAGCAGGTTTACGGTCGTCTCGTGGCCCGCGTTGATGACGAGCATCAGGGTGTCGACCAGTTCCTTCTCCACCAGCTGCGCACCGTCCTCGGCGCGGGTGGCGATCAGGACGCTGGTCACGTCGTCACCGGGCGTCTCGCGCCGGTAGGCGACGAGTTCGCTGATGAGCCGGTACATCTCGAGATAGTTGGCTTGCGCCTGCTCGGGCGTGAACGAGGTGTCGAAGAACCCGTCCACGCACTTGTGCAGGCCGCCACCCAAATGTTCTGGCACGCCCATCATTTCGGTGATCACCTGGATCGGCACCGGATACGCGAATCCCGCACGCAGATCTACCGATTCGCCGGGCAAGGTGGCGGCCAGCGCGTTCAGCAGGTTGTCGGTAATCGCCTCGATCCGCGGCCGCAGCGCGGTGGTGCGGCGATGGGTGAACGCGGGCGAGACCAGTTTCCGCAGTCGCCGATGGTCGGAACCGTAGGCGGTGAACATGTTGTCCACCGCGACCCAGGGCAGCAGCGGCCACGCCTCGGTGATCTCCCCGTTGATGAACGAAGACCAGTGCTGCCGAGGATCTTTGGACACGCGCGGATCGGCGAGCAGGCTCTTGAGCACCGCCGCGTCGGTGGCCGACCACGCGGGCACGCCACCCGGTAATTCCACCACCGCAACGGGTCCGCGCGCCCGGATGCGCGCGGACTCGCCTTGGATGTCGGCACCGGTCGTGTCCAGAACTATCGGTTCATGCTCCATCGGACGCTCCTTACATCATGTTCAACGGAGGGGACTTGGGGAAGACGACCGGCAGTGCCGCTACCGCGCGGTGGAAAGGCCCTGGCCGCCAAACCAATTCGTCCGGGCCAACGGCGAGTTCGATTTCCGGCAGTGCGTCGAGCAGCTGATCGATGGCGTCCTGCACGATCAGGTACGCGACGGACTTGGCCGGGCAGGCGTGCGGTCCGGCGGCCCACGCCAGGTGCGAGCGGTTGCCGGTGCGGTCGCCGCCGCGGATCTCGGGATCGTTGTTGCAGCCGGCCAGGCTGATCAGGACCGGCTGATGCGCGGGCAACCAGTTGTTGTCGATCAGGATCGGCTGCCGCGGGTAGGAGGTGCAGAAGTTCGCCATCGGCGGGTCGTTGAACAGGACCTCGTCGAGCGCGTCGCGGGTCGACATGCTGCCGCCGAGAACGTGGCCGCCGAAGCGGTCGTCGGTGACCATCAGGAGCAGGGTGTTGATGATCAGGTTCTGCTGCGGCTCGATGCCCGCGCCGTAGAAACTGATGAGCTGGCACAACATTTCGGTGTCGTCGAGTTCGGCCGGATGATGCGCTAGTCGGGAGGTGACGTCGTCGCCGGGCTCCGCGCGGCGCAGGCTGATCAGCTCCAGCAGGGCCTCGCTGAGCATCTGCATGCCCTGCGCGGCGTTGACCGTGTCGAAGAGCTGGGCCATGCCGGTCGCGACCCGCTGACCCAATTCCGCCGAGCAGCCCACCATTTGGTTGAGCACGTCGAAGACCAGCGGGAACGCGTACTGGGTCACTAGATCGGCCGACCCGGTCGTGCAGAAGGTGTTGATCAGCGGAATGGCGATCCGCTCGACGGTGGAATGCAGGGCGTGCAGGTCGATTCCGTCGATGGCGGCGGTGTAGGCCTGCCGGTAGCGCGCGTGCGCGGCGCCGCTGTTGCGCAGCGCGTTCGGGTACCACTCCATCATCGGCTTGATGGGCGAGTCGTCGGGGATGTTCTGCTGCCAGGTCCGCGGATCGGCCGGAAAGTGCTCTGGGTCGTTGAGGATGCGCAGCGCGGCGTCATAGCCGACGACCAGGGTGGCGGGCACGTCCGGGGCCAGTTCGATCGGCACCAGCGAGCCGTACTGCCGACGCATCTCGGCGTAGGCGCGATGCGGATCGGCGGCGAACTCCGGGGTGTGCAGGCGCACGCGGGGACCATCGGTATCGATGGGTGAGCCGTGCTGAACCGGGCAGACCCCAGGTGCGGCGTTGTCGGACACGGTGAATGGTGACGTGGTCAAGGACGTGGCTCCAGACGGTGGGTGCGCGGGCACGCGGCTCGGGCACGTGCCTCTGGAAAGGTCGGAGGTGTATCAGGTTTCACCCGACCATAGGTGACCACTGCTAACGAGTGCACGTCGAGGATGGGAACGCTGCGCGGTAACCGTGGTTTCACCGCGTCCCCCTCACAGTCCTTACAGGACACGCGGTTTCGCCGGTCGAACGCCGGATTCCCACGGTTGACCCTGGTAGCCGCCCAGAACCTGACGGCTCACCCACGGTAGCAGCATTGCGAGAAAGTCTCTCTCGATGTGGCAACCGGCAGCAGCCGGCTACCTGGTCGCAAATATGTTGCGCTACCAGGGGATAAGTCTTTGGGGTTCAGCGTTTGCGCAGGACTGCAGTGGCGGATCGAGTCAACGGCGAGGCGATTGCCGATTGTTTGTCGCCATGTCGCTGAACTGCTGGGGATCTGGAGCGGACCGAAAGAGCGTTCGCGACAGTGCAATCCGTTGGCTATCCGCGGTCAGCTACCTCGGCCCAGCGCGGATTGCGGCCGGTGACCGCGACGATGCGATCGATCAGCGCGGCATCGTCGGAGGTCTCGACGGCGGAACTCCACAGTTCGGGGATGGGGGCGTTCGGGATGAAGGCGACGACGTGGTCGAGGCAGGCGTGCAGCGTCGGCGTGGACAGGGTGAACGGGCGGTCGGTGGCCTGGGCGAGATCCCAGGCGTGCACCACCATTTCGGTGAGTGCGATTCGGCCCCACAGCTCGTTCGACTGCTCCAGGTCCGCGGACAGAGCGGTAGTGCCTTGCCAGGCCGACGGGTCGTCCCAAGCGAGGCCGAGGGTGCGCACCCGCTCGGCGACCACCTTGGGGTGCGCAGCGATCTCGCGAGGAATGTCACCGGTGTCTTTACGCGCGAACGCGGTGAAACGTTGTGCAACCCCACCGATGTGGTCGATAAGGAGGGCGACGGTGTACTCGCTGCACGGGGTGGGACGGTCGAGTTGGTCGGCGGAGGTGCCGAGCAGCAGGTCGATCATCGTGTCGCAGGCCGGCTTCAGATCGATCATGGGACTCTCCTCGGGTCGAGCACGGGTCGCGTGCGCCTCTGTTGATGCAGACGGCCGGCGCGACCCGAACTCATCGGTCGCCGAGGGTGACGGTTAATTGACCTTGTAGAGCCAGGTTTGGGGTGTGGCGAGTTCGCCGGTGGTGGACCAGCGGTAGGTGCGGGCCAAGCCGGTGCCCTCGTAGCCGCGCAGGTAGTCGGCGAGGCCGGCGCGAGTGGTGCGGCCGGAGGTGACGCCCTTCAGAATGATGGTGGTGAGGTCGTACGCCTCGACGGAGCTCGGGCCGGGGGCTCGGCCGTTGAGAGCTTGGTATTCACTGGCGAATTGAGTTACGTCAGGGCCGCAGGAGCAGGAGACGATCGCGCCTTTCGCCGAATTTCCCGCTTGGGCAACGAAGTCCGGGGTGACGGTGCTTTCCGCGGAGACGAAGGGGACCGTGATTCCCGCTCGGCGCAGTTGCTCGAGCAAGGCGGCCGCCTCGTCAGCGAAGCCGGAGTAGAAGATCGCGTCCGGCTCGGCCGTCGCGATTTGTGTGGTCAAAGCGGCGAAGTCGCGATCACCCTTGCCGATCTCGCCCGCACAGCTCGAGTCGGCGGCCGAGCCGAGGCTGGAGACGGCGCTGCCGGCCAGGCTTCTGCCGTAACCGGTCTTGTCCTGGATGACGCAGATCTTGCGGTAGTGCGCCGTGTTGACCAGGTACTTCGCCAGGGCGGTGCCTTGGACGTCGTCGGCGGCCAGCCCACGGAAGAAGGAATGCCAGCCGTTGGTGGACAGGGCGGGATCGGTGGCTGATGGAGTCAGGAACGGTAGGCCCGCGTCATTGAAAACCTTTCCCGTGGACTGGATTTCCGTGGAGAACACCGGGCCGATCAATGCGGCGATCGACGGATCGTTGGTGATCTGCGCGGCCACATCGCTCACCTGCGAGCCGGAGAAGTCGAATTCCCGCAGTGCGACAGAGCATCCGGGGTTCGCCTTCTTGAATTGATCGATGGCCAGCTTCACGCCACCGTCCGCGCTACCGCTGGAAACGGCTGTCGTGGCCAGAGTTACGGGCGTGCACGTCGCCTTGCCGTCACCCGCCGGAGTGCTGGCGGCACCAGGTTTCGCGACCTCCTTGCCCTGCGCATCGATCTGCGTCAGTGGCTCGATAGCTCGCGGCGCACCGGCGGTCCCTGGAGCAACGGCACCTGACCAGTCGATTGTTCGCAGCGCACCGGGGCCGGCCGACGTGGGCGAGGCCGGGCTGTCCGAAGAAGTTCCCGAGTTTGCCCAAATGATCCCCGCGACAATCGCGGCGACAACCAGAACAGCCCCGGCGACAACAGCATTGCGCGCGCCCCGCCCGCGCGGCCGCCGGATCTCCGGCAGGCCATCGTCCGGCTCGGCAGCCAGCGTCCGCTGACGCGGCTCCTCCCACACTGTGGCTTCGCGCGAACCCGCTTCCACCGCAGACTGATTCGACGCCGACAGCCGTGCGCTCTTCCTCGAGCCGAGCTCATCCGGGCCCGACCTCGCCGACGCACCCGATTCTGCCTGTCGTGCACGCGCATCCGGCGTCGATGCTTGCGCGGGCTCATTTGGGGCGGCCTGCCTGTGCGTGGACTCACTCGATGGTTGCCGCCCAGGTGGCGGCTCACTCTGCCCTGACCGTTCAGTGAGCGGAGGCACCCAGGACTGCGGGATCGTGAGTGGGGCAGGCGATTTCACGGCGGTCAGTGCGTCGCGGGCGGCCGTGGCGAATTCCGCACAGGATTCGTAGCGGTTGCCGGGACGCTTGGCTAGTGCCTTGGACAGAACTGCGTCGAGAGCCGGGGGTAGATCGGATCGACGGGTGGTGAGTGGAGGCGGCGGTTGCTGGAGGTGGGCGGCGATCATCGCGGCGGGGTTGTCGGCGGTGAAGGGGGCGGTGTTCGACAGCAGCCAGAACAGGGTGCAGGCCAGGGCGTACTGGTCGGAGCGGTGGTCGACGGGGCTGGCCGAAAGTTGTTCCGGGGAGGCGTAAGCCAGGGTTGCGGCGAACATTCCGGTGCGCGTGAGCTGGTGAACGTCGTCGCGTAAGCGAGCGATGCCGAAGTCGGTGAGCAGGACGCGTTCGTCCTGCCCGGCGGTCGCGCGAGCCAGCAGGATGTTGGCCGGTTTCACGTCGCGGTGCAGGACGCCGACGGCGTGCGCGTAGTCGAGCGCCTTGGCGGTTTCGGCGATGATCTCGACCGCGCGGGCGGGGTCCAGCGTGCGCGGGTCGAGCGCGCCGGCGTCGATGCCGTCGACGAACTGCATGGAAATCCATCGGACGCCCTCATCGACACCGCGGTCGTATACCGCGACGATATTCGGGTGATCCAGCTGCGCGACCAGCTCCGCCTCGCGCTCGAACCGGGCGCGCATTTCGTCGTTGGCGTGCAGGTCTTGGCTGAGCAGCTTCAACGCGATCCGCCGCGGTAGCCGCGGATGCCGCGCGAGATATACCGACCCCATGCCGCCGCGACCCAGCTGGCGCTCGATCACGTATCCGGCGAAAACCTCACCAGCGCGCAGCATTCCGTCCTCTCAGACGTCGAGTCACTCGACCACATCCGCTCGCGCTGCCGAATTACCCCGTGCAGGCTCGCACATCACCGATTGCGGCCATCGTAGCCTGCGAGCCGGTGCGGACGTGGGCCGCCGGAATTCCGTTGACCAGGGCATACCTGTTGCTGGAGGCTCATGTCGTGGACAGGAATACGGAGCCGGTAAGGCTCGAGCCGTTGACGGAGGAGAACCTCGCGCTGCTGCTCGAGGCGGCGGTGGCCGATGCCGATCCGTTGGAGGTGATGCCGCCGGTGGACGGCGCGCCGGGGTGGAATGCGGAGCGCAGGCAGGCGTTTCTCGAGTTTCATCGCGGGCGGGCGTTGGTGGTGGATGCGCCGGTCGAGTACACGTATCTGATCGTGGTGGGGGCGCGGGTGGTGGGGGCCGCGCGGTTGCAGCCTGGGGAGGAGGGGTTCGAGGCGGGGGTGTGGATCGGTCGTTCGGATCGAGGGCGTGGCGTGGGTAAATCTGTGGCCGAGCGGTTGCGGGTGGTTGCCGGGGAGATCGGTGCGCGGCGGGTTGTCGCGGTGACCACGGTGGATAATTCGGCGGCGCGGAAGTTACTCGCGGCAGCTACGTCGACGGTCGATGGCGACACGGTTACGGCGACGCTCGCGCTCGATCAGCGCCGGCCTCGATGACCGTCAGCGGCCGCATCGATGCGCGGAAATCCTGTGGCAGAGTGGGATCGATGGCTGGCATCAGATGGGACCACAACCGCTTCTACCACCGGTTTCTGCTGCGGCAACTGCCCGACCCGTGCGCGCGAGTGCTGGACGTCGGATGCGGGGCCGGTGCGTTCGCGGTGGAGTTGGCGCGGCATGCCGAGCGGGTCGAGGCGATCGATCGATCGCCGGTGATGATCGACGCGGCGAAGCAGGCGACGCCCGGCAATGTCACCTGCATTCTCGGGGACGTGCTGGAGCAGCCGTTGCCGGCCGGGAGCTATGACGCGATCGTTTCGATCAGCACGTTGCACCACATGCCGTTGGACAGGGTATTGCCGGTTCTGGCTGAAGCGCTGCGTCCGGGTGGGGTGCTGGCGGTCGTCGCATTGCCGCGTGCGGACCTGGCCCGGGAGCTGCCGGTTGAACTCGTGGCCGCGATCGGTCAGCGGGTTCTGGCGATCACATTCGCTGTTCTGCGCAAGTTCGGTCGCGGAGATTGGTACGCGTTGGAGCCGACTCACGACGATATGCCGGTCGTTCTCGATCCGCCGTTGACAACTCGTCAGGTGCGACAGCAGGCGGTCGCGCTGCTTCCGGGAGCGCGGGTGCGGCGGCGGGTTTACTGGCGGTACTCATTGGTGTGGCACAAGTCCGTCGCAGGTTAGTTTCGTTGCTCCGAATTCGGCTGTGCCGCAATCATTTCAACCCCTGCGCCGCCTCATTCAACGCGGCGCGCAACAACTCGGCGTAGGCGTCGAGATCCGGAATTGCCGCGGCATCGGCATGGAGTGAGATCGTGACGGTGTCGCCGAGTCCGTGGACGCCGTGGGTCAGTCGCATGACCGAGCCGATCGCCGGGAAGCCGCCGGTGAAGCGGACCGGGCCGCCGCCGAAGGTGAGGTTCGCCGGGCCGCGGTAGACGCTGGAGACGACGGTGTGACCTGCGATGGAATCCGGCACCGTGTCGAGGGGGTAGCGGGCGATGTCGCGGCGGAGCATTGGCGCGGGGACGACATCGGTGACGCGATCCTGAGCTGTCAACAGCGGGTGCTGGGCGCGCAGCCGCCGGTCGGCCATGGTCGCGGCGATTTTGTCGGCCCGTGCGCGGAGATCGGGTTCATCGATGGACAGGTCGACGCTGAGGCTTCGATAGTTGTTGTGGGCGTTGCTCTTTGCGGTATCGGACAACGCCATCGGCACCTGTGCGCCGAGTTTATCCACAGGCCCCCCACGCTTTTCGAGGTAGCGTGCGAGTGCGAGCGAGACGGCGGTCAGCACGACAACGGTCACCGTGCGTTCGGGGACACGCAATGATACGGCGTCACACACGATCAACCGCACCCGATGGGCCGAATCAACTTCCGCCACAGCATGATTGACGAGACTGGGCGGAAAGTCCGGCCCTGGTGGCGGCAACTCCCCCGCCGCGGTGAGTTCGGCGAGTTCCTGCTGGGCCCGAAACGCTCGATACCCGAGAACTGCGGTGCGGGCCATCCGAATCGGCAGCCGCGGCAGCGCCAGCACCGCCGCGGCGGTCGCCATCGCACGACTGGGCAGAACAACACTGCGGGGTGTGCCTGACACAGAGTTCGGTGTGGCGTCGCCCTCCTCGGCGAACAAGGCCCGCGCGATCTCGGCCGCGCGCCGGCCGTCGGCTAGTGCGTGCGACATCTGGAGAACCGCGACGAGCGCCTGGTCAGCGCCGCCCGGGGCGTCGACTATGCCGCGGAACAGGTGCACTCGCCACGGTCGCACCGACGCATCCACGCCGGTGTCGACCACGTCGCCGAGCGCGGCTTGCAGGTGCACCCAATCCGGTGTCGGCAATGCATGCTCGATGAACTGATCGGCGGTGAACTCACACGGCACCCACGACGGATAGTCCAGATCGCCGGGAACATCGCGCGCCCGGACCCGCAGGTCACCGATCCGCGCGCTCCGTTCGGCAACGAACGCGCGTAATTCCGCCGACGGTCGCCCGGTATCGGTGAAGCAGTACAGCAGGAACAGATCATTGCGAGTACGGCCCGACAGCCAGTACATCGTCGCGTCCTGCGGCGCCATCGAAACCACCTCCCGACAGTATCGAACCCATCAACCCCGCCGCCTGCCCGTCGAACGGGACATGGGTCCGGCAGCGGAATTGATCGACCTTTCGGTGCACCCGAAATCCGCGAATGATCTTGATCCACAAGTGGATAGGCGAAAACCTATCGATTCCGGACGCCTTGCCTGCTACCGTCTGTAGTAGAACGCAACCACTCTCCCAGGGGCGGGGTGTCGACCATGGCAACTCAACTCGGTCGCAAGGTCAGCGCGCAGGCGGATTCCGCCGACGAGCGATATCAGGCCGCCAATTTCCTGAAGCGGTCGATCAACAAGGTGTTTCCGACGCACTGGTCGTTTCTGCTCGGTGAGATCGCCTTGTACAGCTTCATCATCCTGTTGCTGTCGGGTGTTTATCTGACCTTGTACTTCGACCCGTCCATGACCGAGGTGGTCTACGACGGCTCCTACCAGCCGTTACGTGGCGTGACCATGTCGCGGGCATACGAGACGGCGCTGAACATCTCGTTCGAAGTGCGCGGCGGATTGTTCGTGCGACAGGTACATCATTGGGCCGCTTTGCTTTTCGCGGCGTCGATCATCGTGCACCTGTTCCGGGTGTTCTTCACCGGCGCGTTCCGGAAACCGCGCGAGGCGAACTGGGTGATCGGTTCGCTGCTGCTGATCCTGGCGATGTTCGAGGGCTACTTCGGCTACTCGCTGCCGGACGATCTGCTCTCCGGGACCGGGCTGCGGGCGGCGTTCTCGTCCATCACGCTGGGCATGCCGATCATCGGCACCTGGCTGCACTGGTTGATGTTCGGCGGCGACTATCCGGGCACCATCATCATTCCGCGCCTGTTCATCGCGCACGTGCTGCTGTTCCCCGGCATCATGCTGGCATTGATCGCGGCGCACGTGGCGCTGGTCTGGTACCAGAAACACACGCAGTTCCCGGGGCCTGGCCGCACCGAGAACAACGTGGTGGGCGCGCGGATCGTGCCGGTGTTCTCGCTGGATCAGGGCTCGTTCTTCGCGTTCACCCTGGGCATCGTCGCCATCATGGGCGGGCTGTTGCAGATCAATCCGATCTGGAACATGGGTCCGTACAACCCTTCGCAGATCTCCGCGGGGTCGCAGCCGGACTTCTACATGATGTGGACCGACGGCATGATGCGCCTGATTCCGCCGTGGGAAATCTATCTGGGCCGCTACACGGTGCCCGCGCCGGTGTGGGGCGCGCTGATCATGGGCTTGGTGTTCACGGTGCTGATCGCCTATCCGTGGATCGAGAAACGGCTGACCGGGGACAAGTACGTCAACCACAATCTGCTGCAACGCCCGCGCGACGTGCCGGTGCGCACCGCGATCGGTGCGATGTCGATCGCGTTTTACGTGGTGCTCACGCTGTCCTGCGTGAACGACATCGTCGCCTACCAGTTCAACGTCTCGCTGAACGCGACGACCTGGACCGGACGTATCGGCATCCTGCTGATTCCGCCGCTGGCCTACTTCGTGGCCTATCGGATCTGCCTCGGCTTGCAGCGCGGCGACCGGGAGGTGCTGGAACACGGCGTCGAGACCGGTGTGGTCAGGCGGCTGCCGAACGGCGAGTACATCGAGCTCCATCAACCGCTGGGGCCGGTGGACGAACACGGCCATCCGATCCCGCTGGCGTACCAGGGTGCGCCGGTGCCGAAGAAGATGAGCAAGCTCGGTGCGGCGGGCAAGCCGGGCACCGGCAGCTTCTTCCGTGCCGATCCCTGGCAGGAGTCCGAGCGCAATCACGAGGCCGACCACGAGGAAGAGCGACGGCAGCTCGCGGTACTGCGGAATTACCAGGAACGCGATAGCCGGAACGGGAACGGTCCGGGCGGGAACGGTTCAACGCGATAGCCGGCGGTGAATAGCTGGCCGGCGCGCATTATCCCTACACGCAAGTATTCGGACGCCGGAATCCCGGTGCCCGAATATTGCGAAGGCCCCGAGCCGTGCCGACCCGGGGCCCATAGTGCCTGTTCAGGCAGCCTGTTGTTATCAGGCCCGCCCGAACTCCCCCTGCGCTACTCCGGTTAGGAATGCGTCCCACTGCCCCGGGGCAAACGCCAGCACCGGGCCACATCCGTTGTCCTTGGTGTCACGGACCGCGATTTTGCCGTCGACTAGAAAGGCGACTTCCACGCAGTTCCCATCAGGGCCGCTGTATGTGCTCTTGCGCCACACAGCATCCGTCAAATCAACCTCCACGGCACTAGCTCCTTTGCTGCGTCGAGAACGAGATTTCTTCTGACATCGTTCAACTAGCACCGGCACCCGGCCAAGCAACGCCGAATCCCCTGTGCGCCTGACGAAAGCGCGCAACTCAACGGTGCGTCGTTATCGCACTGTACGTCGGGGTGGAATACACCCCGCGAGGTTGCCCCCGCGACAGAGACTTTAGCAGGTTGATCGAAAGTTTGCCCGTCTCTTGCTTATTGAATCATCGCAACTGCCAAGTTTGCGAAGATTAAATGTTGCGGAAACATTGCCAGCGGGTTGCAACCATTCCTCTGATCGTACTGCCGCAAACTTTTCGATCGATGTGATTGTGCTGTGATCCGGCATAGTTTCTTTCTGCGGACACTGGCTCATCGACGCCATCACTGTGGGCAGGCATGATGGAAGGCATGGTTGACCGCGATCGCGACGACGCAGGTCGCGCCCTTAACGCTCGTCCGCGTGACCGATTGGGCCGTCCGCTGCCGCCCGGCAGTGCCGGAGTTGCCCGAATTCCCGATGATCTGGAACTACCGCCGCAGCAAACCCTCACCTTCGCTCAGCAACTGCTGGATGACGGTTTGGCATTCAACGCGCACGAGGTATTAGAGGCGGCGTGGAAGAACGGACCGTTCGCCGAACGGATGCTGTGGCAGGCACTTGCCCAACTTGCTGTCGGTGTCACACACATCCAGCGAGGTAATCCGAAGGGTGCGCGCACGCTGCTGACCCGGGCGATCACCCGGCTGACCGAGTTCGAGCCCGAAGACGGCGCGGACGTGCCCTACGGCATCGACCGCGCGGGACTGATCGCCCACTCGCAGGCCCTGCTCGACGCGCTGGACGCGCAGACACCGATCGCGCCGACGGAGCTGACGCCGCAATTGCGCGGCTGATATCTACGATGGGCACCGTGTTCACCTCATCCCGCACCAGCCGGGCCCGTGCCTGAGCCGGGTGCGGGCCGGTACGCGCCGAGCCCGTCCGGGGATCTGCACGTAGGAAACCTGCGCACCGCCCTGCTCGCCTGGGCGTTCGCCCGGTCGACCGGCCGGCGCTTCCTGATGCGGATCGAGGATCTGGATCGGGTCCGGCCGGGAGCCGAGCAGCGGCAGCTGGACGACCTTGCCACGATCGGGCTCGACTGGGACGGCCCGGTGATCCGGCAGTCCGAACGGCTTCCGCTCTATCAAGCGGCCATCGATCGGCTCACCGCCGCCGGCCTCACCTACGAATGTTTCTGCACGCGAAGAGAAATACAGCAGGCGGCCACCGCGCCACACGGTCCGCTCGGCGCCTACCCGGGCACCTGCCGCACGCTGACCGACCAGGCGCGCACCGACTTCCGCGCCCAGGGACGCCCGGCCGCGCTGCGCCTACGTGCCGCGGCAACCGAATTCGAGATCGTCGACGAGCTGCACGGGCGCTACCGCGCACCGGTGGACGACGTGGTGCTGCGCCGCGGCGACGGCATCCCGGCCTACAACCTCGCGGTGGTGGTCGATGACGCGGCCCAGGGCGTCGATCAGGTGGTGCGCGGCGACGACCTGCTACCGTCCACCCCGCGGCAGGCCTATCTCGCGACGCTGCTGGATCTTCCGGTGCCGCAGTACGCCCATGTTCCGCTGGTACTCAACGCCGAAGGACAACGCCTGGCTAAGCGCGACGGCGCGGTGACGCTGGCCGACCAACGCGCGCTCGGCAACACGCCCGACCAGGTAGTGGCCGCACTGGCCCACTCGCTCGGCTACCCGGCGACCTCGGCGGCCGAGCTGCTCGACAGCTTCGACCCGGCACATCTGCCACGCGAACCGTGGATACTCGACGGGAATGGGTTGTTGCAACGCAGTCGATGTCCGTAACGTACGCATTCGTCCAACTACTGATCACTCGACGAGGACAAACTATGACAAGCGGTGGGTACGACCCCAACCAATATCCGCAGGGCGGGCAGCCGTATGGGCAGCAGCCGTACCCGCAAGGCGGCCAACAGCAACCGCAAGGCGGTCAGCAGTTCCCGCAGGGCGGCCAACAGTTCCCCCAGGGTGGGCAGCCCTACGGCCAGCAGCCCCAGTACGGCCAGCAGCCGCCGCAGTACGGCCAGCAGCCGCAGTACGGTCAGGCGCCGCAGTACGGCCAGCAGGATCAGTACGGCCAGTACCCGCAGCAGCCGGGCGGTTTCAACCAGTACGGCGGCCAGCCGGGTGACCTCGGCACCCGTATCGGTGCGCGCGTCATCGACGCGCTCGTCCTCTACATCCCGTACCTGATCATCTATTTGCTGGTGAAGAACAGCGTCGGGCTGACCATCGGCCTCGGCCTGATCTGGACCCTGGTGCAGCTCGGCTACTTCGTCGGCATGGAGACCACGCAGGGCACCACCATCGGCAAGAAGGTGCTCGGCCTGAAGGTGCTCGCCCCCGGCGGCGCGGCCAAGATCGATCCGGTCACCTCGCTGAAGCGCAACGCGTTCATCGCGGCGAGCATCATCCCGTGCGTCGGCAGCCTGGTCTCGCTGGGTCTCGCCATCTACATCATGGTCACCATCTCGCAGGACCCGAACAAGCAGGGTTGGCACGACAAGTTCGCCGGCGGCACCCAGGTCGTCAAGTCCTGACGCCTACCGGCTGAAGACACGCGCAGGGGCGCACCCGATTTTCGGGTGCGCCCCTGACGTTTTCGTGGGGTCGAGCTAGGTGGTGCCTGCGACGAGGACGACGACGAACCAGAGGACGGCGAGGACGATCGCGCCGACGCCGATCCAGATGCCGGCCAGGGCCATGCCCTTGCCTTCCTGGCCGGACTGCTTGACCTGGTTCAACGCGATGACGCCCAGGATGATCCCGACAATCGATCCGAGGCCACAGGTGACGAATCCGGCGAGCGAGGAGATGAGCGCGCCGATGGCCAGGCCGTTGGTGCCCTGCGGCTGCGCCATGCCGTACGGCTGGTAGGCGGGCTGGTAGCCGTAGTTCGGCTGGCCATACGGTTGCTGCTGGGGCTGCGGCGCTTGACCGTACTGCGGCTGCTGGTAGCCCGGGTACTGCTGTTGCGGCGGCGGGGTCATGGGCTGGGCGGGTTGCTGCGGGTATTGCGGCGCCGACGGGTACCCCGATGGCTGTTCAGCGTTCGGGTATTGCGGAACCGAGCTCGGTGCACCGGATTCCGGCGATACGCCTTGGCCGCCGTACTGCTTCCACCATTCGTCGGAATCGCCGGGATTCGTCATTGCTACAGGGTATTCCACAACCTGGTTGGATGATGCGGGTGAGTGAGCCGAATAAAACCGAAGTCCCCGAATCTGGACGCCCCGCGCCCGACCATGCGGCATTCGCCCAGGTGGCGCGGGGGTACTACACACCGATCGTGGCGTTGTTCACGGCAACGCTGATCATCTCCAACATCTGCGCGACCAAGGGCGTGCAGTTCTTCACCGATCACTCGGTGCAGCTAGGCCCCTTGGAGGTGCTGCCGATCACTACCGACGGCGCCTGGTTCCTTTTCCCGCTCGCCTACATCATCGGCGATGTGCTGAGCGAGATCTACGGCTTCAAATCCGCCCGCCGGGCCATCTACTTCGGCTTCGCCGTCCTGCTGCTGACCGTGGTGTGCTTCAAGATCGCGATCGAGTTGCCCGCCGCGACGTTCTACGAGAACCAGGACGCGTTCCGCACCATCATCGGGACCACGCCGCAACTGGTCGCCGCCGGACTGGCCGGCTATTTCGTCGGCGAGATGCTGAATTCCGCGACGCTGGTGCTGATCAAGGAACGGACCAAGGAAAAACACCTGTGGGCCCGGCTGATCGGCTCCACCGTGGTCGGCGAGTTCGGTGACACGCTGATCTTCTGCTCGATCGCGGCCACCGCCATCGGCATCGACTCGTGGAGCCAGTTCGTGAACTACGTGATCGTCGGCTTCCTGTGGAAGACGCTCGCGGAGATCATCGTGCTGCCGATCACCTATCGGGTGATCGCCTGGCTGAAGAAGCACGAGCCGACCTACGCACCGCGCGAAGAAGCCGCGCTACTGAGCTGAAAGACGTTGGCGGCCACCGGACTTCACGCCGTGAAGTCCGGGGCCACCGGGCTACGGGGTCGGGATGCGACCCTTCCAGCGCCCCAGCGTCTCGGCCTTGTGCTCGTCGAAATAGCCGCCCTCGATGCTCGCGCGAATGCGGTCGACCAGTCGAATCGTGTAGCGCTCGTTGTGAATTGTGCACAGGGTGGCCGCGAGGATTTCCTTGGCCTTGAACAGGTGATGCAGGTAGGCGCGGGTGTAATTGGCGCAGGTGTAGCAGTCGCAGGTGTCGTCGATCGGGGTGAAGTCGCGCCGGAAACGACTGGTGTTGATATTGAATCGGCCCTCGGCGACATAGATCGCGGCATTGCGGGCGACCCGGGACGGGTTCACACAGTCGAACGTGTCGGCCCCGTGCTCCACCGCGGTGAAGATGTCCTCCGGCTCGCTGATGCCGAGCATGTGCCTGGGCTTTTCCTCGGGCAGCTCGTCGCAGCACCAGCCGACGATGGTGCCGAGGTTGTGTTTCTCCAGCGCGCCGCCGATGCCGTAACCGTCGAAACCCGTTCCCTCGCTGCCGCGCAACGATTCCAGGCCGCGGCAGGCCTGGCGGCGCAGGTCTTCGTACTGCGCGCCCTGGATCACGCCGAAAAGCGCCTGGTACGGGCGATGCGTGCGGGCCGCGGTCAGTCGTTCGTGCTCATCGATACAGCGCTGCGCCCACTCGTGCGTGCGCTGCAACGACTTCTCCTGGTAGCCGCGCGTATTCATCAGAGTCGTGAGCTCGTCGAAGGCGAACATGATGTCGGCGCCGAGCTGATGCTGGATGCCCATGGACACCTCAGGGGTGAACCGGTGCTTCGAGCCGTCCAGATGCGAACGGAAGGTGACGCCGTCGTCGTCGACGGTGGCCAACCGCTCCTTACCCTTCGCGATCACCTGATCGCTGCGCACACCCACGGCTTCCATCGCGAGCACCTTCTTGAAGCCGACGCCGAGCGACATCACCTGGAAGCCGCCGCTGTCGGTGAAGGTCGGCCCCGGCCAGTTCATGAACTTGCCGAGCCCGCCCGCCTCGTCCACGATGTCCGAGCCCGGCTGTAGGTAGAGGTGGTAGGCGTTGGCCAGCAGCGCCTGCGCGCCGATCTCCTGCATGGTCTCCGGCAGCACCGCCTTCACCGTCGCCTTGGTGCCCACCGGGATGAACGCGGGCGTGGCGATCGCGCCGTGCGGGGTGTTGATCACGCCGGATCGGCCGTGCCGCCCGTCGAGGCGGGTACCGACAGTGAACGAGAAGGAACCAGGGTCTGACACCCGAACATCCTCCCAGGTCCCCCACCCACCCCTCATCGAGGCAACCCCCTAGCCCCACAACCCTCAACCGCAACCGCAGACCAAGCGACAGATAGGTCAACTCCGCACACCTGCTTCTCACTCCGCATACCCCTCAACGTGCTGACGGATATGCGAAAGATGAAGCAGGTGCGCGGAGGATGAAGCAGGTGTGCGGAGGACGAAGCAGGAGTGTGGAGGACGAAGCAGGAGTGTGGATCCAGGAGTGTGATGGATGGAGCAGGTGTGTGAAGACCCCCCTTCGATAACGCAACCGACCCTCCCGCTCTTGTCCGAAGCGTTTGTAACCGGACCACAGCCAAGGAACCACGCCGGAACTCGACGAACACGCACCTGACAGCGGGAGGTAAGCCGGGTACGGCACACGACGCGCCCAGCACTGCTCCAGTGAAAACCTGTGTAGGTCTTCAGCTATCTATTGCCAGGTCACCCTGGGATGTCTGTTGTTGTACCTGCCTGGATAGGTGCACCTGGTCCCTGGGAATGATCGAGTAATGCTGGGCGCGTCAGGTGGGGTACCCGGCTTACCTCCCGCAGTTGGGATGGGCAACGTGGGAGTTCCGGCGTGGTTCCTTGGCTGTGGTCCGGTTTTAGAGACGGCAAGGAAGATCGAGTCGAGTCAAATGGTCGTTCCCGCGCATCGAGGTTAGTCAAATGGTTGCTGTTGAAGATCATTTAGCGACCATTTGACTAACCTCGATGGGTCCTGCTCTTTCCGAACCGGCTACACCTCCGCAGACGCCGCCGCGAACTGGGCGTTGTACAGGCGGTAGTACGCACCGCGCTCTTCGAGCAGGCGTTCGTGGGTGCCGTGCTCGACGATCCGGCCCGCCTCCATGACGACGATCAGGTCGGCGTCGCGGATGGTGGACAGGCGGTGCGCGATGACGAAGCTGGTGCGGTCGCGGCGCAGGGCCGCGGTCGCGTGCTGCACCAGCAGTTCGGTGCGGGTGTCGACCGAGCTGGTCGCCTCGTCCAGGATCAGGATGGACGGCTTCGCCAGGAACGCCCTGGCGATGGTGATCAGCTGTTTCTCGCCGGCGCTGACGCCGGAACCCTCCTCGTCGATCACCGTGTCGTAGCCGTCGGGCAGCGCGTGCACGAAGCGGTCCACGTAGGCGGCCCGCGCCGCGTCGAGGATTTCTTCCTCGCTCGCGTTCGGGTTGCCGTAGGCGATGTTCTCCCGGATGGTGCCCTTGAACAACCAGGTGTCCTGCAGCACCATGCCGATGCGGGAACGCAGGTGGTCCCTGGTGATCCGGGTGATGTCCACCCCGTCGATGGTGATCGCGCCGGAGTCCAGCTCGTAGAACCGCATCAGCAGATTCACCAGCGTGGTCTTGCCCGCGCCGGTCGGACCGACGATGGCGACCACGTGGCCGGGCTCGGCGATCAGCGACAGCCGCTCGATCACCGGCTTGTCCTCCTCGTAGCGGAAGGAGATGCCCTCGAACTCGACCTCGCCGCGATCGACCGGACGGGTGTCGGCCGCGATCGGATCCGGGCTCTGCTCCTCGGCGTCGAGGATCTCGAAGATCCGCTCGGCCGAGGCGACGCCGGACTGCAGCAGGTTGGCCATCGCGCCGATCTGGGTGAGCGGCTGGCTGAACTGACGCGAGTACTGGATGAACGCCTGCACCTCGCCGAGCGAGAGCTGACCGGTCGCCACCCGCAGGCCGCCGACCAGCGCCACCAGCACGAAGTTCACGTTCCCGAGGAACATGATGGCCGGCATGATCAGCCCGGAGATGAACTGCGCCTTGAAGCTGGACTGGTAGAGCTCCTCGTTGCGCTTGTCGAACTCGGCGCCGACCTCGCGGTTGCGGCCGAACGCGGTGACCACCTCGTGCCCGGTGTAGGCCTCCTCGACCTGCGCGTTCACCATGCCGGTGTGCTTCCACTGGTCGACGAAGTGCGGCTTGGAGCGCTTCGCGATCAGTGCGGTGACGGTGATCGCGGCGGGCACGGTGAGCAGGGCGATCAGCGCGAGCAGCGGCGAGATCCAGAACATCATCACCAGGATGCCGAGCACGGTGAACACCGAGACGATCAGCTGACTCATCGTCTGCTGCAGGCTCTGCGACACGTTGTCCACGTCGTTGGTGACCCGGCTGAGCACGTCGCCGCGCGGCTGGGAATCGAAGTAGCGCAACGGAAGCCGATGGATCTTGTCCTCGATGTCGCTGCGCAGCCGCTTGACCGTCCGGTTGATCACCATGTTCAACAGGAAGGCCTGCAACCAGCCGAACACCGACGCGCCGATGTAGAGCGCGAGCACCAGCATGAGCACCCGGCCGACCGCGGTGAAGTCGATGCCGGTGCCCGGCACCACGTTCATCGCGCTGAGCATGTCGGCAAAGGTGTTGTCGCCCTTGGACCGCAGGTATTCGACCGCCTGCTCCTTGGTGGTCCCCGGCGGGAACTTCAGCTGCTTGCCGACCACGCCGTCGAAGACCAGGTTGGTCGCCTTGCCCAGCATGTACGGGCCGAGCGTGTTCAGCACGACGGAGGTGATGGCGAGCAGCACGACCAGCCAGACGAACTTCTTCTCCGGGGCGAGCCGGTGCAGCAGTCGCTTCAGCGACGGGCCGAACGACTTCGCCTTGGCATCCGGCGCACCGGGAGCCGGCATTCCTGGCCTCATCGCACCTCCTCCGCGCTCAGCTGGGACGAAACGATCTCTTGGTATTCCTTGCAGTCGCGCATCAACTGTTCGTGACTGCCGATGCCGACCATCTCGCCGTCCTCCAGCACCACGATCTGGTCCGCGTCGCGGATCGTCATGATCCGTTGCGCCACAATGATTACCGCGCAGTCCCTGGTCACCGGGCGCAGTGCGTCGCGCAGCCTGGCGTCGGTGGCCACGTCGAGCGCGGAGAACGAGTCGTCGAACAGGTAGACCCGCGGCTGCTTCACCAGGGCCCGCGCGATGGCGAGGCGCTGACGCTGACCGCCGGAGACGGTGGTGCCGCCCTGAGCGACCGGGGTCTCCAAGCCCTGCGCCATCTCCCGGACGAAGTCGTCGGCCTGCGCGATCTCCAGCGCCCGCCACAGGTCCTCGTCGGTGGCGTCCGGATTGCCGTAGCGCAGGTTGCTGGCCACGGTTCCGGAGAACAGGTACGCCTTCTGCGGGATCAGGCCGATCTGTTCGCGCAGCAGCTCCAGGTCGATGTGCCGGACATCGGTGCCGCCGAGGTAGACCGCGCCGTCGGTGACGTCCATCAATCGCGGGATCAGGTTGAGCAGCGTGGTCTTGCCGGAACCGGTAGAACCGACGATCGCGGTGGTCGTACCCGGCTTCACCTCGAAGCGAATGGCCTTGAGCACCGGCTTCTCCGCGCCGGGGTAGGCGAACTCGGCGAACTGGAAGTCGACGTCGGCCGGATCACCCTTGAACGGTTGCGGCAGCTTCGGCGGCACGACCGAGGACTCGGTCTCGAGCACCTCGCCGATCCGGTCGGCCGAGACCGCGGCGCGCGGCGCCATCATGGCCAGGAACGAGGCCATCATGACGGCCATCAGGATCTGCATGATGTAGGACAGCATCGCGGTGAGCGAGCCGATCTGCATGGTGCCCTGGTCGACCGCGTGCCCGCCGAACCAGATCACCGCCACCGCGGTGACATTGCTGATCAGCATGACCAGCGGGAACATCAACGCCATCAGCCGGCCGACGCGCAACGCGGTGTCGGTGAGCTCGGTGTTGGCGACGCCGAAGCGCCAGGTCTCCTGGCGTTCCCGGACGAACGCGCGGACCACCCGGATGCCGGTGATCTGTTCGCGCAGCACGCGATTCACCTCGTCGATCCGGGTCTGCATGTCCCGGAAGCCGGGCACCATCCGGCTGATGATCCAGCCCATCGACAGCCCGAGCACCGGCACCGCGATGAGCAACAGCCAGGACAGGCCGAGGTCCTCGCGCAGCGCCATGATGATGCCGCCGATGCACATGATCGGGGCCATCACCAGGATGGTCGCCGACATCGCGATGAGCAGCTGCACCTGCTGAATGTCGTTGGTATTGCGGGTGATCAGCGACGGCGCGCCGAACATGCCGACCTCGCGGGCGGAGAAGGTGCCGACCCGGTGCAGCAGCGCGCCGCGCAGGTCGCGGCCCGCGCTCATCGCCGCCTGCGCGCCCAGGTAGACCGAGCAGCCCGAGGCGAGGATCTGGACGCCGGTGACGGCGAGCATCCGTAGCCCGGTGCTCCAGATGTATCCGATATCGCCCTTGGTGACGCCGTTGTCGATCAGATCGGCGTTGAGACTCGGCAGATACAGCATCGCGATCACCGAGATCAACTGCAGCACAACGACCCCCGCCAGCTGGGCGCGGTAGGGGTGCAGATAGGTGCGCAGAAGTCGAATCAGCATGATGAATCGCAGAATACCGGCGAACAGTGACGTGCGTCGCAAAGATTTCTGACCAGCATAAATAGCCTCCCGTCACGGCGCTTATCCGCGCCTGGCGTTCAATTCAGTGGCCCTGGCGTCTGATTCAGCGGGTGCTTTGTCTGATTCAGCGGACCTAATTCAGCGGGCGCTCTCTACGCGCCCATGCGCCCGGATCATTGGTGAGCGCGTCGACGAACTCGGGTAGCCGATTTCCGGCGACGTCGTCGATCGACACATTCTCCAGTACCGCACGGATATTCACGCGCAAGGCGATCCAGACACGCTGCAGCGATTCGGCCGCACCGGAATAGGTCACGTCCTCCGGTCGCTCGCCGCGCACCGAGGCGAGCGGGCCCTCGATCGCCCGGATCACGTCGGCGACGGAGATCTCGCCGGCCGGGCGGGCCAGCCAGTAGCCGCCGTCCGGGCCGCGCCTGCTGATCACCAGATCGGCGCGACGCAGGTCGCCGAGCACCGTTTCCAGCACCTTCGGCGGGATGCGCTGCGCCGTGGCGATCGCGTCGGCCTTCACTACCGGCGCCGCCTGGACGACGGGGCCGAGCGCGGCGGGGTTCAGCTGCGGTGCGCGGGCGATTTCGAGCAACGTCCGCACCGCGTAGTCGACCTTCGCGGTGATATGCACAGCTTCTCCTGGCGTTTTCCGGTTGGTCCGTCTGAGTAGCTGCAATCTACGCGCAGTCGCGCGGGTTGAGCACGCAGGTCGCCGCATCGAGCAGCGTGGTTTCCACCAGGGCGTCATCGGCGCCCGGCGCGAACTCGCGCGACATCAGCGCCACGCCGAGCATGGCCAGCGCCGCGCTGGCCCGGAGCTTGGCCTCGTCGGTGGCGTCCGGTCCGGCCAGCCATTCGCGCAGGGTCTGATCGTCATCGACGAGGTCGGGGTGCCGGTCGGCCATCGCGTTGACGATCGTCACGGTGTCGCGCAGCACCAGCGCGCCCGCGGCGCGGTGGTGCACCAGGCCGCGCAGATAGGTGCGCAGCACGTCCCGGATGCCCTCGGTGTCCCGCGTCGCCTGGTCGAGATCGACCACCACCGAGCGCATGTGATCGATGATCGGATCGATGATCGCGTGCAGCAGATCGAGCTTCGAGGCGTAGTGATAGTAGAGCGATGCCTTTGTGATTCCTACCGCATCCGCGACCTCGCGCAGGCTCGTCTGCTCGAATCCTTTGTCGCCGAATAGCTTCACCGCAGCGTCGCGGATCGCGGATTTCGTCCCCCGACCAGCGGCAACGGTGGCAGGGGTGGAACGGGCGGCCATCGGATGATCCTCTCACCAATCGTGCGCCGAGCTAACGGTGCCAGCGAAATTGAGGTTGCACCTCCGCTTAGACCCCGGATAGTCTACCTACCGCACGGTAGGCAGAAAGCGTCACGTGGAGGCGGGGGACAGGCAGGGCACCCCCGCGAGTGCTGTCACCGGCTGAATCAGCACACCCCCAGCATCGCTAGGAGATCCTTCGTGTCCGTATATCTCTATAGATGGGGAAAGTTCGCTTTCCGAAGAAAGTGGATCGTCCTCCCGGTCTGGCTGGTCCTGTTCGTCATCCTGGGCGGCCTGGGTGCGCAGCTCAGCAAGCCGATGACCAACGACTTCAGCATGCCGGACCTGCCCTCCGCGCGGGCCAACGACATTCTGGACAAGCACTTCCCCGGCGCGTCCGCCGCGTTCAAGTTCGACGCGGTCACCGGCACCTATGTGATCGCCGCACCTGCCGGGCAGAAGCTCACCGACCCGGCGAACCGCACGGCCGTCGACGCGTTGCTCGCCAAGCTCGGCGAACTCGACATCGTCGACCACAGCAAGCCGCTGATGAATCCGATCGAGGCCGCCGACAAGATGGGCTGCCTGGCGAACCCGGATCCCGGCACCTGTAGTGGCGCACCGCTGAACGTGCTCAGCAAGACCGTGCCGGACTCGGTCGCGGTGCTGAACGTGCCGTTCACCATCAAGAGTTTCACCGACGTCACCGACAAGGAACGCGACGCGGCCTACGCGGTGGCTGGCGACGCGCGCAACGCCGGACTGACCGTCGAGATGAGCGGCTCGATCGCGTCCAAGCAGGAGGCGCCGAGCGGCAAGTCCGAGATGATCGGCATGGGCGTCGCGCTGATCGTGATGATCGTGGCGTTCGGCGCGATCGTGGCCGCCTTCGTGCCGATCGTCACCGCGATCGTCGGCCTCGGCGCGGCCACCTCGCTGATCATGCTGGGTACCTCGGTGATCGAGGTGCCGAGCTTCACCACCTTCTTGGCGTCGATGATCGGTATCGCGTTGTCCATCGACTACGCGCTATTCATCGTCTCGCGCTACAAGCATGAACTGGCGGTACAGGATTCGCCGGAGGAGGCGGCCGGTACCGCGCTCGGCACGGCCGGGTCCGCGGTGGTGTTCGCCGGTCTGACCGTGATCATCGCGCTCGGCGGGCTCAGCATCGTCGGCGTGCAGTTCATGACCTTCATGGGTCTGGGCGGCGCGATCGCCGCCGGGTTCGCGGTGCTCACCGCGATCACGCTGATGCCGGCCCTGCTCGGCGCGTTCGGCAAGTCGCTGTTCAAGCCGAAGCTGCCGCTCGTCGCCCAGCATGATCCGGAGGACGACCACTCGGTCACCAACGGCATGCGCTTCGGCCGGCTGATCGGCAAGGCGCCGTGGCTCGCCCTCGGGCTCAGCGTGCTGGTGCTCGGTGCGCTGGCCGCGCCCGCGGCCGGACTGAACCTCGGCCTGCCCGGCGACGACAGCCAGCCCAAGACCTCCACCATCCGCAAGGCCTACGAGCTGCGCACCGAGGGGTTCGGTGAGGGCAGCAACGGCGTGCTGAACGTGGCGGCCGACCTGTCCAAGGTGCCGGTGGAGAACCGGGACAACGCGGTGAAGGCGCTGCGCGACAAGCTCTCCGCCTACCCCGGCATGGACTACGTGACCGAGCCGAAGTGGAGCGAGGACAAGCAGGGCGTGCTGCTCGACGGCGTGCCCAAGTCCGGGCCGAACAACCAGGCCACCAAGGACCTGGTCAAGGACGCCCGCGACGCGGAAGGCCAGCTGCAGGCCGAGTTCGGCATGGAGTACGGCATCACCGGCACCACGGCGATCTTCGCCGATGTGGACAACGTGCTGCTCGGCAAGATCGTGCCGTATCTGGCGATCGTGGCCGGCGCCGCGTTCGTGCTGCTGATCCTGGTGTTCCGCTCGATCCTGGTGCCGTTGACCGCGGCGCTCGGGTTCCTGCTGTCCATGGGTGCGACGTTCGGCGCGACCGTGCTGATCTTCCAGGAGGGCAAGTTCGGCCTGATCGAGGATCCGCATCCGCTGATCAGCTTCCTGCCGATCATGTTGATCGGCCTGGTGTTCGGTCTCGCGATGGACTACCAGGTGTTCCTGGTGACCCGGATGCGCGAGGAGTTCGTCAACGGCAAGTCGCCCAAGGAAGCGGTCGTCGCCGGTTATCACCACGGTGCCCGCGTGGTGACCTCGGCCGCGATCATCATGATCTCGGTGTTCGGCTCGTTCCTGCTGGAGACCGACGTGACCGCGAAGTCGTTCGGCTTCGCGCTGGCGGCCGGCGTGCTGTTCGACGCGTTCATCGTCCGGATGGTGCTCATCCCGTCGCTGCTGGTGCTGATGGGCAAGTGGGCCTGGTGGATGCCGAAGTGGCTGGACCGGATCGTGCCGGACATCGACGTCGAAGGCGCCAAGCTGCGCGAATTGCAGCAGCGCTCGGCGGACCCGGTGCAGGTGCCGGTCGGCGTCAGCTGATCGCCGCTGGCTCGTACTCGGCCCCGCACCCGTTCGACGGGCGCGGGGCCGAGTCGTATCCGGGGTTCTTGATCTTGTGGCCCGGCCGCAGCAGACTCAGTGGAAGTTCGATCTCTCCAGCTCGGTAGTTACCGGCGGGTGCAGTCGGCCCGCGCGCGTTATGTCGTTCGATCCGGCACGACTCGATCACCGCGAGGAGAACCCTGTGTCCGTGTATCTATACCGGTGGGGAAAGTTCGCCTTCCGCCACAAGTGGATAGTGCTACCCATCTGGATCGTCGGTTTCCTGGTCCTGGGCGGCCTGGGCACCCAGCTGAAAGAGCCGATGAGCGACGACTTCAGCATGCCCAACCTGCCGTCGGAACGCGCGACGCAGATCCTCGACCAGCACTTCCCCGGCATGTCCGAGGGATTCAAATTCGACGCCGTCACCGGAACCTACGTGATCGGCGCGCCCGCAGGCCAGAAGCTGACCGACCCGGAGAACCGGCAGGCGATCGACGCGCTGATCGACAAGCTGAACCAGCTCGGCATCGTCGACCACAGCAAGCCGATCGCGAACCCGATCACGGCGACCGAGGAGATGGGCTGCCTGGTCGCGGAGCCCGACGCCGCCAAGTGCAGTGGCGCACCGTTGAACGTGCTCAACAAGACCGATCGGGACTCGGTGGCGTTCTTCAGCGTGCCGTTCGGCATCACGAACTTCACCGACGTCACCGCGGACAGTCGCAAGGCCGCCTACGACGTGGCCGATCAGGCCCGCGGGGCCGGTTTGACGGTCGAGATGAGCGGCACCATCGCGATGGAGCAGCAGGCGCCGAGCGGTAAGTCCGAGATGATCGGTATGGCCGTCGCGTTGATCGTGATGATCGTCGCGTTCGGCGCGATCGTGGCGGCGTTCGTGCCGATCATCACGGCGGTGGTCGGGCTCAGTGCGGCGACCTCGTTGATCTTCCTCGGGACCTCGTTCCTCTCCATCCCGAGCTTCACCACGTTCCTCGCGTCGATGATCGGGATCGCGTTGTCCATCGACTACGCGCTGTTCATCGTCTCGCGCTACAAACATGAACTGGCAGTACAGGATTCACCAGATGAAGCGGCCGGTACCGCGCTCGGCACGGCGGGTTCGGCGGTGGTGTTCGCCGGTCTCACGGTCATCATCGCGCTGGTCGGGCTCAGCATCGTCGGGGTTCGATTCCTGACCTTCATGGGTCTCGGCGGCGCGGTGGCCGCGGCGTTCGCGGTGCTCACCGCGATCACGCTGATGCCCGCGCTGCTCGGCGCGTTCGGCGGGGCGCTGTTCAAGCCGAAGCTGCCGATCATCGCCCAGCACGACCCGGAGGACGACAACTCGGTCACCAACGGCATGCGCTTCGGTCAGGCCATCGGCAAGGCGCCCGCGGTCGCGCTGGTGCTCAGCGTCGTCGTGCTCGGGTTGCTCGCCCTGCCTGCGACCAATATGAACCTGGGTCTGCCCGGCGAGGACAGCATGCCGAAGACCTCCACCGTTCGAAAGGCCTACGAGCTGCGCACGGCCGGGTTCGGCGAGGGCAGCAACGGCGTGCTCCAGGTCGCGGTCGATCTGGCGGACGTCCCGGCGGACAAGCGCGCCGCGGCGCTGGCCGCGCTGCACGACGAACTCGCGAGCTCGCCGGACATGGACTACGTGACCGAGGCGCGGATGAGTCAGGACGGGCTCGGCGCGCTGATCAACGGCGTGCCGAAGTCCGGCCCGAACGACCAGTCGACCAAGGACCTGGTCCGGGACGCACGCGCCGCCGAGGGCCGGCTCGAATCGCAGTACGGGATGAAATACGGCATCACCGGCACCACCGCCATCTATGCCGACATCGACCACGTGCTGCTCGGCAAGATCGTGCCGTACATGGCGATCGTGGCGGGTGCCGCGTTCATCCTGCTGATCCTGGTCTTCCGCTCCATCCTGGTGCCGTTGACCGCCGCGCTCGGCTTCCTGCTGTCCATGGCGGCCACCTTCGGCGCGACGGTGCTGATCTTCCAGGAGGGCAAGCTCGGGTTGATCCAGGATCCGCGGGCGATCGTGAGCTTCCTGCCGATCATGTTGGTGGGCTTGGTGTTCGGTCTCGCGATGGACTACCAGGTGTTCCTGGTGACCCGGATGCGCGAGGAATACGTGCACGGCAAGCCGCCGAAGGAGGCGATGATCAGCGGTTATCACCACGGGGCACGGGTGGTCACCTCGGCGGCGGTCATCATGATCTCGGTGTTCGGCTCGTTCCTGCTGGAGACCGACGTGACCGCGAAGATGATGGGTTTCGCGCTGGCGGCCGGCGTGCTGTTCGACGCGTTCATCGTCCGGATGGTGCTCATCCCGTCGCTGCTCGCGCTGATGGGCGAGTGGGCGTGGTGGATGCCGAAGTGGCTGGACAAGATCGTGCCGGACATCGACGTGGAAGGCGCCAAGCTGTTCGCTTTGCGCGGGCAGCCGACGCCGGGCGAGACGAAGTTGCCCGCCGACGTCGGCTGATCTGCAGAAATCGCCCCCACTCGGTTACCGGGTGGGGGCGTTTTTCATTGGCTCGGCTGCGGCAACGTGCAGTCGTCGACCTTCGGGTTCACACCCATGTAGTTGAGCGGACCGGCGAGCGCCGTGACGGCGATCGTGCCCCAGCCCGCGCAGTTCGTCGGGCTGCTGTCGAAATAGTGGCGCTGACCCGCGGCGATCAAGCCGATGGCGCACCAGATGAGCAACAATGTACTGAGCAGACGGGTGCCGGTACCGCGCACTGCTCGTCCGCGAACACCGCGGTCACGAATTTCCCGGTCGCGCATGTCATCGCTCCCTTTCCGTGCTCCCCACCTGAGATTACCCGCCTGATCAGCGATTATCCCGTTATTGGCTGGGCTGCGGAACGTTGCAGTCGGCGACCTTCGGGTTCACCCCGACGTAGTTGAGCGGACCAGCGAGGACGGTGAGCGCGGTACTGCCGAAGCCGGCGCAATTGACCGGGCCACTGTCGAAGTAGTGGCGCTGGCCTGCGGCGATCACTCCGACCACCAGCCAGAGCACGACAATCAAACTTCCAAGTCGCATGCGGCCTCGTTCGTCGGCGTCCGTTGAGCAACATCATTATGTGGTGCCGCACGCGACGCGCCGAACGCGACGAACTCGCCTGCGTGCCGCACGGCGGCGAACCCGCGCCGGTTGCCGGGCGCGGGGTCACCGAATAGGTTGGGCCGGTGCGCGGTACGCGCTCACCGGTTCCGTTGGTTACGGACTTGGTTGCGGCACATTGCAATCGTCGACCTTGGGGTTCACGCCCATGTAGTTGAGCGGTCCCGCGACCACGGTGACGGCGATCGTGCCGAATCCGGCACAATTCACCGGCCCGCTGTCGAAGTAGTCCCGCTGAGCTGCGGCGACGACGCCGACCAGCAACCAGACCAAGACAATAATGCTTCCGATTCTCATGTTTCTCTCGCTCATCGGTCTCGAGCGGACTGCACGACGGCGCATTGGCCACCACGTCCTTCCCGCATTTAGCTATCCGGCGTATACCCCCGTTCGCCCGAAATATCCGTTCCGCCGAAACTATTGCTCGCCGGCTCGATCCCGCAGGCAGGCCATGCATTTCATCCGCTGTTCAGCCGGTGGCGGGCCAGAGCAGGCGCCCCGCCTGCGTGACCGGGAACACGTGCCGCCGCCGGATCGTTCAGTACACATGGCGTCCGTACTGCAATGGTGGATCCCGGGTTGGATCATCTTGCTGATGCTGGTCGCACTCTACGAGCTGACGGTAGGCAAGCGACGTAAGCGCCGCAGGACGCCGATCTCCGGCACGTTCACCGACGAATTCACCGCGCTGTTCTACTCGACCAAGCGGATGGAACTCGATCATCGTGAGTCGGTGTCGATGCTGCGCGACGAGGACGCGGAGGGCGCGCCTCCGTTCGGCGTCGACCTCGATCGACACACCGTTGTGCTGCGGACAGAGCATCCGAAAGCCGAATAAGCCCGGGCAGCAAGGTAATCGGGGGGACAATATTTCGATGGCGCGGTCGATGGCGGAGCAGTGGCAGCGGTTCGGTGAGCGGGTCGAGTCCGGACGCGGACGGCTACCGGCTGAGGTTCGTCGGGAGATCCGTAGGCGGGCGGCCGATTCGGTGGGTGGAGACGGTATTCCTCCTGAGCTAGCGGAGTTCGTCGACCTAGTCGCGGAACGTTCGTACCGGGTCACCGCGGAGACCGTTGCCGGGCTGACGGCGGCGGGGCACAGCGACGACGAGATCTTCGAGGCGGCGGCCGTCGCGGCTTACGGGGCTGCCGATCGGCGGCTACGGGCCGCTAAGCGCGCGTGGGGAGGCCATTGAAATGTGGCTCGAGGCAGTGGAATCCGGGCACGATCGACCAACCCGGTTGATGTTCGGCATGATGCGGCGGTTCAGCAAGATCGACCTGCCCGCGGTGTTGAAGGTGACGTTCTATCGGAATCATTTCCTCGGGACGCCACTGTCGGATCTCATCCAGCAGGCCATGCGCGGGCCCTCGTTCTGGACGGTGGCCGAACGCGAGATCTTCGCGACCGCGACTTCGCGGGCGAACGAGTGCCCGTTCTGCGCCTCGGCGCATCACGCGATCGCCGGTGCTTACGTGGACATCCAGGTCGTGGACCTGGCGTTGCAGGACGGAGCGGACTCGCCGCTGCGCCCCGAGGCGCGGGCCATGCTCGAATTCCTGCGGAAGCTGGCCCGCGACCCCGACGGACTCACCCCGGATGACGCGGACACGGTCCGGCAGGCGGGGGTCTCCGCCGAGGCCTTCGACGAGGCGGTGTGGGTGGGCACCACGTTCGGGGTGATCAATCGGATGCTGAACGCGTTCGGCGCGCAGGCGCTGGCGCCCGAGGAGGCCAGGGGCGGAGCGCGATTCATCAAGGCGGCCGGCTATCGGGTGCCGCCGCCGATCCGGATCTTCTCCCGCGACACCTGATCAACGCCGGTTCGGGTATCAGGAGAAGTCGGCGGCGTGGTCGGCGGCCCACTGCGCGTAGCTGCGCGCGGGTGCGCCGGTGACCTCCTGAATTGTGGCGGTCGGCTGACCTGGTGAGTCGACCATCGCGGCCAGTCCGTTGAGGATGAAATCGGCGAATTCCTCTGGTACCCAATCCATTTGCGCCTTGGCCTGGGCCGGGGTGATCTCCTCCCAGGTCAGCGGCCGGCTCAGTGCCGCGCCGATGGTCGCCACCTGTTCGGCCCGGCTCAGCGACGTCGGCCCGCTCAGTTCATAGCGCGCTCCGACGTGATCGTCGGTGGTCAGCGCGAGTACCGCGACCGCGGCGATGTCGGCTTCGTGCAGCAGGGTGCTCGACGCGGCGCCATACGCGCCGCGCACCACATCGCCGGCCCGGATCTGCGGCGCCCACTCCAAGGTGTTGGTGGCAAAACCGTAGGGGCGCAGGAAGGTCCATTCCAGATCGGAATCCCGGATCGGTTGTTCGACGAGGGCGTGCGCCTTGCCGATCGGGTTGTCCTGCTCGGTCACGTCGTCGCGGACCGCGCCGGAGGACAGCAGGACGATGCGGTGCGTGTGTTCGGCGATCACCTCGATCACCCGGTTCGCGGCGTCGCCGGGGAGCATCGGCCAGGTGAGGTACACCGCGTCCACTCCGTCGAGCGCAGGGATCAACGTTTCGGGGGTGGTCAGGTCGCCGGGTACGACCTCGACACCGGTCGGCAACGCGGCCGCCGCGGGCGTGCGCGCCAGTGCGCGTACTGCGACATCTTTTTCCGCGAGTTGCGAAACAACTTGTCCGCCAACATGACCGGTCGCGCCGATCACCAGGACCTGCTTTGTCTGAGCCATGACCTCACCCTACGAGGGCGGCTAACCTTTGGTAAGGCCCTACCTCAAAGTAAGCTCTACCCATGAAGGTAGGTTCCCTGGCAGGCAGCTCGCCGGACACCATGCGGCGGGCAATATTCGACAGCGACTGTCCCGGCCGCACCGTCCTCGACAAGCTGACCAGTCGGTGGGGCGTGCTGATCCTGGTCGCCCTGCGCGAGGGACCGATGCGCTTCCATGTGCTGCGCGACAACGTCGGCGGCATCAGCGAGAAGATGCTGTCGCAGAACCTGCGCACCTTCACCGATTACGGGCTCACCGATCGCGCGGTGGAACCGACTACTCCCCCGAAGGTCACATACTCCCTGACTCCGATGGGTATGGAAGTAGCGCAACGATTGCACGGTCTGCTGGACTGGGTCAGCATCAACGGTGAGGCAATCGTGAAATTCCAGTCAGGGAGGTCAGCACGATGAGCAGGTCCCATTCTCGAGCCGCAGCGAGCGCGGCGGCCTTAGCGGCCGTTACCGTCACCGCCGCACTGACCGGTCCACCGGCCAACGCCGAGATGACCAGCGTCAGCGTCACCGCGGGTTCCGAGGGCATCGTCACCGGCTGCCGCTACACCATCACCGCCACGGTCACAGACCTGACCGACGATCCAGGCTCGGTCTTCTTCTGGCTCTCCGGCGGCGTCATCCCCGGCAACGGCGAACGCCTCCCCGGCAACCCGATCCACCACCCCGCCAACAACACCGTCACCACCACCTGGACCCCCACCCGCGGCGGCCCACAGAACATCACCGCCATCCAAAGCGACCCGGGCAAATACACGTCGACAAAATTCACCACCGTCGACGTAGCCGGCACCGGCCTGGACACCGGCAGCTCCTGCATCAAAACGGGATAGGCACCGAACAAGAAAAAGCCCCTCATCCGTTCACCCGGACGAGGGGCTTTTTGGCGGTGGCGGAGGGATTTGAACCCTCGGAGGGGGGTTACCCCTCACACGCTTTCGAGGCGTGCTCCTTAGGCCGCTCGGACACGCCACCGCCGACAACCATACCGGACTGCAAGCCGATCGCTAAATCGCCTGGGCAACTCCCGGACTGGTGTGACTTGACGCACGAAAGGTGCACGTGACGCATGCTGCAACCTACGTCAGGAGCATGGAGCGTGCGTCAGGAGAGATCAGCGCTGGGTGCGGAAGAAGGTGTCGAGGAGGGCGGCGCAGTCGGGTTCGAGGATGCCGCCGCGGACCTGGGGGCGGTGGTTGAGGCGGCGGTCGCGGACCACGTCCCAGAGGGAGCCGACGGCGCCGGTTTTGGGTTCCCAGGCGCCGAAGACGAGGCGGGAGACGCGGGCCAGGACCAGGGCGCCCGCGCACATCGTGCAGGGTTCCAGGGTGACGGCGAGGGTGGCGCCTTCCAGCCGCCAGCCGTCGCCGTGCACCTCGGCGGCGCGCCGCAAGGCCAGGACCTCGGCGTGCGCGGTGGGGTCGCCGAGGGCTTCGCGGGCATTCGCCGCGCGCGCGAGTTCCCTTCCGGCGGAGTCGAATACGACGGCGCCGACGGGAACGTCGCGGGGGTCGGCTTCGGCGGCCGCGGCGATCGCGGCACGCACCATATCGGTGTCCGAAGGTAGTGACGGGCCCGGCACGTCAGCGGGGCAGCTTGTCCAGCACCGCCGAGAGTTCGTCGGCGAAGCCGAGGCGTTGGGCGATCATGCCGAGCTGTTCGTCCGGGTAGAGATCGGTGTCGGCGAGGATGACGCTCAGCACCGGCTCGGGCAGACCCAGATCGGCGAGCACGCCGAGGTCGCCCTCTTCCCACGGCTCGATGTCGTCGAGCTCGTCGGGGTCGATGTCCGGGATTTCCACATTCAGGGCGTCGAGGACGTCCGCGGCGATGTCGTAATCAATGGCGGCGGTCGCGTCCGAAACCAGCATCCGGGTACCGCTGGGCGCGGGCCGGACCACGATGAAGAACTCGTCGTCGATGTCGAGCAGGCCGAAAACGGCACCCGAGCTGCGCAAGGCCTTCAGTTCGTTTTCCGCTGCGGACAAATCCGTAAGCGCATCGTGGCTCAGCGGGCTGCACCGCCATTTGCCTTCTTCGCGGACAACCGCCACTGCGAACCCTTCTACGTCGTCGTAATCATCCGACGCCGCCCTATTCGTGCCCGAGCGCTGTGCTGCCATGGCCGCAACGGTAGTCTGCCCGAGCCGAAATGTTGAAGTCGTATGCGAATCTGTTCAGGTGACTTCTGCTGAGAAAGCGTCCGTGTGTGTCCTCGGAACCGGCTTGATCGGCGGTTCCCTGCTGCGCGCCGCCGTCGGCGCCGGGTATGACGCCTGGGGGTTCAACCGTTCGGCGGCAGGCGCGGAAGCTGCCCGAAGTGACGGCTTCGATGTGACCGAGGAGCTGTCCGCCGCGCTGACCCGGGCCGCCGCCGCGGACGCGCTGATCGTCATCGCGGTGCCGATGCCCGCGGTCGGGCACCTGCTCTCCGCCATCGCCACCTACGCGCCGCGCTGCGTGCTGACCGATGTGGTCAGCGTGAAGGCTCCGGTCGCCGAAGCAGTGCGCA
Source organism: Nocardia sp. NPDC051756 (assembly GCF_040681495.1). NCBI lineage: Bacteria > Bacillati > Actinomycetota > Actinomycetes > Mycobacteriales > Nocardiaceae > Nocardia > Nocardia sp. NPDC051756. Next base: position 919,204 of record NZ_JBFAYV010000003.1, on the reverse strand, counting down.
AGGAGGGGCTCACGGCCCGCTATGTCGGCGGGCATCCGATGACCGGAACCGCCGAATCCGGATGGGCCGCCACCGATTCCGGCTTGTTCCGGGACGCCGTGTGGGCGGTCGGCGTGGACGAGGGCACCCATGCCGAGGCGTGGACCAGGGTGGCGCGGCTGGCGCTGGACTGCGGCTCGGTGGTCGTTCCGGTGGTCGCGGACGAGCACGACCGCGCGGTCGCCCGGATCTCGCATCTGCCGCACGTGCTGGCCGAGGCGCTGGCCTCGGCCGGTGCGGCCGGCGGCGCGCTCGCCCTCGGGCTGGCGGCGGGTTCGTTCCGCGACGGCACCCGGGTCGCGGGCACCGCCCCCGATCTCGTGCGCGCCATTTGTGAACCGAATTCCGCGGCCCTGTTGACGGTCCTGGAGGAAACGCTCACCGTGCTCGGCGCCGCCCGCGACAGCCTGCGCGCGGACAATTCCCTGGCCGATCTCGTCGAAGCCGGTCACGACGCCCGGGAACGCTACGAAACCGCGCAACGATGGGAAATCACCGATATCCACCCCGGCGACCACAATTGGCTGGCGAACTTACGCGACGCAGGACAGCGCGGCGGGGTTATCACCCGGTTGAACTGAGCGCGGTATACCGAATTGTCAGATGCGCTCGGCGAGGCCCGGGTAGTCGAGCAGGAAGCCGTCGGCGTCGACGGTGACCGTCGCGCTGGAGACCGGGGACAGCACGCTGATGCCGTCGGCGGCGCTGCTGTAGGTCAGGCTGGCTTCCTGGACCAACAGGTCGGGCAGGCGCACGTAGACGACCGGGACCTGGACGTCGTGCACCGCGTGCTGCAGGTCGAAGCGGCGGATGGGCAGCGTGTTGAAGAACGGGCTGAGCACCACGTCGACATCGAGCGCACCGGCGAAGGTCGAACGCACGTGGCTGCCGCCCGCGTCGACCAGCCAGTAGTTCTCCTCGTCCCTGGCGATCGACGCGTGCCGCTCGCCGGCCGCGGTCGTGGTGCGCAACGAGAGCCGCTTGGTCGCGCCGCTCTCGTCGGTGACCAGGTCGTAGGACGCGCTGAACGCTGGATGGTCGTCGCACGCGCCGCCGATCATGCGACCGGCGGCGCGGATGCGATTACCGTTCAACGTCACGCGGACCGACTCCATCCGGGACGCGTTGTGCGCGCGCCAGGTGAGAATCGCCGGCCAACGGGAGGCCGGTGGCGTATCGGGGCCAGAGGCTTGGCTCGCGGAGGCTGGGATCGTCACGTATCTACCGTAAGCGACACCGAGCCGTAGTCCGCACCACACCAGCCCGCATCACACCAGCGATTCCCGCCACGCCGCGTGCAAACTGGCGAACCGGCCGGTGCCCGCGATGAGCTCGGCCGGGGTGCCGTCCTCCACCACCCGCCCGGATTCCAGCACCAGCACCCGGTCGGCGATCGCCACGGTGGACAGCCGATGGGCGATGATCACCGCCGTCCGGTCGCGCAGCACCGTCTCCAGTGCCTGCTGCACCAGCCGCTCACCCGGGATGTCCAGGCTGGACGTGGCTTCGTCCAGCACGATCACCGCCGGGTCGGCCAGGAACACCCGGGCGAACGCGACCAGCTGCCGCTGCCCGGCGGACAACCGGCCGCCGCGCTTGCGCACGTCGGTGCCGAAGCCCTCGGGCAGCGCCTGCACGAAGTCGTACAACCCGACCGCACGGGCCGCCGCGAACACCTCCGCGTCGGTCGCGTCCGGCCGGCCGAGCCGGATGTTGTCGGCCACCGAGCCGGAGAACAGGTAGGACTCCTGGGTGACCATCACGACATTGCGGCGCAGGTCGGCATCGGAGATCCGGCGCAGGTCGACCCCGTCCAGGGTGACCGTGCCCGCGGACGGGTCGTAGAACCGGGTCAGCAGCTTGGCCAGCGTCGACTTGCCCGCACCGGTGGCGCCGACCAGCGCGACGACCTGTCCCGCCGGGATGTCCAGGGAGAACTCCGGCAGCACCTGACGCTCGCCGCCGTAGCCGAAGGACACCCGGTCCATCAGCACCGCGCCGCTCGCCTTGGCCACCGGCGTCGGGTCGGTCGGCTCGGCCACCGAGGGCTCCTCCTCGAGCACGCCGGAGATCTTCTCCAGCGCCGCGGCCGCGGACTGATACGAGTTGAACACCTGCGCGAGTTCGTCGAGCGGGCCGTAGAACTCATTGAGGTACAACAGGTATGCCGCGAGCACACCGACCGCGATGTGTCCCTCGATCACCTGCCACGCGCCGACCACGATGATGATGACCGTGGTCAGGTTGCCGAGCAGCCTGCTCAGTCCGGCGTAGTCGCCCATGCCGCGCATGGCCTTGGTGGTCGCCTGCTGGTAGTCGCCGTCCTCGTGCGCGAGCACCGACTCGTTGCGCTGCTCGCGGCGAAAGGTCTGCACCGCGCGCATGCCGCCCATCGACTCGACGAACTGCACGACCACCTTCGCGATCGCGCCGCGGGTATGCCGGTAGCTCGCCCGCTGCCTGCGCTGCGCCCAGCGGGTGACGAACACCAGGGGCACGAAGCCGATCAGCACGATCGCGGCCAGCGTCAGATCCAGGTAGATCAGCAGCACCGCGATGGTCAGCACCGAGAGGATCGCGCTCAGCGCCTGATTCAGCGCGCCCTCCAGCAGCTCCTGGAGGGTCTCGATGTCACCGGTCAGGCGCGCGACGACCTTGCCCGAGGTGTACTTCTCGTGGAAGGCGACGCTGAGCCGCTGCATGTGGGTGAACGAGCGCACCCGCAGGTCGAACAGCACGCTCTGGCTGAGCTTGCCGGAGACCCGCAGGAACAGGAACGTGGTCAGCCCGCCGATCAGCACCGCGCTGAAGTACCCGCCGACCGCCCAGGTCAGCGGGGTCCAATTCCCTTTGCGCCCTTCACCGATGCCGTTGTCGAGCCCGTGCGCGATGAACAGCGGCGCGGACACCATCGCGGCGTTGTCCACCACGATGAGCACCAGCGCGAGCGCCGCCAGCTTGCGGTACGGGCGGACCAGGTCGAGCAGCAGCCGCCGGGATCGCCCGGCCAGCACCAGGTTTCCGGCCTGGGTGACCTCTTTGTCCTCGCTGGCGATGCCGCGCCAATCGGCGGCCTCGTCCCGCGGAACGGACGAATCCTCGTTTGTCACCGCGTCTTTCGACACGACCGTCTCCGTGCTCACAGCTGCTCACCTCCCATCAGTTCTCGATATCGGCTGCTGCTGCGCAGCAGTTGATCGTGGGTGCCCTCGGCGACGATCCGGCCGTCGGCCAGCACCGCGACCCGATCGGCCAGCGCGGCCGTCGAGGGACGGTGCGCGACCAGCAGGGTCGTCGCGCCGGCCAGCACGGTGCGCAGCCGTTCCTGCACCCGCTCTTCGGTTTCCACGTCCAACGCGGACAGCGGGTCGTCGAGCACCATGATCCGGCTGCGACTGCCCTCCCCCGCCCCGCTCAGCACGGCGCGGGACAGCGCGAGCCGCTGCCGCTGGCCGCCGGACAGGCTGAGGCCCTGCTCGCCGATCCTGGTGTCCAGTCCCCACGGCAGGTTGTCCACGAACTCGGTGGCCTGCGCGACGTCCAGCGCGCGCCGCACGTCGGCGTCGGTGGCGGACGGATCGCCGAGCGCGACGTTCTCCCGCACGCTCGCGGAGAACAGCACCGGCTCCTCGAACGCGACCGACACCAGCGAGCGCAGGTCGGCCAGTCGCATGGTCGCGATGTCGATGCCGTCGATGGTGATCACGCCGCCGGACAGGTCGTAGAGCCGCGGGATCAGGTTGAGCAGCGCGGTCTTTCCGCTGCCGGTCGCGCCGACCAGCGCGACCGTCTCGCCCGGCCGGATCTTGAGCGAAACATCGTGCAGCACCTCCCCTTTCGCGTCCGGGAAGGCGAACTTCACCCCCTCCAACCGCAATTCGCCGACCACCGTCTCCGGCAGCTCCACCGGATCGGCCGGATCGGCGATGTCGACCGGGGTGTCGATGATCTCCCAGTACCGATCGCCCGCGGTGCGCGCGTCGTTCAGCTCGGCGAGCAGGAAGCCGGTCCAGATGATCGGCCACTGCAGGAAGTTGGCGAGGGTGATCGCCGCGACCAGGGTGCCGAGCGTCATCGAGCCCTGCGCCACGGCGTAGCCGCCGTAGCCGAGCGCGAACGCGATGGCCAGCTGCGGCAGGCCGGTCATGGCCGACCACAGCCGGGCGTCCAGGCGCACCTTGAACATCTCGGTCTTCTGCAACTCGCGCGACTGCGCGAGGAACCGGCCGCCGAAGAACACGCCGCGGCCGAACGCCTTCAGCACGCGCACGCCCTGCGCCGATTCCTCGGCGGTGGTGGCCAGGTCGCCGGACTGGTCCTGGGACCGGCGCGACGCGATCGAGTACTCGCGCTCGAACCGAATGCAGATGTAGGTCAACGGGATCGCGATGATCACGAAGATCAGCCCGATCTGCCAGTTCAGGAACAGCAGCACGATCAGGCCGACCGGGATCAGCACGAAGTGGATGATCAGGAACGGCCCGGCGAACGCGACGAAGCGGCGCAGGGTGGCCATGTCGTCGACCGCGCGGGACAGCAGCTGACCCGACTCCCAGGAGTCGTGCCGCCCGATCGCCAGCGACTGCAACTTGCGGAAGATCTTGGCGCGCATGGTGATCTCGACCATCGTGGCCGGCTTGGACACCAGCCAGCGGCGGCCCCACACGCCGAAGGCCTCCAGCAGGCCGAGCGCGAGCACCAGCGCGACCGGCGCGAACACTCCCGCGAAATCACGGTGGGCGATCGGTCCGTCGATGATCTTGGCGATGATCAAGGGGATGACGATCGCGGTCAGCGACGAGAGGACCGCGAGCGTGGTCGCGCCGAGCAGCGCGCGCCGGTACGGGCGCACGTACGGCCAGAAACGGCGCAGCGATTGCAGGCGGCCCGGCGCGGACGCCGCGGGCCGCTCGGGTCTGTCGGCCTCCGGATCAGCGGTCGCGACATCCAGTGCAACTGACATGGTGCCCCCTAGAGGTCTGTGGATGGTGGTGGCGGGAACCGGCGCACTCGGTGATGTTCGCACCGAGGTCCGACATTTCAGGGTGGCAGCATCGCCCCGATCGGCCAACCGATTTTCCGGGCCCGGCGATTCCCCCGCGCCCGTGTTCGTGCTGGATATCACCGCTCGGCCGCAGGTCGCGCTGTCCGTCATCTACCCAGCAAACAACCTCGAGTAATCTTCAGGTCAAGAGGTGCCGGGCACACAACGAAACGACCTCGGCGCCCAGATCCTGGGCGCCGAGGTCAGTGAATTCGAGTATTCGAACGAGGTCCGGCTCTAACGGACGCCCGCGCTCTCCCGCTCGGCCGGTGCGTCCGGGAAGGCCTGCTGCTGATAACCACCGCGCAGCGTGCCGTCCAGATACGCGGCGCGGCAGGCCCGGCGGGCGATCTTGCCGCTGGAGGTCCGCGGAATCGACCCCGCGGGCACGAGCAGCACGTCCCGCACGGTGACGCCGTGCCGCTGCGAGACTGCCGCGCGCACGGTGTCGGCGACCGGCTCGGTCTCGAGCTTGCCCGCGCCGGTGTTGCGTTCGGCGACGATGACCAACTGCTCGGAGTTGTCGTCGGCGTCGAACTTCAGGCCGGAGTGGCTGCCCTTCTCGAAGACCAGCGCCGGAAGTTCGTTGGCCGGCACCGAGAATGCGGCGACGAAACCGGGTCGCAGCGCGGTGCTGGATTCCTGCGCCGAGAACTCCAGATCCTGCGGGTAGTGATTGCGGCCGTCGACGATGACCAGGTCTTTCACCCGGCCGGTGATGTACAGCTCGCCGTCGAGGTAGGCGCCGTAATCGCCGGTGCGCATCCAGTGGGCGTCCTCGGGCGTGCCCTGCGCGTGACTGCCTTCCGGCTGGCGAGCGGCAAGCTTGGCCTGGAAGGTGGCCGCGGTCTCGTCGGGCTTACCCCAGTAACCGATGCCCATGTTCTCGCCGTGCAACCAGATCTCGCCGACCTCGCCGTCCGCGCGCTCGACGCCGGTGTCCGGATCGACGATGGTGGCCCACTGCGACAACGCCACGTATCCACAGGACACCTGGGCGATCGCGTTGTCGGCGCCCTGCTCGACCTCGATCATCCGGCCCGAATTCAGTTGGGCGCGATCGACATACACGACCCTGGCCTCGTCCTCCGCCTTGGTCGCGGACACGAACAACGTCGCCTCGGCCATGCCGTAGCAGGGCTTGATCGTCGTCTTCGGCAGCCCGTACGGCGCGAATGCCTCGTTGAACTTGTTCATCGACGACACCGACACCGGCTCGCTGCCGTTGATCAACCCGATCACATTCGACAGGTCGAGTTCTTCACCCGGCTTCGGCTTACCCCGCGCCGCCGCGTGCTCGAAAGCGAAATTCGGTGCCGCGGCGAAAGTTCCGGCGCCGTCGGAGGCGGCGGCCAGTTCCTTGATCCAGCGATAGGGGCGGCGGACGAACGCGCTCGGCGACATAATGGTGATGAATCCGCCGCCGACGGTCGGCAGAATCACGCACAGCAGTCCCATGTCGTGGAACAGCGGCAGCCAGGTGACGCCGCGCGAATTCTCTTTCACGCCAATGGCATCGATCATCTGCAACAGATTGGTGCCGACCGCCCGGTGCGTGATCTCCACGCCCGCAGGCGTTCTGGTGGAGCCGGAGGTGTATTGCAGGTAGGCCACGCTGTCGATATTGATATCCGGCCGCACCCACATCGCGCCGACGCTGTCCGGAATCGCTTCCACCGCAATAATCCGCGGCCGTTGCGCCGCGGGCAGATGCCGGAAGAAGTTCCGCACACCGCCCGCCGCGGAGCCGACCGTGAGAATCGCCGCCGGCGTGCAGTCGCTGAGCACCGCGGTGAGCCGGTCGGTGTGCCCCTGCTCCTCCGGGTCGAACAGCGGGACCGCGATATTGCCCGCGTAGACGGCGGCGAAAATGGAGACGACATAGTCGAGCCCCTGCGGCGCCAGAATCGCCACCCGGTCACCGGGCTGGGTCACCTGTTGCAGTCGAGCCGCGACGGCTCGTAGCCGGACACCGAACTGCCGCCAGGTCAGCTCGTGGTACTCGCCGTCGCGTTCCCGCGAATAGTCGATATAGCGGTAGGCGAGGTCGTCGCCGTTCTCCGCGCTGTGCTTGTCGACGAAGTCGATCAGGGTCTTGTCGCCGCGGATTTTGATATTGCCCTGGTCGTCCAAATAGTCGTCGAAGGTCTCGTCGATCATCGCCTTATCCTTTTGCCAAAGCACGCACACAGGCCGTGCAGTTACACCGAACACAGGTCGATAACGAAGCGTCGGGAAGGCTAGCAGGTGTGCAGCCTTCCGACGCTCAGTACCGCCCGAAGGCGATCGCTACGTTGTGCCCGCCGAAACCGAACGAGTTGTTCACGGCGTAATCGATCCGACCCGGCCTGCTCTGCCCCTTGACCACGTCGAGGTCGATTTGCGGGTCCTGATTGTCCAGATTCAGGGTCGGCGGGACGATGCCGTCGCGAATGGACAGCACGGTGAGCACCGACTCCAGCGCGCCGACCGCGCCGATCGAATGCCCGAGCGCCGATTTCGGCGCGTAGACCGAGGCGTGGTTGCCCACCGCCGACGAAATGGCTTGCGCCTCAGCGGTATCCCCGATCGGCGTGGCGGTGGCGTGCGCGTTGACGTGGGCGACGTCTGTCTTGGTCAGCCCGGCCTTCTCGATCGCCCTGGTCATCGCGCGCGCCGCACCCTTGCCCTCCAGATCGGGCGCGACCAGGTGGAAGGCGTCGGAAGTGATGCCAGCCCCCATGATTCGCGCGTGGATGGTCGCGCCGCGGGCCTTCGCGTGTTCCTCGGTCTCGATGATCATCATCGCGCCCGCCTCGCCGAACACGAAGCCGTCGCGGTCGGTGTCGAACGGGCGCGAGGCGCTCTTCGGATCGTGGTTGCGGGTGCTCATCGCGCGCATCATGGTGAACGCCGCGATCGGCACCGCCTGGATGGAGCCCTCGACGCCGCCGGTGACCACCATGTCGGCGTCGCCCATCACGATCATCTGCCACGCGTTGGCGATCGCCTCCGAGCCCGACGAGCAGGCCGACACCGGCGTCACCACGCCCGCCCCCGCGCCCAGCTCGATACCGACACACGCGGCCGAGCCGTTGGGCATGATCCGCTGCACGGTCAGCGGCGAAATCTTGCGGTAGCCACCGTTTTTGATGCGGTCGCGGGCGTCGATGATGTACTCGCCGCCGCCGAGCCCGGTGCCGATGGCGACGCCGAGCCGGTTCTTGTCCACCTCCGGGCTGCCCGCGTTGCGCCACACCTCACGGCTCAGCACGGTGGCCATCTGCTCCACGTAGGACAGGGTGCGCGCCTCGACGCGGGTGAGGCTGTCGGCCGGCGCGACCTTCAGATGCCCGCCGATCCGGACCGGCAGCTCGAACTGCTCGATGAAGCTGTCCTCCAGGACGTCGATGCCGCTCTCGCCGTTGAGCAGGCCTTTCCAGGTCGAGTCGACGTCGCCCGCGATCGAGGTCGTCGCGGCCAGGCTGGTCACGACGACGTTGGGAAAGCTCCTGTTTTTCGAAGGTATCTGCATGTTCGCTCACTTTCCCTAGCGTGACGACTAAGAAATTTGTCGAGCTCAAAACCTTTGTGGAGCAGTTGCATTTCGCATGCGGACGCGCCGCCTAACACGTGGGGCGGCATCCGCGCGTATAGCGCTGGAGCGCAGGCAGATCAGCCTGCCGAGCCTGTCATCAGGGCCGCATACTCGATCGGCCGATAAGCATTATCGAGCAGCAGCAGACCGATCGAGTTGCTGACACGCGGACGGTACCAGGCGGCCTTCGCGGTCGTTCGGTCACGCCGTCATGGCGCTGTTCGCGGACGGCACCCGGCAACTCGAGTAACCTCTCCCCGGGCACGGGGCGACGTCGGCGGCGTCTCGACCGAAGACGCGAGGAAGGGACGGTCGGTGACGGGCGCGCGGATGGTCGGGCTGTTCGCCGGGATCGGCGGGCTCGAGCTCGGCCTCGGCCACAACGGCTGGCAGACCGAGCTGCTGTGCGAGATCGATGCGGGCGCACAGGGGGTGCTGGCTGCCCGGTTCCCTGATGTGCCACTGCATTCCGACATCACCGGACTGCGCGCGCTACCCGCGGGCACCGAACTGGTCGCGGCCGGTTTTCCCTGCCAGGACCTGTCCCAGGCCGGGCGCACGGCGGGCATCACCGGCAAGCGGTCCGGCCTGGTCGACGAGGTGTTCCGGCTGGTACGGCGCAAGCGCGGGCCGCGCTGGCTGCTGATCGAGAACGTGCCGTTCATGTTGCAGCTCGGTCGCGGCGCGGCGATGCGGCACATCACCACGGCCCTGGAGGAGCTCGGCTACACCTGGGCTTATCGGGTGGTGGACGCGCGGGCGTTCGGCCTGCCACAGCGCCGTCAGCGGGTCTTGATGCTGGCCTCCAGGACCGAGGACCCGCGCGGCGTGCTGTTCGGTGACGACGCGGGGCCGCGGATCGTCGGCGACCCCGATCGCGATCCGTGCGGGTTCTATTGGACCGAGGGCGTGCGCGGACTCGGCTGGGCGGTGAACGCGGTGCCGACGGTGAAGGGCGGATCCGCGCTAGGCATCGCCAGCCCGCCCGCGGTGCGGCTGCCGTCCGGCGAGATCGTCACGCCCGGCCTGGTCGATGTCGAACGGCTGCAAGGCTTCGATGCCGACTGGACCGCGCCCGCCGGCGAGGTGCTCGGCGTGCGGCAGGGGCATCGGTGGAAGCTGGTCGGCAACGCGGTGAGCGTGCGGATGGCCGACTGGGTCGGCTCCCGGCTGGCCGCGCCGTTGCACCCGATTCCCGGCGATCAGCCGCTACCGCCGGGCACGCCGTGGCCGGTGGCGGCCTGGGGGCACAACGGGGTGGCCTATCGGGTGCCGGTCTCGACCTGGCCGGTGCACGAACCGTACGAGGATCTGCGCAACTTCCTCACCGATTCCCGGCTGCTCTCGGCCCGGGCGACCGCCGGGTTCCTGCGCCGGACCAGCATGGGCAGCCTGCGGTTTCCGCCGGGCTTCCTCGACGACGTGGAGAGCCATCTCGATCGGATGGGTGGCTGGGCGGCATGAGCCGGGGATCGGCTGCGGGGCCGGCCTCCGCCGGCGACGCGCCCGAGGACGCCCAACGATTTCCGAAAACCGCGCAGCGTCCGACCACCGACGCGGCGACCAGCGCGCGCATGTCTCGGCAGCGACGCACCGGAACCAAGCCTGAACTGGCCTTACGTCGGGAACTACACCGGCGCGGGCTGCGCTACTTCGTCGATCGGGCGCCGATTCGCGGGCAGCGGCGGCGCGCCGATCTGGTGTTTCCGCGACTCAAGATCGCGGTCTACGTCGACGGCTGCTTCTGGCATCGCTGTCCGCAACACGCCACCGATCCGCGCAACAACGCAGAATGGTGGGCGGCCAAGCTGGCTGGGAACGTGGCCCGGGACCGGGCCACCGACGCGGCACTGATCGAGGCGGGCTGGCGGGTGATCCGGGTGTGGGAGCACGAGGACGCCGTCGTCGCGGCCGATCGGGTGCAGGCCGCGCTGGGGCGACCTAGCGGGACTTGACCCGGACCAATGTGCGCGGCGCATGGGCGGCGAGGTAGCTCGACGCCACCATCACCGTCATCACGATGACTCCGGCGGCAGCGGTTGCGTAGCCGATCATGGGGAACCTCCTTGGGAACGCTTCCCTGACAGCCTGTCCGCCGAACCTGACAGGAGCCTGTGTAGTGGGTGGCAAAGGCGTGTGTTTGCTCCCATCGCGGTGGTGATCCCATGACTCCGCGGCCGCGCTGACCTACGGTTTGAACATCGGTCCAGTGGCAGGTAGGAGAATGGGTCCGTGACAGATAGCCAAAAGATCGCCGAACGGCGCGTGCGGGTGGCGTCCTTGGTGATCGCGGCGGCCATCCTGATCGCGGGAGTCTGCTACTCGTCCTGGGTGCTGGAGTTCGTGCTGAAGATCGACGTCGATCCGGTCAACTCGTTTCTCAGCGAACTGGACGCCGAGGGAAAGCCATATCGTGCGGTGTTCGCGACCGCCGACAAGATCGTCGGCGCGGTGCTGATCCCCGCCGCGATCGGCGGACTGCTGATTTTCCCGCGCCGTCGGTTCACCACGATCGGCTGGGTCGCGCTGTTCTGCTTCGGCGCGGCCACGATCGCCGATGTGTTGCTGCCGCTGAAGGACTGCACCGCGAGCGACAGTGGGTGCGGCGGCGGCAGCGAGCTTTTCCCGCAACTGCACCAGCCGCACGCACTGTCGAGCACCATCGCGGTCACCTCGATCGCCGTCGCCACCTTCGCGTTCAGCCTGGCCGCTTTCCGCTATCACCGCTGGCGGATCCTGCGCGAGGCCGGGCTGGTCGTGCTGGTGGTCGGGTCGGCGGCGACCGTGTGGATGCTGGTCGCCGACAACCTGCCCGGCAATTACGCGCTCGGCATCGCCCAGCGGATCCAGGTCGGGTCGATGTCGCTGTGGCTGATCACGCTGGCCGCGGCGGTCATCCTGGAGGGCCGGGAGTGGATCGACCCGAACGACTAGCTATTTCACGGTCAGCTTGATCGTGTGCTCGGCGGTCTTCGCGGGCAGCTTGGTGGTGTCGACGAAGAGGATCTCGCCGCTGTCCTGCACGCCGTTGGGCAGTGTCTTGGGCTTCAACCCGAACGGCGGCTGGTCGCCCTTGCTGCCGGCCAGGCCGAAGTCGCTGTCGTTGGCGATATAGAGCGTCTTGCCGCCGTCCAGGGTGGCCACGCCCTCGATCTTGTCGTGGCCGAAGAACTTTCCGTCGGCGTCGAGATCCTTGACCAAGCCGTTCAGGTCGAGGTTCTTCGGCTTGGCCGCCGGGGTGACGCCCACCTTGGTCAGCGCGGCGACGCCGTCGGTGGTCGAGACCGTGCCGACCAGGGTCTCCAGTGGCTTACCCTCGATCAGCAGGCCGCCGCGTTCCGGATCATATTGTGCGCCGGGCACTTTCGAGCCCGGACCGACGTCGGTGGCGTTGGCGATGTCGACGGTCCACAGCTTCTTGTCCGCCTTGGGCGCCAGGTTGCCGTCGCGTTCGTCGACCAGGAAGGTGGTGGCGCTCAACGCGGTGATCTCCGAGTCGGCGACCTTGGCGCTCTTCGGGTTCTCCAGCGGGACCACGAATTCCTTCTGCGCCTTCGTCTTCAGATCGACGGTGACGAGCCGGGTCAGCGGGACCTCCTTCGCGGATCCGCTGAGACCGGGGGTGTTCAGCGCGCTCTGTACCAAGCCGACCAGGGTGCTGCCGTCGGGCGTGATGGTCAGCCCCTCCATGCCCTGGTTCGGGGTGCGCAGCGAAAGTTCCTTGGGCAGGCCGGATCCCGGCGCGAGGCGCTCGAGCTCGCCGCCCTTGGCGTCGAAATGCACCAGGAACGGGCCGTATTCGTCGGACACCCAGAAGGTGCCGTCGGGCAGCGCGACCAGGCCCTCCGGATCTAGGCCGTGATCGGTGGGCGGCAACACGTTTCCGGCGAGGTCCTTGATGGTCTCGCCGGTGTTGGCGGCGACGTCGACCTGTCCGTTGAACGGGACGCCGGCCTTGGTGTGCAGGTCCAGGCTGGATTGCAGCACCGCGCGGGTGCCCACCAGCTTGAACTTGCCGATCTTGGGCACGAAACTAGCGGTCGGGGAAAGCTTCTCGTTCTTGCCGGGGCCGTCCACGTTCGGGCCGCGGTCGGTCAGGCCGTAGAACTCGTCCTTGCTGCCGGGCACCGGGGTCCAGGCGGAGCCGAAACCGCTGCCCTGCACCGTCGTTCCGCCGAACTCACCGAGCGGCGGAATGTCGGTGGTGTACAGGCGAACCGCGTCCGTGGTGGTCACCTTGATGGTGTCGGACCCGGTGTAGCCGGCCTTCGGCGTGTAGACCACCGCGCCGTCCACGCGGCGGCTCAGCGTGCCGTGCTCCGGATCGGCGAGGCGGACGGCGGCGCTGCCACCCGTCTTGGCGAGCAGGTCGTCCAGGGAGATCACCAGCGGCTGATCCTTGGTGGCGGTGAAGTCGGCCGAGTCCGCGGACGAGCAGCCTGCGGCCAGCACACCGGCACAGAGGACGGCGACGGCGGTGATGCGAGGACGAGAATGAGCTTTCACTGGGACTGCCTACCGCGTCTATCCGACTTCTGGCCGACGCGGAGGTGACAATTCGGTGCCGATCGGCGCGCATGCGATGCTGTCGCCATGACCGCACGCGTGAACATCTCCTCCGGCTCCGAATTCGAAGACATCGTCGGCTACAGCCGCGCCGTCCGGATCGGCAATCACATCGCGGTCAGCGGCAGCACCGCCTCGGTCACCGGCGGCACCGCGGTCGGCGGCGACGACATCGGCGAGCAGACCCGGGAAACCCTGCGCCGCATTGCCGCCGCGCTCACCGAGGCCGGCGCGAGCCTCGCCGACGTGGTGCGCACCCGCATCTTCGTCACCGACATCGCCCGCTGGCCCGAGGTGGCCAAGGCACACGCCGAGGTGTTCGGCGAGATCCGCCCGGCCACCTCCATGTACGAGATCAGCGCCCTGATCACGCCCGCACTGCTGGTGGAGATCGAGGCCGACGCCATCGTCGGCGAATAGCTACCCGGCGAAGTGCGACAGGGTCTGATCCGGATCGCTAGGGTCGCAGAGGTGACCAGTGCCCTGCCGGAAGATCCCGTCTCACTCGACACCCTCGCCGAGGCGACCGACCGTCTCCTCGACACCATGCGCAAGCTCGGCAACGACGACGTGGCCGAGGCCTCGCTGCTGCCCGGCTGGAGTCGCGGGCACGTGCTCGCGCATCTCGCCCGCAATGCCGACAGCCTGCTGAATCTGTTGCTGTGGGCGCATACCGGGGTGGAAATCCTGCAATACGCGAGCATGTACCTGCGCGACTTCGACATCGAGGCCGGCGCCCCGCGGCCCGCCGCCGAACAGCTCGTGGACAACGAGGCCGCCACGAAACGGTGGCTCGCGCTGGCGAATTCGCTGACCGCGGACACCTGGCACGCGGAAGTTCGCACCCGCCAGGGACGTCCGATCCCGGCCAGCGAGGTGCGCTGGATGCGGTTGCAGGAAGTCGAGATTCATCACGTCGACCTGAACGCCGGCTACACCCCCGCCGATTGGCCCGCCCCGTTCGTCGCCCGCATCCTCCAGCAGGCGACCGTCGACATGAACCGAATCACCGCCGCCGCAACCGAACCCGTGCCCGCCTTCGAATTGCGCGCCACCGACACCGATTTCACCGGCCTCGTCGGCACCGACTCCCCTGCCACCACCGTCACCGGCACCGCCCCCGCCCTCGCCGCCTGGCTGCTGGGCCGTTCGGACGGCGCCGATCTCACCGGCGACCTCCCCACCCTCCCCGCGTGGAAGTAGTAGCCGCCCGGAACGTCTGGAAAGGAAGCCCGCCCCTCGATGACCTTCGAGGTGGCGGGGCTTTGTTCGGGTCGTGACCTGCTGAAATGCGAACAGCCCCGCCGGTTTCGGCGAGGCTGTCCGTTCGACCGCTAGATCAGCGGACGGTGAACTCGAAGGCAGGCAGGGCCTGATGCGGGCGGTCCGTCGTGGTCGTGATGCTGATTCGGCCACGGCCGGTGGGCAGATCGGCGCGCCCGATCGCGCCCGGATTCGCCGGCAGCGCGAATCCCCAACCGCCGCTGACGAACACGGGCACCGAGCCGGAGTCGCCGGTGGTGAGATTGCGCCAGTTCGCGAAGACGGTCACGGTGCACGGCGGGTAGACGAACAAGTAGTGCTGGATGCCGTACCAAACGCTGGCTCCACCCGGGCCGCCGACGTCGGGGCGGTTACCCGCGTTGCCGGTGATCGTCGCGAAGGTGAGCGGGTCGTAGCAGAGGGTGTTGGTGTACCCCAGCTGAGTGCCGAGGGCGTCGTCGGCCACCGCGGTCGCGTTGGTGGCGAGCAGCGCCCCCACCAGCAGCGAACCGACGACCGGTATTCGAACAAGCCATTTGCGCATGGATCTCTCCGTCGTGGGAAGGGGGTCGATCAGCGGAAGGTTTCGTACAGGCGTGCGTCCGTGGCGATACCGAAGTGGCCGGTGATGAATTCATTGCATTCGGCCCGCGGATGGGTTTGCGTCGCGTCCATTTCGGGGTGCGGGCCGGCGTAGGCGTTGCGCTGGCTCGATTGCCGGTACGGGCCGATGCCTAATCCGCCGGGGGTGACGTAGACGCCGACGCAGTCGGCTTCCACCGTGAAGTACCCGTCGCCGCCGGGGCAGAAGCCGGTCGCGCCGGTCAGCGATCGATCGAGGACGCAGTCCCTCGGCTCGGCCGCGGCGGCCCCTGCGGTGGCGACGACCGCGGCCGCCGCCAGGCCTAGAAGAGTCGAACTACTGATGATGCGGCGCCAGCTTGCTGTCATTCCGATCTCCGTTCGTTGGACCATCACCGCAATGTATCGGCCGATTCCATGTGGAAGTGACAGGTTCCGGTGACCCCAATTCCATTGGCAGCCGCGCTCAGCCCTCGGGATAGAAGACGAACAGCGTGCACCCGGTGGTCGTCTGCGGAATGTGCGAGGAACCGGCCGGTGCGTGGATGAACGAGCCGGCGGGATAGTCGCGGACCCCGTCGTTGAATACGCCGGAGACCACGAAGACCTCCTCCGGGCCCGGTTCGTGCACGTCGATTCCCGACCAGCAGGAGTTCGGATCGAGCTCGAGGAAATAGGCCTTCGCGCCGTTGTCCCCGGCCCACAGCGAACGCGCGCGGATCCCGGGGAACAGCTCGCGCACCGCGGCGTCCTGCGCGTTGGACCACTCGTAGCCGGACATGTTCAGGTCTGTCGTCATGCAGCCAGCCTCGCCGCAACGAGGACCGCTGCCGAGTGTCAGAAATGACATCTCGAGGTACTTTTCTGCCATGCACCGAGTCGTCGCGCTGGTCCACGCTCCGCAGTCGACCTTCGAACTCAGTTGCGCGGCAGAGGTGTTCGGGCTCGAGCGCGGTGGCCTGCCGACGCGATACGAGTTCAGCGTGTGCGCGGAGCAGCCCGGACCGGTCGCGACGCACGCCGGTTACTCCATGCTCGTGACCGACGGCCTCGACGCGCTCGACCGGGCGGACACGGTGCTCATCCCCGGCTGGTTGCCCACCGAAGAGACCCCCTCACCAGGCGTGATCGAGTCCTTGCAACGCGCCCACGCCCGCGGCGCCCGGCTGGTCAGCATCTGCTCCGGCGCCTTCGCCCTGGCCCACACCGGCCTGCTCGACGGACGACGCGCGACCACCCACTGGGCCCGAACAGCCGAACTGGCCACCCGCTTCCCCGCCATCCACATCGACCGCGACGTCCTCTACGTCGACCACGGCGACATAGCGACCAGCGCAGGCGCCGGAGCCGGCATCGACCTGTGCCTGCACCTGGTCCGCGCCGATCAAGGAGCCCGCTACGCCGCCCAACTCGCCCGCAGCATGGTCATGTCACCCCACCGCGAGGGCGGCCAGCTCCAATACGCCGCACCCCCACACCCCACCCAGATCGACGGCTCCCTGGCCCCGCTCCTGGACTGGGCAACCACCCACCTCGACGAACCCCTCACCGTCGAAGACCTCGCCACCCGAGCCGCCGTCTCCCCCCGAACCCTCGCCCGCCGCTTCACCGACCAACTAGGCACCGCCCCCGGCCAATGGCTCCTGGCCCAACGAATCACCACCGCCCGCGAACTCCTCGAAACCACAAACCTCCCCCTGGAAGCCATAGCCCGCCGCGTAGGCCTCTCCTCCCCCACCAACCTCCGCCGCCGCTTCCTCCGCGCCCTAGGGACAACCCCAGGCGCCTACCGCAGAGCCTTCAAAACCGATCACCCATAACACTGAATCCCCTTGCGCACCGACGATTTCGGCGTAAATACAAGAAGACCTCCTCCCGGATTTCCGAGAGGAGGTCTTCTTTCAATGTGCGGCTGAAGGGATTCGAACCCCTAACCTTCTGATCCGTAGTCAGATGCTCTATCCGTTGAGCTACAGCCGCGTGGTTATTCAGTTGTACCGGTTACCCGGGTTGTGGCGGAGGCGAGAGGATTTGAACCTCCGGTCCCCGTGAAGGGACAACTCATTAGCAGTGAGTCCCATTCGGCCGCTCTGGCACGCCTCCTGGAGCCTTCTCTTCGAGGGCACCGGTCCTTTCGAACCGCCGAGCATGAAGATTACAGGAGCTGTTGTCCAGATCGCAAAACGGCTGGTTATCAGCGTAAGTTGCTGTCGAACCAGTCGAAAATCCGGGTTTGTGAGTCGACCAGACCGTTGTCGTCTTCGGTGGCCGGATGGTCGGCGCGATGCCGGAGTCCGGGGTAGCTGACGACCAGGCTGGCGACGGCCGCGCGACCGGTGGCGTCGCGGAGTCGCTCGACCTCGACGGGCGGGGTGGCGGGGTCGTCGGTGCCGAACAGTCCGAGCCACGGCGCCTGCAGGTGTGGGGCGACCCGGACCAGGGCGTCGGCCTGGTCGGTGAGCGGCTCGACGATGCCGGGCGCGGCGACGCTGACCGCCGCGCCGACCGGACGGTTGGTGGCGACCAGGAACGCGGCGGTGCCGGCCGAGTCGAAGCCGAGCACCCCGATGGTGTCGGGGAACACGCCGTGCCGGGTCAGCCAGTCGAAGCAGGCGTCGAAGTCGTCGAAGAGTTCGTCGCCGAACACCTCGGCGATGGAGTCGCGGCTGGACCGATGGAACAGGTTGGGCGCGACCACCGTCCAGCCCTCGGAGGCCAGCGCGCTCATCAGGGCCAGCAGCGCGCCGGTGAACTCGCGGGATTCGTGCAGCATCACGATGCCGCCGCGGGCATTGCCCTCGGGCTCGACCACGATGATGGGCACCTGGGTATCGGCGGCCCGGCGTATCGAGTCGGTCGCGGGTTCGGGCGACGGATCGTCGCGGCGCAGGGGGGCTAGGTCGTTGTAGGTGCCCGACATGAAACCAGCGTAGGGCGACTTCGTGATCTTCGGTAGAAATTGCTGCTGAGGGGCCATCTGCCAGATAATTTCCGGTACGCGAGCCATGCTTTGCGCGAGGCCGCTTATGGTTGGTGTGTGACAGCGTCAACCCGGCCGGACCTCGACTCGATTCCGGCGTATGTCCCCGGCCGCAACCATCCCGGCGCGGTGAAGCTCGCCAGCAACGAGACCACCTTCGGTCCGCTGCCGACCGCCGCCAAGGCGATCGCCGAGGCGGCCGAGCAGGCCAACCGATATCCGGACAACCTGGCGCTCGAATTGCGGGCCGCGCTGGCCGATTTCCTCGGGGTCACGCAGGAGAACGTCGCAGTCGGGTGCGGCAGTGTCGCGCTGTGCCAGGAACTGGTGCAGATCACCTGTGACGCGCCGGCCGACGAGGTGCTGTTCGCCTGGCGCTCGTTCGAGGCCTATCCGATCGTCACCAAGGTCGGCAACGCGACCGCCGTGCAGGTGCCGCTCACCGCGGCGCACGTGCACGACCTGGACGCGATGGCCGCGGCGGTCACCGAGCGCACCAAGCTGATCTTCGTCTGCAATCCGAACAACCCGAGCGGCACCGCGGTCGGCAAGGCCGAGCTGATCCGCTTCCTGGACGCGGTGCCCGAGCGGGTGCTGATCGTGCTGGACGAGGCGTACTTCGAATACATGCGGCTGGCCGAGGAGAACTACCCGGACGGCGTCGAATTGGGCCGCACGCGACCCAATGTCGTTGTGCTGCGCACCTTCTCGAAGGCCTACGGGCTGGCCGGGCTGCGCGTCGGTTACGCGGTGGGCGATCCGGCGGTGATCACGGCGCTGATGAAGGTGCACATCCCGTTCAGCGTCAACCGGGTCGCGCAGGCCGCGGCGATCGCCTCGCTGGAGTCGCGGCACGAATTGCTCGACCGCACACACACTCTCGTGCTCGAACGCGACCGGGTGCGCGACGCGCTGCTCGCCGCGGGCTACGAGGTGCCGCAGAGCGAGACGAACTTCGTCTGGCTGCCGCTGGGCGAGCGCAGCGCCGAATTCGGTGAGGCGAGCGCGGAGGCGGGCGTGCTGGTGCGGCCGTACGGCACCGACGGGGTGCGCATCACCACCGGCGATCCGCACGAGAACGATCTGTTCCTGAGCTTCGCCACCGATCCCGCCGTGCTCGAACGCTTTTCGATCTAGCGCGGCTCAGACGCCGAGCGCGCCGGCCATCACCGGCCACGACCGGACCAGTTCGTCGGCCCAATACGGCCAGGAGTGGGTTCCGGTCGGGCGGAAGTGCGCGGTCACCGGGATGCCGAGGACGCGCAGCCGATCGGTGAGCCGGTGCGTGCAGGCGTTGGTAGCGGCCTCCAGCGGCCCGCCGAAGCTGATCGCGGTGGCCACGTCGACATCCGGCTCGCCGGGCACGTCGTGGATGCCGGGCACCCCGCTGCCGACGGACATGTAGATCGTCTTGCCGCGCAACGCTTCCGCGTGCAGCGTGACGTCGTGGTCGAGCCAGGCGGGATCGTCCTGCGCGCCGAACATGTTGTCCGGTTCGCCCTGATAGGTGGCGATCACCGCCCTGGCTTGCGCCTGGCCGAGGTCGGTGCCCATGGAGAAGCAGCCGCTGTGCGCGGCGATCGCGGTGTACAGCTGCGGGTGCCGGACGGACAGCATCATCGCGGCCTCGGCGCCCATGGAGACCCCCATGACGGCGTTGCGTCCGTTGCCGTCGAACTTCGCGTCGATCAGCGGCGGCAGCTCGCGGGTCAGGAACGTCTCCCACATGTTGGTGCCGAGCACCGGATCCGGCTTCTGCCAATCGGTGTAGAAGCTGGCCGGGCCGCCGACGGTGAGCACGACATTGACGTCTTTGTCCTCGAAGAAGCGGTCCGCGTGGCCCATGTCGGTCCAGTTGTTGCTGGTCGGGTTCGCGCTGCGGCCGTCGAGCATGTAGACGGTCGGCCGCGGCTTCGAGGTGTCGCGCGGCAGCAGCACCTGCACCTCGACCGGGCGGCTCATGGCCGGCGACTCGACGAAGACCCGCAGCCACCGATCGTTGATCGGTTCGATGCGGTCGATCGCCGGTTTCGCCGGACGGTCCGTGGTCGGTTCGGCCGGGGCCGGACCGTCCGAGGAACCGGAATTCGGTTTTTGCGGGTCTGTAGGGGCTGCCGACAACTGGGGAGCGCCGAACGCCACAGCACCGGAAACCAGTGCCGCGCTGACCAAGACGCCGGATACCCAGCGCCGCACCCCACGCCGAGACAGCATGCGACCCATCCTGCCAGAAATGCGCAGATCAAACGGGTGGCCATAGCGGGTCGCCATAAGATGTGACCAGGGCCACGTTTGACGGGTAATTCAGCTCTGCCAGCGACGTTCCCACCCCGGCAGGCGCAGGTGACCGTTCGCATGCGCGCTGAGCGCCGGGCGTCGATGTCGCCTAGATCACCCGATTCCGCCGATCCACGACCTCGGTGACGGCCGCGAACCGCGCGCAGCAAACCGTCTCGAACCGAAGTCCGGAGGCAGTCAACGGGACTCGACACCGACCCGATTTTCGGCGCGACTTGGGGCAACCCAGCAAATCCAGCAAATCTGGGCACACCGCCAGCACACCCGCCGTACGCTACTCTCCGGGCCTCTTCCGGGCATGAACAAGGACGAGCATGATCGTGTATCCGCACCATCGGCACCGAGGTCAACTCGCTGCGCTTACGCACAGCAAGCGGACCGGCCGCTCGGTACGCAGTCGGGACAGTCCGGGCAGGATCACGCTCCCCTTCGGGCCGAAGCTATTTCGCGGCATCCCGATGCTGACGCACTCTCGCGGACCACCGACGCGGGACGCTGTCGGCTGCGCGCCCGCGCGAATTCTCCCGCTCGAACTCGTCTGTTTCACCGCAGTACCTATGCCCGACCGGAGAAAACCGTGAACCCTGTATTACCCGTCCCGCCGCTCGAAAACTCGCCCGACACAAAGCCTTTCAGTACCGACCTGAAACGCCGGCTACGCGAGTGCGATGAATTCTTCCGCCTGCCGGAATTGGCCCACCTGTCGTCCCAGCGCCGCCGCACCGCGCTGGAGCAGCTCGAACAAACCGGCGGCTACCTGCAGACCGCCGAGGAGATCCTGATCGGAGCCAAGCTGGCGTGGCGTAATCACGCCCGCTGCGTCGGCCGAAAACATTGGCGCTCATTGAAATTGCTCGACGCGCGGCGCGTGCGGTCCGCGCGTGATCTGGCCGAGGTCTGCTGGCAGCATTTGCAGATGGCCACCAATGGCGGCGCCATTCAATCGATGATCACCGTCGGGCCGCCACGGCAGCCCGACGGGCGGGAATTCCGGATCGTCAGCCCACAGCTGATCCGGTACGCGGGATACCGCAACGGCGACGGCTCGGTGACCGGCGACGCGGCGAATGTGACGCTCACCGAATTCGCCATGAAGCTCGGATGGCGCGGTGCCAGAACACCTTTCGATATTCTGCCGTTACTGATCAGCACACCGGACGAGCCGATCCGCTGGTTCGACATTCCGCCCGAGCTGGCCCGCGAGGTGGAGCTCGAGCATCCGGAGTTCGAGTGGTTCGCCGCGCTCGGCCTGCGCTGGCACGCGCTGCCCGCGGTGTCCAACATGAACCTCGAAGTCGGCGGCGTCACTTACCCGTTCGCGCCGTTCAACGGCTGGTACATGGGCGCGGAGATCGGCGCACGCAATCTGAGCGACACCAACCGCTACAACATGCTGCCGCTGATCGCCGAAATGATGTGCCTGGACACCAGATCCGAGCGCAACCTGTGGCGCGACCTGGCGCTGGTCGAGCTCAATCGTGCGGTGCTGCACAGCTTCCGGAAGGCGGGGGTGTACATCGTCGATCACCACACGGTGGCCAAGCAGTTCTGCGATCACGTCAAACGGGAAGAGACGGCCGGGCGTAAATGCCCGACCGACTGGAGCTGGATCAATCCGCCGATCTCCTCGGGTCTGACGCCGACGTTCCATCGGTACTACGACCCGCCGGATCTCGATATCCGGCCGAACTTCGTGCGGCGGGATTTCAGCGGAGACGCGGACGAGTGAGGTATCGGCGGCCTGAGTGGCCGCCGACCAGCATCTTTACCCTTGCTTGCGGCGCAGGATCCGCCACACGACCAGAGCCGCGAGTGCTGCGACTCCGGCGATCACCGCAGGTGGTTTCCGGGCGAGGTCCGCGGCTTGGGCGCCGCGTTCGATGATCGGTTCCGAGGTCTCGGCATCGACCTTGTCGACCAGTTCGCGGGTCTGCTCCTTGGCCTGCTGAGTCTTCTCCTCGACGAGCTGCTCGGCCTTGGCCGCGGTCCGGCTCGCGGATTCCTTTGCCTGCGCGGCATGTTCGCGCAAAGCGGCCGCCGCCTCGTCCGCGTCGCGAGCGGCAGCCGCCTTCGCCTCGGCGGCCTTGCGGTTCGCGGATTCCTTTGCCGCCGTGGCGATCTGGCTGGCGGACTCGGATGCCTCCGCGGCGGTCCCACGCACGGATTCCTTGACCTCCGCCGCCTTCTCGCCTACGGATTCCTTGGCCGGCGCCGCCTTCTGGCTGGCGGCCTGCTTTGCCGGGGCGGTCTTCTTGCTCGCCGCCGCTTTCGGCTCGACGGTCTTGCGACTGGCGGCAGCCTTTGCCTGCGCCAGCTGCTCCGCGGCGGCTTCGACTGTCTCCGTGGTCTTTTCCGGCACCGCGTCCGCCTTCTCTCGCGCAGGTTCGTCCTCGGTCGGCCCGGGCACGTCTGCCTTGCCGGACGGAGGCGAAACCGGTTGCCCGAGTTGCTCTCTGGTCTCATCGCGCTCCGCGCGCAACGCCTCCTCGTCGATCGGCCCGCTCACGATCGGCTGGCCTGTCTCGGTGTCGCCGTCGGCGTAGCGTTTCTCGTCGCTCATCGGCGTCTCCCGTCCTCGCTGGCTTCGATGTCGCGTTGACACCCGCATCGACGGGCGGTTACCCGGCGTCGACGGAGGCAAACACGGCCCGCCGAGGATCGACGGGCAGGGGCGGCACGTCATCACCCCTGCCTGTCACATCGAACGTGGTGCTCCTACGTGGCCTGCCAATGCCAGCCACGCTCGTTGTCATAGGTGCAGACATATTGGCGGCCGGTGGTTCCGGGGCCGTCCCATGCCGTCCAGTTCATGTAGTCCCTGGAGCAGACGATGTCAGTGGGTTCAGCCGTGGCGTTCGGCGCCGCGAGCGCCAACGATCCCGCGATGGCCGCAGCGGCGGCGATGACGAACGGCAGCTTCTTGCCGAAGGTGTTCATGTTTCTCCCCAAATGAACGAGTTGACCGGATGCGTCGTCCTAGATGGCCCGCCAGTACCAGCCTTGTTCGTTGGAGTGGCTGCACACATATTCTTGGCCGCTGTACCCGGGGCCGTCCCATGCATGGAAGCCGAGAGCCGACTGACTGCACGGCTGGCTCGGGTATGCGGTGGCGTTCGGCGCCGCGAGCGCCAACGATCCCGCGACGGCCGCAGCGGCGGCGATGGCGAACGGCAGCTTCTTGCGCATGTTCATGAATTCTCCCCAATTCGAACGAGTGACCTCGACGCGCATCTGGCGTTGTCACAACGTATCCATGGGAGATTCGAAATTGCCAGCAGGACTGCGACTTTCGGCAGTCAGCGGGGTGCCGGCGAGGGCACAGGGTTGGCAGTGAAACCGCGCGACCTGTGCCCTCGTCGTGGCGGACTAGCTGCCGAAGCTGCCAGTGGCAGGCTTGTTGGCAGGCACGGCGACGGTGACCGTCTCGCTCAGCTCGTACCCGCCCGCGGGGCTGGTGTCCGCGCAGCCGCCGCGCGCGGTGATCTTCGTGCCCGGCTCGAGGCCGGTCAGCGTGGTCTTGATGGTCTGGCCGGGCTGGGCCAGCGACTCCAGCTTGCCCTCGCCGAAGAAGACGTGGTTGTTCTCCGGGCCGACGCCGGCCTCCGCCCAGCACTGACCCCGCTCGTTCGGGTTGGTCAGGGTGGCCGTCACCGTGCCGGGCCCGGTGCCTTCGAAGGTGACCACAGGGGCCTTGAACGGGGCCGCCGCGACGGCGGGAGCGGCGGTAAGCGGGGCGAACGTCACGGCCGCAGCAGACGCGGCAAGCAGGATAACTCCAGAAATACGTTTGTTCATCACATGACCGGATCCTGCCCGCTAATGGGTTCGAACACAACGGGTTCCGTAACCAGATCACCGGCCGCGAGGCCGAGGTGAATCCGATAAACAGCCACGACCTGCACAGTCCGCCGGGCACGTGACTATCCACACCGGAACGATAAGTCCGTGAACAGGAACGGACGAGTCGCCCAAGACGTCGACAAGCTGATCAGTCCGGCGCACGCAGACGGTTGAGATGTGGGGGCAGGCATCTCCGATACCCTGCCGCTCGGGCGACTGGTCGAAGACGCGCCAATCGTGCCGAAGTCCGGCGACGCCGGCGGCAATGGATTCCCATCGGCCGCAGCATGGCACGGACTACTCGCCCACCCTCGACTATCTCTACCGAAGTAAGCGGAGCCAACGCGATACCGGATCGGTCCGCCGTAAAGCTGGGCTGGATCGCCCGTGGACTAAGCGATTTTCGAAGGCCGTGGGCAGACCGATCAACAGCGGTCCGCGCGGGCGCACCCGGCTCATGAAGTGGACGAAATCGGGGAACCTTTCAAAGCTTGAATCATTTTCACCAGGACCGGCGCACCGGCCCGCCTCGCTTCTTGATCCCCACCTTTGAAGGAAATATTCCCCTCCCAGCCGTCGATTGTCGCCCTCAATATATATACTCGGTCCGCGGTGTTCGGATCCTGGCTGCCGTCCAGTGGTAGCTCGATTTCGGTAACCGTCACCCCGTCGATTGCAAGATCCCGAGTTCGGGCTCCGGCCGGTACGGCTTTCGAGCTATCGGTTTCAGGCGACAGCAGCGCGTAGCCGAAATTTGGAATACTGGCGCTCGGATTGTCGTAGACGCATTTAGCCGAGTCACCGATTGCAGAGTCTATCGGCTTCGACCTCGCCGACTTCGCCACTAACTCCGATAGGTCGTAATGCTCCAGAAAGAACTGCTTCGGGAAATCACACAGCTCCTGTACCGTATGATCGTTTGAATACGGCTGCGCTGGATTTTGCGTCGATTCTTGCCCGCATCCTGCGAGTGCCAGCAGCGCCGCCATCGAAACCAGACGAGATATATTCACTTCGCCGACCACTTCTCCGAACTCGGCGAGTCGATCGAAACGAACTTCTCATCAATCTGCGGCCATTTGTTCTGATGGAAAGACTTCGGATTATCTATCGCACTACCCATCTTTTTCACTTGCGTCCGCTGCGTAATCAATGCCTGACCAGTGTCCAGCGCATAATCCACGACCTTCTTTATAATATCCCCCAAGGCGTCGATCGCATCAGAAACGCCCCACGGCGCACCGACACCAGTGGCAATCTTGGTGAGAGCTCCCGTAAAGTCGACAAGAAAGCCGGTGATGTCTTTGACATGTGTCGAGTAGAAGCTCCAAGTGGTATCAGCCATTGTGCCGAGCGCATCACTCAGCGTGTCACAGATCTTGCTCGCCTCATCCGTGGCTGTTACCTGGAGCTGCTGCGCGGCGAAGTGCGCGTCGGCCGACTGACCGCTCCAATGACTACGCAGATCAGTCTTGTTTAAGACCCAGTTTCGGCTCTCATTGATTTCGGTTTGAAGATTGATCCATTCCTCACTGGCCTGCAGGAAAGCGACCGGAGCTTTCAGCGCGTCGATCGCATCTTGCAGCTTCTCCAGCAGAGTCTGGATCTTACGCTTGATCTCTTCCTTGTTCTCTTGGAACTTGCCGGTAATATCATCTTCAGTTATCGATCCATACACATAACCCGCTGCAGCGCCGAACACTCCGAAGGCTGAACCTCCTTCGGCCGCTGCCGCCCATTTCGCCGCTTCTCGAAAAGCTTCGTCCACCTTGGCCGGACTATTGCGAATCTCCTCCACTTTTTTCGAGAAATCGTTGAGCACCGAATTCAGTTGATCGAGAGTTTTTGTAGCACCCATGGAAATCTCTACTCCGCATCGAGTGTAAATAATACATTGGCGAAGTTCTGATCCTGCTCCATGAGCACTTTGGCGACATGTTCGAGCGCGTCCCCCATCTCCCCCATTTCCCTACTCCCCTCGTTCAACCTGTCGTAAACGTACTGAGCTGCCTTGACACTGGCATCCCAGGTCTCCTGAAACAGCGCCCATACAACATCTTTATTGCTTTCCCGAATAGCTTGCGCCTTCGCCGAACCCTGTTTCAGGTCGTTGGATGCACTATCCCAGGCACTTGCAGATTTGACGATTCGGTTCAGGTCAGCTGAGAAGTCCGGCATCTATGCCACCTTTTGCAGATATTTTACGTATTCGCGGAGGTTCTCTTCCAATTGATCAACAGCGTGACCAGACCAGGCTCCACCTTCATGGAAATGTGGGCGCTTATCGCGAATTTGATTCGCACATTCGATTATGTCGTATCCGATATCCGATGGGTTCGCCCCGGCTGCCCATCCCGGATGTATGTCGAATTTTTCGATACGCGATATGCTCGCCGATATCTCTATCGAAGGTGATCCGAATTCGGTCAGCGGTCCGTTTCCGATGAATTCGCCGTGCCCGCGTAACACACGCTCGAGCATCTCGAATTCGGCGAGCGAGCGCGTATTCAGAAGTGCTATGAGCTCGGATCGACGCGATGGTCGCGCACTCAACATTTCCCAATTACCGGAACTGATTATCGGCGCGTCGTGACGCCACAGCGCCGCGTAGTAGCCGGTCATCGCCGCGGCTGCGAAGTCCCGAGGATGCAACCGCGCATGCAGATTCCGGTCGACATTCACCTGAACCGGGAGACGGCCGTCATCAAGGATCATCTGGAACAGTCCAGCCCCGATTATTGTGTCGGTCGCGGTAGCACCATCATCCTGGGCGGCGGTCTCAGCAGGACGCACCGAAGTCGGCTCTGGCTGGACGCGCGCCGACTCTGCAGCGGTGTACACGTTCGGGGATGTCTTCGGCGGCCGGTCAAGTGGCTCGTCATCCCAGAATTCGTCCGGGTCATCATAGTGATTGAAGAAACCCGAGTTCGTCACGACAACGCCTACCCCCATTTGTGTTGCTGCACCGCGCCGCTGAGGCCGCCGAACGGCACCGATTCTTTCCCTTGTCCTACGGCCTGTCAACCGAAGCCCTGAACGTTCGCGTTGTATATGCGTTCGGCGATCAGTGCGGAACCTGGGGAGTCACTGTGCAGATCAAAGATTCAGCGCGGGCGAGACACACCGCCGCCTAGCCTCGCCCCGGGTGCGAGAAGCAGTACACAACCTCTCGTAATGGGGCGTGACCAGCCGGGCCAGTCAACGATTGTTGCGGAGACGGAGGGATTTGAACCCCCGGTCGATCTCTCGACGCTCGCTTTCAAGGCGAGTGCATTCGGCCGCTCTGCCACGTCTCCAGGAACACGATGGTAGCGGACGGGTTAGAGGGGGCGCGCTCCGATTTCCTGATCGATGCGGGCGAAGACTTCGGCGATGACCTCTAGCTGGTGGGGGGTGAGGAGGTCGACGAAGTCGCGGCGGACTGCTTCTACGTGGCCGGGGGCGGCGGCTTCGAGGCGGCGCAGGCCTTCGTCGGTGAGTTCGGCGAGGACGCCGCGGCCGTCTTCGAGGCAGGTGTTGCGGCGGACCATGCGCTCGCCCTCGAGGCGGCGGATCTGGTGGGTGAGGCGGCTGCGGGAGGAGAGCACGCCGTCGGCGAGCTCGCTCATCCGCAGGGCGTGGCCGGGGGCCTCGGACAGCAGGACGAGGATGCGGTATTCGGCGACGCTGAGGTCGCTGTCGCGTTGCAGTTGCCGGTTCAACGTGGCCATCAGCCGCTGGTGCCCGTCCATATAGGCCCGCCAGGCCCGTTGCTGAGCCGGAGTGAGCCATCTCGGCTCGGCCGCCACGGAACTGCTCGGTTCGGAATGCACGATGCTCATTCTATGTCGGCCCCAACTGCGGAAAGTTGCTGTGGGGAAAGCGTATCGGTCAGCGGGCGGGCTTCGCCCCGGATCGCGCCCAGGTGCTCGTGCGGGGCCCGCGTTTCGCGGCGCGGCGGGCGGGAGCACTATGGAGCTCGTGCATGCGATCGAGCTGAACGGTTCCGGCGGGCCCGAAGTGATGGCGTGGGGGAACGCGCCGGATCCGGTGCCCGGACACGGCGAGGTACTGATCGAGGTGGCGGCCGCGGGGATGAACCGGGCCGACCTGATGCAGCGGCAGGGCTTTTATCCGCCGCCGCCGGGGGCCAGCGAGGTGCTCGGCCTCGAGTGCTCCGGTGTGATCGCCGCGCTCGGTGACGGCGTGCATGACTGGCAGGTCGGCGATCGGGTCTGCGCGCTGCTGTCCGGCGGTGCGTACGCCGAGAAGGTGGTCGCGCCGGCCACGCAGTTGCTGCCCGTTCCGGACGGCCTGGATCTCGGCGCGGCCGCGGGGCTGCCCGAGGTGGCGGCGACCGTGTGGTCGAATCTGGTGATGACGGCCGGGCTCCAGTCGGGTCAGCTGCTGCTGATCCACGGCGGCGGCAGCGGGATCGGCACGCATGCCATCCAGGTGGCGCGCAGCCTCGGCGCACGGGTCGCGGTCACCGCCGGATCGGCGGAGAAGTTGCAGCGCTGCAAGGAACTCGGCGCGAGCCTGCTGATCAACTACAAAGAAGACGACTTCGTCGCCGCGGTGCGGGCCGAAAGCTCCGGCGCCGACGTCATTTTCGACAACATGGGCGCGGTCTACCTGTCCCGCAACGTCGATGCGCTGGCGAACTTCGGCCACCTGGTCATCATCGGTATGCAGGGCGGCGTCAACGGTGAACTGAATGTCGCTGCGCTGCTGCGGAAGTGGGGCACCGTGCACGCGACCAATGTGCGCAACCGCCCGGCCACGGGGCATGGCAGCAAGGCCGAGATCATCGCCGAGGTGAATCGGCATTTGTGGCCGTTGGTCGCGGATGGCACTGTCGCGCCGGTGATCCACGCGGAGCTGCCGATCACCGAGGCCGGCGAGGCCCATCGCCTGCTGGAATCCGGCGAAGCCTTCGGCAAAGTCGTTCTGCGCGTCCAGGATCTCTGACCACAAGCACGCCGCGCACGAATCGGCATGGCGCGCACACGATTGCGGGCTGCTTCGTGCGCGGCACCAGAATTGGTGCGCGGCACGCAAACGCTGCCGCGGGACACGGGCACTGCCGCGGCAACGCGGCGCGTGTGAATTGGCATGGCGCGCATAGGATTGCCCGCTATTTTGGTGCGCAGCGGGGGAATTGGCGTGCGGGAGGTCTACTCCAGGGCGGCGAGGGCGCGGCCGAGCTGGTCGATCTCGAATTTGGTGGTGTAGGGCGCGAGACCGATGGTCACCGCACCGCCCTCATCGTTCACCCCGAGCGCGTCCAGCAGCCGGCTGCCGCCATGCACTCCGCTGAGCGTGCCGATCCGATTGTCGGCGAGCTTGGCGGCGACCTTCTCGGCCTGCATGCCCGCGAGAGTGAAACTGACGGTGGGGATTCGGGTGGAGGCGCGGCCGATCACGGTCAGGTTCGGGATCTTGTCCAGCACGTCCATCAGGTGCTCGAAGAGCTGATCGTGGTAGTCCTGCAACGAGGTGATCGACATTTCCAGCCGCTGGCGGCGGCTGCCGCGCGCGCGTTCGTCGAGTCCGGCGAGGAAGTCGATGGAGGTGGTCAGCCCGGCGAGCAGGGCGTACTGATGCCCGCCGACCTCGAGCCGCTCGGCGCCCTTGGCGTAGGGGTTCAACGACATCGAGGGAATTCGATCGAGGAAGGCCGGATCGCGGAACACCAGCGCGCCGATCTGCGGACCACCCCAGGCGGGCGCGCTGAGCGCGACCACGTCGGCATTGAGTTCGTCGATGTCGATGAGCGCGTAGGGCGCCGCGCCGAACGCGTCCGCGACCAGCAGTCCGCCGACCTCGTGCACCCGGTCCGCGGCGACCCGGACCGCGGGCGCGGAGCCGACGATCGGCGAGGCGGCGGTGAGCGCGACCAGGCGCGCGGTCGGCCCGATCAACTCCTCGAACTGCCAGGACGGCATCTCGCAGGTCTCGATCTCCACCTCGGCCCAACGCACATGCGCGCCGTACCGATTGGCGATGCGCAACCACGGCGCGACATTCGCCTCGTCGTCCAATCGGGACAACACGATGCCGGTGCCGAGCCCGAGCCGCGAGCTCAACGATTCGGCCAGCCAGGCGAGCAGCACGGCCCGGTCCGGGCCGAGCACAACGCCCGCCGGATCGCCGCCGACCAGATCCGCCACCGCCTCGCGGGCCGCGTCCAGGATGGCGGCGCTGCGCACCGCCGCACCATTACGACCGATATGCGAAAAAGAGGAAGTTCGGAATCCTGTTGAGACGGCGCGAGATACCGCGTCGGGCACCAGCATGCCCGCTTGCGGGTCGAGATGAATCCAGCCGTCGCCGAGGGACGGTATCAGGCCCCGAACCCTCGCGACGTCGTAAGTCATGCTGGCCACTCTAAGGGCAGCGGGCGAGCCTGTGTAACTGCGTTCCCCTCCGCTTCACAGCGGGGGCACAGCGACCTGGGACTCAGCATGGCAACCGACTTTCAGCAAATCCGAACCACACGACCCGAACAGAATAGAACGCCACCGGGTCACCATGCGCGGCCTCGCGCATTCGCGTCCGCACGCGCTCCTCGGGGACCGGGGCAACCTGGTCGCAGCCGGTTATCCCCACCCCGCTGAACACCGACTTAGCGCGTTCGGGAACGACGCGACATGATAGGGACCATGACGCAATCGGATGAGGCCCCGGACCACATCGTCGTTGTCGGACCGGACGGCCGCCCGTTGGTCATCCCAGCGGAGGCCGCGGCGGACGCGCCCTTCACCGCGCAGGTGGTGACCGACGAGGACAAGAAGGACGAGTCGGACGATCGGGACGATACCGGCGAATCGCTCGCCGACATGGTCGAGCAGCCGGCGAAGGTCATGCGCATCGGCACCATGATCAAGCAGCTGCTCGAGGAGGTGCGCGCGGCACCGCTGGACGACGCGAGCCGCAGCCGGCTCAAGGAGATCCACAAGTCGTCGGTGCGCGAGCTGGAACAAGGCCTGGCCCCCGAACTGCGCGCCGAGCTCGAGCGGCTCACGCTGCCGTTCACCGACGACGCCATCCCGTCCGACGCCGAGCTGCGGATCGCGCAGGCGCAGCTGGTCGGCTGGCTGGAGGGCCTGTTCCACGGCATCCAGACCGCGCTGTTCGCGCAGCAGATGGCCGCGCGGGCGCAACTGGAGCAGATGCGCCAGGGCGCGCTACCGCCCGGCATCCACGCGGGCGACCCCCGCGGCGGCCCGGCCAACCACGTGACCGGCGGGTCCGGGCAGTATTTGTGAGGTGTCCGACCCGCGTCCACGCGGGTCGGCCGGAATGTCCAAGGGTAGTGTCGTGCACCGTGCCCGCCGCTGCCGCCCGCCCCGACTCGGACATGGGTTCGGGGCGTCCTGAAGAGAGCTCAGTGCGTTCAGATGACAGCTCAGATGAATCCGTGCGCCCGGAGGACGATCCCTCCGACGACAGTGCGGTGCGCTCCGACGACGGCGCGGCGGAAGAGGATCAGGTGACCCCCAGCGAGACCTCGACGGCGACCGCGGTCGCCGAACCCGTGGACATCGAACCGTTCCCCTCCGATTCGCAGACCTATCGGCGCGCGTTCAAGGACTTCCGCGTCGGTTTCGGCCAGCGCGAACTGTGGCTGTCGCTCGGCTGGCAGGACATCAAGCAGCGGTACCGGCGCTCGGTGCTCGGTCCGTTCTGGATAACCATCGCGACCGGCGTGCAGGCCGCGGCGATCGGGCTGCTGTATTCCGCGCTGCTCGATCAGCCGATCAAGGACTACCTGCCCTATGTTGCGATCGGCATCATCGTCTGGAATGTGATCAACGCGAGCATTCTCGAGGGCGCCGATGTCTTCATCGCCAACGAGGGGCTGATCAAACAGTTGCCCTCGGCGTTGAGCGTGCACGTCTATCGCCTGGTCTGGCGGCAGATACTGTTCTTCGCGCACAACCTGGTGATCTATTTCGTGGTGCTGGTCGCGTTCGGTGTGTGGGAGAAACTGCACTGGACCGCGATATTCGCCATTCCCGCGCTCGGGCTGCTGTTCCTCAACGCGATGTGGGTGTCGATCGTGTTCGGCATCTTCAGCACGCGCTACCGGGATATCGCGCCGATCCTCGGCAGCCTCACGCTGATGCTGTTCGTGCTGACCCCGGTCATGTGGAGCACGAAAAGCCTGACCTCGCAGGGTGGTGCGGTCGGCGACCGGGCGAAGCTGGCCGAGATCGTACCGACGTTCCACTATCTGGAGATCATTCGCGCGCCGTTGCTCGGCGACGACCAGCATCTGTATCACTGGGTGATCGTCGGCGCGATCACCGTGGTCGGCTGGCTGGTCGCGATCTTCGCGATGAAGCAGTTCCGCTCGCGCGTGCCGTACTGGGTTTAGGAGGGTATCGATGACCGACCATGTGAGTATCGAAACCCGCAATGCCTGGGTCGAATTCCCGATCTTCGATGCCAAATCGCGTTCGTTGAAGAAGGCGTTCCTCGGTAAGGCCGGCGGCGCGATCGGGCGCAACCAGTCCGATGTCGTTGTCGTCGAGGCACTCAACGACATCACGCTGTCGCTGAAGGAAGGCGACCGGGTCGGTCTGGTCGGGCACAACGGCGCGGGCAAGTCGACCCTGCTCCGGCTGCTGGCCGGCATTTACGAACCCTCGCGGGGCGGCGCCCGCATCCGCGGCCGGGTGGCGCCGGTGTTCGACCTCGGTGTCGGCATGGACCCGGAGATCTCCGGGTACGAGAACATCATCATCCGCGGCCTTTTCCTCGGGCAGACGCGCAAATCCATGCTGGCCAAGGTCGACGAAATCGCCGATTTCACCGACCTCGGTGACTACCTGTACATGCCGCTGCGTACCTACTCCTCCGGCATGCGGGTCCGGCTCGCCATGGGCGTGGTGACCTCGATCGACCCCGAGATCCTGCTGCTCGACGAGGGCATCGGCGCGATCGACGCCGAATTCATGAAGAAGGCCCGGCTGCGTCTGCAGAAATTGGTGGCCCGATCGGGCATCCTGGTATTCGCCAGTCATTCCAACGAATTTCTCGCGCAACTCTGCGATTCCGCGCTGTGGATCGATCACGGCCGGATCCGGCAGCGCGGCGGCATCGAAGAAGTGGTGCGTGCGTACGAGGGTCCGGACGCGGGCAACCACGTCGCGACCGTCCTGCGTGAGCTGGAAGCCGAACGCGAATTGGCAGCCGAAAAGACCATGGGAACCGAACGAGAACTGGAGCGGAATAAGGCATGAGTGAGCCGACCGGGCAGGACACCCCGATCGAGACCGGGGCGGATGCCCTGGTCGACTCCGCGCCGCAGAGCTCCAGTGCAGCCGAGACATTCGTACCGACGGGGACCGGGCCGGAGGCTCGCATCGTGGCCGTCGTGGTCACCCACAAGCGCCGCGAGCTGCTCGCCGAATCGCTGAAAGTCATTGCCTCCCAGGCGCGCCCGGTGGATCACCTGATCGTGATCGACAATGCCAACGAGCCCGAGGTGGCCGACCTGGTGCGCGATCAGCCGATCGAGTCCACCTATCTCGGTTCGGCGCACAACCTCGGCGGCGCCGGCGGTTTCGCGCTCGGCATGCTGCACGCGCTGAGCGTCGGCGCGGACTGGGTGTGGCTGGCCGACGACGACGGCCGTCCCGAGGGACCGGACGTCCTTGCCACGCTGCTGGATTGCGCGCAGCGGCACGGGCTGGTCGAGGTGTCGCCGGTGGTCTGCGACATCAACGAACCCGACCGGCTGGCCTTCCCGCTGCGCCGCGGCGTGGTCTGGCGGCGGCTGCGCTCCGAACTCGGCGACGAGGACTTCCTGCCCGGCATCGCCTCGCTGTTCAACGGCGCCCTGATCTCCGCCAAGGTCGTCGACGTGATCGGCGTGCCCGACCTGCGCCTGTTCGTGCGCGGCGACGAGGTCGAGGTGCACCGCAGGCTGGTCCGCTCGGGGCTGCCGTTCGGCACCTGTTTGCAGACCGCGTACCTGCATCCCAATGGCGCCGACGAGTTCAAGCCGATCCTCGGCGGCCGCATGCACACCCAGTACCCGGACGACCCGATCAAGCGGTACTTCACCTACCGCAACCGCGGTTATCTCATGTCCCAGCCCGGCATGCGCAAGCTGCTCCCCCAGGAATGGATTCGCTTCTCCTGGTTCTTCCTGGTCACCCGCCGCGACCCGGCCGGCCTGCGCGAGTGGTTCCACCTGCGCTCCCTCGGCCGGCACGAGCAATTCGGCAAACCCGACCAGCGCCCGTAACCGGCTCGCCGTAGCCGGTGCATAAATCGGTTGCGCGGGAAAACAAGGGCATGTCACAGTGGGGCAACTGCAAGAGAGGCGAGGAGGTGTGGACCGTGGCTAGGAACCTGCGGATTGTCGTGTTCGGACGAGCTGTGCTTGTGCACGCCGCCACACGCAACGCCACCTCATTCTTCAGTCGCTGAGTCCGGGTTGGGCTCGGCGCCCAACGAAAGACTCCTTCCCTCATGGTCGAGAACGACCTTCTTGTTCCCTACGGCTGGAACGAAGCTGTAGCCGACGAATATGCCTCGCTGATCGAGGACGGTTGTGTGCCCGCCCGGGTCATCCGGATGGATCGCAGCGAATGTGATGTCGCCACACCGACGGGGCCGGTCCGAGCCCGCTGCCCGCGCGCCGATGCCGAGGCCAGCGGGCTGTGCACCGGCGACTGGGTGACGATCGACGCCGAATCCATGGTGCGGCAACTACTTCCGCGCCGGTCGGCGATCATGCGATCGTCGGTGTCCGGGCGGTCGCAGGGCCAGGTGCTCGCCGCCAATGTCGACACGGTGCTGCTCTGCACGGCGGCCGACGCGGATGTCGACCTGGGCCGGATCGAGCGGATGCTCGCGCTGGCCTGGGAAAGCAACGCGCAACCGATCGTCGTGCTGACCAAAGCCGATGCGGCAGCGGATATTCCGATCGACGACGTGCGCGCGGTCGCGCCCGGTGCGAGCGTGCTCGCGGTGAGCGCGAACAGCGGTGCCGGGCTGGACGTCCTAGCCGCCATGCTCGACGGAACGGTCGCGCTGATCGGTCCGTCCGGCGCCGGAAAGTCCACCCTCGCCAATGCCCTGCTCGGGCAGGAAGTGTTCGCCACCAACGCCGTTCGCGCGGCGGACAAGAAGGGGCGGCACACCACGGTGCATCGCGAGCTGCGGCCGTTGCCCAACGGCGGCACGCTCATCGACACACCGGGACTGCGCGGGATCGGCCTCTGGGACGCCGCCGAAGGGATCGAGAAGACCTTCAGCGACATCGAATCCCTCGCCGCCCGTTGCCGATTCGGCGACTGCGCGCACAACGGCGAACCCGGCTGTGCCGTGCTGGCCGCCATCGACACCGGCGAACTCCCCCAGCGGCGCTTCGACAGCTACCGCAAGCTGGCCAAGGAGAACGCCTGGATGGCGGCCCGGACCGACAAACGCCTGGAAGCCGAGCGCAAACGCGACTGGCGCGCGATCGCCAAGCAGCAGCGGCAGGGCTACCAGGAACGCGGCTCTCGTCGCTGAGCAATAGGCCCGGCGCACGGGCGGGCGGCCCGCAGATCAGCGACCGCCCGTCCGGCGGGACCTCCCTATGCAACCCGTTGCATATGACGAGGGTTTACGCTTATTGTGCAATCGGTGGAAGGCTGCGGGGTCTTGCCTGCGGCGCTGACGACAGGAGCAGGTCACATGACGGAACCGGGATCCAAGCCGCTCGCGGGTAGAACGCTCATCATGTCCGGCGGCAGCCGCGGCATCGGGCTGGAGATCGCCAAGCGGGCCGCGGCGGACGGCGCGAACATCACGCTGATCGCCAAGACCGATCTGCCGCATCCCAAGCTCCCCGGCACCATCCACACCGCCGCGGCCGAGCTGGAGGCGGCCGGCGCCCAGGTGCTGCCGTTCGTCGGCGATGTGCGCATCGACGACTCGGTGGCCGAGGCCGTGCGCCAGACGGTGGAGCGGTTCGGCGGCATCGACATCGTGGTGAACAACGCCTCGGCGATCGATCTGTCCCCGACCGATGCGCTGGCGATGAAGAAGTACGACCTGATGCAGGACATCAACACCCGCGGCAGCTTCCTGCTGTCCAAGCTGAGCATCCCGGCGCTGCGCGAATCGGCCGCGGCCGACCGCAATCCGCACATCCTCACCCTGTCCCCGCCGCTCAACCTCAACCCGAGGTGGGCAGGCATGGCGCTGGGTTACACCATCGCCAAGTACGGAATGTCGCTCACCACACTGGGTTTGGCGGAGGAGCTGAAGGGCGACGGCATCGGCGTGAACTCGCTGTGGCCGCGCACCACCATCGCCACCGCCGCGGTGAAGAACCTGCTCGGCGGCGAGGAGATGATCGCCACCTCGCGCACCCCCGACATCTACGCCGACGCCGCCTACCTGGTGCTCACCTCGCCGGCCAAGTCGACGTCGGGCAACTTCTTCATCGATGACGATGTGCTTGCCGCACATGGCATCACGGATCTGGAGAAGTACCGCGTGGTGCCCGGCGACGGCAAACTCACCACCGACCTGTTCCTGGACGACTCACCGCTCGGCCGGTAGCACCGACAGCCGAGGGGACGGGCGATACTTCGCCCGTCCCCTCAACCATGTGCGAGATCAGTTGTCGCGCTTGGCCTTCTCGATGCCGTAGAGCCGCTCCCAGTTGGCCCGGCTGGTCAGCTCCGGTACCGCCGCGCGGTACTGCTGTTGCAGCGCGGGCAATTCGCGGCGCAGCTCGCGCAGCACCCGGACGGTGCGGCGCAGCAGCTGCCGGGCCCGCGCCTTGTCCCGCTGCCGGACCCGGACGCCGGACTGCGAGGCGTCGGTGACCACCACGTGGTCGAACAGCGAAACATGCCACCAGTAGGCGTCTTCGCGGGTGACGCCGATGACGCCGTGCTGGGTGCGGCCGAACCACTGGTTGATCGCCCGCTTGATCAGCACCAGCACCGGGCGGCTCGGTTCGCCGGTGGCCCGGCGCAATTGGATGTCACCGGAACGCACCGGCGGCGTCGAGGCCGGGTGCTTGATCGTCTCGGCGTAGTCGGCGCGGGTGCCGCGCGCGGCGGCCAGCGCGGCGATACCGCCGTCCTGCAACACCTTCGGGCCCTTCAGGAAGTCCTCGATGCCCTGCAGGGTGGTGTGCACCAGGCCGTACTGCATGGCGACCAGCTGCTCGGACAGCTCACGGAAGAGCTTGCGGGTGATCGCCTTCGCGTCCAGGTCGGTGTGCAGCGAGCCGACGATCAACGAGTTGCGCGTGCTGAAGTAGCGCGCCCAGTCGTCGTAGTCCTTCCAGTAGAAGTCCGCGTGCCACACCGCCGCGTTCGGCAGGGTGACCGTGACGAACCCGTTCTCCCTGGCCCGGATGCCGTATTCGACGTCGTCCCACTGGAAGAAGATCGGCACCGGCAGCCCGATCTTGGCCACCACCTCGGCCGGGATCAGGCAGGTCCACCACGCGTTGTAGCCCGCGTCGACCCGGCGCTCCTGGTTCTTCTTGAGCATGCTGGTGTTGCGCAACGCCTTCGGCACCTTCTGGCCGTGCCGCAGCTGCTGCAGATGCACCTCTTCGGCGCCGACATTGAGGTAGTCGGGGTTGAGCAGGAACAGCATCTGCGCGCCGACCAGGGTCGGCTCCACCGTCATGTTGGCGAAGGCGTTGAGCCGCAACACCGTTTCCGGCTCGCACAGGATGTCGTCGTCCATCAGGATGACGTCGGCATGCTCGTTGGCCGCGGACACCTCGTAGAGGCCGCGGGTGAACCCGCCCGCCCCACCGAGATTCGGCTGGCGGATGTAGCGCAGCTTGTCGCCGAAGACCGGCACCACCTCTTGATAGCGCGGCCGGTTCTGCACCAGGTCGGTGCCCTGGTCCACCACGTACACCGCGTCGATCGCGTCGAGCACGACCTCGTCGGAGGCCAGCGCCGCGACCGTGTGCGCGCAGTCCTCGGCCCGGTTGAACGTGCAGATGGCGATGGCGACCGGACGGATGTGGTCCGGCGCGGCCGTGGTCCAGCTGACCTCGGTGATGCCGAGATCGCCGCCGATGGCGTCGAATTCGAGCCAGATCGCGCCGCCGTCGACGTACTGATCCAGCGGCGCGTTGAGCGTCAGCGGGCCGCTCTCGGCGACCTGCGCGGTGTCGATGATCCGGCGATGCCCCGCGATGTCGGAGGCGACCAGGCGGATCCTGGCCTTCTTGGTCACGTCGAGCACCATGGTCACCCGTACCTCGGTGACGGTGGTCCAGCGCTGCCAGTAGCTCGCGGCGAAGCGGCCGAAGTAGGTGTTGGTGTGTGCGGCGGTTCCCTTGTCCAGCCGCAGCACCTGGCGTTCCCGATGCGCCCGACCCTTGACGACGGCATACAGCTCGTCGCTCACCTTGGCCGACGGACCGGTGAAGATGCCGCGCTGCAACACCAGCCGATCCGGCGCTCGGTGGTCGGAGCGCAGCGAGGCCGGGGCGGCAACGGCCGGGGCTCGATCGTTCGTTTCGGTCACGGCCTGGGTAGCCGACTGATCCATGAAGTCCTCGAAATCGTTATCGTGCCGGACGGGACAGACTGCCCCTGGATGCCGTTCGCGGCGGGGGTGAGGATATCAACCAGCGTAGCTAGCTGCCTGCTCAGTGGTGGTGCCGACGTGTCTATTACGGTTGCTGAACGTTCGCTGAAGTATCGTTCCCGGGCGCGTCGGCCGGCTCGCGCGCGCCGGTGAAGACGAACTTGTCGTAGGCCCAGTAGCGGAAGATCACCGCCACGATCTGGCCGATGAGGGTGCCGGAGATGTTGTCCGACAGCGGGGAGGACAGGTCGAGCACGTACCGGGAGAAGCCGAGACAGCCCAGTTGCAGGCCGATCGCGACGACGTTGAACACGGCGTAGAGAAGGTATTCGCGCCCGGGGTTGTCGGTCTTCTTGTGCGCGAAGGTCCACCACTTGTTGCCGAAATAGGTGACCACCGTGGCCACCGCGATCGCGATGATCTTGGCCGGCAGCGGGGAGTGATAGAGCACCCCCTCGCCACCCCAGAACACCAGCAGGTTGTAGGTGCCCGCGTCGACCAGGAAGCCGATCGCCCCGACCACCAGGAACGCGCTGCCCTGCCGCAGCGCGGTGAGCACCTTCCGGACGATCGATCCCTCGACGGGCGGCACGGTCTCGCCCGCCTGCGCGGTCGACTCACTGGTTGGCACGGCCCGACGGTACCGCAGCCCGCGCGCGTCGTGCCCCGACCGAAAATTCCGCCCCCGACGCGGTGAGGTCGGCCACGCGTCGACGGTGGGTTCCCTGTACCCTCCCGGTGTTCCCACATTCACCACCGATCGCGAGGATTGACCCGGGTGGACTCCACCGAGCTTCGTATTGCCGCCGTGGTGCCGTGCCACAACGAAGAAGCGTCCGTCGCCAAGGTCGTCGCCGACCTGCAGGCCGCCGTGCCGGGGATCGTCGTGTACGTCTACGACAACCTGAGCACCGACCAGACCGCCGAGCGCGCCCGCGCCGCCGGGGCGATCGTGCGCCACGAGTACACCAAGGGCAAGGGCAATGTGGTCCGCCGCGCCTTCGCCGACATCGAGGCCGATGTCTATCTGATGATCGACGGCGACGACACCTATGAGGCGTCGGCCGCACCGCTGATGATCAAGACCCTGCTCGACGGCCCGTACGACCACGTGCTCGGCGTGCGCAGGCAGGACGAGAGCGGCTCGGCGTACCGGGCCGGCCACGAGACCGGCAACAAGGTGCTCAACGGCGTGGTCGGCAAGGTGTTCGGCGAGAACGTCGAAGACATGCTGAGCGGGTTCCGGGTGTTCTCCCGCCGGTTCGTGAAGAGCTTCCCCGCGGTCTCCCGCGAATTCGAGATCGAGACCGAGCTGACCGTGCACTCGCTGCACCTGCGGGTGCCGCGGACCGCGGTGCCGGTCGATTTCCGCGACCGCCCGGCGGGCAGCGAGAGCAAGCTGCGCACCTATCACGACGGGCTCAAGATCCTGGCGCTGATCATCGGCCTGGCCAGGCACGAGCGGCCGGTCATGTTCTACGGCCTGTTCGGCACGCTGAGCTGGCTGGTCTCGGTCGTGCTCAGCATCCCGATCGTGGTCGAGTTCTACAACACCGGCACCGTGCCCCGGTTCCCGACGCTGTTCCTCGCCTTCACCCTGCTGCTGCTCGGCAGCCTGGCCTGGACCGCGGGCCTGATCCTGGACGGCATCCGGCGCTCGCGGCACGAGGCCGCGCGGCTGGTGTACCTGCGCTACTCCGCGGTGAGCGCGGACGACTTCCATCCGAACGGCAACGGCGGTGACGCCGGCACCGGCGGAGACCGGCGGTGACCACCTCGGCGGAACGCGCCACGACCGAAGACAGCGGATCCACTCCGGCACTGGAGGATACGGCTCCCGCAGCGACCAACGGCACGGCGAAAGCCGTGTCGGTCAAGACGTCCGGGTCCGGTTCGGCCCGCGATGTCGCGAGCAGGCTGGTGACCCGCCTCGGCGGCGCGACGATCGCCTTCACCGTGCTCGTCGCCATCTTCGGCGGACTGTTCACGGTGCTCACGCCGGCCTTCTGGGGTCATGACGAGATCACCCAGTTCGGCCGCGCCTATCAGGTCGCGCACGGCGGGCTGCTGCCGCAAAAGATCCACGACGATCGCGGGGTCGCCTACGGCGGCGACGTCCCGACCAGCATCACCGCCCTGATGGGCTACGCGCTGCGGGACTACACGACCAATCCCGAAGAGCCCGGCTCGATGGTCGAGGACCCGAGCGCCTACGACCGGCTCGGCGGCGCGGCGGTGTCCGACCGCACCGAACCGGTCTGGTTCACCAACACCGCGGCCTACTCGCCGGTGCCGTATATCCCTGCGGCCATCGGCATTCGGCTCGCCGAGCTGTTCGGCCTGGACGTCGGCGGGATGATCGCGCTGACCAGGCTCGCCGGACTGCTCGCCTACCTGTCCGTGGTCGGCTTCGGCCTGTACGCGCTGCGCAAGCACCGGGTGCAGTGGCTGGCGTTCACCGTCGCGGTGCTGCCGATCGCGGTGTTCCAGGCGGGCACGGTCACCGCGGACACCATGACCAACGCGCTGGCCATCATGGTGTCGGCGCTGCTGGTGAAGGCGCTGTTCCTGGGCGAGCGGCTCGGCCGGGTGGAAACCGGCGCACTGCTGGCCGCGACCATCCTGCTGCCGATCAGCAAGCCGACCTACGTGCTGCTGGCAATGCTCGTCGTGCTGGTACCCGCGGACCGGCTCGGTTTCACCGGCTGGAAGCGCGGAATCCCGTGGGGCTTCGCGGCACTCGGCGGTGCGGTCTTCGCAGTCTGGATGAAGATCGCGGCGCCGACCGGCGACGGCATGGGCCTGATGCGACCGGAGCACCAGTGGCATTCGGTGAAGCCGGGCGAGCAACTGCGCGGAATCCTCACCGATCCAGGGCATTTCATCAACGTGTTCGGCGAGAGCATCGCGCTGCGCGACGAGCGGTGGTTCAGCCAGTTCTTCGGTGAGCTCGGCTTCGCTTATATCGATGTGCCCGCGCTGACCATGCTGGCCTGCCTGTTCGCCTTCGCGGTGAGCATCGGCGTGGCGGATCGGATGACCGCGGCCACGTTCCGGCGCACGCTGCTCGTCGCGCTGACCGTGGCGGCCAGCGTGGCGATGATCTACGTGACGCTGTACATGTCGTTCACGCCGGTCGGCTACTACATCATCGACGGTGTGCAGGGCCGCTACTTCGTGCCGCTGGCGATCGTCGCGTTCGCGGTGCTGCTGCGCTGGATGCCGTTGCGGCTCACCAACGTTGCGGGCCGGACCCCGACGCTCGGCCCCGCGGTGACGGTCATCGTCGCCACCGTGATCGCGCTGATCGGCGCGGTCTGGAAGTACTACGACATCGTCTGGGGCTGAGCTAGAGGGTCTGCTCGCCCGCGGCGACGTAAGCCCGCTCGGTGACGGCTTTGTCAGGGCGCCACCAGGATTCGTTATCGCGGTACCACTGGACGGTGGCGGCCAGGCCGGCGCGGAAGTCGGCGTATCGCGGGGCCCAGCCGAGTTCGGTGCGCAGCAGCGTCGCGTCGATCGCGTAGCGCTGGTCGTGGCCGGGCCGGTCGGTGACGTGGTCGAAGTCGTCCGGGTCGCGGTCGAACGCCTCCAGGATCATCCGCACCACGGACTTGTTGTCCAGCTCGCCCTTGGCGCCGATCAGGTAGGTCTGCCCGATCCGCCCGCGCTCCAGGATGTCCCAGACCGCGCGGTTGTGGTCCTCGACGTGGATCCAGTCGCGCACCTGATGGCCCGCGCCGTAGAGCCGCGGCCGGACGCCGTCGATCAGGTTGGTGATCTGGCGCGGGATGAACTTCTCCACGTGTTGCAGCGGACCGTAGTTGTTACTGCAGTTGGACAGCGTCGCGCGGACGCCGAACGAACGGGTCCAGGCGCGCACCAGCAGATCACTCGAGGCCTTGGTCGCCGAGTAGGGGCTCGACGGGTTATACGGAGTCTGCTCGGTGAAGGGGGGCGCGTCCGGGGTGAGGTCGCCGTAGACCTCGTCGGTGGACACGTGGTGATAGCGCACGTCATAACGGCGCACGGCCTGCAGCAGTGAATAGGTG
This sequence comes from Nocardia sp. NPDC051756, assembly GCF_040681495.1. Taxonomy (NCBI): domain Bacteria; kingdom Bacillati; phylum Actinomycetota; class Actinomycetes; order Mycobacteriales; family Nocardiaceae; genus Nocardia; species Nocardia sp. NPDC051756. Next base: position 876,401 of record NZ_JBFAYV010000003.1, on the reverse strand, counting down.
CCGACAATATTGGTCTGCACGAACGGCCACGGCTCGGCCAGAGAGTTATCGTTGTGTGATTCGGCGGCGAAGTGCACGACCGCGTCCACTCCACTGACGAGTTCGTCGACCAGATCGAGATCGGCGATGTCCCCGTGGACGAAATCGATGCGCTCGGCCACCGGGTCCAGGGATGCTCGATTTCCGGCATAGGTCAACGCGTCCAGAACCGTTACGGTGGTGTCGGGACGGTCGACAATGGTCTGCTTGACGAAGTTGGCTCCGATGAATCCGGCTCCGCCGGTGACAAGCAATCGCACCCTATGAACCTTACGTCCACGGGCGCGGTGCGGCAGGATCCAGTCCACGTCAGCCCAACTCGGCGGTTCCGCCACAGTTGCGCTCTGTGACCTTGGTCTCTTACTGTGCAGTAGAACTAGGACGCCCAGTCCGATTCAGCGGTGAAATCCGCACCTAGAGTGCATGTTTCCGCGACCCCACCATGCCGTGGGTCTCTTTGGTGAACAAAATTTGAATAAAAGGTCACAACCGGTTCACCACTCGTTAGCTGGTCTAGATTTCGATCGTCTAGTCCCCTCCGAACGCTTCACATCGAGGTTCTCAACAAAATGCTGATGAGGAAATTCGCCGCTACGTCGGCCCTGCTGATCGCCGCGCTCGGCGTAACGGCAGGCACCGTCAACGCGGCGCCGGCCGTCGATGACGCGCCGATCAACTTCACTTCCCAAGCCACCGACACCCAGTCCGTCATCTCCATCGACTCCGGATCCCTGGTGGTCGAGGACGAGGCGCTGAAGATCAAGGCGGCCAACGGCACCACCGTCGCCGGCACCCCGCTCAAGTTCCGCCTGGACGATTTCGAGTTCCCGCTGGCCGCCGACATCTCCGGCCGGACCGCGACGCTGACCCCGCAGCTCGAGATGGACAAGGCCACCTACAAGCCGGTCGCCCTGCCCTTCGAAGACAAGGCGCCGTGGAAGACCGAGTACGACCGTGAGCAGGCGGCGTTCAACCGCATGAAGGACACCATCGCCATGGGTGCCACCATCGGCACCCTCACCGGTGGCCTCGGCGGCGCGGCGGTCGGCTGCGTCCTGGGTGGCGCGCTGGGCGGCGTGATCGTCGGCGGCACCATCGTCGGCCTGTTCGGCCCGTTCGTCGGCGGCATCATCGCCGGCTGCCTCGCCGGTGCGGCCGCTGTCGGCGCGCTCGGCACCATCGCCGGCCAGATCTTCGTGACCGCCCCGGTCGCGATCGGTGCGGTGATCCAGTACTTCACCACCATCAACCAGCCGTTCGTCGCCCCCAAGTAATCAGGCGAACCACGCTGCCACACAACTGAACTCGCACAACGACAAAGCGAGCCAGGAGCCCCGCCGGCGACTGCTTAGGCGGGGCTCCTTCCCCGTCGATCGAGTTACCCGAAGTTAGCGAACTCGGTCAACGGTCGTCCCCCGCCTGCTGAACGCAACTGACAGAGGACTAAATCCCATGCTTATCAAGAAGTTTGCCGCCACCTCGGCGCTGCTAATCGCGGCGCTCGGCGTCACCGCGGGCACGGTCAACGCGGCTCCCGCCGAGGCCGCCGATGCGCCGATCAACTTCACCTCCCAGGCCACCGACACCCAGTCGGTCATCTCCATCGACTCCGGCTCGATCGTGGTCGAGGACGACGCGCTGAAGATCAAGGCGGCCAACGGCACCACCGTCGCCGGCACCCCGCTCAAGTTCCGCCTCGATGACTTCGAGTTCCCGCTGGCCGCCGACATCTCCGGCCGGACCGCGACGCTGACCCCGCAGCTCGAGATGGACAAAGCCACCTACAAGCCGGTCGCCCTGCCCTACGAGGACAAGGCGCCGTGGAAGAACGAGTACGACCGTGAGCAGGCGGCCTGGTCGCGCATGACCTCCACCATCTCCATGGGCGCCACCATCGGCACCCTGGTCGGCGGCCTCGGCGGCGCGGCGGTCGGCTGCGTCCTCGGCGGCGCGCTCGGTGGCACCATCGTCGGCGGCACCATCGTCGGCCTGTTCGGCCCGTTCGTCGGCGGCATCATCGCCGGCTGCCTCGCCGGTGCGGCCGCGATGGGCGCGCTCGGCGTCATCGCGGGCCAGATCTTCGTGACCGCCCCGGTCGCGATCGGTGCGGCGATCCAGTACTTCACCACCATCAACCAGCCGTTCGTGGCGCCGCCCGCGCCGGCCAAGTAGTCGAAAGCAGTACTGCACAACCGAATATCACCGCGAAACCCCGCTCGGCCAGTGGCCGGGCGGGGTTCGTTGTGTCCGGGCATGCGCGAGCCCCGTCCCGGCCACAAGCGGAACGGGGCTCGCCTGGACAGGCCGGGCCGCTTACGCGGTCCGCGCCTGTTGGCCCTCCTCGATCCGCGCCCGGACGAAGCGCGACACCCGGGCCAGCGCGGCCCGGCTCTCCGGCAGGCTCGGCGCGATGCTCATGAACGCGTGCACCTGACCGCGCCAGAGCTCCACCGCGTTCGGCACGCCCGCGGCGGTGAGCCGCTGCGCCATCAGCTCGCAGTCGTAGCGCAGCACCTCGTCCTCGGCGGCGATCAGCAGCACCGGCGGCAGGCCGGCCAGGATCCCGTTCACCGGGGACAGCAGCGGATCGAGCTTGCCGTCGATCTCCGCGCCGATGCGCACCACCGCCTCCAGCGCGAGCAGCGGGATGTACGGATCGCGCCGGACGTTGACGTGGGTTCGCTTGGCCGCGTAGTCCAGATCGAGCAGCGGGCTCAACCCGACCAGCCCGGCCGGCGCGGGCAGGCCCAGCTCGATCGCGCGCAACGCGGTGGCGAAAGTCAGGTAACCACCGGCGGAGTCGCCGGCGAAGACGATCCGGCTCGGGTCCGCGCCGTGCCGCAGCAGCCAGCGGTAGGCGGTCAGGCAGTCGTCCACCGAATTGGTGATCCGATTGCTCGGCAGCTGTCGATAGTCGACGTTCACCACCGGCAGCCCGGTACGCCGCGCCAGGCTCGCCGCGACCGGCCGATGGGTACGGAGTCCACAGACCGCGAATCCGCCGCCGTGCATGTACAGCAGGGCACCGTGGCGCAGTGCCCTGGCCGCGCCCGCGGGGCGCAGGATCTCCATCCGGAAACCGTTGAGCGACACCTGCTCCCGATCGATGCCCTGGGGCTCGGGCCGCAACCGGGCCAAGGTGTCGATGGCGAGCGCGCCGATCGGGATGGTCGCGCGGGTGATCGGCGCCGCGCGCAAGGCCGGCCGGACGACGCCCAAGCAGGCCGCCAACACCAGGCGCGCGGGGGCACTCAGATTTTCCGGGTTCATCACATTGCCGGGCTCGCCGACGCTGGTCGCTGCCATCGCGCACCTACCTCACCAACTGGCGCGCCGAGCCACGACCGAGGGTCCCAGGCGAGCTGTCGGCGCTGACATCTCACACAGTGTCGTTTCAGAACACCATGCGTTGTGTGACCTAAGCAACAGAATCACCGAATCGGCGGCTCCCGAAACCGAGAACGCCGATTCCGTAATCAATTCGACGAGCACTCGGAACCTCGCCGACGCCGAGCGCCGCCCCCAATGGCAGACTCCTGGTCATGCGGGGAATCATCCTGGCGGGTGGCACCGGATCCCGGTTGCACCCGATTACACGCGGGGTCAGCAAACAGCTGGTCCCGGTTTACGACAAGCCCATGGTCTACTACCCGCTGTCCACCCTGATGCTGGCCGGCATCCGCGACATCCTGGTGATCACCACGCCCGAGGACGCGGACGCGTTCGGCAGGCTGCTCGGCGACGGCGCGCAGTTCGGCCTCGCGATCAGCTACGTGGTGCAACCCGAGCCGGACGGCCTGGCCCGCGCCTTCGTGCTCGGCGCCGACCACATCGGCACCGACGACGCGGCGCTGGTGCTGGGCGACAACATCTTTCACGGTCCCGGCCTCGGCACCAGCCTGAACCGCTTCGCCGGGATCGACGGCGGCGCGGTGTTCGCCTACCGGGTGTCGGATCCGACGGCGTACGGCGTGGTCGAGTTCGCCGACGGGCGCGCGGTGTCCATCGAGGAGAAGCCGAAGACCCCGCGCTCGAACTACGCCATCCCCGGGCTGTACTTCTACGACAACGACGTGCTCGAGATCGCCCGCACGCTACGGCCTTCCGCCCGCGGCGAATACGAGATCACCGACATCAATCGGGCCTACCTGGAACAGGATCGGCTGCGCGTCGACGTGCTCGCCCGCGGCACCGCCTGGCTCGACACCGGCACCTTCGACTCGCTGCTGGACGCCGCCAACTACGTGCGCACCATCGAGGAACGGCAGGGCCTCAAGATCGGCGTGCCCGAGGAGGTGGCCTGGCGAATGGGCTTCATCGACGACGAACAGCTGTGCAAGCTGGCCGAACCGCTCGCCCGCTCCGGCTACGGCAGCTACCTGCTCGACATCCTCGAACGCGGCCGGGACTGGTGAGCATGGAGTTCAGGGAACTGGCGGTGCCCGGCGCCTGGGTGATCACCCCGCGCCAGCTCGGCGACGGGCGCGGCATGTTTCTCGAGGGGTTCAAGGCCTCGGAGTTCGAGAAGGCGACCGGCCGTCCGTTCGATCTGCGGCAGGTGAACTGCTCGGTCTCGGCGGCGGGCGTGCTGCGCGGCATCCACTACACCGAGGATCCGCCGGGACAGGCGAAGTACGTAACCTGTGTGCGCGGAGCGTTTCTCGACGTGGTCGTCGATCTGCGGCCGGGCTCGCCGACCTATGGTCGCTGGGACAGCGTGCTGCTCGACGATGTGGATCGGCGCTCGATGTTCCTGTCCGAGGGGCTGGGGCACGCGATCCTCTCGCTGGCAGACAACTCCACCGTCACCTACCTGTGCTCGCTCGAGTACACGCCCGAATTCGATAGGGACATCGACGCTTTCGATCCGCGGCTGGGTATCGACTGGCCGACGGTCGGGCGCGACGGCAGTCCGCTGACCTTCATCCGCTCAGCCAAAGACACTGCGGCGCCGCCCTTTTCCTGAGTACGACAAAGGCGATGGACACCACCTTTCGGTGGCGACCATCGCCTTCCGTGTCAGCTGTGAGGGGGTCAGCCGACGAGTTCCAGCTCCGGTTCCGGCTTCGCGGCCACCTCGGCTTGCTTGCCGCGCTTCACGAAGAAGGCCGAAAGCGCAACCAGCGCACCGACGATCGAGACCGCCGCGGCGAACATCAGACCCGGCCGGTAGGTGTCGAGCATCGCGGTGGGCGAGGTGTCACCGTGCGTGCCGGACGCGATGATCGCGGTGGTCACCGCGAGCACGATGGCCGCACCGACCTGCATGGAGGTCTGCAGCACGCCGGCCGCGAGCCCCTGCTCGTCGTCGTCGATCCCGTTGGTCGCCTGAATATTGATGGCGGGGAAGCCGACCCAGCCGATGCCGATCAGCATGATGGCAGGCAGCAGCATGGTCCAGTACGACGGATCGGTGTCCAGCCGCAGGAACAGCAGGTAACCAACGGCCATCACGGCCATGGTGACGCCGATGATCGGACCGGTGCCGAACCGGTCGACCAGCTTGTCCGAGAACACCGCCGACAACGCGACCATCAGACCGACCGGCAGCAGCGCCATCGACAGCTTCAGCGGCGACCAGCCCAGGGTGTCCTGCATGTACAGGGTCACGATGAACTGCCAGCTGAAGTAGGAGCCTGCCACCGCGACGATGGCCAGGCTGGCGCGCACCAGCGACACCTTGCGCAGGATGCCGAGCCGGACCAGCGGGTGCTTGACCCGCTTCTCCACCGCGATGAACCCGGCGAAGAGCACCAGCACCGCGGCGAACGAGCCGAGCGTGCGCGCCGAGGCCCAACCGGCCTCCGGCGCGGTGACCACGGTGTAGACCAGCAGCAGCATGGCGGAGGTGGACAGCAGCGCGCCGAACAGATCGTGGCCGCCACCCTCGGCGGGCTTGTCCTTGGGCACCAGCACCCACGCGGCGGCCAGCGCGGCCAGCGCGATCGGGACCGGCAGCAGGAAGGTCCAGCGCCAGCCGACGCCGGTCATCAGGCCGCCGAAGAGCAGGCCGGAGGAGTAGCCACCGGCACCGAACACGGTGTAGATGGACAGTGCCTTGTTGCGGGCCGGGCCCTCGGCGAAGTTGGTGGTGATGATCGACAGACCGGTCGGCGCGGTGAACGCGGCGGCCAGGCCCTTGATGAATCGGGTGAGGATCAGCAGCGGTCCGGAGCTCACCAGACCACCGGCGAGCGAGGCGACGGCGAAGACCGCCAGCGCGATGAGGAAGACCTTGCGGCGCCCGAACAGGTCGGCCGTACGACCACCGAGCAGCAGCAGGCCGCCGTAGCCGAGGATGTAGCCGCTCACCAGCCACTGCAGGGTTGAGGTCGAGAGATCGAGTTCGTTGCCGATGGACGGCAGCGCCACCCCGATCATCGACACGTCGAGGCCGTCGAGGAACAGCACGATGCACAGCGTGATCAGCATGCCCCAAAGGCGGGTAGTCCATCTGGTCGGATCGGTCGCGGAAGCGGCCGCCAGGGTTGCTGGTGAAGTCATGCGGGGTACGTTACATGCGCACGCATTAAATGCCAACACATTTAATGCAGTTGCATAGACGTCGCTCGATCACTAGGATGGGGCCATGTCGAACCCGTCGACAATCGAGACAGCCCGCCGCACCGTCGCGCAGACCGGGCTGATTGGCGAGTGGCGCGAGCTGCTCGACCGGCACGCGACGGTGAGTTGCGCACTGGAAAAAGCGCTACAGGGACAGCATCAGATCGGACTCAGCGAGTTCGAGACCCTGGACCGGCTGATCGACGCCAACTGTGGCGACTATCGAATGAGCGATCTGGCCAACGACATCTACCTGAGTCAGAGCGCGCTTTCGCGCGCGGTGGCCCGGCTCGAACGTGACGGCCTGGTGGCCCGCACCATGTGCACCGACGATCGCCGCGCCGTGTTCGTCTGCCTCACCGAGAAGGGTCGCGAGGTCTACGACCGCGCACTGCCCACCCACCGCGCGGTGTTGACCGAGACCTGGGGTTCGCCCGGCCAAAAGTGCTGACACACAACGCCGCCGGGCGGCGCGATCAGACGCCGGCGCCGGCCAGGGCCGCTTCGATGCCTTCGCATGCGTCCACCGCGACCGCGCCCAGGCTCGCGAAAGCCTTTCGGTACCGGTCGATTTCGTTTTCCTTGTCCAGGTAGACCGGACCGGTGAAGGCCTCGACGTAGACCACCGGCGGCTCGGGCTGCTCGCCGACCCGCAGCTCGGGGAACTCGAGCATGACGAACCGGCCCGAGTCCATGCCCTCGTGGTAGCCGGAATCCGGTGGCACCAAGCGGATTCGGACGTTCGGCAGGTCGCACATGCGGCGCAGGTGTTCCAGCTGTCCCGCGGCCACCTCGGCGCCGCCGATCCGCCGCCACAGCACCGACTCGCTGATCACCGCGTCCAGGTGCATCGGCGAATCGGGACGGGTGACCAACGTCTGCCGCGCCATCCGCAGCTGCACCCGGCGATCGATCTCGTTGGCCGGCATCTCCGGTCGCGCGGCGCGCAGCATCGCGCGGGTGTAGGCCTCGGTCTGCAACAGGCCGGGCACCAGTTCGTTCTCGTAGGTGGACAGCCGCGAGGCCGCCTCCTCCAGGCCGATGTAGACCTCGTAGCCCTCGGCGATCACGTCCCCGTAGGCGGTCCACCACCCGCGCGCCTTGGTCTCCCTGGCCAAGGCCGTGAGCGGTGCGATCAGGTCGGTCGGCGCGCCGTAGACCTTGCACATCGCCTCGACGTCGAGGCTGCGCAGTGAGGTCTGGCCGGTCTCGATCCGCCAGATCTTGGCCTCGGACCATTCCAGCTGCTGCGCGGCCGTCCTGGTGGTCATTCGTGCCCGGTTGCGCAGATCGCGCAGGTGCCGCCCCAACTGGCGTCTTGGCATCGTGGACCCGGTGGTCCCCGCCGGTAAAGCCATGGTTGTTCCCCCCTCGTTGCCGTGCGCCGGTCGCACCGAACCCTCACGAGTTCGTCATGGCGACCATCCCTACCAGATGCCGCTCGTCGGTACCCCGGCATCCGAACAGCATTGTTTCACAGCGAATCGGACAAAGGTCACGATCGGTGGCGCAGCCAGGCCGTTGGCCTCGCAACGTCAAAAGAGTTTGGCGTGGGGCGATTCGGTTCGCTACCTGCGCGAGCCGCCCTTGCGGAAGCGCCAGAACTGCACCGCGCGAACGTCTTCGGAGAGCTGGTTGACCGGCTCCGCGACATCGGACAACGCCTGGAACAGATCGTCGGCCAGCTCGCTGATGTGCTCCATCCGGCTCGCCAGGCGCGAGGCGTTGGCCAGGAATTCCAGGATCAGCCGCACCGCGGCCGCGATGGTCAGCCCGAGCGGCACCCCGATCAGCGCCGCGAGCACCCCCAGCACCGCGGAGACCCGCCACATGGACACGGTCAGCGCGATCGGCACCGCGAAGGCGAACACCAGCCCGAGGATGTAGACCAGCGGCAGCAGCGTGCGGGTGGCCGTGCGGCGGAACTGCACATCGAGCAGGCCGCGCGCCGCCTCGACGCTCCACTGGCCGAAGGCGCGCGGGCTCTCGAACGGCTCCGGGGGCTGCTCCTCCGGGACGGCGGTGGTGCGGGAGAATCGGCGCGCGGCCGATTCCTTCCAAGTGATCCACCGCGATTCGGCTTCGTACTCCTCCGGGTTCGGCAGCTCACTTCCCCTGCCGGTGCCGTTGGACTCATCACTCATGGGCGAAATCCTCCCCGCAATCGCACATCCGAGCCAGCCGAGAATGCCTGGCAGACCTCACGAGTCCCACCATCCACAGCCGCCTCGCCGGAACGGCACAGCGAAAGAACAGGTCAGCGGCCGAAAGTAGCGGCGGGACAACAAATCCTGGACAGTTTTAGCAACGTCATAGCAATTGGCTTTCAAGCCGGGCTGAAAGAGACGTAGCCAACAGTCCTGAAGAAGTTTTGAAGATCGCGTAACACTGCGGACAGCCCGCACCGATACGCCCCATGAAGATGCAGGACCCAGATCTACCGGGGAATGGAGAGAACAGTGCGCACCACGTTTCCGACTTCCGTCTCGGCGGCCGCAATGACCGCCGCTGCGCAGGACTACACCCAGCGCGGATGGACGGTCGCAGAAACGGCCAACGGTCTCTGCCTGATCACCGATGACGACCTTTCCGCCATCGAGGTCAGCGGCGAGCTGGCCGGCGAAGTTCGCCGCTTCTTGCGGGCGAACAACCTGTCCGGCCCGGTCATCGAGCTGCCCGGCGCCGAGCGTCGCGAGATCCACTTGGTCACCGGCGTCCGCAAGGCCGCCATGGCACTCGAGGCGCTCACCGCCGCAGGTGCCGTTGTCTACACCGACGGCGCGGGCGTCCCGCTGCCGCCCACCCAGCTCTCGGCCGGTTCGGCCTGCTGGAGCGTCGCACCCGCCGAGGCCCGCTGGGTCCCGCCGGTCGTCGCGATCAGCGCCGCCGTCCGCGCCGCGACCGCCCGCAAGGGCTCGCAGCTGACCAGCGTCGCCTGCTGAAGTAGTTGACGACGGCCGGGCGCTTTCGCCCGGCCACCACGACCGATATCCGGCCCACGCCGACGGTATCGGTCGTTTTGCTTCAGCAGTCCACCGCAAATCGCTCGTTCTCTTTTCAGACCAGCGCCGGCGCGGGAGGATGGGGCATGGCTCCCATCACGGAATCTCGCAACCTGTTGCGCACCTGCCCGCTGTGCGAGGCCGTGTGTGGACTCGAAATCACCCTCGATGCCGATGATCACGTGACCTCGGTCCGCGGCGACAAAGCGGATCCATTCAGTAAGGGCTTCATCTGCCCGAAGGGCGCGAGTTTCGGCACGCTCGACGAAGATCCGGATCGGGTGACCGAGCCGATGATTCGCGATCGCGCGACCGATACCTGGCGGACCGCCTCCTGGAACGACGCCTTCGATCTCATCGCGGAACGTTTTCCCGCGGTGGTCGCCGAGCACGGAAAACAGGCCGCGGCCGCCTATTTGGGCAACCCGAACGCACACACCGTGGCGGGCGCGCTGTACGTGCCGGTATTGCTGCGCGCGTTGAGCACCAAGAATCTTTTCTCCGCCAGCACCGCCGACCAGATGCCCAAGCAGGTGGCCAGCGGGCTGATGTTCGGCGATCCGCTGACCGTGCCGGTGCCGGACCTGGACCGCACCGACTTTCTGCTGATGCTCGGCGCGAATCCGCTGGAATCGAACGGATCGCTGTGCACCGCACCGGATTTCCCCGGGCGGTTGAAGGCGTTGCAGCGCCGGGGCGGCCGGTTCGTGGTGGTCGACCCGCGGGTCACCCGGACCGCGAAGCTGGCCGACGAGCACCTGTTCATCCGGCCTGGTAGCGATGCCTATCTGCTGTTCGGCATCGTGCACACGCTGTTCGCCGAGCAGCTCACCGACGTTCAGGTCGCGGTCGACGGGTTCGACGAACTACGCACGGCCGCAGCGGCATTCAGCCCGGACTCGGTGGCCCTGCGCACGGGCATACCCGCGGCGACGGTGATTCGGCTGGCCCGCGAGCTGGCCGCCGCGCCGACCGCGGCGGTCTACGCCAGAATCGGCACCTGCACAGCGGAATTCGGCACCATCACCCAGTGGCTCGTCGATGCGATCAACGCGTTGACCGGCAACCTGGACCGGCCCGGCGGCGCGATGTTCGCAACCGCGGCGGCGGGCGGGATCACTCGCAGCCGGCCGTTCCGGCTCGGGCGCTGGACCAGCCGGGTCCGCGAGCTGCCCGAGGCGATGGGCGAACTGCCGGTCGCCACCCTGGCCGACGAGATCCTCACCCCCGGCGAGGGGCAGATCCGCGCGCTGGTGACGGTGGCAGGCAATCCGGTGCTGTCCGCGCCGAGCGGCGCCCGCCTGGACGCCGCGTTCGCCCAGCTCGACTTCATGGTCAGCGTCGACCGCTACCTCAACGAAACCACCAGGCACGCGGACGTGATCCTGCCGCCGCCGCGGCCGGTGCAGTCGCCGCACTACGACTTCGCCCTGTTGCAGTTCGCGGTGCGCAACTACACGCGCTACTCCCGCCCGCTGGTCCCGCTGGGCGATCGGCCCTCGGAATCGGGGGTGCTGGCCCGCCTCGCCGCGGCCGTCTCCGGCATGCCGCACGAGAGCGCGGACGGGGTGGACCCGCTGACCGGCGTGGACGAGCTGATCATCGCGGGCACGTTGCAGAAGGCCGGCCTGGCCGAGCGGCGCGCCGAACTGGTCGGCCTGGACACCACCGAACAGCGCATCGACCTGATGTTGCGCCTCGGACCCTACGGCGAATGGAACGGCGGCACGCTGAATCTGCAAGTGCTGCTGGACAATCCGCACGGCATCGACCTCGGGCCTTTGCAGCCGCGGCTACCCGACGCGCTGCGGACCGCGTCGAAACGAGTGGACCTCGCCCCGCAGCCGCTACTCGACGACGTGGCCAGGATGCGGGCCCGGCTGGCCGACCTCGCGCCGGACGTGGTGTTGATCGGCCGCCGCCAGCTGCGGTCCAACAACAGCTGGATGCACAACATCGGCCAGCTGGTGAGCGGCTCCAATCGCTGCACGCTGCACATCAATCCGGCCGATGTGGCCAGGCTCGGCCTGGGCGAGCACGCGGTGGTGAAGTCCGCCGCGGGCACGCTGACCGTGCCGCTGGAGCCGACCGACACGATCATGCCCGGGGTGGTCAGCCTGCCGCACGGCTGGGGCCACGCGGACAGCACGCAGACCGTCGCCCGGCAGCACGCCGGCGTCAATGCCAATGTGCTGACCGATGATTCGGTGGTCGACGTGCCCTCCGGCAACGCCATCTTCAACGGCGTCCCGGTGACGCTGAATCCGGCGTGACGCACGCGCCGACCGCTCGCCGATCGAGTCGGCCGCCGGGGTTAATCATCCCGGCCGGTCGGCTTGTTGTCGAAACCCGGAATCCCTTGCGCTAACTACGCATTCGGTGCATTCTCAACGTTGGTTTCACAGCTTTTGCCAGACCGAACGGACTAAAATGGACAGGATTTCGGTTTAGTCGCGAGCTCAGCGTCGACCCGCGCGGATCCGGATTCCGGCAACCAGAGGGTGGCGAAGATGCCCGGTACACAGTGCGGCAGCGACGGCGAGCACGAGCTACAGGAGCGGTACGGCACACAGGAAAGAGCTGCTCGCTTCTATCACGACCAAGTGCTGGAGCAGCTGAATCCGACGATGATCGAATTCATCGGCCGGATGGAGATGGCCTTCATCGCCACCTCGGACAAGCACGGCGAATGCGATTCCAGCTTCCGCGCGGGCGAGCCCGGATTTCTGCACGTCATCGATGAACGCACGATTGCGTACCCCGAATACCGCGGTAACGGCGTGCTGGCCAGCCTGGGCAACATCCTGGAGAACCCGCACGTCGGGATCCTGCTCATCGATTTCGTTCGCGACCTGATCGGCCTGCACATCAACGGCTCGGCCCGGATCATCCCGGACGCCACCCTGCGCAAGGTCACCCCCGGCCTGCCGGAGAACCTCAAGGGCCGCGCCGCCGAACGCTGGGTGGTGGTCGACGTCGAAGAGGCGTACATCCACTGCCGCAAGCACATTCCGCACCTGGTGCCCGCCGACCGCGAGCGCCGCGACTGGGGCACCGACAACGTCCGCGCCAAGGGCGGCGACTTCTTCGGCGCCAAGGCAAGCAGCGGCGACCGGACCGGAGCGCTGGTCACCCACTGATCCGCCCCGCGGCGGCTAGTGGATCTTGAAAATCACCAGACGCTGGACGATGAAGTTGATCACCGTGGCCGTGCCCTGCGCGACCACGAAGGCCAGCAGCTGCCGCCAGACGGCGTCGGGGAGCGCGTCGTAGAGCACCGCGTTGATACCCACCTGGACGGCGAAGGTGACCGCGTAGAGGATCACCACGGCAATGAACCGGGCCCGGCTCGGCGGGGCCTGGAAGGTCCAGCGCCGGTTGATCAGGTACGCCGTGGTGGTGCCGGCGATGAAGCTGAGCGACTTGGCCGCCTCGCGCGGCAGCCCGATCAGGTTGAACAGCAGGCTGTACAGCCCGAAGTCGACGATCGCCGACAGGCCGCCGGTCAGGGTGAACCGGACGATCTGGGTCTTCAGGTCGACGTCGGTACCGCCCGGCTCGTCGACCAGCGGCAGCTCGGCCGGGAGCGGCAGGTGGGGTTCGGCATGCACGCGACGAGCGTAGCGGGCGCTAAACCGATATGTAGATCACTACTCCGGAGTAAGCGACATCGACCGGATGTCCGGTCATACCTGTAGCCTCTATGCCGATGTCCACGAAAGCTCCGACCGCCACCACGACGACCGGTAACGAGAACGGCACCACCGTCACAAACGCTGGGGCCGACGCCGGGAACGCGTTCGCATTGCCGACGCAGACCCGCACGTTGACCGGGTGGGGTCGCACCGCACCAACCTCATCCGAAGTGCTCTCGACCGGTGATCCCGAACTGATCGCCAAGGCTGTGGCCATGGTCGCCGAGGACAATGACTCGAAGCCCCCGCATCTGCGCCGTGGCGTGATCGCGCGCGGCCTCGGCCGCTCCTACGGCGACCACGCGCAGAACGCCGGCGGGCTGGTCGTCGACATGACGGCGCTGAACAACATCCACCGGATCGACCGCGATACGCGGATCGTGGACGTGGACGGCGGCGTCAGCCTGGACCAGCTGATGAAGGCAGCGCTGCCGTTCGGGCTGTGGGTCCCGGTGCTGCCGGGCACCCGGCAGGTGACGATCGGCGGCGCCATCGCCTCCGACATCCACGGTAAGAACCATCACAGCGAAGGCAGCTTCGGCAACCACGTGCGCTCGATCGATCTGCTGACCGCCGATGGGCAGGTGCAGCACATCACGCCGAAGCGCAACGCCAAGCTGTTCTGGGCGACCGTCGGCGGCAACGGGCTCACCGGCATCATCCTGCGCGCGACCATCGAGATGACGCCGACCGAGTCGGCCTACTTCCTCAACGACGGCGTGAAGACCACCACGCTGGACGAGACGATCGCGGCGCACAGCGACGGCAGCGAGGCGAACTACACCTACTCCAGCGCGTGGTTCGACGTGATCAGCCCGCTGCCCAAGCTCGGCCGGGCCACCATCACTCGTGGCCGGCTGGCCAAGGTCGACGAGCTGCCCAAGCGCCTGCGCAGCAAGCCGCTGAAATTCGATGCGCCGCAACTGATGACGGTGCCGGACATCTTCCCGAACTGGACCATGAACAAGCTCACGCTGCGGTCCATCGGCGAGGCGTACTACGCCATGGGCGGCAACTACACCGGCAAGGTGCAGAACCTGACCCAGTTCTATCACCCGCTCGACATGATCGCGGAGTGGAACCGGGGCTACGGTTCCAACGGCTTCCTGCAGTACCAGTTCGTGGTGCCGACCGAGGCGGTCGAGGAGTTCAAGCGGATCATCATCGACATCCAGGGGTCGGGGCACTACTCGGCGCTCAACGTGTTCAAGCTGTTCGGCGCGAGCAATCCGGCGCCGCTGAGCTTCCCGATGCCGGGCTGGAACATCTGCGTCGACTTCCCGATCAAGCCGGGGCTGAACGAGCTGGTCAGCGAGCTGGACCGGCGGGTGCTGGAATTCGGCGGGCGGCTCTACACCGCGAAGGACTCGCGGACCACCGCGGAGACCTTCCACAAGATGTACCCGCGGATCGACGAGTGGATCAAGATCCGCCGAAGTGTCGATCCCACAGGCGTTTTCATGTCCGATATGGCGAGAAGGCTGGAGCTGCAGTGATCAATGCCGTAGGTAACCCGCAGGCCATCCTGCTGCTCGGCGGGACCTCCGAGATCGGCCTGGCGATCTGTGCGGAATACCTGAAGAAGGGCCCCGCGCGCATCGTCCTCGCCGCACTGCCGAACGACCCGCTCCGCGAGTCGGCCGTCGCCCAGATGCAGGCGGCCGGCGCGAGCCAGGTCGACCTCGTCGACTTCGACGCGCTCGACACCGACGGCCACCCGAAGGTGATCGACGCGGCCTGGGACGGCGGCGACATCGATATCGCCATCGTCGCGTTCGCGCTCGACGGTGACCCGGAAGAGCTGTGGCAGAACCAGCGCAAGGCCGTGCAGGTCGCCGGAATCAATTACACCGCATCGGTTTCCGTCGGCGTGCTGGTCGGCGAGAAGATGAAGGCGCAGGGCTTCGGGCGGATCATCGCCATGTCCTCGGTCGCCGGTGAGCGGGTCCGCCGCTCCAACTTCGTCTACGGCTCGACCAAGGCCGGCCTGGACGGTTTCTTCCTCGGGCTCGGCGAGGCGCTGCGCCCGCACGGCCCGCGCGTGCTGGTGATCCGGCCGGGCATGGTGCGGACCAAGTTCTCCGCGCACGTCAAAGAGGCGCCGCTCACGGTCGACAAGGAAGACATTGCGGTGCTGGCGGTTTCGGCCGCGCAGAAGGGCAAGGAGCTCATCTGGGCGCCGGGCGCCTTCCGCTACGTGATGATGATCCTGCGCCATATCCCGCGCCCGATCTTCCGCAAGCTCCCCATCTGAGTTTCCCCCCGAGCCGCACCTCGAACCGGCCCCGCGCCTTGTCGCGTGGGTCGGGAGGTGCGGCTTTTTCGTTTCGCCACGACGACTTGCGTTGCCACATCCGACGCCGGACCTGGCAGCATGATCGCCGATCGTCCGTGCGAATGCCCAGCCGAGTGAACCCGGAGATGCCATGCGAGTAAGCCGAGAATGTCGCCGCACGGCGTGCCCCTCGCACGTCGCCGGAGCCGGTCGATGACGGCCGTGGTCGAGGAGCGCGACACAGCATCCACTCCGGGGCGCGGGGCGCTGCTGGGCAAGCACATCGGCTCCGGTGTCGGTGAGGCTGTGCTGGCGGCACTCGTCGCCGTCGTGGTGACCGCCGTCGGACTCGTCGCGTTCTCGTTGGTGCACTGGCCCGCGTTCAACTCCTCCAATGTGACTCGGGCGTTGACCACGGTCGGGCAGGTGCTCGCCGCGGTGTTCGTGGTCACGGCGATCGCGCTGACGCGGATGCGGCCGGGTAAGTGGTTCGCCCGGCCGTGGGTGGCGAAACTGCTGTCCTGGGTGGGTATTTCGACGTTCGTCACGTTCACCCTCGGCATGCCGTTGGCGGCGACCAAGCTGTATCTGTTCGGCGTTTCGGTGGATCAGGAGTTCCGCACGGAGTACCTGACCCGACTCACCGATTCCGCGGCGCTGCACGACATGACGTATGCGGATCTGCCGCCGTTCTATCCGGCCGGGTGGTTCTGGATCGGCGGACGGGTCGCCAACGTGCTCGGGATGGACGGGTGGGAGGCGTTCAAGCCGTACGCGATCGGGTCGATCGCGGTGGCGGCGGTGATCTCGCTTGTGCTGTGGTCCAAGCTGATTCGCGCGGATTGGGCGATCGCGGTGGCCGCGTCGACCACCGCGCTCACGGTCGCGTATGCCGCGCCGGAGGCGTACAGCTCGGTGATCGTGATTCTGCTACCGCCGGTGCTGGTGCTCGCGTGGGGTGCGCTGCACCGGCCGGAGGAGTCCGCGGCCACGGCCGGCGGTTGGGGCGCGGTGATCGGCACCGGGCTGTTCCTCGGCCTGGCCGCGACGTTCTACACGCTGTACGCGGGCTTCGCCGCCTTCGCGGTCGCGCTGCTCGGCCTGGCGGCGGCCGGACTCGCGGTGCGGGAGCGGTCCGCGGCCGGTCATCCCCGGCGGGCGCGCACGGCCGACGGCCCGGCCGGTCCGGCTTGGCGGGCGGCTGTCTCGCCGTTGGCGCGGCTCGTGGTGATCGCCGCGATCGCCGCGCTGGTCGCGCTGATCGTGTGGCTGCCGATTCTGCTGAAGGCGCTGCACGGCATTCCGTCGCGGTCCGGTTCCGCATTCCACTACCTGCCGGAGTCCGGCTCCGAGTTGCCGCTGCCGATGGCCGAGTTCTCGCTGCGCGGCGCGTTGTGCCTGGTCGGCGTCGTCTGGCTGGTCGTGCGCGCGGCCTCGTCGCGCCGGGCGCAGGCGCTGGGCATCGGCGTGGTGGCCATCTACCTGTGGACACTGCTGTCGATGGTGGCGACCGCCGCGGGGACCACGCTGCTGTCGTTCCGGCTGGAACCGGTCCTGCTGGTGCTGCTGGCCGCGGCGGGCGCGTTCGGTTTCGTCGAGGGTGCCCGGGCGGTTTATCAGGCCCTGGGCGAGCCGGGCAATTTCCGCATCGCGGCGGTGGCCGTCGCCATCGTCGGTGCGCTGGCGTTCACGCAGAACATCCCGCACGTGCTCGCGCCGGAGATCACCACCGCCTACACCGACACCGACGGCGACGGCATCCGGGCGGACCAGCGCCCGGCCTCGGCCGTGGCGCGGTACGGCGAGGTGGACAGGGCGATCACCGCGCAGACCGGCCGGCCGCGCTCGGACACCGTGGTGCTGACCGCCGACACCAGCTTCCTGTCCTTCTATCCGTACTACGGCTTCCAGGCACTCACCTCGCACTACGCGAACCCGCTCGCCGACTTCGCCGGCCGGGCCGCGACCATCGAGGGCTGGAGCAAGCTGAAGTCCTCGGGCGCGCTGCTCGACGCGCTGGCGGCCAGCCCGTGGCGCGCCCCGGACGCCTTCCTGTTCCGCAACAGCGGCGACACCTACACGCTGCGCCTGGCCAAGGACGTCTACCCGAACGATCCCAACGTGCAGCGCTACACCGTCGCATTCCCCAAGGATCTGTTCGCCGATCCGCACTTCACCACCACCGATATCGGCCCGTTCACCCTGGTGACCGTCCGCCGATAGCCGGCTCGTATAAACAGGGCAGAAGCGCGTCTCGACCTGCGCTTCTGCCCTGTTTTCGCGCTGCCGCCGTCCCCCGTTGCCAGGCAGAACACAGCGTAGTTGGGTAGCGTGGGCGGCTGAGTTGAGCTAGTTACAGGAGCTGTTTGCAGGTGGTACAGGCACGACAAGTCGATCTGGGCACGCAGGACGGGTCGGCGGTAGGAATCGCGGACCGAGCACCCACCGCGACCGCAGTGCACACCACCGAGACCTCGACGCCGGCTCGCCGGCGCAGACTCCCCCGCATCCGGATCAACCGGTCCGACTTCGTCGTGACGGTGGGATACCTCGCGCTGGCGATCGTGGTCCTGTCCGGGCAGTGGCGCAATACGCAGAGCGGATACCTGATCAAGAGCGGTCAGGACCAGACCATGTGGGAGTGGTTCTTCGCGGTCACCGCGCACTCGGTGGCGCATCTGGAGAACCCGCTCGGCACCACGCTGCAGAACTTCCCGGCCGGGGTGAACATGATGGCCAACACGGCCATGTTCGGGGTCGGGGTGCCGCTCACGCCGATCACCCTGATGTTCGGGCCGACCGTCACGTTCGTGCTGGTGCTCACCCTCGGCCTGGCCACCACCGCGCTGGCCTGGTACTGGCTGTTCTCCCGCGAGCTGGTCGAGTCGAAGGTCGCGGCCGCGATCGGCGGGCTGTTCTGCGGTTTCGCGCCCGCGATGATCTCCCATGCCAACGCGCACCCGAATTTCGTTGTGCTGCTCCTGCTTCCGATCATGGCCGGGCTGCTGATCCGGATGAGCAGGCGCGCCGCCGATCGCGAGTCCGGCCGGCCGCGCCGGCGCGTCCGCGACGCCGTACTGCTGGGATTCCTGGTGGCGCTGCAGATCGCGCTCGGCGAGGAGCCGCTGCTGATCTTCGCGCTGTCCTTCGGCCTGTTCACCGTTGTGTACTACTTGCACACGCCACGACACGGTCTGCGCGTGCTGCGCGGGATCACGCCGGCGATCATGTTGGCCGGGGCAATCGCCTTGCTGTGCACCGTAATACCGCTGTGGTACCAGTTCTTCGGTCCGCAGAGCTACCGCTCGATCGATCACGGCCCGATGGGCAACGACCTGAAGGCGATCACGCAGTTCCCGTCCGAGTCGCTAGGCGGGCTCCTCTCGCCCGGACAGTACGTGGCGATAAACGACACCGAGCAGAACGCCTACTTCGGCTGGCCGCTGTTGCTGGTGCTGGCCGGCACCGTCGCGCTGCTCTGGCGGGAACGGGTGGTCCGGGCCGCCGTCGTGGTGATCGCGGTGTTCGGCGTGCTGTCCCTCGGCGCGGTCGCCATGTTCGGCAAGCGGGACACCGGCTTTGCCTTGCCGTGGCGCTGGGCCGAACACGTCCCGCTGCTGAGCACGGTGCTGGAAACCCGGCTCACCATGGCGGCGATCCCGGCCATCGCGGCGGTGCTCGCCCTGGCCACCCAGCGGGCGATCGGCTGGTGGCGGGACTCGCCGGTCGACTGGCGGCCGTTGGCCTGGTTCGGCGCACTGCTTTTCGCGTTGCTGCCGCTGATCCCGACCGCGCTCCCGGTGGTCCAGCGCCCACCGACGCCGGTGTTCTTCGCGGACGGAATAGTGCGCGACTACGTCAACACCGGGTCGGTGGTGATGGTGCCGCCCTCGCGGCCGATGGACGCGGGCGCGCTGCGCTGGCAGGCCGACGCGAACTTCGACTTCCCGCTCGCCGGTGGCTATTTCGTCGGCCCGACGAGTACCCAGAAGAAGGGCATCTACGGACCCGAGTTCCGGCCGACCACCGCACTGCTGGTGCAGGCACAGGACACCGGCACCGTGCCGCCGCTGACCGACGAGGCCCGCGAACAGATCCGCGCCGACCTGAACTTCTGGCGGGCCGACGTGTTCGTGCTGCCCGCGACCCGGAATGTCGACGCGCTGCGCACCACCATGACGCAACTGCTCGGCTTCGGGCCGACCCGGGTGGCTGACGTGTGGGTTTGGGACGTACGCGCGATGCGATAGGTGGTGATCACCGGCTCCGGCCCCTCGGGTGGCTAGCATCAACCCCCGTGCGACCGGACCGATCAACTCGAGCGTTCACCCGTTACCGCCTGATCGCCCTCGTCTCCGGGCTCCTCGGATTCGTGCTGGCGCTGCTGACACCGCTGTTGCCGGTGCGGCAGGACCAGGCCACGCTGGACTGGCCACAGGCCGGGCGCAGCAGTGTCGAGGCGCCGCTGGTGTCGTATCAGCCGCTGCGGCTGAGCGCGACGCTGCCGTGCTCGCTGATCCAGGCGGTGGGATCGGGCACGGTGGCCGCCACCGTGCCCGTCGCGTCCGGCCAGGCCACCGCCACCGGGCTGGTGGTGTCGGTGGCCGACGGCACGCTGTCGGTGGTGCTGCGCGACGTGCCGCTGCTGTCCGCGCCGGTCGCCGAGATCACCGCGGCCGGGTGCACCGCGCTCACCATCGATTCGACGGCCGCCGCGACCACCACCGAGATCACCGGCGCGACCAGGCAGGACGGGACGCCGTTCCGCAACACCGTGACTCGGGACATCCGGCCGCAAATGGTCGGTGTGTTCACCGATCTCGAGGCCGGTCGGCTGGACGGCGCCCGGGTGCACGCCGACATCGACTCGCGCTTCTCCTCGTCACCGTCGGTGCTGAAGCTGATCGCGATCATCGCGGCGGTGCTCTGCACGATCGTCGCGCTGCTCGCCCTGCACCTGCTCGACACCAGCGATCGGCGCCGGGCGCGCCGGTTCCTGCCCGCGCACTGGTGGCGGTTCACCACGACCGACGCGGTGGTGCTCGGCACGCTGGGGCTGTGGCACTTCATCGGCGCCAACACCTCTGACGACGGTTACATCCTGAACATGGCGCGCGCCTCCGGGCACGCGGGGTACATGGCGAACTACTACCGCTGGTTCGGTGTGCCGGAGGCGCCGTTCGGCTGGTCCTACGAGGTGCTCGCCTGGATGACCCGGCTCTCCGACGCCAGCCCGTGGATGCGCCTGCCCGCCCTGCTCGCCGGGGTGACCTGCTGGCTGGTGATCAGCCGGGAAGTGTTGCCGCGCTTGGGGGCCCGGGTGCGCCGGAACAAGGTCGCGCTGTGGACGGCCGGGCTGGTCTTCCTCGCCTTCTGGCTGCCTTACGACAACGGGCTGCGTCCCGAGCCGCTGATCGCGGCGGGCGCGCTGCTCACCTGGTGCTCGATCGAACGCGCCATCGCCACCGGGCGCCTGCTGCCCGCGGCGATCGCGGTGCTGATCGCGGGATTCTCGCTGGCTGCCGGGCCGACCGGGCTCATCTGCATCGGTGCGTTGATCGCGGGATCACGGCCGGTGCTCCAGATCATCATCAAGCGGGCGCGCGGGGTGGTGCCCGCGGCCGGCGGTGGCGTCGCCGAAAGCCCCTCGGGTTCAATGGGGCTCGACGAGGCCGACGAAAAGAGTGTTCCGGCAACGAAGTCCGAGGCCGGCGCCCGACCGTCCTGGGCTACAACGCTCTTCCGCTACCTGGCTCTGCTCGCGCCCGGCCTCTCCGCCGGAACCCTGGTGCTGGTAGTGGTTTTCGCCGATCAGACGCTGTCCACCGTGCTCGAAGCCACCCGGGTGCGCACCATCGTCGGGCCGAACGTGGCCTGGTTCGACGAACGCACGCGGTGGGATTCGCTGCTGATGCTCTCGCCGGACGGTTCGCTCGCCCGCCGGTTCGGTGTGCTGGTCATGCTGCTGTGCCTGCTGGTCTGCGTGTTGCAGGTGCTGCGCAAGGGACGCATCCCGGGCACCTCGCGCGGGCCGTCGGTGCGGATCCTCGGCATCGTGTTCGCCTCGCTGGTGCTGATGATGTTCACGCCGACCAAGTGGACGCACCACTTCGGCGTGTACGCGGGCCTGGCCGGCTCGCTGGCCGCGCTCGCGGCAGTCGCGGTGGGCAGCGCGGGAATTCGCTCGCCGCGCAACCGGGCGCTGTTCACGGCGGCGGTGCTGTTCCTGCTCGCGGTGACGTTCACCGGGTCGAACGGCTGGTGGTACGTGTCCAGCTACGGCGTGCCGTGGTGGGACAAGGCGCCGCTGTTCGCGGGCAAGGGCTTCTCCACGTTGTTCCTCGGGCTCAGCGGGGTCGCGCTGCTCGTCGCGGTGTGGCTGCACTATCGGGAGCCGTATCGCCGGCCGCGCCCGACGCCGCGCCGGTTCGATCGGTTCGCGAGCGCGCCGCTGACCATCGCCGCGGCGCTGCTCGTGCTGTTCGAGGTGGCGTCGCTGGCCAAGGCGGCGGTCGCGCAGTACCCCGCGTACTCGGTCGCCAAGTCGAATTTCCAGTCTCTGGCGGGAGATTCGTGCGCCTTGGCAAACGAGGTCCTGGTGGAGACGGACACCGCCAACTCGGTGCTGCTCCCCCTCTCCGGCTCGCCCGCCGACGGATTAGCGGCGGAGGCGAAGGGATTCACGCCCAACGGGGTCGCGAGCGACCTGACCGCCGACGCGGACGAGACCGTGTCCGGCGGGGCCAACTCTGTCAACTCCGACTCGAAGAACAAGACCACCAAGACCACCGGCGCGGGCACCGGCGGCGGCACCACGGCGCAGACCGGCATCAACGGCAGCACCGTCGCGCTGCCGTTCGGCCTGGACCCGGCGACCACGCCGATCATGGGCAGCTACCAGGAGGACGAGCAGACCCAGGCCTCGCTGACCTCCCAGTGGTACCACCTCGACCTGGCCGACAGCATGCGCCACGACCCCGCCTACCAGGTGCTCGCCATCACCGCGGCGGGCCGGATCCGGCACGTGGACGCGGACGGCGTGGTCACCTACGGCCAGGAACTGCACCTGGAATACGGGGTGCGCGACGCGGACGGCTCGGTGCGCAAGCTCGGCTCGGTCGACCCGATCGACATCGGGCCCGCGCCGTCCTGGCGAAACCTGCGGGTGCCGCTGGATCGGCTGCCGGTCGAGGCGAACGCGGTGCGGCTGGTCGCGGTGGACAACGACATCACGCAGAAGCAGTGGCTCGCGGTCACCCCGCCCCGGCTGCCCAAGCTGGCCACGCTGAATTCCGTTGTCGGATCGCAGAACCCGGTGCTGCTCGACTGGCACGTCGGGCTGGCCTTCCCGTGCCAGCGGCCGTTCGATCATCACGACGGCGTCGCCCAGGTGCCGAACTGGCGCATCCTGCCCGACCGGGTCGGCTCCGACGCGTCCAACGCCTGGCAGGACGACATCGGCGGCGGGCCGCTCGGCTGGACCGGGCTGCTGCTGAAGTCCGAAACCATCCCCAGCTACCTCGACCACGACTGGTCGCGCGACTGGGGCTCGCTGGAGAAGTTCACCCCGTATGACAAGGACGCGAAACCGGCTGAGATCGGCGTCACGGTGCAAAGCCGGAGCGGTCTGGCCAAGGACGATCCGATCCGGGTTCGCTAGCCGCCGTTGCCGTTCCGCAACACCGGACCAGCCGGTTCGGTGTTGCGGGGCCGCAAAGATGTTGTAAACAGACCGGTTGGACGGCAAAAACACCGCACGATCGCAGGACGAAACCCACAGAAATCCGTAACCTGTGCACTATGACGTCGGCTTTCGACCACATGGATCTGCGTGACCTCGTCGGTCTGCTCACCGCAGATGAGCAACGCGAACTGCGCCCCGCGGTGCTGCGCGTCCTCGACCGCCTCCCCTCCCAGGAGGTCCTGCGCCGCGAACTCGGTCTGCGTATGACAAAGGTCTGAGCAACCAACCAGCGACTACCGGCCGCTCCTGATCCGGGCCACCCCGCCGGTAGTCCATCGCCCGTACGCCACTCGCCGGTCGGACCACGCCCGGCGACTCACGGCACCAGTACGAGCCGCCCCCGAATCCCACCCTCCGCCAACCGCCGCTGCGCCGTCCCCACGGCGTCCAGCGGCAACCTCTCGGCGACCCGCAACGTCAGCCTCCATATCGACATTGGCAACGAACTCATTCAGCTGACTGCGGTTGCAGCGAGCGAAATCCATAGTCGCCCGAGCGATTTCGGGGCATTCTTGATCCATACCGCCCGCCACCTCCGGGGCGGGTTTATTTTGCGCTGCACACGCCCGGCTGACAGATCTGAGCCAGAGTCTCAAACCAGTCATGCGAACCGCCGAATGCTCGATCAAACGGCCCGGGCATCGCGTCCGCACGAGTCATGCCCGCTGAGACAATGAACAGGCACGGCAGGTTCGTGAACGATAGTCTTGAGCCATGACCGCGGCATTCGACGACATGGACCTGCCCGCACTAGTCCGGCTGTTGACCGAGGACGAGCAGCGGGACCTTCGGCCCGTCGTGCTGCGCTTGGTCGCCAGTCACGGTCAGCCGGTCGAACAGCATCCGGCCACCCCGGCACGGCGTCTGTCCTTCGCCGGAACAGTCGAGGCCGCACCAGACTTTGCCACCACATCCCAGGAGGTACTCCGGCGCGAGCTCGGCGGTGGTGCGTGATCATTTGCGATACGGGTCCGCTCCTGGCGATTGCGAACAGTAAGGACAGCGAGCACAAGGCCTGTACAGCCGCGCTCGTCGATGAACCCGGCCCGCTGATCGTGCCTGCCACTATCGTGACCGAGGTCTGCTACATGCTCGCCAAGCATGGGCCACAAGCCGAGGCCCAGTTCTTACACGCCCTGGCTGCGGAGGAACTACAGGTCGAACCGCTGACCTCATCCGACTTCGGGCGCATGGCCGAATTGGTCATTCAGTACGGCGGCTTTCCGCTCGGAGCGGCTGACGCATCGGTCGTGGCAGTCGCCGAACGTCTCGGCGTGACCACGGTGGCCACGCTCGACCATCGCCATTTCCGCCAGATCATTCCCAAGCACTGTGCCGCTTTCACGCTGATGCCCGGCGAAGAGCAGTTGGCTCGGCACCAACGACACTGACCGTTCAGCACGACCTGATTCGGAAACCCAACGGCCGCAGGCCCGTCGGGAAGGCTGGGTGCCTTCGCGACGGGCCTGCGGTCGTTGATGCGGGTTAGAACACTCGGAGTTGGCCTGGGGACCAGAAGCCGGAGCGGGTGGTGGTGCCGGTCTCGAGCTGGGCCGGGGTGGCGGAGCGGTCGTACTGGTCGTAGCGCTCCAGGGAGCCCCAGTCGCGGGCCCAGTTGTCCTTGAGGTAGGTCGGGACGGTGACCGACTTCGCCAGCATCTGGGCGAAGCCGAGCAGTCCGCCGAACTCCTCGGCCTGCCAGGTGTTGGTGGAGCTGATGGCCAGCGGGCGGTCCGGCAGGATGCGGTAGCCGGGGACCTCCGCGACGCCGTTCTTGTGATAGAGCGGGCGCTGGCAGGGGAATTGCAGGCCGACCGCCCAGTCCTCCAGCACCGGCTGCTCGGAACCGATGAAGGTGTTGAGCGACTGCAACTTCGGCATCCGCGGCGGGGTGAACGCCAGCCACTGGTCGCCGATCAGGATCGGGTCGTTGGCGACGATGCGCACCGCGTCGGCGTCCGGCGCGATCTCGGCGAGCGGAACGCGCAGGTTGCGCCAGGACGGGAACGGGCCGATGTCGCGCGGCAGGTAG
Source organism: Nocardia sp. NPDC051756 (assembly GCF_040681495.1). Taxonomy (NCBI): domain Bacteria; kingdom Bacillati; phylum Actinomycetota; class Actinomycetes; order Mycobacteriales; family Nocardiaceae; genus Nocardia; species Nocardia sp. NPDC051756. The sequence continues at coordinate 851,050 of NZ_JBFAYV010000003.1, read as the reverse complement.
GTGCCGAGCTTCTCGACGCTGCCGTCCGGCAGGTGCTTGCCGTAGTCGACGGTGAGCGACTGGCCGTACTTGGTGTCGCCGGTGTCGTCGACGGACAGGATGCGACCGGCCGCGGAGATCACCACGAGCGGCTTGTCCTCCGACCGCGGCGCGAGCCCGTACCAGCTGGAGGTGAGGTGCGCGGGCTGCTGCACCCCGCTCTGGTAGCTGCCGAGGATCGGCGTGGTCGCCGGGTCCAGGCCGAAGGGCAGGGCCACGGTGCTGCCGTTGACGCCCCGCGCGCCCTGGCCACCGCCGGTGCCCGCGCTCTGTCCCTCGGCGAACGCGGCGCCGACCGACTGGGTGGAGGTGTTGCCGGTACCCGGTTTCACCTCGACGCTGTCCGCGGACAGGTCGTTCGGCACGCCGTTCGGATCGAAGCCGACCGGGTCGACGCCGGCCAGCGGGTCGTTCGGGTCGGTCAGCGGGTGCGCCGGATCGGCGATCGGCTGCAACGCGCCGCCGTTCGGATTCTGTTCCACCAGAACGTCATTGGCGAGACCGCAACTGCTGCCGCCGATCGCGTCCAGGTTCGACCGAGCGATCGAGTACGCCGGGTACTGCGAGACCGCGCCCTTGACCAGCGAGAGCACCTCGAGCAGCACCATCAGCGCGGCGACAACGGTCAGCGGGATCGCGGCGAACTTACGAATCCGCTTGCCCCGCGCCGACTTCGGTGAGGCCTCCGGTTTCGCGTAGCCCTCGCGCAACGAGTGCCAGGCCACCAAAGCCAGTGCGAGACCGAACAAACCGAGCATCAGGGTGTTGGACTGGTAGCCGTGCAGCGAGATCCGCTTGTCGAACCACGGCACGCCGAAGCTGGACACGTACCAGTAGCCGTTGATGCCGGAGAACGACAGCGCGAGCACGAACAACAAGCCGGCCAGGAAGATCGCGCGATTCTTCCGCGCGCGCAGGGCCGACGCCGAGACCGCGACCGCGGTCACCGCGGCCAGCGAACCGGCGATGCCGGCGTACGCGCCGAAGTGGTGCGTCCACTTGGTCGGGTTGAACATCATGAAGAAGATCGTGCCGAAGACGACGCCCATCAACCGCCAGGTCGGCCCGCTCGCGATGCCGGGAACCTGCCTGCGCCGCAACAACACCAGCATGGTGGTGAACAGGCACAGCAGCATCACCAGGAAGGCGAACCGGCGGGCCAGCGAGCCGTCGACGGTCTCCACGAACAGGTAGTAGTAGCGCAGGTAGTCCTCGTACCAGGCCAGGTTCGGCCCGGTCACCTGACGCACCCGGTTGGCCTCCTGGATGCCGGCGAAGGTCTGATCGGTGTACACCGCGATCAGCACGAGCAACCCGGCCGCGGCGATCGGCGCGAGCAGCGGCAGCGTCGACCACCACTTCGCCCCCGCGGAGCCGAACTGCCGTCGCCGGCGCACCACGATCCGCACCAGCGGGCGAATACCGGCGAGCAATGCCGCCACACACATCAATCCGGTCGGCGCGGCAGCCAGGGTGAACGCCGCGACCAGGACCGCGACGCCCGCGGGCAGCAGTCGCCCGGTCGCGATGGCCCGCTCGATCGACACCCAGGTGAGCAGCGCGCCGAGCGCGACGATCGGCTCCGAACGCAGGCCGTTGTCGAACGGCAGCCAGAACGCGAGGAACACCAGGCCGCCGGTCCACAGCGCGACCTTGCTGTTGCGCACGCCGCGGCCGAGGCGCGGCACCACCTCACGGCTGATCACCATCCAGCAGAGGATGGCGCAGAGCAGAGCGGGCACCCGGACCCACGCGCTCGCGGTGGAGAACTCCGCGAACAGCTGGATCACGTAGTAGTACCAGCCGAACGGCGCCTCCGGCACGCCGTACCAGCGGAAGTAGTTGGCCATGTAACCCGCGTGCGGCGCGACCCGCACCATGCTCAGGATGTAGCCGTCGTCGGAGGTGTTGGCGCCGACGAAATGCCAGACCAGCAGCGTGCCGATGATCGCGCCGTCGGCCCAGGTCGGCTTCAGCCAGTTGGACGGCAGGAAGCGGCGGTGCCCGCGCCCGTCACTGCCGTCGAGCCGGGCCAGCGCCGCGAGCGCGACCAGGGTGCACAGCACCGCCGCGATCATCGCGATCAGCTTGATCGCGGTCGGGCTGCTGGAGAAGCGGGTGTCGACGGTCATCTTGAACGACAGTCCGTCCGGCACCGCACCCTTGAGCTCGGAGAAGACGCCGACCACCTGTGGACGCAGGTCGATGTTCATGGTGCCCTCGACCGGCACCTCGATCTGCTGCCCGCTACCGGGCGGCGCCTTCGGGTCGTCGATCATCCGGGTGAGACCGGTGAACTCCGCGTGCGTGCTCTGGTTGTCCGAGGTCAGCACCAGCGCCGAGCACCGGTCCATGTCCGAGCGCGGCGCCGACACCACCACCGCGTTGCGGTCGACCACGTCCACCGAGGTGTCCGACACCCGAATGAACAACGCCTCCAACGCGGCCCGGTCGCCCTGCGGCGGCGCGGTGGCCAGCAGCATGCCGCCGCGCTCCGGCAGCTGCGCGACCGCGCTGCACGGAATGCTGGCGCTCAGGTCGATCGGGACCTGAGACATCAAGGGGGCCTGCACATTGCCGAGCTTGCCGTCCTGCGGCCAGTTCAGCTGCGCGGTGGTCTGCGTCACCGGCAGGAACGGGGTGGCCAAGGCGAACAGCGCGCCGAGCAATCCGGCGACCAGCGCGATTATTCGCGCGGTGCGGAAATCGGCCGAAGAGGCCGCTGGCACGGCGGGCGGTTTCGTCAGGACAGCAGTAGCGGCGTCGGGCACGATTGGCAATGCTAGCTGTAGCGCCCCTCCGCGTCTCGAGGCCAGGCTAGTCCGGCTCGCGAGTATTCAAGCCGGGCTTAAGTGCCAGGCAAGTTTTCCTCGGCGTCCGGCGGTTAGTGGCGAATCCTGTTCTCGGCCTACCCGGCGAGTTACCCGTGTTCTCGGGCGTCGCCGCCGTTTCTAGATCAATTGAAATGCGATATGAACTTTGCCCCCTCCGACCTGGATATATGTCACAGCTCCGAGCGCGGGCCCGGCAGACACGCCCAGTACGGAGGCCGTTCCCGGTCGCGCGCCGTCCGCGATAGTCGCGCCGCATACGAAGACCGGCAAAAGGTGTGCGGTGGCGGGCTGGCAAGGTGTGGGTATGACCAAGGTGAATCTCACGACGAATTACGGACCGATCGTCCTGGAACTTGACGACCAGAAGGCGCCGAACACGGTGCAGAACTTCGTGGATTATGTGAACGCGGGTCACTACAACGGCACCATCTTCCACCGCGTCATTCCCGGCTTCATGATTCAGGGCGGCGGCTTCGAGCGCGGCCTGCGGCAGAAGGGCGTGCAGGCGCCGATCCAGAACGAGGCCAACAACGGCCTGAAGAACGACAAGTACACCGTGGCGATGGCCCGCACCAACGACCCGCACTCGGCGACCGCGCAGTTCTTCGTCAACGTCTCCGACAACGCCTTCCTGAACCACTCCGCGCCGACCCCGTCCGGCTGGGGCTACACGGTGTTCGGCAAGGTCATCGAGGGCACCGAGGTGGTCGACAAGATCGCCGCCGTGTCCACCGGCAGCGCGGGCGGGCACCAGGACGTGCCGACCGACGACGTCGTCATCGAGTCCGCCAGCCTCGGCTGAGGTACGCCCGACTCGGGTGAATCGGGCCGCGCCCCAACGGGTTGCGGCCCGATTCCGGCTTACAGCGGCAGCAGGTGGTGCTTGCGCGGGTTGCGCGCCAGCGACTTGTCCCGCAGCAGCTGCAAGGCCTTACGCAGCTCCAAACGGGTGTTGGCCGGCTCGATGACCGCGTCGATGTAGCCGCGCTCGGCGGCCACCCACGGCGTCGCCATGGTGGCGTTGTAGAAGTCGATCATCTGCTGGCGCACCGCCGCCCGCTGGTCCTCCGGCGCGGCCTCGATCTGCTTGCCGCCGATCAGGCTCACCGCGCTCTCGGCGCCCATCACCGCGATCCGCGCGGTCGGCCAGGCCAGGTTCACGTCGGCGCCGAGCTGCTTGGAGCCCATCACCGCGTAGCCGCCGCCGTACGACTTGCGAATCACCACAGTAACTTTCGGCACGGTCGCCTCCACGTAGGAGAACAGGAACCGGCCGCCGCGCTTGATCACGCCGATCTTCTCCTGCTCCACGCCGGGCAGGAAGCCCGGCGTGTCGACGACGAAGACCAGCGGGATCTCGAACGCGTCGCACAGCCGCACGAAATGCGCCGCCTTGTCCGAGGCCCGAGCGTCCAGCGCGCCCGCGTAGACCATCGGCTGATTCGCCACCACGCCGACCGGACGACCGTCGACCCGGGCGAAGCCGGTGATGACGTTGCGCCCCGCGGTCGCGCCGACCTCGTGGAAACCGCCGTCGTCGAAGATCCGCAGCAGGATGTCGTGCATGTCGTAGGCGGCGTTGTCCGAGTCCGGCACCAGGGAATTCAGTTCCCGGTCGCTGTCGGTGCGCTCCGGCTCCAGGCCGGGGTTCACGATCGGCGGCAGTTCCTGACAGCTGGTCGGCAGGAAGCTCAGGTAGTCGCGCACCCATTGGAACGCCGACTTCTCGTCCGCCGCAACATGATGGATGTTGCCGTACTCCGCCTGGCTCTGCGCGCCGCCGAGTTCCTCGAGGCTCACGTCCTCGCCGGTGACCTCGCGGATCACCTTCGGTCCGGTGACGAACATGTACGCCTCTTCGGTCGCCACCACCACGTCGGTGTTGATCGGGGCGTACACCGCGCCGCCGGCGCACTTGCCGAGGATCATCGAAATCTGCGGCACCAGACCGGACAACGGCTCCTGCCGCCTGCCCAGCTCGGCATACCAGGCCAGCGAGGTCACCGCCTCCTGCACGCGCGCGCCGCCGGAATCGTTGATGCCGACCACCGGGCAGCCGACCTTGGCCGCGTACTCCATGATCCCGGCGACCTTGCGGCCGAACATCTCGCCGACCGAACCGCCGTACACGGTCTGGTCGTGCGAGAACACCGCCACCGGCCGGCCCTCGACCAGGCCGTGCCCGGTGACCACGCCGTCGCCGTAGAGCGCGGTCGGGTCACCCGGCTTGCGCACCAGCGCACCGATTTCCACGAAGGTGCCCGGATCGAGCAGCATGTTGATCCGGTCGCGGGCACTGGGGATGCCCTTCTTCGCCCGCTTCGCCACTCCCGCTTCGCCCGCCGGTTCCTGCGCGAGATCCAATCTTTTACGCAGGTCGGCAAGCTTCTCAGCAGTAGTGCTCACGTGGCCCCTTTCGTCAGTCACCCCTGAGGGGTTATCACCGCAAGCTTCGCAGTGAGGTCGGCTCCGATCTTTCCGATCCGCGGTTCATCGACGATCTGCAGGTGGTCGCCCGGGATGTGGATGACCTCGAGCTTTGGAATGTATTCGTCCCAACCACCATTCGGGCGCCGATCGGCGTAACGGGGCTCCAATTCGATCATGCCGTCCTGGTAGCGATCCGCGAGATAGAGCACGACATCGCCGTCGTAGTGGCTCGGCGTGGTCTTGGCCAGGTGCCGTCCCTCGATCCACGAGGTGCGCTGATGCTCGAGCACGCCGCCGGGAATCTTGGTGCCACTCATCTTGACCAGATCGCTGATCATCTTGAACTGCTCTTCGTCGGAAGCCGCGGCCAGCGTTTCCAGCTGTTCGCGATCGAGCTCGCCCTCGACGCCGTAGGTCTTCTTGGCGAAGACCTGATAGCGCTCGATCCGGCGCACCCGCTCCTCGGGGCTGTTGTCCTCGCCCTCGACCGGCATGGCCAGGTCGATCAGGCCGACATTGCGCACATCGGCGCCGTCGGCCCGCAGCAGCTGGGCGACCTGCAGCGCGAACACCGCGCCGAGCGACCAGCCGTACAGGACGTACGGGCCGTCACCCTGGATCTTGCGCAGCTCGGTCACATACTGCTGCGACCGCTCCAGGATGTCGCCCTCGACGCGTTCGAAGCCGTACATCGGGGTGCCCGCAGGCAGCCGCTTCAGCAGCGGCTCGTAGACCAGGGTGTTGCCGCCGGACGGGTGGAACACGAAGACCGGCACGGCATTCGAGCCCGCTTCGCGCGCCCGCAGCGGGCGGATGAAGCCATCCACATCGGCGCCGCTGTCCTGCAGGTTGCGCACCACGTCGGCGAGCTGCTCGATGGTCTCGCAGTCGAGCACGTCGTCGACGGTGACCTCGGCCTTGACCCGCTCGGTGAGGCGTTCGGCCAGCTTCTCGGCGACCTCTTCCGCGAGGATCGGCAGGGTGTTGAAGATGCCGCCCGCCGACTTGCCGGTGACGATCGCCCAGGTGGCGAAGGTCAGGCGTTCGGCGGCGTCACGCGGCGGCACGTCGTCGTCCTCGTCGGCCGCGGCGGGTGCGCCGAACACCGGCTGGACCGGAGCCGGGGCCGCCTGCGCCGTGAGCTCCTCGGCGGCGCCGACCACGGTGGTGTCCACCTTGTCGAGCGACTGCTCGATGGCGGTTTCCTTCGCCTCCGCCGCGGCGGACTGCTCGGCCGACACCGGAGCGGGTGTCGCCGTCGCGGGCGCGGCACCGGTGATGCCCGCGGCCGCTTCGGCTTCCGCGACGATCTCCGCGGCCTCCGCCTGCACCGACGTGGTCTCGATATCCAGCGAAACACCGTCGGTGCCAGCCGCTTTCGCGACCGCCTCGGTCGGGTCCGCACCGGCTTCGACCGCGGCGCGCGCGGCGGCGATGAACCCGCCGTCGACCACGATCTCTTCGCCCGCGGCCTGTCGCGCCGCGACCGCCTGCATCTCTTCGCGGTGCTCGACGGCGTAGCGCAGCACCTTGCCGACCTCGTTGAGGTTGGCGTCGCGCACGGCCTGGATCTGCAACTGCGGGATGTCGAACTCGTACTCGACGCGGTTCTTGATCCGCATGGCCATCAGCGAATCCAGGCCCAGCTCCATCAGCGGGATCTCCATCGGGAGGTCCTCCACCGCGTAGCCCATGGACTCGGCCACGATCAGCGCGAGCCGGTCGTCGAGCGACTGGTTGCCCTCGGGATCCCACCGGTCACCGAAGGTCTCCACCACCTCGAGGTCCGCGCCGCCCTCGGGCTCGGTCGCCGCGGCGGCCGGAACAGCCTCGGCCACAACGGGTTCGGGCAGCGGCGCACCGGAGGTGACCACCGCGTCGAACAGCAGGCGGAAGGTCGCGCCCTCCTTGGCGTGCACCTGCACCGACGCGCCACCGGGGTGCGGGGTGAGCGTGGTGGTCAGCGTGCCTCCGGAAGGAACGGCGCCGTGGGCGATCGAAGCACCCAGCGACACGTCGCTGAGCACCTGTGCCGCAGCGGCATTCACCAGCGCGACGAGGTCGCCTGCCGACTCGGCCTGTACCTCCCAGGCATGCCTGCCGTCCGGCAGCGCCACGTGCGCGCCGGGCGCCCCGGTGTTGCCGGTCGCGGCCAGCGAGACCTTCGGCCAGAACTCCTTGCGCACGAACTTGGTTCGCGGAACATCGGCGTAGTCGCCCGGGGTGAGCAGCGACGACAGATCGACCTTGTGCCCGTGCACGTACAGCTGGGCGAGCGCGCCGATCACACCGGCGGCCTCGTCTTCCTTGCGCTTGAGCGTCGGGATGAGCTGCGCGTCGTGCAGGCCCGCCGCGAAGGTGGTGCCCAGGACCTGCATCAGCGCAACGGAATTCGGCGCGAGTTCGAGGAAGGTGGTGTGCCCGGCATCGACCGCCATCTTCACCGCATTGGTGAAGTAGACGCTGCCGCGCATGTTCTTGACCCAGTAGTCCTCGTTGTGCACCGGATCATTGCCGGGGCGGTAGAACTCGCCCTTGTGCACCGTCGAGTAGAGGCCGGTCTTCAGCTTGGTCGGCTCGATGCCGGCCAGTTCCGCGGCCAGCTCGCCGAGCAGCGGGTCCATCTGCGAGGTGTGGCCCGCGCCGCGGGTCTGCAGGATCCGGGCGAACTTGCCTTCCGCCTCGACCCGCGCCACGATCGCCTCGACCTGGGCCTGCGGGCCGCCGATCACCGTGTTGGTCGGCGCCGCGTACACGCCGACCTCGACGTCCGGGTAGTCGGCGAGCAGCGCTTCGATGTCCTCGGCGCTCTTTTCGACGAGCGCCATGTTGCGCACGTCGTCGTCGGTGATCATCTGCTCGCCCTCGTACATCAGGCGCGAGCGGGCGCAGATCACCCGGACCGCGTCCTCGAGCGGCAGACCACCGGCGATGTAGGCCTCGGCGACCTCACCCATCGAATGGCCGACCACCGCGTCGGGCTGCGCGCCGTGTGCCCGCAGCACCGCGGCCAGGGCGATCTGAATGGTGAAGATGCCGACCTGCGAGGTGCCGACGTTGTAGTCCTGGCTGTCGTCGAGGAACAGCTCGCGGATCGAATAGCCTGCCTCGTCCTCCACCAGCACGTCGACCTCGTCGACGGCCTTGGCGAAGATCGAGTTCTCCAGGTAGAGCCGCTTGGCCATCTTGCGATGCTGCGCACCGAAGCCGGAGAGCACCCAGACCGGTCCCATGACGGCGGGCGCGTCGGCGGTGAACACACCGGCGCCCGGCTTGCCTGCGGCGATGGCGCGCAGGCCGGTGACGGCCTCCTCGTGGGTCGCGGCGAGCACCACGCCGCGCGAACGCCAGTGGCTGCGCTTGGCCAGCGACCGAGCCACATCCTCGAGCGAAACGTCGCGTCCCGCTTCGGATTCCAGCCAGTCGGCCAGCTCGGCGGCGGCCCGGCGGCGGCGCGAGGGCAGGTAACCGGAGACCGGCAGGATCACCGGCAGCGGTTCGGTCCGCTCTTCGGTCCATTCCGCCACGGGCGCAACGACTTCCGCGACCGGTGCCGCGGCTTCGGCAACGGGCACGGCGATTTCGTCGCCCGCTTCGGCTTCCTCGACGACCGCGTCCGCTTCCGCGAGCACGTCGGTGGTCTCGTCCTCGAGTTCGGCATCGAGGGCGGCGGTGGCATCGACCGCCGCGGCCTCGACCACGGGTTCAGTGGGTGCCGCGACCTGGGCCGAAGCCGGAACGTATTCCTGCACAACGACATGCGCGTTGGTGCCACCGAAACCGAAGCCGGAGATGCCGACGGTGGCGGTGCCGCTGTAGCGCGGGAACTCCGTGGGCTCGACGACGACCTTCAGGCGCGACTGATCCCACGGGATGTACGGGTTGGGGCCTGCGTAGTTGATGTTCGGCGGAATGACGTTGTGCTGCAAGCCCATCAGCACCTTGGCCAGGCTCGCCACACCCGCGCCGGACTCCAGGTGGCCGAAGTTCGTCTTCGCCGAACCGAGCAGCGCGGGCTTGTCCTCATCGCGTCCACGACCGACCACCTTGGCCAGCGCGTCGGCCTCGATCGGATCGCCGAGCGGGGTGCCGGTGCCGTGCGCCTCGATGTAGTCGACGGTGGACGGCACGATGCCCGCGTCCCGGTACGCCCGGCGCAGCACGTCGGCCTGGGCGTCGGGGTTCGGCGCGAGCAAGCCGTTGGAGCGGCCGTCGTTGTTTACCGCGGATCCCTTGATCACGGCCATGATTCGATCGCCGTCACGTTCGGCGTCGGCGAGGCGCTTGAGCACGAACACCCCGGCGCCTTCCGAGCGGACCATGCCGTCGGCGTCGGCGGAGAACGCCTTGATCCGGCCGTTCTTGGCGACGCCGCCGCCCATGTCGAAGCCGAGGGTGGCCATCGGCGCCAGGATCATGTTCACGCCACCGGCCAGCGCCACATCCGCGTCGCCCTCACGCAGCGCGCGCACCGCCTGGTGCACCGCGACGATGGTCGACGAGCACGCGGTGTCGACCGTGACCGAGGGGCCACGGAAGTCGAAGAAGTAGGAGATCCGGTTGGCGATGATGCCGTTCGAACTGCCCATGATTCCGTACGCCTGCGCGGACGCCGGTACGTTCGGGCCCTGCTCCGCGCCGAGCCCCAGCGCGGAGATCAACATGAAATCGCTGGTGGACGAGCCGACGAACATGCCGACCGGCTGACCCTTGAGCTCGCTCGCCGGAATCCTGGCGTGCTCCAACGCTTCCCAGGTCAGCTCCATCATCAGGCGCTGCTGCGGATCGACCCGCTCGACCTCGAGCGGGGACATCGCGAAGAACTCGGCGTCGAAGCCCTTGACCACGTCCTGGTCCAGGTAGCCACCGAGGGTGTTGCCCTCGGCGATCGCCTTGGCCGCCGCCGGATTGCTGGCGAACTCGGCCCAGCGCCCCTCGGGCAGCTCACGGATCGCGTCGCCGCGGCCGATGAGGAATTCCCAGGTCGACTCAGGGGTGTCGCCCGCGCCGGGCAGCCGGGTGGACAGGCCGACGATGGCGATGTCGTGCGCCTCGCCCGGCTGGTAGCCCTCGGTATAGAAGGCGTCGCCGGAGGCGTCCTCGAGCGGTTCCGGCTCACCGTTGATGACCATCTCGGCCAGCGAGGCGATCGTCGGATGCTGGAAGTAGGCGGTCGCGGTGAGCACGACGCCGGTCAGCTCCTCGATGTCGCCGACGAGCGCGATGGCGTCGCGCGAGGCGAGCCCGAACTCCTCCATCGGCCGGTCGACGGTGATCTGCTCGACCGGTTGATTGATCGCCTCGGCGACCCAGTTGCGCAGCCAATCCCGCAGCTCGGAGACCGTCATATCGGTCTGTGCGCCGCCGGGGGTGGAGGCGGCGACCACCTGCGCGGAAGCCTGGTCGGCGTCCGCGTCGGCGGGCAGGGATTCGGTCGTGGTGGACGTGCCCTCGTTGTCAGCCATCAATTCCTCAAGCTACCTGTCTGCGAACCGGGTGTCGGCGTCCGAGGCCACCCCTGGGCAATTACTCTTCCGGTGCATCGGGGAACGCCTGCTGGGTGTAACCACCCCGCAGCGTTCCCTCGAGGTAGGCGGCCTTGCAGGCCCGCCGGGCGATCTTGCCGCTGGAGGTACGCGGGATGGAACCCGCGGGGACCAGCAGTACGTCTCGAACGGTGACGCCATGACGCGAGGCCACCGCGGCCCGCACCTCGTCGGCGATCGGCAGCGGATCCGCCTTGCCCGCGCCCGGGCCACGCTCGGCCACGATCACGAGCTGCTCGGAGGCGTCGTCGGCGTCGAACTTCAGGCCGGAATGGCTGCCCTGATCGAAGACGAGCGCGGGTAGCTGGTTCGCGGGCACCGAGAACGCGGCGATGAAGCCGGGGCGCAGCGCCTTCGAGGACTCCTGCGCGGAGAACTCGAGGTCCTGCGGGTAGTGGTTGCGGCCGTCGACGATCACCAGGTCCTTCACCCGCCCGGTGATGTACAGCTCGCCGTCCAGGTACACGCCGTAGTCGCCGGTGCGCATCCAGTTGGCGTCGCGGTCGGTGCCCTCGGCATGGCTGCCCTCGGTCAACCGGTGCGGCACCTTGTTCTGGAAGGTGGCCGACGTTTCGTCCGGGCGACCCCAGTAACCGATGCCCATGTTGTTGCCGTGCAGCCAGATCTCGCCGACCCGGCCGTCAGGCTGCTCGTGCCCGCCGTCGTCCTCGACGGTCTCCGGATCGACGATCACGGCCCACTGCGACAGCGCGACATAACCGCAGGAGACCTGCGCGATGGCGTTCTCGGTGCCCTGCTCGACCTTGATCATCCGGCCGGCGTTGAGCTCGTTGCGATCGACGTAGACGACCTTGGCCTCGTCCTCGGCCTTGGTCGCCGACACGAACAGCGTCGCCTCGGCCATGCCGTAGCACGGCTTGATCGCGGTCTTGGGCAGGCCGTAGGGCGCGAACGCCTCGTTGAACTTCTTCATCGAGGTGGTCGTCACCGGCTCGCTGCCGTTGATCAGGCCGATCACGTTGGATAGGTCGAGCGACTCGCCATTCTTCGGCAGGCCGCGCGCGGCCGCGTGCTCGAACGCGAAATTCGGTGCGGCGGCGAAGGTTCCGGCGCCGTCGGACTGCGCGGCGAGTTCCTTGATCCAGCGGTACGGGCGGCGCACGAACGCGCTCGGCGACATGATGGTGATGTACTTGCCGCCGACCGCGGGCAGGATCACCGTCAGCAGGCCCATGTCGTGGAACAGCGGCAGCCAGGTGACGCCGCGCGAGTTCCAGTCCAGGTTGATCGCGTCGACCATCTGCAGCAGGTTGGTGCCGACCGCGCGGTGGGTGATCTCCACACCGGCCGGGGTCCGGGTCGAGCCCGAGGTGTACTGCAGGTAGGCGATGTCGTCGATGGCAATGTCCGGACGCACCCAGCCCTCGCCGACGCTGTCCGGGATCGCGTCCACCGCGATGATGCGCGGACGCTGCGCCGCGGGCAGCGACCGGAAGAACTGCCGTACACCGGCCGCCGACGAACTGGCGGTCAGGATGGCGGCGGGCTCGCAGTCGGCGAGCACGGCGTGCAGGCGGTCGGTGTGACCTGGCTCGTCCGGGTCGAACAGCGGCACCGAGATGGTGCCGGCGTAGATCGCGGCGAAGAAGGAGATCACATAATCCAGGCCCTGCGGCGCGAGGATCGCGACCCGGTCACCCGGGTTGGTCACCTGCTGCAGTCGAGCGGCCACCGCGCGCAGCCGAATGCCGAACTCACGCCACGTCAGTTCCTGCGCCTCGCCATCACGCTCACGCGAGTAATCGATGTAGCGGTACGCCAGGGTGTTCGCGTCGTTCCGGGTGTGCTTCTCGACGTGATCGACCAGGGTGTGATCCTCGGGAATTCGGATGTTCCCGGTCTCGTCCAGGTAGTCGTCGAAAGTCTCTTCCATTCCTTCTTCTCCTCCGAGGCACACGCAGCAAGACGGCGACAACGCCGTAGTTACCTGTGAGGCCCCGACTCGCTTTCGCCCGCGGGTGGCTCCAAGTGCCCGAGTCAGCCTGCAGTTATTGGGCGGTCTGCGCGGTGACCGCTATCGGCTAGATGTACTCAAACCAGAGTCATGTTACAGAGAAGCCCGGCTCACTCGTCTCGCAGCAGGGGAATAACGGGGGCGAATGCGTCCATCTGGGTGGGAAACACCCCGACATACGACATCGAGGTGAGTTGGCGCACACGACGGATCTGCTCGGCGATTTCCTCGAAGCTGCCGATGGCCACGTAGGGCGAGTTCAGGATGTCCTCGACCGAAAGCTTCACGTCCACTTCGAGATCCGGGTGCAGACCTCGTTCGATCGCGGAAAGCGCCATCTCAGCGGTCTTCTCGCGATCGTCGGTGATGACGATGGCGGTGATCGCCCAGTTGAGCTCGATCTCGGCGAACCGGTCGCCCGCGGCTTCGCGGATCAGGTTCACCTTCTCGATCGTCTTCTCCAGGGTGATCCCCGACAAGAGGCCTTTACCGTTCTTGGTGGTCACCGGCACGATCGAGATGATGTCGGCGTGCTTGGCGGCCAGTCGCAGCATCTTCGGGCCACCGCCGCCGGTGCAGATCGGCGGGCGCGGACCCTGGCGCGGGCGCGGCGTGCCCTTGATCCCGCGCACCTGGTAGTACTTGCCCTCGAAGGTGCACTCCTGGCCGCGCAGCAGCACGTCCAGGATGGTCAGCGTCTCGTCCAGCTTCTCCAGCCGGATGCCGGGGGTCTCGTACGGCAGGCCGGCGGCGAGGAACTCGTCCTGCTTCCAGCCCGCGCCGACACCGACCTCGAGCCGGCCCTTGGACAGCACGTCGATGGTGGCCAGGTCCTTGGCCAGCACCACGGGGTGCCGGAAACCGTTGGCCAGCACCGACGTTCCGAGCCGGATCTTCTCGGTGGCCTGGGTCAGCGCGCCGAGGGCCGCGATCGGGCCGATCTGATCACCGAGGTGATCCGGCACGAAGAAGGTGTCGAAGCCGTATTCCTCGGCCTGCTGCGCCGTCTGGATGAACTTGCGGGCGCCACCCTCTTGCTTGTTTCCCTCGCCCGCTGCCCCGAAGCGGAAGCTGCGCAGCGGCGTACCGAGCGCGGTCAACTCACCGGCTGGTGCGGCGGCTTCTGTCATGAACTCATGCTCCTGGCTGTAAGGAAATTAGGGCGCGACGGTGCAGGGCGGTCCTACCCCGAACGCGGAGTGAGTGTTACCTGCGTCGCGATCACCAGCGGCACTTTACAGCGTCCTGCCCAATGGGAGTCGCGCTTGTCGGAGCAGTACTAGGTGTACTGCGTGCCGACCGGAACATTGTCTGTGACTTCTCACGACTCCGCCTCGCTGGCGCTCGGCTCCGTCGTGCGAAGACGCGCTGTGTCGATGGTTCACTCGCTGGCGCTCGCTCACGAATGTGCCGGATGCGGCGCCGATTCGATCAGCCCGTTCGCCCAGTTGACGGTCCACTGGGTGGAGGTCGCGCCGTTGTCCTCGACGACGAAACCGTTGTACAGCGCGTGCACCGGGTTGCCCGCCGCGCGCACCAGGGCGCCGACGCTGCCCATGATGTTGAACGGGCTCAAGGCCTGCCGCGGTGCGTCGCAGATCAGATCGCCCTGGGCACAGATGGTGAAGGTGCGCGGGGCCAGCTCGCCGAAACCGCCGGGACGCGGGCCGGTCATCGTGATGCCCGGAACGTTGAGGCCCTTGAGCGCGACCTCCGCGCCGACGCCCGCGGGCACCGCGCCGACCTGGACGGCCTCGCCGGGACCGGTGTCGCCGGTGCGCCTGCCGTCGGAAATCAGCGTCACGCCGAGCACCTTGTTCGCCGGCACCGGGCCCTTGCCCTGGCCGATATCGGAGGCCACGTCGCCCGCGATCACCGCGCCCTGGGAGAACCCGGCGATCACATAGGTGGTCAGCGGACAGTCGCGGTAGCGCGCGGCCATCGCGTCGACCATCCGCTGGGTGCCCTCGGAGCGGCTGGCGTTGTAGGACGCCTGGCCGTCCGGCGGGAGCGCCACCGGATTGGAGAACTGCGCGACGTACGGGACGGTGTACACGTCCAGCCGTTCCTTCGGGAACTGCTGCCCGACCGGATTGGAGACGTTGAGCATCAACGACACCGGGTTCGCCGTCGGGTTGTGCGGGTCGTCGTTGCTGTTGGACTCCCAGGTGCCCGGCACCGAGATCATCTGCACGTCCGGGCAATCCGCCGACTGCGAGGTCGGCTCCTTCGGCGGCTTGGGACCCGGCTTTGGCTGCTTCAGCAGACCCGCGAGCAGATACCACAGCAGCAGCGCCACGATGACGATCAGCACCGGAATCCCGATCAGCAACAGACAACCCGCCGGCCTGGACCGGCGAACTCCCGAACCGCCGCGCGCGTTCACTTGCAGTAGTTCTGCTTAGCGGCGCTGATATAGACCTGCCCGGCCTTCTCCACCGGCATCTTGGCCGGATCGAAGGACGGATCGGAACCGGCCATCGCGGTCACGAAGGTCATCAGATCCTGATCGGAGGCGCCGGACGCGGTGCCCTGACAGACATAGTTCGCCACGCTCAGCGCGATATCCGGGGTGGACGGCGTGACGCCCTGCTGCTTGAGCGAGTCGAGGTACTTCTTGTCCTTGTCGGTGAGCTTCGAGGTGTCCGCAGGCGGCGGGGTGTCGATCGGCTGCGGCCGCTCGGGCGCCACCGTCTCGGCCGGCGGCTGCTCGGGAGCCGGGGCCGGCGCGGGCGCCGGGGCCTGCTGGCCCGGATCGGCGCTGGTGCTGGACGCGGCAGGCGGCTGCGTCGCCGCCGTGGTGCGGGTCAGCGTCGGCGTGCTCGACGCGGTCGAGTCGTTGCCGCCACAGGCGGCGAGCAGGCCGGTTGCGGCGATCGCCACAACAACGCCGAATACCTTGCCACGGGTCCTCTGCATGAATTCTGTCCTCGATCTCTGTTCGCAAACGGGAGGTCGCCCCCCAACATAGCTGTGTTATTTGCCGCGCGGGCGCGGCGGGTTCGCGGCCCCGGGGTGTCTCGCGAACGGGGTCGCTCGTAAGACTCGCTCCGTTGGGGTTGAGCTGGGTGGTTCGGTCTCGGTTGGTGTTAGCCCGTGGTGGGGGCGGCCAAACTATTAGAGGCCGTGGACTTCTGGTTTTCCGTCTTTGATGACGATGAAGCCGGTCTGGAAGTTTTGCTGGACGCCGCCGGGGACGGGGAACTCGTCGCTGATCGGGTAGCCGAGCTTGCCGTTTTCGTAGCCGAGGACCTGCCAGGCGTCCATGATGGGGCCGTTCTTGACCGACCAGGTGCCGGACAAGGGGCTCCAGTAGACGTTGCCGCCTTCGAAGCGGCTGTAGCGGCCGAGGTCCTTGGTGGGCTGTTCCTCGGTGAGGGGGAAGCCGAGGAAGCTGTTCTCGTAACCCATTTGGGCGTACTTGCCCAGGACCATGCCCTGGACGCGGTGCACGCCGGTCTTGGCGCTGTAGTAGAACGGGCCGTTCTCGAAGGACTGGACCGCGCCGTCTCGGTTGGGGGTCTTCACCTCGGGGGCGACCGGGTAGCCGGCCGGGCCGCCCTCGTAGCCCTGCCTGCCCCACTCATCGAGGATGGCGCCGCGGACGACCTGGGCGCCGGTCTGCGGGGTCCAGTAGAGCGAGCCGTTCTGGAAGGTCTGCATGCGGCCCTTGCCGTCGGGCAGTCCGCGTTCGTCGCCGGTGGGCAGGCCGAGCGGTCCGGCGGCGCCCTGCGCGGCCTGGTATCCGCCGCCGATCATGCCGCCGACCGGGTGCGCGCCGCCGGCAGGGGTGAAGTAGACCCGGCCGGAGCGGAAGTCCTGGGCGACACCGCCGGCCACCGGGTATTCGCCGGACAGGCAGTCGCCGAGCCAGTTGTTCGCGGCGGCCACGGTGGCGATCTGGCCGCCGACGGTGCAGGCGGTCTTGCCGGGATCGACGCCGAGCGCGGCGGCGGCCTGGGTCCAGGACTGGCGCATCTCGAAGTCCCAGTAGGGCCACGAATGCGTCCCGGACGGGCGGTAATTCACCTGCGCGGGGATGGCCAGCCTGCCGAGCTTGGTGACGAAGTTCTGCGAGGTGAGCCGGGACAGGATCTCCAGGCCCATGCCCGCGTAGTTGGTGCTCACCCCGGGAATGCCGGACGCCTGGTCGAACGGACCGGTGGCGCCGCTGCCGCTGGAGACGTAGAGGGTGATCCCCTTCAGCTTCTCGGCCAGCGTGTACGGGTCGTGCGCGGCCCATTCCGGGCTGGTCGGCGGGCCCCACATGGCGCCGGTGTCGAAGCCGCCCGCGTCGCGCATGGCGAACTGGATGGCCTGCGGCATGCCGATCGTGGTGGTGGTGAGGAAGCCGGAGTAGGACGCGGCGAACTTGGCGAAGCCGGGGTTGCGCGCGGCCAGGAACATGGCCGCCGTGCCACCCATCGAAAGGCCCTCCAGGGCACGCACATCCGTGGCCCGCCAGTCACCCTCTAGCAGCGGCGGCAGTTCCTTGGTCAGGAAGGTTTCCCACTTGTAGGTCTTGCCGTTGTCCGGCTGGATCCAGTCGGAGTAGAAGCTGGACTGGCCGCCGATCGGCAGCACCACGGTGACGTTCTTGTCGGCGAAGAAGTCGACGGCGCCGGCGTCTTTGGTCCAGCCGCTCTCGTCGTCCTGGGCGCGCAGGCCGTCGAGCAGGTACAACACCGGGAAGCGCGCGTCGGGCCGGGTGGCCCAGTCCCGGGCGAGCAGCAGCTGCACCTGGATCGGGGTGGCCATGGACGGCGAATTGATCCACAGGGCGACCCGGCGGTCGGTCAGCCAGATCACCTTCTGGATGGTTGCCGGGGCGACGGCGGCATCCGGCGCTGCGGGCGCAGGCGCCGGTGCGGGGGCAGGCGCGGGCTGCGCGGACGCCGGCGCGATGCCGGCCGCCAACGGAATCACCATCGCGGTAGTGAGCAGCACTAACCGCCCGCGAGCCGGACGAGCGCCACGACGCTCGCGTCTCCCCCATCTGCCGCGCCGAATCCCTGCCACAAGAGCTTTCTACCCCCGTGCGCGCCGTGTTCCGGGGAGGACACGCACTATTAGAAAACCGCCATGTTCGTTTTCTCGTTGAAACCACCTGCCCCGAAACGCAACTCAGGCCGTACCCCGAGGGGTACGGCCTGAGTGGGTCAAGCAGTGATCACCAGGCGCCGGTGGCGTCCAGGATGCCGTTGCGGGACTTGAACAGCTCGCCCTCCCAGTACTTCCAGGAGTGTGTGCCCTGGGCCGGGAAGTCGAACGAGGCGGGGATCCCGAGCGAGGCCAGTCGGGCCTGGAACGCGCGGGTGTTCACCAGCGAGAGCGCCTCCAGCGCCATCGCGTTGCCGGTATTGAACACACCGACGGCCGAGTTCGGGTTGTCGTACTGACCCGGCAGGCCGCTGGCCGCCGAGATGTACATCGGCAGGCCCTTGAGCTGCGGCGCGAACACGAATGGGTCCATACGCAGCCACGCGGGGCTCCACGGGGCGGCCATCGAGTCGACGTTGTAACGACCGGCGTCCAGCATCGCGACGCGGATCGCCTCACGCATGCCCGGCGCGGAGATGTTCAGGTAGCCCGAGTAGGAGGCGGCGTACTTGAACTGGTCGCGGTGGTACGCGGCCAGCGCCAGTGCGGCACTGCCGCCCATGGAGAGACCGGCGACCGCATTGTTGGTGCGGGAGACGCCGTAGCCTTCCAGGAAGGCCGGGAGCTCCTTGGTCAGGAACGTCTCCCACTTATAGGTGGTCTTCTGACCGTTGGTATTGCTCGTCGTGTACCAGTCCGTGTAGAAGCTGGACTGACCGCCGACCGGCATGACCAGGGTGATGTTGTCGTTCGCGAACTGCTGCAAGGCGTTCGTCTCGAACCCCCAGGCGTTGCGGTCGTCGCGCGCCCGCAGCCCGTCGAGCAGGTAGAGCGCCGCGTTGCCGCCGCGCGATGCCCACTGCACCTGAACCTTGATCGGTCCCATGCTGGACGGGACCATCAGATCTTCGAATCCACCTGCGGGGGTACGCAATACCGGTGCGTGCACCGGCGCCGCCGTGGCGATCGGGGCCGCCACACCGGCGGCGATCGGTAGCGCCAACGCAGCGGCACCGACAGCCAGAATTCGATTACGCCAACCACGAGGTGCGCCTCGCCGTCCCGATTTCGTTGTCATCGGCGCGGCCGCCCTGCCGAAACGCATGAATCCTGCTCTCTTTCTGCTTTTCTGCCTGTTGTGGTGCGGTCGGCGACCCCGGGGGGGCGCAGCCACACCAGTGCTGCCAACGAGTCGCACACCGCCGCACACCGGACCCCGACATTCCGGCGCAGGCGACTGCGAAACAACGATCTGGTCACACTTGCGCTCGCTGGACGATATTCGACACCCGTGGCCTTAGCAAGGCCGAGGCAACCAGGTGGCCGAAATCCGCCCGTACGCAATCTGTGATGGTGCGGTGACCCTATCGCGTTCCCCTGGTGATTGTCGTGCCGGAACACCAAATTTTCATCTGATGGCGGGAAGTGTCAGCTCAGCCTAAATTCGCGCTGAGGTCGGGCAGCATCTGGAACACCTGGTCCTGCCAGTAGTTCCAGCTGTGCACGCCTACCGGGGTGTAGACGAACACCGAGTTGCTCGGTCCGAGACTGTTAATCCGAGCTTCAAAGCTGCGGGTGTTGGCGAGGGCGATCGTTTCCAGCGCCATCGCGTTGCCGAGGTGGTAGACGTCGATCGGATTGTTGATCACGTCACGCGGCCCGTTCAGCCCGTTGCCCGAGGAGATCCACAGCCGAGTTCCGTTGTCGCGCAACAGTGGCGCGAACATGAACGGATCGTTGCGCAACCAGCGCGGGTCCCATGGCGGACCCCACATCGCGTCGATGTTGAACCCGCCCGCGTCCAGCATGGCCAGCCGCAGCCCCTCTTTCATCGCGGGCGCGGAAATGTTCAGGTAGCCGGAATACGAACCGGCATAACGGAACTGGTCCGGGTGGTAGGCGGCCAGGGCGAGCGCCGCGCTGCCGCCCATGGACAGCCCGAACACGCCGTTGCCGCGCGGATTGAACCCGAGCCGGTCGCGCAACGCCCAGCGCAGATTCCCGGTGAGAAAGCTCTCCCAGGCATAAGGCCGCTGTTGGCCGTTGGTATTGCTCGGCGCAATCCAATCCGAATAGAAGCTGGACTGCCCGCCGACCGGCATCACCACATTGATGTTCCAGCGCGGCAGCACCTTGGTGATGTCGGTGTCGACCTCCCAGCCGCTCAGGTCGTTGCGGGCGCGCAGGCCGTCCAGCGCGTAGACCACGCGGCGGGTGTTGCCGTCCAGCGCACGGAAGATCCTGGTCTTGATCGGGCCCATGCTGGAGTCGACCCAGAAGTCGTGCCCGCTCGGGTCGAAGCCGGCCTGGGCGGGTGCGGCGAGGCCGCCGAGCGGCAGCACGAGCGCGAGCGTCAACCCCGCGACCGAACGCCGGAACCAGCGGCGATCCGTCGATCCACGAACACCGGCAACCGTTCCGCTTACTCCGCCTGACCGCATCGATTCGACCTTTCGCCCGTGCGATCGCCGTTGACCGCAACTGTGCTGCCTATAGATCATTCGAGCAATAGCCGTCGGAAAACGCGGCGCGATACCGGATCGTGACGAACAACCAGCGATTAGCCGAGGCCCAGTTCCGGCCGAAGGACATCGCCGCGACAAGATCGCGATTTGTTCGCCAGCGATCAACCAGACAATCATCTCGCGGATATCCGCGGACCGGGTGGAAAACAACCGACCGCCCGGCGCTTGGTAGCGCCGGGCGGTCGGTGTTCGACGAATTCGTCAGCCGATATTGGCGGACATGTCCGGAATCATCCGGTAGGCCTCGTCGGTCCAGTTGTTCCACGCGTGAATACCGTAGGCCGGGTAGGAGTAGACGGTGTTGCCGCCGCCCAGCGTCGCCATCCGCACGTTGAACGCGCGGGTGTTGGCCAGGGCCAGGGCCTCCAGGCCCATTCCGTTCAGCGTGTTGAAGCTGGGTCCGTCGTTGGCCGTCGGCAGGCCACTGGCCGCGGCGATCCACAGGCGGGTGCCGTTGCGCACGAGGTTCGGCGCGAAGACGAACGGATCCATGCGCAGCCACTGCGGGCCCCACGGCGGCGCCATCGAGTCGACGTTGTAGCCGCCCGCGTCCAGCATGGCGATGCGGATCGCCTCGCGCATGCCCGGCGCGGAGATGTTCAGGTAGCCGGAGTACGAACCGGCGAAGCTGAACTGGTCCGGGTGGTAGGCGGCCAGGGTGAGCGCCGCGCTGCCGCCCATGGACAGGCCGAAGACGCCGTTGCGGTTCGGGTTGAAGCCGAGCCGCTCCTGCAACGCGTTGCGCAGGTCGCGGGTCAGGAAGGTCTCCCACTGGTAGCGGTAGCTCTTACCCGGCCCCGCGGCCAGGATGTTCAGCGCGCCGGAACCGGAGGACGAGCCGGTGCCCGCCGGGATCCCGGCCAACTGGCTCGGCGCGTTCCAGTCGGCATAGAAGCTGGACATGCCGCCGACCGGCATGACCACGTTGATGTTGGCGTCGGCCAGGACCGCGGGAACGTTGGTCTCGATCTCCCAGCCGTTCAGCGTCTCCGGCGCGCGCATGCCGTCGAGCACGTAGGCGACCCGGTTGGTGTTGCCGTCGCGGGCGCGCAGCACGCGGGTCTTGATCGGGCCCATGCCGGAATCGACCCAGAAGTCGAACGCGCCGGGGTCCATGCCCGCCGATGCGATGGCGCCACTGCCTGCTGCCGCGATTCCGAAGGGCAGCAAAAGAGCCACGGCGACCCCGAGTGCGGATCGCTTCACCCACGAACCAGTCGCTCCGGACGTACCGGATCCACCTTTCCAGCGGGCAATTCGCATCTAACTCGACCTTTCGTTCGGGCGGCCGGGGGCAAACAGCTGGCGATCTATACCAGCCCCCTCTGCGGACACTGAGTGCCGCCGTCCACCGAAACCGGACGAATCGACCTCCGTGCATGTTCTTCGTGTATCAATCGGCATCGGAAGCTTATATGTTGCTGGAAAGTGACTCATGCCACAACTCGCCCACCGCTACCCCCTCTTCATTCGTTACCGAACACCGTTTGGACGCCTGGCACACGAAAAGACCGCCCGGCGCACTCGGCGCTGGGCGGTCTGTCGAACAGACTTACCCGTGAATCACCCGATATTGGCGGACATGTCCGGGATCATCCGGTAGACCTCATCGGCCCAGTAGGTCCAGTTGTGCACACCGACGGCCGGGAAGTCGTAGGTGGCGTTGCCGGCGCCCAGCGTGGCCATCCGGACCTGGAACGCGCGGGTGTTGGCCAGCGCCAGCGCCTCGAGTCCCATCGCGTTGACGGTGTTGAAGCTCAGGCCGTCCGCACCGCTCGGCAGGCCGCTGCCCGCCGAGACCCAGAGCCGGGTGTTGTTGGCCTTCAACCGGGGCGCGAAGACGAACGGATCCATCCGCAGCCACTGTGGACCCCACGGCGGGGCCATCGCGTCGATGTTGAAGCCGCCCGCGTCCAGCATGGCCACCCGCAGCGCCTCGCGCATGCCCGGCGCCGAGATGTTCAGGTAGCCGGAATACGAACCGGCGTAACGGAACTGGTCCGGATGGTAGGCCGCCAGAGTGAGCGCGGCACTGCCGCCCATGGACAGGCCGAACACGGCATTGCCGTTCGGATTGAAGCCCAGACGATCCCGCAGCGCGTAGCGCAGGTTCTGGGTGAGGAAGGTTTCCCACTTGTAGGTATTGGTCTTGCCCATGCCCGCGGAACCGGACAGCAGGCCGGAGCCGGAGTTGGCGGAGCCGGTGGAAGAGGAACCCGCGCTACCGAGACCGAAGAAGTTGCTCGGCCCGGTCCAGTCGGCGTAGAAGCTCGACGGACCACCGACCGGCATGACCACGTTCATGTTCCACTTGGTCAGCTCGCGCACGACCTCGGTGTCGACTTCCCAGCCACTCAGATCCGGCCGGGCCCGCATGCCGTCCAGCGCGTAGACCACGCGACTCGTATTGCCGTCGGCGGCGCGGAACACCCGGTTCTTGATCGGACCCATTTCCGAGTCGACCCAGAAATCGAAGCCATCCGGATTGAAGGCCGCCGACGCCGGTCCGGCCGGGCCTGCCACCGACACCCCGAGCGGCAGCAGAATCGCCATCGATACCAGCGCCGAACGCTTCAGCCACGATCCAGCTCTTCGAGTATTCAGACGCCCGAACACGCCTCGCATCAGTTTCGACCTCTCGTTCGTGCAACGGCATCGGCCGTTGTCTAACGATGACCCGCCGATGCCCAACTAGTTGACGTCATGACGGGCGTACTTTCGCAGCCTAGCGCGTCATCGTGACAGTGGCGTTATCGAACCGAGACAGAGGGGTGTACACCAATTTTGTGAAACCTGCCCAATGCACCACCGGGTCCCCCTGTGAAGGGGGACCCGGTGTGGCTGTTGATCTTTGCGCGTCAGCGCGGCGCCGGTGCCGGCTTGGGGAAGGGATCGACCAGGCCGCAGCGTTCGATCTCGTACTTGGGCACCCGATCGATCCGGTACTTGGCGAAGGTCAGCGCGTGCTTCAGGTTGTGCCGGAAGCGCTCGAAGGTGAGCGGGTCACGGTAGGAGATCTCCAGCGCCTCGGTGGCCGGACAGGACATCGCGGTGCGCGCCTGGGTCACCCACTTCTCGTCCAGGTACCAGGGCATCCACGGCTTCTTGTCCACCATCCCGGTGTCCACGATGACCCAGTCCGGGTACAGCGCCTTGTCGTGGCCGATCCGGCCGTCGGTGAGCCGCTCGGTGTGCGCGGCGAGCGGATAGGCCAAGCCCATCTGATCGATGACGCGCACATTCAGCGGAACGTTCATGCTGGTCATACCGAGGTTGAGAAAGTAGACGGTGTGTCCCGCGCCGCCGGCCGGGATCGGCTGCGGCGGCGGTGCGATGTACCAGAACATGAACGATGGCGAGTTCAGCAGCAGGCCACCGTTCGGGGTCTCGGCGATGTTTTCGACCATCGGACGGATGCGCGGGTAGTCCAAGTAGTCCTCGGCCAGAATCGGATGGTCGTGGCCAGTGTTGAGGACGTAGTAGATCCGCTCGTCGACGATGCCCGTCGAGGTGATCTTGGAACCGGACTTGATCGCGGTCGTGTTCGCGGCGAACAGCGCCCAGCCCGCGGTGCCGAGCAACGCGAACAGCACCACCGCGAACGACCAGTCCGCGGCCGTCGCACCGCGCAGGCCACCCACCGGCAGCCGGATCGGCACCACGGCCACCGGCAGCAGCAGCAGGAACAACTGCGCCAACAGCATTCGGCCGTGCATGAAGTCGCCGCCGACGCGCAGCGCGTACACGGTGAGGACGAAACCGCTCAGCAGCACCAGCGTGACCACCGCGGCAGGCGAGCGCAGCCACTCCCGGATCCGGCGCGCGTTCCAGCGGGACTGCTCGACGGCGGCGGCGTGCCGACCGGCCGGGTCCGCGGCCGGCTTACCGCGCGCCGCAACGACTCCCGCGACGAGCAGCACCAGCAGCGGCACCCACAAGTAATACGGCCCGACCAGATCCCACAGGTAGACGAAGCCCTGATGCCACTTGGCCCCGCCCGCGTCCTTGGCGACCGCGGTGTTCGGGTAGGGCAGGCCGTAGTAGCCCATCCGCCAGATCTGGTAGCCCATCGGCGCCAGGCCGGCCACGACGATGACCAAGCCGCGCAACACGATCGGGCGCAGCCTGGACTCGGGCATCGGCGCGATCACGATCATCAGCAGCGCGAGGCCGCCGACCAGCGTCATCTCCGGCCGGATCAGCGGGGCCAACCCGGCGAGGAACACCAGGCCGAGCAGGCCGGGCAGCCGGACGCGTTCGGCCTGGCTCCAGCGGATCAGCTGCCACCACAGCAGGCCGAGCCAGCAGATCACCAGGCAGCTCTCCAGCCCCGAGGTGACGTAGTCGCGGGCCGGCGGAATGGCGATGTAGACCAGCATTCCGGCGGGCAGCAGCAGCGCCGACTTCGGGCCGCCCCACAGCCGGCTCGCGCCGAGCATGGCGAACACGACCGCGGCCAGCGACAGCGTGAACGCGATGCCGAGCACCACGTACTCCAGCCGCGCCTGGGTCAGCCAGCTGAAGAACCAGACGATGTAGGTCCAAGCGGTGCTGGTGTTGGTCTCGACCCGCTCGCCCTCGTTGAAGACGGGTCCGTTGCCTGCGAGCAGGTTGCGCACCGTGCGCAGCACGATCAGTCCGTCGTCGGCGATCCAGCGGCGCTGCCAGCCGCCGACGGCGAAAAGGACCACGGTGAGCGCGATCCCACCGACGAACGTGGCGCGGGATAGCAGGGCGTACCGCGACGCCGAGCGGGCCGGCTGCACAGCCGGCCCCTCGTTCGCGTACTCCGCTTGATCCACTCCCGCTACCAACATCTCGTCAGGTGAGATAGACAGCGACACCTACCGCTCCGATCCAGGCGATTGCGAGGAACTGAAGGACTCGGTCCCCCAGTGCGATCTCTTCGGGTTCACCGGCCTCGCCGCCATCGACGTCGACCGCGTAACGCAGGATTGCGATGGTAAACGGAATCATCGAGATTGCGAACCAGTTGGTGTCTTTCAGGTTGTCCTGCTGGAACGCCCACAGACCGTAGAACACCACGACGGCGGTGGCCGCGAGGGTCCAGATGAACCGCAGGTAGGTCGGCGTGTAGTACTCGAGCGACTTGCGGATCTTCGCGCCCGTGCTCACCGCGATCTGCAGTTCGGCGTAGCGCTTGCCCGCGGCCATGAACAGCGAGCCGAACGCCATGATCAACAGGAACCACTGCGAGAGAACGATGTTCGCGGCCGCGCCACCGGCCACCGCGCGCAGCAGGAAGCCCGAGGACACTATGCAGATGTCCAGCACCGCCTGGTGCTTGAGCCCGAAGCAGTAGGCCAGCTGGATGCCGATGTAGATCGCCATCACCACGGCCAGGTGCCAGGACGCCAGGAACGAACCGGCGATCGAGGCGACCAGCAGCACGATCGACAACGTGTACGCCAGGTTGACCGGGACGACGCCGGCCGCGATCGGCCGGAACCGCTTGGTCGGGTGCGCCCGGTCCGCCTCCACGTCGAGGGCGTCGTTGACCAGGTAGATGCCGGAGGCCGCCAGGCAGAACACCACGAAGGCGATCCCGACGTGACCGAGCACGTCGAGTTCGTTGGCCGTGCCCGCGGCGAGCGGAGCGGCGAGCACCAGGACGTTCTTGACCCACTGCCGCGGCCGGACGGCCTTGATCAGCCCACCGCCCAACGTCTTCGGCGGACCCTTGACGACCGCTTCGGCTAGGTCGGCACCAGTCGGCTCTTCGCTCATGACTCCGCCTCGCTGGCGCTCGGCTCCATCATGTGCGACGCACGCTGTGTCATGATTCGCTCGCTTCGCTCCCTCATGTCAACCAAGGCTCTTTCTGTGGCGGTCATCGAGTCTCTTTTCGGTGGCAAGCACAACGGCGGCGGACGCGGCACCGAGCGCCGAACCAGCGAGCACATCGGAGGGATAGTGCACCCCGAGGACGACCCGGGAAAGCAGCATCGGTGGGACGAGCACCGCAGGCAAGGGTAGCCCGGTCAATCTGCCGAGCAACACCGCCGCCGCGGTGGTCGAGGTGGCGTGCGAGGACGGGAAGCTCAGCTTGCTCGGCGTCGACACGTTGACCTGCACGGACGGATCGTTGGGGCGGGGCCGCCGGACGACCCGCTTGATCACGATCGAGGCGGCGTGCGCGCCGACCGCGCCGACCACGACGCCGGCCCACTGCCTGCGCCGCGGCTTGTCGACGAGCCAGCCCGCCGCGGCGATGCCGATCCAGCCGAGCGCGTGCTCACCGAAATGCGACATGCCGCGGGCGGCCTTGATCACCTCGGGTGTGCCGATCTTGGCCTGCACCGCGTTGATGATCTTCACCTCGGGCGGCGCGGGTTCGGTCGACGGCACCGCGGACACCGGTCCGCCGTGGCCGTTCGTGCTCTGCAGCGGCTTGTTCACCGCGGTGTTGTCCGCCAAGCTCACGACTCCGCCTCGCTAACGCTCGGCTCCGTCGTTCGCCTAGGGGCGCTGTGTTGTTGGTTCGCTCGCTGACGCTCGCTCACTTGTCGCCATCCTTCGTGTCGGCGCCGATGCCGAAGGCGTTTTCCCAGGCCGCGGTGCTGGTCAGCTGCGGGTGGGCGGCGCGGTAGCGCTGCTGCATCTCGGGGAAGCGCGCGGCCAGTTCCTTACGCAGGCGCAGGGCCTCCTTGAACAGGCCGAGGGCCTGGCGCGGGTCGCGCTTGCGGTAGACGACGCCGCGGCCGTCGGCGGTGGTGACGGTGACCCCGTCGACCTGCGACAGCAGGAACCAGCGCGCGTCCAGCGTGGGCACGTTCAGCTGCGGGACCTCGTGGTGCTGGGTGTGCGCCGGGCGGAAGTTGTGCACAACGCCCTTGGCCAGCCGGACCACCTTGGCGATCGGGTTGGCCGGCTCGGCGACCGCGCCGACCTCGATGTGGCTGGCCAGCGGCAGTTCGGTGGACGAGGGCAGGATGACCGCGTCCGGGTACTGCTTACGCAAGGCGTGCACCGCACCGAGCGCGCTCGGCAGCAGCTGGAACAGCCGCTCCGGTCCGGCCAGGAAGTCCTTGATCGCCAGGTTCTGGATGGCGACCGTCGAATACTCCAGGCAGAGCAGGTGTTTCAGGGTCGCCTTGACCGTGTTGACCACCATGGCGCGACCGTTGCCCGGCAGGTGCAGCGAGGCGACGACCAGCCGGTTGCGCAGGTGGAAGTACGCCTGCCAGTCGATGGCGTCGTCCTTGTCGCTCCACGCCATGTGCCACACCGCGGCGCCGGGCAGGGTGACCGTGGAGTAGCCGTGATCCCGTGCGCGCAACCCGTATTCGACGTCGTCCCACTTCAGGAACAGCGGCAGCGGCTGACCGATCTCCTCGGCCACCCGGCGCGGGATCACGCAGGTCCACCAGCCGTTGAAGTCGACGTCGATGCGCCGGTGCAGCAGCTTGGAGTTGTCCCGGTCCTTGAGCGGATACTTCGAGAAGTCGTGGTCGTACTCGACGTTCGGCGCGGAGGTCCACATGAAGATGCCGCGGTCGACGACCTCACCCATGCTGTGCAGGTGCGAGCGCTCCTGCAGGTTCAGCATCTGCCCGCCGACCAGCATGGGCGACTTGGCGAACCGGGCGAAGGCCAGCGCGCGCAGGATCGAGTCCGGCTCGATCTCGATGTCATCGTCCATGTAGACGATGTACTGGGCGTCGGTGGTCTTCAGCGCCTCGTACATCACCCGGCTGTAGCCGCCGGAGCCGCCGAGGTTGGGCTGGTTGTGGATGGCCAGCCGGTCGCCGAGCGGCGCGGCGGCCTCGGCGAAACCGGGCTCGTCGACCACCTTGCGGTTGCCCTGATCGGCCACGATGACCGCGGCGATCTTGTCGAGCACCAGCGGGTCCGAGCCGAGCGCGGCCAGGGTCTTCACCAGGTCGGTCGGCCGGTTGAAGGTCGGCATGCCGACCGCGATGGTGCCCTCGTCGGGCGCCTCGATCGGCGCGTACCAGCCGCCGGACAGCAGCGTGACCGCCGTGTCGGTGGTGATGTCGAACCAGATCCAGCCGCCGTCCTCGAACGGGCCGAGGTCGGTCTCGAACTCGACGTACACTGACTCCGCGCCGGGCGCGACGGCGAATTCCTTGCCTTGCACATGGATTCGCGAACCGTCCGCCTTCGAGCGGTAGACGTCCACCCGGCCGTGTCCGGCCAGCTCCAGACGCAGCACCACCGACGGCAGGATGCTCCAGCGCCGCCAGTAGCTGGCCGGCAGCGCGTTGAAGTACGTGCAGAACGACACCTCGGACTCCGCGCCGATGGACAGCGAGGTGCGGGTGGCGGCGTGCGCGCGCTTGGCGTTGGTCTTGGATTCCTCGACGTAGAGCGTGCGCACGTCGAGCGGCTCACCCGGCCGGGGCAGGATGATCCGCTGCAGCAGGGAGGTCGCGCGGGTCTCGGTGGTCATGTCTTCCAACAGGGATTGGGAGGTCATTCTGCACTTTCGTCAGCGAGCGGCGCACCGGACTCCAAGTGCGGGCGCAGCACATTGTCGAACATGCTGAGCGCACTGCCGATGGCCATGTGCATATCCAGGTACTGATAGGTGCCGAGGCGGCCACCGAAAAGGACCTTGTCCGTTGCGGTTTCCTTCTTGGCGAGCGCGCGGTACGCGGCCAGCTTGGCGCGATCCTCCGGCGTGTTGATCGGGTAGTACGGCTCGTCGCCGGTCTGCGCGAAGCGGGAGAACTCGCGCATGATGACCGTCTTGTCCGTCGGGTAGTCGCGCTCCGGGTGGAAGTGGCGCGGCTCGATGATGCGGGTGAACGGCACGTCCGCGTCGTTGTAGTTCATCACCGAGGTGCCCTGGTAGTCACCGGTCTCCAGCACCTCGGTCTCGAAATCGATGGTGCGCCAGCCGAGTTCGCCCTCTTGGTAGTCGAAGTAGCGATCCAGCGGGCCGGTGTAGACGACCGGGGCGTCCGGGTTCTGGGCGCGCAACTCGTCGCGCACGTCGAACCAGTCGGTGTTCACCCGGACCTCGATGAGCTCCGAGGCGGCCATGTTCTCCAGCCACTTCGTGTAGCCCTGCTTGGGCAGGCCCTCGTAGGTGTCGTTGAAGTAGCGGTTGTCGAAGGTGTAGCGCACCGGCAGGCGGGTGATGTTGCCCGCGGGCAGTTCCTTCGGGTCGGTCTGCCACTGCTTGGCGGTGTAGTCGCGGATGAACGCCTCGTAGAGCGGGCGGCCGATCAGCGAGATCGCCTTCTCCTCGAGGTTCTGCGCGTCCTTGGTGTCGATCTCCGCGGACTGCTCGGCGATGAGCGTGCGCGCCTCGTCCGGGGTGAAGTAGCGGCCGAAGAACTGGGAGATCAGGCCGAGGCCCATCGGGAACTGGTAGGCCTGCCCCTTGTGCTTCGCGAAGACCCGATGCTGGTACCCGGTGAACTCGGTGAACTTGGTGACGTAATCCCAGACCCGCTTGTTCGAGGTGTGGAACAGGTGCGCGCCGTACTTGTGGATCTCGATCCCGGTATCCGGATCCGGCTCCGAGTAGGCGTTGCCGCCGAGGTGGTATCGACGATCGATCACCAGCACGCGTTTGCCGAGCTCGGTAGCGGCGCGTTCGGCGACGGTCAGCCCGAAGAAACCGGAGCCGACGACGATCAGATCGAACTGAGAGGAGGAGTTGGCGGAGTTACCCGGGGACGATGCGACGGTCACGGGAGCCCAGAGTATCGGAAGTCCGCGCGGGGTCTGGGTGGAGTCGTGCGGGGCACCGCGCGGGACCGGGTCCGCGCACGTTTTCATGCCCGAGCCGTCCTTATTTCGCCGGAAGTTTGCCGAATAGCGGGCTTGACGGCACGGAGGCACTGTTGGCTGGACGGTTCTCGGTCAGTCCGCGATCTCGGGCGCGGCGAGCGATGCGACGAGGTCGCGCAGGTCCGCGTGGAACAGTGCGGCGGGGTCCGCATAGACGGGGCGCAGGTGGCCGTGGATTTCGAGGGAGACCTGGCCGTGGACTCGGCCCCACACGCGTAAGGCGAGTTCGGCGGTTTCGGGGGTGAGGGTGTCGGCGCGGATCTTCGTCAGGTAGGCCGGGGGGAAGTTGGACCAAGCCGAGTCGTCCACGGGTACACCAGGTTCGGGTGCGCGGAGGGCGGCGACCA
The DNA here is from genome assembly GCF_040681495.1 of Nocardia sp. NPDC051756. Lineage (NCBI taxonomy): Bacteria > Bacillati > Actinomycetota > Actinomycetes > Mycobacteriales > Nocardiaceae > Nocardia > Nocardia sp. NPDC051756. The sequence continues at coordinate 820,468 of NZ_JBFAYV010000003.1, read as the reverse complement.
GGTCGTTCAGTCCGCCGCAGATCCGTTGCGCCGCCAGTTCGACCGGGGCGCCGTCAGGTGCGCAATAGCCGGGGACCGGGTCGCCGTAGATCAGGCGGAAGCCCTCCGGGTTGGCCAGGGCCCATTCGCGTAGCGCCGTGCACCAGGCCAGCAGCCGGCCGCCCGGGTCGTCGGCGGGGACGGCGTCGCGGGCGGTCTCCAGCGCGTCGGCGAGTGCGGTGCCGAGGTCGCCGATCAGCGCGGTGATCAGGTCGTCGCGGTCGGCGAAGTAGCTGTAGATGGCGCGGGCGGTCATGCCCATCTCGCGGGCGATGCCGCGCAGGGAGATCGAGCCGGGGCCGTCGGCGGCCATCTGCCGCAGGGCGATCGTGGTGATCTCCGTGGTGGTCATGGTGCGCAGCCGCTCTCGTCGGGTGGGCTGCTCCGTCGTCGGCATCTTGACACGGTACATCGTTGCGATAGTCTTCGCCGTGTCGTTAGGACACACCGTTTCCTTTTGTCACGGCAGATAGGAGCGGCTGCTGTGAGTGGAGGATTCATGACCGCGTACGTGATCGTCGAGGCCGAGATTCAGGATGCGGAGCGGGCCAGGGAGTACACGGCGGTGGCGATGCCGTCGGTGTTGCAATACGGCGGGCGTTATCTGGTCGCGGGTGCGACACCGGAGGCTGCGGCGGGCTCCTGGCCTGCGGATGCGGTCACTACCGTGATCGAGTTTCCGGACATGGAGCGGCTGCGCGAGTGGCATTCCTCGGCGGAATACGCGGTCGCGAAGGAGTTGCGCGACGGTGCGTTCAAGTTGCGGCTGCTGTTCGCCGAGGGGGTCGCCGCGTAGACCCGCCACCCGCACGCCGAGGTCCGGCGTGCGGGTTCTGCTCCTCAGTCCGGGAAACCCACCTCGACCTCGACCTGGTCGCGGTCGAGGTACATCTGCCAATAGTGTTCGCCCAGTTCGACATTGCCCATGCGGGTGATCTCGAGGTCGGCGGGGAACAGCTCCGGATGTTCGTCGACCAGCTGTTCGGCCTTGCTGTTGCCGATGAGCACGCCGATGTTCAGCAGACCCGCGTAGACGCCGGTGCCCTGTAGTTCGATCGCGAGCTGGTGGATGTAGCCGCGCTGCGCGGCGAGGGCGACGCCGAAGTTGGACAGGAACGGCATCGGGTGGCGATCGGACGAGCCCGAGGAGAACAGCAGGGTGCCCTCGCCGCGCTCGATCATCGCGGGCGCCAGCGCGCGGGTCATCAGGATCGGCGAGTAGAGCTTCAACGCGAGCGGGGTGCGCAAGGCGGGCACGTCCACCTCGAGCGTGGACGGAATGCGGTCCACCGGGTCGCCGGCCGCACCGTGCATGGCCACGTCTATCCGGCCGAAGGTCGCGCCGATCTTCTCGATCGCCGCGTCGACCTGGGCCTCATCCGTGACGTCGGCCGGAAACGCGGCCGCCTCGATGCCCTCGGCCGCGAGTTCGTACACATGCCGCTGCGCCTTGTCCGGGTTCCGCCCGATCACCGCCACCCGGAACCCCTCACGCCCGAAATGCCGCGCGGTGCCCACACCGAGTCCGGGCCCGAACCCGAATATCGCGATGGTCTTCGACATGCCTACCTCACTAAGTTGAGCAGTGGTTCAAGTTAGATGTCCGACGGTAGCACTAACTTGAACCTATGCTCAACATAATTCGCGGCCCGGATTTGTAGGATCGGCAAATGCCCGTGGACAAGCCGTTACGCAGCGATGCCCGCCGCAACCGCGACGCGCTGGTGACCGCCGCCCGCGACGTCTTCGAAGCACGCGGGCTCGACGCGCCGCTCAAAGAGATCGCCGCCCGGGCCGGCGTGGCCATCGGCACCCTCTACAACCGCTTCCCCACCCGCGACGACCTCATCGCCGCCGCCGTCGAGGACCGCATCGAGGCGGGCGGGCGCATCGCCGAGGAAGCACTCGCCATCGACGACCCGTGGGACTCGTTCGTCTACCTCGTCGAAAAGGTCTGTGAACTACAAGCTTCGGATCGCCTGCTCAGCGAACTCGCCGTCCGCGCCGCCCCCAGCACCGCCATCGCGAACGCGCAGGAATACGGCCACGGCATCATGCGCCGGATCATCACCCGCGCCCAGCAATCCGGCGCGCTGCGGGCCGACTGGGTCCTCGAGGACATCGCCTTCATCACCTGGTCGCACACCAGAATCCTGGAAGCCACCGCCACCATTGCCCCCGAGGCTTGGCGCCGCCACCTGGCCCTGACTCTGGATGGCTTGCGCGCCACGGCGGCCCACCCGCTACCGGTCCCCCCGATCACGGAAGACCAACTGATGCAGTCCCTTCGAGGTCAACCCGAAGACAGCCGGTCATAGCTCTGGACCGCCGCCGCGCTCGACTCGGCGGGCTACCTACCGAAATCCTTGTGCCGTAAGCGCTTTCTACGGTCGGTCAGGGCCGTGGAGGCTGATAGTGCATCGGAGCAGGTGGCTGCTGGATATACGCCGTCTGGGCTGGCGAAACGCCAGGACGGGTCAGCGCGAATACCAGCGAGACCAATCCCAGGACAGCGCCGCCGATGATCAGGTAGCCGGGGAAGGATGCTCCGTCGGCGAGACCACGGTCGCCACCGTAGGTCACGCTGAACAGGCCACCTAGGAAAACCCAAGCGCCGCCGATGATTTCCAGAGGGCGGCCGACCGGCTTGCCGATCATGGACAACAGGCTGCCGACGGCAAGGACGACAGCCATCAGCGCCGAGACGATCAACAGGACTTCCAGCACCGCATGGAAATCCGACGCGGTCTTCCAGGCGTCGTATTTGTCGTCGGTGAGCTTCGGCTTTCGGATCCGGTCCACTATCCGGTAGTGCTGAAAAGCGAAGATCGAGCCGGAGCAGGCCAGGGCCGCGCCGAGCCAGGCCGACACGATCGTGATCACCGCGACCAGTCCGCTGTGCGCGGTCGCCGGAGCCGGATTGCCTGGTCCGCCATATGGATTAGTCATCGAACCCCCCTCTAGGTATCGAGCGAACCCTACCGTGCGGGTGGCGGCGGATCGAGTCGATGAGGGTGCCGGATTACGGCCGCGCGGCCGGGTTAGGCGTCAGCAGGGCCGAAAGCTACTTGGTTGTCCGGGTTTTCGGTACGCGGAGGCGTCGGCGCGTAGGTGACCCAGCGGGTGGTCGATCCGGAGGAGGCCAGCAGGAAAATCACCAGTGGCAGGACCGCGGACACCAGCGAGGCGATCCACTCGCGATGCAGCAGGGCGGTCAGCGTGCCGATCAAGCCGTCGAAGTTGGCGTTGACGATTTCGAGTGACCGTCGCTGCTCGGGCAGCCAATCGATCCCGTAGTCCGGCTGGTAGTCGAAGAGCGAGCAGTAGAGGGCGACCAGCGCGGCGACGGTCAGCAAGCCCGAGGTGAGGATGAGGAGGTAGCGGCCGGTCTCGTCGCGGCGCAGCAGTTGGATGGCGCCGTAGATAAGAGCGATCGCGGCGAGCGACGCGCCGAGGATCGAGAAGATGGCGAAGGATTTGTCGACGTGCGGGCCGTCGCGCAAGGCGCTCAGCACGGTTCGTTCGCCCCACAGGTTGAACAACCCGGCGACCAGGGCCAGCACCCCCGTGGTGGTCGCGACCACTCCGCTCGGCCCGGCGACTCGCGAACTCTCCCTGGCGTATGTCATTGCTCGGATGCCCTCTCTCCGCCGACGGCCGGCACGCATTCAGTATGCGTACCGGCCGTCGGTTGGGCGTGATCTAGAGCTGTGTCTCGGCGTAGACCGTCATGGCGTCCCGGACGAACTCCGCGGTGCCCGCGCCGTGCACGTCGTAGTTCGCGCCGAACCGCGGATCCGCGACGTACATTTCGCCGAGGCCGATGAAGGCCTCCTTGATTACGGCCTTGCCCTGCCAGCCGTCGCCGATCCAGGCGCGGTGTCTGGCCACGATGGCCTGGACCTCGTCGTGGTCCGGCGCCAGCCCGGCGGCGTGCGCCCGGCCGTAGTCGGCGGCGATGTCCAGGTGGGTCTGGAAGTGCGCCTGCTGCTGCGCCGCACTCATCGAGCGCCACCACTTGTCGCCGCTCTCGTAGGCGTCCTTGCCCCAGCGTTCGATCACCTCATCCTTGTACTGAGCGTGGTCGAAGCCGTCGAAAACTTCTGCAGCCATGAGTTGTTCACCTCTTTCCGTCTTCTGCAGCGTGGTTTGCACCGACGAGATCTGGCGCCGGATCCGATCCTGTTCCTGCCGAAGCAGTTCCAGGTGCGTGCGCAGTGCGGTACCGGTGTCCTGTTCTCCGGCAAGCACTTCGGCGATGACCGGAAGGCCGAGGCCGAGCTCTCGCAGCAGCAGGATGCGTTGCAACTGCAGCAGGGAGTCCTGGTCGTAGTAGCGATATCCGTTGGCGCCGATCCGGCTCGGCGGCAGCAGCCCGAGCTGGCCGTAGTGGCGCAGCGTGCGGCTGGTGGTACCGGCCGCCTTGGCCAGATCCTGGATGGACCATTCGGTGCTCACGACCTGTTCTCCCTTCTCATCTCGTCGGTGTAACCAGCATGCAAGTTGACGCTACGTCAAGGTCAACCCCGATTATCCGCAGCTCAGCGCGCCGGCACCAGAACCGGCTCGACGGGCGCGGCGACCACGGGCACCGCCTTCGGCCGGCCGGCCAGCTGGCCGAACAGGGTGCCGCCGAGCGCGATGACCAGGCCGGCCATTTGCAGCGGTCCGAGGGCCTGGCCCAGCGCGATCCAGCCGATCACCGCGGCGGAGACCGGGCTCAGCAGCCCGAGGAAGGCCACCGAGGTCGCGGGCACCTTGGAGATTCCGCGGACCCAGAGCCAGTACGCCACGGCGGTGCCGATGACGGCGAGGTAGAGGTAGCCACCGATCGCGCGGCCGTCCAGCGCCGGCGGCGCACCCTCGATGAGCAGGGCGAACGGCAGGATGAACAGTCCACCGGCGGTCAGTTGCCAGCCGGTCAGCGCCAGCGGGCCGACGCCCTCGGGCCGTCCCCACCGCTGGGTGAGCACGGTGCCCGCGGCCATGAACGCGGCGCCGGACAGTCCGGCGATGACGCCGAGGGTGTCCAGCTGCGCGTTGGCCTTCAATACGACGAGCGCGACGCCGAAGACGCCGATCAGACCGGCAAGCACCTTGCGCCCGTTGGGCTTCTCGGCGAGCACCACGGTCGCGAAGCCGAGCGCGAACATCGGCGCGACCGCGCCGAGCACGCCGGCCACGCCGCCGGGCAGCCGGTACGCGGCGAGGAACAGCAGCGGGAAGAACGCGCCGATATTGAGGATGCCGAGCGCGGCGGCGCGGCCGAGCCAGATGCCGCGCGGCAGCACCCTGGTGATGGCGAGCAGCGCGAGACCGGCGGGCAGCGCGCGCATCAGCGCGGTGAACAGCGGGCGGTCCGGCGGCAGGAATTCGGTGGTGATGGCGTAGGTGGAACCCCAGACGATGGGGGTGAGGGCGGTGAGCGCCAGAGTGCCCGCGTAGGAGTTCCCGGTGCGCGGGGTGGTGCTTGTGGTCATGTCGTTCGCTCCTCATTGATAATCTCAACGTTGAAATATCTACCCTCAGAAGTACCTTAGCGTCAAGTAGATCAATGTTAAGATTCTTAGAGTCGAGAGGAGCGGTCATGGCGGACGCGGTGGACCTGTTCACCCAGCACTGGAACCGGGAACGGCCGGAGGTCGACGTCTCGCCGATGGCCGTGATCGGCCGCATCCAGCGGCTGTCCCGCCTGTTCGAGCAGGAACTCAAGCAGTTCTTCGGCCAGTTCGGGATGGAGTTCTGGGAGTTCGACGTGCTCGCCACACTGCGCCGCTCCGGCGGCGACGAGGGGCTCACCGCGGGCGCGCTGATCAAGGTGGCCATGGTGACCTCGGGCGCGATCACCAATCGGATCGACCGGCTGGTCGCGAAGGAGTGGGTTGAGCGCATGCCGTGCGCGACGGACCGCCGGGTGATCCGGGTGCGGCTCACCGCGGCGGGTCGTCAGATGATCGACGATGTGCTACCGAAGCACATGGAGAACGAGCAGCGGCTGCTGGCGGCGCTGAATCTGGAATCGCGGGAGCAGCTTGCCGGGTTGTTGCGGACGCTGGCGGAGTCGCTCGGGGATGGGGTGCCGGACTGAGGTCGGTGTCGCGGAAAGCCGGTCTGAGTGGACACTTTCGGCGATCGGCGGGCTTCTGGCGTTGCCGCGCAACGAAGATTGTCCGCCTAGACCGGCTCTACCGAGTAGCCATCCATCACCGCCGCGCCGCAGGCCCCGACGATCCCGGTGACAGCGGACTACTCGTCGCACCGCCCGACGGGATCGGAATCCCCGGCGTCGGACGCGGTGTCGGGGTCGCGGCGGTCGTCGGCGCGACCGTACTCCCGGGGGACACCGAAGTCGCGGGCGGCACGAAGCCGATCGGCGGTGCGGACTCGAATACGGGCGGCGCACTCACACCGGACGGAATGGACTCGGGCAGTGGCACTGTGCTCACACCGGATGGCGCGGGCTCGGGCACCTCGACGCCCGACGGCTCGAAACCCGAAGGCTCATCCGTATCGGAGGGAACCGGCTCGAACGCCGACACGGTGCTGATACCGGCCGGAGCAGACTCCGGCACCGGCGGCGAACTCACATCCGACGGAACCGACGCAGGCAGCACCGGAACGTGCATTGCAGCCGGAATCGACTCCGGCACAGGCGGTCCGCCGATACCCGACCGCGAGTGCTCGGCCGCCGACGAGACGCTGAACCCGGACGGAACTCGCGCAGCGACAGGCGCTCGGCCGATATCGGACGGCTCGCTTGCGGGCGGCATGGACTCGGGCACCGGAGGCATGCCGGCGGCTGGCGACGCGGGCTCCGGCATCGAGTTGACGGCCGATGGGGCTGCTTCAGGTACCGGCGGCGTGCCCTCGCTGGGCGGCGCCGGCGGAACGCCGCCCGACGGCGGAACCTGCTCGGGCACAACGGCACCCGGCGCGGACGGCACACTCGCCCGCGACGGCCCACTCTTCGGCGCAGGCGGATCGGGCACCAACTGCAACAGTGTCGTGAAGTCGACGACCTGCGCGCCAAGGGTTTCGGTGAAGATGATGACCCCGTTGGTGAACATGCGATACGTCCCGGCATGTTCCGGCAACGCCATCTCCGGCCCGAGCGGCTGCCCGACTTTGCTTGCCGCCCCGCCGATTCGCCGATATTCGACCTCGATCGGCGATTCACCGACCGCGACCTTCGTCCGCGGATCCACCGGAGCGGTCGGCACATTGGGCGCGATATCGCTCAATGCCGGTCCGACCTCGAAGGTGTAGATGTCGGCCGGTTCGCCACCGCCGGGTGCGGAGGAGTACTCCGACCGCAGGATTCGCCCGTCCCGCAACAGCACGGTCCCCGCGGTGCTCGCCACGGCGGCGGCCGCGCGCGGATCTTCCTTCGCGGTACCGGGATACACCTGGCAGTCGGTGGTGTCACAACTCTGCGCATACGGAAAACGGTGCTCGGCAAGGACATACGACCGCGCGGCGATCGCCTGCGCGCGCAGGGCCTCGGTACCACCCTTGTCCGCCCAGTTCGCCTGCACCTCGGCCGGAATGACGCCGAGCAGGTAGTCCTCGACGTCGACGCGATTGACCGTGCGCGCCGCCCCGTTCTCCGTCGCCACCCCGAGTTCGCCGCGATACGCCGAGCCACCGCACAGCGTCAGGTGTTCCGCGGCCGGACGATTCGGCGCACGATTCACCGGATAGACCCACGGATCGTCGGTCGCCGCCTGCCACAGCACCTCCCCGTCGCATCCGACGGTCACCACCACATTCGCACCGCCGGTCGGCAGCGGGGTCAGATGCGCGGCCTGTCCGGCTTCGACGAACTGACCGGCGACCCACAGGCCGGCGGCCGAATACGTGTCGAGGGACGAGTCGTCCTGAGCGGTCAGCCGGATCCCGACGGTGTTTGCCGCAATGGTGCCGAGCGTGGCTCCCGGGTAGTAGTGCCCGAGGATTCGGTCGGCGGTCCACCCCTCCTGCGCGTTCGCGAACGCGCCGAGCTGGCTCATGCCGCGCCCGTGACCGGGTCCCGCGACGGTCCGGTACGGCGTGTCCCCCGGCCACGCCCACAGCGCGAACACGGCGCCGACCGTCAGCGTCACACCGCCGGTGACCAGCACCGACCGCATGGATAGCGCAGGTTGTCCCGGCCCGCGCGTGCGCTGCCCCCGGCGTGCCGCTCGTTTTCTGCGCGCAGATTTCACCCGCATTCGTGCTCCCCCCGTGCTCTTTCGTTCCGGTGCTGTGGTGCGTCGCATCCGTTCACTCCCACGGTATTCCGGGGCCGGGCGGATTGGATACCTGTCGGCATGTCGTTCCATCCGGCTGCATTACGAGAGCTACATTCGAGCAATCACATAATCCTCAACCAGAGCTTTAGATATGTGACAGTTGTGACTATTGTGATCGTTGATACATCAGGAATCAACCCTGGTTTTGCACACGATCGCTGGTTCGACCCGAATGGAGACGCTCGTGCCCTACCGCAAACCGAAACGTTCCTACGTCCTCCCGGTTGTCACCACGCTTGCGGTAGCGGCCCCGCTCGCGGCGCTCACAATGAGCGACTCGCCCGACTATCGCGCGACCACCGGCACCGAACTGGCCGCCGTACCGGCGCAGCTGGCCGAGGTCGTGCTGAACTCCGCCCCCGATATCGTGCTTCCGCTGCGCGAACTCACCGGCTTGGATCTGCCGGATCTGCACCTGTCGGATCTGCGCATGCTGCCGCTACCGGCGTCGATTCCCATTCCCGAGGGACTACCGCTGCCACCGGGTGTGCAGCTACCGAAAGAAATTCCGTTACCGAAGCTGAATGGTCCACATCCGGCCACCCCCGGCCAGCAGAGCGCGCCAGGTCTGAACACCGCACCTGGATCGAACGCCACTCCCGGGCAGGGCCTCGCACCAGGGCAGACACCATTTCCCGGGCAGGCCACCGCGCCAACTCAGAACAGTTTTCCGGGGCAGGCGGTTACGCCGAATCAAAACAACATTCCAGGCCGAGCCGCGCCGAACAATTCTGCAGGCCAAGCCGCCGCCCCGACCCAGAACCCCATTCCAGGGCAAGCCATCGCACCAGGCCAGAACAACAATCCGGGCCAGGCCCCCGCTCAATCCGCTCCCGGCGGCGCGCGTTTCATCGCCGATCCGAGCCACCTCGAACCGGGCACCACGCCCGACACGCCCGCGCTGGCTCCGGGCGCGGTCCCGCCCGAACTGACCGATCAGGTCGGCGCGCAGGTCAAGGAACTCTCCCGGGAAACGCCGTTCAGCGTCGTCGCCCTCACCGCCGCCGACCTGACGAACACCAAGGCGATGCTGCGCGCCCGCCAATCCGACGGCAGCTGGGGGCCCTGGTTCAACGCCGAACCGGTGGACACCCGCCGCACCGATCGCACCGCGGCCGGCGCCAAGACCGGCACCGAGCCGCTCTACGTCGGCACCACCAACGCGGTGCAGATGCTGGTCACCCGCAAGAACGCCGCGGCGACCGCACCGGACGACACGGTCGCGCCGGACCCGGCCGGCCGGCCCGCACCGCGGTCGGACGATCCGGCGCAGATGTCCGGCGTCGACCTGACCGCCGTCCTGATCGATCCGGGCCGCGGCGCCATCGACGGCGCGCTGCACAAGGTCGCCGCGCCCGCACCCGGCGGCGGACCCAAGGTGATCTCCCGCGAAGGCTGGGGCGCCGACGAGAGCATCCGCTGCGAAGAACCCACCTATGACGACGGACCGGGCAAGGACGGCCTCGGCGGCATCACCGTGCACCACACCGCGGGCCGCAACGACTACACCCCGGAGGAGTCCGCGGGCATCGTCCGCGCCATCTACACCTATCACGCGAAAACGCTGGGCTGGTGCGACATCGGCTACAACGCCCTGGTCGACAAGTACGGCCAGATCTTCGAGGGCCGCGCGGGCGGGCTCGATCGCGCGGTGCAGGGCGCGCACGCGGGCGGATTCAACGAGAACACCGCGGGCGTCGCGCTGATGGGCAACTACACCCAGGACCCGCCGACCGAGGAGTCGATCGGGGCGATCGGCAACTTCATCGGCTGGCGCGCCAAGATCGCCCATCTCAACCCGGAGGGCAAGACCATCATGTACTCCGAGGGCACGGAGTACACCTCCTACGCCATGGGTCAGGCGGTGAATCTGCCGATCGTGTTCGCCCACCGCGACGTCGGCAACACCACCTGCCCCGGCGACGCCGCCTATGAGCAAATGGATCGAATTCGTGAAATCGCCGCGAGTGTCGCGGGCGGCGCAAGCGTCACGAACAGCGGAAACGGCGACGGCACCGACAGCTACGCGAACAACGGGACCGGCACCGACGGCACCGCGAACAGCCCGGCCCCGCAGGCCGCGCCGCGCAACAAGCCCGACCTCTCCGCGCTGGCCGCACTCACCAAGAAGCTGCTCGGCATGGCGAACGAGAACCCGATCGCCAAGCACTGGGCGGACAACGGCGGTCCCCGCGGACCGCTCGGCGCCGCGCAGACCGAGCCGCTGCCCGCCGCCCAGGGCCAGCAGTACGCCAAGTTCGCCAACGGCTACGTCTACACCGCGCCGGACGGCAAGGTCATCGAGGTGCTCGGCAAGATCCTCGACCGCTTCCTGCAACTCGGTGGCGACGCCGGCGTGCTCGGCCTCCCGGCCGGCGACGCCTACAACGTGCCGAACGGCCAGCGCGCGGACTTCCAATACGGCTCACTGATTCTCAACCAGGTGACCGGCGTCGTCACCACCGTGTGGAAGACCTACAACGACACCTACCAGCAGAACGCGGGCCGCCCCGCGCCTGCTGCCGGTCCCGCACCGGCACCGGCTCCCGCACCGGTTCCCGCCGAAACCCCTGCTCCCGCAGAGTTTCCGGCACCCGCCGAGGTTCCGGCACCACAACCCGATGCCCTCCAATTCCCCACCCCCGAGGACTTCCTCCCGAACCCAGCCCCGGAACCAGCAGGCTGATTCCGAACCACCTCACTCGGAGCCCGTCGCCGTGATCCACTCAACGGCCGCGGGCTCCGATTGCGTTCAGGGCACCGCACCCTCTTCACAGATACCGCACACAAACTGTTGCGCACCAAGCAATTCGGGCACAGAAGATCCACCCGTGCGTCACTATGGTTTGCGCAGCAAGCGAATTCGCGAGCAGCGACTAACTCAGATCCACCAGCGTTCGAGGATGCGGGCGACGCCGTCGTCGGAGTTGGACTCGGCGACCTCGTCGGCGGCCGCTTTGGCCTCGGCGTGGGCGTTGGCCATGGCGACGCCGTGGCCGGCCATGGTGAGCATCGGGACGTCGTTGGGCATGTCGCCGAACGCGACGATGTTCGCGGATTCGACGCCGAGGCGCTGGGCGACGATCGCCAGGCCGGAGGCCTTGGTGACGCCGGGCGCGGACAGTTCGATCAGGCCGTGCTCGGTGGAGTAGGTGATGTCGGCGCGCTCGCCGATCAGCGGGGCGAGCACGGCGCGCATGTCGGAGCTGCGCGCGCCGGGTAGTCGGATCAGCATCTTGATCGCCGGGGCGTCGATCACCTCGTGCCGGGCGACCGTGGTGTCGTCCGGATTCAGCCAGGCGTGCTCGTAGAGCGGGGAGCTGACGAACTGCGGGGTGACCGCGTCGTGCGCGCTCTCGCCGACCCGTTCGGCTGCGAGCCCGCACCCGGGCAGCGCCTCCTCGGCCTGGTCGGCGATCCAGGACAGGGTGGCCACGTCCAACGTCATGCTGGCCAGCACCCGATCGGTGGCGCTGTCGTAGATGACCGCCCCGTTGCCGCACACGCACAGCGGCGCGTAACCGAGCCCGTCGACCACCGGATCGATCCAGCGCGGCGGGCGTCCGGTGGCCAGCACGAACGGCACACCGTCGCCGATCAGCGCGTCCACCGCCGCCTTGGTGCGCGCGGTGACCCGCTCGTCGTGATCGATGAGGGTGCCGTCGACGTCGGTCGCCACCATCTTCGGCTTGGGCAGATGCAGGAGGGTCACCTATTCCATCCTGCCGGACAACCGTCTGGGAGTGTCGGGGGTACCGCCAGGAAGATGGTGATCGGTCGATTCACGACGCCGAGTCCTAGGCGGACGGTGGACGCCACACGGTGTCATCCGCGGGGTGCGGCGGTGCCGGTGGCACCGAAGTGGGTGGGCGGAGCACAGTCTCATCGTTGCGCCCGATGGGAGCGGGAGCGTCACTCGGCGCTGACTCGGCAGGCGGCCACGCGGCTTGGTCTTTCGGGGCCGCGTCATCTGACTGCGCAGGCTCGCCCCCGGCCGACGGCGCGGACTGTCCGTCAACCGGCGGCGCGGACTGTCCGTCGACCGGTGCCGAGGAACCCGGCTGCGCAGGCGCACCCCAGACCGCCTGCGGCACGGCCGCCGCAGGCTGCCCCCACGCGGCCGGTGGCGCGGGCGGCTGCCCGTAGACCGGTGCCGACTGCGCGGGCGCACCCCACGCTGCTTGCGCCGGCTGCTGCCCGGGTGCTTGGCCGGCCGGCGCTTGCGGCACACCCGGCGCGGGTTGTCCCCAGGCACCTTGCGGCTGCTGGTCGACCGGCGGTTGCGGCCAGGCCTGCGGTCCGGGGTAGGGGTATCCATACGGCTGCGGCACGGCCGCGACCGGCGTGTGCGCCAACCAGCGGCTCGTCATGGGCAGCAGCGCGAGCACCGCGGTGACGATGGGGAAGATCAGGCCGAACAGACCACTGGCGCCGCCGCTGAGCGTGCCGATCGAACTGTCCGACGAACCGTCGAACGACCGCAGGATCGCGAACCCCACGATCTCCGCGGCGATCACCGCCGCGCACCCCACCACAACGAGCAACCGCCCGAACGACTTCCGGCTGAACATCCCGATCGCGCCGACCCCGAGCACGATCGCGGCCACCAGCGAGATGGCCCCGGACGCGATCGCCCAGGTCTGGAACCAGTCCTCGGAAAACAGCCCGGTCGTGTCGTATTCGTCGAGCTGCCAGCCGATCAGCCCGAACGCCAGGCTGATTCCGCCGCCGAGCAATTGGCCGACCGCGCCGACACACGCGAGCACGCCCGCGGTGATCGCGGTGGCCCCGCTCGGCGCCGACATTCCGGTCGAATATCCCGGATACGGGTTGTATCCACCGGGATATTGCGGATAGTTCATGACTCCCCCTTCGTCGCGTCGAACCGACCGCGTACGCGTGTGCCGCAAGAATAATGGACATGTCCGGCCCCGCGTGACACGCGCGTCCGGGTCATCGTCCTTATGATCAGGGGCTAATACTCGACGCTGGTCCCGTCCAGCCGAAAGACCACGAGGACTGATGACCGGCTTCCTGCTACGACGCGCGCTTCACTATGTCGTGCTGTTGCTGCTCGCGTCGTTCCTGACCTTCAGCTTGGCGTCGCTGACGTTCCGCCCGCTGGACAGCCTGGAACAGCGCAATCCGCGCCCACCGCAGGCGGTGATCGATGCCAAGGCCGAGGAATTACACCTCAACGACCCGATCCCGCAGCGCTATATCACCTGGCTGAAGGGGATACCGCAAGGCGATTTCGGCAAAACCCTGGCCGGGCAGCCGGTGAGCCAGGAACTGCCGCGCCGGGTGGCGGTGAGTTTGCGCCTGCTGATCATCGGATCATTGGTCGGCACCGTGCTTGGCGTCCTGATCGGCGCCGCCGGTGCGATCCGGCAGTACAAATTCAGCGACTACTTCACCACCATCATCTCGCTGCTGGTGCTGAGTACGCCAGTGTTCCTTCTTGCGACACTCTTGAAATACGGTGCGCTGGAAATCAATTCGCTCACCGGCTCGCAGATATTCCTCTACACCGGGGAGACTTCGGCGAACCGGATCGACGGATTCTTCCCGCAACTGCTCGATCGCCTGCAGCACCTGGTGCTGCCGACGGCCGGTCTCGCCCTGGGCGGCATGGCGGGCTACAGCCGCTATCAGCGCAACGCCATGCTCGACGTGTTGCAGAGCGATTTCATTCGCACCGCCCGGGCCAAGGGCCTGACCCGCAGCAAGGCGTTGTACAAGCACGGCCTGCGCACCGCGCTGATCCCGATGGCGACGCTGTTCGCCTACAGCCTGCTCGGCCTGATCACCGGCGCGACGTTCACCGAGAAGATCTTCGGCTGGCACGGCGTCGGTGAGTGGCTGGTCGACTCGATCAACGCCCAGGACCTGTACGTGGTGGTCACGGTGACCGCGTTCGCCGGACTGGTGGTGCTGGTCTCGGGCCTGCTCTCCGACGTGGTGCTGGCGATCCTCGATCCTCGGGTGCGTGTGCGATGACCGAAGCGGAAATCATCGTCCAAGGGGCGCCGGAGCCCGCCGCGGCCGGGCGCAGCAAGCTGGTCCTGCGCCGTTTCCTGCGCAACAAGCCCGCGGTGATCGGCGCGGTCATCCTGATCCTGCTGTTCGTCCTCAGCTTCGCGCTGCCGCCGCTGCTGAAATACGACTACCAGCAGCTGGATTACACGTCCTTGCTGAAGCCGCCCAGCGGCAAGCACCCGTTCGGCACCACCCAGATCGGGCAGGACGTGCTGGCCCAGACCCTGCGCGGTATGCAGAAGTCGCTGCTGATCGGCCTGTGCGTCGCGCTCATCTCGACCACCATCGCCGCGACGGCGGGCGCGACCGCCGGGCTGCTCGGCGGCTGGACCGACCGCGCGATCATGTGGCTGGTCGACCTGCTGCTGGTGGTGCCGAGCTTCATCATCGTCGCGCTGTTCGCGCCGCGGACCAAGGGCAGCGGTTCGATTCTGCTGCTCATCCTGCTGCTCAGCGTGTTCGGCTGGATGATCAGCGCGCGTATCGTGCGCGGCCTGACGCTCAGCCTGCGCGATCGCGAATTCGTCCGGGCCGCACGGTATATGGGCGCACCGACGCGCACGGTCATCGTCAGCCACATCCTGCCGAACATCGCGTCGATCCTGATCATCGACACCACGCTGGCGGTCGGCGCGGCGATCATGGCCGAAACCGGGCTCAGCTTCCTCGGCTTCGGTGTGCAGCCGCCCGACGTCTCGCTCGGCTCGCTGATCGCGTCCGGCACCAAGTCGGCGCTGACCTATCCGTGGCTGTTCCTGTTCGCCGGTGGCCTGCTGATCACCATCGTGTTGTGCGCCAACCTGGTCGGTGACGGGCTGCGCGACGCATTCGACCCCGGCGCCAAGCGGGCGCGCTCGAAGAAGAAGGCAAAGGTATGACGGGCGCTGACCCCACCGAGAAGGTCGTGGTCGAGAAGAATTTCACCGCACCGCTGCTGGAGGTCACCGACCTTCGCGTGTCCTTTCCCAGCGAGGAGGGGCGCATCGAGGCGGTGCGCGGGGTCAACTACACCGTCTCCGACGGCGAAGTGCTGGCCATCGTCGGTGAATCCGGCTCCGGCAAGTCGGTGTCCTCGCTCGCGGTGATCGGCCTGCTGCCCGAGCAGGCCCGGATCGGCG
The DNA here is from genome assembly GCF_040681495.1 of Nocardia sp. NPDC051756. Taxonomy (NCBI): domain Bacteria; kingdom Bacillati; phylum Actinomycetota; class Actinomycetes; order Mycobacteriales; family Nocardiaceae; genus Nocardia; species Nocardia sp. NPDC051756. The sequence goes on along the minus strand of NZ_JBFAYV010000003.1, from coordinate 804,981 downwards.
GCTCGATCCGGTTGCGCGGGCGCGAGCTGCTCGGCCTCGGCGATCGCGAATTGTCCAGGCTGCGTGGCAGTTCCATCAGCATGGTGTTCCAGGACCCGCTCTCCGCGCTGACCCCGGTGTACCGGGTCGGCGAGCAGATCGCCGAAGCCCTGCTCGCCCACGGCAAGATGGGCAAGGCCGAGGCGGCGGCGCGGGCGATCGAACTGCTCGACCTGGTCGGCATCCCCGAACCCGCGGTGCGCGCCAAGGCTTTTCCGCACGAGTTCTCCGGCGGCATGCGCCAGCGCGTGGTCATCGCCATGGCGATCGCCAACGATCCCGCGCTGATCATCTGCGACGAGCCGACCACCGCGCTCGACGTCACCGTGCAGAAGCAGATCCTGAATCTGCTGCGCAAGGCGCGCGATATCACCGGCGCGGGCGTCATCATGATCACCCACGACATGGGCATCGCGGCCACGCTGGCCGACCGGGTCGCGGTGATGTACGCCGGGAAGATCGTCGAAACCGCCACCACCACCGAGCTTTTCGCCGCACCGCGGATGCCCTACACGGTGGGCCTGCTCGGCTCCATCCCGCGGATGGACCGCCCGGCCCGCCAGCCGCTGATCCCGATCGTCGGCGCACCGCCTGCCATGCACGCGCTGCCGCCGGGCTGCTCGTTCGCGCCGCGCTGCCCGATCGCGATCGACGAATGCCGGGTCGCCGAACCGCCGTTGGAGAAGACCAACCCCGGTCACTCGGCCGCATGCATCCGCACCGCGGAGGTGGGCATCGACGACCTGTTCGAGGCCTATCGGCAGGAGATCACCGAGCCCAGGGCCGAGGCCGAGGTCAGCGACCAAGTGGTGCTGCGGGTTTCGGAGCTGGTGAAGACCTTCCCGATCACCGCGGGCATCCTGTTCAAGCGCCGCAAGGGCGAGATCCGCGCGGTCGACGGCATCAGCTTCGAGGTGCGCGCGGGCCGCACGCTGGCCTTGGTCGGCGAGTCCGGTTCCGGGAAGTCGACCACGCTCAGCCAGATTCTCGACCTGGTCCGGCCGGAATCGGGCACCATCGAGATCATGGGCAGCGACGTCGCGACCCTGACCAAGGCGCAGAAGCGGGAGATCCGCCGGAAGATGCAGATCGTCTTCCAGGATCCGACCGCCTCGCTCGATCCGCGGCTGCCGATCTTCGATGCGCTGGCCGAGCCGATGCGCATCGACGGCCGCTCGCGCGAGGAGATCGGCCGCCGGGTGCCGGAACTGCTCGAACAGGTCGGCCTGCGCCGCGATCACGCCGAACGCTATCCGGCCGACTTCTCCGGCGGGCAGAAGCAGCGCATCAGCATCGCCCGTGCGCTGGCACTGGATCCGGAGATCCTGGTGCTCGACGAGCCGGTGTCCTCGCTGGACGTCTCCATCCAGGCCGGCGTGCTGAACCTGTTGCGCGACTTGCAGATCGAGCGCGGACTGTCCTATCTGTTCGTCTCGCACGACCTGTCCGTGGTGCGCAATCTGGCGCACGACATCGCGGTGATGTTGCGCGGCAAGATCGTCGAATCCGGTCCGGCGGAACAGATTTTCGCCGATCCGCGGCACGAGTACACGCGCGATCTGATCGACGCCGTGCCGGTGCCTGCCGTCAGCCGATAGAAGGAGACTGCGATGCCGATCCGAGCAAGCCGAACCGCGGCCCTGCGCTGGGCGATACCGGTGGTCGCGCTAGGCCTGGTCGCGACCGGCTGCGGTTCGGGCGACACCGGCTCGACCGCCGGTGTGTCCAGCGCGATCGGCACCACCAGCGACATCAACCCCAAGGGTGTCGACGAGCTGCGCGAGGGCGGCAACCTGCGGCTGGCCACCACCGCGTACCCGGCGAACTGGAACACGCTCTCGATCGACGGCAACGACGCCGAGATCATGGATATCGAGAAGCCCATGATGCCGCGCGCGTTCGACACCAACGCCGCTGGTGAGCTCACGGTCAACCACGACTACTTCACCGATGTCGCGCTGACCAACACCAGCCCGCAGCAGGTCACCTACACGATCAACCCGAAAGCCGTTTGGTCCGACGGCAAGCCGATCACCTGGGAAGACATCGAATCCCAGGCCAAGGCGCTGGCCGGCGCCGACAAGCGCTTCCTGATCGCCATCACCGTCGGCTTCGACCGGGTGGAGAAGGTCGAGCGCGGCATCGACGACCACCAGGCCGTCATCACGTTCAAGCAGCCCTTCACCGAATGGCGCGGGCAGTTCGCCGGCAACCTGTCGCTGTTCCCCAAGTCGGTGACCAGCGATCCCGAGGCGTTCAACAAGAGCCTGGTCGACGAGATGAGCCCGACCGCGGGCCCGTTCCTGGTCCAGTCCGCCGATCGCGGCAAGGGCCGAATCGTGTTGGGCCGCAACCCGAACTGGTGGGGCGAGAAACCGAAGCTGGACACCATCACCTGGACCGTGCTGGACCGCAACTCCTGGGTCGGCGGTCTGCAGAACAACGAACTCGACGCGGTACTGCTCACCAACCTCGACGACGCGACGACCGTGCGGAAGTCCTCCGGCGTGGTCGTGCGGCGGGCGCCCGGTAATCGCTGGCGGCACATCACCTTCAACGGCGCACCCGGTTCCATCCTCGAGGATGCCGGTGTGCGCGTGGCGATCTCGAAGGCGATCGACCGCCAAGGCATCGCCACCGCCGTGCAGAACGGACTCGTGGAGAACCCGAAACCGCTGAACAGCCACGTCTTCCTGGAGGGCCAGGCCGGCTACCAGAACAACAGCCTCGGCTTCGACCCCGACGCCGCCGCAAAGGAACTCGACGCCCTCGGCTGGAAGCTCAACGGCGACACGAGGGAAAAGGACGGCCGCAAACTGGTCATCCGCGACGTCATGTACAAGGACGACACCTGGGTGCAGATCGCCCAGATCATCCAGCAGAACCTGGCCCAGATCGGCGTCAAGCTGATCGTCGACACCAAGCCCGGCGCGAACTTCTTCACCGACGTGATCAACCCCGGCGATTTCGACGCCGCCCAATTCGTCTACGTCGGTGATGCTTTCCCGCTCAGCAGCGTCCCCCAGACCTACGGCTTCCACCCCGGCGACTGGCAGAACAACTTCGGCCACATCGGCTCCCCCGAACTCAACACCCTCATCGATCAAACCCTCACGGAACTCGATCCGAAGAAGGCGATCGATCTGGCCAACGAGGTGGACCGAAAGGTGTTCGAGGAAGGGCATTCGCTGCCATTGACCCAGTCCGAAGGGAACTGGGGCGTACGCTCCGACATCGCCAACTTCGGGTCACCCGGGCTCGCCTCCTACGACTACACAAAGATCGGATTCGTGAAGTGAACTCAACCGCGAAGAAAGCCCGCACCGGCCGGGCCATCGGTATTCGGTGCGCCGCACCAGCTGTCGCTTTGGCATTGATCCTGGCCGGGTGTGGTTCCGACGGTGACCCGGCGACGAGTTCGAGCACGATCGGCGCGGTCAACGACGTCAATCCGAAGGACGCGAGCGAACTGCGCGACGGTGGAAATCTGCGGCTCACGCTCACCAATTTCCCCGCGACCTTCAATGCGCACCACGTGGATTCCGACGGTGAGCTCTCAGATCTGATCGCCTGGGCGATGCCGGGCACCGTCACCTCGAACGCGGCCGGCGAGCTGTCCGTCGATCACAACTATTTCACCGACGTGCAGCTCACCAACACGAATCCGCAGCAGATCACCTACACGATCAATCCAAAGGCTGTGTGGTCCGACGGCAGCCCGATCACTTGGGAAGACCTGCGGACTCAGGCGGAGGCGCTGAGCGGGCGCAACCCGGAGTTCCTGGTCTCGGCCACCCAGGGCTACAGCCGAGTCGACAAAGTCGAACGCGGGGTCGACGACCGGCAGGCGGTCGTCACCTTCGGTAAGCACTACGCGGAGTGGCAGGGCCTGTTCAACCCGTTGTATCCGAAGGCATCGATGGGGACGCCGCAAGCGTTCAACGATGTCGACCGCAACAGCCTGCCGGTGTCGTCCGGCCCGTTCATGGTCACCTCGATCGACAAGGCGCAGCAGCGAATCGTCCTCGGCCGCAATCCGAAATGGTGGGGCGACACCCCGAAGTTGGACACGGTCACCTACAGCGTGCTCGACTACTCGGCCCGCATCAACGCGTTGCAGAACAACGAACTCGACTACGCGACCGTGTCCGGAATCGATGAGGTGAAGACCGCCACGAATTCCCCCGGTATCAAGGTGCGTCGCGCACCCGGCGTGCGGTTCTCGCACTTCACCTTCAACGGAGCGCCTGGCTCGATCCTCGAGGATCCCAAACTGCGCGTGGCGATTTCGAAGGCGATCGATCGGCAGGGCATTGCCGTCGCGACCCAGAACGGGGTCGTGGAGAATCCCAAGGCGCTGAACAACCACATCTTCATGGAGGGCCAGAAGGGTTATCAGGACAACGCCGCCGCCGTTGCCTACAACCCGGAGCAGGCGGCCAAAGAGCTCGATGAGCTGGGTTGGAAGCTCAACGGTGACGTCCGCGAGAAGGACGGCCGGAAACTCGAAATCCGCGATGTGATGTACCAGCAGGACTCCTGGGTACAGATGGCGCAGATCGCCCAGCAGAACCTGGCAAAGGTGGGCGTCAAACTCACCATCCAGACCGTGCCGGGCAATGGTTTGTTCACCAATGTCGTCGATCCGGGCAATTTCGACATGGTCCAGTTCACCTGGTCAGGCGGCACTCTTCCGCTGGGTGCGTTGCCGCAGATCTACGCTTACGATCCGGCCGTGCCGCAGAGCAACAAGGGCAAGATCGGCAACCCGGAGCTGAACGCCCTGATCGATGAGGTCATCTCCGAACTCGATCCGCAGAAGGCGATCGAGCTGGCGAACAAGGCCGATCGGATGATTTTCGAAGAGGGCTTCTCGCTGCCCATCGTGCAGTCCGCCGGAGCCGTCGCGGTGCGCGACAACCTCGCCAACTACGGCGCCGCCGGCCTCGCCTCTTACGACTACACCAAAATCGGCTTCGTGAAGTAGACGTCTCCGATCGCTCCATGAACAAGGAAGGTCCCCGAATGAGGATTCGCTCTCTGGGCGCGCGGGTTGCGATTCCGTGCGTCGCCATCGGGCTCATCGTGTCCGGCTGTGCCGATAACGGCGGCGTGACGCCGGGCACGAGCACCATCGGCACCACGAACGACGTCAACCCGAAGGATCCGAGCGAACTGCGCGACGGCGGCAATCTGCGGCTGTCGCTCACCTCGTTCCCCGAGACCTTCAATTACCTGCACATCGACGGCGGCACCGACACCATGGCGTCGGTGGCCGCACCGACCATGCCTTCGCCGTTCGTCAGTGACGCCGCGGGCGATCTGACCGTGGACCACAACTACTTCACCGACGTGCAGCTGACCAATACCAGTCCGCAGCAGGTCACCTACACGATCAATCCGAAGGCCGTGTGGTCCGACGGTTCACCGATCACCTGGGAGGATCTGCGCTCGCAGGCCGCCGCGCAGAGCGGCCGGGACAATCGGTTCCTGGTCTCGTCCACCAGCGGGTTCGAACGCGTCGAGAAGGTGGAACGCGGGGTCGACGATCGCCAGGCGATCGTCACGTTCAACAAGCCCTATTCCGAATGGAAAGGCCAGTTCGGTTTCCTCTACCCGAAGGAAACCACGGGGACCCCGGAGGCGTTCAACGATCGTGACCGCAACGGCCTGACGGTCAGCGCGGGCCCGTTCGTGATCACCGAGATCGACCGCAGCCAGAACCGGATCACCCTCGGCCGCAATCCGAAGTGGTGGGGTCCGACGCCGAAGCTGGACCGGATCACCTTCAGCGTGCTGGACAGCACGGCGACGCTGCCCGCGGTGCAGAACAACGAGCTCGACTACGCCTACATGTCCGGCATCGAAAACGTCACTGCCGCACGCAATGCCAAGAATGTCGTCATTCGCCGCACGCCCGAGCCGAGCTGGTCACACCTGACCTTCAACGGCGCGCCTGGCGCGCTGCTCGAGGACCCGAAGCTGCGCATCGCGATCTCGAAGGCGATCGATCGGCAGGGTCTGGTCAGCGCCGCGCAGAACGGTGTGGTCGACAATCCGAAGCCGCTCAACAATCACATTTTCATGGTGGGACAGAAGGGCTTTCAGGACAATGCCGCGCCGATCGCGTACGACCCCGACGCGGCCGCGCGCATGCTGGACGAGCTGGGCTGGAAGCTCAATGGTGATGTGCGCGAGAAGGATGGGCGCAAGCTCGAACTCCGCGATGTGATGTACCAGCAGGACCTGTGGGTGCAGACCGCGCAGATCGTGCAGCAGAATCTGGCCAAGGTCGGCGTCAAGCTGAACATCCAGACGGTGCCCGGCTCCGGGTTGTTCAAGAACGTCATCGACCCCGGCAACTTCGATATCGCCCAGTTCAGCTGGAGCGGCAGCGTGCTCCCGATCGGCGCGCTTCCGCAGATCTATGCCTACGACCCGAACAACTTGCAGGGCAACAAGGCACGGATCGGCTCGCCGGAGCTGAACGCGCTGATCGAACAGACGGTTGCCGAACTGGATCCGCAGAAGGCGCTCGAGCTGGCCAACAAATGCGACCAGATGATCTGGGAAGAGGGCTATTCCGTTCCATTGCACCAGGCGTCGGGAACCTATGCCGTTCGGGACAACCTCGCCAACTACGGCGCATTCGGCCTCGCCTCGCCTGACTACACGAAAGTTGGCTTCCTGAAGTGAGTTTCGGATCAGGCCACCCCCTGGCCTATCCGATCAGCGTGACGATCGGCGCCCTGGCGATTTGCCTCGCCTGGGCGCCGTTCGGCGATCTGGACCAGGTGGCGGCGTTGGCCACGGTGGCGCTGGGGATCATCGGATACTCGGCCCACCGAATCGCCGTCGCGCGCGGACTTCTCGCCTTCTGGCCCTCCGGAACCGCACGCACCGTGGGCGTTTCCCGCATCCGCCAGCAGCATCGATTGGTCAGCCGCTCCTGGCTGGAGATCACCGGAACCGGCCGGCCCCGGTGGCTCCCGGTCTATTTCGACCCGGCCCTGATAACCCTGACCGAATCCCGGGCCGACCTGACCGACCGAACCCTCCACATCGCCGGCCACCGCCTCTACCCCGCCGGCCGCATCCGCACCACCGAACCCCCCGGCCGCCTCATCGACAACCCCTCCCTCCCCGACCCACACGCCCCCACCCTCACCACCACCGCAACCCGCCTCCACCGCCGCCTCCTCCTCGACGCCCAATCCACCGTCGCCGCCCCCTTCGCCGCCCTGATGTGGATCTACGTCGACGGCGGCGCCTTCACCACCTTCCTCGCCGCCACCTCAGTAGCGGCCGCCACCGCCCTCTGGCTACCCGCCATCCGCGGCTCCGACCCCAGCTGACCCTTGATCGCCCGGTCGGCGCCGGCCTCGGAAACGAAGCTGTCCATGGATTTTCATCGGCTGTGGGGCGCGCTGACCATCAGCCAGCTCGGAAGTTCGCTCAGCGCAGGCGCTTTGCCGTTGATCGCGATCATCGTGCTCGAGGCGTCCGACTTTCGCGTGTCGCTGCTCGCGGCGCTCTCGGCCGTGGTCAGTGCGGCTATCGCGCTGCCGCTCGGACCATTTGTCGAGTTCCGCCGCAAACGGCCGGTGATGATCGGTGCGGACCTGCTGTCCTTCGCGACGCTTGCGACTGTTCCGGTGGCGATGGTGTTCGGAGTGCTCAGTTATGGGCAGCTGTGTGTGGTGGCGACGGCCCAGGTGTTGTGCGCCATGGTGTTCAGTGCGGCCGGCGGGGCGCACCTCAAAGCGCTTGTACCCGCTTCGATGTTGACCACCGCGAACAGCCGGTTCGAGACGACGGCGTGGACGGTGTACGGTCTCGGGGCTCCGATCGGCGGTGTCCTGATCGGCGCCTTCGGCGCAGGCACCACCGTGCTGATCGATGCGATCAGTTTCCTGCTGTCCGCGTTGGGGATTCGTACGCTGGAGCGACCCGAGCCTGCGCCGCCGGTCGCGCAGGCCGAGCGGCACTGGGCCGGCGACATCCGCGCGGGCTGGGCGTACATCTTTCGGCATCCCACGCTGCACGCGCTGTTCTGGAACGCGATGGTGTTCGGCGGCGCGATCCGGCTCACCGGCCCGCTGCTGGCCATCCTGATGCTGCGCGAACTGCACCTCGCGCCATGGCAGTACGGGGTGGCGCTCGGGATCCCCAGCTTCGGCGGAATCATCGGGTCGTTGCTGACGAGCCGGCTGATCATGCGCCTGGGTGAACGGACCGTGCTGCTCGGCTTCGGCGTGCTGCGCACCTGTTGGATGGGGTTCCTGGTGCTCGCGGGACCGGGGGTTGCCGGGTTGGTCGTCATTGTCGCGGCCGAGACCGCGCTGCTGTTCAGCGCCGGTGTGTTCAATCCGGTCTTCACCACGTTCCGGATGCGCGCGACGGACGACGCGTACATGTCGCGGGTGGGCATCGCCTGGTCCATCAGCGCGCGCTCCTGCCAACCGGCCTTCATCGCCCTCGGCGGTGCGTTGGCCGCGGCCACCAGCGTTCGCGTGGCCATCGCGTGCGCGGCAGTCGCTTTGCTGTTCAGCTCGCTGCTGCTCCCCTGGCGAACCTGGCCCGAGCGTTAGCCGGATCGAATCGAGCCCCCGAAGACGACCGGTGTGCGTGCTCAGGATTCATCCGCGAGCCATTGGTGCAGATCGGTGACCGATTGCAGTTCTGCGGCGATCGCGGATCGGTCGGCTGTGGTGAGGGGCAGGGTGGCGATTTCGGTGGTCAGTTGGGTGGCTCGGGCGGGATTGCCGGTGGCGGCGGCTATTTCGGCGAGCATGGCCAGGGCACGGGCTCGGTCGGCGGGGGTTGCGGTTGCGGCGTGGCGGCGTAGGGCGGTTTCGAGGATGCGGGTGGCGGCGTCGTCGTCGTTCTTGAATTCGCGGTAGTTGCGGGCGTTGTCGAGGGCGCGGGGGAGGCCGGAGAGTTCTTGGGCGCCGCCGTATTTCAGTTTCGGGATGGTGTGCTGCAAGTAGATGACGGAGTTGCCGACCGGGTCGACGACGGTGAATCGGGTTTGGCCTGGGCGGAATCGGGTGATCCGGGGCAGGCCGCGGGCGGGTACCCGGCCGTAGCGGGCGCGCAGGGCGGCGCTGAATTCCGCGTGCCAGTCGGCCAATTCGTCCACCTTGACCAGGCAGCTGATGTACGCCTGCTCGGCGCTCAGGTCTTTCGGCGTCGGCCCGAAGTGCAGTTCGAATCCGTCGCGCTGCACCTCGCCGTACGTGTATGGCCGGGTCATCTCCCGGGTGACCGTGTAGCCAAGTGTGCGATAGAAATCCAAGGTCGCCGGCAGATCGCCGCCCCAGAGCTGCGGTATCGAAATGCTCACCATCTGTGCCTCCCCTTGCTGATCGAGTCCGAAATCGACCGTACGGATCAGCAACGGTCCCGCGCCTATGCCAATTTCAGTGATCTAGGTCACGCCCTCGCGGGGACAGGTGAATTGGTCTGACCACTTGACCTCCTGACCTATCTGGGCGCAGAGTGGGGCTATGGCGTTGCAACCAGTGGTCAAGCGGTCGGTGTCGGGGGATGTCTTCGAGCAGATCGCGGCGGATGTATTGAGCGGGGAGCTGGCGCCGGGGGCGACGTTGCCCAGCGAGCGGCAGCTGGCCGAGGCGCTGGGGGTATCGCGGCCTGCGGTGCGGGAGGCATTGCAGCGGCTGGCGGCGGCCGGGTTGGTCGCGGTGCGGCAGGGAGATGCGACGACCGTGCTGGATTACCGGCGCGGGGCGGGGCTGGAGGTTTTGCCACGACTGCTGGTGCAGGCCGGGGAATTGGATCCGGCGGTGGCGCGCAGCATTTTGGAGGCGCGACTGCACAACGCGCCGAAGGTGGCCGAGCTGGCCGCCGTCCGGTTGGGCGCGACGGATTCCGCGGCGGTCGGCGCGGCACTCGCCGGCAGCGTGGATGCGCTTGCCGCGGAAGCAGATCCGGTGGCGCAGCAGCGGCATGCGATGCAGTTCTGGGATCACGTGGTCGACGCGGCCGACTCGATCGTGTTCCGGCTGATGTTCAACATGCTGCGCGCCGCGTATGAACCGGCGCTCGTGGCGCTGGCCCCGATCATGTCCGCCGAGGTGGGCAATGTCGAGGCCTATCGCGCACTGGCCGCCGCCATCGTGGCGGGCCGGCCACAAGAGGCCGCCGATATCGCCCGGGCCTTGCTCGAGCCGGCGACCACCGCACTGATCGGCGTCCTCGGCGGACACTGATCACGTTTCACCTAGGAATCACGATGACGAAACCCCCTTCCTCCGAGCAGGATTCGGTCGAGCAGACCGCCCGCGCCCGGGTGCGCAACGACGAACGGGCACTGCGCCGCGGCCTCACGCTCGGCGCGGCCTTCCGCGAATTCCTCCGCCATCCCTCGCCGTGGCTGATCGGCCTCACGCTGATCGCGGCCCTGGTCGGCCGAATCCTGGTCGGCGACTGGCAATTGACCGACGCGCTGGTGCCCGCGGCGATGCTCGCGGTGTTCCCGGTCTTCGAATGGATCGTGCACGTCACCGTATTGCATTGGCGGCCAAGGCAACTCGGCCCGATCGCGATCGACAGCGAGCTGGCTCGCAAACACCGTGAGCACCATGTCGATCCGCGCGACATCCCGCTGATCTTCATCCCGACCAAGACCCTGTCGGTGCTGGTGGTCGTCCTGATCGCGCTGGGCGTCTTCGCATTCCCCCGCCTCGGCCTCGGCCTGACCTTCCTGCTCGCCATCACGATCCTCGGCCTCGGCTACGAGTGGACCCACTACCTGATCCACACCGACTACAAGCCGAAACGCTCGCTCTACCGCGCGGTCTGGCGCAACCACCGCCACCACCACTACAAGAACGAGCACTACTGGTTCACCGTCACCACCTCCGGCACCGCCGACCGCCTCTTCGGCACCCACCCGGACCCCGCCGCGACCGATGCCTCCCCCACCGCTCGCCACCTCCACGCCGGCTGACCTCCGCGCGGCATCGAAAGGCCATCGCCCTAAGGGCGGTGGCCTTTTTCGTGCCGCCATCCGCCACGAAACCGCTGTGACCAGGGGCACTCCGATCGCGCCTGAAGAAGTTCTTGACTGAATACCCTAGGGGGGTATGGTAGCTATAGAAGGAACGGCAGCCGCCGACGTCAGACCCGAAACGGAGCATCCGATGAACGCCACCACCAAGTTCGCGGGCTTCGCCCTCGGCCTGGCCGCCGTCTTCGGCATCGCCCTCGCCACCGGCGCGGTGCTCGGTCCCGATCCCGCCGCCCCCGAATCACACGCTCACGAGGACGAGTCCGCGGCCCCGTCCGACCACGCACCTGGAGGAATGATGGCCACCGAGAACGGATACACCCTGCGGCTCGACACCGCGCTCACCAGCGCGGCGCCGAACGTTGCGCTGCGGTTCCGCATCCTGGATCGGGACGGTGCACCGGTCACTCGATACCAGCGCAATCACGACAAGGACCTGCACCTGATCGTGGTCCGGCGCGATATGGCCGCCTTCCAGCACGTGCACCCGGTCCTCGGCGGCGACGGAACCTGGAGCGTCCCACTGGATCTCACCCGCGCGGGCGACTACCGGGTGTTCGCCGACTTCATCCCGGCGGGCGGCGAGAACCTGACCCTCGGTACGGACCTGCGGGTCGCGGGTAACTTCGACCCGCAGCCGCTGCCGCGCGCGGCGACCACCGCCACGGTCGGCGGCTACACCGTCACCCTGGACGGCACCGTCGCCGCCGGGCAGGCCTCGAAGGTCACGCTCTCGGTGAGCCGCGACGGCAAGCCGGTCACCGATCTGGAGCCCTACCTGGCCGCGTACGGTCACCTGGTCGCGCTGCGCACCGCCGACCTCGCCTACCTGCACGTTCACCCGGACGGCCACCCCGGCGACGGTGTCACCCCGGCCGGGCCCGGCATCACCTTCTATGTGACCGCGCCGAGCACGGGCGACTACCGGTTGTTCCTCGACTTCCAGCACGAAGGCGTGGTCCGCACCGCGGAGTTCACGCTGACCGTCGGCCAGGGCTCGGCGGCGGCCGAGCCGGTGAACCACGACGAACACGGCGGCACACCCGCGCCCGAGCCGACCCACGCCGGACACGGGACCCCGGAACCGGCGCACACCCACTGAAGCGCCGCGGTCGCCCCCACACCGGCTGAATCTCCACTACCGTGCCGCACAGAACGGAGCACACGATGACCACCACGACACAACCACCCGGCATCGGGCAGGTCGAACTGGTAATCGGCGGCATGACCTGCGCGTCCTGCGCCAATCGCATCGAGAAGAAGCTGAACAAGCTCGACGGTGTCACGGCGACGGTGAACTACGCGACCGAGAAGGCCCGGGTCGACGTCACCGGCGACGTCTCGCCGGCGGAGCTGATCGCCACGGTCGAGCAGGCCGGCTACAGCGCGACGCTGCCCGCCCCGAAGACCGCGGAAACCGTGGCGGCCGAGGTCGATCCGACCGCGGCGCTGCGCACCCGGCTGCTGGTCTCGCTGGTGCTGACCGTGCCGGTGATCGCGATGGCGATGATTCCCGCGTTGCAGTTCACCAACTGGCAGTGGCTGTCGCTGACGCTGGCCGCGCCGGTCGTGGTGTGGGGCGCGCTGCCGTTCCACCGGGCCGCGCTGACCAACCTGCGGCACGGCACCGCCACCATGGACACGCTGGTATCGATGGGCACCCTCGCGGCGTTCGGCTGGTCGCTGTACGCGCTGTTCTGGGGCACCGCGGGCATGCCGGGGATGAAGCACCCGTTCGAATTCACCATCTCCCGGATGGACGGCACCGGCAGTATCTACCTGGAGGCCGCGGCGGGCGTCACCACGTTCATCCTGGCCGGGCGGTTCTTCGAGGCGCGGTCCAAGCGCCGGGCCGGTGCGGCCCTGCGGGCCTTGCTGGAACTCGGCGCGAAGGAAGTCTCGGTGCTGCGCGACGGGACCGAGCAGCGAATTCCGGTGGAGCAGTTGGCCGTCGGCGATCGGTTCGTGGTTCGTCCCGGAGAGAAGATTGCCACCGACGGTGTGGTGGTGGAGGGTTCGTCCGCGGTCGACGCGTCGATGCTGACCGGTGAGTCGGTGCCGGTGGAGGTCGGGACCGAGGACGCGGTGGTCGGCGCCACGGTGAACGTCGGCGGCCGGATCGTGGTGCGCGCCAGCCGGATCGGGTCGGATACTCAGCTCGCGCAGATGGCGAAGCTGGTCGAGGACGCGCAGATCGGCAAGGCGCAGGCGCAGCGGCTGGCCGATCAGATCTCCGGCTATTTCGTGCCGATCGTGATCGCGCTGTCGGTGGCGACGCTCGGCTTCTGGCTCGGCACCGGCGGTTCCGTCGCGGCCGCCTTCACCGCCGCGGTCGCGGTGCTGATCATCGCCTGCCCGTGCGCCCTCGGGCTGGCCACGCCGACCGCGCTGATGGTCGGCACCGGACGCGGCGCGCAGCTCGGCATCCTGATCAAGGGGCCGGAGGTGCTGGAATCGACCAGGCGGGTGGACACCGTGGTGCTGGACAAGACCGGCACCGTCACCACCGGCCGGATGACCCTGCTGGATGTCGTTGCGGCCGAAGGCGAAGACGCCGACGAGGTGCTGGCACTCGCTGGGGCGCTGGAGGATTCGTCCGAGCACCCGATCGCGCAGGCGATCGCCAAGGGCGCCGGGGAGCAGGCCGGTGCGCTGCGACCGGTCGAGGGCTTCGCGAATATCGAAGGCCTCGGGGTGCAGGGCGTGGTGGACGGGCACGCGGTGGTCGTCGGACGGGCTCGCCTGCTCGCCGACTGGTCACAGCACCTGGATGCCGAGCTGGAGCAGGCCATGCGAGCCGCGGAGGCCGACGGCAAGACCGCGGTGGCGGTGGGCTGGGACGGTAAGGCACGCGGTGTGCTCGTGGTCGCCGATGCGGTGAAACCGACTTCGGCGCAGGCGATTTCACAGTTGCGAGCGCTCGGCCTGACGCCGATCATGCTGACCGGTGACAACGCGGCCGCCGCCGCGGCGATCGCCGCACAGGTCGGCATCGACGAGGTGATCGCGGAGGTGCTGCCGCAGGACAAGGTGGACACGATCAAGCGGCTGCAAGCCGAGGGCAAGGTCGTCGCGATGGTCGGCGACGGCGTCAACGACGCCGCGGCGCTGGCCCAGGCCGACCTCGGCCTGGCCATGGGCACCGGCACCGACGTGGCCATCGAGGCCAGCGACCTCACGCTGGTCCGCGGTGATCTGCGCGCCGCGGTCGACGCGATCCGCCTGGCCCGCCGGACCCTCGGCACGATCAAAGGCAACCTGTTCTGGGCCTTCGCCTACAACGTCGCCGCGATCCCGCTGGCCATGGCCGGCCTGCTGAACCCGATGCTCGCGGGCGCCGCCATGGCGTTCTCGTCGGTCTTCGTGGTCAGCAACAGCCTGCGCCTGCGCACCTTCCGCTCCACCGCGCAGTAACCCCGGAAAACCCGACGGGACGGCACCCACAGGTGTCGTCCCGTTCGGCGTTGCGGGCTACTGCAAGATGCCGCTGTTCCCGAGTGCCATGGCGGCACTTCCCGTGCCCCACGCCGCGGCGGCGCTACCGGTCACACCCAATAGGGCAAGCAGAGCGAGCATGAATTCGACCTTCCATAGAACCATTGATCAGCAAGCGAAAGTTACTGCGGCCCAACAGCACTCCACAATGGTCGCGGCCGGATTCTCGGCAACCTCCCGCGCAATTGCCAGCCGATTCACAGCCGGTGATTACGCGATGGTTCCGCTGCCGCGGGCGGCCCCGATCGGCGCTTCGCGGAACAGCGCGGCATGATCGGCGGCCCACTCGGCGTAGGTGCGGGGTGCGCGGCCGAGGGCCTGGCGGAGATCGTCGGTGACGACGGCGTTGCCGCCGGAGCGGACATACTCCTGACCGGCGAGGGCGCCGTCGATGAACGCCTCGGACAGCCCGGCGGCGCGCATGTGTTCGCGGGCCGCATCGTTCGGCACGTCGACGACCTCCAGCGGTTGGCCGAGCACCTCGGCGAGCACGGCCACCTGGTCCGCGCTGGTCAGCAGTTCCGGGCCGGTCAGGGTGTAGATGCGGCCGGCGTGATCGGACGAGAGCAAGGCCTCGACGGCGAGCGCGGATACGTCGCGCGGATCGATGACACCCTGCTGACCGTTGCCGGTCATGCTGGGCACGGGCCGGCCGTTGCGGATCGCGTCGGCCCAGCTCAGGGTGTTCGAGGCGAAGGAACTCGGGCGCAGGATGGTCCACTCCGCGCCGCTCTGCCGGGCCGCCTGCTCGCCGGGAAGATGCCAGGAACCGATCCGGCCGACCCCTTCTTCACCGGTGCCGATGGCGGAGAGCTTCACGATGCGGCCGACTCCGGCATCCCTCGCGGTCGCGATCATCGTGTGTTCGATGTCGACGTATTCCGGGCCGAGGATGCCGACGATGAACGCGGCGTCGACGCCGGACGTGGCCGCCGCGATCGAGGCCGGGTCGTGGTAATCGCCGCGCACCACCTCGACGCCCGCGGGCAGTTGCGCCTGGACCGGGTCGCGGGTGAGGGCCCGGACCTGCTCGCCGCGCGCCACCAACTGCCGGACGATTTCGCTGCCGATGGTGCCCGTGGCACCGGTGATCAGAATCATGAGACCTACGCTGCCGCCCCGGCCACCGGGTTCTCTAGGAGATTTCGGCACAGCCACGGGGCCGCCGAGTGCATACAGTGGATTCGGTGACCACCCTGCTGCGCACGGCGCCTGTCGTGACCGCCGACCTCGTCGAGGCGACGGCCCCAGCACCCGAATCGTTGCGGCCGTGGTTCACCGAACTCGGACGCATCCCGACCGTGCGCGACCTGGCCGAATCGTTCGCGCACGTCCCGCAGGCCGCGACCACGATCGTGCTGCGCTCGCAGCAGGGCGGCCCGCGCGAGGCGCTCGTCATCGGCCCGCAGACCAAGGCGCTCTACTACCATCCGAGCAAGCCCGCGTCCTGCCTGCGGCTGCGGTTGGCGCACGGCGCGGCCCGGCCGCTGCTCGGCGTGCCCGCAGCGGTGCTCACCGATCGGGTCATCCGGCTCGCCGACCTGCCCGGCGTCGCCGCCGATCTCGCCGGCGAGCTGATCGAACTGAGCGCCGACGAGATTTTCGACTTCCTGGAAGATACTCTGCCGCAACGCATTTCCGAAGACGCGACCCGACGCGCACAACGCGAGGTGCTCCGCTCTGCCGTCGCGGCCCTGTCGGCGGACCCGAACGGCCGCTCCATGCGCGCAGTGGCCGCAGACGTCGCCGTCAGCGAACGCCAACTGCGCAACCTCTTCACCACCGGAATCGGCGTCTCCCCCAAGCATTTCGCGCGCATCGACCGAGTACGCCGCATCGTGACGCAAGTGCGAAACACACCGTCGGCGCAATCACCTTTCAGCACAAGCGATCACGAGTCCAAGACTTCTCTCGCGCAGCTGGCCGCAGACAACGGCTACTTCGACCAATCCCACATGACCGCAGACTTCCGCACCCTCATGGGCGTCCCCCCGCGCTCGTTCCTCCGCGGAGCCGTCCCCACCCCTTCCCCCTGTCGCCCACTAGACCGCATCTGACTACGCGAGTGGCACACTCGATCGCCGCTCACAATCGACTACGTCTCATGGCCTACCCGAAACCGCGACGGCACGACCAGGTTCGCCCGAGCCCCCGGTTACGACTCGATCTGTGAACCATAGCGAGGCGTACAAAGCGAGCAAGCATCGTTTGAGATGAACTGCATCGACAACCAACAGGTATGTGAACTGCGAATTCAAGGCTCAAGAGGTATCGCTGACCACTGCATCGGGCGGTCACGAGTGCAGTTCACAGATTTATGTACGCGGAGTACTTGCACTGCCAGGTGGCGCGCGTTACGCTATGAACACGCCAGTTCGACGTTCCTAATGGGATGGTCCGACACACCTAAGACGAACCGGTCGAGATAAAGCGATGCCCCGGGTGGCGTGCCGAAGCAGAGGCGAACCCGGGGCGTACCCCTGTAGTGTAGCGCAACTTTGCGCTGCCCTGGACCGGATACGAGGCGAGCACAATGGTTACCGAACCCGACTGGATCCGCAGCGCCTTATCGCAGGCGAGGTTCGCGCCCTACTTGGCGAAGGCAGATGGCGACATCGACGCGGCCATTCGGCTGTACTGGTGGAACATCGACATCTCGGCCGCGTTCTACACGCCCCTTCACTGCCTTGAACTAGCTCTCCGCAACTCGCTGCACACCCGACTGACCGACCAGTTCGGACGCCGAGACTGGTGGCTGGTCGCTCAACTGCGTGATCCGGGACTCCAGATGGTGACCAGCGTTCGATGCAAGCGCAACGGGCGTGGATGTGCCTACACCGCCGACGACATCGTGGCGGAGTTGTCCTTCGGATTCTGGGTTTCACTCACCAGCAAAACGTATGACCGCAGTTTGTGGGTGCCGTTCCTACACAGGGCTTTTCCTTTGTATCGCGGGCCGCGCCGGCGCCTGCATGACGACCTGCAAACAATGCGGCTGTTCCGAAACCGGATCATGCATCACGAACCGATCCATCACCGCCATCTGGAGGCTGACCACAAAACAATTCTTCGACTGTTGGGGTATATGTCTCCCAGTATGACCGACCAGTTGAAGTCGTACGATCAGGTCGTACGCACGCTCGGACAGCGGCCCGATCGGACTACGTTGCTGAATCGAGGCGCGACAGATGAGTGACAAAATTAGCTACGTCACTATGAAAGAAATAGCCGAGCTAGCCGAAGTTCGGCTCAGCGCGGTCAGCAACTGGCGGACACGACACTCTGATTTTCCAAAGTCACATGTTGTCTCCGGACAGGAAGCTTACAAGATAGATGACATCACACGTTGGTTAGAACGACGAAAGGTCCCGCGCAACAGGCTTAGGCCGGACGAACAAGCTGATGCCAGCTACGGCGACCGGGTTTCGCGCAACGCGACTTCCGCCGTGGCCACGGGGAGTGGGTCTCATTCGACTCAACGCCCAAAGTTGGAAGGACAGGCTCTGCTGTGGACTGCAGCCGACAAGATGCGCGGTACGCACGACACAGCCACATCCCTCGAAGTATTGCTCGGCTTGGTATACGTCAAATCCCTCCATGCCGATATATGGCGATCGCTGATGGAGGCCCAGGACTGGCTCGAATTCCGCGATCTGCTCGAACGAGTATCGATCCCGTTGGGAGTGGGCAACCAGTCCGTTCCTGTGTTCCGTACGGTGGAGCGCACGCCAGACCTGTCCATTGTCGAAGCCGCGCGCCTACTCGACCACATCGACTTTGACGAGCGTAATTCTGAATTGTCTCCAGGCCGCATCGGCGAAGCCATCCTTGCCAACTTAGAACGAGATCTGGGTCGAGCAGGCGGCCATTTTACTCCACCGGATGTCGCCCGCTGCCTGGTTGAACTACTCGATCCCAGTCCTTCGGACCTTCTGTACGACCCGGTATGCGGATCTGGCGAGTTGCTGAGTGCTGGAGCTCTCCATGCCAACCGCCTCAACGAATCGATGGATGGTTGGCGGGTTTTCGGCCAGACGCCGCTCGAATGGTCATGGCTCACGAGCAAGATGAACCTCGCGCTCCATGGCGTTGAGGCCGACCTAAGCATTCCTAGCAACGCGCTAATTGAGGACAGGTTCCCAGATCAAAAGTTCAGCCGGATCATCGCGAACCCCCCTTTCAACTTGCGAGTAGATCTCCCGCAGACCCGAACATGGCCGTTTGGAGAACCGCCCGCTCACAATGCCAACTTCGCCTGGCTGCAACATGTAGTCACGAAGTTGGAGCCAGGAGGACGAGCGGCAGTGCTCATGCCAGCAGGCGCGGCCTTCATACAAAGCACTATCCGTGAACGCATGGTAGCAGCGGGCGTGATCGAATGTATCATCGCGTTGCCTGCCCAACTATTTAGATTCACCAGCATTTCGACAATGGTATGGGTCCTCCGTGGACATACCACGCCTTCGGCATTCTCGGACATATTGTTTGTCGATGCTCAGGCCCTCGGCGCAATGATCGACCATACGAAACGGCGACTGAGCCCAACTGACATCGAACAAATTGTCACCGAGTATCGCACCTGGCGAGTCGACGTTAGACCGACCGATTTCATCGGAACCGATGGATTCTCGCGAGTTGTCGGTCATGAGGAGATCAGCCGGAATAACTACAACTTGGAGCCAGCCCACTACGTAATTGCGCCCAATCAAAGGCCCAATGCCGCCCAGCTGATCACGGAACTCGAGGCCATGCGGAACGAGTTCGACGATCTCAGCAAGCGTGCCGATATATTGCACTCGACTCTGGACGCTCGCTTAACTGCGGCCGCAGTTGGACATCAGCCGAATAGCAAAGGACAGACTGTCCGGCTTGAGTACCTATGCGACGTGTTGCCAGGGCCGGGAACCGTATCGAGAAGTGGTCGCCAACCGTCCTGGATACCACTGGTACTGCCGCGTAACATCAACAGCAACCAGATTAGTCGCGACGATCTGGACGTCGTACCACCGGAAGTGGCCGAACGAATGACCAGATACCGACTACTTCCCGGGGACATCGTCACCGCGCGTGCAGGCACGCTTGGCCGGTATGGCCGGGTATCGGAAGAACAGTCCGAATGGCTACTCGGTCCTGGGTGTCTTCGACTGCGCCCGAAGACCGAGACGGATGCCGACTACCTGACGTACTACTTGAGCAGCCCTATCGCCCTCGAATGGCTCATGCAGCATGCGACCGGCTCGGTCATACGGCACATCAACACGGCGACAATGCGGCAGATGCCGATCTGGCTTCCGCCGCTTGCGACTCAACGCGCAATCGTCGAGACGCTAGACCCGTTTCAGTCAGCAGCGTCGACGCACAACCAGATCAGCACAATTGCACGAAAGCTTCACAGCACATTGCTAGCGATGCTGATGTCACCCGCCACGGAATCCGAGATCCAGTAGCCGAGACACAATTTTCAACTATGACCACTGTGGGGGCTGCTCTCGATACAGCCACGATGCCGCTCGTCGCCGCCTTCGGCTGGCATGCACGCGTATTGGTGAGTGGCACACAGGGCGGGACCTACTCGACCGATGCCACGATCAGGTCCCGCTCGTGGTCCGTCCGGTGATCGAGCAGGCACCATCGAGCGTCCACTCGATGTTTCGCGCAGCTATGTCCCGCTCGACGATCCGGGCTTCGGGGGTTGGGACTTGGCTCGGCGGCGGGCCAGTTCTTCCTGTTCCAGGACGGCGGCTTCGGTAGGGGTGGGGGCGGTGCCGCCCAGGCGGGCGGGGACCCAGCGGGCGCCGGGTTCCATGGGGTAATCGTGTTGGGCCTGGGTGAGCAGGGCGCTCATGGACGCGCGGAGGGTGGCGGTGAGTGCTTCCGGGGGTTCGGCGGGTGGGATGGGTTCGCCGATGCGGATGTTGATCGGGAAGTTGTGCCTGCCCAGCTGTTTCGGGATGTCTTTGGTCCAGACGCGGTGTGCGCCCCAGATGGCCAGGGGAATGATCGGGACGCCGGCTTCGATGGCCATGCGGGCGGCGCCGGACTTGAAGTCCTTGAGTTCGAAGCTGCGGCTGATGGTCGCCTCGGGATAGACCACCACTAGTTCGCCGTCGCGCAGCGCGTCGACCGCCCGGCTGTAGGACTCGGCGCCCGCGGTCCGGTCGACGCCGATGGCCTTGCAGTGCTTCATCAGGAAGCCGACGATGCCGTGCTCGAGCTCGGCCTTCATCATGTAGCGGACGTTGCGGCCGGACTTGCGCCCGACCAGTCCGACCTCCATGAAGTCCAGGTACGCGGTGTGATTCACGGCCAGCACCGCGCCGCCCGAACGCGGGATCCGGTGCTGATCGGCGATGTCGATCCGCAGCCCCTGCACCGTGAAGATGGTGCGCACCAAGCCGGTGAGGACGTCGTAAACCGGTTCCCGAGCCATCCGAATCTCCGCTGCTACGAGGCCGTCTTCTTCCGCGCGGCCTTTTCCGCGGCCTCGGCGGCGTCGAGCGCGTCGGCCTCCTCCAGGGTAGGAGCGCTGCCGCCGAGGCGAGCCGGTACCCAGTACGCGCCCGCCTCGTGGGGGTAGTCCTTTTGCAGGTCGAGCAGCATTTCCTGCATGGTGGTGCGGAGTTTTGCGGTCAGCTCGGACGCGGGCTCGAACGGGTCGATCGGCGCGCCGACGGCGATGGAGATCGGAGTGTTGGTGCGGCCCAGGCGCTTCGGGAAGCCCTTGGTCCACACCCGCTGCGCGCCCCAGATGACGATCGGGATGATCGGCACGCCGGACTCGATGGCCATCCGCGCGGCGCCGGACTTGAAGTCCTTGATCTCGAAACTGCGGCTGATCGTCGCCTCGGGGTACACGCCGACGAGTTCGCCGCGTTGCAGGTACTCGACGGCGGCCTTGTAGGAGTCCGCGCCGGCGCCCCGGTCGACCGGAATGTGCTTGAGCGCGCGCATGATCGGGCCGGAGATCTTGTCGTCGAAGACCTCTTTCTTGGCCATGAACCGGATGTAGCGCTTGGGCGTGCGCACCGGCAGCCCCGCATAGGTGAAGTCCATGTACCCGGTGTGGTTGACCGCGAGCACGGCACCACCCCGCGCGGGGATATGTTCAGCGCCCTTGACGGTGAACTTCAGGCCTTCGACGAAGAAGACGGTACGGGCAAGGCCGATGATCGTCCGGTAGACGGGTTCCACAATTCCGCTAGCGTAGTCGCTGACTGTCCCATCCGGCAGTGGGCCGCTGCTTTATGGGTCACACCGGGTCCGGGACGGCCCGTCACACGCTGTAGAGAAGAGGATCGTCGAAGTGGAATGCGCCCGTCCGAATTCATCTGGACGCGACCGGTCCGCGTCCCACCTTCGACGAGTGATGCTCGGCGGCTTGGCGATCACCGGGGCGTTCGCGCTGGCCGGCTGCGATTCCGTGGTCGGCATCCCGAACGACGAGCCGGCCGTGGTCGCGACCACGAGCACGACGCCGCCCGCCGCGGTCCCGTCCACCCAGCTGGTTCCGCCGACCTCGGCCACGGTTGCCGCCGCGCCGACCACCGGTACGGTCGCCGAAGTGCCTGCCGCCGTGCAGCGTTGGGCCGCGGACCTGAAGACCGAGACCGTCGCGCAGCTGCAGGCCAAATGCTGGACCATCGCGCCGCGCAACGTGGCCGAGATGTACGCCGACGACCAGCCCATCCTGGCCGCCCTCGCCCAGCCGGGCACCGCGACCAAGGACGCGATCACCTGGAAGACCCGCAGCACCACCGTCGCCGTCGACCGGGCCGCGCTGGACACCGGTTACGCCTGCCCGCGGGTCGCCACGGCGGGCGCGGACATCGACTACAACGAGGCCGACGCCCGGCACACGGTGCGGCGCTACCTGGCCCGATTCGTCGGCACACCGCTCGACGCCGCCGACAAGGAGGGCGCCTATCCGCTGGTCTGCAAGGCCGCACCGGCGACCTGGGATCCTACCGGCACCGGCAAGGCGATCGCCGCGCCGCTGGCCGACAACCCGGGGAAGCTGACCGGCGTCACCAAGTTCGCCGACCAGGAGATCAGCTCCGAGCGACTACCCGGGGACTATCTGGCCGTCGAAGTTCCGGTGACCAACTCCGCCGGGGTCACCAAGTCCCGCACCTTCACCCTGACCGCCGGCGCGCAGGGCTACTGCATCGGTGACGTTTCGCCGTAACCGACGCACCGCGAGCGGCGGCAGTTCGACCCGAGCCATTACCCTGGGTGGCTGGTAACGGTAGGAGGAGCAGCTCGTGCAGATCACCAGCGTCGGACACGCCGGATTCCACATCCGCACCGCGGCGGGGTCGATCCTTTGCGACCCCTGGGTCAACCCCGCGTACTTCGCGTCGTGGTTCCCGTTTCCCGACAACACCCAGCTGGACTGGGACGAGCTGGGCAATTGCGATTTCCTCTACGTCTCGCATCTGCACCGCGACCACTTCGACGCGGAGAACCTGGCCAAGCACGTCAACAAGGACGCGACCGTGCTGCTGCCGGACTACCCGGTGCCGGATCTGAAGCGCGAGCTCGAGCAGCTCGGCTTCCACAAGTTCTTCGAGACCGAGGACTCGGTCAAGCACACGATCAGCGGTAACGGCGCCGAGCTGGACATCATGATCATCGCGTTGCGCGCGCCGGCCGACGGGCCGATCGGCGACTCCGGGCTGGTCGTCTCCGACGGCGAGACCACGTGCTTCAACATGAACGACGCCCGTCCGGTCGATATGGACGTGCTGCACGACTCGTTCGGCCACATCGACATCCACCTGCTGCAGTACTCGGGCGCGATCTGGTACCCGATGGTCTACGACATCCCGAGCCGGACCAAGTCGAACTTCGGCAAGCAGAAGCGCCAGCGCGGCATGGACCGCTGCCGCAGCTACATCGAGCAGGTCGGGGCCACCTGGGTGGTGCCGTCGGCCGGGCCGCCGGTGTTCCTGGACGACGAGCTGCGCTACCTGAACGACGATCGCGGCGACGAGGGCAACATCTTCCCGGATCAGATGGTGTTCCTGGATCAGATGAAGATCCACGGCAACGCGGGCGGGATCCTGATGATCCCCGGTTCCGTCGCCGACGTGCGCGGCGCCGAGCTGGAGCTGACCCACCCGTTCGAGCCCGGCCTGATCTACGACAACAAGGCCGAATACATCGAGCTGATGGCGCAGCGGCTCGCGCCGGTGCTCGCGGCCGAAAAGGCTTCCTGGGCAACGGGTGACGAGCCGTTGCTGGAACCGCTGAAGGCGCTGTTCGAGCCGATCATGGCGCAGAGCGACCTGATCTGCGACGGCATCGGCTACCCCGTCGGCCTGGTGATCGGCGAGGAGACCGTGGTGCTGGACTTCCCCAAGCGGGTGGTGCGCGGGGCCATCGAGGGAGAAGGCAAGTACCGCTACGGTTTCCGCATCGCTCCCGAACTGGTGCGCACGGTGCTGCGGGACAACGAACCCGACTGGGTGAACACCATTTTCCTGTCCACCCGCTTCCAGGCGTGGCGGATCGGCGGCTACAACGAATTCCTCTACACCTTCTTCAAATGCCTCACCGACGAGCGGATCGCCTACGCCGACGGCTGGTTCTCCGAGGCGCACGACGATTCCGCCTCGACCGAACTGGCCGGGTGGGAAGTTCAGCGCCGGTGCCCGCACCTCAAGGCGGATCTGTCGAAATTCGGTGTGATCGAGGGCAATACGCTGACCTGCAACCTGCACGGCTGGCAATGGGATCTGGAATCGGGTCGATGCAAAACGTCCAAGGGTCATGAATTGCGGTCGCGGAAACTCTGAGCGCATCGGACCGGGTCGGTCCCTTTCGGCACCGACCCGGAATTCGCTATTTCAAGTGATCAGGATTTGACCTCCCTGGTGAGCCGTGAGGACCATGGGCACCAGAAACAGCCTGGCAGGAAGGCTCCACAGGCCTCGTCGAGATGATCGTCGACGTAGCTGATGCTGGCGTCGCAGACCTCGATGGCCATGGTGAAGAAGGTGACCGTGTCCGAGTCCAGGTGGAAACTCCAGCCCGGGTTGTAATCGACCGACTGCTTGCGGATGCGACCCATGACATGGATCGACATCGTTTCCTCGCCGCTGAGAATCCGGCGTGCCTCTGCGATACGCGCTTCGTTGGTCAATCTGACCACGAATTCCTTGCCGGAGTAATCCGTGAATGCGAAGTCTGCCATGATATTTCACCTCGAAGGGTCGACCGATGGAGCCTTGCCATTCGATGGTAGCCAGCGGCGTCGGCTTATTTCCGGCGAAATCGATTGTGCGGCAACATAATTAAAGAACCGTTCTGTATGCGGCCGGGAAACGGCCGATTTTGATGTAACGGACTCGGCGTTGCGTACCAGAATCCTGATTCAGTGCGGGCTCAGCGCCGGACAACCGTTTTCGCCCGCACGATCAGTTCGCGCGCGGCGATCGCACCCCGGGCGACCGGCGCGGCGACCCGGCCGTCGGCGTCGATGAGCACCGCCGACGGGGTGCCGCGGACACGGTAGCGCAGGGCCGCCTCGTTGCCCTGTTGCACCAGCACCGGGATGTCGGCCAGGCCCTGCTCGCGACCCCATTCGGCGTGTTCGGCGGCGTCGCCGTTACCGACGACGACGATGGTCAGGGCGTGCGCGGTGCGTTCCTGCCAGCGCGGCAGTTCCCGGGCGAGAGCCGCACACAATTCGCAGCCGGGATGGACGAAGACCAGCAGGACATGACGTTCTCGCTCCAGTAGCGACGCCAAACTCGTTCTGCCACCGGCGACATCGAGCAGCTCGAATTCCGGTGCGACCGCGCCGACCGGCAGGCCCTCCGCACCGAGCGTCGACAAC
This sequence comes from Nocardia sp. NPDC051756, assembly GCF_040681495.1. Lineage (NCBI taxonomy): Bacteria > Bacillati > Actinomycetota > Actinomycetes > Mycobacteriales > Nocardiaceae > Nocardia > Nocardia sp. NPDC051756. Next base: position 779,575 of record NZ_JBFAYV010000003.1, on the reverse strand, counting down.
GCTTGCTCGTCGACCCGTTTGCGCAGGGCGCGCACCTCGCCCCACAGCCAGGCCAGCGCCGCGACCAGTAGCGCGGCCACCGCGAGCCAGACCGCGTCATCGGTGGGCAGTGCGCCCGGCACCCGGGGGTGAGCGACCGCGCCCCACGCGACCAGCAGGGCGAGCACCAGCAAGACCCCGTTGCGTACCAGCGTCCGCGCCCCGATCGGCTCCGCACTCACCGCGCCGAAACACGAACAGGCCGGGCGCTCCCCACGTTTCAACAGCCGCGCCACCGCCAGCGTGAAGACGACCAGCAACAACAGAGCTAGCACCGCCCCCGGCAAAACCGTCCACGGCACCAGCACGGCGACCGCGACCAATCCCTCCGAAGCCGGCAGCCCCCACCCCACCGCGGGCACCCACCGCAGCGGAACTCCGAACTCCCCCACCGCTTTCCGCGTCCCGACCGGATCAGCCAGCTTCCCCACCGCCGACAACCCGAACAGCACACCAACCACCAGCCGCGAAATCCACACCCCGTATTCGATAGGCATGAGCGCAGGTTCCCACACCGGCAAACCCCCGAAAGACGAATCGGCGGAACTACTTCCAGCCCCAACGATCAGTGGTACACGGATCCACCGGCCCGCCGCGCAGGCTGTGCCAAAGCCGCAGCCGACAGCGGACAAAGTCGCACGCTGCCTGCGTCTACGGGGCGGAGATGCCCGCCGTGGTCAGTCTGGGAATCGAAGCAGTGTGGCCAGTCGGTGAGCCTCTGCGATAGGTCGCGATCTGCGCGACGTCAGCCGTGCGAGCGGGTGGCTATGCCGACGGCGATCAAGGTCAGGGCGCTGCCGACTAGTGCGGTGGCGGAGAGGCCTGCGCTGGTGGGGGTGGCGATGTCCAGGGCGATCGACATCAGGAGTTGGCCCGCCACGGAGGTGAGGGCGAGAAGTAGGACGCCGGTCCAGCGGACGGTGATGGCGGCCAGGGCGATGAAGGCGATGCCGATCAGGCCGCCGAGGTAGAGCCAAGGCTCGGTGGGGAATTCGGCGGGGAGGCCGGAGCCGGCCAGGACCACGGCCTCGATCACGACCAGGGCGACGAGGCCGATGCAGAAGTTGACCAGAGTGGCGGACAGCGGGCCGCCGACCGCACCGACGCGGCCGTTGACGGCTTGTTGCCAGGCCAGGCCGATACCGGCGAGTGCAGGCAGGATGATCAGCAGCGCGGTCGGTGCGCCGCGCAGTGAGTCAGGGACGGCGAGTGCTCCGGCCGGTGCGCCTGAACGGCCCGCGCCGGCGATCAATACGGCAAGTACGGCGAGGGCGGCACCACCGAAGCGGAGTGCGGTGATCGGAGTGCGCCCGCTCGGGGAAACGCCGAGGCGGTCGACGACCAGGCTGCTCAGGAGTTGTCCCGCGACAACGGCGACGGTGAAGGCGGTGACCCCGATTGCCGCAACCGTCAGCCCCTGACAGGCGACGAAGAACGCTCCACAAAGCCCACCGAGCAGATGCCAAGGGCGCAAAGTACCCGCCGTCAGCGCCTTCCGAACCTGCGCGGCCCCCGCACGCAGCCGACCGCTGAACACGAACGCGATCACCAGAATCAGCAACCCGGACCCGAAACTGATGGTCGCCGCGGCAATTCCGTCATGCAGCCGCCCACCGAGCGCACCATTGATCCGCCCCTGCACCGCGACCCCCGCCCCGATGCAGAACCCGAACCCCAGCCCCAACCTCACCCGTGCGGTCACCCTCCGCACGCTACCGCCGCGCACCCTCGTGACCACGTTCCGCCGACAACCGCCCCGCACTCAACGGACATAACGACGACACCGAGTACGCCCCACCGCGTCCCGTTGATCATGCAGCGCGCGTCGGCAGGTCAGCCGCTTCGCCCGCCCCCGTCACGCACCTTGGCATCGACCTCCGGCTGACCACCGAACGCGCGGATCAACGAGACACGGCGACGGCATCGCTCGAGTACTCCTGCGGGTCAGCCCGCAGGAAAGCAGTGGGCAACCATCCGATTGCGGGCGCGCTGCCAGTAGGTTCGCACGAAGAGCGGACAGTCATCCGGTGCCAGGCGCGTCCTGCGGGTCAGCCGGCACGGAGGGGGCGCGCCGCATAAGTGTCGTGGCGGGCGTAGGTGCGGTCACCGCCGTTGCGGGCGATGGAGCCGCGGACCAGGCGGGTGCGGATGCGGGCACCCAGGTTTTCGTGGAAGCGGGTGGCGCCGGGGAGGATTCGGCGGGGGACCTCGAGAGCGCCGTTGACTACCGCGGTGGCCATGACGGCGCTTTGGTAGAAGCGGCTGTCGGGCAGGCCGAGGAAGTCGGCGTTGCTGGAGCCGAGGATGATCCGGCTGTAGGCGACCATGTAGCTGGTGACTATTCGGCGCACGGCGCGCTGGGCCACGGTGTCGTTGCCGACGAACAGGCCGCCCGCGGCGGGGATCAGGGCCTGGGCCAGGCGCTGGGAGTCGGCGTCGGGGATGAATTCGGTGTCGGCGAGGATCCAGAACGCGCGCCAGGTGTCGTTTTCGCAGGTGGGCAGGATTTCCGCGTCGACGCCGAGCAGGAAGCCGACGTAGCGCCAGAGCTGGAACACGGCGTCCTTCTCCTTGGCCGAGAATTGCAGGCCGAGGGCTTGGGCGCCAACCAGATTCGCCATGGAGAACAGGCCGAGGGTGCCGACCGTGAGCACCTGGTTGACCGGGTGGTCCCACGCTTCGTAGTCCCAGTCGGGGCGGCGGTTCATGCCCGCGCGCACCAGCGCGTGCATCAATCGCACCCGCAGCACGCTCTTGTAACCGACCGCATTGCGTTGCAGGGCACCGGGAGTCGTCACGTCCAGCCACCACTGGGTGGTCTCGGCGAGCCGGCGCGGCGCCATCGCGTCGAGGTCGCCGGTGCCGACCAGGGTCTTGTCCGCGCGCGAGGCCAGGTAGCCGCCCATCAGGGCGAACATGCCCATCGCGATGCCGCCCCACACGCTGGTGCGGCCGACGACGCGGGCGCCGCGGTCGATCTTCTCCCGGTCCAGCCAGTACGGATCGGCTTCGACCTGCGCGAAGAACGCGGTCAGCTCTGGCGGCGCGTCCGGCACCGAGTCCAGGCCGCTTTCGACGGCGAGCTCGAACATCCGGCGGCCCTCGCCGACCGGCAGCCGCTTGAACATCGCGACCATGGCATCGGCGAGCGGGTCGCCGACGGAGGTGAACCGGCGGAACGAGTCGCGCTGGGCGGCGGTGCAGCTCAGGTCGCCGGGTGCCAGCACGGGCACGGCGTACTTGAACGGGAACTCCGTGAACAGCTGCGGAGTGGGCAGTTTCTGGTTGTCATGCGCCATTGCACTTCACCCGTCGGATCGAGGTTCGCGGTCGAGCATTCTGACAAGACCGTCCCACACAATCGGATATCTGGCAAGGATGTATGCCAGAATGACTCCGATGGCTACCACCTCGCGGTCCTACGGCGGCGTGCCGATCGAACAGCGCAAAGCGCGGCGACATGCCGCGCTGCTCGACGCGGCCCAGGAAATCATCGGGACCTCGGGTTTCGCCAAGCTGACCGTGTCCGGGTTGTGCACCCAGGCGCGGCTGTCGGAGCGGTATTACTACGAGAGCTTCGGCGATCTCGACGCGGTGTTCAGCGAGTTGTTCGACCGGATCGTCGACGAGATCGGGCAGGCGGTGGTCACCGCGTTCGTCACCACGCCGACCGATATCCGGGCCAAGACCAGGGCCGCCATCGCCGCGGCCATCGATCTGATCGCCGACGATCCGCGCAAGGCGCGCATCGCCACCGTCGAGGCGCAGTTGAATCCGGCGCTGCTGATGCGCCGGGCCGAGGTGATGCGCTCGTTCGCGGGCATCATGCTGGCCGTGTGCGCGGGCGAGGTCGGGGCCGAGGTGGTCGAAAAGGCCGGTGACCAAGCCGAATTCGCCGCCACCCATCTGCTCGGCGGGCTCTGGGAGACCACCAACAGCTGGCTGGCCGGCACGCTTCCGGTCACCCGCGCGACGCTGATCGATCGCTCCACCGACCAATTCCTGCTCACCGCAAGCCATCTCATCGGCGCACCGCTCGACTAGTCCGAGTGCCGTCGAGGCAGCCAGGACGGGGTCAGCAGGGCGATGGGGAGGATGGTGGCGCCCAGCAGGGCGAGCATGGTGGACATGGACCACCAGGCGGTGGCGAGGGCGGCGAAGGCGAAGACGGCCAGGGCGACGACCTCGCCGAGCAGGCCGGATACCGAGGTGACGGTGGCTCGGGCCGGGCCCTCGATCGCGTCTTGCAGGCGGGCTCCGGCGACGACACCGGCGTTATAGACGATGCCGTAAGAGAGGCCGATCGCGGTGAAACCCAGACCGGTAAGGACATACACCGCATATGGTCGGTGTTCGGCGAGTCCGGCGAGCAGCGCGCCACCGAGGAACAGGACGCCGCCGAGGCCGACGGCGATCGCCATGGTGCGGCCGGACATGGCCTCGGTGCGGCCGGCGAGCAGCGAACCGCCGAGCGAACCGAGGACGGTCAGGCCGACGAGCAGCGGCACGATCGCCGTCGAGACACCGACCGATTCGGCGAGCAGGGCGAAGTATTCGTCGAACGCCGTGATGCCGAACAGCAATGCGCCGAGCAGGACGCCGTTGCGTACCGCGCGCACTCGGAACGATTCTCCGACACCGGTCTTCAGCATGGTGAGGTAGCGGGCGAACGGTCCCTCCGGCTGGTCGCGATCCAGCGGGACAACCGGATCGGCCTCGTCCGCAAGGCTTTCGGCGTCTTCCAGCTCATCGATGTCGGCGGCGGACACCGCCTTCGGCGCGCTGGGGAACGACAGCGCGATCGCCGTGTGCAGCGCGGCGAATCCGACGCTGGACCAACCGATCAGCGCGTAACCACCCCAGAGGTACAGCGGGGTGGCGGCGACGATGCCGACGACGATCGCGGTCTCGGAGGCCGCACGGGTATAGCCGAGGATGCGCGCGTACGCGGACTGCTCGCCGCGCGCGGCCAGGTCGTCGTACAGCAGCGCTTCGAACGTGCCGGACACCAAAGCGCCTGCGGCACCCCACAGTACGAATCCGAGGGCGAAGCCCGGATAGGTCGGGACCAGGGTCCACAGCGCGAATCCGGCCGTCAGCAGGACACCGCTGAGGACCAGGAGCGCGCGTCGCGACACCGTGTCCGCCCACGCGCCGGACGGCACCTCTAGCAGGAACGCCGTGGTCGACCAGATCGCGAACAACGAGGAAATCTGCCCGGTGCTCAGCCCGTGGTCGGCGAACAGCAGGGAGTACAGCGCGTACAGCGGGATCAGGTCGCCGATGCCCTTGAACAGCACGGCGCGGATCGTCAGCGAGCGCAGTGGCGCAACCCTGCGCGGGGACGAGCGTGAATGGAGACTGTGGGTGGTGCTACCCGTCAGCCGGGCGAGCATCCCGCTGACAGATCAACAGACGTAGACGAGCAAACGCATGTTGATCAGCATGCGAGCCCGAACGGGCCACGTCAAGCAGTTATCCGAGCGGCAGCCAGCCGTTGGCGGCGTGCATCGAGTCGCCGTCGTCCAGCTCCCGGCCCGCCATCCCCGGACCGACCCGGCCGTGGTTCTCGTTGAGGTCGCTGATCAGGTCCGCGACCGGGTGCGAGTCGCTGTAGTGATAGCCCTGGGCGAGCGCGAAGCCGAGTTCGGTGAGCACCGCGGCCTGGTATTCGGTCTCCACGCCCTCGGCGATCACCTGGAGATCGAGCGCGCTGCTCAACGCGGCGATCACGCCGAGCAGCGGCGGCGCCGGGGAGTCGGAGCGGATCGCGGCGACGAAGGACTGGTCGACCTTGAGGATGTCGCTCGGCAGCGTGGCCAACCGGCTGAGCGAGGAGTACCCGGTGCCGAAGTCGTCGATGGCGATCCGCACGCCGCGGTCGCGCAGGGTGTGCAGATTCGCGATGGCCGTGTGTGATTCGGCGGCCAGCTCGCTCTCGGTCACCTCGAGCACCAGTTGCTCGGCGGGCCAGCCGGTGTTGGCGAGGATGCCCGCGACTCGGTCGGCATAGCCCGCCTCGGCCAGTTCCAGGCCGCTGACATTGACGTTGAGGGTCAGATCGAGCTGAGCGAAGGTGTCTTGCAAGCGGGCCGCGTCGGCGCAGGCCCGGCGCAACACCAGCTCGTCCAGGTCGGAGATGAGGTCGTATTCCTCGGCGACCCGGATCAATCCCTCGGTGGTGACGTCCGGCTGCGCGCTCGACGACCAGCGCAGCAGCGCCTCGACCCCGACCGCCTTGCCGCCGCCCTCGCTGAGGCTGACGATCGGCTGATAGTGCACATCGAGCAGGCCGCGGTCGATGGCCTCGCGCAACTCCACCGCAAGCGGCAACTGCCGCGAGGACTCGAGCACCGTCCGGTTGCGCCCCGCCTGCTTGGCCCGGTACAGGCCGACGTCCGCGCGGCTCACCAGCAGCGAACCGGATTCGCCTGGCTGCCATGAGGTCACGCCCGCGGAGCAACCGGTGGTCACCGCGGCGCGCAACTGCTCGGTGAGCAGGATGGCGGCCTGCTCTGTGGTGTTCGGCAACAGCATCGCGAACGCGTCGCCGCCGTAGCGGGCCAGACGCTGGTCCGGCGCAAGCAGTTTCGACCAGGTGTCGGCCACGCGTTGCAGCACGGCGTCGCCGGCCCGGTGGCCGAGGTGGTCGTTGATCTTCTGGAAGCGGTCGAGGTCGACCAGCACCAGCGCGAGGCCCTGGCCGGTGCGGGTGGCCTGCTCGATCGCGGAGTTGAGCGCGCGGTCGAAGCCGCGCCGGTTCAACAGCCCGGTCAGCACGTCGATGTCGGCTTCCGACGCCATCCGGGTCAGGATGCCGACGACCACGCCGACGCCGAAGGTCACCCCGGCCGGGATCAGTCCGGACCACCACGGCAACCCGGGAACCACCGGCCGCGCGGGCAATACCCATAGGCACAGCACCATGGCGAAGGCGATGTGCGCGGCGGCCTGCGACCACGCGAAGAACAGCGCGGCGTCACAGGCGACGAAGACATAGAAGGCGGCCAGGCTGATCGCGCCGACGGTGTTCGGGAAGGCGTAGACCGCGACCGTGACCAGCACCGTCGCGATGGCGACGTAGACGTGATGCACCGAGTGCGGCAGCCGCGGACCCCAGGCCAGCAGGGTGAGTCCGAGCGTCAGCGCAATCGCCGCAGCCGCACCAACCAGCGGCCGACTACCCTCGTCGCCCGGGGCGATCGCAGTAATCAGCAGACCCAGCACACCACCCATGACGTAGAACGCCCCGGTGGTCCGAGCCATGACCATAGCTGTCGCCAGCGCCGATGCCGCCCGCACCCGGGTTCGGGTATCGCCGCGCGCCCCGATTCCTCGCACGGACAATAGCCTAGACACAACGAATCCCGGCGGTTGCCACATCCCGTGAATCCGGCATGGCGAACCGGCAGCTATTCATCTTCGCGAAACATTCGGGTAGCCAACACGACTTGGCCACGGCGGCCCACATTCGACATTCGCCGACCGGGCACGGCAGGGCTAGCGGCGAACCGCGGGCAGTTCGGACGGACGGATGTCCGCGGTTCGCCGGATCACGTACGCGCGAAAGTTCGCCTACTTCGGCGGCGTCAGCACCTCGGTGCCGACGAACGGAACCAGCGCCGCGGGCACCCGCACCGAACCGTCGGCCTGCTGATTGTTCTCCAGGATGGCCACGATCCAGCGGGTGGTCGCGAGCGTGCCGTTCAAAGTCGCTGCGATCTGCGGCTTTCCGTTCTCGTCGCGGTAGCGCACGGAAAGGCGGCGGGCCTGGAAGGTGGTGCAGTTCGAGGTCGAGGTGAGTTCCCGGTAGGTCTGCTGGGTAGGCACCCAGGCCTCGCAGTCGAATTTGCGCGCGGCCGAGCTGCCGAGATCGCCTGCGGCAACGTCGATGACCCGGTAAGGGACCTCGACAGCCGCGAGCATGTCCCGCTCCCAGCCGAGCAGGCGCTGGTGTTCGGCGTCGGCCTGTTCGGGCGTGGTGAAGACGAACATCTCCACCTTGTCGAACTGGTGCACCCGGATGATGCCCCTGGTGTCCTTGCCGTAGCTACCGGCCTCGCGGCGGAAGCACGACGACCAGCCGGCGTAACGCTTCGGGCCGTTGCTCAGGTCGAGGATCTCGTCGGAGTGGTAGCCGGCCAGCGGCACCTCCGAGGTGCCGACCAGGTAGAGGTCCTCCTCGGCGAGCCGGTAGACCTCCGAGGCGTGCTGGCCGAGGAAGCCGGTGCCCGCCATGATCTCCGGGCGCACCAGCACCGGCGGGATCATCATGGTGAAGCCGTTGGCCACCGCCTTCTGCGCCGCGAGCTGCAACAACCCGAGTTGCAGCAGGGCGCCGTAGCCGGTCATGAAGTAGAAGCGGGCGCCGGAGACCTTCGCGCCGCGTTCCATGTCGATCAGGCCGAGCGACTCCCCGAGTTCCAGGTGGTCCTTCGGTTCGAAGTCGAATTCCGGTGGCGTGCCGACGGTTTCGAGCACGACATAGTCGGCCTCGCCGCCGGCCGGCGCGCCGTCCTGCACCACGTTCGAGATGGCCCGGTGCGCGGCATCCATATCGGCGTCGGCGGCATGCTGCGCGACCTCGGCCTCCTTGACCTTGACCGACATCTCCTGCGCCTGCGCGAGCAGCGCGGATCGCTCGTCCTTGCTCGCCTTGCCGACCAGCTTGCCCATCGCCTTGTGCTCGGCGCGCAGGTTGTCGGCGGTGGCGACGGCCGCGCGGCGGGCCGCGTCCGCCTCGAGCAGGGCATCGACGAGGGCGGGGTCTTCGCCACGGGCGCGCTGCGAGGCACGGACCGCGTCGGGGTTGTCCCGCAGGAATCGGAGGTCGATCATGGGGCCTCAGCCTAATGGTCCGGCTATCACCGTTTCACCCCGATATCCCTGGATGCAGCGCACTCGGCCGACGGCACGCGCATAGTTGGCTTGTGGGCACAACTTTCGACGAATCAGCGATCGATGACGCACTGGCCGAGCTGACCGCGGGCGAGAAGGTGTGGGCGCAGACCCCGCTGCGCCGCCGCCGGGAGCTCCTCGACGACCTGCACGCCCGGACCGGCCGCTTCGCCGACGACTGGGTGCGGGCCGCCCGGACGATCAAGCAGCTGGACGCGGACTCGCCGCTGGTCGGCGAGGAATGGATGTCCGGGCCGCTGACCATGCTGCAGGCCACCGCCGCGCTGTCGGCGACGCTGGCCGCGCTGGAGAACGGGCGCAGTCCGCTCGACGGAGTGTCGATCAAGACGGCGCCCGGCAATCGGGTCGCGGTGCCGATCCTGCCGCTGAGCACCTATGACCGGCTGCTGCTCAACGGTTTTCACGGCGAGGTGTGGCTGCGGCCCGGCGTCGACGCCGCGACCGCGCGCCGGCGGGCCGGGCTCGCGCAGCTCGATCCGACCGCGACCGGCGGCATCGGGGTGGTGCTCGGCGCGGGCAACATCACCTCCATTCCGCCGCTGGACGCGTTGTACGAGCTGTACGCGCACAACCGGGTGGTGCTGCTGAAGCTGAACCCGATCACCGATCCGCTGTTCACGGTGTTCGAGATGGTGTTCGCGCCGCTGTGCGAGCTGGGGGTGCTGCGGATCGTGACCGGCGGCGCGGACACCGGCAGCTATCTGGTGCATCATCCGGACGTCGCGCATGTGCACATGACCGGCAGCGCGCAGACGCACGACGCGATCGTGTGGGGGCCGGGCCCGGAGGGGCTGGAACGCAAGCAGGACCGGCGGCCGCTGCTGGACAAGCCGATCACCAGCGAGCTCGGCGGCGTGTCGCCGACCATCGTGGTGCCGGGCGACTGGTCCGACGCCGATCTGCGGTATCAGGCCGAGCACGTGGCCACCCAGCGGCTGCACAACGGCGGCTACAACTGTGTCGCCGCGCAGGCGATCGTGATCAGCAAGGACTGGGAGCTCAAGGACAAGTTCCTGGCCGAGCTGCGCACCGCGCTCGCGCAGGCGCCGCAGCGACCCGCCTATTACCCGGGTAGCGACGCGCGGGTCGCCGACGCGGTGGCCGCCTATCCGGACGCCGATCAGGTCGGCACGGGGCGGGTTCTGGTGGAGCAGTTGCCGCTCACCGATACGCCGCTGTTGCGCACCGAGTATTTCTCGCCGGTGCTCGGCGTGGTCGAACTGCCTTATGCGGGTGGTGAATTCCTGCAACAGGCGGTGGATTTCGCGAACAATGAACTGACCGGGACGCTCGGCGCCAACGTGCTCGCCCATCCGGCGACCATTCGCCGGCTCGGCATCGGGTTCGATCGCGCTATCGAGCGGCTGCGTTATGGCGCGATCGCGGTGAATGCGTGGACCGGGCTCGCTTTTCTCGCCCCGCGCGCGTCCTGGGGCGCTTTCCCCGGGCACACGCTCGACGATGTGCAGAGCGGAATCGGCGTGGTGCACAACGCTTTTCTGCTCGACGACGTGGAACGCACAGTGGTGCACGGTCCGTTCCGCCCCGCGCCCCGTTCGGTGCTGCGCGGCGAGCTGGCGTTGTCGCCGAAACCCCCGTGGTTCGTCGACAATGCCGCGGCGGCGGTGACCGGACGCAAGCTGACCGAGTTCTATGCCAGCGGCAACCCGGCCCGGATACCCGGCATCTTCGTGTCCGCGTTCCGCGGTTAGCCCGGCGAAAAGAGCTGATCAGACCAGGTCGTGGCACCGCGGCGCGGAGACTGCCATGATGGATCGCGATGTCCTCCTCCGATCATGCACCCGAGCCAGAGCCCTCGAGCCGGCTGACCAAGCGCGGCCTGCCGACGCGCACCGGCGCGGTGCGGCGGCCACTCGACACGGTTCGCGGCTGGTTCAGCGGCGATGTCCCGCTGCCCGCGCCGACCCTGCGCTGGGGGTTGCTGCTGGTGGCGGCGGGCGCCGTGATCGCCGCCCTGGTGACGTTGTTCGTGACCGGGTTCGACAACAACAAGGTCGCGGCGCACACGCCGGGCTCGCCCGGTGAGCCGATCGTGGACAAGGAATTCGGCACCGCGGTCAAGGGCGACTGCCTGAGCTGGGCCAAGCCGGACCACTCCGACCTGGCCAAGGTGCGCTGCGACAGCAAGCACATGTTCGAGGTCGCGGCGGACGTCGACATGAGCAAGTACCCGGGCAAGGAATTCGGGCCGGGGTCGCGGTTCCCGGACTCGCTGCGGCTGACCGAGCTGAAGGAAGAGCACTGCGTTCCCGCGGTGCAGCAGTACCTGGGCGGGAAGTTCGATCCGCGCGGGCGCTACATCGTCGGGCTGATGTATCCGAGCCCGGACGGCTGGCAGCACGGTGACCGCACGCTGCGCTGCGGGTTGCAGTACGCGGCCAGCGCGGGCACGCCGGCCTCGGTGGGCAGCGCCGCCGAACACGATCAGTCCAAGGTGTACGGGCCGGGCGTTTGCCTCGGCATCAATCAGAACCTGCCCACCGATCCGGTGGATTGCGGACAGGTGCACTCGGTGGAGGTCGTCTCCACCATCGACCTCGGTCAGCGCTTCCAGGGCGGCCCGCCGGCCAAGGAGGAGCAGGACAAGTTCGTCGAGGACGAATGCACGCGGACCTCGTCGGACTATCTCGGCGGGCCCGACGTGATCAAGAACAAGACGCTGACCTTGTTCTTCGACTACCTGGACGCGCGCAGCTGGCTGGCGGGCAGCCGCAAGCTGGACTGCATGGTGGGCAAGGGGGCGGACCGGGAGGGGTTCGCGCCGATCACCGGTTCGGCGAAGGGCGACATCCTGATCAACGGCCAAGCCCCGCAGCCGCCGCCGAACACCGGGCGCTCCACCCCGACGCCGCTGCCCGGCGCCGCGCCGCTGCCGCCGCAGCCGAGGTAGTTCGCGACGATGTCGGTCTCCATGTCCGAGGACCGGTTCGAGGAACTGGTCGGCGACGCGCTCGACCGTATTCCACCGGAGTTGGCCCGGGCCATCGATAACGTGGTCGTGCTGATCGAACCTCGCAATCCGAAGGATTCACATTTACTCGGGCTGTATGAAGGCATCGCGCTGACCGAGCGGGACAGCCACTACGGCGGCGCATTGCCGGACACGGTGACGATCTATCGCGAATCCATCCTGGCCATCTGCGCGGACGAGGCGGAAGTGGTGGAAGAGGTGGCAATCACCGTGATCCATGAGATCGCACACTATTTCGGCATTGACGAAGAGCGCCTGCATCAGCTGGGATGGGGCTAGTCTTTACCCCAGCTGTATGAGTGCGGTTGCAGTTGGGGTGAGACAGGAAGAAACTTTAGGGGATTCGATGGAACCGATCGCTTTGCTGTCGCGTCCTATCACTCGAAGGGGGAATTCTCGTGGTTCCGCCCCATCGCCGCCACTAGAAGGAGTCGAGTCATGGTTGGCCACGTACTAGTACAACCCGAAGTCGTCCTCGCTGCTGCCGCCGAGCTGGATCTACTCGCCGAGCGGCTGGCTGCCGCCGCCGCGTTGACTGCGCCCGCGACGCACGTCGTCCCCTCCGGGGTCGACGAGGTGTCCCTGCATGCCGCGAACCACCTCAACCGGGGCGCGATGACGCATGACCAGGCAGTCGCGCAGGGGATCCTGGAACTGCACCACGCCGCCGCGACGCTGCGCAGCCAGCTCGTCACGCACATCGGCGAGGACGTCGCCCGGGCGGGCGTCGTCAACGTCATCAGCGGAACCATCGCTTAACGCCTGCGGGCACAGCACAAGCACGAGCAAGCAAGGGGAGAAAGCATGACCGCAGGAATCACCGGGGTGTTCTGGCTGCCCCGTATGGCAGAAGGAAACTCGATCGCGCTCAACGCGGGCGCACACGCCGTGCCGATCTCGGCCGCGGCGACCGCGTGGGGCGGACTGACCGCCGCCTGGGTCGACGCCACCGCGACCGTCGCCCGGGTGATGGCCGAGCTCGGCGTCGGCATGCAGGGCATCAACGGCATCTCGGCGCTGTCCAAGCTGACCGGCTTCATCGGCTGGGCCGAGCAGCAGGGCGTCATGGCGGCCACCATGGGCTCGAAGGCCGCGGGCAACGCGATCGCCTACACCGTGGCCTCGATCGCCATGCCCAGCATCCCGGAGATCGCGGCCGTCGACGCGGCGCGCGTCGCCGCCCACTCGACCGGCGGCGTGCTGAACGGCACCTCCGAAGCGGCCGAGGCGGCCAAGGCCGCGCTCGACCTGCGGGCCGCGCTGACCATGGAAACCTACGAGGCGGCGACCACCGCGATGGTGCTGACGCCGGGTGAGTTCGTCAACCCGCCGGCCATCGCGCACGGCGCCGGTTCCGCGGACCAGGCCGGACAGGCCGACCAAGCGTTCCAGGCCACCGACGCCGATCCGGTGCAGACCGCCATCTCCACGGCGGCCGCGTTCGTGAACAACCCCGCCGTGATCGGTGCGGCGACACAGGCGGCGAACGTCGCGGGCTCGGTGGCGACCACCGGTGTGTCCGGCGTCGGCACCATCGGCTCGCACGCGATCGCGGCCGTCACCTCCGCGGCCTCGGTGCCCAGCGTCACCAGCGCGGCGCCGGCGGCCATGGTCGGTGGCGCGGGCCTGGCCTCGGCCGCGGTGTCCGCGGGCACGCGGTCCGCGTCGTTCGGCTCGGGCGCTTCGGTCTCGGTCGGCAACGGTTCGCTCAAGCTGCCCGAAGGCTGGGGCTCGAGCACGATCGGTGGCGCACCCACCTCGGCTCCGGTGGCCGAGAACGTTTCGGTCAGCCAGCCCACCGCGGCGCCGGTGCAGCGCAACAACACGCCCGGCAGCCCGCTGCTCGGCAACCAGGTTCGGGACGAGGACGACGAGTCCGAGCACAAGAGCCAGGACTACCTGCGTGCGGAGCACTTCAACGACGGCCGTTACGCCGCCGACGGAGTGATCGGCGCCGAGACGGCCGCTAAGTGACGGTGCTCGGCGCGGGCCGCGGCCCGTCGATGCTCGCCTCGGTGGTGTTGTCGCTCGACGAGATGCAGTTTCTCCTGGAGAAGCTGGAGATCGACGAGGTGCCCGTTGTGCTGGACGCGCGCGGGCAATACGACAACGTCACCGACCACGATGCTGCGATGGCCGCGGCCGCCCAGTCACTCGCCGATCGGGAACTGCTGATCGGCGACGTGGTCCACCAGGAACTCGAAGACCGGCTGCTTGCGCTGTACCGACCGCACTGGGTGGTCGCGCTGCGGCTGTTCGTCGAGGGTCAAGCAAGTCGCATGTGCCTCGCGAAGGGCGACGATATTGTCACCGTCGCCCTGCGCGGGCCGCAGTCCTACGTGATCGACGAGGCCCAGGACGACCTGCCCGGCCCGGTGATCGCGGCCCTCGGCCCGGCCGATCCGCTCGACCTGACCGGCATGCGGGCCCCGACCGAACAGCTGGTCCCGATCTTCGACGACACCGGTGACGCGGCCGCGACCGCCAACCGGCTCGCCAAGGTCGGCACGCCCGCCGCCGACGCGCAAGCCCTGGCCTCGGCGATGGTGCAGATCCACTCGCACGCCGAGATCGTCGGCGTGGTGTACGGCGACGGCACCCGCGACGTCACCGACAACCACATCGCCGTGTTCAACACGCGCGGTGGACGGTTCATCGCGACCGCGAGCAAGTCCGATGACGAGGTCAAGTGGACCTCGCTCAGCTCGGGTACGCCGGCCCGGTTGCGAACGGCGTTGCAGGACTTGATCAGTGGGCTGCCGGAACGGGCGGAGTTTCCGCGCAAGCCCGAGCAGGTCTAGCCCGCTCCGAATCTGCTTGCGGCAAAACGTCGAACTGCCCTGCGCCGAGATGGCACGCTGGGTACGTGGTTTCGCCGACGTTTGCCGCGATCGAGCAGGCTCTCCGTGACAGCTGGGCCGCCGACACGTGTTCGCCGGACGATGTGGCCAGGGCGGCATGGGATTTCGGCAATCCGGCCTGGGGGCATTGCGATATCACCGCGCTGGTCCTGCACGACGTGTTCGGCGGCGAACTGGTGCTCGGCGAGGTGTACCTGGACGGCGAGCGGCGCGGGTACCACTGGTGGAATCAACTGCCCGACGGCACCGAGATCGACCTGACCCGCGAGCAGTTCCGGCTCGGCGAAACCGTCACCAATCGCCGGATCGTGCATCGGCCGGCCGGACCGCTGCGCCGCCGCAACGACGAGTACGCCCTGCTGCGACGGCGGGTCGCCGAACGCATCGGCAGCGCGCTGCCCGGCTGAGCGATCAGCCCATCGGGTCGTCGGAGGTGGGGGCGACGTCGTAGCCGAACGGTGGGGTGAAGCGCCCCCAGCGGATGCAGTCCCAGGTGCCGTCGGGCAGCGGGACCAGTTCGATGGTCTCCGTGTTGTCCAGGTGGTTGTTCGTGGTGAACGGCGGCAGCACGTCGGCCAGGTAGCGGGAGACCAGACGCATCGAGGCGCCGTGGTTGACCAGGATGACGTCGCCGGTGTTCGAATCCGAGGTCAGATAGGTCTCGCGGAGTTCCTCGATGACCGGCAGGAAGCGGGCCAGCACGTCGCGGCCGGATTCGCCGCCGGGGACCCGCTCGTCCAGATCGCCGTTGTGCCAGGCGCGGTAGATCCGCTGGAAGAAGAGGTGGGCCTCCTCGCTGTGCTTGCCCTCCAGGTCGCCGGCCTGCACCTCCTGCACGTTGTCCAGGACGGTGGCGGGCACACCGGTCGCGGCCTCGATGTAGCCGGCGGTCTGGCGGGCACGCAACGCGGCGCTGCAGAACAGGACCTGCGGCGGGTTCACCAGGTTCTCGCCGAACAGCTTGGCCTGTGCCGCACCGCGTTCGGTGAGCGGCAGGCCGGGCACCTTCGTATCGAGGAGTTTCGCGACATTGCCCTCGGTCTCACCGTGTCGCACCAGTACCAACTTGCCCGCGGCGATCTTCTGCTCGGTCATAGATCCGCCACCCCCTTTCTCAACTGCGTCAGCCATTCCGCGGCCGCCTCGTCCGACGGCGGCGGCGTACCGGTCGCTGACGTCGCAGGCCAGGAACCGAGGAACCGGATCCGCGCTGTGCGATGCAAAGCCTTGAGCGCCTCGGCCACCGCCGTGTCATCGATGTGGCCGACGCAGTCCAGATAAAAGCGATAGGTGCCCATGCCCGTGCGGGTCGGCCGGGACTCGATCCTGGTCAAATCGATGCCGCGGGTAGCGAATTCGGCGAACGCGCGCATCAGCGAACCGGGCTCGTTGGTCAGTTCCAGCACGATCGACGTCCGATCCGCGCCGGTGGCAGGCGGCGCCACGCAGGGCCGGGTGACCAGCACGAACCGGGTGATCGCCTGCTCGTGGTCGGCCACACCGGCGGCCAGCACGGCCAATCCGCGGCGGGCGCCGGCCAGCGCGGTGGACACGGCCGCGTCGGCCTTGCCCGCCACCACGTCGTCGGCGGCTGCGGCGTTCGACGCCGACACGTACGGCTGCGCCTGCGGCAACTCCCGCGCCACCCACTCGCGCACCTGTGCGGCGGCCACCGGATACGCGGCCAGCGTGCGCACCTCGGAAAGACCGGTGCCGGGGTGACCGAGGATCGTGAAGGTCACCTCCAACTCGGTCTCCGCCACGATTTGCAGCCGCGAACCGATGGCCAGCGAATCCAGCGTCGCGGAGATCGAGCCCTCGACCGAACTCTCGATCGGCACCACCGCGCCGGTCACGTCACCGGAGCGGATCAGCTCCAGCGCGGCCCCTTGGCTGGGCGCGGCAACCCGCTCGACGGCCCCTTCGAAGGCCCCCGAGGATTCGAGGTCGGCAAGGGCCATCTCGGTGAAAGTTCCGGAGGGCCCGAAGTACGCGATGCGCGGCACGGTTACGACCTTACTTGCGTCCGCGACCGGCGCTCCCGCGATTACGCCCCCACCCCGTCCCACCACGCGTTTCC
This sequence comes from Nocardia sp. NPDC051756, assembly GCF_040681495.1. Taxonomy (NCBI): domain Bacteria; kingdom Bacillati; phylum Actinomycetota; class Actinomycetes; order Mycobacteriales; family Nocardiaceae; genus Nocardia; species Nocardia sp. NPDC051756. The sequence goes on along the minus strand of NZ_JBFAYV010000003.1, from coordinate 762,684 downwards.
CCGGTTACCGCGCGGCCACGTCGGCGCTCAGCGCGTCCGCCGCCGACATAGCGAGCTACTTCGCCGCGTCACGGTCCTGATCAACCAAAGGTGGGTCAGGGGCGCGCGAGGGGTTGCAGCGAGAGGGTTACTTCGTCGACTGCGTCGGTCTCGATGGCGAGGAGGACGGTTCGGAACGCCTCTACCGCAGGGGGTTTCAGGGCGACGAGGAAAGTCGTGTCCGGGGTGGCGAGGGCGGTGGGGATGTCTTCGCCGCAGAGGGCGGCGACGGTGGCGGCCACGATCGCCAGTGCCCGGTCGCCGGAGGCGGTGCGGGCGATGAAGCCGGTGTCGGTGTGGACGATGGTGGCCAGGAAGTCGGCGATGGCCGCGTCGGGGGCGTCCGCATCGAGGGTGGGGACGGAGTTGCCCGGTCGGGGGGTGCGGACCAGGCCTTCGACGAGGCTGCGCCGGGCGGGGGTGGTGAGTGCTATGAGTACCGGTTCTCCGGTCGATTCCGCTCCGTGCGCCACCGATTCACCGTAACAACCGGAGGCGCTGGGGAGTTCGGGGAGGCAACCAGCGACGAATTCTCCGGATCAGCATGGTGCTAACGCTTGCGGATGTTTCGCTCGTCACTTAGCTTAGGGTAACCTAATTGAGCGCCCGAGCGAGGCGAACAACGCCCGACCACGGAGGTTTGCATGCCGCGTCCGACACCGACTGTCACACCGTCCACCGCCGAGCGGGTGCGCAGCGCGTGTGCGCATGCGGAGCAGGCGGTGCTGGCCATGCCCGGCATCGACCCGACGCCGGTGTCCGTGCACCACGTGCGCGAATGCGGCGACGCGGTGATCGCGGTGCCGACCACCTCGGTGGCGGCGATCGTGGCAGGCAACTCGCCGGACGCGGGTGCCCCCGCGGTCCTGGAACTCACCGATCACGCGCCGCTGCCGCTGCGCGAACCCGTGCGCGCCCTGGTGTGGCTGCGCGGTTGGGTGCGGGCCGTGCCCGCTCAGGCCCAACGGGCGCTGGCCGGTGAGGTGGCCAAGGAGAACCCGGACCCGGGCCTGCTCGACGTCGGGCACAGCGCGACGCTGCTGCGACTGGTGATCAACTCCGCGGTGGTCGCCGACTCCACCGGCGCCGAATCGGTGAGCATCGACGAACTGCGCCTCGCGCAGCCGGATCCGTTCTGCACCTTGGAATCCGCGTGGTTGCAGCATATGGACGCCGACCACGCGGACGTGGTCGCGCAACTCGCGCGCCACCTGCCGCCCCGACTACAGCACGGCATCGTGCACCCGCTCGCCATCGACCGCTACGGCCTCACCCTGCGCATCGAAGGCCGCGACGGCGACCACGACTTCCGCCTCCCGTTCAGCTCCCCCGCCGACGACATCGAATCGCTCAGCCGCGCGGTCCGCACGTTGGCCGGTTGCCCCTTCCTCAACGGACTGCGCCGCATCTGACGCCGACGATGGCCCGGCCGCCAGTTCGCGGATCTGTGCTCGGGCCGACACTCGAGTCACCGCCTCGCGGGTCCGTCCTAGGGCAACCACGACACGTGACCGCGGAGCAAGGTGTAACCGACGTAGGCGACCGTGTCGATGGTGGCGTGCGCGAGGACCAACGGCCACAGCTTGTTCGTACGCTGCCAGTAGCGGCCGAAGATCAAGCCCATCACCAGGTTTCCGATACCGCCGCCAAGACCCTGGTACAGGTGATAGCTGCCGCGCAGCAGTGCCGAGGCGAGCAGTGACGAGTTCTCCGACCAGCCGAGCTTGCGCAGCCGCGTGATCAGATACGCGACCACGATGATCTCCTCGGCCAGCGCGTTCGCGCAGGCGGACAGGATCAGCGCGGGCAGCCGCCACCAGTGGTCGCCGAGCGACGCGGGCACGATCGTCACGCTCATCCCCAGCGCGTGCGCGGTCAGATACAGGCCGAGACCGGGCAATCCGATGATCGCGGCGAGCACCAGCCCGGGCACGACGTCCGCGCGCCAGCGCAGCCGCGCCGCCAGCCCGATCAACCGCGGCCCGATTCCGCTGCGCCACAACAGATACAGCCCGAGCGCCGCCCACCCGACCAACCGCGCCACACTCAGCAGCTGGAACAGCAGGTCGATGGTCGACTGCGCGGAACGCGACGGATTCAGCGCAACCGTGCGCCCACCCACCCCGCCCGGCGCGAGCGCGCTCTCCACCAACGACAACGCCGCGTTGAGCCCACTCAACCCGAACGTGACCACCAGCACGACCGCGAGTTCGAGCTTGATCCCGAGCCGCTCCCGCTCGGTCACCTCGGACTCGCCGCACTCGGCCCCGGACTCACCACGCATGCACTCGAATCTATTGCCCACCCGCGCCCGGTAACACGCACGGCCCGCGCGCCGCGCCCGGCGCCAACCATTCGACACCGATGCGGGCCTCCCGGGCGAGACGACGACGCCCAACCTCTGCGGCGAACAAATACCGCAGATCGGCTCAGCTCACGGCCGACCCTGGGTGTCGACAAACACATCGCTCCACCGACCCGCCTCTCACCTGCACAGATGAGCGTCGGCAACGGCCGTGACCCAACTGTTCTCCGCATCTCGATAACACCGAACCAGCACCGGCGAATTCATAGAGAGTGCGCGAACGGACGGGCACCGGGACCGGCGCGGGCCACGCAGGGCACACAGACAAGGTCAGCGCCGGGATCGGACCGAGATCATCCGCCGCACGACCTCCCCGAACGACGACGGATAAGTAGAGTCTCAGTGATGAATGGCGACGACCCCAGGTACCGCGCGCCGATGCGCCGGGTGCCGCCGCCCGGCCCGCCGCCGAGGCAGCGTCCCGGGCCGCACCGCGCAGGCCCGCCGGGTGACCCGCAGTCGCCGTACATCGAGCCGACCCAGGTGCTGCACCGCGGCGGCCCGCAGCCGCCGCTCGCGTATTCGCAGGTCCCCCCGGACAACGTGGGGACGCGCAGGCCACCGCCGCCGCTGAACAAGCCGCCGAGGCCGCAGACCCACGCGCCGACGCAGCAGCCGGTCCCCTATCGCGAGGGACCGCCGCAGCGCCCGCATCGGCCGAGCCCGCCGCCGCCACCGCCGTCCGGTCCCCCGCGCGGCGAACGCCAGGCCCGCGCGCCCCGCCCGCGGCGCAAGCGCCATTACTTCCGCTGGTTCCTGGTGCTACTGCTGGTGCTGGTCATCGCCGCGGTCGGCGCCGTGGTGAAACTCGACGGCTCGCTGACCCGCATCCCGGCGCTGGCGAACTACGCCGACCGCATCGGCGATACGCCGGGCACGAACTGGCTGCTCGTCGGTTCCGACGGCCGCGCCGGCCTGACCCCCGAGCAGGAGCAGGAGCTGGCCACCGGCGGCGAGGTCGGCCCGGAGCGCACCGACACGATCATGCTGGTGCACATCCCGAAGTCGGGCAAGACCACGCTGGTCAGCCTGCCGCGTGACTCGTACGTCAGCATTCCGGGCAACGGCAAGGACAAGCTGAACGCGTCCTTCGCGATCGGCGGCCCGCAGCTGCTGGTGCAGACCGTCGAGATCGCGACCGGCGTGCACATCGACCACTACGCGCAGATCGGCTTCAGCGGTTTCGCCGGCGTGGTGGACACGCTCGGCGGCATCGACGTCTGCCTGCCGAAGGCCATCGACGACCCGCTGGCCGGGATCAACCTGCCGGAGGGCTGCCAGAAACTGACCGGACCGGAGGCGCTCGGTTTCGTGCGCAGCCGCGCGACCGCGCTGGCCGACCTGGACCGAATCAACAATCAGCGCATTTTCATGGCGGCGCTGGTGAAGAAGGCGACCAGCGGCGCGACCCTGGCGAATCCGTTCAAGCTGTGGCCGCTGGCGACCGACATGGCGAAATCGCTGAAGGTCGACGACGGCGACCATATCTGGAATCTGGCGCAGCTCGGCTGGGCAATGCGCGGGGACACGATTCCGACCACCGTGCCGGTCGGCGGTTTCGCGGACACGGACAGCGGCAATGTGCTGCTCTGGGACAAGAACAAAGCCGGGCAGTTCTTCGATGCGATCGCTTCGGACCGACCGATTCCGGACGACCTGCTGACGAGGTAGCGTCGATCACATGACGGACACCGAGCTCGATCAGCCGTTCCCCGCTCTGCTCAGCGCACAGATCCAGCACGGTTTCACGGCCGCCCAGCAGTACCTCGCGGCGGCCGTGTACCTGGACTCGAATCGGTTGCCGCAGTTGGCCAAACACTGCTACGGCAAGTCCGAGGAGCAGCGCGCGCACGCATTACGGATGGTCCAGTATCTGCTCGACCGCGATCTCGAGGTCCGCGTCGTCGGGCTGAACGAGATCCGGTCCAGCTTCGAATCCCCCCGTGCCGCAATAGCTTTCCTGCTGGAAACGGAGCAGACCAGGAGCGGGCAGATCACCGGCCTGGCCCGCGCGGCCCGCGAATCGGGCGACTACCTGGGCGAACGCTTCATCCAGTGGTTCCTGAAGGAACAGGTCGAAGACACCGCCAAGATGAACACGCTGCTGACCGTGATCGACCGTTCGACGGGTGATCTTTTCGACGCGGAGAACTTCATCGCGCGCGAACTGCGGGCCCCGCAACGGGCCGACAACGCAACTCCGAGAATGGCTGGGGCAGCGAAGAATTAATTAGGCAATACTAGCCTCAATAAGGTTGCACTTGGATGACAGGCGCCTTGACCAGCGCTAATGTCCCTTACTATGTCCAGCCATCCGGAGTCCCCACGCAGCAAATTCCACGGCCTGCTCCATGATCAGATCAGGCACGAATTCAACGCCGAGCATCAATACATCGCAATCGCGGTATGGTTCGACAATGCTGACCTGCCGCAGCTGGCCAAGCGTTTCTATGCGCAGGCGGTCGAAGAGCGCAACCACGCGATGATGATCGTGCAGTACTTCCTCGATCGGGATATCAGCGTCGACCTGTCCGGTATCGATGCGGCCAAGTCCAAGTTCGAGAATGTGCACGAGCCGATCGCGCTGGCCCTGGCCCAGGAGAAGACGGTCACCGACCAGATCATCCAGCTGGCCAGCACCGCCCGCGAAGAGGGCGATTACCTGGGCGAGCAGTTCATGCAGTGGTTCCTGAAGGAGCAGGTCGAGGAGGTCGCCAACATGACCACCCTGCTCACCATTGCCGAGCGCGCCGGGTCCAACCTGTTCGACCTGGAAGAGTTCATCGCCCGGGAAATGGGTGGCCCGAGTGATGCTTCCGGCGCACCGTCGGCCGCGGGCGGATCTATCTGATCGTTCGACGCAAACAGGCCCAGCTCTTCGCGAGCTGGGCCTGTTGCCGTTTTAGAAGGCGTTCTACTGGGCGCTCATGGTGCTCAGGATTGCCTTGAGTGCAGTGATGAGTTCGGTCATGAAACTTGTTTCCTCTTTCTTCATCAGGTTGGTGAGGCCACCCTTCACCAGCGTCCGATCCTAGCCGAGAAACTGACTCCCGAGTAGCTTAGAAAGGACGATTCTTCCTAAGAATTCCCTATTGATCAGCGCAGGGTGACTTGGCGCGAACGCAGGCCATCGCGCGAACGACGCTCACCGACGGTCAACGGCGCGTCCGAGGCGAGCGCCTCGGCCAGCCGCGCATCGAATTCCTGTGCGGGCTTTGCCCATTCGTCCGGGTGCTGCTCGGGATCCAAGTCGAAGACCGGGACCAGCACACCGTGCGTGCGGAACGACCCGGCGAACCGGGAGCCCTCGCCCAGTTGCAGACCACCCGCGGCGTGCAGGCGAGCCAGCGCCAGCATCAGGTCGTCCTCGGCCTCCGGCCGGACCCAGCGGATGTGCGCCTTGTCGCCGGCATCCACCCACCACGCCGCACCGGTAGCGTCCGGACCGAGCGCGATCCGCGCCGACGGCTTGATCGCCAGCTTGGCCTGCTCGATGGTCGCGGCGACCTGCGGGTCGGGCTGCACGCCCTCGGGCACCCACCAGTCGAAGTCCTGGTGCACCGTGAGATCCAGGTCCGCGCCGGCATCGATGACATCGGCCAGGCGCGGGCCGCCGGCCACGCTCTCCACCGACGCCAGCGAGTCGCCGGGCTCGGCGGACTGCGTCCACAGGATCGCGGCGGCGAGATCGGCACCCAGATCGGCGCCCTGGAACTGCACCTGCGCACCGACATAGCCGCTCGGCTGATCGCCGGCCCGCACCAGCGCGGCGACCGCGCCGGGCAGCACGGTGGCGAGCACGACCGAGCGCTCGGCCGCGACGCCGGAGGCCAGCTTCAGCTCGGCGGTCGCCGACGGCACGAACTCGCAGAGCGCGACCAGGTCGCACTCCGCGGCCAGCCCCTCGAAGGGACGCGAGACGGTCTGCGCGGCCTGCTCCAGCGCCACCTTCCGCTCGGCGAGACGCTGTGCCCGGTTCCCTCCGGGCTTAGGACTATTCCGCTTGCTCTTACCCACGGGGGGTCAACCTACAGGGTGTGCGCGGCGCCACCCCGCGCGCCACGGCACCGAACGCGGCCGGAGACGGCGGGTGGCCGCGGGATCGACGGGCGATCGCCGAACGGCGCAGGCGCACAACCTGGTTCGCGCGCACCGCGATCCGCGGCGACCTGGTCACCGGACCGACTCTGTCAAGGCACCTTTCGGCCGGCGCCGGACTCAGGCGGCGTCGAGCAGGGCCTTGGTGCGGCCGGGGTGGTTAGTGGCGACCCAGCTGACGCCGAGGTCGGCGCACAGGCGCACGTCGTCGGGGTCGTCCACGGTCCAGCAGTAGGTGGCGCGGCCCGCGGCGGCGGCCTTGTCGACCAATTCGGGATGATCGCGCAGCGTCTTCACCGACGGGCCGACGGCGGTCGCGCCGACCGTGGTCGCGGCGCCGCCGCCGAGGTAGCGCGACGACTCACCGAGCAGCACGGTCGGCAGCAGTGGCGCGGCCCGCCGGATCCGCCAGACCGCGGTGGCCGCGAACGACATGACCACCGCGCGTGAGTGATCCGCGGAGGCGGGCGTGGCGATGCCGAACCGCTGCAACTCGGCGAGCAGCTTGTTCTCCACCAGCGCGCCGTAGCGCACCGGGTGCTTGGTCTCGATGAACAGCTTGGTCGGCCGGCTGCGCCAGTCCAGCACCAGCGTGATCAGCTCGCTGAGCGTGAGCACCTCGGCCGCTTCGCCGTCCGCGCCGAAGTCGAGTTCCTTCAGTTCGTCCAGGGTCATCTCGCTGACCAGCCCGGTGCCGGAGGAGGTCCGGTCGACGGTGCGGTCGTGCACGCACACCAGATGCCCGTCCCTGGTCAGCCGGATGTCGCACTCGACCCCGTCCGCGCCTTCCTCCAGCGCCAATTCGTATGCGGCGAGCGTGTGTTCGGGGCGCGCCGCCGAAGCACCGCGGTGCGCCACGACGAACGGTGCGCGACTGACCTGGCTCACTTGGCCATAACCTCCTCGTGCTCACGGTCCACTGCACCGTTGTCGGTATCTGTGTCTGGTAGCTCGTCGGCCTTCGGCTGCTCGGCCGCGCGGGCCCCGCCGCCGGGTTGCACCGGCTCGATCACCGGCACGGCCGGGTCGACGGCGATCAGCCAGCGGCGCGCGGTCCGGCTGTGGCCCAGCGCGTCTCGATCCTCGACCGCCCGCAGCATGGCCAGGGTGAGCAGCGCGACCGCGGCGGCGACCAGGTCGGTGAACGCGGTGAACAGCACGCCGTCCGCCTTGACCTGCAACGAGTCCGCGGTCCGCCAGAGCAGCGCGGCGGCCGTGACCAGCCCGCCGAATATCCAGGCGGCCCACCAGATCCGGATCGCCCGCAGCGCCCGCGGATCGGACCGGCCCGCGACGATCTCGGTCAGGAAGACGCCGGGCCACAACAGGTTGACCACCGGAATCACGCAGCCGAGCACCAACGTCCGGGCCGAGCGCGGGTCGGCGCGTCCGGCCGCCTGGAAGGCGAGCCTGCGCGCGTCGACCAGCCAGCCGACCACGGCCACCGCGGCCAGCAGGGCGAGCAGCAGCGCGATCAGCGCGGCCGCGACCACGAACACGTCGGAGCAGATCAGCACCGCGGGGTGGATCAGCCGCGTCCGATTGCGCAGCAGCAGTAGATAACGCAGCAGTTCGGCGACGGCCGCGACGGCGAACATCGACGCGGTGGCGATCAGCAGCGTGGATGCCCACTTGGTCAGCCTGGTCAGCGGGCGCGGCGCCGCGGCGGCGGGCCGGGGCGGCGGATCGAGCAGGCCCCAGCGCGGAATCTGGGTGTAGCGCGGGGTTTCGCGGCTCGCGGCGCGACCGGCGACCGGGGCGCGGCGGGTGCGATGGTCGGGCTTGCGGGCCACCCAGCGATAGTTGCGGCGCTCGGCGGGCGCATCGATGGGCGCGGGCGAGAGCAACACGCCGCGGCAGCGCGGGCACCAGTGCATCGGGGTCGACTGCACGGCCCAGCGCGCGCCACACCGCGCACAAGGTTGTACGACCGTGCTCACCGTGCCTCCTGTGTGTTGCGGCGTTCGCTAGTAGATCTTCGCCTGCCGGTCACCGTCGGCCACCAGCGGGCGTCCGGCCTGCTGCCAGGCCACCATGCCACCGTTGACCTGGATGGCGTCGAAGCCGATGTGCGTGAGGTATTCGACCACCTGCAGGGAACGGCCGCCTTGCCTGCAGATGACGTAGAGATCGACGTCGTAGTCCAGCTCGTCCACCCGGGCGGGCACATCGACCATCGGGATGTGCACGGCGCCCGGCGCGTGTCCGAGCTGCCACTCGTCGTCTTCGCGCACATCGAGCAGGATCGCGCGCGGGCCGTCGGCCGGACCCGGCGCGCCGCTGTCGAATTCGCTCGGCACCGCGTCCACCGGGACCGAAGGAACATGGGGACTCGTCACGGTTTCGATCCTGCCATGGGTGCACGGGTGCCGTGCAGTTCCGGCCCGCGCCCGGGCGGCCGGTGACTCGACACCGAGCCGGTACCTCAGGTATGTTTTCGGTCCCGGAACCCTGATCGATGCCCCGCTCAGTGGCCGCATGTGCATACCTCCGACAGAGTTATCCACATAATCCACAACTTCATCCACAGGCTGCAGCTATCAGACAGCGCACCAGTTTCAGGATTTGGCTATCAAAGCTACCCGCGGGCTAACTCATCTTCCGGCCCCACACGCCCCGATCGAGGCCCTTTCGCGGGCCGTCAGCAGATTCGCGGCGTGTTCGTACGGCGCGAACGACCGATCCGGGACTCCCCTCCAGCATCCAATCCCGGAGCGGTCATTCGCCGCCGACCTCGAAACTCGCCGGCGCAGCGGGTTCCGATAACTACTTGGACGGCGGCGCGCCCGATTCGGTTCCATAAAAAACGAGAACACTAGCGAAAAACTGAAATACTGGGCTCCACCGGTAGCTGTCGGTAGCCTGTGGCCATGAACGTGAGCAGGGGGCTACTCGACGGAATGGACACGGCTGGGCTCAACGTCGCGCTGTCCGAGGCGACCTGCCTCGGCCTGGAGGTCGACGCGGCGGCCAAGCAACTACGACTCGACTTAGAGGTGCTGACGCTTCCGGAAAACGGAACGCCCACCGAGGATTACCGCGTTCAGGTGACCTTCACCGGGGTCGGCCGTGTCGCGGCATCGCTGCGCATGCAGAACTGGGACGACCTGGAACCGCAGGTCCTGCCCTTGCAACTGGACGGACTCGACGCGGCCATCCGCAGCTTCGGCGGCGGCAGGCTGCACGGCTGGGAATTCATCGACCTCGACGACAGCGGCTGGGCCCTGTGGAGCGAGCTGCTCAGCTTCGACACCGAGATCGACGAGCACATCTCCGCGCACGTGCTGGAGTTCTCCCAGGAAGAGGGCATCGACCCGCGCGAACTGGACGTGCGCGTGTGGTTCGACAACGTGCTCATCACCGACACCACCGGCCGGGAGATCCCGCTGGCCGAGTTCATCGCGGGCGCGACCCGCTGGTGGGAGGCGCACGACGCGGGCGATCCGCGGGCAACCCGTCCCGGCATCGCGCCGCCGCTCTGACCCGACCGACCGACACCGCACATCCGGGGCCTCCGGGTGTGCGGTTTTCGTCTGCGCGGGCGGGGCGCGAAGGCTTGGGTGGCCGTTGACGTAGTGGGTATCCGGCACCAGGATCGGTACTGCCCGGCTGGGCGGTTTGCCCGATCCGGCGCAATGATGACGGACCCGGTGCGGCAGCGTCGCCCCACTAGTTCGTCGTACTACGACGTGGTTCGATGCTACGCGTGAGGTTCGACCCGGCGCCCCGGTGACCTCCACGGGTGCACAGCCCAGGCCCGGTACGGAATGCGGGGGCATCAGGCCCGGTTGGAACCGAGCGGGTGTACGAATGATGGTTGGGTGTGCTCGAGATGGGCGCACGCAGCCCGACATAGGAAGGGACATCGTGGCTGAGTACACGCTGCCAGATCTGGATTACGACTACAGCGCCCTGGAGCCCCACATCTCCGGGCAGATCAACGAGCTGCATCATTCCAAGCACCACGCCGCGTACGTCGCCGGCGCGAACACCGCACTCGAGAAGCTCGAGGCCGCCCGCGACAGCGGCGATCACGGCGCCATTTTCCTGTACGAGAAGAACCTGGCCTTCCACCTGGGCGGGCACGTCAACCACTCCATCTGGTGGAAGAACCTGTCCCCCAACGGTGGCGACAAGCCGACCGGCGAGCTCGCCGCGGCGATCGACGACCAGTTCGGCTCGTTCGACAAGTTCCGTGGTCAGTTCACCGCCGCGGCCAACGGCCTGCAGGGCTCCGGCTGGGCGGTGCTCGGCTACGACACCCTCGGCCAGAAGCTGCTGACCTTCCAGCTCTACGACCAGCAGGCCAATGTCCCGCTGGGCATCATCCCGCTGCTGCAGGTCGACATGTGGGAGCACGCCTTCTACCTGCAGTACAAGAACGTCAAGGCGGACTACGTGACCGCGTTCTGGAACGTGGTCAACTGGGAAGACGTGCAGGATCGCTTCGCGCGCGCCGTCGGCCAGGGCAAGGGCCTGATCTTCGGCTGACCGCCGCCTCGGTGCCTGCCGGGCCCGCGCTCCCTCCGCGATTCAGCGGTCGGGGCGCGGGCCCGTCTCAGGTCCGGGCTCGACGCGATCCGGACACGCCCGGGCCGCAAACCGGTCTCGGGGCCGCGGACCGACCGGCCGCCGCGGGGCTGTGGGCTGCGACAATCGCTGGCCAGCCGGTTTCCGCTGGTCACCTGGCACTCTTTGGTACTTGTGTGCCAGGTGTTTCATCGTTCATCCTCGGAATCCACAGAGGACGGGCAAAGCCGCCCCGGTTACACGACGGGAGGCATCATGCGGACGAATGGACCGATCGGCATCACGCCGTTCCATGCCCGCGGCTCGCTGCGGGGTTTCGTCATCTCCGGCCGCTGGCCGGACACCACCAAGGAATGGGCGCAGGTGCTGGTGCTCGCGGTCCGGGTGGCCACGCTGCCCGGATTGCTGACCACCTCGACGGTTTTCGGGGTGCGCGAGGAGTTGCCGGACGATCCGGCGCCCGGCACGGTCGGCCTGGTGCTGGCCGAGGGCACGGTGCTCGGCGCGGAGGCGCTCGCGCCCGGCAGGTTTGCCGATCATGTGCCGGCCGCCCTGCTGATGCTGCATCCGCCCTCGGAAACCCGGCCGTCACTGCCGGAATGCGCGGGCGCCGCGTCGGGCTGCGTGCTGCTGCCGGGCGTGCCGCATCTGGGGCTGGAACACCGGGCGGCGTGGGCCGAGGCGGAGTCCGACGGCACGGTGACCTCCCTGGTCAGCCGCGTCGGACTGGACCCGATCAGCGACCCCGACACCGCGGTTCTGGCTATGCTGCTGGCCGCGTAAGGGTACCCGAAACTCTGCGCGTGGATCGCCAAACTTATTGCGCGCATTGCGATTTGGGCAACACCAGGTTGGCGCACGCGGACCCGTGCGGGTAGAGTCGGGTACAGCGAAGGGGAGTAGCCCCCAATTGCACAGTCGACATACTGACCCGCAACCCCACGAGGGTTCGGGTCCGGCTGTGTGAACCGGAACAATCCGGTGGGCGAGACCTTCGGCCGAGACAACTAATCGTTGTCGGCCGGAGGCATACCCAGACTCCGACCGGCAGGCCGGAGACCCGGGAGCCGCACAATCATGATCGCCACTGTTTTGCTGAGTATCGGCATCGTCTTCCTCGCCGAGCTGGGCGACAAATCCCAGCTGATGGCGTTGACGTTCGCGCTGCGCTATCGCTGGTGGGTGGTGCTCGGCGGGATCGCCACCGCGTCGGCCGCGGTGCATCTCATCTCCGTCGGCGTCGGTTATTTCCTCGGTTCCGCGCTGCCGACCCGGGCCATCTCGCTGGTCGCCGCGCTCACCTTCCTCGCCGTCGGACTCTGGACGCTGCGGGAACACTTCCGCGCGGACGACGAAGACCCGGCACCGAAGTCCCTGCGCGCGAGCACCGCGCCGTTTTTCGTGGTGCTGTCCGCGTTCCTGCTCGCCGAACTCGGCGACCGGACCATGTTCGCGACCGCCGCGCTGGCCACCGATTACGACTGGGTCGGCGTGTGGATCGGCTCGACGATCGGCATGGTCGCCGCCGACGCGCTCGCCATCGGCATCGGTATCCTGGTCGGCAAGCATCTGCCGGAACGGGCCATCGGGATCGGGTCGGGTCTGCTGTTCCTGTACTTCGGTGCGGCGACGCTGCTCTCGACGGCCGCGCCGGCACTGAGTGGATTGCTCGTCGCCGCGCTGGCGGTGATCGCGCCGGCTTTGGGTGCGGCGGTCATGCTGATCGTCCGGGCGCTGCGGCCGGAGCCGGTGGAACCCGAAGTGCCGTCGCCCAGTCCGGCGACGGACCCCGAACTGCATCGGTAACCGATCATCGAACTCGGTGACGAATCGGCTGTAGAGTTCACATGATCAAGACCGTGACTCGGCCGCGGTCAGAGCGTCCCCGAACAGCTCCCCGCCCCGGCGCACCAGATCGAGCAACGGAACCCGCAGCGCGAGCAGGCCGGCCGAGTCGTCGGCGGCGATCCGGCCGGTGACCATCGCGCTGATCGCGGCGGCGAGGGTCTGGCAGGCGAAGCGCTGCTCATCGGTCCGGGCGCCGAGCACGTCAGCGATCAGGCCGACGAACAGCTCCTGTAGCTGTGCCCGGCGCGCGAGGGCCGCCGTACCGACCGCGTAGACCTCCACGAGGAACAGCCGCGCGCTGGCCGGGTCGTCGACCAGGTGCTGTAGGTAGGCCGCGAAGATCCGGTCCATCTTGGCCATGCGGTCCGGCTCGGGTTCCGCGCCTGCCGCCGGATCGCCCGCCTCCTCGGAGGCATCCGCGATGCGCCCGAGCAGGTTCTGCACCGCCCGCTCGTAGGCGGCCTCGAAACAGGCCTCCTTGGAACGGAACTGCTCGTAGAACGTCTCCCTGGACACTCCCGCGCGTTTCAGGATCGCCGCGACCGACGTGCCGACGTAACCGTTCTCCACCATCGCCTCGGCCATCGCGATCAGGATGCGCTCGCGCTGCGAGGCGACCACCTGCTCACGCGGCAGGCCGTGCCTGCCGCGCGGGAGTTGGCGTGCGCTGGTTGCCGATTCGGTCATTCGAGGGCTCCGGGGTTGGGTCGGCTAAGCTTTCCGCTCCATTTTGCGGGGTCTGTCCGGTTGGTCCGTGGTGAAGGGTGCCTCTTCGTTCCGCGCGATCTCCAAGGCCCGCCGCACGCCTCGGCGCAGGGCAAGCGCGATCACCCGCTGGGCGATCGGCCGGAACGGCAGGACGACCGCCACCCACCAGGGCGAGACCACCTGCCGACGCCGCCGCGCGATGGCCTTCTCCACCGAATCGATGGCAGGCCCGAGCGGCGCGACGCCGGACACGGTGGACCGGCCGATGATCGCGCGCGCCGCGGCGGTGCCGAAGCCGCGCGAGGTCATGTCGGTGTCGAGTTCGGCGAAGTACGCGACGCCGACCTTCGCCCCGGTGTGTTTGAGCTCGATCCGCAGCGTATTGCCGAGCGCCTCCACCGCGGCCTTCGACGCGCTGTACGCGCCGACCAGCGGCAGATGCACCGCCGCCGCGAGCGAGGAGTCACCAGCGCATAGCCGTTCGGATGACTGATGTGCGGCCCGGCCGCGCGCAACGTGTAATAGACGCCGAGCACATTGACCGCCAGCGTCTCCTCCATCACCGCCGGATCGCCGCCGATCAACGGCAACTGCCGCGCCACCCCCGCGTTCGCCACCACCACATCGAGTCCGCCCAGCTCGCCCACCAGCGTCGTCACCACCCGCTCCACCTGCTCACGATCCCCGACATCGCAATACCGCCACGGCGCATCCCCACACTCCCGCGCCATCTCCCCCAGCAACTCCCCCTCCAACCCCAGCAGCGCCACCTGCGCCCCGTCGGCGTGCAACTGCCGAGCCAGCGCGGCCCCGATCCCCCGCGCCGCCCCCGTGATCAAAACCTTGCGCCCAGCAACAGACGCCCCCGCGAACAGCTTCATGCAGCGACGGTACCACCAATGAACACGTCTGTTCGCAAATACTTCGGCGTTACCTCGAATGGCCGTGCGGACCGGCCGAAATAGCCAACTGCCTGCACGTATTTCAGTTATTCGGTTAGCGCATGAACGTAACGCCGATCACATGAGGTCGATAGAGGCGGCATCAGGTCCATCACTTCTCGCAGAAGGCGAACCAGATGACGTCACCACAGGGCGGATACCCGCAGCAGCAGCCGCCGAATCCCAACTGGGGCAACCAACCTCCGCCCGTCGGCGGGCAACAGCCCCAGCAACCCGGACAGTTCGCACCGCCGCCCGGATACGGTCAACCGCCGAAGAAGTCCAGTGGTGGCAAGATCGTGCTCATCGTGGTCGCGGTCGTTATCGGGCTGTGCGGGTTCGGTTCGGTTATGGCTGCGGTCAATGGCGGCGACGACAAGAAGACCGATACCACTGCCGGCCCGGCGGCCGCGCCGGCAGCCGGCGCGGCCGGTGAATCCGCTGCCCCGCCTGCCGCGAAGCCGCCGGCCGCGAGCGCACCGGGCCTCAATACACCGGTGCGGGACGGCAAATTCGAGTTCGTCGTCACCGGTGTCCAGGTCGGCCTCGCCGAAGTGGGCGACAACCCGTATCTGCAGCGAAAAGCCCAGGGCGCGTACACGATCGTCTCGATGACCGTGAAGAACACATCGAACAAACCGCAGGGCTTCAGTCCGAGCGCTCAGTATCTGTTCGACGGCCAGAATCGCAAGTTCGAGAACGACAGCATGGCCGCGATCAACCTGCAGGCCGACACGAGCATGTATGCCGGCGTGAACCCGGGCAACACGGTGACCGCCCAGGTCGTGTTCGATCTGCCCGCCGACGCGGTACCGAGCCACATCATGCTGCACGATTCGATGTTCTCCGGCGGCGCCAAGGTGACTCTCCAGTAGCTCCCGCCCGAGGCGCGGCGAAGGTCCTTCCCGGGGTGAGAGGGAGTCCTCATGGGGGTTGGGTGGGGGAACCGTTAGGGTGCAATTGACGAAGGGCCAACTGGCTGTCACGAACGAGAGGACCATCGTGGAGATTTCGGGTTCCGCCGCCATTGTCACCGGAGGCGCATCCGGCCTCGGCGCCGCCACTGCCAAGCGTTTCGCCGAGCTGGGGGCCACTGTCTTCGGCCTGGATGTGCCGCAGTCGATCGAGCGGGCCGGGGACAACGTGCCTGCCGGGGTCACCCTCATTCCGGCCGATGTCACCAGCAACGACGAGGTCGCCGCCGCGGTCGCGAAGGTCGTCGAGTCGGGTGCGCCGCTGCGCATCGTGGTCAACTGCGCCGGCGTCGGCTGGGCCGGGCGCATCCTGTCCAAGAACGGCCCGCACGATCTGGAGCTGTTCCGCACGGTCATCACGGTGAACCTGCTCGGCACCTTCAACGTCATGCGGCTGGCCGCCGACGCGATCAGCAAGACCGACACGGTCGACGAGTACGGCCAGCGCGGCGTAATCATCAACACCGCCTCGGTCGCCGCGTTCGAGGGCCAGATCGGCCAGATCGCCTACTCGGCGTCCAAGGGCGGCGTGCACGGCATGACCGTGCCTGCCGCGCGCGACCTGGCCCAGTTCGGCATCCGGGTGAACACCATCGCCCCCGGCATCATCGACACCCCGATGCTGGCTGGCGTCACCGAGGAGTACCGCAAGGGCCTCGAGGCAGGCGTCCCGTTCCCGTCCCGCCTCGGCCGCCCGGACGAGTACGCGCAGCTGTCGCAGTACATCGTCGAGCACGACTACCTCAACGGCGAGACCATCCGCATGGACGGCGCGCTGCGCATGGCCCCGCGCTAAGCACCGAGCAGAACCCGAAAGCCGCTGTCGACCAAGGTCGGCGGCGGCTTTTATTTGTGCCCGATGCCGAGGAACGCGGTGGTGGACAGCGGCTGTTGCGGCCGATAGTGCTCGGCGAGATAGGCCTTCATCAGCGCGACCCGTTCGGCCCAGACCTGTTCGCCGACCGTGCGGCGCATGAGCCCCAGCGGCGCGCTGCTGCGCACCATGGTGTCCCACATCTGTTCGGCGCTGTCGAAGGCGAGCGCGGTCGAATGCCGTTGGATGGACACGGCTTCGAAGCCGGCCTGGCGCATCTCGGTCTGGAAGACCTCGGGATTTTCCAGGCTGAGGTAGTTGGGTTGCGGCTCCTGGATGCTCGGGTCGGCGGCGTGGAAGGCGCCGAACATCATCCGCATCAGCGGAGATTCGGCGACCGGCGCCCAACTGGACACCACGGCCGTGCCGCCGGGCCGCAACACCCGGAACAATTCGGCGAAACCCTTGCCGCGCTCGGGGAAGAACATCAGCCCGAACATGGAGAACCCGGCGTCGAAACGGTCGTCGTCGAACGGCAGCGACTGCCCATCACCCACGCGCGCCTCGATATTGGTCGATCCGGCGGCCGCCGCCGCGGCGCTGAGGCGCTCGATCATCGGGGCGGAGAAGTCGATCGCCTGCACCTGCGCGACCTGCGGCGCGGCCAGCAGGCTCAATAGCCCTGTGCCCGCGGCGACGTCGATGACCTGGGAAGACGGTGTCAGCGAGGCGAATTCGAGCGCCCGGTCGGAGAAGGGCTGCATGATGGCGGGCGCGAATTCGGCGTAGCCGTCGGCGACGAGATCCCACGGCTCGGCGACGGCGAGAGGGTTTCCGGACATATGCTGACGATCCTTTCGATCGCCCAAATTTAACCGCTTCGCACCGTGATGGACCACAAAACCCGGCGAATATCGCTGTGCGCGAAGGATTTCGGATCGAGTGCCAGAAGGTAGCGAAACATGTCGTTTCACTCTAAGTGCAGCTCAATGGGACAAATCGGACTCAGATGGCGCGCCGGAACGTCATCAGATCCCGTCCCGGCCCGTTGTAGTCCGGCACCGGACCACCGACGGTGAACCCCATCCGGGCGTGGAACGCGATGGACGTCTCGTTCGCCGGCGCGGTCACGGCCGTGACGATCCGCCGGTCGTGCGCCCGCGCGATCGCGAAGAACCGTTCGTAGAGTTCACGCGCCAGCCCGCTCTTGCGCGAATCCGGATGCACCCCGACGAAATGGATATAGGCCTCAGCAGATTCCGACGGTGACGGAAACCCGATCAGAAACCCGGACAGCCGCTCGCCTGCCTCCGCGACCAGGCTCGTCCGATGGAAGTGATCGAGAAACAACCGCGGCAGCACCGGCAGGATCGCCCGCCCCCACCACTCGTCCACCACCCCCGCGATGGCGTCGTAGTCCGCGGCCCGCGCCGCCCGGATCACCGGCTCAGTCGAATTCGACACAGTGCCCATTCTGCCGAGCAGCCGGCGAGGACCACCGCGGGGTGGTCCTCGCCGGTGACCGGATCAGAGGGTGCGGGTGAGCCGATCGGTGAGGATGTGCGCGAACCGCGCCGGATCCTTCAGCTCGCCGCCCTCGGCCAGCACCGCTGTGCCGTAGAGCAATTCGGCGGTCTCGGTGAGCTCGGGGACCTTGCCCGCGTCGGCGTCGTCCTTGCGCGTGTCATAGGCATCGCGCAGGCCGGTGACCAGCGGGTGGGTCGGGTTGAGCTCGAGGATCCGCTTGGTCTCCGGCATCAGCTGACCGGACGCGCGGTACATCCGCTCCAGCATCGGGGTGAAGTCGAAGACGTCACCGACGAGGCAGGCGGGCGAGGTGGTGAGCCGGCTGGTCAGGCGCACCTCCTTGACGCTCTCGTCCAGGGTCTTGCCGAGCCAGCCGAGCACCTCGGCGAAGTCCTTGTCCTGCTGTTCGCGCAGCGCCTCGGAGGCCTTCTTCTCCTCCTCGGACTCCAGGTCGACCTCGCCCTTGGCGATCGAGACGAACGCCTTGCCGTCGAACTCCGGCACCGAGCCGACCCACATCTCGTCGACCGGGTCGGTCAGGATCAGCACCTCGCGGCCCTTGGCCTTGAACGCCTCCATGTGCGGCGAGCTCTCGATCTGCTGCCGGGACTCGCCGGTCATGTAGTAGATCGAGTCCTGGCCCTCGGCCATCCGCTCGACGTACTGGGCGAGCGTGGTCACCTCGGACTCGGAATTGGTCGAGGCGAACGACGACACCTGCAGGATGGTCTCGCGGTTGTCGGTGTCGCCGAGCAGGCCCTCCTTGAGGACGCGGCCGAATTCCTTCCAGAACGTCTGGTACTTGGTCTGGTCCTCGGCGCCCTGCAGGTCCTTGACCGTGGACAGCACCTTCTTGACCAGCCGCTTGCGGATCATCCGGATCTGGCGGTCCTGCTGCAGGATCTCGCGGGACACGTTGAGCGAGAGGTCCTGCGCGTCCACCACGCCCTTGACGAAGCGCAGGTACTCCGGCATCAGCTCTTCGCAGTTGTCCATGATGAACACCCGCTTGACGTAGAGCTGCACGCCGCGCTTGTGCTCGCGGGTGAACAGGTCGAACGGCGCCTGCGAGGGCAGGAACAGCAGCGCCTGGTATTCGAAGGTGCCCTCGGCCTTCATCGGGATGATCTCCAGCGGCTCGTCCCAGGCGTGGCTGACGTGCTTGTAGAACTCCTTGTACTCCTCGTCGCTGACCTCGCTCTTCGGGCGGGTCCACAGCGCCTTCATGGAGTTGAGCGTCTGGTCCTCGACGACCGTCTTCTCGGTTTTCTCCTCGCCCTCACCCTCGGTGACGGTCCGCTCGACCTGCATGCGGATCGGCCAGGCGATGAAGTCGGAGTACTTCTTGACGATCTCCCGGAGCTTCCACTCCTGGGTGTAGTCGAAGAGGTGGTCGTCCTCGTCGGCGGGCTTGAGCTGCAACGAGACCGAGGTGCCCTGCGGCGCCTCGTCCAGGGTTTCGATGGTGTAGGTCGAGCTGCCCGCGGCCGAGGACCAGCGGGTGCCTTCGGTCTCCCCTGCGCGCCGGGTGGTCAGCGTGACCTGGTCGGCGACCATGAAGGTCGAGTAGAAGCCGATACCGAACTGGCCGATCAGCTCGGCGGTGTCGATGTTGCCCGCGGCGGCGCTCTTGGCCTCGTTGAGCTTCTTGCGCAGTTCGGCGGTGCCGGACTTGGCCAGCGTGCCGATCAGGTCCACCACCTCGGCCCTGGACATGCCGATGCCGTTGTCCCGCACGGTCAGGGTGCGGTTGTCCTGGTCGACCACCAGCTCGATGTGCAGGTCGTCGGTGTCGACCTGTAGATCCTTGTCCTGATAGGACTCCAGTCGCAGCTTGTCCAGTGCGTCCGAGGAATTCGAGATCAACTCCCGCAGGAAGGTGTCCTTGTTGGAGTAGACCGAATGGATCATCAGCTCGAGCAGCTGATGGGTCTCTGCCTGGAACTCGAGTTGTTCGACGTGCTCAGTCACGACGCGATAGTACGACGCCCGAAATCCGCGAGGCCAGGAACCTCGAGGTCTGCCCGGTCCGACATCCAGTCGCGCAGCACCTGGGTGGCCCGCACGTCGTCCTCGTTGTACTCCAGCAACCGGGTGCGCTGGGACATATCCGGCTCGCCCTCGTAGCCGACGGCCAGCCGATACCAGCTCATCGACGCCTCGCCGCCCGCCTCGGCGTCGCGCCAGGCGAAGCCCGCGACCGGGGCGATCTTCTTGAGGCCCTTGCCGTTCGGGCAGATGAACTGATCGGAGACGGCCTGGAACATGTCCACCCACTCCGGCCCGTCGACGAACGCGCGCACCTGATCGACCGTCGGCACTCCCGGCCGCCCGGCGAAACGGCGGGCCGACTCGTAGAGCCACTTGTCCTCGGCCGTGCGCGAATAGCAGTAGGCGGCAAATGTTTTGCCGTGCAACGCGGCGTCCGCGCGGATGGTCATCAGCCAGGTCCAGAACTCGCCGAACGAGCGGCCCTCGTCCTCGGTGGGCAGCGGATCCCAGGTGACGAACGGGCGGTACACGCCGTCGAGCAGGGTGCCCCACAGGTAGGCGCCGTACTCCTGGAAGCTCTCCAGGTCGACGTCCACCTCGACGTCGGCGCGCTGCACCCGGACCTGCTCGACCCGGCGCACCAGCGGCGCGCTCGCGATCCAGGCCCGCGCGGTGACCACGGCCTCGTCGAACGGACCGTGCTGCCAATCGTCGGGGTCGTCGCCCGCCCACTCGGCCAGGTCGTCGATGGTCTGCACACCGTGCCTGCGCAGCACCTCGGCGCGCGAGCCGGGCGCGACCAGGCTGACGTCACGATGCTCGACCAGCCAGCCTTCGCAGCTCGGGCCCTCTATGCCGCGGGTCCACCACGGGCACTGCCGGCATTCGGGCACCTTCGACGGCACCGTCGGCAGTTCGCCGCGCACCACCGCGACCCGGTCGGCGTAGCGCTGGTCGTAGTCGGCGAGCACCGGGCCGAGGTCGTGCACCAGGATGCAGTCGAAGTGGTAGCCGATCACGCCGCCGACCAGCGCCGGGCTGGCCATGCCGTGGCGCTGCAGCATGCGGTACAGGTGCGCGAGCCGCTGCTGGTCGCGCGGCTGCTGGCGCAGCTTGCGGTGCCGGTCCGGGCGCGGGTTCCAGTGGTACGGGTCGGTGGTGGTCGGGTGGAAGTCGGCGGGTTCGGGGTGGCGCGGGTCGGTCACCTTGTGGTTCACCACGATCACCGGGATGTAGCCGCCGCGATCGAGATCGCGCAGCAGGATCTCCGAGCCGCCGCGCCTGCCGGTCTCCGGCTCCTGCGGCAGCAGCCCGCCCCAGATGTGTTGCACGCCTTCCGCGCACGCCGCCATCGTGGCCGCGGCCCGCTCGGACGCGCGCAGCGTCGGGTCGATCACCACCCAGCCGGCCGGGTCCGCCTCGATCAGCGCGTCGCGCACGCGCAGCCGATGCGCCGTCGCCGCCTCCCGGCGCTGCCGCACCCCGGGATCCTCGGTGACCCCTTGCAACGCTCCGGGATGTACCGCGTCCAGATGCAGCCGATGCCGGCAACCGATCAGCGCCCTGGCATCGATGAACGGGGTCGGCGCGCCCGCACCGCCGGTCGGCCCTTCGACGGCCGTGCCGTTGTGCTTGCGACCTTCTCGGTCACCGATGCCCGATTCCACGCTATGCAGTATGGTCCCTACCCCCGACAAACCCACGAACCCCATGGGCACAGCCGTGGTTCGAACCGACGGCACCACCCTCGTAACGACCACAGTGCGAGTTCGGCGAGCACGTTCGTGGCCCGTCTCGCGTCCGAGGGGCCACGAACACGCCGCGGCCACGCGGCCGAGGACAGGGACCCGTTAGGGTAAAAGGCAAACCGTGTGACATGGGCGGAGGGGCTTTCCCCGGCGTCGTACTGCCATGGCAAACCAGCATGACGGAGGGCCTTCGATGGGGTTGTTCACGAAGCGCAAGCGGCGCCCGAGCCGCAGGGCCGAGGCGAAAGCTCTCAAGCACAAGGCCGGTTTGGAAGCCAAGCTGGTCGCGAAGAACGACCGCAAGGCCCGCCGCGCGGAGGCCCGTACCCAGCGCAAGGTGGCCAAGGCGCAGATCTCGGCGTTGCAGGCGGAGGAGAAGGCCTCGCTCAAGCTGGCCGCCAAGGCCGAGCGCGAGCTGTTCAGCGCGAGTCAGATGAAGAAGTACCTCGGCGTCGCCCGGGTGCTGATTCCGGTGCTCGCGCCGCTGGCCTATCGCGCCGCGACGTTCGTGCGCGCGCAGCTGGATACCCGCAAGGCCCAGCAGCTCGGCATCGGCATCGAGCAGCTCGGCGACTTCGGCGGGCACGGCGCGAAGTTGCAGGCCCGGATCGTGAATACCGAAGCGGCGCTGAACAAGGTCGGTGCGCAGGGCGGCAAGGACAAGGGCGACACGCAGAAGTTCATCGCGGCCACCCAGGCCCGGCTGGACAGCCTGGCCGCCGCGGTGCAGACCGCCGAGCAGATGCCCGCGCCGCGCCGCCGGGCCGTGCACGCCTCGATCGCCGAGGAACTGTCCGGAGTCGAAGCGGACGTGCTCGCCCAGCTCGGCGTGCGCTGACCTTCCGCGCGATGCCCCCGTCACCGCATACCGGCTACCTGCGTGGTGGTCTGGTCGGCGTGCTGGTGGGGGTGCTCGCGGTCGCCGCGCACGGCAGCGCGGGCGGCGGTTTCCCCGGTTCGGCGGAGCTGACGCTGGTGCTGCTGGTCGCCGCGCTGGCCGGTTGCGCGGCGAATGTGCTTGCCGGTGGGCGTGGTTCGGTACTCGGGCTGCTGATGCTCGGGCAGGTGGCGAGTCACGTCGTGCTGTCCGGCCTGCTCGGGCACGAACATCCCGCTGCCGCAACGAATCCGCTGCCCACCGGCTGGATGCTGGTCGCGCACGCGCTCGCCACGCTCGGCTGCGCCGCGGTCATCGCGGTCACCGAGCGGCTCTACGCGGTGGTCTCCGGCGCGGTCCGCGCGGTGCTGGCCAAGCCGGATCTCCCGCGGATCGCCGGACCGGCGCACTGGTCCGATCCCGGTCTCCCGCACTACCGCTGCCCGCCGAAGGGTGCGATCGGCCCGCGCGCGCCGCCGGTGCCGGCCTGACCCGCCGCACCACTCCCCTTCGGACAGAAAGTCTTTCCTTCATGCACCGTTCGATTTCGCGCGCCACCGGCACGGCCGTGGCCGCCGCCACCCTCATGTTCCTCGCCGCGGGCACCGCCGCCGCGCACGTCACCGTCGACGCGCCAGGCGCCCAGCAGGGCAAGTACGGGGTGATCACCCTGCGGGTGCCCACCGAATCCGACACGGCGAGCACCACCGCGCTCACCGTCACCCTGCCCAACCTGAAAAGCGCACGCACCGAACCGATCCCCGGCTGGTCGGCCAAGATCGAGAAGAACGACAAGGCGGAGATCACCGCGATCACCTGGACCGCCGAGCCGGGCAACGCCGGCGTCGGCCCCGGCCAGTTCCAGCGCTTCGCCATCGCGCTCGGCCCGCTGCCCAGCCAGGAGTCGGTCAGCTTCCCGGCCAAGCAGACCTACAGCGACGGCAAGGTGGTCGACTGGAATCAGCCCGCGGGTAAGGACGGCGCGGAGCCCGAGCATCCGGCTCCGTCGCTGACCCTGGCCAAGGGCAAGGCCGGCGACGACCACGGGGCCACCGCCGCGGCCGCGAGTTCGTCCAGCGACGACACCGACAACACCGCCCGCTGGCTCGGCGGCATCGGCCTGGCCCTCGGCCTGCTCGGCGTCGCGCTGGGCCTCGGCAACGTGATCCGGGCGCGGCAGTCGTGATCCGGCGACTACTCACCGCGCTCGTCGCGGGGGTGTTCCTGCTCGGATTCGGTTTCGCCGCAACGGGAACCGCCGCCGCGCATTCCGCGCCGACGGCCAGCGTGCCGGACGACGGCGCGACGGTCGACGCGGGACCGGCCAGGGCCAGCATCACCTTCAACGAGGCGTTGCAGCCCAGCTTCCCGGCGCTCACCGTGGTCGGGCCGGACGGCAACCTGTGGTCGAAGGGCTCCCCGACGGTGGACGGCAACACGGTCAGCGTCGAGGTGGGCGAGCTCGGCCCGGTCGGCGAGTACACGGTGGCCTACCGGGTGACCTCGGCGGACGGCCATCCGGTCAGCGGCAAGCGGCATTTCACGCTCAGCAAGGCGGGCAACGGCGTGCCCGGCGAGAAGCCGAACGCCAACGGCGCCGGCTCGGACAAGGACGGCTCCGACGGAATTCCGCTGTGGGTCTTCATCGTCGGCGCCGTGGTGCTGTTCGGCGGCGGCCTGGCGTTCGCGCTGTTCGGCGGCAGGAACCGGAAACCGAAGCAGCAGTGACGGGTAGGACGATCGGCGGCCGGGGCGGTGCGCGGCGTGGTACCGCGCGCGCACCGTGGCCGGTGCTGCTGATCGTCCCGGCCGGGCTGCTCGGCGTCGTCATCGCTTGGGCGCTGACGCTTCCCGCGGGTTTCGCGGCCGAGGCGACCGTCCGGGTGCTGGCCGACGGGGTCGGTGCGACGGTGCTCGGGCTGGCCGCGCTGCCCCGGGTGCACGCGCGGTTGACGCCGCCGTGGCGGTTGCTCGCGGTGCTGGCCGGATTCTGGTGCGGCACCGAGTTCGCGGTGCTGGTGTTCGAGGCGGCCGAGGTGGTGGGCGTGCCGGTCGGCAAGCTCGCGGCCGGGGAGTTCGGCACCTTTCTGGTGAAGCTCAGCGGCGGGCAGATCGGCATCGCCATTCTGGTCGGCGTCGGCGCGGTCGCGGTCTATTCGGCGGTGGCCTTCCGGCGCGCGGAGATCGCGTCCGCCGATCTGGTGCTGGTGTTCGCGGCGGTGGCGCTGGCCTTGCGGCCGATCACCGGGCACATGTCCCAGCAGACGTTCGGGTCGGTGCTCGCCGCGGTGCACGCGCTGGCCGCGGCGGCCTGGTTCGGGCTGCTCGTCGCGCTCGCGCTGGTGGTGCGGACCCGCGGCGAGTGGGCGGTGGTGCTGCCGCGGTATTCGGCGATGGCGTTGCCGCTGGTCGCGGCGGTGGGGGTGACCGGACTGCTGAACGGGCTGGTGCGGGTCGGCGGGATCACGCCGTTCGTCACGACCGGGTACGGACGCGTCCTGCTCGCGAAAACCGTTGTGCTGCTCGGGCTGCTGGCGCTGGGCTGGTGGTGGCGGCGCAGCTGGGTGCATCGAGCCGCCGACCACCGGATGACCGCCGCGGCCTCGCTGCGCCGGGCGACCATCGAAGTCGTGGTGATGGCACTGGCCTTCGGCCTGGCCGCCACCCTCGCGGTCACCGCCTGACCCGGCGCACGGGCCCAGGCGACCCGGATCGAAACCAGTTACTGTTTTCCCATGACCGAAGTGAAGATCGTCGAGGACTGTGCCGCGTCGGCGGAGTCCGCGTTCGCCTACGTGAACGACTACCAGAACCTGCCGCGCTTCCTCTACGGCATCCAGTCCTTCACCCCGGTCGGCGCGCAGACGGTCGGCGTGGGCGCCGCGTTCGACGGGCACATCAAGCTGGGGCCCGCCTCGCTCAAGTCGCGGATCGAGGTCGTGCGCTGGGAGGAGAACGCCGTCATCGCGGTGAAGTCGATCAAGGGCTTCGAGGTCGAGTCGACCTTCCTGTTCCACCCCAAGGGCGACGCGCAGTGCACCGTCGACGCGATCGTCGACTTCCGGGTCGGCGGCGGGCTGGCCGGGCGCGCGCTCGGCAAGACCATCGAGCCGTTCGTGAAGATCGCGGTGCAGCACACCACGCACAACCTGATCACGCAGATCACGGCGTTCCACCGGAACCGGGCGACCGAGTCGGACGGGTCCGTGCACTGACCGGTCCATAGGGGATGCTTGACCGATGAGCGCCACACCGTCCTTCTTCCAGCGGATCGGGTACGCCGCCGGGCGCACCCTGCCCACGTCGATGACCGACTGGGTGCGCGCGGACCTGGTCGGCCCGGGCGCGACGCGGCGTTATCTGTTGCGCATCCTGGTGCCGCTGATCCCGGTGCTCATGCTGTTCCTGCTGCTGCCGGGCCCGCTGTGGATGGGCCTGGCGATGATGGCGCTGCTGTATCTGCCGCTGATCTATTTCACCGTGGCGTTGATGTACGTCTACCGACGGCACCGGCTGATCAAGCACGGTCTCGATCCCGCGCTGGCCGACGCGGACGCGCGCCGCCGGGCCGAGCCGGAACGCCTCGCCTACGAGCGCAGGCACGGGCGAGGGTGACCCGCCCAGCAACCTAGCGGTGACCGATACCACAGGCATAGCCTTCAGGTATGAACAATCCCACAATCAGGCAGCGGATCGCCTACGATCTGGGCCGCGAGCTCCCCGCGGAGCTGCACGAGTGGGTCATCCGCGACCTCGTCGGACACGGGGCCATGGAACGCTATCTCGTCCGGTTTCTCGGGCCCGTCATCCCGTTCTTCGCGCTGGTACTGCTCTTTCCGGGGCCGATGCCGCTCAAGATCGGCTTGATCGTGATGATGATCGTCCCGATGGTCATCTTCACCGTGGCGCTCAGCTATGTCTGGCGCCGCTACCGTCTCGTCCAGCACGGGTTGAATCCCGATCTGGTCGACCGCGCCAAGTTCTCCGAGCACGATCGGGAGATGTACGAACTGCACTACGGGCACCGTTAGCGGCCCTCGGCATACCTATAGCGATCGATGTCACAGCGGGAGCGGCCCTTCCGAAATTGCCGCTCGGCCACCCCTAAGCTGGGCTGGTGACCGAATCGCAGAATGAAGTTGTCGCCACTGCCGACCTGGCCGACGAGATCGGCCCCGAGATCCGCAGCTGCGACACGCAGTTCATCCAGTTCGGCGGCCGCGCGGCCTTTTCCGGCCGGATCACCACCATCCGCTGCTTCCAGGACAACCTGCTGGTCAAGCAGACGCTCGGCGAACCGGGCCAGGGCAAGGTGCTGGTCGTGGACGGCGACGCGAGCGTGCACACCGCGCTGGTCGGCGACATCATCGCCGGGCGCGGCGTGGACAACGGCTGGGCCGGCGTGATCATCAACGGCGCGGTGCGCGACTCGGCGATCCTGCGCACCCTCGACATCGGCATCAAGGCGCTGGGCACCAACCCGCGCAAGAGCACCCAGACCGGCAGCGGCGACCGCGACGTCCCGGTCGAGTTCGGCGGCGTCACCTTCGTGCCCGGCGACGTGCTCTACAGCGACCACGACGGTGTCGTGGTCCGCGCCGAAGACTAGAACAGGCAGGTCAGACCGACACCCTCGCCTGATGGCCGGCGAGGGTGACGACGTCGCCAATCTGCAACTGCCGCCCGCGCCGCAGTTCCACCTCGTCGTTCACCCGCACCAGACCGGAGGCGATCACCGTCTTCGCCTCCGAGCCGGATTCGATCAGATTGGCCAATTTCAGGAACTGACCGAGCCGAATGCCTTCGTCATCGATCGGTACGTCGACTGGTTCTGCCATGCGTTACATCCTTACCTGGCCTCGGGAATCGGTAAACGCCAGCCCCCGCGCGGGTCGCTGACACGCGTGTGCGACGCGCCGAGAACCGACATGCCCGGGAGGTCTTCGAGCACCGCGACGGCGGCACCGTACACACTGGTTCAGTGACCACCACGCAAGCCCGGCAACACCTGATCGAACCGCCCGCGGACAGACCGACCCCACCGGTCCCCCATCGGGGGCACGGACGGCTGGCAGAGGTCCCGCATATCGCGGGTCTGGTGCTCGGGGTTTTCGCGGTGGCGTGTTTCCTCTGGAGCCTCTCGCCCGGCTTACGTTTCCTGACCCAGGTACCACGCCGCTACATCGACAACTATTACTTCGACGCGCCCGACACCAACCTGATGTGGGCGCTGATCATCGGCCTGCTCGCGGGCGCGCTGGCCAGCCGCAAGCGCATCGCCTGGTGGCTGCTGCTGGGTTATGTGTCGCTGTACGCGCTGGCCGACGGCCTGGATTTCGCCGACACCGGCAATATCGACGCGCTGGTCGCGATGATCGTGCACCTCGCGGTGATGGGCGTGCTGATCGCGGCCTGGCGCGAGTTCTACACGAAGGTGCGCCGCGGGGCGGGCTGGAAGGCGCTCGGCGTGCTGATCGGCGGCCTGACGGTCGGCTGCATGCTCGGCTGGGGTCTGGTCGAGTTGTTCCCCGGATCGCTGCCGCGCGGCGCGCAGCGGCCCGGCTGGGCCATCTATCGGGTAACCGCAGCGGTGCTGGTGGACAACGAACACTTCGACGGGCACCCGCGCCCGTTCGTCAACTTCCTGCTCGGCCTGTTCGGCGCCATCGCGCTGCTCGCCGCGGTGATCATCCTGCTGCGCTCGCAGCGCGCGGCCAACGCGATGACCGGACGGGACGAATCCGCGATCCGCGGCCTGCTGGAGCGCTCCGATCTGGAGGACTCGCTCGGCTACTTCGCCACCCGCCGGGACAAGGCGGTGGTGTTCGCGCCGAGTGGTAAGGCGGCGGTCACCTATCGGGTGGAGCTGGGCGTCTGCCTGGCCAGCGGTGACCCGATCGGCATCCGCGAGGCGTGGCCGCAGGCGATCGACGCGTGGTTGCGGCTGGCCGACCAATTCGGCTGGGCCCCAGCGGTCATGGGCGCCAGCGAGCTGGGCGCGACGTCCTACCGGCGGGCCGGCCTGTCCGCGATCCGGCTCGGCGACGAGGCGATCCTGGACACCAGGACGTTCTCCCTGGCCGGCCCCGAGATGAAGCCGGTCCGTCAGGCCGCGAACCGGTTGCGCAAACACGGCATCACGGTCCGGATCCGCAGGCACCGCGACATTCCGGCCGACGAGTTCAAGCAGGTGATCGCCCGCGCGGACGCCTGGCGCGACACCGAGACCGAGCGCGGCTTCTCGATGGCGCTCGGCCGGCTCGGCGATCCGCTGGACGCGGACTGCCTGCTGGTCGAGGCGGTGAACGGGCAAGATCGGGTGCTCGGCATGCTGTCGCTGGTCCCGTGGGGCCGCACCGGCGTCTCGCTGGAGCTGATGCGGCGCGACCCGCACGGCCCGAACGGCGTGATGGAGCTGATGATCTCGCAGCTCGCGCTCAACTCCGAGCAGCAGGGAATCACCAAGGTCTCGCTGAACTTCGCGGTGTTCCGCTCGGTGTTCGAGGAGGGCGGGCGGATCGGCGCCGGTCCGGTGCTGCGGCTGTGGCGCGGTGTGCTGCTGTTCTTTTCCCGGTGGTGGCAGCTGGAGGCGCTGTACCGCTCCAACGTGAAGTACCAACCGCACTGGGTGCCAAGGTTTTTCCTGTTCGAGGAGCGCAGGCAGCTGCCTCGGGTCGCGGTGGCCAGCGCGCTCGCCGAGGGCTTCCTGCCGCGCTTCGGCAAGGAACCCGACACCATCACCCACACCGGCATGCACAGCGCGGTGCCCGCGACCATGACCGGGCTGCACGCCGACGGCAGCCCGCCGGAGCCCGGCCCGGTCGAGGGCACCGAGCAGCTGCCGCGCCGCCCCGAGCAGGTGCGGGTGCGGATGGACAAGCTGGACCGGCTCACCACGTCCGGCGTCGAGGCGTACCCGGTCGCCTACCCGCCGACGCACACCGTCGCCGGGGCCAGGCAGTCGCCGCGCGGCACCACGGTCCGGGTCTGCGGCAGGCTGCTGCGCATCCGCGACTACGGCGGCGTGATCTTCGCGGTGGTGCGGGACTGGACCGACGACATCCAGCTGGTGATCGACCGGGATCGGGTCGGCGCCGAGCGCAGCGCGGAGTTCACCGAGTTCTTCGACCTGGGCGACCTGATCGAGGTCAGCGGTCAGATCGGCAGCAGTCGCCGCGGCGAGCTGTCGCTGCTCGCGGCGGACTGGCGGATGCTCGGCAAGTGCCTGCATCCGTTGCCGGACAAGTGGAAAGGCCTGTCCGACCCCGAGGCGAAGGTGCGCCAGCGCTACGTCGACATGGCGATCAACCCGGAGACCAGGGAGGTGCTCGCCAAGCGCAGCGCGGTGGTGCGCTCGCTGCGCGACTCGTTGAACGCCTGGGGTTATCTGGAGGTGGAGACGCCGATCCTGCAGCAGGTGCACGGCGGCGCCAACGCCACCCCGTTCCTCACCCACATCAACGCCTACGACCTGGATCTGTATCTGCGGATCGCGCCCGAGCTGTACCTGAAGCGGCTCTGCGTCGGCGGCATGGAGAAGGTGTTCGAGATCGGCCGGACCTTCCGCAACGAGGGCGTCGACTTCAGCCACAACCCCGAGTTCACCATTCTCGAGGCGTACGAGGCGCACAGCGACTACGAGCGGATGATGCACGTCTGCCGCCAGCTCATCCAGGACGCCGCGCTCGCGGCGAACGGGGCGATGGTCGCGTTGCGGCCGCAGAGCGACGGAACCTATGCGCCGGTGGACATCTCCGGCGAGTGGGCGGTGAAGACGGTGCACGGCGCGGTGTCCGAGGCGATCGGCGCGGAGGTCACCCCGCAGACCGGCCTGGAGCAGCTGCGCGAACTGTGCGACAAGGCCGAGGTGCCCTATCAGCACGGCTGGGACGCCGGGCAGGTGGTGCTGGAGATGTACGAGCATCTGGTCGAATCCCACACGGAGGAACCGACTTTCTACATCGACTTCCCCACCTCGGTGTCCCCGCTGACCCGCGCCCATCGCAGCATCGAGGGCGTCACCGAACGCTGGGACCTGGTCGCCTGGGGCGTCGAGCTCGGCACCGCCTACAGCGAACTCACCGATCCGGTCGAGCAGCGGCGCAGGCTCACCGAGCAGTCGCTGCTCGCGGCCAACGGCGACCCGGAGGCGATGGAGCTCGACGAGGACTTCCTGCAGGCGCTCGAGCACGCGATGCCGCCCACCGGCGGGCTCGGCATGGGCGTGGACCGAGTGGTCATGTTGATCACCGGACGCAGCATCCGCGAGACCTTGCCGTTCCCGTTGGTGAAGCCGCGCTGAACGAAGCATTGCCGGCGAAGGGTGCACAGGCGACGAATCGGACAGCTACGCTTGGGAATCGGGCCGGGGCGGCCGAGAAATCTTCGGCCCCGGGAGGAGACCGATAACCGAGATGGGGTTCGAAAATGTATCTTGACCTGCTGACCAATTGAGCCTGGTGGACCACAGCGCTTGGGCGAGCCCGGACACCTGGAACTCGGCAATGGAACTGGCGGCCAAGAAAAAGAAGCGCGGCAGCGGTGGGCTGATCATCGGCGGGCTCTGCTGCCTGCTCGTGGTCGCGGCCATCATCGGCGGCGTCTACCTGCTGATGCGGCGC
The DNA here is from genome assembly GCF_040681495.1 of Nocardia sp. NPDC051756. NCBI lineage: Bacteria > Bacillati > Actinomycetota > Actinomycetes > Mycobacteriales > Nocardiaceae > Nocardia > Nocardia sp. NPDC051756. The sequence continues at coordinate 731,602 of NZ_JBFAYV010000003.1, read as the reverse complement.
CGCAAGCAGTAACCCCGACAGCCGAAACGGCCCGGTTCGCAACACGCGAGCCGGGCCGTTCGCGTCCCGCCCGGATCGAGGGTTCGCCATCGATGCGGCAGAGTGGGGCGGGTGCAGTTGATCCTCGTTCGCCATGCCCAGCCGCGCCGGATCGTGAACTCGGCCGGTCCCGCCGATCCCGAGCTCGCGCCCGTCGGCGTCGAGCAGGCCGACCGGGTGCCTGCCGCGTTGAGTCAGCATCGGATCACCCGGGTGGTGAGCAGCCCGCAGCGCCGGGCGCGCGAGACCGCCGCGCCGACCGCGGCGAAGCTCGGGCTCGGCGTCGACATCATCGACGACCTGGCCGAATACGATCGCAACCTGCCCGCCTACATTCCGATCGAGGACGCCAAGGTCGAGTTCCGCGAGGTCTACGAGCGGATCAAGGCCGGATACATCCCCGACCAGATCGACGGCAAGGCGTTCAAATCCCGGGTACTGGACGCGGTCACCGAGATCGCCGCGGGCACCGATCCGGCCGACACGGTCATCGCGTTCACCCACGGCGGCGTGGTCAACGTGCTGCTCCAGGAGATTCTCGGGCTGGAACGGCCGCTGACCTTCCCGATCGACTACTGCTCGATCACCCGAATCCTGTTCTCCCGCACCGGGCGGCGGACCGCGGCGACGATCAACGAGAACGGGCACGTCTGGGACCTGTTGCCGCGCAATATCAAAGCCTGAGCGGTTCATTCACAGACGATTGGCAGGGACGTCGCACCGGCGTCCCAGGCGCGGAACCTTCTATGGACCCGGTGAGCCACTACCCCCGAAGTGGCCCACAGTTCGAGAGAAAGGAATTCCGTGTTGCTCTCCAGAACATCGACGTCCATGCGGCGCCTCGTCGGCATCGCCGCGGCGGGCGCGCTCATCGCCGTCCCGGTCGGCGCGCTCGCGGCCACCGCCTCGGCCGAGGCCCCGGCGCCGGACGCCACGATCCAGGTCCAGGCGGCCGGTGACGTGGACCAGCAGGGTGCCGACATCAGCCGGCCGCATCACAAGCACCGCCCGGACGGCCCCCGCCGGCACCACCGCCCGGATCCGGGCGCCGCGCCGCAACAGCTCCAGCAGTTCCAGCAGCTGCTCCCGCCGACCGGCTCCGGATAGATCCGGCTCGAACCCAAAAGCGAAGGCCCACCGCCTGTGGTCGGAGGTGGGCCTTCGCTTTTGTGCTGGGTGGATCAGGCCATGCCGGCGATCCAGTTGTGCATCCAGGAGACGGCGGTCTGGCCGCCGCCGACCGGGTAGCTGCCGTACAGGGTGTGCGCCTGCGACTTGTAGAACCGCTCCAGGTCCTTGGCCCGCTGCTCGTTGGCCGAGTCGGTGAGCTGCGCCTGCAACGTCGGCACGCCACCGTGCGCGAACAGGTCGTTCATGATGTTTCCGGCTTCGATCTGGTAGCGCCACATGTTGGCCGGGTTCGCGTCCGAGGCCTGCGCCATGAAGCCGGCGAACCGGGTGACGAAGTCGTCCGGCGCGGTCGCGCAGTACAGGTCCTCCACCGCGCAGATGGTGCGCGAGCGGTCGGCGATCCAGCCGAAGCCGCCGACCCGTGGGCCGCCGGCGCCCGCGCCGGGCGCGGGCGGGCCGACCTGGACGTCGGTCGGCGAGCGGCGCGGGTCGGAGATCAGGCCGACGCCGGAGATCCGCTCCGGCGCAACCACACTGAGCCCGGTGCCGATCTCGGCCGCGAGATCACCCGCGGCGTCGGCGCCCTGGCTGTAGCCGACCAGCGCGATCTTGGTCGCGCCGCACGAGTGCGCCATGTCCGAGATCAGGCCGCGCGCCCGGTCGACGGCTTCCTTCTTCGAGTTGCCGTAGACCTCGCCCTCCCACGGGAAGGCGGTCGCGGCGTAAGTCACGTAGTCGACCTCGGTCGAGCGAGGCAGATTGTTGGTGACGCCGGCCAGCATGCCGGGCTGCGGCTTCTTGTCTTTGCCGGTCTCCCAGGTACCCGGGATCGCCACCACGTAGAGGTTAGGGCAGCCCGGATCCGCGGTCGCGGAACCGGCGCCGAACACCATGCCGGACAACACCGTCGCGGATGCACCAAGAGCCGCGACAACCTTCTTCAACTGCATACCGCTCCAGTCCAAACCAATGCCCCTCGTGGGCATATCCCCGACAAGTTGCGCACCAACTCTGAACCCGACGAGTGACCGTCCAGTGCACGCTGGGTTAACTCCAGCCACCCACCGATATGACGGCTACGACCCTCAACCCACATCCCAAGATCAGCAGCGCGACGGGATCACAATAAAGGTCCGCGGCCGCCGACGCCATCCGAAACCCCGGTCCACGTCCGTTTTCCGTCGAATGCCCAAACCTCAACGTCCCCAGCACAACCCGGCACCCAACCAGGCCGCGACCGGCGCCGGACCACCACTCGCCGACGAGCAATCAGAGAGCAATCATGAACTCTCGGCGATATTCACTCCATAAGACCAGCTAAAACAGCTTTTAAGGCATCGAGGTTCTGCGCACTGCCTCGAGCATTGGCAAACATCGAGAGCGCTGCCGCAATATCGGCCGCTCACCGAAATTCCCGCGTCCGGAATCCGTTGACGGCCAGAAACATCCCCGGGAGTGTCGCGCGCCACCCGCCCGCGGCAAATACGGAGAAACCCTGTCCGCTATGTCCCGCGCGGCAGGTATGTCCGGTGCGGCGGGGTCCGATTGCCGTCGGCGCCTTGTCAATTGAACGTGGCCGCCGAAGAACAAAGGCGCCCGCGGACATCATTGTCCACAGGCGCCTTTTCCGCTCCGGTAAGAGAGGGGTTCAGCTCATCGCTGCGCGACCATGGTGGGGGTGATCGGCGCGGGCAGCGCCGTCTCACCTTCCAGGAAGCGGTCCACCGCGGCGGCCGCGGCGCGGCCTTCGGCGATGGCCCAGACGATGAGGGATTGGCCGCGGCCCATGTCGCCGGCGACGAAGACGCCGGGGATGTTGGTCGCCCAGTTCTTGTCCCGCTGGACGTTGCCGCGCTGGTCGTAGCCGACGCCGAGATCCTCGAGCAGGCCGGGCTTCTCCGGGCCGGTGAAGCCCATGGCGAGCAGGACCAGGTCGGCGTCGAGGGTGAAGTCGGTGCCGTCGACCTTTTCGAAGCGGCCGTTGGCCATCTTGACCTCGTGCGCCTGCAGGCCGGTGACCTTGCCGTCGGCGCCGGTGAAGCGCTCGGTGTTCACGGAGAACACCCGCTCGCCGCCCTCTTCATGGGCCGAGGACACCCGGAACATGAGCGGGTAGGTCGGCCACGGCGTCGAGGTGGCACGCTCCTCCGGCGGACGCGGCATGATCTCGAACTGGTGGACGCTGGCGGCGCCCTGCCGGTGCGAGGTGCCCAGGCAGTCGGCGCCGGTGTCACCGCCGCCGATGATGATGACGTGCTTGCCCTTCGCGTGGATGGGCGGCAGGCCGTCCTCGTCGGTGACGTCGTCGCCGAGCTGCACCTTGTTGGCCCACGGCAGGAACTCCATGGCCTGGTGGATGCCGTCGAGTTCGCGGCCGGGGATCGGCAGGTCACGCGCGACGGTGGCGCCGCCGGACAGCACGATCGAGTCGTACTGCTCGCGCAGCTGCTCGGCGGTGATGTCCACGCCGACGTTCACGCCGGTCTTGAAGATGGTGCCCTCGGCCTCCATCTGCGCCATCCGGCGGTCGATGAAGCGCTTCTCCATCTTGAATTCCGGGATGCCGTAGCGCAGCAGCCCGCCGATGCGGTCGGCCCGCTCGAACACGGTCACGGTGTGACCGGCGCGGGTGAGCTGTTGCGCGGCCGCGAGACCGGCCGGGCCGGAGCCGACGACGGCGATCTTCTTGCCGGTCAACCGGGTCGGGTAGACCGGGGTCACCCAGCCCTCGTCGAAGGCGTTCTCGATCAGGTCGATCTCGACCTGCTTGATCGTCACCGGGTCCTGGTTGATGCCGAGCACGCAGGACGCCTCGCACGGCGCCGGGCACAACCGCCCGGTGAACTCCGGGAAGTTGTTGGTCGCGTGCAGCCGGTCGATGCCCTCGCGCCACTGGCCCTTGTAGACCAGGTCGTTCCACTCGGGGATCAGGTTCCCGAGCGGGCAGCCGTTGTGGCAGAACGGAATACCGCAGTCCATGCAGCGGCTGGCCTGCCGTTGCAGGGTCTCCTTCGGATATCCCTGCTCGTAGACCTCTTTCCAGTCCATCAACCGCAGTTCGACCGGCCGGCGGGTGGGGAGCTCCCGCGAGGTGTGCTTCAAAAATCCTTGTGCGTCAGCCACGTTCGGCCTCCGTAATCTTGCCTGTGGACGTCGGACTCAGCGGTGGGGTGCGGTGCAGGCTAGCCACGGGCCGCCTCCATGATCGCTTCGTCCACGTCCTTGCCCGCCTTCTCCGCCTCGGAGATGGCCAGCAGGACCTTCTTGTATTCGCGCGGCATGAGCTTGACGAAGTGGTTCACCTGCTGCGACCAGTCGCCCAGAATGCGTTCGGCGACAGCCGAACCCGTCTGGTCGCGGTGCTGGGTGATGATGTCGCGCAGCCAGGTGAAGTCGTCACCGGAGAGCTGCTCGACCGCGTCGGCCTGCTCGGGGTTGAGCCGAGACTCGAAGGTGTCGTTCGGGTTGTAGACGAACGCGACGCCGCCGGACATGCCTGCGCCGAAGTTGCGTCCGGTCTCGCCGAGGATGACCACCCGGCCACCGGTCATGTACTCCAGACCGTGGTCGCCGACGCCCTCGACCACCGCGAGGGCGCCCGAGTTGCGCACGGCGAACCGCTCGCCGACCACGCCGCGGATGAACGCCTTGCCGTTGGTGGCGCCGAACAGGATCACGTTGCCCGCGATGATGTTCTCCTCCGCCACGAACTCGGCCGGTGCGTTGAGCGACGGGCGCACCACCAGGTGGCCACCCGAAAGTCCCTTGCCGACATAGTCGTTCGCGTCACCCTGCACGCGCAGCGTGATGCCGGCCGGCACGAAGGCGCCGAAGCTGTTGCCCGCGGAACCGGTGAAGGTGATGTCGATGGTGTCGTCGGGCAGGCCCGCGCCACCGTAGAGCTTGGTCACCTCGTGGCCGAGCATGGTGCCGACGGTGCGGTTCACATTGGTGATCTTGGTTTCGAACTTCACCGCCTGGCCGCGCTCGAGCGCGTCCCGGCTCTGCGAGATCAGCTGCTGATCCAGGGCCTTGTCCAGGCCGTGGTCCTGCGTCTTGGTGCAGCGCCGGTCCTGGTACATGAACGCGGTCTCGACGTTGTCGAGGATCGGCGACAGGTCCAGCTTGCTGGCCTTCCAGTGCTGCTTGGCCTTGGCGGTGTCGAGCAGGTCGACCCGGCCGATGGCCTCGTCCAGCGTGCGGAAGCCCAACAGCGCCAGGTGTTCCCGGACTTCCTCGGCGATGAACAGCATGAAGTTCTCGACGAATTCCGGCTTGCCGGTGAAGCGTTCGCGCAGCACCGGGTTCTGCGTCGCGACACCGACGGGGCAGGTGTCGAGGTGGCAGACCCGCATCATGATGCAGCCGGAGACCACCAAAGGCGCAGTGGCGAAACCGAATTCCTCGGCGCCGAGCAGCGCGGCGACCATCACGTCGCGGCCGGTCTTCATCTGACCGTCCACCTGCACGACGATCCGATCGCGAAGTCCGTTGAGCAGCAACGTCTGCTGGGTCTCGGCCAGGCCGAGTTCCCACGGGCCGCCCGCGTGCTTGAGCGAGGTGAGCGGCGAGGCGCCGGTGCCGCCGTCATGGCCGGAGATCAGCACCACGTCCGCGTGCGCCTTGGACACACCCGCCGCGACGGTGCCGACGCCGGGCTCCGCAACAAGTTTCACGTGAATCCGCGCCTGCGGGTTCGCGTTCTTCAGGTCGTGGATCAGCTGCGCCAGATCCTCGATCGAGTAGATGTCGTGGTGCGGCGGCGGCGAGATCAGGCCGACGCCCGGCGTCGAGTGCCGCACCTCGGCGACCCACGGGTACACCTTGTGCGCCGGAAGCTGGCCGCCCTCACCGGGCTTCGCGCCCTGCGCCATCTTGATCTGGATGTCGGTGCAGTTGGTCAGGTAGTGCGCGGTCACGCCGAAGCGGCCCGACGCCACCTGCTTGATCGCGCTGCGCCGCCAGTCGCCGTTCTCCTCCGGCTCGAAGCGGGCCGGCGATTCGCCGCCCTCACCCGAGTTCGACCGGCCGCCGAGGCGGTTCATCGCGATCGCCAGGGTCTCGTGCGCCTCCGCCGAGATGGAGCCGTAGCTCATCGCGCCGGTGGAGAACCGCTTCACGATCTCCGAAGCCGGCTCGACCTCGTCGATCGAGATCGACGCGCGCTCCTTCTTGAACTTGAACAGGCCGCGCAGCGAGGCCAGCCGCTCGGTCTGGTCGTCGACCAGCTTGGTGTACTCCTTGAAGATGGAGTACTGACCCGAGCGGGTCGCGTGCTGCAGCTTGAACACGGTGTCCGGGTTGAACAGGTGGTACTCACCCTCGCGCCGCCACTGATATTCGCCGCCCACCTCGAGCTCGCGGTGCGCGCGCTCGTTGCGGTTCTCCAGGAACGCGATCCGGTGCCGCTCGGCGACGTCGGCGGCGATGTCCTCGAGGCCGATGCCGTCCAGGTGCGAGCGCAGGCCGGTGAAGTACTCGTCGGCCAGGTCCTGGGACAGGCCGATCACCTGGAACAGCTGCGCGCCGGTGTAGGACGCCAGGGTGGAGATGCCCATCTTGGACATCACCTTGAGCACGCCCTTGCTCGCGGCCTTGTTGTAGTTGTAGACCGCCGTGCGGAAGTCCGCGGCGTGATCGCCGGTGCTGCCGGGCATGTCGAGCGCGCCGCGCTCCAGCATGTCCTCGATGGTCTCGAAGGCCATGTACGGGTTGATCGCGGCCGCGCCGAAGCCGACCAGCATGGCCATGTGGTGCACCTCGCGGGCGTCACCGGCCTCCACGACCAGGCCGACCATGGTGCGGGTGCGCTCGCGCACCAGGTGGTGATGCACCGACGAGGTCAGCAGCAGCGACGGGATCGGCGCCAGCTTCTCGTTGGACTCGCGGTCGGACAGCACGATGATCCGCGCGCCGCCGTCGATGGCGGCCGAGACCTGGGTGTTGATCGCCTTGAGCGCCTTGCGCAGTCCCTTGCCGCCCTTGGCCACCGGGTACAGGCCGCGCACGATCACCGAACGCAGCTCGGGCTGCGAGCCGTCGTCGTTGATGTGCACCAGCTTGGCCAGCTGATCGTTGTCCAGGATCGGCTGTTCGATGGCGATCTGCTTGCACGACTCCGGGCCGGGGTGCATCAGGTCGGCCTCCGGGCCGAGCGCCCGGCGCAGGCTGGTCACGACCTCTTCCCGGATCGCGTCCAGCGGCGGGTTGGTGACCTGCGCGAACAGCTGGGAGAAGTAGTCGAACAGCAGCCGGGGCCGCGACGACAGCACCGCGATCGGGGTGTCGGTGCCCATCGAGCCGAGCGCCTCGCCGCCGGTCTTGGCCATCGGCGAGATCAGCAGGTTCAGTTCTTCGTTGGTGTATCCGAAAATCTGCTGCCGGATCAGCACCCGGTCGTGCGACATGTGCACGTGCGGGCGGTCGGGCAGGTCCTCGAGCTTGGTCACACCCGAGTCCAGCCATTCCTGGTACGGGTGCTCGGCCGCAAGGTCGGTCTTCAGCTCGTCGTCGCCGACGATGCGGCCCAGCGAGGTGTCGACCAGGAACATGCGGCCGGGTTGTAGTCGGACCTTGCGGACCACCTTGGACGGATCGATGTCGAGCACGCCGACCTCGGACGCCATCACGACCAGGCCGTCGTCGGTGATCCAGATGCGGCTGGGGCGCAGGCCGTTGCGGTCGAGCACGGCGCCGACCACAGTGCCGTCGGAGAAGCACACCGACGCCGGGCCGTCCCACGGCTCCATCAGCATCGAGTGGTACTCGTAGAAGGCGCGACGCTGCTGATCCATCGTCTCGTTGCGTTCCCACGCCTCGGGGATCATCATCAGCACCGCGTGGGGCAAGCTGCGGCCGCCGAGGTGCAGCAGTTCCAGCACCTCGTCGAAGCGCGCGGTATCGCTCGCCCCCGGGGTACAGACCGGGAAGATCTTCTCCAGCCGGTTGTTGCCGGCCGAGTCGATGCCGAAGATGTCCGAACGCAGCAGCGCCTCGCGCGCCCGCATCCAGTTCTCGTTGCCGGTGACGGTGTTGATCTCGCCGTTGTGCGCGACCCGGCGGAACGGGTGCGCCAGCGGCCAGGACGGGAAGGTGTTGGTGGAGAAGCGCGAGTGCACGATGCCGAGGGCGGACTCCACCCGGCTGTCCTGCAGATCGAGGTAGAAGGCGCGCAGCTGCGGCGTGGTGAACATGCCCTTGTAGACGAAGGTCTGCCCGGACAGGCTCGGGAAGTACACCGACTCCTTGCCGACCGTGCCCTCGCCCGGACCCGCCTTGCCGAGCTCGTGCTCGACCCGCTTGCGGATCACGTACGCGCGGCGTTCCAGGTCCATTCCGGACAGTTGCTCGGCCGCACCCCGCGGGGAGCCGAGGAAGACCTGCCGGAACGTCGGCATCGCGTCGCGGGCCAGCGCACCGAGCGACGACTCGTCGATCGGCACCTCGCGCCAGCCGAGCACGGCGAGGCCCTCTTCCTGCACGATCCGCTCCACGCCGTAGGCGGCGCGGGCGGCCTCGCGACGGGCCTGCGGCAGGAAGGCGATACCGGAGGCGTAGGAGCCCTCCGGCGGCAACTCGAAGTCCACGATGGCGCGGAAGAACCGGTCCGGAATCTGGATCAGGATGCCGGCGCCGTCACCACTGTTGGGCTCGGCGCCTGCGGCACCACGGTGCTCCAGGTTCAACAGAGCCGTAATAGCCTTGTCGACGATGTCGCGGCTGCGGCGGCCGTGCATGTCGACGACGAACGCGACACCGCAGGAGTCGTGTTCGTTCGCCGGGTCGTAGAGCCCGACGGGTCCAGGTGACCTGTGGCCAGGAAGTTGCATCATGCCTCTGCCTTCAAGAAGGGCGTTCGACGAAAAAGAAATAGGCAATTCCGTCTGAATGCCTCCGTACAAGACTGCGCCCGTACGTTCCGAAACCAGCCGCGCTGATGGTCTTCGGCGTGCAGTCACGTCTCCAGTTGTTCACCCGCTTCAGTGACGTAGTGGGTGCTCGTCGGTAACAGATCCCTAACGAGATCCTTACCTCCAAGCGGGTTCCGGCCCGCTACGCTGAGCACCGGTTAGGAGCTGCCCGAGCGGGCGAGGGTGCCGAGCATTCTGTGTTCGGCGTAAGAGCAAACGATAAGTCAGGTCCGGGGCCCAACCAACTTAGGTTGCACTAATAACCGGGTCTAGCTGGGCTTCTTCATTCGGTCCTCCACGTGTGCGCGTCGTCCAGTGTAAAGCAGCGAGTACCCCATGATCGATCCTGCGGCACTCGAGGCCAGCCGCCTGCCGCCGGCGCGCGAGAGCGGCCCCAAACCTCGCAAAAAGGTCAGGAAACCGCTCTCACCTGCATCGAAGATGATTTCCCTCGCTCAGCACCCGGCAAACCACTCTGCGGCGGCTAACTCGAAAGCGGGGTGGATGAGAGATTTCCGACAGGGTCCTGACGAGCCTGCGCCGGGATCCGACCGTCCGGATTCTTTTGCTCGCTGTGGCTTTCAGCACACATGCAGCAAACACGGCGGAGTGGTATTCGACACATTTTGGTCACCGAAACCTATACGCCGTCAGGCGGTAATAGACGCGACTTATTGCGGGCGGGCGGGCTTTTCACCGAATATTCGCCGACCAGGTGAACTCACGGCCTGAAGCCGGCGCTTAAAAAGGGGTTTAGGGCGTCCTCAGAACCGTTCTGCGCGCGCCGCGCAGCGTTCAACGCGGCGCACACAGTGCCGCTGCGGCACGCACCAGCGCGGCCTGATGCAGCGCGTCGGTATTACCCGCGCCGAATACATCGAAGACGCTGTAAGCCAATCTTTCCGCACAATCCGGGGCGGTCAGTTCGGCGCGCCGCGCGGCCAGCTGGTCGACGATCTCGACGTTCACCCGGTCGATCACCGGACGCACCGAGGCCAGATCGGGGGCCGTAGCGGGCGCGGCGGCCGGGTCGAACCGCCAGCGGGTGATCAGGCCGCGCTGCACGATCTTGTTGGACTCGATCTGCGCGGCGAACACCTGCCGCACCCAGCGTTCCGGCAGGTCGAGGTCCGCACCCAGCCTGGCCATCGCGTCGTAGACCACGGCCTCCCTGGCCGGATCGTCGATGGTGGGCTCGGCGCCGGTCGGCGCGGCGCTCGCCCACTTCGCCGCGGCCACCGCGTCACCGGTGTCCAGGCGCTCGAGCACCAGCGCGACCAGGCGGTCCAGCGATCCGCGATCGCTGCCCGGATCCGCGTTCGCGCTAACCGGCGACACGATCAGTGCCGCCGACATGATCATCAGCGTGACGAACCGCATGGGCTGACCTCCCGAGATGGTGCGCGCGGAAACGGATCATCGAGTCAGAGTAAGGGAACCCGGCCGCGCGTTCCGGCCGCCGACGGCCGGGAAACACCCTGCGCCGGACCGCTTCCACCGCCACGTAGCCGCACCACATCGGCGGTTTTGTGAGCCTGCCCACATACGTCCGATGCCACTCGGTGTGTCGGGGGCAGTCCTGTCACGCTGTGACAACGAAACCGTGACGGTTGAGCCCGCGAAATCCCCTGGGACCAAGAGGATGTGAGTTCCCATGACCCTCACCGGCTTGTTCACCTGGCTCGGCGGGGGTCAGCACAGCGAAGTCGCCTACCGCCACGAACACACCAGCTACGCCGTCACCGGCGTGGCCGTGCTGGTGTTCGCGGCCGTGTCCGGCCTGATCACCGGGTTCGCGCTGGCCTCGACCGGCACCTGGGCGGTGCTCGCGATTCTCTTGGTGGCACTGCTCGTCGCGGCGCTCGCGGGCGCGATCGCGCGGGCGCTGGCCACCGCGCGCCCCGGCGGCGGACCCGACCGGCTCGGCCTGCTCGGCCGCCTCGCCCTCGCGGTACTGGCCGGCGGCCTGATCGCCGAGCTGGCCGCGATCGTCGTCTTCGGCGGCAGCGTCGACCAGACCCTGGACGAAAGGGCCCAGCGCTCAGTCGCTTCCGCACCCCAGGTGGTCACCGCGCGCGCCGCGCTGGACCAGGCCCGGGCCGACCGGAGCACGCTGGATCAGTCGATCGCCAAGGCGCAGGCCGAGGTCGACCGTTCGCTGACCATCGCCCGCTGCGAACTCAGCCCGAGCCCGGAGTGCGCGCAGCTGCCGATCACCAGGGTGCCCGGGCGCGGACCGGAAGCCCAGATCGCCAACGACATGCTCGACGACGCCCGCAAGCAGCTGGCCACGGCGCAGGGCCGGGTCGAGCCGCTGGATCAGCGCATCGCCGACGACGAAAAGGCGGTCACCGCAGCCGAATCGGCCGCGTTCAGCACCGCCGACCGCGGCCTCGGCGCGCGCTGGCAGGCGATGAACGACTACACCACCCAGCACGGCGGCGCCATGCCGCTGCGCATCCTGACCATCGTCGCGTTGATCGCGCTGGCCCTGCTGCCGCTGCTGCTGCGCTGGTGGCGCGGCCAGACCTCGTTCGACCGGCGCACCGCGTTCCTGGATGTGCAGGACCGGGCCGAGCACGAGGCCGACGCCGCGATCGCGATCAAGCGGGCCGAGACGCGCGCCGAGGCCGAGGCGCTGCGCGCCGAACAGCAACTCACCGCCGCCCGCCTCGCGGTCGAGGCGGACACCGCCATCGACCGGGAGCGGCAGCGCACCCGCATCGTCGCGGCCATCGGCGGGCTGGAGATCGGCATCAGCGAACCGCCGCGCCGCCCCGAACTACCAGCCGCACCGGCTGACGACCGAAAGGACAGCTCCGTGTCTGCCGAAGGATTCTCGAACCTACCCGTGCCGGTCACCGCGCGCGCCCTCGCGCCGAACACCGGCGTGCCCGCCCGACTGCCCAAGACCGGTGGCGGCCTGGAACTCCCGCTGATCGGCACGGTGCCGTTCACCGACACCGCGGCCCGGCTGATCCGCCCGCTGGTCCCGTCCTTCGTGGCCAACGCGATCGACAACGCCACGCACCCGCTGCGCACCGCCAGGCAGGCGTTCGAAGAGGTCGAGGAGATCACCTTCACGCTCAAGCGCACCCGCAAGGTCACCATCGACACCCAGGACTCGCACGCGCCGGGCGGATATCAGCTCGCACCCGGCTCGCCGGAGGCCCTGCGCGCCCAGCACCTCGCGGCCACCGTGGTCGACGCGGACTACGGGCAGCAGGACCCGCGCTACTCGGCGCTGCCGGAGGGTTCCGGCGACCAGTCCTACGGCCTGCCCGGTGCCCGGCGCGACGAGCTCGGCGGCCGCCGGCAGTCCGGGCTTCCCGGCCGCGACCAGCGGGAACTGCCACGCGGGCGCTGATTGCCTACCGTGGGGGCCATGCGACGCGTTCGAGCGAACCGGGCCCGCACGATGTCGGCGACGCCCAGCGGCGGCGTCGCCTTACCGCGCTGCCCGATCCGCCACGAACTCGCCCAGCGCCACCGGCCCGCCGAACGTGTGCGACCGGCCGCGCCCGCGGGCCGGTTCTGCGCCCGCGCCGAACTGCGCACCCGCCCGATCGTGGAGGCGCTCGGCCGATCTTGGACGTCTGGTCCGGCCCTTCGCGGGTGGTCCGGCCTAGGCTTTCCTCCCATGGCCCACAGTGACGTTTCGACAGCCGCCTTCGGGTCGCGGCTGCTCGGACCGGTGGACGAGTCGTCCGGGATGCGCAGGCTGCGGGTGCAGCTGCTGCTCACCGTGCCGCTGGTGGCCGCGAACCTGGCCGGGATGGCGGTCACCTTCGCGCTGATCGGGTTCGTGCTGCCCGGTCCCTCGGTGTTCACCAGGGAACTGCTGCTGCTCAATGTCATCGCGACGCCCGGGTACTCGGCGCTGGCGCTGCTGATCGGCATGTGGTGGGGCACGGTCAGCGGGCTGCGCGCGTTGCGCTGGGCGACCGATCCGAACCAGGTGCCGAACGAGGCCGAGCAGATCGCCGCCGCCGCGGTGCCGCGCCGGCTGGTCATGCGCCAGGCCGTGCTGTGGTTCGCCGGCGCGGCCGTGCTGACGCCGCTCTACGGCGTGGTCGAGCCCGCGCTCATCCCGAAGATCCTGCTCGGCATCGGGTTCAGCTCGATCGTGGTGTGCGCCAACAGCTATCTGATCGCCGAATTCGCGCTGCGGGCGGTGACCGCGCGGGTGCTCGATGCCGCGCCGTCGCGGCGCAGGCGCGGGATGGGCGTGTTCATCCGTTCGCTGATCGCGTGGATGCTCGGCGCGGGCGTGCCGGTGGCGCTGTCGATGATCGTCGCGGTGTGGGCGCTGGTCGACTCGTCGGTGAGCACGGCCCGGCTCGCGGTGTGCGTGCTCTCGCTGGGCGGCGCCACGCTGGTGTTCGGTCTGCTGCTGATGATGCAGACGGTGGCCGCGACCATCGCGCCGATCCGTGGCGTGCGCCGCGCGCTGCGGCAGGTGGAGGACGGCGACCTGCGGGTGAACATCACCGTGTACGACGGCACCGAACTGGGCGAGCTGCAAAGCGGTTTCAACCACATGGTGGAGGGGCTGCGCGAGCGCGAACAGATCCGGGACCTGTTCGGCAAGCACGTCGGCCGCGATGTCGCGGACGCGGCGCTGGCCGGCAACCCGTCGCTCGGCGGCGTGGAGACCGAGGCCGCGGCGCTGTTCATCGACATCGTCGGCTCGACCACGATGGCCGCGACCGTGCCCGCGTCCGAGATGGTCGCCATCCTCAACCGGTTCTTCGACATCGTGGTCGACGAGGTCGAGGCGCACGGCGGGCTGCTGAACAAGTTCGAGGGCGATGCCGCGCTGGCCGTATTCGGCACGCCCGCCGCCCTTTCCGACGCGTCCGGCGCGGCGCTGGCCTGCGCCAGGGCGATCCGGCGGCGGCTGGACACGACCGCCAACGACTTCATCGCCGCGATCGGCGTCGCCGCGGGCCGGGTGGTCGCGGGCAATGTCGGAGCCCGGCAGCGCTACGAGTTCACCGTCATCGGCGACGCGGTCAACGAGGCCGCCCGCCTGTGCGAACTCGCCAAGCAGGACGACCTGCTACTCGCCTCCGCCAACACCATCGCCGGCGCGGACCCGGCCGAAACCGAGCACTGGCAGCTCGGCGAGTCCGTCACCCTGCGCGGCCGCCTCACCCCCACCCAGCTCGCCCGCCCGCGCAGCGCCGGACCGCGGGCCGATCGCGACCGCCGCCCGGGCGGGCAGCACAGCGACGGTCTTCCCACATAAACGGACGTACCCCACCCCGGCGATGCGGAGCGGGGTACGAATCACCCGGTATTACGGACGCGCCGTGCGCAACCGGAACGCCACCACCGCGGCGATCAGCAGGATCGAGGCCGTGCCGATCGAGGCGAAGTGAATCCCGGAGACGAACGCCTCGTGCACCGAGCCGAGGAATTCACCCGAGACCGATTCCGGTAGCTGCCGGGCGAACCCGGTTGCCGCGCCGAGGGATTCGGACGCGACGCCCACCTGGTCGCCGGGCACGTGGGTCAGGTCGAGCCCGTTGCGGAAGATCGCCATGACCACGCTGCCGAGGATGGCCACGCCCAGCGCGATGCCGGTCTCGTAGGCGGTCTCCGAGACCGCCGCGGCCGCGCCGGCCCGCTCGACCGGCGCCGAGCTGACCACCAGATCCGACGAAACCGTCAGCGCCACACCGACACCCGCGCCGATGAAGAGGAACCCGAGGATGAACGGCGTGGTGCTGCCCGCGGCATCCGGTCCGAGCCAGAAGAACAGCGCGGAACCGAACGCGGCGACGGTCAGCGCGCTGCCGAGCACCGCACCCGGCCGGATCCGCTGCACCAGCCACGCCGCGGCGAGCGACGCGATGACGCTGGCGGCCAGACCCGGCAGCAACAGCAGCCCGGCTTCCATCGGCGAGTGGCCGAGCACCAGCTGTAGGTACTGCGAGCCGAAGAACAGCACACCGGCCAGCGCGAACACCGCGAGCAGGTTGGTGATCACCGCGGTGCGGAACCTGGGCAGTGCGAACAACTTCAGGTCCAGCATCGGGTTGTCCAGGACGCGCTGCCTGCGCACGAACACCACGCCGGCCACCACACCGATCGCGCCGATCACGGCCAACTGGAGGCTGAGCCCATGGGCCGCCGACTCCTTGATCGCGTACACGATCGGCACCAGCGCGAGCATCGACAAACCGGCGCTCGGCAGGTCGAAGCGACCCGGGTTCGGGTCCCGTGATTCCGGCACCAGGAACGGGCCGAGGGCGAGCAGCACCAGCATGACCGGCAGGTTCACCAGGAACACCGAGCCCCACCAGTAGTGCTCGAGCAGCCAGCCGCCGAGCAGCGGTCCGGCCGCCGCGCCGCCGCCCGCCATCGCGCTCCACACCGCGATGGCGACGGTGCGCTGGCGCGGATCGAGGAACATCGAACGGATCAGGCCGAGCGTGGCGGGCATCAGCGTCGCACCGGCGATACCTTGCAGCACGCGCGCGCCGATCAACATCTCCGGCGAGACGGCCCAGGCCGCGATCACCGACGCGACACCGAACCCGGCCGCGCCGATCAGCAGCAGCCTGCGCCGGCCGATCCGGTCGCCCAGGTTGCCCATCATCACCAGCAGCCCGGCCAGCACGAACGAGTACACGTCGATGATCCACAGCAGCTGCGGCGTGGTCGGCGCCAGATCCGCGCTGATCGCGGGTACGGCCAGGTCGAGCACCGTGGCGTCGACGGCCAGCAGCAGTAGCGCGAGCGCGAGCACGGCCAGACCCGCCCAGTCGCGCGCGGTGGCGCGGGGTGGGGTCTCGACGTTCGGCCCGGTCAGCCGGGTGTTCTTCGCGGTGTGTGTGGTCATTGGCTTTCTCGACTTCCGTCGCACATCTCTTCTTACCGTCCGGACGGTACAGTATCAGACATTACCGTCCAGCCGGTATAGTTCCGCTGGTGACGGCCAACACCCGCGACCGAATCCTGGACGCCCTCGAATCCCTGCTCCTGGAAAAAGGCATGTCGCACGTGACGCTGGAGAGCGTCGCGGCGCAGGCCGGCGTCTCCAAGGGCGGGCTGCTCTATCACTTCAAGAGCAAGGACGCGCTGCTCGCCGGGCTGGTCCGCAGACTCACCGACCGCGCAGGCCAGCAGCTGGACGAACACCTCGAACGCGGCCAGTCCGTCGCGGGCTGGTACCTCCAGACGCCGAACACGGACAACGCCGCCGACGCGGTGGAACTCGAGATCTACCGTTCGATGCTGGCCACCATGCGCACCATCGACGCCGCGGCCGACACCGAGGTCGACGAGGTGCAGCAGGCGCTGATGGAGATGATGGACTCCTGGTCGGACGGCCTGGACCAGGAGATCGAGGACCCGGTGCGGGCCGACATCATCCGGCTGGTCGGCGACGGCGTGTACCTGCGCGCCCTGCTCGGTCTGCCGCAGATCGACCCGGCACGCTACCGCCAGGTCGTGGCACGACTGCTGGACTAGACTCGGCCCGTGCTACCAGCCGCCGACCCGGCCGGTGCCGTCGGGGCGGGGAACGATCCGGTACCAGGGTCCCCTGGAACGACGGTGCCGATCCGTCCGATGACCTTCCGCGAACTGCTGGACGTGCCGTTCGCGCTGATCCAGGCGAACCTGCTCGCGCTGGCCTGGTCGAGCGTGTCCGCGCTGGTCGCCGCCGAGCTGGTGGTCGTCGGAATCACCGCGGGTATCTCCCAGTTGACCGACGGTTCGGACCGCGCCACCGCGTGGGCGGCGATCCTGTCGACGATGGCCTGCGTGTGGCTGCTGCGGTTCGTGCTGCGCGGCACCACCGTCGCGATCGGGCTGGCGAGCGTGTCGGGCGCGCCGATCGGCGCGCGCACAGCGGTGCGCCGGGCCGGCGGCGCTGCGGGGCCGATGCTGATCTTCCAGCTCCTCTACACCCTGATCGGGTTCGGCGTGCTCGTGCTGTCCAGTCCGCTGATCATCAGCGTGCCGTTCGGGGTGGCCTGGCTCGGCTGGCTGCGGGCCAAGCGGTTCGTCGCGGTCCCGGTCATGCTGGTCGAGCGGGCTCCGCACCAGACGGCCGTCGCCCGGTCGAAACTGCTGGCCGACGGCGCGGAATGGCAGACGGTCGGCCTCTGGTTCGTGCAGCGCTGCCTGCTCGTGCTGCTGGCCGTGCCGCTGCTCGGGATTCCCTGGTATCTCTCGGATTTCTCCGGCACCCACCGCTGGCCGGTGATCGTGCTGCTCACCAGCGGCGTGCTGCTGGTGGTCGCGTTCGGCGAGATCGTCGAGGCCTCGACCCGGGTGGTGTCCTACGTCGACCGCCGCTGCCGCCGTGAGGGTTTGGACATTCACGTCCCGGGTCAGGCGGTGCGATGAGCGAGTACGACCAAGCGCCCCGGGACAATCCGGCCCCGCCGCCGGGCCCACCGCGCCTCGGCGCCGCCGCCGACCACCGCGCGGCCGCCGAAAACGCCGCCCAACATCGCGATTTCGACAGCGCGCTGCGCGAACGCTTCCGCGCCGTGCTGCGCGGACTGGAACAGCGCGGCGTGCTCGAGGTGCGCCGGTCCCGCACCGCCCGCGAAACCGCCGACGATGTGACCACCGCCCTGCCGCTGGACACCGTCGCCGAATTCCAACCCGCGGCAAACAGTTTCGACGAGGTCGTCTACGGCGGCCGCCGCGCCACCGAGGACGAATACCGCAGGCTCGAATACGCCGACCGGTTCTCCGCGGCCGCGCCACCCCCGGTCGTCGAACCGACCGAAGTCACCGCCACCGAGAAGGCGCCGCGCACCCGCCGGAAACTGCCGCCGCTGCCGGATCTGTTGCGCAACCCCAAGTTCTGGGCCGCGGTGGCCGGCGTGGCCGTGCTGCTGCTCCTGCTCTACGCCTCGCTCCAATCCTGCGGCGCGCCGAACGCGCCGACCCCGCAGCAGCCACCGGACATCCCGCGCACCAGACCGCCCCGCGACTCCGGCGGTTCCGGCTTCGGCACCGGCGACGACGCCATCTGGGACCGGCTACCCGCCCCGATCTTCTACGGCGGCCTGCAATTCCTGATCGCCGCCGCCCTGGTGGTGTGGTGGCGGGCGCGCCGGCGCGGCGCACTGGTGCGCGAGCCACGGCCGGTCGAGGTCGCGGCGAACGAACTGCTCGCCGGGCAGGCCGCGCTGTATCGCCGCTCGAAGGACCACGAGCACGTCGCGAACAAGCTGCGCGCGGCGACCCTGCGCCGGATCCGCCCGCCGCTCGGGATGACCGCGGACACCCCGCCGGACCGGCTGGTCGCCGCCGTGGCGGCGCGCACCGGCCAGGATCCGAACCAGCTCGGCCGCGCCCTGTTCGGTCCGGTGCCGGACGCGGAAACGCTGGAACTCGTGGCCACCCAGCTCGACTGGATCGAGGCGGAGGTCGGATGAGAAACCAACGCGCAGCACGCAGCCCATCGACGGGGCGCGGGAACCCCCGCATGACACTGGAGGTCGGATGACCATCCCCACCAAGGACACCAACCACACCCCCACCGCCGAGGAGGCGGCGGCGGCCTTCGCGGCGTTGCGCGCCGAGATCGGCAAGGCGGTGGTCGGCAACGACGGCGCGATCATGTACCTGGTGCTCGCGCTGCTGTGCCGCGGGCACGTGCTGCTCGAAGGCGTTCCCGGCGTGGCGAAGACGCTGCTGGTGCGGGCCTTGGCGACGGCGCTGGACCTGGACCACGCCCGGGTGCAGTTCACCCCGGACCTGATGCCCGGCGACGTCACCGGCTCGCAGATCTACGACCCGCACTCGGCCGAGTTCACCTTCCGGCACGGCCCGGTGTTCACCAATCTGCTGCTGGCCGACGAAATCAACCGCACACCACCGAAGACTCAGTCGGCACTGCTGGAATCCATGGAGGAGCGCCAGGTTTCGGTGGACGGCCAGCCGCGGCCGCTGCCCGACCCGTTCGTGGTGATCGCCACCCAGAACCCGATCGAGCAGGAGGGCACCTATCCGCTGCCGGAGGCGCAGCTGGACCGGTTCCTGTTCAAGGTCGACGTCCAATTGCCCGGCCGCGACGACGAATTCCGCATCCTGCAACGGCACGCCGCCGGCTTCGATCCGCGCGACCTGGCCGCGGCCGGGCTGCGCCCGGTGGCCGGGCCCGCGCACATCCTGGCCGGGCGGGCCGCGATCGCCAAGGTGACGATCAGTCCCGAGGTGCTCGCCTACATGGTCGACGTGTGCCGCGCCACCCGCATGTCCCCCGCCGTGCAGCACGGCGCGTCCACCCGCGGCGCCACCGCGCTGATGGCCGCCGCGCGCGCGTTCGCCTGGCTGAACGGGCGCGCGTTCGTCACCCCGGACGACGTCAAAGCCCTTGCCGTCACGGTGCTTCGGCATCGGCTGCAACTGCGGCCGGAGGCGGAGCTGGACGGCGTGACCACCGAGGGTGTCATGTCGTCGCTGCTGCTCTCGGTCCCGGTTCCGGTGTAGCCCGTGGTCGTCACCGGTCGGCTGGCCGCCGCGGCGGGCGTGCTCGCGCTGCTCGTCACCTTCGTCGTTCCGTCGCTGCTCGGCGTGCTGCTCGCGACGAGCGTGCTGGCCGCCGCGCTGCTCGTCGACCTCGTCTCGGTCGGCCGGGCCGGCGATCTCACGCTGTCCAGGGTGCCGCTGACCACGGTCCGGCTCGGCCGGTCCACCGAGGTGGAACTGGTCGCGGTGAACAACGGCGCCCGCCCGCTGCGCGGCACCATGTGGGACGACTGGCCGGACAGCGCCCGCACCGAGAACCGCACGCACGCACTGGATCTGGCCCCGGCCACGCTGGTCCGCTTCCACACCACGCTGGCCCCGACCTATCGCGGCGACCGGGTGGCCGGTCCGGTGACCGTGCGCCTGATCGGCCCGCTCGGCCTGGCCGGCCGGCAGACCCGCCGCAGCGTGCCGGCCCGGGTGCGCGCGCTGCCCGCGTTCCGCAGCGAGCGTCTGTTGCGCTCGAAAGTCAAACGGCTGCAACAGCTCGAGGGCCGCAACGTGGCCAACCTGCGCGGGCAGGGCGACGAATTCGACTCGTTCCGGGAGTATGTCGCGGGCGACGACGTGCGCGGCATCGACTGGCGCGCCACCGCCCGCGCCACCGACGTGCTGGTGCGCACCTGGCGTCCGGAACGGCACCGGCACATGCTGATGCTGCTGGACACCGGCCGGATCAGCGCGGGCCGGGTCGGCGACGGCACCCGCCTGGACGCGAGCATCGAGGCCGCGCTGCTGCTCGGCGGGCTGGCCGCCGCGGCCGGCGACTCGGTCGACCTGCTCGCCTACGACCGGGAGCCGCGCGCCGAGGTGCGCGGGATCAGCGGAAAAGGCTTGCAGCTCAAGCTGATGCATGCGATGGCGGGCATCACCCCGGCGTTGGTCGACACCGACAGCGCGGGCCTGGTGCGCGCGGCCATCCAGCGCACCCGCCGGCGCAGCCTGGTCGTCTGGTTCACCAGCCTCGACGGCGCCGCGGTGCAGGAGAACCTGCTCCCGGTGCTGCCGACCCTGGCCCAACGCCATCGCGTCCTCATCGTCTCGGTCACCGACCCCGACATCGCCGCGGCCGCCACCACGCGCGAGACCCGCGCCGACCTCTACCCCGCGGCCGCCGCCGAATCCATCCTCGCCGAGCGCGCTCTGGTCCAGGAGTCGCTGCGACGCAGGGGAATCGCGGTGGTCGCCGCCTCCCCCGAGCATCTCCCCGAGGCCCTCGCCGACGAGTATCTCGAACTCAAACAGTCCGGCACGATGTAGCGGAGCATCATGGATGCCATGTCTGATCTCGCCGCGTTTGTCCGTGGGCTGCCCAAGGCCGAGTTGCACCTGCACCTGGAGGGGACGCTGGAGCCGGAGCTGAAGTTCACGCTGGCCCAGCGCAACGGGATAGACCTGCCGGAGAAGACGGTCGACGAGGTCAAGCAGACCTACCAGTTCCACGACCTGACCTCGTTCCTCCAGGTCTACTACCCCGCCATGCGGGTGCTGCTGGAGCCCGCGGACTTCCACGACCTCGCCTTCGACTACCTGACCAGGGCGCACGCCCAGGGCATCCGGCACGTCGAGATGTTCTTCGACCCGCAGGCGCACACCGGCCGCGGCGTCCCGTTCGCCACCGTGATCGACGGATATCGCTCGGCGATCGTGCGGGCGCGGCGCGAGTTCGGCATCTCCGCCGAGCTGATCCTGTGCTTCCTGCGCGACTACTCCCAGGAGTTCGCGATGGCGACCCTGCTGGAGGCGCTGCCCTACCGCGACTGGATCGTCGGCGTCGGGCTCGACTCGGACGAGCGCGGCAACCCGCCGAGCAAGTTCGCCGCGGTATTCGCCCGGGCCCGCCGTGAGGGCTTCCTCTTGACCATGCACTGCGACATCGATCAGCAGGACTCGATCGAGCACATCCGGCAGGCCCTGGAAGATATCGCCGTCGACCGGCTCGATCACGGCACCAACATCGTCGAGGACGACCGGCTGGTCGAGCTGGCCAAGGACAGGGGCATCGGGCTGACCTGCTGTCCGGTCTCGAATTCGTTCGTCACCAGCCGGATGAAATCCGACGAGATCGTCGCGCTGCTGAACCGCGGGCTCACCGTGACGGTCAACAGCGACGACCCCGCCTACTTCGGCGCGTATGCGGCGGACAACTATGTAGCGCTCGCTGAACACGCCGGCCTCGACCGTGAGCAGCTGGTGGCCTTGGCGAAGAACTCGTTCCGCGCCTCGTGGATCACCCCGGCCCGGCTGGACGCGTTCCTGCGCGAGATCGACGACTACGTCGCGGCCAACCGGTAACTACGGCCCGACCCGCAGCGGGACCGGCCCGAAGACCGGGAACATCGGCGGCGGCAGCGCCCGGCGCTGCCGCTCGGCGATCACCGCGCCGAGCACCTGCAACGGCGGATACCCGCCGGGCACCGGCACCTGGAGTCGCGCACACACCGCGCCGACCAGCGCGCTGCCCAGCTCGTGCTGCACCACCGGCGTGAGCGTCCGGAACCGGCTCAGATACTGCCGCACCGCGAGCGCCAGCTCGTCCGGCAGCATGGCCAGCGGCAACGGCTCGGCCCAGCCCGCGAGCCACGGCGGCGCGACCGCCAGCAGCGGCACCGGCAGCGACCGCTGCGCGTGCACCACCACCGTGCCGGCCAGCACGTCGCCGACCCGGCGCGCGTTCGGCGAGCACATCGAGGTCAGCACCGCGACCGCGCCGAACGCGCCGAGCATCCAGAAGTCGACGATCGCGCCGGCCAGCCCGCGGGTGAGCGCGTGCCGGAAGTCGATCGGGCCGCCGTCCGCCCGCACCACCCGCAGCCCGAGCATCAATTTGCCCAACGTGCGTCCGCGCGAAGCGGTTTCGCAGATCACCGGGTAGCCGACCAGCACCCCGACGATGGTGACCAGCACGGCCACGTTCAGCCAGGCCGTATCCGCCCCGCTGGGCAGCAGCACGCTGACGGTCAGCACGAACAGCGCCGTGGCCAGCATGATCTGCACCACCACGTCGACGAGGAACGCGGTGGCCCTGGTGGGGATCCGGGCGATCGGCAGCTCTAGCGCGACCGCTTCGCCGGTGGTGAATTCAGCCATGTCGATAGCATTCTTCCGACCGGCGGTAGTGGGAGGCAAGCCTGTGGATGTCG
The DNA here is from genome assembly GCF_040681495.1 of Nocardia sp. NPDC051756. Classification (NCBI taxonomy): domain Bacteria; kingdom Bacillati; phylum Actinomycetota; class Actinomycetes; order Mycobacteriales; family Nocardiaceae; genus Nocardia; species Nocardia sp. NPDC051756. The sequence goes on along the minus strand of NZ_JBFAYV010000003.1, from coordinate 708,873 downwards.
ACGCGTACAGCTATGCACATCGGAGGGCCTGGGAACGGCTGGATTATCTGGCCAGACGGAGCAGGCTCACCGGTGCCGAGGCGGACGAGCTCGTCACGCTGTACCGGCGCACGTCCCAGCAGCTGGCCCGGTTGCAGTCGCACAGCCCGGACCCGGAGCTGATCGCCGGGTTGAGCGCGCTGCTGGCCAGGGCGCGCGGGCGGGTGCTCGGCGGCCGGAGCGACACCTGGTCGGAGATCGGCCGGTTCTTCACCCATCGCTTCCCGGCCGCGCTGTACCGGAGCTGGCCGTGGTGGGCCGGCGTGGCCGCGGCGTTCCTGCTGGTGTCCGCCGGGCTGGCCGTCTGGGTGGCCCGATTCGATTCCGCGCGTACGGTTCTCGGCATTCCGCGGGACACCGGCGGGCTGACCGAGCGGGGCGGCGCCTTCGAGTCCTACTACTCCGAGCATCCGCAGGGCGCGTTCGCCGCGCAGGTGTGGACGAACAATGCCTGGGTGACCGCGATCGCGCTGTTCACCGGGGTGCTGATCCTGCCAGCGGTGTATCTGCTGTTCATGAACGCGCTCAACCTCGGCGTCTCGGCCGGGTTGATGGCCGACGCGGGGCGGCTGGATTCGTTCTTCGGCTTCATCCTGCCGCACGGGACGCTGGAGCTGACCGCGATCTTCGTCGCGGGCGGGGCCGGGCTGAAACTCGGCTGGACTCTAATCGATCCGGGCCGGCTGAGTCGCCTGGAAGCGGTGGCGCGGCAGGGCCGGGCGACCGCGACCATCGCGCTCGGGTTGGTCGGGGTGCTGCTGGTGTGTGGCTGCATCGAGGGTTTCGTGACGCCGAGCGGTCTGCCCGCGCCGGTGCGCATCGCGATCGGGTTCACCGCCGAGGCGTTGTTCCTGCTCTATGTGTTCGGCGTGGGTCGCCGGGTGGTGCTGGCGCGGGCCGCGGACGCGCCGGACGGGTCGGACGACGGCCGGCAGACAACGTCGAGCACACACTGAGCGAAGCGGGTTCGGGTACTGGACAGCAACGCCGTGTCACGGATCGGTTGCGATGTCCCCCATTTGAGTTCCGCTGGCCGCAGCGAGTCATGCTCAGCTGCGGCCAGCGTTACCGTCGACTCTACACAATCGTTATCCCTATGCAACCCTCCTCGCTGGTGTCAAGCGTATAAAGCAGCACGCCAGCAAACCCTGGTGGGAGCATGGTTTTTCAGACTTCCAGCTAACTTGCAGCTGTCTGTTTCGGCGCCTTTCGAACAGCCGAGAAGTACTCGATCGTACGAATCCGCAGGTCCGTCTGTATCCGCTTAGTGGCGGTACAAACATTGTTCGAACGATTAGCTGCGCCCTCGGCATAGACACCTCCATGGCACGTTCGCGAGGGCAACGACCTGCTGATTCGGCCCAGAAAACCGAGTTAGCTGGACACTGGATGAACAGAAAGCGACCACAGGTTTGTTTACAGCGTAATTAACACGACACATACCTGGTTGGACTGCCCGTGGACATGCATACATCTGGTCAAGATCAGGAATAACCAGACGCGAAAAGGCGCCTGATCGAGCGCCTCGACCGCGCCGGTTCAGCACCACGGCCGCAACCTCGAGCGGGGGTGTGATCTTCGCCTCACCTCCCCTGCGGAACCGGCGAATGCGGCGAAATAGGCACTGCGGCAAGCTTTCCCCAATCGGGACACACCGGTACAACACGCCGAAAGGCGCACGACTGGGGATGCTTGTCCGCCGGCCGCCCGCGATCGCCCCCGTCCACAGCCTGGTAGCCGACCACGCTCCACCGCTGTGGACAGGATGCGCACCGTCCACAGGCGCCCGCACCGCCGACGACCGACCCGATCGATGTCCACACCTGGGTACCGCCGCGCCATCCCCAAAGGCGGCACTCACCCAACAGCTTTCGCGCACCGCTGTCCCCACCCATGGGGACGGTCATACACAGGCCGCAGCCAGGCGGTTCCGCGTCGATTGCGGCGCAACGCTCGAGCTCAGGCAGGCAACGCGAAGGTGAACGGCATTCGGCCATCCCGAAACAACACACAGCATCATCCACAGCCACGAGCCGCCGTCACCAAACCCCGTGCGGCGCAATATCGCGCCCAGAAAGCACTAGAACACCGATGGGTCCCGATCGATGATCCTCGAGCAGCACACAGCTTTATCCACAGGTGTCGTCACTCGCTCCGGGGATGTGCACAAACCGTGAACTCGGCTGTGCAGCACGGGTATCCACAGGCGGTTACCCGAGCAGGCGGCGACGCCGTCCGCACTCAACCGACGCGCAGAATCCCGGTGACCGTGCCCTGCAACACCTGACGCCCGTGCGTAATCAACGGCGACGTCTGCAACGGATCGTCGACGATGGTGCCGGGCAACGGACTGCTCGCCGTCACCGCACCGGTATCCGGATCGACCGTGGTGAACGCGTATCCGTCCAACGGCGTGGTGTTCTCCGCACCGAGCCGGGTCACTGTGTACACCGCACCATCGGCTGTGGATAGATGGGGAACGGCCGCGCTGCGCACCGTGTTCTCCCAGACCGTGTGACATCCGTTGTCGTCCACATCAACCCGGGTCATCCCGCCGGTGAACGGCGCGGTCGGCGGCACCGCCGGACCCGCGCCCTCCGGCACCGCGGGATACGGATAGCCGTAGGTACTCGCGACGAACAGCGAGCGGCCGATGCCGATCGGTGAATTCTCGCTCCCCGCACCGCCCTTCGTCAGCACCGGCTGCGAGCACACCAATTGTCCGGTTCCGGAACGGAATACCAGCGCGTTGACCTGCCCGTCGGCGTTGTCGACGATGGTCAGGTAGTCCGCGCCGGTCGTCGGGCCGAAGTAGGTGGGCGTCGACCCGGTACCCCAACTGAGCTGTCCTGGTTTACGCGCCGAGCCGCGTTCGTACGGTGCGCGCCACAGCACTTCGGGGCGACCCGCCGAATCGGCGCGCAGTTCGTACAGGGCGTGTGTGGTCGCGACCGCGATCCGTCCGCTCGGCGCGGCCGAAATGCTGTTCGCCACTTGCTCATCGGCGGGCAATGTCACTGTGACCGCAGCGCCGGACGGCGCGACCAGACCGACGACGCCCTTCCCGGTGGCGAACCAGATATTGCCCGCCCAATCCGGCACCAGTCCGGTCACGTTGTCCCCCACCGGAATCACCGCCGACAGGTCGGTCACCTGGTCGCTCGTCAACCGCCACTTGCCCGCCGCGTCTCGGGTATGTCCGACGCGCAGCAATCGATTGCCGCCGTCCACGACGACCAGCTTGTCGTTGTTGTCCAGATACGCGTAGACGCCACCGAGCAGACTGCCCTTGGTCAGCGGCAGCGCCGCCAACGACGACCCGACCGGCCCTGGCGACGCGGGATCGATCAGCTGCACGACCGGCGCCTGCCCGACGATCGCCGTGCACAACGCGACCACCAGATTGTCCGACCCCGCCAGCAACGTCGGGCAGGCCGAGGCCAGCGGATAGGCCGAGACCGGCGCACCCGCACCTGGGCCGGCCAGCGGCGTCGCATCCGACGAGCCCGCGTCCCCATGCATCGTCGAGGTGCCGAGCGGCCCGAGGTACGGATTCGGCGATGCCAGCGGCCCCCACGATCCGGTCGCCGCAGCGGGACCCGCGGTCAGCAACGCGGTCGAACAGGCGGCAAGCAGGATCAGCGGAACACGCATAACGGTCTCTCGGGTCGGCGGCACAGCATCCGATCGAACCGTAACTACATCAACGCGCCGCCGTCGATCCGGATCTCGGTGCCGGTCATGTAGCGGCCGTCGTCCGAGGCGACCATCGCGACCACACCCGCGATGTCCTCGGGGCTGCCGAGCGCGCCGCCGTTGAGCCAGCCGGTCATCCGGGCGAACAGCTTCGGATCGAAGCCTTCCGGCTGGTCCCGGATCGATTTCGTGGTGATCCCGCTGGTGATGCCCGCGGGCACGATGTTCACCGCGCGCAGCCCCTGCTTGGCGTATTCCAGCGCGATCGCGTGGGTGAACGCGTTGACCCCGCCCTTGGACGCCGCGTAGGCCGCGAGGTAGGGCGCGGCGCTGAACGCCGCGGTCGAGGAGATGTTCACGACGACGCCGTGCCCGGATTCCACCAGCGCGGGCAGCGCGGCCTGGGTCACTAGGAAGGTGCCGGTCAGGTTCACCCCGATCACCTGGTTCCAGGCGTCCAGGGGCATCTCGTGGGTGCGGGCCGGGCGCAGGATGCCCGCGCCGTTCACCAGCACGTCGAGGCCGCCGAGGAAGCCGAGCGCGGTCTCGGTCGCCGCACGCACCGACTCCGGATCGGCGACGTTCACCGCGACCGTCCGCAGCCGTTCGGCGGCGTCGCCTGCCTTTTCGGCCGTGGCCGCCAGCCCCGGCTCGTCGATGTCGGCGGCGACCAGCTGGGCCCCCTCGTCCAGCAGCCGCAGGGCGATGCCCTGTCCGATGCCGGAGCCTGCTCCCGTCACCACCACCCGGCGGCCGTCATATCTGCGCATGCCATGAATTAGAACAGGTTCTCATTGTGAGTCAAGACACTTCCGTCATCTCAATTCCCGAACACCGAACTGGAACACGTTCTAGTCTGGGCAGATGTCGAACGACGCGTTCCAACCGGCCAGGCTCGGGCCGGTTCAGCTGCGCAACCGGATCATCAAGGCCGCGACGTTCGAGGGCCGCACGCCGGACGCCCTGGTCACCGACGAGCTGATCGAGTTCCATCGCGCGGTCGCCGCGGGCGGCGCCGGACTGACCACGGTCGCCTACTGCGCGGTCGCGCCCGAGGGCCGGACCGACCGGCATCAGATCTGGATGCGGCCCGAGGCGGTGCCGGGGTTGCGCAGACTCACCGACGCCGTGCACAGCGAGGGCGGCGCGGTGTCAGCGCAATTGGGTCATGCCGGGCCGGTGGCGAACGCGGCCTCCAATCGCGCGCCCGCGCTCGCGCCGAGCAGGCAGTTCAGTCCGATCAGCCTGCGGCTCACCCAGGCGGCGACGGCGGACGACATCCGGCGGATCATCACCGCGCACGCGCGCGCCGCCCGGCTGGCGGTGGAAGCCGGATTCGACGCCGTCGAACTGCATTTCGGGCACAACTATCTGATCAGCTCGTTCCTCAGTCCGGCATTGAACAAACGCTCGGACGAGTACGGCGGCACCCTGATGCAGCGCGCCGAACTGGCCCGGCGGACCGCGGACGCGGTGCGCCAGGAGGTCGGCGGCGAGATCGCCGTGCTGGCGAAATTCAACATGGACGACGGGGTGCGCGGCGGGTTCGGCGGCGCCGAAAGCCTCACCGTCGCACGGTGGCTGGCCCAGGACGGCAACCTCGACGCGCTCGAACTCACCGTCGGCAGCTCGCTGCGCAATCCGATGTACCTGTTCCGCGGCGACGTGCCGCTGCGCGAGTTCGCCGATTCGTTCCCGCAGCCGCAGCGCGCCGGTATTCGCCTGGCGGGCAGGCGATTCCTGCGCAGCTACCCGTACCACGAGACCTACCTGCTCGAGCAGGCGTTGCGCTTCCGCGCCGAACTCGCGCTCCCGCTGGTGCTGCTCGGCGGCATCGCCTCGCGCGCGGCCGTCGACACGGCGATGGCGCACGGGTTCGAGTTCGTCGCGATGGCCCGCGCGCTGCTGCACGATCCGGATCTGGTCAACCGGATGCGCGCCGATGCCGCGAGCGAGTCGCTGTGTACCCATTGCAACCGCTGCATGCCGACGATTTATCGAGGCACACATTGTGTATTGACTTCCCCCGGATAGCGAGAAGGCCCGATCCTGGTGGACCGGGCCTTCTTTCGGTGACTACGACGCCTGGCCGGGCTTCGTCAGCCGGGCGCCGATTACGCCACCCTCACCTGTCGAGCAATTAGGCGGGTTTGGCGGCGGCCGCGGTCAGCTCCGGACCGACGATCGACACCCACTCGTTCATCTCCGGCGAATCATCCTTCGAGATCGCCATGAGGTCCTGCCTATTGCAGCCGCCGCCGGCCGGGACGCCGTCGAACCGCTCTTGCAGCCACTGATATGTCCCCGGCACCGACAGGAACGCCTGCGAATAGGATTCGCCGATCTGGATGCGCCGGTATGTGATCTGGGCACCGTTCTGGCAGTAGGTATCCACCAGTCGGTCGGTCGCGTACGCGGGCATAACCCAGTCACCCATCGACTGGAAGATATACGTCGGCCGGTCGGGCGTCGTATTTCCCATCTTGACCATGTCCAGGTACTTGCTCGGCACCGGCTCACGCGTCATGTCCGGTGTATCGAACAATCCCTTTATGTTCAGATTGGGGAAGCTCATTACCGACCAGCCCTGACACACATTGCTGTGCACGGAACGCAGTCCCTGACCCAGCGGGTTGATGTGCTGGTCGACATATTGCTGCAGTTCCGGGTATTCGCGAGTCAGGCCGATGATGCCGGCGAACACGGTGCCGGCGGCCGGCCCGTTGTTCTGGTAGTCGACCAGGTCGCGCAGGTCCGAGGCGGTGGAGCCGGAGACGGTGCCGACCAGGTTCACGTCCGGCGCGTAGGAGGCGCGCTGTTCGGCGGCGTGCATGGTCGGGATCGAGCCGCCCGAGTCGCCCCACAGGCCGACCTTCGTGTCGCGACCCTGGTGCAGTTCCATCGGCTTGAAGTTCTCCGCCGCACGGATGCCGTCGAGGGTGATCCGGCCGGCCAGCGGGCCTGCGGCGAAGGCGGAGAGCAGGCCTTCGTGGTCCGGGATGGAGACGCCCCAGCCCTTGGTGACCGCGTAGAGGGCCATCGGGAGCATGAAGTTCGGGCCCATCGTGCCCGCGTAGTTCGGCGGCTGCGCCAGCATCTGGCTGGTGTAGGACGGTGCGCAGTGTGCCGCGACGGCGTCCTCCGGGATCTGCACCGAGACCAGGTTCGTCGGGGCCTTACCGCGCGGCTTCATCACCGTGGTCACCGCGGCGATCGGCTCGTCCCGGCTGTTGTTCGAGCGGTAGGACAGCTGCCAGGCGTCGACGTCCGGCTGAATGATCGACTGGAACGCGGGATGCACTTCACGCGCGGCAATGATTTCGCCCGGCTGCTTCGCCGCGACCACTTCGCGCGGCGGATTGAGGAATACCTGATCCTCGGCGGGCATGGCCGGCGGAGTCAGGGCGGGCTGAATCGGGACATAGTCGTCGGAGGCGCACGGGCACGCCGTGGCGAAACCGACGGCGGCCACTTGAATCACGGCCGCGACACCCGCGGCCAACATCGTTGCCCGCCCATATCGGCGGTGCCGTGTTTTGAACATGTTCATACCTGATCCTTCAGCTGAGGGAGAGGTGCATGACAAGCCGTAACCGGGAGCAGCGGCACCAAATCCCCGACGAATGCAGGTATTAGCGAAGTGACCACTCCGGTGTGAGCCGCCGCAATCGTAGATGAACATTTGAATAATCCAGCGCGAAACGCGAGGAAGATCCCATTTAAATCCCGTGACCACCAACAACGCTCATCAGAACCGCTCCCAATTAACTTCCGCCCGAGACCTTTCCAACTCGAGCCCGGCCCGAAATGTCCGATGCGATAACGCGCCGTAGTTCTCCGGACAACCACGATTCGCGAATTGAGAACACCCGTGTACACAAATCGGAAGTAGCCGAAAATAGCGCCTATTGGGCGGATTTCACGGTTGTGCACACCTTGTGGATATCGTCCGTTGTACACAGCTTGGGGATATCGCGACGGCCGGGAAACCACCAGTTCCACCGCCCCAGGATTTGCATCAGCGCGGGCACCAGCACGAGCCGGATCAGCGTCGCGTCGATGAGCAGGCCGACCGCGATGGCGAACCCGAGCTGCCGCAATCCGTTGAGGCTGGACACCAGCAGGCTGCCGTAGCCGACGGCCAGGATGATCGCGGCCAGCGAGATCGGGCGCGCGGTGCTCTGCAATCCGACCACCACGGACCGGCGATTGTCGCCGGTCCGCAGGTACTCCTCTTGAATCCGGCGCACCAGGAACAGCTCGTAATCCGTGGAGAGACCGAACAACAGCACGAAGGCGATCAACGGCACCTGCGGCCAGATGGGATGGCCGGCGCGCTGGAAGACCAAGACCGTGAGCCCGTAGGCGGCACCCGTCGCCAATAGCGACATGACGATCGCCTTCACCGGGAGCACCAGGCTGCGCAGCACGGCGACCAGCAGCCCGAACAACACCATCAGCACGCACCCGATCACCCAACGCTGCTTCGCCGAGGTCTCCGCGACGATGTCCGCGACGTGTCCGCCCGGCCCGCCGACGAGCACCGAGACGCCCGGTGGGGCCGCGGCCGGAACTATCTGGTTTCGAATGCGCCACACCAGATCTGGAAGATCCGGCGAATCGATCGGGTATTTCGACAAGACGAGCAGCGCCGTGAGATTCACCCCGTCATCGATCGTCGCGACCGCGCCGACCTCCGGATCCGCGCGCAGGGCCGCGACGAGGGCCCGTGGATCAGGCAAGGGCGCGTCCTCGGGCTGGCGCAGCGTGAGATAGACCGACCCGGTAGCGCCCGGCGCGTCCTGCTCACTGAGCTGGAATCCGGTGAGATACGCGGTGCCATCCAGCGCGCCGCGTTCGAGGTCGATTCCGGTTCGCATCGCACCGACCGGAATCGCGGCACAGATCAGCACCGCGATCACCGCCGTCGCATACGGCCACGGGTGTCGCATCAGATGCTCCGCCCAGCGCGAAAGCCGGTCCCGCGCGCCGGTTTCGGTCCGGCGCGGCCATTCCCGATCGAGGACCGGCGTCACCGTGACGAGTACCGCGGGCAACAACGTGACCACCGCGACCGACACGACGAGCACCACCGCGATGATCCCGATCGCCATCTGCAAGAAGACATGCCAGCGCACCAGGAACAGCGCCATACACGCCGACAACAGAATCAACGCCGAATACAGCACAGTGCGCCCCGTGGTGGCGCTCGCCGTCGCGATCGCCCGCATCGGCTCCGCCCCCGCGGCCAGTTCCTCGCGATACCGATTCTGCACGAACAACGCGTAATCGATGCCGATGCCGAGACCGAGGGCGCTCACCCCGACCATCAGCATGCCGTCGATGGCGAAAACCCTGGTCAGCAAGGCGAAAAGGCCGAGGGTGGTGACCACCGAGACGCCCGCGATGCCGATCGGCACCAGCGCGGCCGCCGGCCTGCGCAGCCCCCACCACAGCACCACGATCGCCAGCGGCAGCGCGACCAATTCGATGTGCATCAGGTCGGTGATCTCGACGCCCTGAATGATCTCCCCGAACACCGAGATACCGACGAGATATCCACGCACTTCATCATTCGATGCGTTGCGCACCGCATCGGCGACGAGCTTCTGCAACTCCGGGGCCCGCTGCTGACGCTGCCGATCGTCGCCGGTCACGCCGACATAGACGTATGCCGTGTGCTCGTCGCGGAAACTCGACCGCCACGCCTCGAACGTCTCGGGCAGCGCGAACTCCCGGGTGGGATCCCCGGCGACCGGCAGCAACAGCACGCCGGAGACATCCTTTTCGTGCGCGACCGCGCGCATGCCCGCCGTGATCGCCTTGCGGAACAACGGATCCGAGGCCCGCAGCCGCTCCGAATGCAACACCGCGATCACCGGCTCGTCACCGAACGTCGGCAGCGCCTCGGACAGAATCCGGCTCGCCCGTTGCGATTCCGAGCCGGTCACCTCGGTCGGCGGGGCCAGCAGCGAACCGAGCAGATGCGGGAGTCCGATCAACCCGATGGCCACCGCGACGAACCAGCCCGCGAACACTCGCCGCCGGTGCCGCGCCATGATGACGGCAACCCTCGCCAGCAGTCCTCGGCTATCCGGATGCGACATCCTCGATCCCTCTCAGTTGCATGCTGTTTCGCCGAGCGGATGGGTGAGCGAGGACGCCCGACTACCTCGATCGGGCCTGCGGGTGATAGGCCAGGCAGGCGGACGAGGCGTCGAAGGCGGCCAGGAACAGCACGGCGCGCGCGGCGTCGAGCCGGCCACCGCGCTGGGCGTGCAGGTAGGCGTGAATCGGTGCGGCCGAATAGGGGTCGCCGATCTCGGGAGCGACACCGACCACGGATTCCGGCGTCAGCCCGAGCGCGATCGCCAGCCGGGCCGGGAATTCCGGGTCCGGAGCCGGGGCGAGCAGCACCGCGCGGCCCGCGGTGAAATCGGCGCATTCGAGGCCCGCCTCGGCCATGCACTCGCGCACCGTCCCGACCGCCGGATCCAGTGGATCGCGGCCCGCCCGGACTTCGATGCTCGAGCGGCTGTTCGCTCCGGCCGCGTTGGCGTCGACCCAGATGGTGGGCTCGACCGCCTCGGTGGGATCAATGGTATGCAGACGACCGAATCCCCCTGCGGCGGGCGAGGTTCCGAGGATCATCGCCGCGGCGCCGGTGGTGTACGGGAAGCCGGCGACCGCACGTTCGGTCGACGGGTGCGCCTCACCGGCCAGCAGCAACGCATACTCGACTTCGCCGGTGGCCAGGAAACATTCGGCGACGCTGATCGCGTGCAGCAGACCTGCCGCGCCGTGCAAGAGGTCGAAGGAGAACGTAGGCGTCCGACCGGGGTAGTACTCGAGGCCCATGCCGATTCGCTTCTGGATCAGCGCGGCGACCGCAGGCTCGGCCAGGTTGCCGTCCCGGACGACGCCCGTGTTGACCAGCATGCCGACCTCGTCGGCATAGACATCGGCGCGGACGAGGCAGGTGCGGGCGGCCCGGGCGGCCGATTCGACGTAACTACCGGTGTCCGGATCGACGCACATCGCGGCGGCGCGAATCATGGTGGCCATCGGTTCAGGCCGCCAGGCGAGAGACAGTCGCGGACAGGTACCCGGTGACCCGGCCGGAGGCCTGCGGGATCAGCAGGATCTTCGATCCTCGGGGGATATTTCGTTGTACGAGATGTTCGGACAACGCGACGAAGTGCGATGTCGATGCGGTGTTGCCGAATTCGCGCAGTACATCGAGGCTCGGCGGCGCCTGGGCACCGAAATACTGTTCGACCATCTGCTGGCCGTACTCGATCACCTTGTCGCTGGCCTGGTGATAGATGACATAGTCGAATTCCTCCGCCGCGAAATCGCGACCGGTCTCCTCGAGGAACGTGCCGAACCGGTGCAGGGCCTGGAAGAGTACGGCCGGGTCCTGCATTGCCTGGCTGTCGGTGTAGAGCGCGGCTTCGCCGGTGCGGTCGCTCGGCATCCCGAGGCAGTGCTCGGCGCCCTCCGCGAGGGTCATGAGTTCGACGTAATGAATCTCGTCGCCGTCGTCGCCGCGACCGTCGACCACGACCGCGGCCCCCGCGTCACCAATGGACAGCGACGCGAACTGGTTCGACGACATCGACCTGATCTCGCGCACCGCGGTCTCGGCGACCGGCGTGATCTGCTCACCGCTGACCACGAGACCGTTGCGCACCACGCCGGCCTTGATCATGCGATCCAGCAGCAGGATTCCGGTCATCATGCCGGCGCACGCGTTCGCGACGTCGAAACATCTGGCCCGGGTCGCACCGATCGCGGTGCCCAGTCGCAGGGCCAACGACGGTGCCAGGTAATGAATTCCGGGTCCGACACTGCGGGAGATCGAGGCCGAGATGACCACGTCCAGCTCGTCGGCCGCGTAGTCGGACTTCGTCAAACAGTCGGCGGTCGCGCGCGAAGCCAGCTCGAACGAGGACTCGTACCGATCCGGATGCGCGTCGTAGACCCGGCGACGTTCGACCCCGCTGAACTCGCGCAACCGGGGCAGACCCTCGACTTTGAGCCTGCTGAACAACTCCTCGGTGGAAAGGACGGTCTCGGGTGTGTATCGCCCGATCGACTCGAAACGGGTACGCGGCACGGCCTTTCCTTCCACGATCATCGGTCCTCGGCCAGGTGCGCGCGGTCCGACACCCGGACGCTCTCGGCGTCCTGCACAACGTCCAGCGAATAGCGCCTACCGGCCGCCACACCTGTCCGGGTGCGCGGATCGCAGACGATCACGGCGGGGTGCAGGCCCGCCTGCCGCGCGATGTGCTCTTTCATGGCGATGAGCGCCACCAGATCGACGCGCCGCGTATCGGCGGGCAGTTGGTATATCTGCTCCAACATGCCGGGAAGGGCGCCCCATGGCAGCACTGTCACGGGGCGCAGGACGGTCGTGCCGTCTGCCTGCGTGCGCGACAATCCCGCGCCACCCGCCGGATCGCGGTCGCGGAGGAACGAAAGTCGTCGCTCGGCAGTCAAGGTTGCGAGGCCACCGAGCGGAAAAAGCCGATCGACCAATCGCAGCGCGAGCAGCACGCGGTCGGCGAGCAGCAGCTGAAGATCGAACAGCGGATCGCTGCCGTCCATTCCGGCGAATCGCGCCTCCACGCGCAGCACCCCGTGCTCCGGAATCGGCTCGTAGATCCCGAGATCGCGGACGCCGTGCGGAAACCCGACACAACCGGCCGGAATGTCGGGACTCCAGCGCTCGAGCGCATCGTGCGGGATGACGTGAATCATGGCGTCGAGCAACCCCTGCGGCAGCACGCCGGTCGGCACACTGCCGCGGGCGCAGTCCACGATTCCGGTTGCGCCGCAACGACCGACGCGCAGCTCGGTCAAATACTGAAACGCCGGACCGTGAAACAGCGACCCGGTCCCGTACGGCGGCGCGGTCACGACCGCGTCCGGCAGCGCGGTAAACGGCTCCGGCCGCTGACCGGCCTCGGTACGGATCTCGGCTGAGGTGACGTCCTCGAAGCGGGACAGCTCGGGTCGCGCCGCGGCCCGCCACGCGGCCAGCGTCACCATCGGCCCGCGCGAAGTCTCACGCACCCGGGTGCGCAGCAGTGCCGTCGGTGCGACCGGAATCCACCGGGAGAGGGTGACTTCGGCGATTCCCGCCGCCGGGACCCCGGTGTATCGCTCGGCGGCCGCGCACAATCGCTCGATCGTGGACATCATCGGCAGGGTCGGCACGCTGAACGTCGGTCGGTGATCGTTCAACCAGGTGTCGACCGCCACGTCGAGGCGCTCGAAGGCTTCGGTGGGCGGCGGTCCGGACGTCAGAGTCGTCGCGAACCTCGGCACCTGATATATCCGACGACCGTCGACCCACAGCCAGGCGTCGGCGAGAACAGTGCACGATGCCGGACGGTGGTCCGCGATCTCCAGGATGTCGACCTCGATGGTCACCGTGCGATCGGTGGGCACGACCTGGCCGCGGTATTTCCAGCGCAACGGCCGATCCGCTGCCACGGCGTCGAATCGAGGATTGGTCAGCCCGGCGCCGAGCCCACGTTCCAGCATGAACCACTGCACCACTTGGGCAACGCCTTCGACGCCGAGCGAACCCGGCATCACCGGGTCTTGGAAGAAGTGCGCCTTGAAGAACCAGTCACGAGTGTCGACCGTCTTCTCCGCGCGCACCCGGCCGAGGCCGGCCGGACCACCCTCGGGCCAGTAACCGGTGATCGCATCGATCATCAGCAGCATCGGCCCCGGCATGCCCCGGCGGCGCGGCGTGCCGCGATAGTCGCACGGCAGCTCGAGTTCGGCCCGGTCCGCTTCGGCGGGCGGGATACCCACCTGATCGGCGAGCGCGGCGGTGCTGAAGTAGCCGAACACGGTGGTGCCGGTCGCCAAAGGCGCGCCGTCTACTCGGGATTCGATACGGAACGTCTCGATGATCATCCCGTGCAGTTCGGCGATCGACAGCAGTTCGACGCGGGTACTGATCCGTTCGGCTGCCGGCCCCACCTGGGTGTGGACGGCGATGTCCCCGTCCAGATTTCGGATGAACACCTCGGTGTCGGAGCGCAGGAAGCTGCCGACGTAGGCGCCCAACCAGCCACAGGGTTGCAAAACCACTTCCATCAGTACCGACAACGGCATGGTCCCGGCCGGATTCTCGGTGAAATACCAGACGTCCGTTGGCACGTCGTATTCGACTACCGCGCTGCTACCGGTCTCGAAACCGGCATAGGGGCCGGTGACCGCCACGACGCGCGTCATGAAATGGTAGGGCGGACCAGGTAAGCGCGCGCTCCGCAGTATCCCGTCGTCGAAGCGGCGGTAGGCCGGGCCGAGCGCCTCGCTGGGCATACCCCACGCGCAGGCGAGCAGGGATCGATGGTCGAGGGGGAATCCGTCGATATCGGCCGCCCGCTCGTCGTTCGGCCGACCTCGCAGACCGCCGAGTGCGGCCAACGGAACCAGGTCGCCCGTGCGCTGGGTAATGGCCGGACCTGAGTTCTCCCAATCGGTCAGCGGCCAGCTCGGTGCCAACCGCACGGCGAAGTTCTTGGCGTACAGCGCCTTGATTCCGTCCACGGTGACCAAGACATCGGCGTGCAGGGTGGGGAGCGGCCCGCCGACCAGGCTCGACACGAAAATCTCGTAGACCATGCCGCGGCTTTGCGGAGTGACCTGCCCGCGGCAGCGGATCGAGTACGGCTGCTCCGGCACCGGTTCGAATACCCACGCGTCGCGTTGCACGGTGAATCCGGCCGCCGCGAGGTAGAACGACATCGCCTGCCCGCATGCGTCGACCATCACCGTCCCCGGCATACACGGGTCGTTGTGGAAATGGCCCTCGAAGAACCAGTCCTCGGGATGTACGGCACGGACAGCGCGCAGATATCCACGACCCCACGGCCCCCCGGCTGGGTCGAATTCCGTGACCTCGTCGAGTAACAGCATGTGTCCCTTGGCAATTCGGGGCGTGCGCACATGCGTGTTCGCCATCCGCCAGCCGGGGCCGAAGCAGTCGACCGGACGGCCCGCCGCGAAGGCGTGCAGTTGTTCGCGGGTGAACGAGGTCCGGTCACCGCGAATCGCCACCGGGTCGGCCGCCCCCTCCGGGATTCGATCGGACGGGTCCCACAGCACGCCGCCGGACGCGGCGAGTTCTTCGTCGGTGAAGAATCCCGCCTGCCCGTTCCGGACGCTGAGTTGCCGCTTACCGTCGGCCCGGCAGTCGAATTCGAAGAAGAACAGCCGCCGTGCTCCATCGGCCGTGTGATCGATGATCCGGATCTCGTAGTCGAGCAGCGTTCCGGCCGAGGGCATCCCGGCGTGGAAGGTCACCTCGCATCCGAGCAGCCGGTACACCCGCCGCCCGCGGTTTTCCAGGTCCGCCCCCAACCAGCTGATCAGCAGCAGGTCCGCCTGACCCGCCTCGACCAGCAGTCCGGGTGGCATACGCCCTGCGTGGTCGAGATACCAACTGCCGGAACGGATATCGGTCTCGGTCCAGATGGTGCCGGTGCCCAGCGTGGCGGGCTCCGCATCGATGCCGGTGACCCGGTCGGCGAGCAGCATCGGCGGTCCCGGCATCCGGGTCTGCCGTGCGTCGTCGTCTTGCGCCGCGAAGGTCGATCCGAAGAATTCCGAAATTCGGCCGGTGGCCAGGCGCTCCAGGTCGGCACGATCGAAGGTCGGGCCTGGTCGATCCGGCCGCGAACCCGCCTGCTGTGCGGGGGATTCGACGAGAGTCGTGGTCGGTCGCGCCGGTTCTGATGGGGCGGTGCCGGTTCGGGTACTCGCGCACAGCAGGCGCGCGGAATGCGCGAGGTATCGCTGGTGTGCCTCGGCCGCGAGAGCGACATGTCGTGCGTGTGCGACGGTGATCAACCGATACTGCGCGCTCGCCAGCGCGCCGATCCGGGGCGGGCTGGTTCGGATCTCGGCGTCGTCACCGGGATAGGTCAGGATCGGGGCGATTGCCATATCGGCCGCCGAGGGGGTGCCGGCAAGGTGCACCGGGCCAGTGCGCGCGGCGATCGGCACCTTGCGGACAACGGGCGACGTGCCCGATTCCGGCGCGCTGCCCAGCATGCGTTCCAGCGCGGGCAGATTCATGGCGACACCGGCCACGGCGAGGTCGGCCAGGGCGGTGTACAAACCGGCCACCGCATCGTCGGGCCGCGCGTCCAACGCGACGGCGAGATGCTCGCGCTTGCCGAGAATCCGCGTGATCCACCCGGTGCACATGCTGCCTGGACCGTGCTCGACGAAGATCCGGACACCGTCCGCATAGGCTCGCTCGATGAGCCGGACGTAATCGACGGTGCCCAGCCCCTGATCGGTGATCGCCTGTGCCACCCGCGCGGAGCTGAGCGGGTACGGCTCTCCCGTTGCGCCGCTGTAGAAACGAGTCCCGGCGACCTCGGCGACCGGGTGCAGATGCACGCGGTACCACTCGTCGCGGACCGCGGCGAGTTCCGGTGCGTGAGCGGCCATCTCGTAGTCGACGGGGAGGGCCGGCACATCGATGAGGCGGGTCAGGACGGCGGCGACCGCCCGTTCCTCGCCCCCGATCACGCAGGTATCCGGGGAATTGATGGTCATGAGGTGTACGGCGGGCTGGTCCTCGATCGCCGCGCGGATCCGTTCGGCGCCGGCTCCGACCAGGTAGGTGCGCCAATGTTCGCCGGGGACACCCGCTTCGGCCCAGGCGCGGCGCACCGCGCGCAGGTCACCGGCCAGGTCCCGGCTGAACAACTCGCTCCGGCGGATCACCCGCAGGATCCGTTGCGGATCGGTCCACGCGCCGAGGGCCAGCAGCGCGGTCGACTCCCCGGAGGAGTATCCGATGGCGGCGGACGGCTCGATGCCGAGCACGTCCCGGGTGACCGCCGCGTGGATCGCCGCGAGCCCGGTGACGGCCTGTATCCGATCGATCGCGCTCGGTGCCGGCGCGGTATCGGCGTAGACCCAATCGGCGGAGGCCGAAAGACCACCGAACCGCCGGCTGACCGCATCGACCAGGTTCGGCAGTGCCAGCAGCAGACTCCGGCCCATCCCTGCGGTGGCGGCCGAGCCGTTCGGGAAGACGAAGGCGGTCTCGCCGACCAGCGGAGCGGACCGGAACGCCATCCCCGGCGGCCGTAATCCGCGGTGCAGCAACCACTGTCGAGCAGCTCCGGACCGGAGCGCGGCCGCGGCCACCGATTCGGCCACGACCGCGAGTCGAGCCGGGCCGCGGTTCGACGGCTGTCCGGCTTCGAGTGCCGCGATCGCCTGCTCGGCATCCGCGCCGGAGAACACCCGCACGCCGGTCCGCGTCGCCAGGGCACCGGCTCGGTCGCCGGCGCGCAACCGAAGATGCATCGGCGACCCGTCCGGCAAGGCGACGATCGCCGCCGCGGTGTCGGCGGCGAGCGCGGGATTCGCCGCGCGACCGACCCGGAATCGCGCCCGATGCCGGAGTGCGAAAACGGCCGTCGCGACAGTGACCAATCCGGTCGCGGCGTGTGCGCTGCCGAATAGGTCGCGCACGTCGAACTCGGTTCCCGGCCCGACGGACAGGTCGGCCGGGCCAGCCTCGGTATCCAGGATCGCCAGCACGTCGTTCCCGTCGCGGCGGGCGTCGGTGAGCCGTTTCAACGCCAGGACCACGGCGGCGTCGCCCGGTTGGGCTTCGGGGTCGAGAGCCGTGAGGGCCGCGCTGTGCGCCGGCTCGCCGGACAGCTCCACCGCGCCGACCAGCGCGGCGTCCACCGCTCCGGCGAGCAGCGCGCGAGCGGCTTCCTGGAGGCCGATCGGCCCGGACGATTCCTCTGCGGCGATGGCGAAAGCCGGTCCGGTGAAATCGAACTGGGCGCCGATCCGGTTGGCGTAGATGTTCGCCATCGACCCGGTGACATACGCGGGTGAGAAGTCCCCGCCGAAATCGACCGCGGTCTCCGGGCCGTCGCCGTAGTGCGCCGCCCAGCAGGCGTGGCGGGCGCCCGCTTGGCTGCGCGCCCCGTGGGGATCGCAGCCCATGCCGACCAGCACCATGGTGTTGCGCGGCAAAGCGGTCCCGGCCGCCGCCTCGCGCGCCGCCTCCAGCACCAGGGCTTGGGCCGGGCCCTGCCGAAGATCGTTGGGCGGGAACCGCAAACCCTCGACGGCGAGGTCGATCCGCTCGCGGCGGCGGGTACCGACTCCGGCGAGCAGAGCCTCGCTCAGATCGGCGGCCGATTCACCCGCACCCACTCGCGCACCGATGGCCACGACGGCAACCTGTTCCGCGTGCGCCGCGGTTTCCGCATGCGCCGCAGGCACCCGGTACGGCCGGATGGCGACGGGCTCCGACGGACCGTCGACGATCAGGTGCGCGTTGTTGCCGCCGAAACCGAAAGCGCTGATCGCGGCCCGGTGCGGTCCCGCCCACGGTTCATTGGTGTGCAGCAACCGCAAGGACGACCCGGTCGGCACATCGGTGATCTCGTTGCCGCCCAGCGATATCGGCCGGATACCTGATTGCAGCGCGCCGAGCACCTTCAGCAGACCGGCGGCTCCGGCGGCGGTCAGCGCGTGGCCCAGGTTGCCCTTCATCGAGCCGAACGGCAGGTCCGCGCAGCCGCGGAACACTGATGCGGCACTGGCCAATTCGGTGACGTCACCGAGCGGCGTGCCGGTCGCGTGGCATTCCAGCAGGGTGACCGTCGCAGGATCGAGCCCAGCGTCGCGATAGGCCGCGCGCATCGCTCGTTCCTGACCCGCCCGCGCCGGAGCCAGGAACCCGCCCGCGGCACCGTCATTGGACAGACCGATCCCGCGAATCACGCCGAGAACCCGGTGATTGCCCCGCACCGCGTCCGCATACCGCATGAGTGCGACGAGCGCGGCGCCCTCGGCCGGGACGAGGCCGTCCGCGTCCGGATGGAACGGCCGGGAACTCCCGGTCGGGCTGAGCGCGCCAAGCCCGGCGAAACCTAGATGGATCATCAGACCGTCGGCGCCGCTCACGCCGCCGGCCAACATCAGGTCGGCACGCCGATCGTGCAGCCGATCGCAGGCGAGTTTGATCGCATACAGCGAGGACGCGCAGGCCGCGTCCAAGACCAGCGCTGTGCCACCGAGACCGAGGGCCGCGCTCGCCGAATGCACGGGCAGCCCCGGCCAGAACCGCATGTGCGGGTCGAGGGGACCATACTCGGGAATCACCCTGGCCCGCAGCGGAAGCCGGGACTGCCACGCCTGCTCCACGAGCGCCGACTGGGTCCGCGAGGGATAGCCGAGACTGCCGAGCACCAGACCGGCGCGCGGCAGTAGTTCCGTGCCGCCTGCCTCGTCGAGCGCGGCCCGGCCGGCGTGCAGCAGCCAGCGCACGGCGGGATCCCACCCCCGGATCTCCTCGGCGGGCAGCCGGAAACCCGCCGGATCGAAGACCTCATCGAAGCCGCGGACGAAACCACCGATCGCGGGTATCGGGCCGACCAGGCCATGTTCGAGCCAGTCCGGCGGCAGGCGCCAGTCGTGCGGGCACGCCGGGGACAGCGCGACGTGTCCGTCGCGGACGTTCTCCCAGAGGGTCGAGGCGTCCAGGACGTCGGGCAAGGCACAGCCTCGCCCGACGATGGCGATGGGCTCGAAAGTCACGGTGTGGTCGCCCTTACCCGAGGTCTGGTCGGCGGACCAGGGAGATGCCCAGCAGTTCAGCGCGCACCTCGCCGTCCGGATCGAGCAGGATGGCGTCACAGGTCGCCTGGCTGTCGGTCGCCTCGACCCGTCGCAGCCGGCACTCCAGTGGGCCGTCGGCCGTTCCGCTTCGGTGGAGCCGGAACTCGGTGAGTGACATCGGCAGCATCGCGACGCCGAGTACCTGGTGTGCCCATACCAGAGCGAGTTGCAGTGCTCCGTCGAGCGCGGCGGGGTCGGTGCACCAGGAGTCCGTGGCGGGCCAGCCCAACCCACGCACGCCGACGATCTGCGCTGTCGCGCCGTCGGGACCGACATCGACGGTTTCCAGCGCGTGCAGCAGCGGGCCGTGGAAAAGCACACTGCCGTCGTAGATTTCGGCCTGGTCCAGTCGGGTCCGGTCGCTGGATGCCGGCCAGGCCGCCGGGACCGGCCGTGGCTGGTCGTCGGTGATCGCGTGCGCCCGATAGTGCCGTTGTCCTCGCGCGCCGATCAGGTCCACAACCCGGCCTGCGGCGGATGCGGATGCTTCGACGAGCAACGCCGAGTGCTCGTCGAGCGTCGCGGGGCGCAATACCTGGAGATCACGCAGCACCGTGGTGGCGGCGCTCGATCGACCGGCCGAGGTGAGGGCGGTGAACCATTCCAGCACCATGGCGATCGGGACCACCGGTGTGCCGCCGATGACGTGGTCCCCCAGCGGAGCGTGCCGAACCGGATCGAAGACGATCTTCGCGCGAATCGGCGATTCCGCCGACGCCAACCGGCCACTGCCTGCGGTGCATATCGTCCGGATGTCTGTCTTGCCGCAGCGCAATTCGGCGGTGAAGGCGGCCGCGCCGACGGCGCTGGGGAGCAGCGGGATCGAGCGCTGGGCAAAAGCCGAGGCCAGCGCGGGCGTGACCATGCCGCCGTCCCACGGACCCCACGCGATCGACCGGACGGTACAGCCGGGCCGGGTCGGGCCGTAGGCGACCGCGACGTGTTCGAGCACCTCGTTGGCCATGGCGTAGTCGCACTGACCCGGATTGCCGAAACGGGCTGCGACCGAGGAGAACACGCACAGCAGCCCGACCGGATCATCGGAAGTGGCGTCGAGCAACACCCGCAAACCGTCGACCTTGGTGGCCACGACAGCCTCGAACTGCTCGTCGGTCTTCTCGGCAATTCGCTTGTCCGCCAGCACCCCCGCGGCATGCACGATCCCGGTGATCGGACCCCAGTCGCGCCGCACCTCGGCGAGCGCCTTCTGCACGCCCTTCGAGTCGGTGACATCGACGCAGAGATAGCGGACGGTCGCGCCGATCTCTCGCAGTTGCGTCAGGTTGCGGCGGACCTCGCGTCCCGCGAGCACTGCCTTCGCCGTCGCGGCCAGCCGAGCCGGTGTGAGTTGTTCGCTGCCCGCCTGTTCGGCGAGGGCGCGCACCAGGCTCGGTTCATCGGTCGCCGCGGTGAGCCCGGCGGGCTCGTCGGCCAGTGGCGTACGCCCGAGAATCGCCAGCCGCGGCCGCGCCAGTGCGGCCAGTTCACGCAAGGCGGCGGCGGTGACGCCGCGCGCTCCACCGGTGACGACCAGCACGGCCTCGGCAGCCAGCGGCAGCTCACCGAAAGCCGGTGCGGCCGTTTCGATCAGCGCCATGGTCGTCCGGGTGCCGTCCGCGGCCAGGCCGACATCGACCGTCGGACCGCCGGTGCACAGCTCCGTGACGATCGCGGCGGCGATGCTCGCCGGGTCGCGATCGGCGCGGGCGATATCGATCGCCTTGACCGAGACGGCGGGCCACTCGAGCGCCGCGGTGCGGGTCAAGGCCGCGAGTCCGCCGAACCACGCTCGGGCGCCGTCGGTTCCGGCATGGCCGTGGCCGCCGCCGGTGTCCTGCACCGTGACGAACACCCCGCCGTCGCGTTCCATCGTCGGCGCCACGGCGCGGGCCCAGCGGAACGCCTCCCGCAGCGCGTGCCGGGCCGCGTCCGGTCCCGCATCGAGGGCCGCTCCGGACAGCAGGATCACCGCGCCCGCGGCGGTAGGGCCGGAAGTGCCCGCGGTCGCGACCATCCCGCGCTTCGTCAACTCCGCCACGACCGCGTCGGCGAGGCCGCTGCCACCGTCGACGACGATGATCGGCGTGTCACCGAGACCCGCGAGCATCAGGCCACCGGCGGGAGCGGCGACCGCGCGGACCGCGAACCGGGTGGCCGCGGCGGTCGGCTCGGCAGCGGTAGCCGTTGCGGCACTGATGGTCTCGGTCGGCGAGCCGTCTCGATCGGCGGCGGGCACGCCCGCCAGGGACAGCTTGGCGACGATCGAGTTGAGGGTGCGGAGCTTGAACAGCTCCGCCATCTCAGGCGAATCCGCGGCAGGCAACCAATCCGCCCGCTTGCGCACGGCCGCGAGGATCTCCACCTTCTTGATCGAGTCGACCCCGAGCTCACCTTCCAGATCCATCTCGCCGTCGAGCAATTCGACCGGATAGCCGGTCTTTTCGGCCAGAATCTCCAGCAGCACGTCCACACTCGGCGCGGCGGCGGCGGCCGTAGGCGTAGGAGCGGGGGCAGGCTGCGCCTCTACGAGGGTGGCCTGGGCCGTTGCGAGTGCGGGCTGGGCTGCGATGTCTGTGACGGGCGGAGGTAGGGGCGCGTTGCCGACCGCAGATGCGGGCACAGACGCGTTGCTCGGAGGAGTTGCCGACCGAATCTCGTTAGGCGGCAGCGGAGTTGTCTCGTGCACCGCCAGGTCCGGCAGCGGTGCGGGTTGCCAGAGCGGATCGGTCAGGCTCGGCACGCCTTCACCGGATCCGCCGAGCGCGGCCAATCGGATCAGCGAGTTCTCCGCCATCTGGAGAAAGGCCTGATGACTCGTCAACAGCGCCTGCTGAAACGCCGCGTGCGCCTCGGCGGTGTGCTGCTGGGCCTCCGCGACGACATCGAACCACTGCCGAGTGGCCGCCGGGAGCGCGTGGGTTTCGTTGGGCTGCTGCTGATCCGAGGTCATGGTCGCTCTCTGCTCGAGGACGAGATCCGGCTGGGGTTCCGGGCGCACGGCGGGTGGCTCCGGATTGGGCGGCGGCAAGGTGGTGAGGTTTTGCGGCGGGTAACGATGGCCGTAGGCGGCGCCGTTCACCGCCACCGACATCGCGCCCGCCCGCACCGGGCAGGAGTCCTCGGTGTCCTGGATCCACGCGGTATCGAAGTCCAACGGCACGCCGTGCACCGCGAGCCGGCCGAGCGCACCGAGCAGTGCCGAGACGCCGTCTTGCCCCTTGCGGTCCACACTGACCGCCACATGCGGCCGGTCACGCAGGATTTCGTCCAGCATCCCGGTCACCGCAGCGCCGGTGCCGACCTCGACGAAGGTCCGGACGCCGTCCCGGTACATCGCCTCGATCTCGTCGGCGAAACGGACCGGTGCGACGACATGGCCTGCGACGCGGTCCGCGATGGCCGCGGGCTCGCTGGGATAGCACTGCGCGTCGGCGTTCGCGTACACGTGCGCCTGCGGTGCCGCGATGGTCAGCGTGTCCAGGAACTCCCGCAGCGGTTCGACGGCGGAGGACACCAGCGGACTGTGGAACCCGGTCGAGACAGCGAGCCTGCGGCAGGTCACTCCGGCGGTCGCGAAGGCCCTCTCCAGGGTCGCGATGGCGGATTCGGTACCAGAGACGACGGTTTGCCGTCGATGATTCAGATTGGCCGGCCAAGCGTCGACCAGACCCGCCCGCGTGATCGCGTCGACGACCCGGTCTCGACCGGCGGTGACCGCCAGCATGGCACCACCGGGCTCCGTGGCGGCGATGAGTTCGCCACGGCGTCGAGCGAGCCGGAGCAGATCTGCCTCGTCGAGGACGCCTGCGGCATGCAGCGCGACCAACTCGCCGACGCTGTGTCCGGCCAGGTGATGTGCCGACACACCGAATTGCGCGAGCACGGCCAGCAGCGACAAGCTGTGCGCGGCCAGTGCGGGTTGTGCCCAACGGGTATCGGTGAGGGTTTCCGCGTATCGCGTCAGCGTCTGTGCGTCGGTGCTCGGTCGCGGAAAGACGATGTCGTGCAACGGCGTATCGCCGAGGTCCAGTCCCGCGATCCGATCCCACACCGCGCGCGCAACCGGGAAAGCCATCGCGACATCGGCGCCCATGCCGGGGTACTGCGCGCCTTGTCCAGGGAAAACGAACGCGATCGGACCAGGGTCGGCCGCGCCGAATTCATAGCTGACGCCACCCGTCGCGAACGACCGCTGCGGATTGCGGGTCACCGCCGCGAGGGTCTGCCGGAGGTGACGGCGCAGGTCCGAAACCTCCGCGGCGACAACGGCAAGCCGAATCTGCTGAGCAGGATCGAACTGCCGCCTGCTCATGCGGGCGATCTCCGGCAACCGGGTGCCCGCTGACAGCAGTTCCTCGGTTTGCACGGCGAGCTCGTCCGTCGTGTCCGCGCTGCACAAGACCAGCTCCGCGGAACTCACGGCACGGGTCTGCGCCGCGCGCCCGTTTCCGGACGGTCGATATTCTTCCAGCGTGGCGTGAAAGTTGCTGCCGCCGAAGCCGAAACTCGACAGCGACGCGCGGCGCGGCTGATCCGCGGACCGCACCCAGGGCCGGACCTCGGTGCTGAGGTAGAACGGGCTGGTCTCGATGTCCAGCGCCGGGTTCGGCCGATCCACTTTGATCGACGGTGGAAAAACATTGTGCTGCAAGGCAAGCGTCGTTTTTATGATCGAGGCTGCCCCCGCGGCGGCCTTGGTGTGGCCGATCTGGGATTTGATCGAGCCGAGGGCGCACCAGTTGCGCGCATCGGGTTCGGCCGCGGCGAACACCTCTCGGAGCGCGGCGAATTCGGCGACGTCACCCGCCTTGGTTCCGGTTCCGTGCGCCTCGACCAGTTCCACCGTGTCCGGCTGATAGCCCGCCGCCGCGTAGGCCCGCCGCAGGGCGCGCATCTGCCCGTCCGGCGCCGGAGCGTAGATCGCCTTCCCGCGGCCGTCCGAGGAACTGCCGATGCCGCGGATCACCGCGTAGATCCGATCACCGGCGGCCTCGGCGTCGGCCAGTCGCTTGAGCGCGACCATGCCGACCCCCTCGCCGAGCAGCGTGCCGTCGGCATCGGCGGAGAACGGGCGGCAGTCACCGGTCCGCGACAGTGCCGGCGTTTTGCTGAAACACAGATACATGAAGGGCGTATTCAGTGCGTCGACGCCGCCGGAGAACATCAGATCGGCCTGCCCGAGCGACAGCGCGTTCACCGAGGCGGAGATCGCGGCCAACGAACTCGCACAGGCCGCATCCACCGTGCAGTTCGGACCGTGCAGATCGAACCGATTGGCGACCCGACCGGCAATCACATTGGACAACAATCCCGGGAAACTGGCTTCCTGCCATTCGACGAACTGCGCGGCGATCCCCGCACAGATGTCCTGCGCCTGCCCCTCCGGCACACCGGCTTCACGTAACGCGGTGAGCCACACCGGCTTCTGCAGCCTGGCGTCCATGGTCCCCATGAGGCCCGTCCCGCCGGCACCGAGCACGATGCCGGTCCGTTCCCGATCCATCGGACCGGCCAGGTTCCGTTGCACGTCGGCAATGAGCTGTTCGGCCACCAGCATGGCGAGCAGCTGGCTCGGGTCGGTGGCTTCCAGTGTGTTGGGCGGCATGCCGTGCGCAATAGGATCGAAGGGCAGCTCCGGCATGAACGCCCCACGCTTGCAGTACGTCTTGTCCGCCGCGGCAGGATCCGGGTCGTAATAGTCGTCGATCAACCAGCGCGAGGTCGGCACGTCGGTCACCAGATCGCGCCCGGCCATGATGTTGCGCCAGAACTCGCCCAGATCGCGGGAGCCCGGCATCAGCGCCGCCATCCCGACGATCGCCACGGGCACCGTCTCGACAGTGGTCATGAAACTCCCTTCCTCGCGCGGGTCAGGACAGCAGCCGGGGGACATACACGTCGCTGCGCGGCACCGGAACGCCGAAACTGCGCAACTGCTGTGCGCGGGCCACTACTGCGGCGCCCGCCAGCAGGTTCCGGCCGATCTGCACGACCGTGCACTGCGCAGGCTCGGCCAGCGGGGTATCGGCGATCCACCGATTGAATGCGCCGATCGCCGGGCCACACCAGATCTGATAGTCGGCCCGCCGGTCCGGGTCTCCGGTGATCGCCCATTTGCTGGAGCGACCGAGATAGGACCGGAACACCAGTGCCATCAGATGTTTCGGGTCCGTCTCCGCCCGCGTGACCTGGTCGGGATCCCGGTGCGCCCAGAACGTGCGCGTCTGTGCCCAGGCCTCGTCGAAGCCCGCCCGGAGAATGTCGCGCTCGATCCGGGCGCGCAGCGGCCCCGGAATACGGTCGAGCCCCGCATATGTGGAATATGCCTCGTAGAGGATGGCCGCCCGCGCGCCGAACATCGTGCCGCGCCGCAGGACCTGCACCTTGACGCCGTATTCGAACATGTCCGCCGCCGGCGCCATGCCGACATCGGCCAGATCCGCCTGGGCCAGGAGTTCCTTTGCCGCATCGGACAATCCGGCCTCCACCGCCCGCTGATTCACCGTGCCGGTCAGCACATAGTCCGCGCCGCAGGCGAAGGCCGCGGCCACTCCCGACGGATCGCCCAGCCCGCCCGCCGCCCCCACCCGGACCCGCTCGCGATACCCGTACCGCCGCGTCAGCTCGTCCCGCAACGCCAGCACCGCGGGCAATACCACCGTCATCGGCCGGTTGTCTGTGTGCCCGCCGCTGTCCGCCTCCACCGTCACATCCGTGGCCAGCGGAATCCCCGTCGCCAACCGCGCCTGCGTCTCGGTGATCTGCCCCCGCCCCACCAACAGCCGCAGCATCTCCACCGGCGCCGGCGCCATGAACTTCGCGGCCACCTCGACCCGAGACACCTTGGCGAACAAATGCACCCCCCGCCGAACCCGCCCGTCCGCCCCCGCCGACAACCCCGCTACAACACATCGCACCACCGCAGGCGTCAGATCCATGAACGCCGAAGCCGAAACCTTCCCCACCCCGAACCGCCGCAACAGATCCACCACCCGATCCTCGGCACCCGGCTCAGCCGGATTGTGAATCAGATTCACCCCCCAACTACCCGTCGCCCCCAGCTCCCCCACCAGCTCCGCCACCGCCCCCTCGACCTCGCCCACCCCCAACCCCGCCGCCCCGAAGAACCCCAACATCCGCCCCCGCGCCATCGCCGAAACCATCCGCGTAGTCGAAATCCCATTGGCCATCTCTCCCGCCACATACGGAAACCGCACCCCATGCGTAGCCCCGAACGTCGGATCCCCCAGCCGCTCGGGATAAAGGGCAGGCAGCACCCCCAAAACCTCCACCCCACCGCCTGGATCCCCGCCCGCGACAACCCCCGGCGCACAACCCACCTCGGTCCGCACCACGGTCAAAGCAACCTCGGGCCGCCGAACCAGCTCCACGATCTCGCGCGCCCGAACCGCAACCCGCCCGCCCGTAACAACCGAACCCCCTGTGACCACAAGCACCTCTCCTCCGGCCGAGCGATCGATACCAGCGCCGAGGCCCCCGATATCGGCAATGTCCGCCGGCAAGCTCACAGCGGAAGAAGACCCATTGCACGTTCGTTACCGAACAGCGAACGGATGGGTTTGCCAGCAAACTCGGCCCCCGCAACCGAACAACCGCCCGCTCGTCCCTTTTTTCCAACCCCACCCAGTGCTGTTACTACATAGCCCACGCCCCCACCCGAACAACCCCCACCGACAAGCCCCCACCCCAACCCGACACGCCTGACCGTCCCCCTGTGCTGCGACACACACCCCACCCCAGCCGAAACCCCTTCAGCTACTTCGAAATGGCAGCGTCTACTTCAGAACAGAAAGATCAGCCCCCGAACCAGACACCCCAAAAGCCTCCGACGCGACCCGACCTCAAACGATGCGCCACACAAGGAATCCGTCCCACCCAGACCCTCCGCACTCGAGCACCGACGCAGAAGAGCCATCGAAATGTATGCGACTCAGGAATGGGGGGGTTCGGGGGGCAAAGCCCCTCCGAGGCGGGGTGTGGGGGCCCGCCCCCACAAGAAATGACGAAACGAGAAAGGCCCACGCTCTGTGTGAGCATGGGCCTTCCACGAGTGAAGTGGGCGAAGGGGGACTTGAACCCCCACGTCCCGAAGGACACTGGCACCTGAAGCCAGCGCGTCTGCCATTCCGCCACTCGCCCGAGCGACTCGGAGACAGTATCACGCACCTCGCGTCAGCACGAAATCGCGTGTGGGGGGCCGTGACGCGGGGGCTGGACAAGCGCGGGAACCTGCTGATCTTTCCAAGAGTTACAGGTGTGGACGATCGTGGATATCATGCAATGAACGTGCTCGATACGCGACACGCCATACACGTGTGTCGTTGTTACGAATCAGCAGAAGAGACGCTCACCGAAGGGAGGCCGAGATGGGCATCGTTTCACGGTTCGAGCGTCGTCTGCAGGGCGCCGTCGGTGATGTGTTCGCCAGAGTGTTCGGCGGCAACGTCGTGCCCCAGGAGGTGGAGGCGGCGCTGCAACGCGAGGCTGCCGATCATGTCCAAGAGCTCGACGGCGGACATCTGTTGGCGCCCAACAGTTATGTGATCACGATCAATTCTTCCGATCACCAGCAGTTGGACGCCGATCACGACCTCACCACCCGCGCGTTCGCCAAACACCTGCAGGATTACATCCGCGAGCAAGGCTGGCAGACCTACGGCGAAGTACACGTGGCGTTCGAGGCATCCCCTACGCTGCACACCGGACAGTTCAGGGCTAGCGGCCGGGTCGACCCGGACGTCGGTCGCGGAGCTACAGCAGCTCGGGGCCCTGAACCCACGCCACAACGACCTGCAAACCCGCAACCAGGAGCTGGCCCCATGACGCAGAACTCAGGCTATGACCCGAGCCGTGAGCCCGCGGAGTCCGATCCACGCAACCGCGGGTACGCCCCTCCGCCTGCCGGTCGCGGCGGAGCGCAGAACGGCGCGTACCGCGAGGATTACGCGCGTGGCGCGGCGCCGGACGGCCAGCAGGGTTACGGCGATTACCAGAACGGCTACGACTACCAGCAGGGTGGCCAGGCCTACGGCCAGCCGGGCTATCAGGAGCCGGGCTACGGCCAGCAGCAGGGCTACGCCGATCGTGGCTACGGCCAGCAGGGCTACCAGGAGCCCGCGTACGGCCAGCCGGGTTACCAAGAGCCTGCGTACGGACAGCCGGGCTACCAAGAGCCCGCCGCGTATGGCCAGCCGGGCTACCAGGAGCCGGGGTACGGCCAGCAGCAGGGCTACGGCCAGCAAGGTTATGGCGATCAGGCGTACGCGGATCCGGCCTACGGCCAGCAAGGCCAGGGCTACGCCCAGCCGGGCTACGGCCAGCAGGGTTACCAGGAGCCCGGTTACGGCGACCAGACGTACTCCGAGCCGGGCGCCTACGGCCAGGACGACCAGGGCGGTTACGGCCAGGCCTACTCGCAGCAGCCCGGTTACGGCGCGCAGCCCGGCTATGGCGCCGCGCCCGCGTATCCGGCTGCCCCGCAGGCGGGATCGGGCTACTCGGCGACTCTTCAGCTCGACGACGGCAGCGGCCGCACGTACCAGTTGCGTGAGGGCAGCAACATCATCGGCCGCGGCCAGGACGCGCACTTCCGGCTGCCCGATACCGGCGTCTCGCGCAGGCACATCGAGGTCCGCTGGGACGGGCAGACCGCGATGCTCTCGGATCTGGGTTCCACCAACGGCACGCTGGTCAACGGTTCTCCCGTGCAAGACTGGCAGCTCGCCGACGGGGATGTGATCCGCGCCGGGCACTCCGAGATCCTGATCCGTATCGTCTGATCCCGTAAGCTCGCGATGCAGGTCACGACTTGGCCATCAAGGATTCGTCGGTCGTATCGTGATCGAATTCGACCTACGGCCCTATGATGCTGCCAACACACGCACGTCTCCGGTACCGGGGTCGGCAAGACCAGCATGCTGGTGGGGGTGGTCGAACCGCACCTACGGCACCGACATACACGGTCGAACAGGAGGTGGAACGCCGTGCAGGGACTGATCCTGCAACTGACCCGTGCGGGGTTCCTGCTGCTGTTGTGGTTGTTCGTGTGGGCGGTGCTGCGCACCTTGCGCAGCGACATCTACGCGGCATCCGGCATACGGATACAGCCCAGGGCCGCACGCGGTTCCGCGGTGCTGCCCTCCTTCAGCCGGGGCCAGAAGGGCGCCAAATTTCTTGTGGTGACTCAAGGTTCACTCGCCGGCACCCGCATCTCGCTAGGCACCCAACCGGTGCTGATCGGGCGTGCGGACGACTCCACGCTGGTGCTCACCGATGATTACGCCTCGACCAGACATGCGCGACTGTCCCCGCGTGGCGATGATTGGTACGTCGAAGACCTCGGCTCGACGAACGGCACCTACCTCGATCGCGCGAAAGTCACCACTGCCGTGCGGGTTCCGCTCGGCACTCCTGTCCGTGTCGGCAAAACAGTGATCGAGCTGCGATCGTGACACTCGTTCTCCGCTACGCAGCGCGTAGCGACCGCGGACTCGTCCGGGGCAACAACGAAGATTCCGTCTACGCGGGTGCGCGCTTGCTCGCACTCGCCGACGGCATGGGTGGCCATGCCGCGGGCGAGGTGGCGTCGCAGTTGATGATCGCCGCCCTGGCCCATCTGGACGACGACGAACCGGGCGACGATCTGCTCGGCAAGCTCGATTCGGCGACCCGCGAGGGCAACGCCGCGATCGCCGATCAGGTCGAGGAGGAGCCCGAACTCGACGGGATGGGCACCACGCTCACCGCGATCCTGTTCGCCGGCAAGAAACTCGGCCTGGTGCACATCGGCGATTCCCGCGCGTACATGCTGCGCGGCGGCGAGCTGGCCCAGATCACCAGGGACGACACGTTCGTCCAGTCCCTGGTGGACGAGGGCCGGATCACCCCGGAGCAGGCGCACACGCACCCGCAGCGCTCGCTGATCATGCGCGCGCTCACCGGCAACGAGATCGAGCCGACGCTGATCATGCGCGAGGCGCGCGCCGGGGACCGCTATCTGCTGTGCTCGGACGGCCTCTCGGACGTGGTGAGCGATGAGACCATCGCGAACACCATGCGCGAGGGCAGCACCGACGAATGCGCGGACCGGCTCATCGAACTCGCGTTGCGCAGCGGCGGACCGGACAACGTCACGGTCGTGGTCGCCGATGTGATCGATCTCGACTACGGGCAGAGCCATCCGATCGTGGCCGGCGCCGCGTCCGGGGTGGACGAGGACACGCCGCCGCCGAACACCGCGGCCGGACGCGCGGCAGCCATGCGGCCGCCGCGGGCCGCGCCCCGCCGGGCCGCCGCGACACCCGAGCCGGAGCCGAAGGGCAAGGCGCGCAAGCTGCGCTGGATCGTCCTGGCGTTCGCGCTGGTGGTCGCGGTCGGCGTCGGATTGCTGGTCGGCTACAAGATGATTCGCAGCAACTACTACGTCGGCGCCGACAACGGCTCGGTGGTGATCCTGCGCGGCCTACCCGGTTCGGTGCTCGGTTACTCGATCCACGACGTGAATCTGGTCGGCTGCGTCACCAAGACCGGGGAGCTGTCCCTGGTCGATCCCGGCGCCGACCTGCCGTCCTCGTGCAAGCAGCTGAAGGTCACCGACCTGAAGCAGACCGGTCGCGAACAGGTCGGCAAGGGCTTGCCGCCCGGTTCGCTGGATCGGGCCAAGGAGCAGATGCGGTCCATCTCGCAGGGCGAGCTGCTGCCCGCCTGCCCGGCGAAGACCTCGGTGCCGCAGCCCGGTGTGCTGCCGACGCCGGAGTCCTCGCCGCCGGCCGCTCCGCCCGCGCCCACCCCCGGCGCGCCGAGCACCGCTGCCGCCCCGACCGCCGACCCCGCACCGCCCGCGGTGCCCGGCAACGGTGAGGCGAAGGGCCCCGAGATCAAGACGCCGACCCCGGTTCCGTCGGCGTCCGCGTCGCCGAACCCCCAGATCGCGGGGGAGAACTGCCGGGTGACGGACTGATGTCCGCGCCGGCACCGCCGTCCGCTGGGGCTTTTCCCAGTCCTCCCGGCGGCTTCGCTCCCGCGCCGCCGCCGAGCACGAGACGCAACATCGAACTGTTGCTGCTCGCGGGCGCGACGGTGATCACGACGGTCTCGCTGTTCCTGGTCGAGGCCAGTCAGGAGCAATCGGTCACCTGGGACATCGCCAAGTACGGCCTGGCCTTTCTCGGGTTGTTCGGGGTCGCCCATCTCGCGGTGCGCCGGTTCGCGCCGTTCGCCGATCCGCTGTTGCTGCCGATCGTCGCGCTGCTCAACGGACTCGGACTGGTGCTGATCCACCGGCTCGACCTGGCCGATCAGCAAGAGGCCGCCTACAACTCGTGGTCGATGCCCTCGCCCGACGCCAATCAGCAGATCCTGTGGACCGCGCTCGGCATGGTGGTGTTCGTCGTGCTGCTGATCGTGTTGCGCGACTACCGCACGCTGGCCCGCTACGGCTACACCCTCGGCCTGGTCGGACTGATCGCGCTGGCCCTGCCCGCGGTGCTGCCTGCTCGATTCTCCGAGATCAACGGCTCGAAGAACTGGATCAAGATCACCGGATTCAGCATCCAGCCCGCCGAATTCGCGAAGATCCTGCTGATCATCTTCTTCGCCTCGGTGCTGGTGGCCAAGCGCGACCTGTTCACCGCGGCCGGGCGGCACCTGCTCGGCATGGAGTTCCCGCGCGGGCGCGATCTCGGCCCGATCGTGGTGGTCTGGATCGTCTGCGTCGGCGTGCTCGTCTTCGAAAAGGACCTGGGCACTTCGCTGCTGATCTTCAGCACGGTGCTGGTGATGCTCTACATCGCCACCGAGCGGGTCGGCTGGCTGATCATCGGCGGCGCGCTGCTCACCCTCGGCTTCTTCTTCGCCTACCAGACGTTCAGCCACGTCAAGGTGCGCACCCAGACCTGGCTGCACCCGTTCGACGACTACAACAACACCGGCTACCAGATCTCCCAGTCGCTGTTCGGGCTGGCCACCGGCGGCCTGGCCGGTACCGGCCTGGGCAGCGGACGCCCCAATCAGGTGCCCTTCGCCAAGACCGACTTCATCATCACCACCATCGGTGAGGAGCTCGGCCTGATCGGGCTCACCGCGGTGCTCGTGCTGTTCCTGGTGCTCATCGTGCGCGGCCTGCGCACCGCGCTCGCCGTGCGGGACAGCTTCGGCAAGCTGCTCGCGGCGGGCCTGGCGTTCACCGTCGCGATCCAGCTGTTCGTCGTGGTCGGCGGTGTCACCAAGCTGATTCCGCTGACCGGTCTGACCACACCGTTCATGTCCTACGGCGGCTCGTCGCTGCTGGCCAACTACGCGCTGCTGGCGTTGCTCATCAAGGTCTCGGACGCGGCGCGCGCGCCGGCGCCGGCCCGCAAGGCCGTGCCCGCGGCCCCGATCGCGGAGATGACCACCGAACTGTTGCGCAAGCCCGACGCGGGCCGATCGGAAGCGGGGCCTGCGACGTGAACACTCCCCTACGCCGGGTCGCCATCGCGGTGATGCTGATGATCGTCGCGTTGCTGCTCAACGCCACCTACGTACAGGTGATCAAGGCCGACGACTACCGCGCCGATCCGCGCAACTCCCGGGTGCTGCTCGACGAGTACTCCCGCCAGCGCGGGCAGATCTCCGCGGGCGGCACCGTGCTCGCCAACTCGGTCGCCACCGAGGACCGCTACAAGTACCTGCGCACCTACCCCAGCTCCCCCGAGGCGTACGCGCCGGTCACCGGCTTCTACTCGATGCAGTACCGCACCACCGGGCTGGAGCGGGCCGAGGATTCGGTGCTCAACGGCTCCGACAGCCACCTGTTCGGACAGCGGCTGGTCGACATGGTCTCCGGCCGGGATCCGCGCGGCGGCAACGTGCTCACCAGCCTCGACCCGGCCATGCAGCAGGTCGCCTACGACCAGCTGACCAGCAAGAACTTCACCGGATCGGTGGTGGCGATCGAGCCGAGCACCGGCCGGATCCTGACCATGGTGTCCACCCCGAGCTACGACCCGAACCAGCTGTCCAGCCACGACGGCGCGCGCGGCACCCAGTCCTGGGAGCAGCTCAGCGCCGACGAGCGCCAGCCGATGCTGAATCGCGCTGTCTCGCAGACCTATCCGCCCGGCTCCACGTTCAAGGTGGTGACCACCGCGGCCGCACTGGCCAACAACATCGCGACACCGGAGGATCAATTCACCGCCGCGCCGAACATCACCCTGCCGGGCACCAGCACCACGCTGGAGAACTACGGCGGCTCGACCTGTGGCTCGGGCCCGACCGCCTCGCTCTACGACGCGTTCCGGCTCTCCTGCAACACGGCGTTCGCCGAACTCGGCGTCAAGGTCGGTGCGGCGAAGCTCAAGGACCAGGCCGCGGCCTTCGGCATCGGCGAGAACCGGGGCATCCCGATTCCGGTGGCGGAGAGCACGGTCGGCACCATCGCCGACAACGCCGCGCTGGCCCAGAGCAGCATCGGACAGCGCGACGTGGCGCTGACCCCGCTGGACAACGCGGTGATCGCGGCGACCGTGGCCAACGGCGGCGTCCGGATGGAGCCGCACCTGGTCGACCAGCTGCAAGGGCCCGACCTCAGTGAATTGTCCAAGACCAAGCCGGTCTCGCTCGGCCAAGCGTTCAACGCCCAGGTAGCGTCACAGCTGACGAATCTGATGATCGCGTCGGAGACCAACACCACCGGTGGCCAGTCCTCTGCCCGCTATCAGATCGCGTCCAAGACCGGCACCGCCGAACACGGCAGCGATCCCCGCAATACCCCACCGCACGCCTGGTACATCGCCTTCGCACCCGCGCAGAACCCGAAGATCGCCATCGCGGTCATCGTGGAGAACGGCGGGGACCGGGCGCTCGGCGCTACCGGCGGCAAGGTGGCCGCGCCGATCGCGCGTGCGGTCTTGGACGCCGGTCTGCGGGGGAGCTGAACGATATGGATGTGCGAGTGAAGGTACGGGGATGCTGAACAACGGTGCGATGATCGCCGACCGCTACCGCCTGCAACGCCTGATCGCGACCGGCGGCATGGGTCAGGTCTGGGAGGCGCTGGACACCCGGCTGGACCGCCGGGTGGCCGTCAAGGTGCTCAAATCCGAGTTCTCCGCCGACCCGACGTTCCGGCACCGGTTCCGCACCGAGGCCAGGACTACCGCCCAGCTGAACCACCCTGGGATCGCCGGGATCTACGACTACGGCGAGACCACCGACCCGCAGGGCAGCGAAACCGCCTACCTGGTCATGGAACTGGTGCAGGGCGAGCCGCTGAACACGGTGCTGAACCGGCTCGGCCGGCTCTCCGTCGGCCAGGGTCTGGACATGCTCGAGCAGACCGGCCGTGCGCTCGACGTCGCGCACCGCGCGGGCGTGGTGCACCGCGACGTGAAGCCGGGCAACATCCTGGTGACGCCGACCGGTCAGGTGAAGATCACCGACTTCGGCATCGCCAAGGCGGTGGACGCCTCCCCGGTGACCAAGACCGGCATGGTGATGGGTACCGCGCAGTACATCGCGCCGGAGCAGGCGGTCGGCGAGGACGCCACCGCGGCCAGCGACGTGTACTCACTCGGCGTGGTCGGCTACGAGGCATTGGCCGGCACCCGTCCGTTCAGCGGCGACGGCGCGATCACCGTCGCGATGAAGCACGTGCGCGAGACGCCGCCGCCGATGCCCGGCGACCTGCCCGCCAACGTGCGCGAGCTGATCGAGATCACCATGGGCAAGGACCCGAAGGGCCGCTACTCGCGCGGCGGCGAGTTCGCCGACGCGGTGGCCGCGGTCCGCGCGGGACGTCGGCCGCCGACCCCGACCGGGGCCAACCCGTCGATGTCGATGACCGGTGCGACCCGGGTGCTCCCGCCCGGGCCGACCGTCGCGATTCCTTCCACGCCAACGGATTTCGACGGCGCGACGGTGCACTACTCCGCGCCGGCCGGCGCGGCCCTCGGCAACGCGGGCTACGGCAACGGCACCGGTGCGCCCGCGACGATGCTCAATACCGGCACCGGCGGCAACCAGGTCGCCCAGGGTGACGGCAAGCGCTTCACCCCCACGCAGAAGTGGATGGCCGCGCTCGGCGGCGGTGCGGTGCTGTTGCTCGCGGTCGTGCTGTACCTGATGTTCGGCGGCAACACGAACCCCGATTCGAAGGTGCCGCCGGTCACCACGTCCACCACGGCGCCCAAACCGCCACCGCCGCCGGTGACCAGCTCGACGACGCCGAAACCCGTTCCGCCGCCGCCGGTCACCACCACCGAAGCGCCAACCACCACCACCGAACCGCCGACGACGACGCCCGAGCCGACGACGACCACACCGCCGCCGAGCACGACCACGCCGCCGAAGACCACGAAGCCGTCGACGACGACTCCGGCCACGACTCTGCCCCGGATTCCCACCATCGACATACCATTTCCGGGGAACAACAACAACGGCCGGAGCCCCGCGGCCACCCCGAGCGCGCCCAATAACTCTTCGCAAGGACAACAATGACGACCCCGAAGAATCTCTCCTCCCGCTATGAGCTGGGCGAGATCATCGGGTTCGGTGGCATGTCCGAGGTGCACAAGGCCCGCGACCTGCGACTCAGCCGGGACGTTGCGATCAAGGTGCTGCGCGCCGACCTGGCCCGCGACCCCACCTTCTACCTGCGGTTCAAGCGGGAGGCGCAGAACGCCGCCGCGCTGAATCATCCGGCCATCGTCGCGGTGTACGACACCGGCGAGGCCAAGGTCGACGACGGCCCGCTGCCCTACATCGTGATGGAGTACGTCGAGGGCGACACGCTGCGCGATATCGTGCGCGGCCAGGGTCCGCTGCCGCCGCGCCGGGCCATGGAGGTCGTCGCGGACGTCTGTGCCGCACTGGATTTCAGCCACAAGGCCGGCATCGTGCACCGCGACATGAAGCCGGCCAACATCATGATCAACCGGGCCGGCGCGGTGAAGGTGATGGACTTCGGCATCGCGAGAGCGATCGCCGACAGCGCCAACCCGATGACCCAGACCGCCGCGGTAATCGGTACCGCGCAATACCTTTCGCCCGAACAGGCGCGCGGCGAGACCGTCGACGCGCGCTCGGACGTGTACTCCGTCGGCTGTGTGCTGTTCGAAATCCTCACCGGGGAGCCGCCTTTCACCGGTGACTCGCCGGTGGCCGTGGCGTACCAGCACGTCCGGGAAGACCCGCGGCTGCCGTCGCACGTGCATCCCGGCGTGCCGCGCGAGCTCGACTCGGTGATCCTCAAGGCGATGAGCAAGAACCCGGCCAACCGCTACCAGAGCGCGGCCGAGATGCGCGCCGACCTGATCCGGGTGCTCGGCGGGCAGAAGCCGATCGCCCCGATGGTGATGACCGACGAGGACCGCACCACCGTCTTCGGCTCGGACGAGCCCGCGCCGCGCAGCTACCGCACGGTCGAGCGCAACGACGACACCGCCGAGCAGGGGCCACCGGAGCAGGGCGGCCCGCGCCGCACGCTCTACATCGGGATCGCCGCGGCCGCCGGTGTCGCCGTGCTGCTCGCGCTGTTCTGGGTGCTGATCGGACCCGGGAGCAAGCCGGATCAGATTGCGGTGCCCGATCTTTCGGGCAAGACCTCGCAGCAGGCGACGGATGTGTTGCAGCAGGCGGGGTTCAAGGTCGCCATCCAGCAGAAGCCGGACAGCAAGGTCGCGACCGGCAATGTCATCGCCACCGCGCCGCTCGGCGGATCCCGGCAGGACAAGGGCAGCACCGTCACCGTGCAGGTCTCCACCGGCCCGGCCCAGGTTCAGGTGCCCAAGCTGGACGGGATGAGCCAGGCCGAGGCCGAGGTGGCGCTGCGCAACGGCAACCTGAAGATGGACCCGCAGGTGCAGAAGAAGCCGTCCAGCGCGCAGGACGTCGACAAGGTCATCGGGCAGGACCCGTCCGCGGGCTCCCGGGTCGACGTCGACAAGGCCATCGTCATCACCATCGGCAGCGGCCCGGAATCGGTCCGGGTGCCGAACGTGGTCGGCCAGGACATCGACGTTGCCAAGCCGAACCTGGTGGACAGCGCCGGATTCAAGATCACCATCCAGGAGGTGCCGTCCTCCCGGCCCAAGGGCGAGGTGCTCTCGACCAGCCCCGCGGGCGGCGCGAGCGCGGAGAAGGGGTCGACGGTCACCGTTCAGGTGTCCAGCGATCAGATCAAGATGCCGTCGCTGGTCGGGCTGACCGTCGCGCAGGCGGTGGACAAGCTGCGCGCGGAGGGTTGGACCGGCACGCAGAGCCAGATCAGCCAGTCGCCGCAGGGCACGTTCGATACCAGCAGCGTCGGCCGGATCCTGAGTCAGCAGCCGTCCGCGAGCGGGTCGATCCCGAAGAACGGGACCGTGGTTGTCGGCGTGGGTGTCCTCGGACCGCCCTGATACTCCGTATATCCGAGCCAGATCCAGGTGCCACGACAGTGAATGTCGTGGCACCTGGCTTTTCAGGCGGGATCAGTTAGGTCAAAACACCGACTGGTCGGTGTGCTTGGCGGCAGAATCGGACTTGCTCCATCCGATCAGCACTGCTGACTAGCGAGGAGGAAGGCCAATGACCACTGCCAGAGACATCATGAAACCCGGTGCCCAGTGGATCTCGAAAGACGAGACCGTCGGGAAGGCCGCCAGGGTGATGGCCGAACTCGGCGTGGGGTCACTCGTCATCGCCGACGACAACGACCGGATGTGCGGGATCATCACCGACCGCGACATCGTGGTGAAATGCATTGCCCAGGGCCGTTCCCCGGCCACCACGCGCGCCGCGGAACTCTGCGAGTCGACGCCGCGCTGGGTGGATGCCGATGCCGACGTCGAGGACGTGCTGGACGAGATGGAGAGCCACCGGGTCAAGCGGATGCCGGTGATCGACCACAAGCGCCTCGTCGGCATGATCAGCGAGGCCGACCTGGCCCGGCACCTGGACGACAATCAGCTCGGCGAGTTCGTCACGGCGATCTACGGCCGGCCCTAGCCTCCGGACAGATCGAGGTGGCGGTTCATCGCCATCGCCGCGTCGGCCAGCTCCGGAAGTTCGACCACCTCGACGCCTTGCTGGCGGAGCTTCTCCACGCCGACGCAGTTGGTCACGAAGGTCGCGGGTTCGCGCCAGGCCAGGACCACCCGGGGAATCCCCGCGCGCAGGATCCGGTCGGTGCACGGCAGGCGGGTCGCGGTGCCGCGCTGGGAACAGGGTTCGAGGGTGGTGTAGATCGTCGCGCGGGCCAGCCGGGGATCGTCCGCGTCGAGTTTGTCCAGCGCGGATTCCTCGGCGTGCACCTTCGCATCGGTCTCGCGTGAATATCCGGTAGCTATCTCGGTGTCGTCGGCCACGATGACCGCGCCGACGGAGAACGCAGTGTCGCTCGGTGGGCACAGTCGCGCGAGTTCGATCGCCCGCCGCATGTATCGAATGTCCTGGTCTACCTGGTTTTCCGACTTGGGCAGGTAGCGCAGGACGGCGACGTCACCGACCTGCGTGACGCCGGCCAGGCACATCCGGCGGTGCGGGGCGCCGGGATAGCTTGCGGCACCGAGGAATCGGGGCGCTCTGGGATCCCCGACCAGGAGCGGCGCGACGGCCAGGTGTAGTTCGTCCGCGAGGTCGGCGGCGAGGAACTCGGTGTGGATGCGGGTGCCGCCCTCGACCATGAGGCGCGCGACGCCGCGGCGGCCGAGGTCGTCCAGCAGCACAGCGAAGTCGAGTTCGGTGCCGAGGGAAACGACTTCGGCCAGGCCGGACAACCTGTCGGCTAGCCGCGCCGCACCCGCCTCGGTCGTGTAGACGAGTTTGTCGCCACCGTGATGCCAGAACCTCAGGTCCGGATCCAAGTCCCCGGTTGCCGTCACAGTGATCTTGAGTGGGAACTCCGGCTTGCCCGCGGCGGTCCGAGTCACCCGGCGCTCCGCACTGTCCACCAGCAACCGGGGATTGTCGCGCCGCAATGTCTCGGCGCCGATCAGGATCGCGTCGGAGTCCGCCCGCACCTGATCGACCCGATCGAAATCCGCCGCGCCCGACAACCGCAATCGCTCGGCGCTGGCGTCATCGATGTACCCGTCGACGCTTATCGCGACGGACAAAAGGACATAGGGGCGAGTCACTTCGAAGCCCGCCCTCGCTGAGCTTCACCGCGCGGGCACACTGCCGCGCCTCGTCCGCGCCGCCGCAGGCAATCCGTCACTGCAGCACCAGCGCGGCGACCTCCGCCTCCAGCATCTCCACCAGGCTCTCCGCCGGGCGTTCGCCGCAGACGCCGAGCCAGTTGGCCAGCATTCGGTGCCCGCCCTGGGTGAGCACCGATTCGGGATGGAACTGCACGCCGTGGATCGGCAGGGTGCGGTGCCGCATGGCCATCACGATGCCGGTCTCGGTGCGGCCGAGCACCTCGATCTCTTCGGGCAGCGTGTCTTCGAGCACGGTGAGCGAGTGGTATCGGGTCGCGGTGAACGGGTCGGGCAGGCCGGCCAGCACGCCGGCGCCGACGTGGAACACCGAGCTGGTCTTGCCGTGCAGCAGTTCGGGCGCGCGGGTCACCGTGGCGCCGAACGCCTCGCCGATCGCCTGATGGCCCAGGCACACGCCGAGCAGCGGGACATTGTGCGCGGCGCAGGCCCGCACCAGGTCGATGCTGGCGCCCGCGCGATCAGGGGTACCGGGGCCGGGACTGATCAGGATGCCGTCGAATTCGGTGACGACGGCGTCCACCTCAGCCAGGTTCGGGTCGTCGTTGCGCCAGACCACGGCCTCGACACCCAACTGCCCGAGGTACTGGACCAGGTTGAACACGAAGCTGTCGTAATTGTCGACGACCAGAACACGCATGGTCCGAGATTACGTCCCCGCACGCCGCCGCGTCGCATCCATTACCAGTTGGGATAGCCTAGACACACACCGGAGGGTGCCAGAGCCTCGTCCACTGCGGCGAGCGAGCTCCGCACGACCCACCCGCGCCTGCCCCGCCGGTACCGACCTGCACGCCGAAATACGAGGACGTCATGCCCAAGTCGAAGGTCCGGAAGAAGACCGACTACACGATCAACCCTGCCAGCCGGACTCCGGTGAAGGTGAAGGTCGGGCCGTCGCCGGTCTGGTACGTCACCATCATGCTCGGGTTCATGCTCGCCGGCCTGGCCTGGCTGCTCGTGTACTACCTCGCCGCCGACCACATCGGCTGGATGAACGATCTGAACGCGTGGAACTTCCTGATCGGATTCGGCCTCATGGTGGTCGGTCTGATCATGACGATGCGGTGGCGCTGACACCACATCTGGGTTGTTTCCGGTGAACCGGACACCACATCTGGGTTACAGACGTGTCATTCATACACACCTGTGGATGAACCTGTGGACAACTCGAGGACCGATTGGGGAAAGTGACGCGTGACACCGGATTCTCCTGATCCCCAGTCGGCAGATTCCGAGCCGCGCGACGCCACGCCGCCACTCGCCTGGACCACGCCGACTCCCGCGCTCGTCGCGGTCACCGGCGGCGGCCTCGTCCTGGCGGTCGCCGCGATCCTGGCCGGCGAAGCTGCCAGCCGGTTGCTCGTCGGGTTGGCCGCGGCCGGACTGTTGGTGCTCGCCGGACTGGGTTTCCGGCAGCGACCTCGGCTTTCCGTGGTCCCCGGTGCCGACCCGCGCATGGTTGTCCGCACTCTGCTCGGCGCCGACGAATACGCGCGCGATCAGATCATCCGGGCGCGGGTGGTGGACTATCGCCGCCTCGGCCGCAAGATGCCGATGCTGGAGATCGACGTCGACCACGACGGCGCCGAACGGCTGCTGATCTTCGGCCGCTGGGATCTCGGCACCCGGCCCGATGACGTCTACGACACCCTGGTCCACACCCTCCGGTTGTCGGGTGAGAGCACTCGCTGAGCCGTTTCGGCCAGAGTTATCCACAGGCTGGGCAGAACTTCGGCGCGGCTCCGCGTGTTTCACGTGAAGCCGCGCCGACGCTCGAATCAGGTCAGTGACATCGCGGTAGCGCCGATCACGCCGACCACCACCAAGGCGACTACCGCAACCGCGACCCAGCCGATGAGCCGGGCCGTATCTTGCGATTTCGCGCGCAGCCAGGTGGGCAGGAACAGGATGCCCAGCGTCGCGAGCGTGCCCGCGGCCAGGCCGCCGAGGTGCCCCCACAGCGAGATGCCCGGCAGCGAGAAGCTGATGAACACGTTGATGCCGATCAGGATCAGCATCTGATTCGGGTTCTGCCGCAGCCGGATCAGGATGACGGTGATCGCGCCGAACAGGCCGTACACCGCGCCCGAGGCGCCGGCGGTCGCGCTGTCCTGGGAGAACACCATGACCGCGGCCGAGCCGCCGAGCATCGACACCAGGTAGACCGCGAGATAACGCAGCCGGCCGAGCACCAGCTCGCCGTCCCGGCCGATCACATACAGCGCGAACATGTTGAGCAGCAGGTGGATCGGACCGTAGTGCAGGAAGCCGGAACCGATCACCCGGAACCACTGGCCGTCGGCGACCAACGGCGGGAACAGCACCCAGTCCGTGAACAGCGCCGAGGCCCGGTTGTTCACCAGGCTTCCGGCCTGCGCGGCGGTCACGGCGAAGACCGCGACGTTGATCGCGATCAGCGCGTAGGTCACGTACGGCAGCGACGCCCTGGCCACCGGCGCGCCGGCGACGGTACGCACCGGCGGCACGTCACGCTGCTCCTGTCGCAGGCAATCGACACAGTGCTGGCCGACCGCCGCGGGACGCAGGCATTCGGGACAGGCGGGCCGTCCGCAGCGCGTGCACGCCAGGCCGGTCGGACGTTGGGGATGGCGAACGCACGTCGGCGCAGGCGGCTGGGCGGTCATAAGCTCATTCGATCGTGATCTTGGTGATTTCGACGGATTCCAGGGGGCGGTCGTTGCGGTCGGTGGCCGTGGTGGCGATCGCGTCGACCACCTTGCGCGACTCGGGATCGACGACCTCGCCGAAGATGGTGTGCTTACGGTTGAGGTGCGGCTGGGCGCCGACGGTGATGAAGAACTGCGACCCGTTGGTCGCCGGCCCCGCGTTGGCCATGGCCAGCAGGTAGCCGCGGTCGAAGCGCAGTTCCGGGTGGAATTCGTCGCCGAACTCGTAGCCCGGTCCGCCGCGTCCGGTGCCGGTGGGATCCCCGCCCTGAATCATGAACCCGGCCATCACCCGGTGGAACACCGCGCCGTCGTAGAACGGGCCGGTGCTGCCGCCGCTCGCGTTCGCGGTGGTGTACGGCGCGGAACCGTCGGCCAGGCCGACGAAGTTGCGGACCGTCTTGGGCGCGTGGTTACCGAAGAGCGAGATCTTGATGTCGCCGCGATTCGTGTGCAGCGTCGCCACAGCGGTCTGATTCGGTGAGGTCACGCCGCAATGCTACGGTCCCGCCGCCAAGGAACCTCGGCGCACCGGCCGGTGCCGCCCGTGTCGGGTCGGTCGGATAGCCGAGTTCGGCAACCGATTCCGCGCCGCTGAGCTGGCGCTACTGCATGAACGGCCCGGTTGTGCCAGCATGGGCCAATGACCTTGGGGCCCCTACATGTATCCGCACGTACTCGTAACCGGCTCATCGTCGCGGCCGCCGTCGCGCTGGCGGGTGGCGTCGCGTGGCTGATACGCAGTAAGCGGCCGCAGCCGCCCGCGCCCGCCCCGGCGCCGCCGCGGATCGGCTACTCGCGCAACGGCTCCGCACCGGCCCCGGTCGCCGGGGCCGGCCTGGAGAACGGGCGCTGAACCTCAGCGAC
Source organism: Nocardia sp. NPDC051756 (assembly GCF_040681495.1). Taxonomy (NCBI): domain Bacteria; kingdom Bacillati; phylum Actinomycetota; class Actinomycetes; order Mycobacteriales; family Nocardiaceae; genus Nocardia; species Nocardia sp. NPDC051756. The sequence goes on along the minus strand of NZ_JBFAYV010000003.1, from coordinate 665,684 downwards.
TGACGGTGTTCTTGTACTGACGGACCGCCAGCGGCACGAACACCACCATGATCACCACCACCCAGATCAGCGTGGTCACCTCGGGATGCCGCAGTGACCACGCGGTGGGTTCGGGCGCCAACGGACTGGTGTTGCCGAACAGATCGCGGGTCGCCTGGGTGAGCGCCGAGACCGGGTTCCATTCGGCGATCACCCGTAGTGCCGTCGGCAGCTTCTCACTCGGCACGAAGGTGTTGCCGATGAACGTCAGCGGGAAGACCACGATGAAGCTCGCGTTGTTGAACACCTCCGGCGCGCGGACCAGCAGGCCGACATAGGCCATGATCCAGGACACCGCGTAGGCGAACAGCAGCAGCAACACATAGGCCAGCACCGCGTCCAGGAACGAGCCGCGGATCCGCCAGCCGACCACCAGGCCGGTCAGCGACATCACGGTCAGGCTGACCACGTTGATCACCACGTCGCTGAGCGTCCGGCCGATCAACACGGCGGACGGTGCCATCGGGAGCGAGCGGAATCGGTCGATGATGCCCTTCTGCATGTCCTCGGCCAGCGCCGCACCGGTGAACGACGCACCGAACACCACGGTCTGCGCGAAGATGCCCGCGATCAAGAACTCGCGGTACCCGCCGGAGACGCCGGGCACGTCGATTGCCGCGCCGAAGATGTAGGCGAACAGCAGCACGAACATGATCGGCGAGAGCGTCGAGAAGATCAGCACGTCCGGCACCCGCCGGATCTTGATCACGCCGCGCTTGGCAATGGTCAGGCTGTCGCTGACCACCATCGACAGCCGATCGACGAGCGAAGGCCGGTCCTGTACCGAAGCCATCGTGGTCATCGGGTCTTTCCTTCCGCTGCTTCGAGCTTTCCGGCCGCACGACCGTTGTCGTTGACCAGTTCCTCCGCCTCGTGCCCGGTGAGGGTGAGGAAGACATCGTCGAGCGAGGGTCGGCGCAGGCCGACGTCGTGGATCTTGACGTCGTGCTCGGCCAGCTTGCCGATCGCCGCGACCAGCGCCTGCGAGCCGTCCGACACCGGGACGGTGATCCGGCGCAGCCCGGGTTCGACGTGAATCTCGCCGTCCGCCAGGCCTTTCAGCGCCTGCATCGCGATGCCGAGGTTGTCCGCGTGGTCCACGGTCAGCTCGATCCGATCGCCGCCGACCAAGGTCTTGAGCTCATCAGCGGTGCCGCGGGCGATCACCTTGCCGTGGTCGATCACCGCGATCGCGTCGGCCAGCCGATCGGCCTCGTCCATGTACTGCGTGGTGAGCAACAGCGTGGTGCCGCCCGCCACCAGCTCCTCGATGACATCCCACAGGTCGAGCCGGGCCCGGGGGTCCAGGCCGGTGGTGGGCTCGTCCAGGAACAGCACCGGCGGGTTCGCCACCAGCGCGCCGGCCAGGTCGAGTCGCCTGCGCATGCCGCCGGAATACGTTTTCACCGGACGGTCCGCGGCGTCACTGAGCCGGAACCGATCGAGTAGTTCGCGGGCGCGGGCTTTACTGCGTGGCACGCCCATGTGATAGAGCCGCCCGACCATTTCCAAATTCTCGAAACCGGTCAGATATTCGTCCACCGCGGCGTACTGACCGGACGCGCCGATCCGGGAGCGCAGTGTCCGTGGATCACGCAGCACGTCGATGCCCGCGACCGTCGCCCGGCCTTCGTCGGGCACCAGCAGCGTGCTGAGCACCCGGACCGTGGTGGTCTTACCTGCGCCGTTGGGTCCGAGCAGCGCGGTAACGGTCCCCTCCGGGACCGAGAGGTCGAGTCCGTCGAGGGCGACCAGATCGCCGTATCGTTTGACCAGTCCCTCGGCGACTATTGCGTCGGGCATGATTCTCCTGAGTTCGTGAGTTTCGTAGGATGTATTTTCCCGACGCCAGTGTTCTGAGGCCGGCCGAATTCGCTGGATCGGGACCGATTGCCGATACTCGAGTCAGTATTGCGCCACCCACCGACAATTTCATCCGATTTGTTCGGTTTCTCGATCATGAAAAAGGAACCACCCGGCATCGGCCACCTGACCACCCGGTGCGGAATCTCTCTACAATGTATAGAGTTTGCGAACCGCTGCCCACCCCCAAAATCTGCCGCGCCACCGGTCTGTGGACAGACAAAGGTCGCACCTCGATCCAGGCGGTGCTCGGGGGTGCCGGATCGAAGTGCGACCGGTTCGATACTCCCGCGCCGCACCCGGTCCGGTCGCGGGTAGCTGACTACTCGATTCGCCGCCGCACAATACTCATGCCCGGACGCGCCGACGCGAAATCGACCGAGCGCCTTGACCGCTCGATCGATGCGACTGCTCGCGACCCCGAGGAACACGAACACATGTTCGCACCGAGGTATGACAGATTTACCGGCCGTGAATCCGTCCGCCGAAACGACACGCGACGCCGCCCGTGCCCGACAAGCGCGAATCACCCATATCCGACAGCGATCCTCGCCACACAGCGACCGGTCGGCATGTTTTCTACCGCTGTCGCGGCCCCAGGTCCGACCCGGCACAAACTAGGTATCGACCTGCGCAACAGTGGTTTTGGCAAACAGCAGGCCACCCCCGAACAGTGCCCCGGCGGGGTGCCCCGAGTACCCGAATTGCCCCCGAACTAGCAGAAAGTAAGCCCACCCAAAAAATCTTGGAAAAGTGGCCCTCCCCACGCGCACACAATCGCGGATCATCGCGTAGGATCATTCAAGTCGGCCCCTCCCCCCCGGGCCGACCTTACGCGGGCCTCGGCTAACTCCCCCCCTTCGCCGAGGCCCGCTCCCCATTTCCGGACCAGGTCAGACGGCCTGATCCGGCTCGGGTCGCACTGATCGCCAGGCCGTTGCCAGCCGCAGATCGCGCACCCGGCCGGCGATCGCGAGCAACGGACGATCCCGCTCCCACCGCTCCCGCGTGACCGAATCCACCGACGCCCACAGGGAATCCAGCTCCGCCAGCAATCGGCCGACATACTCGAACACGCCACCCAGCGCGACGTGCACGCCCGGCGAACTCGGCGCATCGATGTCCAGCCCGCGCACCGCCGACACCGCGGTCAGCAGTTGTTGCAGCGCGGACTGCGGCCAGTCCGCCGCGCGCGCCACCCGGACCAGCCAGCCCAGCGCCGCCGCGAGCACGTGCACGTCCTCGATCGTGCGGAACGGCTTCAGGTAATCCAGGTAGCCGTCACCCGGCAACACCACTGCCGCAACATCAGTCAGCGTGACCATCGCATGCGGGATCTCCGGGGCAAACGCGGTCGCGGGCAGATTCATCACGCGCACCCCGGCCGCCTGCACGTCGACCATGGTGGCGCGCAACCGATTCCGGCCCGCCTCGTCCGCGCCGACGCTCGCGATCACCACCAGCCGGTGCGCCATAAGGCCAAGCGTGGCAAAGGTTTTCGTCCCGTTGAGCCGGACCGCGCCCTGGTCTTCGGTCAACGTCGTCTGAATCGCCGACGGATGCCCGCCACCCGCCTCGGTCGCACACAACGCGACCAGCTCGTCCGCGGGCAGATCCGGAATCAGCGTGCGCACCGCCTCCTGATAGCCGGACAGGAACGCGTAACCGAGCCGGTCCGCGCCGAAGCCGCCGGCCAGGGCGACGTCGACCGGTTTACCGAATCGGTTCGCGGCCACCCGATGTCGGGTCCAGGCCGCGGCGACATCGTCGAGCGGGGCCGCGGCGAGCGGTTCGGTCAGCAGGAAATCGAGCACGGAGTCCACTCGTGCACGGTAACCGGCGCCGGCCTGCCCGGCCCGCCGTCAGACCGCGACGCGTTCGGCGCCCACCGGTGACCGCCAGATCCGGCTGCGCAGATCCAGCCCGCGAATCACCTGGATCCGCCACGGATCCAACCGCAGGATCTGCAGCTTCGGGTCCTCCGGCGAACGCCAGAACTGGCCGAGGTCGTATCCCGCGCCGGGCGGGCTGGTCTGCCCGTACAGCCGCCAAACCTGCTGCCGGACCTCGGGCGAGTCGACCCACTCCGCGGTCGCGTCCACCGCCACCGAATTGTTGCCCGGCGCCCAATAGGAGAAGTTCACCTGTGGATTGGCGGCGATGTGCGCCGCCTTGATCGGCGTCTTGTAGGTGGCCAGCCAGCCGAGCGGGCTGCCGTCGACGTTCTCCCAGATGGGGATCAGCACCCGGGTCCGCGGCCGGTGCTGCCGATCCACCGTCACCATGGTGGCGTAGCCGATCTGCCCGACGTAGCGGTCGAACTCCGGCTCGAGGTCCGCGAACGACGCGACCTTGCTCGTCATGGTCCTGCTCCTTCCGTGCGACCGGTCACAACGGACTGCCTGCCGGTCGGCGCGCTCAGCATCGCGCGCCCCGTTCCGCAGCCGCTTCGGTCGGTTACTAATTGTTACTGACAGCATCATGCGTCACCGATGCTGACCACGGAAGACGGCACTTTCGAGTCCCTCGGTTACCGCGCGGATACCGGCGCACCGAGCGCACCGCCAGCCGAACGGTCGGTCGATGTCGCATTGGTGACCGTCCGGCAAACCACGGCGCTGCGCATGCGCGTTCCGCCGGCGAGCGGTAACACTGAAGAGTCACATTCACCTTCGAAAGGAGCCTGACCTGTGCCAAAACCGGACGAAGCACGCAAAAAGGCACTTTTCGACAACGAGGCCAGATTGTCCTGGGTGCTGGCCGCACTGGCCGGTTTGATCGGTGCCGCGGCGTTCATGCACACCGCCGGCTACTTCGTCACCTTCATGACCGGCAACACCGAGCGCGCCATCCTCGGCCACTTCCATCAGCAGAACGACACCGCGGTCGCGGCCGCCGGGCTGCTCGCCTCGTTCGTGGCCGGCGTCGTCGTCGCCTCCTGGTGCCGCAGGCGCTACTGGTCCGGCCATCCGCACGGCCCGACCCTGCTGACCACGCTCAGCCTGGCCACCGCCTCGATCATCGACATCGTGCGGTTCCAGAACCCGGACACCGCGTCCATCGATTTCGTGCCGATCCTGTTCGTCGCCTTCGGCGTCGGCGCGCTGAACACCTCCTTCGTCAAAGACGGCGAGGTGTCCGTGCCCCTGAGCTACGTCACCGGCACCCTGGTCAAGCTGGCCCAGGGCATCGAACGGCACATGAGCGGCGGCGATTACGCCGACTGGCTCGGCTACTTCCTGCTCTACCTCAGTTTCGCGCTGGGCGCCCTGCTCGGTGGTCTGCTGAGCATGCTCGTCGCCGGTTGGGCCATGCTCATCACCGCCACCGTCGTCTGCCTGATCGTCACCGGCTACACCTACCTGCACCTCGATCGGCACGGACCGCTGTCGGAACAATGACTCCTGTGCACTCGTCGGTCCTGCCGGTTACGGTGACCGCGTGGAGGAGAACATCGGGACCGACGCCGACCAGTTCGCGGCGCTCGTCCTGCACCAACTGACCGCCGCAGGCCAGCACGACGCGGAGTACGACCCCGACGACTTCAAGATCACCGTCGGCAGTCTCCAGCTGTACCTCGGCAATATCTATCGCGAGACCACAGGTCTCGACGCGGAAGACCGAGACCGCCGAATCGCGAACTTCGTCGCCGCCATGACCGACGACGACGCGCCCGACACCTGGCCCGAGGTCCGGGCGCTGCTGCGACCCATTCTGCGCCCCAACACCTTCGGGATCAGCTCCCCGACCGACGGCATGCGGCCGATTTCCCGCCCCGCGTTCCCGTTCCTCGACGAACTCGTCGCCATCGACCGCCCCCACTCCCGCTCCATCGTCTCCGCGACAACCCTGCGGGACTGGAACGTCGACGCCGACGAAGTCTTCGCCGCGGCGCGCGAAAACCTCACCGCCCTGGTCGGTTCCGGCGGCTTCAAGAGCGAAGGCCTGATCCACTTCGCCGACAACGGCGACGGCTACTGCACCTCCTGGCCCCTGGTCCCCGGCTGGCTGGCCGGCTCCGGCGACGGCACCCACCGCCCGATCGCCTTTCTCCCCGACGTGGACACCCTCATCATCGCCCCCGACCAGGACGACCTAGCACCCCTCTTCGAACACGTCGAACAGCGCTACCGCGAAGCCGTCCGCCCCATCTCCCCCCAGGCCTACACGGTCGACGACCACGGCACCGTAATCCCCCTCGACCAATCCCCCGACCACCGCCACCGCGCCCTCGCCCTGCGCGCCCGATGTGGTTTGGCCGTAACCGAATACGGGGCCCAGGCCACGGCCCTGGAGCAAGCCGTCGACGACCACCTCGCCTACCCCGACCACGAAGACCTGGCCCCCGCCTTCGCCGGCTCGGTCATGTACGTAGCCGACGACACCGGCCCCTACACCGCCACCATCTGGGGCAAAGACGTCGAATACCTACTCCCCGAAGCCGACCGAATCATCTTCTGCACCGAAGAAAACGGCGAAATGCACACCCTCTTCGAAGTCCCCTTCCCCGCCGCAGCCGAAATCACCGGCCTGACTCCCATCCCCGACATGACCCCCACCCGCTACGAAGTCCGCCACTGGCCGACCCCCGAAACCCTGGCCCGCCTGGAAGCAGCCGCAATCCCCCGCTGAACACCAAAGCACCCCAGCCCCTCTCGCATCCGAGAAGTGCTGGGGTGCTGCTTATTCCATGTCGTCCCCGATAGCCCCCAGCCGTTCCACGTGGAACACGCTGAGGCGCCTCACGTTTCACACGGTAGTCAAACAGTCCTGCAGCATGGCTTCAGAATTCACACATGCCAGCAAGGAAGTCGATGCGCAAGCGGATACGTCAAAGTTGGTGGCAGCCATCAGAACCACTCCACTACCCAGGACTGCCGACCAGGAAGGGGGGTCCGGGGGGCAAAGCCCCTCCGGGCGGGGCGTGGGGGCTGCGCCCCCACAAAACACGCGGAACGAGCCCGGCTCATGCTCTCCATGAGCATGAGCAACCTACGAGTGGAGCCTAGGGGAATCGAACCCCTAACCCCTGCCTTGCAAAGGCAGTGCTCTGCCAATTGAGCTAAGGCCCCGAGTCAGCGGGTGGTGACCTCGTGCCACATGTCCGCGTCGTTGCGCTGGCGCAGCTTGGAGATGCCGATGAGAACCGCGATCACGGCACCGACCGTGACAAGAAACTTCATGGTTCCCACCCTACTGTCATGTTCGGGAGTGGGCCTAGGAGGACTTGAACCTCCGACCTCTTCGTTATCAGCGAAGCGCTCTAACCGCCTGAGCTATAGGCCCGTATGGCTCCTGTGTTCTTCCACCTGAGCCGAGGCTAGAGATTACCCGACTTGCACATGAACGACCAAAACGGCTGGTAGAAGGGGCGTAATCGAACGAAAACGGCCGGTGCCCTCCCCTGGATGGGGACGGCACCGGCCGGTGGTTTTTCGGGTTCTAGTCGGGGTCGGCCAGGGTTACCTGGATGCCGCCGACCAGATCGCAGCACTGGTTGTAGATGAACGTGCCGACGGTGCCGAGCGCGGTGAACAGCACCACGTTGATCAGCCCGATGACGCCCGCGTAGCCGAAGACGGTGCCGGCGTCGATGAGGCCGACCGATCCGCTGTCCTGCGAGACCATGTCGGTGAAGGTGTTGTTCAACCGTTCCCACACGCCCATGCCCTCGAGCACGATGTAGAGCAGGCCGACGGCGAGCATCCAGACGAAGAACATGGCCACGCTGATCACCAGGGAGATCTTCAGGGTCGACCAGGGGTCGATCCGGCGGATCTGCACGGTGGCCCGCAGCGGCTCGCCGGTGGCGACGGCCGCGGCGACCGCGACCGGCACGGCGGGCGAGATGGGCGTCTGCGGGCCCGTGTGCTCGGCCGACGGCGGCAGCGGGTGCCGGATCTCGGAGAGGTCCGGCATGTCCTTGATCAGTTCGGGCCGGGCGATGCTGCGGGTCGGTCCGTCGATGCCGACGGACTTCACCATGGCGGCTTCCTTGCGCGCCGCCTTGGCCGCGAGGTCGGCGGTGGTGCGCGCGTTGGTCACGCCACCGCCGAGACCGCCGCCGCCACCACCGGGACCACCGCCCGGGCCGCCGGAGCCGCTCGGGCGTCCGGTGACCGGCGCTTGGCCGGGCCGGTACAGGTTGGACTGTGGTTCCCGCTGCGGCAGTTGTGCCCAGCCGTCCTGGAACGGCGATTGGCCACCACCGTTGCCACCGGACTGATCCCCCGACTCGGGTGCGCCGGGCTCTGAGTTGTTCATGCGGACAGTCTGATCGAACGGATCTTGACCGCTTTGACCGGGAGCCTGCTCCGGCCCCTTCGGCTTGCCCGCGAAATCGCCTTGCTGGTCTTGCATTTCGCGCTGCTGTCCGCCTTGCTGGCCGGACGGGCCGCCACCGGGTTGATTACCGTGCTGCTGCCCGCCCGGCTGGCCTGCGGCGGATTGCCCACCACCACCGTTCGGCTGGCCGCCACCTGGCTGCCCGCCGCCCGGCTGGCCGTTATCGGCCGACGAATTCGGCCGGGGGATCGGCCGCGGCGGAATCGGGGACGGTGCGATCCGCTCGGTCACACCGTTCGTCTGGTGCCGCTCGTCATTCGGCTGATTCGGAGTGGTCAATGGGAATCCTTAGATCCGTTCGTTGCCGCCGCTGGTGGGTTTACTCGGAGGAACCGGTGTCGCTGTCGTCGCCGGCGAGCAGGTCGGGATCGGGCTCGTCGGCGTTGCGCGCGATAGCAAGCAACGTATCGCCCTCGCCGAGGTTCATCAATCGCACGCCCTTGGTCTGTCGTCCAGCCTTACGCACCTGCTTGGCCACGGTCCGGATGACACCACCACCGGACGTGATCGCGTACAACTCATCCTCGTCTTCGACGATGAGCGCACCGACAAGGGTGCCACGCTTGGGGTCGTATTGGACGGTCAATACGCCTTTACCGCCCCGGCCCTGCGCCGTGTACTCCTCGATCGCCGTCCGCTTAGCGTAACCGCCGGCGGTCGCCACCAGCAGATATGTATCCGGGCGCACAACATTGAGCGACAACAGTTCATCGGAGGCGTTGAACCGCATGCCCTGCACGCCGGAGGTGGCCCGGCCCATCGGACGCAGCGCCTCGTCGGTCGCGGAGAACCGGATCGACTGACCCAGCGCCGAGACCAGCAGCAGGTCGTCGTCGGCCGAGCACAGCACGGCGCCGACCAATTCGTCCTCGTCGCGCAGGTTCACCGCGACGATGCCGCCGGTGCGGTTGGAGTCGAAATCGGTCAGCTTCGACTTCTTCACCAAGCCATTCTTGGTGGCGAGCACCAGGTATGGCGAGTCTTCGTAGGATTTCAGCTGGATGATCTGGGCGATCTTCTCGTCCGGCTGGAAGGCGAGCAGGTTGGCCACGTGCTGACCGCGCGCGGTCCGGCTGGCCTCGGGCAGCTCGTAGGCCTTGGCCCGGTACACCCGGCCCTTGTTCGTGAAGAACAGCAGCCAGTCGTGCGTTGACGAGATGAAGAAGTGCTTGACCAGGTCGTCCTGCTTGAGCCCGGCGCCCTGCACGCCCTTGCCGCCGCGCTTCTGGCTGCGGTAGAGGTCGGTCTTGGTGCGCTTGGCGTAGCCGGTCTCGGTGATGGTGACGACCACGTCCTCGCGGGCGATCAGATCCTCGTCGGCGACGTCACCGTCGGCCGCGATGATCCGGGTGCGCCGGTCGTCGCCGTACTTCTCGACGATCTCGGCCAGCTCGTCGCGCACGATGGCGCGCTGGCGCTCCGGCTTTTCGAGAATGTCCTTCAGGTCGGCGATTTCGAGTTCGATCTTGGCCAACTCGTCGACGATCTTCTGCCGCTCCAACGCCGAGAGGCGACGCAGCTGCATGTCGAGGATGGCGGTGGCCTGGATCTCGTCGATGTCGAGCATCTGCATCAGGCCGGTGCGCGCGGTGTCGGTGTTGGCCGAACGCCGGATCAACGCGATGACCTCGTCGAGCGCGTCCAGCGCCTTGACCAGGCCGCGCAGGATGTGGGCCCGCTCCTCGGCCTTGCGCAGCAAGTACTTGGTGCGCCGGACGATGACGTCCAACTGGTGCTTGACGTAGTGCCGGATCATCTGGTCGAGCCGCAGGGTGCGCGGCACGCCGTCGACGATGGAAAGCATGTTGCAGCCGAAACTGGTCTGCAGCTGGGTGTGCTTGTAGAGATTGTTCAGCACGACCTTGGCCACGGCGTCGCGCTTGACCGTGACCACGATCCGCATGCCCGCGCGGTCGGAGGACTCGTCGTGGATGTCGGAGATGCCGGCGATCTTGCCGTCGCGCACCTGCTCGGCGATCGCGTTGATGAAGTTGTCCGTGTTGACCTGGTACGGCAGCTCGGTGATGACCAGGGTCGTGCGGCCCTTGTTGTCTTCCTCGATCTCGACCACGCCGCGCATCCGGACCGAGCCGCGGCCGGTGGAGTAGGCATCGTGGATGCCCTGCCCGCCGACGATCAGGCCGTAGGTCGGGAAGTCCGGACCCTTGACCCGCTCGATACAGGCGGCCAGCGTGGATTCCTCGTCGGCGTCGAAGTTGTCCAGCGCCCAGTAGATCGCGTCGGCCAGTTCGCGCAGGTTGTGCGGCGGAATGTTGGTCGCCATGCCGACCGCGATGCCGTTGCTGCCGTTCATCAGCAGCGCGGGCACCCGGCTGGGCAGCACGGTCGGCTCCTGCGAGCGACCGTCGTAGTTCGGCACGAAATCGACCGTCTCGTGGTCGATCTCGCGCAGCATCTCCATCGCGAGCGGGGTCAGCCTGCACTCGGTGTAACGCATGGCGGCCGCGCCGTCGTTGCCGCGCGAGCCGAAGTTGCCCTGGCCGTCGACCAGCGGGTAGCGCAGCGACCACGGCTGCGCCATACGCACGAGGGTGTCGTAGATCGAGCTGTCGCCGTGCGGGTGGTAGTTACCCATGGTCTCGGCGACCGGGCGCGCGGACTTCACATAGCCGCGGTCGGGCCGATACCCGTTGTCGTACATGGCATACAGCACGCGCCGGTGCACCGGCTTGAGGCCGTCGCGCACCTCGGGCAGCGCGCGGCCGACGATCACGCTCATCGCGTAATCGATGTAGCTGTTCTGCATTTCCTGCTGGATGTCGACCGGGTCGATCCGGTCGCCGCCGGCGCCTCCGTACGGAGGCAGCGTCGTGTCGGTCATGAAGTCTCCTTAGCGGGCCTGGTGCGGTTGCGGTGACGTGGCAACGCGCACCGGCTTATACGTCGAGGAAGCGAACGTCCTTGGCATTACGGGTGATAAAGCTGCGGCGGGCCTCTACGTCCTCGCCCATCAGCACGCTGAACAGCTCGTCGGCCGCGGCCGCGTCGTCCAGGGTGACCAGCTTGAGCACGCGCACCGAGGGGTCCATCGTGGTCTCCCACAGTTCCTTGGCGTTCATCTCGCCGAGACCCTTGTAGCGCTGGACGCCGTCTTCCTTGTTGATCTTCTTGCCCGACGCCAGACCCGCCTCGAGCAGGCCGTCGCGCTCGCGGTCGGAGTAGGCGAACTCCGGGTCGCTGCGCTGCCACTTGAGCTTGTACAGCGGCGGCTGCGCGAGGTACACGTGGCCCTGTTCGACCAGCGGGCGCATGAACCGGAACAGCAGCGTGAGCAGCAGGGTGGCGATGTGCTGGCCGTCCACGTCGGCGTCGGCCATCAGCACGATCTTGTGATAGCGCAGCTTGGCGATATCGAACTCGTCGTGGATGCCGGTGCCGAACGCGGTGATGATCGACTGGACTTCGTTGTTCTTCAGCACCCGGTCGATCCGGGCCTTCTCGACGTTGATGATCTTTCCGCGCAGCGGCAGGATCGCCTGGTACATCGAGTCGCGCCCGGACTTCGCCGAGCCACCGGCGGAGTCGCCCTCCACGATGTAAATTTCGGACTTGCTGGGGTCCTTGGACCGGCAGTCGGCCAGCTTGCCCGGCAGGCCGCCGAGGTCGGTCGCGCTCTTGCGGCGCACCAGCTCCCTGGCCTTACGGGCCGCGACGCGCGCCTGCGCCGAGGAGACCGCCTTGTTCACGATGGTCTTCGCGTCGGCCGGGTTGGCCTCGAACCAATGCGAGAGGTGCTCGTTGCACGCCTTCTGCACGAACGACTTGACCTCGGTGTTGCCGAGCTTGGTCTTGGTCTGACCCTCGAACTGCGGCTCGGAGACCTTCACGCTGACGATCGCGGCCAGGCCCTCGCGGATGTCGTCACCGGTGAGGTTGCCGTCTTTTTCCTTGAGCAGCTTCTTGTCTTTGGCGTACTTGTTCACCACCGTGGTCAGCGCCGCGCGGAAGCCCTCTTCGTGGGTGCCGCCCTCGTGCGTGTTGATGGTGTTGGCGAAGGTGTGCACGCTCTCGGAGTAGCCCGAGTTCCACTGCATGGCGACCTCGAGCTCGTGGCCGGTGCCCTTACCGGTGAACCCGACGACCGAGTTGTGGATCGGCTGCTTGGTCCGGTTGATGTGGCGGACGAAGTCCTCCAGACCACCCGGGTAGTGGTAGGTGCGCTTCTTCACCTTGTGCTCGACCGGCGCGGCGACGTCTTCGGCCTCGGCGTGCTTCGGCGCGTCCGCGGTCTCGCTGACCACATCGTCGGTGATCTCGGCGTCGGTGACCCGCTCGTCGGTCAGGGTGATGGTGAGTCCCTTGTTGAGGAACGCCATCTCCTGCAGCCGGCGGGCGACCGTCTCGAAGTTGTAAGTGGTGGTCTCGAAGATGTTCGGATCGGCCCAGAACCGGATCGTGGTGCCGGTCTTCTTGGACGGATCGCCCTGCAGCAGCTTGCCGGGGACCGAGTCCTTGTAGGTCTGGGTCCAGTGGAAACCGTCGCGGTCGATCTCCGCCTCCAGCTGGGAGGACAGCGCGTTGACCACGGAGATACCGACACCGTGCAGACCACCGGACACCGCGTAGGAGTCGGAGTCGAACTTGCCGCCGGCATGCAGCTGGGTCATGACCACCTCGATGGTCGGGACGCCCTGCGCGTGCATCGCCACCGGGATGCCACGGCCGTCGTCGACCACCTCGACGCCGCCGTCGGCGAGCAGGGTGACCTCGACCTTGGACGCGTACCCGGCCATCGCCTCGTCGACGGAGTTGTCGACGACCTCCCAGATCAGGTGGTGCAGACCACGCTCACCGGTGGAACCGATGTACATGCCTGGACGCTTGCGGACCGCCTCGAGTCCTTCGAGGACCGTGATGGACGAGGCGCCGTAATCCGCCTTGCCCGAGGAAGCGTTGGTCGAGCCCGATGCGTTGGAGTCGTTGGCAGCCACTGGTCGGTAGCTCTCCTTACTTGCTGATCCTCCTGGCGAGGCACTGCACAGCACGCGTTGATCCCTGGCCATGACTGCTCGAGAAATACAGGGCCACGCGGGCTGTACGGGACGCACCGAAGGTGATCGCCGCTAGTTACGTCACCATCCTACTGGTACACCCAACCTACAGTGCACCTACGACACCCCTGACGGCTCCGTGAATGCGAGAAATCGGATTGTCGCGAGTCTGTTCCGCCCTTCGGGGCTTTAGCCCGCCTCTGGGAGGATTCGGGCGGTGCGCGTCCCGGGACCGTCCGGGCGGCACGAGATCACCGAGCGGTATGCCCGGATTTCCGACCGCGCGGCGTTGCCTGCGGTTGGCGGATCGAGCGCTACCGATGCCCGGTTTCACGTGGAACGCGGCCGTTTTATCCGTAGGTATCGCGAGGTCCGCGGCCGCGGACGTGCCGTTCGCCCTTGCGCCAGCTGGGCGCCGCGGGGCCGCTGATCTTCAGCGAAGTCACCACGCCGGGTCCGACCGCGGCGTTGATCTTCGCCAGGATCTGGCTCTGCAACATGCGCAATTGGGTTGCCCAGGCGGTGGATTCGGCCGCGATGCTCAGCACGTTGTCCTTCAAGGTCAACGGGGTGGCATGGGCGGCGATGTCCTCGCCGACGACGCCGGCCCAGCGGCCGAACACCGTGCCCTCGGCGACCTTGGCGGACCAGCCGCGGTTCTTGGCCAGCGAGCCGGTCAACGCGCCGAACAGCTGGGGATCGCGCGGATCCGGGCCCGCGCCCGACCAGCCGCTGCGGCGACGGGCCCCGGTCCGCAGCTTGCGCTGCGGCGAGGATCGCCCCTGCCCGACGGACTTTCCACTCGCCTTGGCCGCCGCCCGAGCCTCTTCGAGCGCTCGCCTGGCCAGATCCACACCGCGCAACTCCGGCTCTTTACCTGCCGGTTCGGCGCCATTTCGATCGGTCACCAGGCTCCTCTCGTGTCGCGCGGCCAGAGGGTCACTCTACGACAGAGGGCCGACAGAACAGCCGCCTCAGATGCGGCAATACACGCGCTGGTTATCCACAGGACCTGTTGATAACCATGCTTTTCTGTGCATACGCCACAGTGCGTTCGTCAGGGTGCCGGGATGACGGGCTCGGCGATCCGGGAGGTACGGCCGTCGCCGCCACCGCTGGTTTCCACCCGCAGCGGGACGGCGGCGAGTTCGGCGGGGACGTCCTCCGGGACCGCGGCGGTGATCAGCACCTGTTCCGCGCCCGCGGCCACGGCGGCCAGGGCGGTGCGACGACGGCGGTCGAGTTCGGCGAACACGTCGTCGAGCAGCAGCACCGGTTCGGATCCGTTGGCGCGCAACAGCTCGAACGCGGCGAGGCGCAGGGCGAGGGCGAAGGACCAGGATTCGCCGTGACTGGCGAAGCCCTTGGCCGGCGCCTCGCCGAGGTTCAGTTCCAGTTCGTCGCGGTGCGGGCCGACCAGGCAGACGCCGCGTTCGAGTTCCTTCGTCCGGGCCGCGGCCAGTTCACGCAGCATGATCGCTTCGAGCGCATCGGTGTCGTCCGGCGCGGGTTCCCTTGCCGGGTCCAGGAATTCGGGCGGCAGGGTGGCGCTGCGGTAAGCGATTGCGGCAGCCCGGGATTCGGGCGCGATCGACGCGTAGGCCTGGGCGAGGTACGGGTACAGGTCGTGCACCAGGCGCAGCCGGTAGGTCAGCAGCACCGAGGCATGGGTGGCCAGGTGTCCGTCCCACACGTCGAGGGTGCTCAGATCCGACTTCGATCGGGCTTGCCGCCCAGCGGATTTCAGCAAGGCCGAGCGCTGGCGCAGCACCCGGTCGTAGTCGCTGCGCACGGCGGCGAGCCTGGGCAGCCGAGCTGTGCACAACTCGTCCATGAACCGTCGGCGTTCGCCCGGATCGCCGCGCACCAGCGCGAGATCCTCGGGCGCGAACAGCACCGTTTGCAGGATGCCGAGGATCTCCCGCGGTCGCCGGGCGGGCGAGCGATTGATCTGTGCGCGATTGGCGGTGCCCTGGTTCAGCTCGATATCGATGCGCAACTCGCGACCGGTGTTGACCACGGATGCGCCGATCCTGGCCTTGTCCGCGCCCAGCCGGATCAGCGGGGCATCGGCGGCGACCCGATGCGAGCCGAGGGTGGCCAGGTAGCCGATCGCCTCCAGCAGGTTGGTCTTGCCGTTGCCGTTCGAGCCGAGGAAAACCGTTCGGCCTGGGGATAATTCGAGTTCCGCGTGGTCCCAGGAGCGGAAGTCACGCAGCGACAGTGTTCTGATGAACATCCGCTACCTGGCCCCTACCTGCGCGAGTTCCGTCACTTGATGTTGTGCACAACGCTGCCACGCGACCGCCGAAACCGTTGCCGCCCATGCACAGTCTGTGCGTGACCTGTGCATGAATGCCGCCGGGCTCGGCCGCCTGGTCGCCGAATCCCGCAGCGTGGCTATCGGTTTCGCGGCGACCGAGGCAATGACCGAACTCGGGTCACGGTCGTGCACAGGTGCTCAGCCCGGCAGCCGGACCGGCATCAGCAGGTAGGTGTACGGGCTGTCCAGGGCGGCGAACGCGCCCGACTCGAGCACCTTCGGCTCGTCCTCGACGGCAGGCAGCAGCACCGCGGGCCGGCTCGGCGTGGTGAATCCGAAGGTGACCCGCTCGGCGTGCAGCGCGGACAGGCCGTCGATCAGGTAGCCGGGGTTGAACGCGATGGTCAGCGATTCGCCGCGGAAGTCGGCCTCCAGCCATTCCTCGGCGCGACCGGCGTCGTCGCCACCGGCGGACAGTTGCAGGCCCTCGGTGGAGAACTCCAGCCGCACCTGGGCGCCGCGCTCGGCGACCAGGGCGACGCGCTTGATCGCCTCGGTCAGCACGGACACCTGGAGGGTGGCGATCGAGGTGTGTTCCTTCGGCAGCAGCTGACGGAACTTGGGGAATTCGGCGTCGAGCAGCCGGGTGGTGGTCCGGCGGCCCGCGTTCACGATGCCGAGCAGGCCGTCCGAACCGGCGCCGGTGCCGAGCGAAAGCTGCACGGGCGCATCGGAGGAGCCGAGCGTCTTGGCGGCCTCGGACAGCGTCCTGGCCGGGATGAGCACCGAGGTCTCGATGGCGGCATCGGCCGGCGACCACTCGATGTGGCGCACCGCGAGGCGGAATCGGTCGGTGGCCGCGAGCACCACCTTCGAGCCCTCGATCTCGACCCGGATGCCGGTGAGCATCGGGAGCGTGTCGTCCCGGCCCGCCGCCACGGCGACCTGGCCGACCGCATTGGCGAACACGTCGACGCTCAGCTCACCGGTCTGCTGCGGTACCTCGGGCAGCTGGGGATAGTCCTCGACCGGCATGGTCGGCAGGGAGAACTTCGCACTGCCGCAGGCGATCAGCACGCGAGTGCCGTCCACCGACACGTCGACCGGCTTGTTCGACAGCGACTTGGTGATGTCGGCGAGCAGCCGGCCGGAGACCAGGACCTCGCCCGGACCGGCGACCTCGGCGGCGACCCGCATCTGCGCGGAGACCTCGTAGTCGAAGCCGGAGACGGTGAGCCCGCCTTCGTCGGCGACGAGCAGCACGCCACCGAGCACCGGGACGGGAGGCCGGGACGGGAGGCTACGTGCCACCCAGGCAACCGATTCGGCGAAGTCCTCTCGGGCGACCCGAAACTTCATGCTTGCAAGCTCCATCGCCCGATCTGTCCTCTCCCAGTTCCGTGAGCTGTTATGCGGTGGCCGGACATTCGTCCTCCAAGCCTGTCGGCTCGTTCAACGTTGATTCGCGCAGGATGTGGATCAGCCGCCATGGAAAGTGTGGCACAGGCGACCGACACCAAACCGTACCCGCGACTGTGGCTGTGGCCTAGCCCGACCCTCCGGCGGTTCTTGTCGGTCCGATGTCGGTCAGCCGGTGAGTGCGCGGCGGGTGTGTACGGATCTGCCGACCGAACTCTCGATCGCGGATCTGCTCCCGGCTCTTCTCCTTGCCTGGGGACGAGAGCGGTTCGCGTCGTGACTCTCCTCAACCCGACTTTCCACACACCTGTTTTAAAGAAGGTTCTTCTAGGAGAAGAACTGAAGTAGTAGTAGGCACTGTGGAATCTGTGCACTGACGCCGAATCCGCAGGTCAGCGGGCGTGGTGCCGTGGGGATGACCGCGGGGTGTCTCGAGGATGAACGAGGGGCGTCTGTGGAGTTCCGAAGTTGTCCCACATTCATCCTCGAGTGCTCCTCGAGTTGTTCCACCGAATTCACCCGGTTGTTCACACGTGTGTACCGATGCGTGGACAACTCGAGGAATCCTCGAGGACTCCACATGGACTCCTCGAGGATTCCCCAACCCCGTGACCGACTGCCGTGCTGGTCACTGCCTGTGCGCAAGTCCGCCTGGGGAAGCTGGGGATAAGTCCCTGTTAGCGAACGCCCGGCAGTCCATCCCCACACCTGTTAGCCAACCGGTGCACAACTAGGAGTTTCCTCGAGGACTCCACAAGGATTCCTCGAGGAATCCACAGGCCACAAAAAAGCACCGCCCCAGGTCAGGGGCGGTGCGGGGGTGTTAGTGAAACTCAGCGCGAGCGTTGCTTGATTCGGGCTGTTAGTTCTTGCACCTGGTCATAGACCCGGCGCCGCTCGGTCATCTCCTTGCGGATCTTTTTCTCCGCGTACATCACCGTGGTGTGGTCGCGGCCGAACGCCTGGCCGATCTTCGGCAGCGACAGATCGGTCAGCTCACGGCACAGGTACATGGCGATCTGCCGCGCCTGGGCCAGCGGCCGCGCCTTGCCCGGCCCGGTCAGCTCCTCGAGCGTGGTGTTGAAGTACTCCGCGGTGACGGCCATGATCGTCGCCGCGTTGATCTCCAGCGCCGCGGTGTCCGGCATGAGGTCCCGCAGTACCACCTCGGCCAGCGGCAGGTCCAGCGGCTGACCGTTCAGCGACGCGAACGCGGTCACCCGGATCAGCGCGCCCTCCAGCTCGCGGATATTGCGTTCCACCCGGGTGGCGATCAGTTCCATCACGTCGTGCGGCACGTCGAGCCGGTCCATCCGCGCCTTCTTGCGCAGGATGGCGATGCGGGTCTCCAGCTCGGGCGGTTGCACGTCGGTGATCAGGCCCCACTCGAACCGGGTGCGCAGCCGTTCCTCCAGCGTGGCGAGCTGTTTGGGCGGGCGGTCGGAGGAGACGACGATCTGTTTGTTGGCGTTGTGCAGGGTGTTGAAGGTGTGGAAGAACTCCTCCTGGATGCCTTCCTTGCCCTCGATGAACTGGATGTCGTCGACCAGCAGGATGTCGGTCTCGCGGTAGCGGCGCTTGAACGCCACCTTGCGGTCGTCACGCAGGCTGTTGATGAAGTCGTTGGTGAATTCCTCGGTCGAGACGTACTTCACCCGCATGCCTGGGAACAGCCGCTGGGCGTAGTGGCCGGCCGCGTGTAGTAGGTGCGTCTTGCCCAAACCCGAAGCGCCCCAGACGAATAGGGGGTTGTAGGCGCGGGCAGGCGCCTCCGCGATGGCGACCGCCGCGGCGTGTGCGAACCGGTTGGACGCGCCGATGACGAACGTCTCGAACGTGTATTTCGCGTTCAGGCTGGCCGAGGAGCTCGACGGCGCGGAACTCTCCTGCGACTTGGTGAAGTAGGTCGGCCAGGAATTACGGGCGTTGACCACGGGCTCGTCGTCCCGGTCGGCGCGCGGGCTCTCGGATTCGCGCACCGACTCGTGCGCGGCCGTCATGCCCTGATCGTCGGACTCCGCGGCCTCGCGCACGGGGGCGCGGACCGGACCGCGCATGGCGGCGGGGCCGGGCTCGGGGGTGAACAAGGACTCCTGGCCGGGCGGGATGGACTCGCGGCGCGGAGGAAGGCCCTGGTCACGGCGTTGCGCGGGCGAGGGGTCGTGCCGCGGTGCGGGCTGCAGCTCGGCCGGGGCTTGGTATTCGCCGCGGTCCTGGTACTCGTCGCGGGCGTAGTCCTGGCGGTCGTATTCGCCGGTGGCTGGGTATTCCGGGGCGTACTCGTTGTCGGAGTAGTCGGATCCGCCGTTGTAGCTGGGGGCCGGGGCGTAGTCGTTGGACTGGGCGTAGCGCGGTTGCTGGTAGTCGTCGCGGCCCTGGTACTCGCCGCCGGGGTAGCCGGCCTGGCCACGTCCGTTGTCCCGGGGGCCGTTGTCGCGGTGACCATTGTCTCCGGGGCCGCCATCGCGAGGTCCGTTGTCGCGGGGACCGTTGTCGCGGGGACCGTTGTCCCGAGGTCCATTGTCGCGGGGACCGTTATCGCGAGGTCCGTTGTCCCTCGGGCGCGAGGGCATGCTCGTCATTCGGGCGTGCCGGGGGTTGTTGCTGTTCCGGTCGCTGGTCGGGGCGGTCGGCGCGGCGATGCGCACGCCGAGTCCTTCCACCTGTGGACCGAGCCGCCGGGCCAGCGACCGCAGGATCGGCTCGCGCAGATCGCGTTCTATGGCCTCCTGAGCCAACGAGGAAGGCACCGAGAGCAGGGCGAATCCCTGCGCCACCGTCAGCGGCTTGACCAGTTTCAGCCAGGCCTGCTGTGCTCTGGTGACCGGCGGAATGGCACCGTCGGTCGAGCCGGTGGTCAGCTCGGCAACTACCTCGGGCCACACCGTGGCCAACACGTTCTGCTCGTCGTCCATGCAGTTTCCTCCCCGGAAGTAGGTCGATAGGAGCAGACGGCCGGGGCACGCGGGGAGGCAGTGGTGACGACCGTGCTCGGGTCGGTACCGTGATCCTGCGTACGTCCGTAACCGGTTCGAGCGCTGCCCGGATCCCCATTCCGAGCGGCGACGGGGCACCGTCGGCCCTACGAATATGCCACTCCACGGGTCTTTCCACACAATTATCCACAGATGTGGAGAACCCTGGGGAGTTGTGAAATACGGCTTTTCGGCCCGACGGCAAGGCTCTGACCTGCGGTTCTGTAGCAACCCCCTGGCAAAGCAGGTTGGCGACGCGTTCGGGCGTGGCTAGGGGTGTGGACGAACTCACGGTGATACTCACAGGGTCTGACCGTGATATGCACAGCTTTGGGATCGACCGTTCGGGTTCGTGCTGGTCGGGCGTTCGGGGCCGCTCGGGTGGGGCGAGTTTGACCCGCTCCGAGGCGATCAGTACCCTCGTACAGTCACCCTTTGGTGCGGTGGCGGTCTTGTGCTGACCGCGTGTAGGTCGTGATCGACCGACTGTGCGCCAAGACCGACGCGCCGATGATGACCAGACCTTGCGATTCATCGCGAATACCTGTTTCACCGAAATAGCTTCGGGCACTAACCGGTGCCCACTGACTCGAGGAGTGTTGACCGTGGCCAAGGGCAAGCGGACGTTCCAGCCGAACAACCGTCGTCGGGCTCGCGTCCACGGCTTCCGTCTCCGGATGCGCACCCGTGCGGGTCGCGCCATCGTTTCGGCGCGCCGCCGCAAGGGCCGCGCCGAACTCACTGCCTGATCTTCCGCGGACGCTCGGGTGTTGCCTGAGCCGTATCGGTTGCATCATCGTGCCGACTTCTCCCGGACGGTGCGCCGCGGCCAGCGAGTCGGGAGGCGAGATCTGGTCGTACACGTGCTCACGCACGGGTATGACGGAGTCGTGGACGTGAATGGACGACATGGTGATCCAGCCGGTGCGCTGGTCCGCGTAGGCGGGCCACGCTTCGGGCTGATCGTCAGCAAGGCGGTGGGCAACGCGGTGATTCGACACCGTGTGGCCCGCCGCCTGCGTCATATGTGCCTCCAGATAGTTCCGGAGTTGCCCGCCGACGCCGACATCGTGATCCGCGCCCTGCCGGGTGCGGCGGCCGCCTCCTCGGAGGAGCTGCTGCGCCAATTGCGCGGGGCGGTACGCAAACTCGGTGTCGGATCGACCGGCGCGGCAGCCGTCGGATCGGCCGGTCCGGCATGAGCCGCACCGCGAAGATCGGCCGGCTACCGGCGAACGCACTGATCTTTCTGATCGAGTTGTATCGGACCTACGTCTCCCCCACCCGCATGCCGGTGTGCCGATTCACCCCGACCTGCAGCGAGTACGCGGTCACCGCATTGCGGACGCGCGGGCTGTTCGTCGGCCTCGGATTGGCAGCCGTGCGACTGGCCAAATGTGCGCCCTGGCACCCTGGTGGGTGGGACCCCGTTCCGGAGCGGAAGCGAAGCACCGTTCGCACCGTGCCCGGGACCGTGGCAGCCACCGATCCGGCGCCGCAGGAAGCCAACCTGCAGGCCGACCCGGTGTCGGAGCCGAACGCTTGGAAAGGATCACCGCGTGCGGTGATCGGCGATACGAACGACGGGAGTGCATAGAGCCGTGCTCGACTTCATTTATTATCCGGTGTCCTGGATCTTGTGGTTCTGGCACCGGGCGTTCTCGATGGTGCCCGGTCTCGGAAAAGACAGCGGCATCGCCTGGGCACTCGCCGTCGTCTTCCTGGTCTTCACGTTGCGTGTGCTGCTCTACAAGCCGTTCGTGAAGCAGGTGCGCACCACCAAGCAGATGCAGGAACTGCAGCCCCAGATCAAGGAGCTGCAGAAGAAATACAAGAACGACCGCCAGAAGATGGCGACCGAGATGCAGAAGCTGCAGAAGGATCACGGCTTCAACCCGCTGATGGGCTGCCTGCCGATCCTGGCCCAGGTTCCGGTGTTCCTCGGTCTGTTCCATGTGCTGCGCTCGTTCAACCGGACCGGCCACGGCTTCGGCCAGCTCGGCATGTCCATCGAGCAGAACGCGAACACGCCGAACTACGTGTTCAACGCGGCCGACGTGCAGTCCTTCCTGAGCGCCCGTCTCTTCGGCGCGCCGATCTCGTCCTTCATCACCATCCCCGACACCGAACTGCGCGCCTTCGCCATCGACGGCCTCGGGCTGCCGAACAAGGTCAGCATCGCCGTCGTCGCGATCCCGTTGATGATCATCGCCGGCCTGGCGACCCACTTCAACGCCCGCGCCTCGGTGGCAAGGCAGACGCCGGAGGCGGCGGCCAACCCGCAGGCCGCGATGATGAACAAGCTCGCGCTGTGGGTCTTCCCGCTCGGTGTGCTCGTCGGTGGTCCGTTCCTGCCGATCGCCATCCTCCTGTACTGGGTCTCCAATAACATCTGGACCTACGGGCAGCAGCATCTCGTCTTCGGTCGGATGGAACGCGAAGCGGAAGAGAAGAAGCAGGCCAAGCTGGAACAGCGCGCGCAGAACGCGCCGAAGCCCGGGGCCAAGCCGGTCAATACGCGGAAGAAGTCGCCGGCCGACGCGCTCGAAGACGCCGTCGATGCGGTGGACGCGGTCGACGCTCCCGCCTCGACCAACGGCACCGCCAAGACCACCAGCAAGCCCGCGGGACAGCAGCGCAGGCCGGGCGGCCAGAAGCGACCGGGCGGCAACCGGGGCCGGGCGAACCAGAAGCGCCGCCGCTGATCGCAATTCGGTGGTCGGCCGGCCACCAACGCTGAGCAACCCCTTGATCGCGCACCGTCCGGCGGCGAGCGCACGGCGAGCGTGATGAGCAGATGAAGGAAATCAAATGACAGTTGAGACCGACGGAGGGGACGCCACAGTGGCGACGACGATGGTGAACGCCGGAACGGACGCCGACGATGTCGTGAACGATGCCGAGGAAGCCCTGATCGAAGAGGGCGAAATCGCGGGCGACTACCTGGAGCAGTTGCTCGACGTGCTCGACTTCGACGGTGACATCGACCTCGACGTCGAGGGTGACCGCGCCATCGTCAGCATCGATGGTGGCCGGGATCTGTCAAAGCTGGTGGGCCGCAACGGCGAAACGCTGGACGCGCTACAGGAGCTCACCCGGCTGGCCGTGCAGCAGGCGACCGGCGTGCGCAGCCGGCTGATGCTGGACGTGG
This sequence comes from Nocardia sp. NPDC051756, assembly GCF_040681495.1. Classification (NCBI taxonomy): domain Bacteria; kingdom Bacillati; phylum Actinomycetota; class Actinomycetes; order Mycobacteriales; family Nocardiaceae; genus Nocardia; species Nocardia sp. NPDC051756. The sequence goes on along the minus strand of NZ_JBFAYV010000003.1, from coordinate 642,617 downwards.
CCGGCTGGCGGGCCAAGCGCCGGGAAGACCTGAGTGCGCTCGGCACCGCCGCCGCGCAGCGGGTGCTGGAATCCGGTGCGCCGGAGTCGCTCTCCCCGATGACGCCGTTCGAGCGCAAGATCGTGCACGACGCGGTGTCGGTGATCGACGGCGTCGCCAGCGAGAGCGAAGGCGTCGAGCCGAATCGGCATGTTGTGGTTGTTCCGTCCTGAGCGAAAGCGGGACACGTTAGGGCCCGGCGTATTTCGTCACCCTGACGGGTAATGGTTGGATAGGGCCTCTGGTCTTCGGATCGGGGGCCTTGTTCATGTCCGGCACCTGATTGTCCGCGCGTCGCCGGTCCCCTGATCGACTCGAGTTCGGAAGGATGTTTCACGTGGAACGAGATCTCGGTGAAGCCACCGCATTGCCCGCCGAGCTGGAACCGCCAGCCTCGGCTGCGGCGGTGTTCGGCGACCGACTCGATCTCGCCCGCCGGTACTGCGCGGCGCTCGCCACCGCCGGCGTCGAGCGCGGGCTGATCGGTCCGCGTGAGGTCCCCCGGCTCTGGGATCGCCACATTCTCAACTGCGCGGTGATCGGCGAGCTGATCGCCGAGGGCTCCTCGGTCGTCGACATCGGCAGCGGCGCCGGACTCCCCGGCATCCCGCTCGCCATCGCCCGCCCCGATCTGCGCATCACCCTGGTCGAGCCGCTGCTGCGCCGCACCATCTTCCTGAGCGAGTTCATCGAGGCGGCCGGCCTGGACGTCACCGTGGTGCGCGGCCGGGCCGAGCAGTCCGGCGTACTGAAAGAAGCCGGCGGCGCCGACGTCGTCACCTCCCGCGCAGTGGCGCCCCTGGGCAAACTCGCCCAATGGTCCCTCCCCCTATTGCGCGACCACGGCCGAATGCTCGCCCTCAAAGGAGTGAGCGCAGTCGAGGAACTCGCCCGCGATGGCGAGGCACTGGAGCGAGCCGGCGCAGGCAACACGATGGTCGTCGAATGCGGAGCCGGCCTCGTCTCCACCCCCACTTTGATCATCAGCGCCGAGCGCCTCCCCCGCGCCGAGCGCGCGCCCCGACGGCGCAGCGAGAATGCGACTGCGCGTCGCGAGGCGAAGGCGGCGAAGCGCGCCGGGGAGCCCGGAGTCGGTCGGGCGCGGAAGGCGAAGTAGCGCACTGGTGCGGCGTTGGGTTTCGCGTGAAAACCTGTCGGTGCGATCGGAGCCGCAGTGCGGTCGGATCGATGGGTGAGGACGTCGCCGCGGGCGTGGATTCATGCGGCGTTCGGACGCTCGAGAGTCAGCACACGCGTCACCGATCGATCAGAATCGAGTGGAGCACGTGGAACATCCGGCTCTCCGGTGGAACGGGAGAGGCGAAGTAGCCACCGGTCCGGTGCGGGTTTCGCGTGAAACTTTCGGTGCGACCGGAGCCGCAGTGCGGTCGGACCGGTGGGTGAGGACATCGCCGCAGGTACGGATTCATGCGGCGTCCGGCCGATCGAGCGTCGACATACGCGTTACTGATTGATCGGAATCGGGTGGAGCACATGGAAATGCCTGGCTATCCGGTGGCGTGTGGGAGGCCAAGTAGCCCACCCGTTAGGTGTGAGGTTTCGCGTGAAACCATCGGTCCGATCGGAGTCGCAGTGCTGTCCGACGGGTGGGTGAGGACGTCGCCGCAGACACGGATTCATGCGGGGCGTCCGGCCGATCGAGCTTCGGCATACGCGGCACCGATTGATCGGAATCGGGTCCCGGTGCGGTGCGGTCCCCGAAACTTCTTGCTCAGGTGGAGTGTTGCTTCGACTAGCCAGGCGTGGGCCACAAGATATTCGCCAATTTGCTCCTCGGCTCCTCGGCTCCTCGGTTCGGTGGCTCGCCGACTCGCGAACTTCGCGACGCGACTCCGCGGCGACTCCGCGGCCTGGCGGCCCGGTGATCGCTACCGGACGGCCGGGGCAGCCGGACAATCCCTCGGTCCGGGGGCCGGTGATCCGATGATCTGGCGGTTGAGTGATCCGGCAACTGGGCGATCTCACGACCGGCAACCTGGCGATCCGACAGCTCGGGCAATCCACGACCCAGGCGACCCCGCGACTGGGCGATCCGGCGCCCCGCGACCCCGCGACCCCGCGACCCCGCGACCCCGCGACCCCGCGACCCCGCGACCCCGCGTGACTGGCTGACCAGGCGACCGGCGGTTCGGCGACTGGGCGGCTCGGCGACCCGCGACCGTGCGACCCCAAGATTCATCGGCTCCGCGACCGTGTGACCGGGTGACCCCGCGACCGGGTGACCCCGCGACCGGGTGACCGGGCGACTGGGCGGTTCGGTGACTCGCGACCGTGCGGCCCGGAGATTCGGCGCCCCCGAGATTTCCACGACCTAACGACTAGCGACCGCGCAACCGGCGAGCCCGCGACCTCAAGATCCGGCATCCTCGCGACCCGGTGATATCGCGACTTCGTGAACCTCGCGACGCGGCGGCGCGGTGTACTCCGCGACCCGGCAATCCGGCGATTTCGCGACCTTACGATCCCGCGATCGTGTGTCCTTCGTGACCGGCGGCCCTGCGACTGGACGCCCGTGATCCCGCGGCCGGGTGACCGGCTGCCCCCGTGGCTCCGCAGCCGGGTGACCGGCTGCCCGGTGTCCCCGCCGACCAGCGGCCCGAGATCCAGTGACCCCGTGACCCCGTGACCCCGCGGTCCGGCGGCCCGGCGGTCCTGTGACCCGGCGGCTCTGCGACCTGGCGGCTCTGCGACCTGGCGGCTCGGCGGCTCCGCGACCGGACGGCCCGGTGATCCCGCGGCCGGGCGACCGACGGCCCGTGACCCCGGCGGCCGGACGGCCCGGTGACCCTGCGACTGGCGGCCCCGCGATCAGTGATCCGCAGCCGGGCGACCGGCGACCCGGTGATCCCGTGAGTCGGCAGCCCCGCGCCCAGAGAACCAAGCAACCTCGCGGCCGCTCATCTTTCGGAGCAAAGGGATGCGCCGTCGATCCTCTGGTGGATAGCCCTGGCGGTTCGTTGTTGAGAGTGCGAGTCGCAATCGGCGGAGACAACCTTCTCCCGGCGTCCACCAGCCCGCCTCGACTTGTCCCGACGCAACTGACTCATTGCGTCACGTGACTCTTGTGTCGGAGGGTGCTGGGTCGGCCTTTACTGGGGCGTGGAAGTTCGATGTTTCATGTGAAACCGGCCGGGGCGACTTCATTCATTGATCTCGTGGATGTGCGGGCCGCTGCGGGCTCGTTTCGTTCCGATCGCACGGCTGGCGGATCGGCCGTGCTCGCCCGATCCATCACGAGGTCGGACTTGCACGGGGGATCCATCCAGCCCGGGCACGCTGATCGACCTGCTGCCCATCGCGACCGCCGCCGCCTCCGTTCCACCGGGAGGTTCGCGGGCAGCGTCACCGCGCTTCCTTCCGCCCGTCCCATAGCTCCGCTGGCGCACTCAGTCGGTGGATCGCGCGGTCGATGTTTCATGTGAAACCTCCGAGATGACTGTTGGTCCCGTCGTCGCCTTCGACCAATCGGGCACCTGCTCGATCCAGCGACCGTCACCCGACAGACCCCGCGGTGCTCCGGTCCTGACCCTGGCGCCGCGCTCCTATCTTCGCGAAACCAAATGCGCGCGACCTCGATTCCCTTGCCTTGAGTGAACTGCGCCTGACACCGCAGCCCGACTGGTTCGATGGGAAGCCGACTAGCTGACGAGAGCTGGCGGGGCTGGATGGGTTGTCGGTGCGACGAGGTGACAAGACGCAACGCGGGCGATACAGACTCGGCCGATCAGGATGATGCGGGAGACGCGGACCCGACGGTCCCGACGGTCCCGACGGACCTGGCCGGCTCGACGGACCTGGCCGGCTCGACGGACCTGGCCGGCTCGACGGACCTGGCCGGCTCGACGGACCTGGTCGACCCGACGGACCTGGTCGACCCGACCGACGCGGGCGATCCAGCAGACCTGGCCGATCCTGCGGATCCGACTAGCGCGCTGACGCACTCAACCGACTCGGCGACTCGGGCGATCCGGCGGACGATCCGGCCGTTCCGGTCGACTCGACGGAGGACCCAGCCGACCCGACGGACCCGACCGCCGCGACCCGACTTGGCGGGCGTCGACAAACCGACCGACGCGGCCGGTGCGGCCGGTCCGGCGGAACCTGGTGGACCCGGCTGATCCGACCGATGCGGCCGACTCATGTGACGGGCGACGCGAGGCGGCGGACGACGAGAGCCTGGGCGACGACGTGTGGCGGAGCGAGAGGTCGCGCGGCGAGGAGCGATCGGGCGACGCGGCGACCAGGACCGAGCGGCCGAGGACGGGAGCGGTCGCAGGGGATTCGTCGCCTGTAGCGATCCGGGATCTGCGGGATGGTGCTCCCCGCGGGTTCGGGTGGATGTGGATGGCGGTCGGTCGAGCATCGGACGGGAGCTGCCGGCTCGAATGTTTCACGGGAAACGTGGGCTAGTTAGAATGCGGCGGGAGAGGGGATGGATCGGTGCGGCGACGTCGGTTCCTGGTCACCGCGAAGCAGATCGGACAGGCGTCGCAGCCGATGCGGGGGTCGATGGGAGGAAGCGTGCCCGACGATCAGCCGCTCGGTTTCACATGAAACATCGCGAGTCGAGAGTCGCCCCTCCCCCGCCAACGATGCCGGCCAGCAGCCCGCCGTCGCCGGTCGACACCAGCACAGTGCCGACGTCGGAGATCTGCCGGCACCCCGCAACCCCCTTGGCGGAACCCGTGTTTCATGTGAAACATCGGGGATCGGTGGCTGAATGCGGACAACTTCGCGTGTCCTCTGCATATTGCCGCGATTCAGCTTTCTTATCGCGCTCGGTGCTGGCAAGCTAGTGAGCGTCGGGCGTGAGCGTAGGTGCCACGGAGGAATTGGTGTCGCGACGAGAGCTCCGCTCGGTCGATCGGGCGCCGCGAACCCGGTTGCGCATCATGTTCGTACCGACACCAGCTGTTTGATGACACGGCGCCGACGCTCGTCGGAAGCACGTGATCTGAAGTTCTCGGGTTAGGAGCTGTCTATGTCGAGCGGTCCGGCGAATGTTTCACGGGAAACTACGTCGCGCGTGCCGGGAATGCTGGACTCCAGCAATTTCGACACGGAGACATTCGGAAGCACACCGTTTGGGAACATCTCCCCCAGCGAGACCCCGATCGCGGCCGAAGCACAACGCGCCAGCCAGATTCTCCATCCAGGAAAGGTGACAGTGCAGAAACCGCACGAGCAACGCATCATCACCATCGCCAATCAGAAGGGCGGCGTCGGGAAGACGACCACCGCGGTCAATCTCGCGGCCGCCCTGGCGCATCAGGGGATGACGGTCCTCGTGATCGATCTGGACCCGCAGGGCAACGCGAGCACCGCCCTCGGGATCGAGCACCACTCGGGCGTTCCGTCCAGCTACGAGCTGCTCATCGGCGAGGTGTCGGTCCGGGACGCGATCCAGGTGAGCCCGCACAACGAGCGCCTGCTGTGCATCCCGGCGACGATCGATCTGGCCGGTGCCGAGATCGAGCTGGTGTCGATGGTGGCCCGGGAGGGCCGGCTCAAGGCCGCCATCCAGGAGGCCAACATTGCGGGCTACGACATCGACTACGTGATGATCGACTGCCCGCCTTCGCTCGGCCTGCTGACCGTCAACGCGATGGTCGCGGCCAAGGAGGTGCTGATCCCGATCCAGTGCGAGTACTACGCGCTGGAGGGTGTCGGGCAGCTGCTCCGCAATATCGGTCTGGTGCAGGCGCACCTGAATCCGGACCTGCACGTGTCGACGGTGATCCTCACGATGTACGACGGCCGGACCAAGCTGGCCGACCAGGTCGCCGAGGAGGTCCGCGGGCACTTCGGCGACGCGGTGCTGCGCTCGGTGATTCCGCGCAGTGTGAAGGTGTCCGAGGCGCCGGGCTACGGAATGACGGTGCTCGATTATGATCCAGGCTCCCGAGGCGCGATGAGCTACCTCGATGCCGGACGTGAAATGGCGGCCAAGGCAACGGCGCTGGCACATGCCGCGGCCGAAGCCGCGGCGGAGTGATCTGGCTGAATAACGACCGGGTCGGCGAGACTTGGTTTGGTGGCGGAACGAGGAAGGGGTCTGTAGACCGATGAGTCAGGCGAAGAAGGGTGGGCTAGGACGCGGTCTCGCCGCGTTGATCCCGACGGGACCGGCGACTGCGCCGGGGCTCAGCAGTCAAGCGGCCAGCGTCATCGGTCTGGATCCGATCGGGCCGCAGCCCGCTTCGGCCTACCTGCATCGGGTCCCGGACCCGACCGAGGACGACCTCTCCTCCGGCGGCGCGGTTTACCGCGAGATCCCGCCGGAGCAGATCGAGCCGAACCCGAAGCAGCCGCGTCAGGTGTTCGAGGCCGAGGCGCTCGACGAGTTGGTGCACTCGATCAAGGAATTCGGTCTGATGCAGCCGATCGTGGTGCGTCGGGTCGAGCCGGGAGTGGACAAGTTTCAGCTCGTCATGGGCGAACGCCGGTGGCGCGCATCGCAGGTCGCCGGTCTTGCCGCGATCCCCGCGATCGTCCGGGAGACCGCCGACGAGTCGATGCTGCGCGACGCGCTGCTGGAGAACATCCACCGGGTGCAACTGAACCCGTTGGAAGAGGCGGCCGCGTATCAGCAGTTGCTCGAAGAGTTCGGCGTCACCCATGAGGTGCTCGCCGATCGCATCGGCCGGTCCCGCTCCGCCGTGACCAACATGATCCGGCTGCTGAAGCTGCCGATCTCGGTGCAGCGCCGGGTGGCGGCGGGCGTGCTCTCGGCCGGCCACGCGCGGGCACTGCTCGGACTGACCGCCGGCGCGGACGCGCAGGAGGAACTGGCCAAGCGCGTTGTCGCCGAGGGGCTATCCGTGCGCAGCACCGAGGAGGCGGTGATCCTGGCGAATCAGGAGACCGCACCGGCGCCGGATCCGGCGGCCCCGCCTACCCCGCAGCGCAAGCCGATCCACATGCCGGGTTTGCAGGATGTGGCCGATCGGTTGTCCGGGTCGTTCGACACCCGGGTGATCGTGAGCATGGGCAAGCGAAAAGGCCGGATCGTCGTCGAGTTCGGCTCGGTGGACGACCTCGAGCGGATCGTCAGCCTCATGGAACAGGCCAAGCACGATATGTGACAGAAGTGACAGAAATAGACTTGTGAACGCGACAGGTACGCCCTCGGAGCCGAAACGTCACTGTGACGGACGCGCGATTTCCGCGAATCAGCGGAGCGCATCGACTCCCGGACGGACCAACACAAGTTCTTAACCAACAGCACAGCGACGTGGAATGAGGCGGGTTCTGTTGATCGCTTATTCTTGCTGGCAAGAACATAGTGATGCGGTGTGACTAAAACGCGAACCATGGGCCAGGATGCCGCACGCGGGCCGGCGTCGAGCACAGGCGAGGCGCGGACATGAGTGTGGACGAATCGGACAGCTGGAGGCTGAGCAGAGCAGTGTCGACCAGCGTCACAGCACTTACCCTCGGCGGGCTCGACAAGCTCCCCGCGCACTCCCGGCGCTGCGTGTTCTGGGAGATGGATCCGGCCGTCGCGGAGGACTCGCGCGGCTTCAGCGACCCGGTCTTCGAAAAGGAGGCCTGGCTGTCCACCGTGCTGCTGGAGTGGGGTTCCTGCGGGCAGGTGGCGAACGTCGACGGCAATGTCGCGGGCTGCGCCCTCTATTCGCCGCCGAGCGCGGTGCCGCGAGCGTCCCTCTTCCCCACCTCACCGGTAAGCCCGGACGCGGTCCTGCTGACCACGCTGCAGGCCGAATTCCCGTACCAGGACAACGAGGTTGCCCACCAGCTCATGCAGGCCGTGGTGGCCGATCTGGTGCGTCGCGGCGTGCGTGCGCTGGAGTCGTTCGGCATCCGGTCCGATCCGCCGTCGCAGGCGCTCTCGGAGCGGTTCGGCTCGATGACGCTGATGGAGCGGATCATCTCGCCGATCAAGAGTTCCGGCTCGAACTCCGGCTCGATGACCGAGTGCTCGCCGGAGACCTGCATGATCGAGGCCGACTTCCTGGAGGAGGTCGGTTTCAAGGTGATCGCGCCGCATCACCGATTCCCGCGGCTGCGCCTGGAGCTCGATTCCGATCACGGGTGGAAGGAAGACGTGGAGCGCGCGCTCGATCAGCTGCTGGCTGCCGCGGCGATGACTCCCCCGGCACGCGTCGGAGTTCGCTGAAACATTGGACGTAGAAACGCCCCCTGCCGATCTAATTGGCAGGGGGCGTCTGTTCTAGCTTCGGTTACATCCGGTCGGCTGCGGCCAGTTCCTCCGCCAGCAGTTCCGCGAAAGTGTAAGTGCCCGTTGGCTGATCGTCCTGCCCGAGCAGGTACAGACGCTTCACCGAGATCAGGATCGCCTCGGCGATCACGTCCCGCATGCGGGGATTGGTGAGCACGGTGGCGTCGTAATCGTTTGTCAGATAACCGATATCGATCTGCACCGTCGGCATCTTGGTGAGCCGCAACAGATCCCAGGTCCGGGCGTGCGTGCGGCAGTCCTGCAGCGAGGTGCGCGCGACGACCTCACGCTGGATGAACCCGGCCAGCACCTGACCGATCATCGACGCGGAGCCGTGCGAGTTGCCGAAGTAGAAGCCGGCGACACCGTTGGCCAGCGGGCTCGGATTGGTCGCGCAGCGCAGCGAGATCATCAGATCGGCGTCGAAGGCGTTCGAGGTGTCGGCACGCTCGGCATCGGTCGGGTTGGCGCCCCACGGGCGGGACAGGAAGGTCTCCATGCCGGTGGCGGCCATCCGGCCTTCGAGCCGACTTGCCAAGTCCCACAGGATTTCCGACTCGTACACGTCGCCGTATTCGGTCGGCACCGGGTGGCCCTTGTCGGGTCCGCCGAGACCGGGGTCGATGACGATGCGCTTGCCGGTCAGCTGCGGTCCGGCCCGGTGCACCACTTCCTCCTCGGCGATCCGGTGCGGGTTGCCGCCGGTGACGCGGGCGCCGAGCAGGTCGAGCGAACGCAGGGTGTCCGGCCCGCAGATGCCGTCGGCGGCCAGGCCGATCTCGCGCTGGAAGGAGGTGAGGCCCTCGTGCGTGTGCGGGCCGAAGTAGCCGTCCACCCGGTGCACGTAGAAGCCCAGGTCTTGCAGCTTGCGCTGCAGCGTCGCGACGTCGTCGCCGTACAGCGGCGCGGAGAGCTGATAGATCAGCGTGCGCGCGCCGAGGCGGTAGGAGGCCTCTTTCAGCGCTCGATAGGTGGCCGGGCCGACCACGCCGTCGACGAGCAGTCCGCGGTGCTGCTGGAAGGCGCGGACCGCGGAATCGAGGCGGTGGTCGAAGGAGGCCTCGGTGTCTTTCCAGTACTCGCGGGCGTCGGCGTGATCGGTGTCGACGTGTGCGTGTAAGAACCCGAGACTTGCCAGGGTGCTCCGAACCTCTGCTACGGCTGGACCGCTATCGCCGTGACGAAGTCGGTGCATGCGTGAGAGCCCTTTCCTTCCGTCAATCCGGGTACCCACTCATGCGATGGGATACACCCTGCGCACGACCGGCGTCGGTCGATTGTCTCAGACCCGGACGGGAATTCGGCATTCCCGGGTCCAGGCATCCTACGGCGCGTCGATGGATCTCGACGGCCTTTGGCGCCTATGGCATTTGCGCGACGGGTGTCAGATCTCGCCGTCGAGTTCGCGCAAAAGGGCGGCTTTGCCCTTCGCGCCGACGATCTGCTTCACCGGCTTACCGCCGCGGAACAGCATCATAGTGGGCAGCGAGAGGATTTTGTAATCGCGGGCGGTGCCGGGATTCGCGTCGACGTCCACTTTCGCGACGGTGAGCTTGTCCGCGTGGGTGCCGGCGATCTCCTCCAGCACCGGGGCGACCATCTTGCACGGGCCGCACCAGGTGGCCCAGAAGTCGACCAGGACGGGCTTCTCGCTGAGCAGCACGTCGTCGGCGAAAGTCGCGTCGGTGACGGTGATCGTGTTCTTGGTGGCACTGTCGGACATGGGTTCTCCTTGCTGAATTACCAACCGCCCCCGGCCCCGTCACCCGCGGTGCGAGCGACGGGATGGAGACGACGTCAGTTGGCGGGCACGGCGACCGTGTGGCCCGCGTGGTCCAGGGTGTTCGAGCTGATATCGCCCTGCTCGGAAAGCCAGCGCTCGGCGTCGATGGCCGCGCGGCAACCGGTGCCCGCGGCGGTGATCGCCTGGCGGTAGGTGTGGTCGACCAGGTCGCCCGCGGCGAACACGCCGGCCACCTTGGTCGCGGTCGACGGGTGCACCACCTGCACGTAGCCCTCGTCGTCCAGTTCGACCTGGTCCCGGACCAGCTCGCTGCGCGGATCGTGGCCGATCGCGACGAACAGGCCGGTCGCGGCCAGCTCCGAGGTCTCCCCGGTGCGGGTGTCGCGCAGCACCAGGCTGGTCACGCTGCCGTCGCCCTTGACCTCGGCGACCTCGGCATTGAGCCGGAACTTGATCTTCTCGTTGGCCTTGGCCCGCTCCAGCATGATGCGCGAGGCCCGGAACTCCTCGCGGCGGTGCACGATGGTGACGCTGGCCGCGAACTTGGTCAGGAAGGTGGCTTCCTCCATGGCGGAGTCGCCGCCGCCGACCACGACGATGTCCTGGTTCTTGAAGAAGAATCCGTCGCAGGTGGCACAGGCGCTCACGCCGCGCCCGAGCAGCTCCTGCTCACCGGGCACGTTGAGGTAGCGGGCGGCCGAACCCATGGCCAGGATCACCGCGTAGGCCTGGTAGGTCTCGTCGCCGACGGTGACCGTCTTGATCGGGCCGCTGAGGTCGAGCGCGTCCACGTCTTCGGTGCGGATGTCGGCGCCGAAGCGCTTGGCCTGCTCGCGCATCTCTTCCATCAGGTCCGGGCCCATGATGCCCTCGCGGAAGCCGGGGAAGTTCTCCACCTCCGTGGTGGTCATCAGGGCGCCACCGAACTGGGTGCCTTCGAACACCAGCGGCTGGAGCTCGGCCCTGGCCGCGTACACGGCGGCCGTGTAGCCGGCAGGTCCGGAGCCGACGATGATCAGGTCGCGAACTGGCGCACTCATGAGGCCCTTCCGGGGGAGAAATCAATGGACGTCTCGGTCAACAACAGGGTAATGGCTATTGTTCCTGGGCCGGCCGGGTCCCACGTGAGGTTCGGCTCAGTGCCGCGACGGTGGCGTTCGGATACCCGCGCGGGCGGTTGTCGCGTGGGTCACTCAACCGATGTCCTGCACCGTGAGGTGCTGCGGATCGTCTGTGGTGCAACCGGTTCCGACGACCAGCGCGGTGATCTTCGGCGTGCGCGGGCCGGTGAGCAGGATCAGCACCGCGTCCTTGCCCTGATAGCGGATGTTGTTCGAGCCCAGGACGGTGCGTTCGAGTCCGTTGGCGCGCATGCAGCGTTCCCTGGCGGCCGGGTTGCCCAGCAGGCCGGTGGCATCGTTGCGCCCGAGCGCGCTGAGCATCGCGGGTGCGCTGAGGTCCTCGCCGAGTTGGGTGCTGTCCGAGGTCGGTTGGGCCGATGGGGTGGCGTCGTTGCCGCGCACCACGGTCAGCGCGATGGAGGCGCAGGCGACGACCGCTACGGCGGCGGCCGCGGCGGTGAACCAGCGCAGCCGGTTGCGCCGGTGGTCGTCGAGCGAGATCGGCGCGGCCGGCCGGGACGCACGCACTGTGTCCACGTCGGCTTCCGGGCCCGCGGCGACCGGCGTCCGGAGAACACGTTCGGTCTCGTCGTCGGCTTCGGGGGTGGCAGTGACCGGGGTGCGGGCGACCCGGACCGTCTCATCGTCTGCCGCGACCGGAGTGCCGATGACCCGCACGGTCTCATCGTCGGGCGTGGGCTCGCCCGTGACCGGAGTCCGGGTGACCCGCACGGTCTCGTCATCGGTAACTGGCTGGGCGGCAACCGGAGTGCGGGCCCGCACTGTTTCCTCGTCGGAATCGGGTGTGGCCGCGACCGGCAGCCGATAGATGGTCGCGCCCGTCTCGGTGGGCTCCTCGTCCAGGTCGAAGCCGTCGACGAACTCGGCCAGCCGGGCGGCGATGTCGTCGGGCATCGTGTGGATGATCTGGTCGCTGCGGCCGAGCGCGCGTAAGTCGGCGCTGACGTCGTCCAACGCGTGCACGAAGCGCAACGCGTCCCCGTCTTGCCGGACCACGGGCCACAGTTGCTCGCGCAGCTCGGGCGCCACATTGTCGGCGTGCAGGTCGGCGAGCAGTTCCGCCGAGAACGGAGGCTGCGGCATGGACCTGGTTGCCATGGCACCTCCAGTGTTCTCGTCTGACATCGCGGGGATTCCCTCGGGCTGGGGAACTACATGGACATCGTCTACGGGTTCGTCACTATTAATGACGCATCTCAACTACCTCCGGTTCCCCGGATCGCGCAGAAATTCCAATCGTTCTTGTAGACGCTGCCGCCCGCGGGCACAGCGGCTCTTGATCGTCCCCTCCGGAACACCGAGCATAGCGGCGGCTTCGGCCACGCTGTACCCCTCGAGATCGATGGCAACGAGGGCGGTGCGCTGATCCGGCGGCAGCGCGAACAGCGCCTGATCCACCACCAGCGACATCTCGAATTCGGCGACCTTGTCCCGGTCGTCGCGGGGTTCCGGCATGGTCTCCGGCGTGAGTGAGACAGCCTTGCGGATCTTGTTGCGCCGGATCCGGTCCAGGCAGGCGTTCACCACGATCGCGTGCAGCCAGCTGCGCACCTCGGCCTCGGCCCGGAACGAGTGGGCCGTGCGGTGCGCGGACAGCAGCGCGTCCTGGAGGCAATCCGCGGCGTCCTCGCGGGTGTAGGAGGTGCGCAGCGCGGTCTGCCACAGATGATCGTTGTGTCGGCGCAGCAGCTCGGCGAAGGCGTGCCGCTGGCCGCGCACGTGCGCTTGCAACAGCTCGACATCGGTGTAGTCAGCGCCCACGAACGAGCGTTCGCGGTACGCGGCAGCAGGCCGCGATGTCCCCCCGCGGAAATTCTCGTTCAGTTCCGACGACAATGCCAACCCCTTGGACAGCGCTCACGGTGGTGACGGACACGGTCGACCATCACCGAAATTTCGCAGCATCCAGGATCGAAAAAACCAGAACCCGGGAAGCTCCCCTGTGCTGAGAGCGCGAGGAGATCATATCGTTACTCGCGATTGCACAGCAACCAAACCGGGGCGATCAGGATTCGCGGGGCGACGCAGCGGAAGGGCGTCGGAGAATGGCCTGCACGGTTCACCTCACGTGCGGCGGGCAGCGCAGCGGTGGTGCTAGGGAGCGGCGTCGAAACGTATATCAGCGATCGAGGTTTGGAACTGTCCACCCGAGTTGCCCAGTCCGGTGATCCAGACGAGCACGTAGCGGGCGGCCTGATCGGCCCGTACCGGGATGTCGGTGACCCCGTCGTTGAGCTTTGCCGTGCCGATCAGCTGGGTCTGATCCAGGGTCGGTGACGTGGTCGGCGAGGTGCGGATCTCCACCGAGGTGCCAGCACTCGGCGAGTTGATCGAGATGTTCGTCAGCTTGGCCGGGCTGGGTAGCGTGGCCAGCAGCCCGACGCCCTTCTTGAGCGCGGGGAACTGCTGGTAGTACTGATCCGTCCGCCACAGCGTGCCCGGATTCTGATCGAGCACCGCGTTCACGTTGCCGACCCCGTCCGGGGTGCCCTCCGGGGAGAACACCGTCACGCCGGTCACCGGGACCGGCACGCCACCCGACGGGGCGACCGGCCCGGCGGCGGCCGGGGTGGCCGGCGCGCTGTTGTTCGTGGTGAGGCCGATATTGCGCTGTTCGTTGAGCGGCGCGTCCGAGGCGCCCGGCGCGAACACGCTGACCATCCACCAGATCACGATGCCGACCACCAGCGCGGCCAGGATGCCGAGGCCGACCATGATCCACATCATCCGCTGGGATCTCTCCCGTTCCGCGGCAAGCAGTTCCGGGTCGGCGAGCGACTCGTCGGGGGCCGACGGCGGCCGCTGACCGAGCCGCAGCACCGGGATGAAATCGGTCTTCTGATCCACCACCGACGCCTGCTCGAGCACGTGCTGCACGGTCGCGGCGGTGCGCACGCCCTTGTTCGATTCCAGCGACCGCACCGCGACCGCCGAGATCTCGAAGGGCACCTCGGGTCTTATGGTGCGCGGTTCCACCGGGGTGCCGTCCGGGCCGAAATCGGCGAGCCGCAACCCTCCGACGGTTGCGGCGGTGCCGGTGACGCCGCCGGAGCGGATCGGCCAGCGGGCGGTGATCAACGCGTAGAGCATGGCGCCGAGGCCGCGGACGTCGGACTGCGCGTCCGAATCGCCCAGGGTGCCGGGGAACGCCAGTACGGCATCACCGGTCGCGCTGATCCGGATCCGGTCCGGGTGATCGATGGACAGCGAGCCGCCGCCGCGATGGGCCAGCTCGGCCGCCGAGGCCAAGGCTCGGATGGCCCGTGCGGCACCGATCGGTGAGGGCACGGTCTCCGCCATCTCGCGCAGCGAGCGACCAGGGGTCCACTCGGCCACCACGATGCCGCCGGAGCTGCCGCGGACCACGTCGAGCACCCGGGCCAGGCCGGGTGAGTTGATCCGGCCCAGGCGCAGCGTGCGGGACAGAATGGCCTGCGGACCGTCGTGCCCGGAGTTCTCGCCTGCCGTCTGATCGGCGTCGACGAAGGTCAGCGCGACCTCGCGGTCGAGCTTGATGTCGAGCGCCTGCCAGAACTTGAGGCCGCGCGCTCCGCCGTGCCCGGCGAGCAGCCGGTATCGGCCACCGGCCACCGACGCGCCGGGAATCAGCTTCGGGCCGCGCGGCGTGCGCCGCGAACCCAGGTTCTCGCCACCGAGTGGTGGCATCTCCGGCGATCCGATCGGGATCATCCCGGTGTCGTACATCGGATCGCGTGCCGGTACCGGACTCTGGCGCTCGTGCGGACCCTGCGGGGCCGGCTCGTGATCCGGCGCATCCGCGTCGTGATCCGGTGGACCGGTGCCGGTCTCGCGGTTCGCGTACGCGGGATCCGACGGCTCTCCCCCGGGGGGCGGAGCGTCCGTAGACAATCCGCCTGCCGCGGTCGCAGAAGAATCAGCGGCTGGGACGCCGCCCACCGCGTCGTCGCTCACCCTCGGTCCTCCTTCGCCCTGGTAATTCGAGGTTCCGGCGATTTCGCCACTTGTGCTTCTCTGCCGAACAGGGTACGGGAACTCGCCCATGCCGGTGATGTCAACGGCATCGGCTCGGATCACGGGCAAGACCATGGTCTGAGCATCCATGTGCGGGTCGTACCCAGCGTATGCCAGATACGGGTCTGGCCTGCGCAGTACCTGAGTCGCGTACTGATCGTCGACCGGACCGTCGAGATCGAGATCGGGGGCAGGCGGCGTCCAGCCGAGCCGCCGGGAGATGGCCACGGTGATCGCGACGATCTCCGGGACCCCCGCCAGGCGCATCAGGCCGAAGGCGACCGAGAACATGACGATGGCGGTGATCGCCACCCGGATGAGCGAGCCGGGACCGCCGAACGACGCGGTCAGGCGCTCGAGTCCGAGTACCCGGTCCACGATCCACATGACCGCGCCACCGGCCACCGACGCGAACAGCACCCGGGTGATGGTCCGGCTGACGTTCGACATGCGCAGGTCGCCGAGACTGCGGTGCAGCAGGAACCCGCCGACCACCGCGCCGACCGCGAAGCCGAGACCGTTGGCCACGCCGAGCGCGATCACCACATGCTCGGCGTCGGTGACCATCGGCGCGATCGCCGAGAAGGTGATCTTGGCGGCGGTGATCCCGAGGATGATCCAGGTCGGGATCCAGGCTTGTTCCCTGGCGTAGAACACGCGTAGGTGGATCAGCACCAGCGCGTAGGGAATCAGCGAGAAGGCCGACCAGCTGACCGCGAGGCCGAGGCGGGCGGCGTCGCCGCTGCCGAAGTTGCCGTATCCGTAGAGCGCCTGCCCGACCTGTGGGCCGGCCAAGGTCAGGAAGGTGACCACCGGCAGCAGGGCGATCATCGTCAGCCGGGTGGCGGCGGAAAGGTCATCGACCACCGCGGGGGTGTCATCGGCGGCGGCGTTGCGGCTCAGCCGCGGCATGATCGCGGTCAGCACTGTGACGCCCAGGACGCCGTACGGCAGCTGCAACAACAGCCACGCGTTGTTGTAGATCGCCGGACCCGCGGCATCGGCATGCGAGGAAATACGGGTCGCGAAGACGAACCCGGCCTGACTGATCAGGACGTACAGGATGATGGCCGCGCCCATCCCGCCGAACTGCTTGAGCCGCGCGTCGACTCCCCAGAGCGGCCGCAGATCGATGTGCTCGCGGCGAATCGCGGGCACCAGGCTCAGCGCCTGCACCACCACGCCGAGCGTGACGCCGACGCCGAGGACCAGCAGTTTCGGCTCGCCCATTCGCACCGGGTTCAGGCTGATCTCACCGGGCATCAGCACATACAGACCGAGCACGGTCAGCACGACGAGGTTGTTCAGCACGGGTGCCCAGACACCGGGCTTGAACTGCTGTCGGGTATTGAGGATGGCCGTCAGCAGGGCGGACATGCCGTAGAAGAGGATGGCGGGCAACAGCAGGAAGGCCAGCGCGGTGGTCAGGCCGGTATTGACCTTGCCGTCGTCGGACAGGAACACATAGGTGGTCAGCAGCGGCGCGGCGGCCGTGGCCAGCAGCGCGGCGGTGGCCAGCACCACGAACGCCGCCGTGACGAGTCGCCGGACGAAGGCGACCCCGTGGTCGGGGTCCTCCTGTTCGGCACGCACCAGGGTCGGCACCACGATCGCGGTGAGCACGGCGCCGAGCACCAGTTCGGCGATCATATTCGGGATCTGGCTGGCCACGGTGAACGCGGAGGCGATGGCCGGGCCGAGGACGGTCAGCAGCAGCAGCTGTTTAGCGAAGCCGGTGACCCGGCTGATCAGGGTCACGAACGCCATCGATCCGGAGTCGCTCAGCAGCCTGGAACTCGAATTCGAATTCTGCTCGGCCGCTTTCGTGGCGGCGGGCCACTCCTGGGTGCGCGGCCGGTTGCCCTCGGCGACCGCCACGGGTGCGCGGCGGTGCGGCGGCGGGGCCGGCTCCGGCCGCGCCTGCGGCGGTGCGTAGCGCGGCGGGGGCATCCGGTTGGACGGCGGCGTCGCGGGAATCGGGCCCGAGTGTCCGGGTCCGGGGCGCGGTGCGCTGGTCGGGATCGGCCCGGACTGACCCGGCGCGGGTCGCGCGGGTGCCGGACGCGGAGCGCCGGGCGGCATCTGACCTGGCTGACCCGGTGCGGGCCGCGGCGGACTGGCGGGAATCGCGCCGGATTGACCGGGCGCGGGGCGCGGCGGGCTGGCCGGGATCGCGCCGGATTGACCGGGCGGCGGTCCTGGCCGCTGGCCGGGCGGAATCGGTCGGGGCTGGGCGGGCGGCGGTGCGGGATATTGCCGCTGCCCCGGGTGCGGTGCGGGTGCGGGCCGTTGCGGCGGGCCCGGTGGCCGTTGGGGCGGTCCGGGTGGCATGCGCTGGCCCGGCCACGGCTGCGCCGAGGGCCGGCTGATGTGCGGCACTCGGGGCGAGGGCGGTTCGTGCGGGCCGGCGTTCATGTCCGGGTCCTCGGCCTCCGCCTGCGGCGGTAACCGTTCCCACGGCGCAACCGGCGCCCGACGGGCCGGTGGCCCGTCTCGCCGATCGGATCGAGGCCGATGCGCCGATGAGTCATCGTCGCTCATCATGCCTCCTGCGCCCGGCTCGGCAGTGCAACCCGGTCGGCTCGGCGAGCGGCGTCCACGCTGAATCGCTCACCGTTCCTCCTGGTACTGCCCATTACTCACACCGCCCCTGCGCCGATGCGAGCCTTCCGCGATTGTCCTCCACTCTGCCACTGTGGTTTGTCGGACGTCCAAATCCGGTAGACGCGGCCGGTGACACAACAGAGGGCGCTAGCTCACCTTCCCTCACTGTGCCTCCTGGTGCTCCTGCTGCATGACGCGGTTCTTGGCCCGCCGGTATCGATTCACCCGGCGCCGGGTGCTCGGATCGAAACCTTCGTCGGCCGGGTCCGGCTGGCCGCGGAACCGACGCCACAAGCGGCGCCCGGCCAACAGAAACAGCAGTACTCCGGCACATGCGGTAATTATGGCCAGGGTTTGACCATAGGCGTTGGAGCGCACCGAGACCGAGGTGGCATTCCCCAGTGGAATCCCGTCCGGTGTGGTAAGGGAGATCGGAATCACCAGGTTACGGCTGTCGCTCACCTCGGTCGGGATTTGGAACGAGCGTGTCCCCTTCGGCGGCAGTTGCTGTTCGCCCAGGTCGGTGATCTTTGCCTCGTGGGGCGCCTCGATGCGGAACTTGATCCGGATGGACACCGGCAGATTGTTCCGCGCGACCAGCAGCAACGGGCTCTGCTCGGACGCGAGGGTGTACACGCCGCCGGGCGGCAGCACGGTCACCGAGTGATAGATGTTGTCCATCGCCCGGGTGTTCTGGTCGATCCGGCGCTGGGCGAAGGTGTCGGCCTGGGCCGCGTCGCCGGTGCGCCGATCGGACAGGCTGAGCACCCGGAGCAGGTCGTCGCGCAGCGGGTCGAGGAACTCGCGCGGCGTCGGATCCGCCTCCGGCACCTCGACCAGCGCGCGCATCAGCTCGCTGATCCGGCGGCCCTGCTCGCGCACCGGCCCGATGAACCGGTCCGGCACCGCGTCCGCGGCGGCCTGGGTCAGATAGTCCAGCTCGTAGGGCTGCGGGTCCGGCGGCTGGGTGACCAGGTCCTGGAACGGCCGCGGCGTCGCGAGATTGCTGCGCACCAGCAGTTCGATCTGCCGCAGCAGCGCGGTGCCCTCGTCCTTGCTCGCGCTCCACTGCTGCGGCGGGACGAGTAATAAGGAGCGCGGCTGGTTCGGCTGCGGGTTCAGCGCGGACCAAGAGATCGCGCCGAGCGCGTCCTGCAACCGGGCGACCCTGGAGTCGTTGCTGACCTCGTAGCGGACCTTGGTGGGGGTGAACGAGGGGGTCGGCGGGTTGGAGCCGAGCGCGGCCAGCGCCGTGGCCGACCAGATGTCGAAGGTCGCGACGTGCAGCGCCGGGTCGACGGCCGGGGCGGTCGTCGGATTCCCGTTCGGTGCGGGCGGATTGGCGGCCGGTGGCGCGGGCGTGGCCGGCGGTGGCACCGGCGCGGTGACCGAGGGCACCCGGACGACGTCCGGGTTCACGCCTTCCGCAGGCACCGTGGTCTGCGTCGGCAGTTTCTTGCTGTCCCCACGACCGGTGGACGTCTGCGTCGCCTCGGACGTCCCCGCCGTGCCTTCCGGCGCGATGGCGGAGTCGGCCAGCACGGCGGTGCCGAAACCATGACTGCGCAACAGGATTCCCGCGCCGTTGTCGATGCTGCCGGAATCCGGCAGGCTCACCCCGCGCACCGACTTGGTGGCCAGAATCGAGTCGACCAGTTCGGCGGGCGCGTTCATCGCCCTGGCCGAGAGGTCCGGATCGTTCACCGCGGCCAGCGCGTCCAGGTCTACCTGCGCGAACGGCAAGGCCACCGAGCACATCGTGCCGGTCAGCGCGCGCAGTCGGTCCAGCCAGGTCTGGGCTTGGGCCGCACCGGTTCCCGGGCGGGTCGCGCCGTCCGGATCGGACGGACTGGCCAGCACCCGATAGCCCTTGGTCATCTCCTGCACCGTGACCAGCAGGTCCGGATCGATCGCCAGGCACACCGAGGCGGCCAGGGCGCGATCGCGGGTCGGCGTGGTGTCGAACACCGTCTCCAACGCGCCGAGCAGCTGATCGAGCCGCCCGCCCTTGGCGAGGGACGCGGCCAGCTCGTCGTCGGTGAGCTCGACCTGCCCGTCCGCGGTCCCCGGCCGGCCCGCGACCAGGCGCGGACGGTCGGCCAGCGGCCACAGCAGCGTGGTGGCCACCGGCGCGTCGGTCGGCGCGGTCACCGCCTGACTCGCGTCCGGCGCGTCGGTGCTCTTCGCCGTGGGCGGCGGCACGCCGAGCACCGGCAGCAGGAACCTGGCGTCGTCGAGCCTGGCCTGGCTGCCGTAGTCGGGCTTGCCGTTCACGTTCAACAGCAGCGGATACACGCCCGGCTCGGTGATATTCAGCGTGCTCTTGCCGCTGCTGCCGCCCGGGCGCAGCGGAATAGTGACGGTGAACTTGGTGCGCTCGCCCTTGTCCAGCTGCGCCACCACGTCTTCGAAGTCACCGTTGACCTCGTAATTGACCTGGTCCTGCTGCAAAGTCGCGCGCAGGTCGCGGGGCACCGCGACCGCGGCCGCCCGCTGTACCCGGATGGTGAGGTCTTTGACCTTGCGGTCCCCGATATTCATGATCGAACCGGACACCGTCAGCGTCGAATCGCTGGTCGTGGTCACCGCGGTCGGCGTCACCGAATCCAGGGACAGCTTCAGGAATTTCGGCCCCGACTCCGACCCGGTACCGGTCGGCTGCGCCTGCGCGGGTACCGCCAGCATCGGCAGTACCGTCGCCGAACCCAAGATGGTCAGGACCGCCACGATGATCCGGAACAGGCCCGCCCGCCACCCGGCCACCACCCCCCATGGAATCGCTGCGCGATGCAGGGCCATCCATCGCCTCATCGCTTGCCGGTCTCCATCCGGTCGATCAGCTTGTTCGCCACTTCGGCCAAGCGTCGTTCGTCCGCGTACGCCAGTCGAGAATTCAACTCGCTCAACGGCACCCACGCCACTTGAGTGACCTCCACGTCGGCATCGGACAGTTCGCCGCCGGTGGAACGCAGTAGATAATGATGCACGGTCTTGTGTACCCGCCGCCCATCGGTGACGAACCAGTAATCGATGCTGCCGAGTTCGGCGACCACCACCCCGTTGATCCCGGTCTCCTCGGCCACCTCGCGGATCGCGGTCTGCTCGGAGGTCTCGCCCTCCTCGATATGCCCTTTCGGCAGCGACCACAGCAGCCGTCCGCGCCGATCCGTGCGTCCGATCAGGGCCGCGCTGCGCTTGTCCCGCGGGCCGTCCAAACCGTCCACGACCAGGCCACCGGCCGAGGTTTCGCGGACCGTGCGCATGCGCGGTTTCGCCGCGTTGGCGGCCGAACCGCGGCGCCGAGGCTGGCGGCGTCGACTGTTCGCGCGATCGGCCGGAGACACCAAGCAATCCTACTGTGTTGGATTTGCGCTGACGCACGCCCCGCGCAACCGACACTGCGCCGGAATCTCGCTTGGTAGGGCTCGGTAAGCTGCTATTTCGTGGTTTCGACCGAGTCCGAGGACGCAGAGCTGGATAGACGTACCCGATTGCTGGCTGCCGCGGCGGTGACGCTGGGCAGGCTGTCGGAGGTACTGGAACCGCTCGGCGAGATGTTCGCGGCGAGCGGTCATGAGCTGTATCTGGTCGGCGGCAGCGTGCGTGACGCGGTGCTCGGCCGGCTCGGCACCGATCTGGACTTCACCACCGACGCCCGCCCCGAGCAGGTGCAGCAGTTGCTGCGCGGCTGGGCCGATCATCTGTGGGACACCGGCGGTTTGGCGTTCGGCACGGTCAGCGGGTCCAAGGGCGGCCAGCAGTTGGAGATCACCACCTTCCGCAGCGACAACTACGACCGGGTTTCGCGCAATCCCGAGGTCACCTTCGGCGACAACCTCGGCGACGACCTGGTCCGCCGCGACTTCACGGTCAACGCGATGGCGGTGCGGATCGGCTCGGACGGCTCGCTGGAGTTCGTCGACCCGCTCGGCGGGATGGACGCGCTGCTGGCCGGCCTGCTGGATACGCCTGCGGCGCCGGAGGATTCGTTCAACGACGACCCGTTGCGCATGCTGCGCGCCGCCCGGTTCGTCTCCCAGCTCGGCTTCGAGCTGCATCCGCGGGTGCACACGGCGATCACCGCGATGGCCGAGCAGATCGAGCGGATCACCGCCGAGCGGGTCCGGGTGGAGCTGGACAAGCTGATCGGCGGCGCGCACCCGATCGACGGCATCAACATCATGTGCGAGACCGGGCTGGCCCAGCGGGTGCTGCCCGAGGTGCCCGCGATGAAGCTGGAGATCGACGAGCACCACCAGCACAAGGACGTCTACTGGCACTCGCTCACCGTGCTCCAGCAGGCCATCGACCTGGAGGAGGGCGACCCGGACCTGGTGCTGCGCTGGGCCGCGCTGCTGCACGACATCGGCAAGCCGGACACCAAGCGCAACGAGCCGGGCGGCGGCGTCAGCTTCCATCACCACGAGGTGGTCGGCGCGAAGATGGTGCGCAAGCGGATGCGCGCGCTGAAGTACCCGAAGCAGTTCACCGAGGACGTGGCCCGGCTGGTGTTCCTGCACTTGCGTTTTCACGGTTACGGCAAGGGCCAGTGGACCGATTCCGCGGTGCGCCGCTACGTCACCGACGCCGACGAGCTGCTCCCCCGGCTGCACAAGCTGGTCCGCGCCGACTGCACCACCCGCAACAAGCGCCGGGCCGCCGCGCTGCGCGGCACCTATGACGACCTGGAAACGCGCATCGCGAAGTTGCAGGAGCAGGAGGATCTGGCCAAGGTCCGCCCCGACCTGGACGGCAACGCGATCATGGAATTGCTCGGCCTGCCACCGGGTCCCGAGGTCGGCAAGGCGTGGCGGTTCCTCAAGGAGCTGCGCCTGGATCGCGGCCCGATGACCCGCGACGAGGCGGAGTCGGCCCTGCAGGAGTGGTGGAAAGCCCAGGCCTAGAAGACGATCAGCGTCGTCCCGGTGACGATGGCGGAGCGGATCTGGGCCAGATCGAACGACCCGGTGATCTCCGGCAGCTCGATCCGGAAGCGGACCAGATCGCCGTCGCGGGTGGCGTGCACGATGCGCGCCTGATTCGGTAGTTGCTCGAGCAGCAGCGCGGGCGTGCCGATCATCCGGCGCGGCATCCGCAGGCCCAGCCAGGTGGCGCGGAGCAGGTCCACGGTCACCCGGTTGTCCGTCACGGAGGCGTCCACCAGCGCGGTCAGCCGTCGGCGCCGGTGCTTGGCCCGGATCAGTCCGCTGTCCTCTATATCCAGCACCCAGTCCAGCGGCTGGCTGTTGATCCAGCCGACCAGGGCCGCGGTGGTGACCGTGCCCTCGAGGTCGAGCCGCGCCGCCCGCACCTTCGTCGGCACGCCGGGGATGAGCCGGACGCCGTGCGCGATCACGGTCACGGCCTCGATCGGGTGGTTGTCCCAGCGCAGCCGGGACAGGACCGTCTTGGTCTGGAAATGCGCGCCGCGGCGGCGGACCTTCAGCACCTGCAAGGTGGCGTGCAGGTCGTGGCCGAGCAGTGTGGCGCTGACCTCCTGCCCGCCGAAGCGGCTCAGGATGCCTTCGCTGAGCACGGTCATCAGGGCGTCCGGCATCAGCGCCGTGACGGTGCCCGCACCGAGGTCGGCGCCCGCGTCCACCCAGGAGGTGGTGACGGAGATCCACTGTTCCAGCCAGGATTGCTCGAACAGGCGCTTGCCGAGATCGACGGCCCGTAGCGGCGACCAGGACTTCGGATCGAAATACGTGGCCATGATTGGTCCGAGCGTACTTGCCGACGCTGAACTGGACCATCGTCCTGTGACCCAGGTCGCGTTCGGCGCTGAGCACCCCGTCCTGACCGGGCATTCTTGCTTGGAGAGCACCGGCACAACGAGAATCGGGTGCGGTCCGACACACCGCCACGGAAAGGGTGCATATGCCGCTGGATCTGAACAGCGATCTCGGCGAGGGCTTCGGTCCGTGGAAGATGGGCGACGACGCGGCCATGCTGGACATCGTGACCAGCGCCAACATCGCCTGCGGGTTCCACGCGGGCGACCCCTCGATCATGCGCCGGACCTGCGGGCTCGCCGTGGAGAAGGGCGTCCGGATCGGCGCGCACGTCGGCTATCGCGATCTGGCCGGGTTCGGTCGGCGCGAGGTCACCATGGTTCCGGCCGAGCTGCGCGACGAGGTGCTGTACCAGATCGGCAGCCTCGACGCGTTCGCCAAGGCGGCCGGTGATCGGGTGCGGTACGTGAAACCGCATGGTGCGCTCTACCATTCGGCCGCTCGGGACCGGCAGCTCGCGGACGCGGTGCTGGGCGCGCTGGTCGATTACGACCCGGAGCTGGCCCTGCTGGGTCCGGCCGGCTCGCAGCTGGAGCAGGCGGCGGAGGCGGCGAA
Source organism: Nocardia sp. NPDC051756 (assembly GCF_040681495.1). NCBI lineage: Bacteria > Bacillati > Actinomycetota > Actinomycetes > Mycobacteriales > Nocardiaceae > Nocardia > Nocardia sp. NPDC051756. Next base: position 618,521 of record NZ_JBFAYV010000003.1, on the reverse strand, counting down.
GGTGCGATTCGTCGGGGAGGGATTCGCCGACCGCGCGTACACGCCGGCCGGCACGCTCGCCGCGCGTGGCCTGCCCGGCGCGGTGCTCGGCACCAATGAGGCGGTCACGCAGGCGGTTTCGATCGCCATGTCGGGCACGGCGCGCACGGTGGACGGATCCGGCGAGGTCACGGTGCGGGCGGCCAGCATCTGCGTGCACGGCGACACTCCGGCCGCGGTCGAGATGGCGCGACTCATTCGCACGGCCCTGGACGAGGTCGGGGTGCCGGTCGAATCGTTCGGCTGAGCATGACCGACCGCGAACCGGCAGCGGCGGATCCGGAACGGCAGATCCGGGCCGCCGGCGACTGCGCGCTGCTCGTGCTGCCGTCGCACCACGACGAGGTCGCGAAACTGGTTGCGGCTCTGCGTCTGCACCCACCGAAAGGTGCGCAGGACATCCTGCCCGCCGCGGAAACCGTTCTCGTGACGCTGCTTTCGCCGAAGCACGCGGAATCCGTACGGCACGAGTTGGCGACCCTGCTGCGCGAGCTGCAACAGCCGACGGCAGAACAGGATTCGGGCATTGTTTCCCGTGGAACACTGCGCGACAACGATTCTCCGGACGATCCGCTGGTCGTCCCGGTGCGCTACGACGGCGCCGATCTCGCCGAGGTCGCGCGACTACTCGGACTGGCCGAAGCCGAAGTAATCGCCGCACACACCGGAACGATGTGGCGATGCGCCTTCGTCGGATTCGCCCCCGGCTTCGGCTATCTGGAGTCACCCGATGCCCGATTGACCGTGCCGCGTCGCCCGGAGTCCCGCACCACCATCCCGGCGGGCGCGGTCGCACTGGCCGGCGGCTACTCGGCCGTCTATCCGCGCAGCACCCCCGGCGGCTGGCACCTCATCGGCACCACCGGCCTGCGGATGTGGGACGTGGACCGCGATCCGCCCGCACTGATCCGCGCGGGTGGTCTCGTCCGGTTCGTCGAGGACTGACTCAGTTCGCCGAATCCAGCTGCGCGTGCATGAGATACACGTTGTAGCTGTCCCAGGACGAAATGGTGAAGTACAGATCCTTGCCGGTCGACCACGGATGGATGAACCCGCCGTAGGACTTCGGATAGTCGGCCGTGGACAGCAGCTGCGCCGCCTCGGTCCAACTGCCTTGGGGTTCCGCCGCATTGCGCACCACGATCGCGCCGCGACCGGAGTCCAGATACACCATCTGCCACTGCGCGTTGTCCCGGTCGTAGCGCACCGACACCTCGCTGGCCAGGCCGGGAACCAGTGGGGTGGCCTGATTTTCGGCGGCCGGCGCCCAGCTGCCGTTCACCCAGTACTGGTAGGCCGAGGTGTTGAGCACGTCGTCCTTCGGCACCCGCGCGAGACCGATCACGCCGACGCGTCCGTTGGGCGTGCCGAACATGTAGACGTAGTCACCCTGCGGCACCATCGCCGCGACCTGGAACCGGCCGACGCCGAACAGGTTGTCCCACTTGGCATGCTGATCCTTGGTCCAGGTGCGCCCGTTGTCGTCGGAGTAGGCGAGCCCGCCGTAGTTGTTCGACCACAGTCCCGGGATCCGGCTCCACCGATTCACCGACATGTAGCTCAGGTACTGCCGGTCGCCCAGCGCGAAGCCGGAGGTCGGGATGGTGGTGGTCTCCCAGTTCTTGATCTTGCGGCTGTCCAGGATCTCGGCGGCGTGGCAGCGGCTGTCCTGCACCATGGCGTCCAGCGACATGCCGTCGGACAGCTCGTGATCGGTGCTGTAACCCAGCACGTTGCTGCGCCAGTCCTGGTCGTCGTGCCCGGCGCCGCCGACCTGCCAGCCCTTGCCGAAGGTGTCGCCGAACACGACGGCGACCTCCCCCGGCTTGGTCTCCCACATCACGCCGAGGTCGGTGCCGTCCACCTGCCAGCGCAGGTCGGTGCGATTCTGCGAGCCGTGCCCGGTGATCTGGCCTGCCAGTTCCACCGAGGTGACCCGTGGTTCGGCCACCGGTGCGGCGAGTGGTCCCGGTTCCGCGGGGCGCGTCACCACCGGCGGTGCGGGCTGTGGCGCGAGGCCGGGTCCGCCGGGGACCGGCACCGGGATCGGTTCGATCTCGGGCTTGAATTCGATGCGCGGCACCTTGATCGGGTCGGCCGAACTCGGGCCAGGCGGTTGGCCTGCTTCCGGGAACGGGCTCGGATCAGGGTTCGGCTCAGGCGGTTTCGCGATGTCGCGGACTTCGGGGCACGGCGTGTGGCACGGATCGGCGGCCGGCGGACCCGGGTCGATCCTGGTCCTGTCCGGCTCCGGTCCGGGCACCGTGATCGGCGTGAGCTGCGGAATCGGCACCGGAATGTCGATCCGCTCGGGTAGCACCACCGAAGGCAGCGGCGGCAGCGCGGGATCGCGCTCGCGATTCAGCGGATCGAAACCGACCTCGCCGCAACTATTTACCGGCGAGGGGGCCCAGGGGAACGGCGCGGCCTGCGCGGCCGGGACGGGCAGCAGGCACAGCCCGCCGAGCACCGCACCGAACAATGCCGGTGCACCAGCGGATCGGCTTCCGAAGCGGCGCATCACGTATCACGATTCCGCGCCGGAAAACCCATGTGTCGCTGACTCCTGTCGAATCGGGCCGAAGCGAAAAGAAACCTACCGGAATGGACTGTGCGAAATAGGGAACCGAATGTCGGTCGCGCGCGTCCAATCACATATGAACGAGATCGAGTACGTGTTCGGCACGGGCGACGGCACGGTGCACGTCTGGCACAGCCAAGCCGATCTGGAACTGGCCGGCCCGGCCTCGGCCACGGCCGACGCGGTCCAGCTCGACTTCGACGGCGACGGCCTGACCGACGACGCGATGTGGGACACCTGCGGTTCCGGCATCGCCGACGTGGCCGCCTTGGACGTGGACAACGACGGCGTCCTCGACCACTTCTATACCGACCCGACCGGGTTCGGCACCTGGAATCACCACATCACCGGCACCGCGTCCGACGCCGTCAGCGAACCGCTCGACTGGATCGTGCGCACCGACCACATGGAGGCCCACCAGCACACGGCCGCCGATGCCGCACCGCAGGATCCGATCCCCGGCTGGTCGAATGTCGACGAACAGCCGCCGCATCAGCCGACGCTCAAAGACCCGCCACCGTCGCACCGGCCCCCGGACGACCTACCCGACTACCTGGCCCAGCGGATGAATCCCACCGGACGGCACCTGGACGACGATCCGGTCATCACCTGAATAAATAGCGTCAGCCGAGTTTCCGCCGCCGCATATTGAGCGCGATGGCGGCAATTCCCGCGCAATAGATTCCGGCGCCCACCACAATCACCGGCAAGGACCGCCCGTCGTCCGGGATAACCAGCGCCGCCGCGGCGATCGCCAGGATGAACGCGATATTGAACACCGTGTCCTGCAACGCGAATACCTGTCCGCGCCGGGCGTCATCGATATCCATCTGCATCGTCGCGTCGCCGGTCAGCTTGATCGTCTGCCCGGCCAGCCCGAGCAGGAACGCGCCCACCAACAAGAGCTTGTGCGCGTGCGGCACCGCCGCGCCCTCGTCCACGATGGCGATCGGGGTGACCAGCGTCAACTGGACCACCGTCGCGGTCAACAGGCCGGCCACCACCGTCTTGGATCGGCCGAGGCGCGGAATCAGCAGCGGCGCGACCACGGCCGCCACCAGCATGCCCGCGGCGATAGCGGCAATGGCGACCCCGAACCCGAGCAGCCCGCTGCTCAACGCGGAACCGTGGGCCGGTCCCTGCCGCAGCACGAGCACCATGATCAAGGTGTTGATGCCGAACACGATTCGGTGCGTACCGATGCCCAGCATCGCGGTGGTCACCTGTACCGACTCCCACACCGCCGTCGCACCCGTGCGCAGGCCGGTGGCGATCGCGCGCACCGTGCTCTCGTCGGACGGCCCGCCCGCGTCCGGGCCGAGCACCCGCGGCGCGAACCCCGCCGCCAGCAGCGCGCTGACCACCGGCCCGAGCCCGCTGATCGCCACCGCCACCGCCGAGGCGAAGTCGCCCGCCCCGATCGACCCGATCACCGCCACCGAGGTGGCCGCGCCGAGCCCCGCGCAGCCCGAGGCCACCGTGGCCAGCACCGAATTCATCGGCACCAGCCAGTGTTTGGCCAGCACCTTCGGCAAGGCCGCCGATACGCCCGACAACACGAATCGGCTGATCCCCACCACGGCCAGCGCGAGCAACAACAGCGGCGTCTCCCCGAGCCCGGCCAGCAGTCCCGCGCAGACCAGCGCGATCAACACCGCCCGCGCCACGTTCGCCACCAGCAGCACCGTGCGCCGATCCCACCGGTCCAGCAGCGCCCCCGCGTACGGCCCGATCAGCGAATACGGCAAGAGCAGCACCGCGAAGCCGGCGGCGATCGCCAGCGGATCGGTCTGCCGCTCGGGATTGAACAGAATCGCCCCGGACAGCGCCGCCTGGAACATCCCGTCCCCGAACTGACCGGTGAACCGCACCAGCGCCAACCGCAGCACGCCCGGGCTCTGGCGTAGCGCAGTCCACAGCGGCTCCGGCCGCTCGTCCGAGGGAATGGAGCTCTCCGAGCGACCAGTGGACACGCCGCGAGGTTACTGGCTGCGGCGGATTCGCGCCGAATCAGTGCGCGCCGGTGACCAGCGCGCTGACCGCCGCGCGCATGTCCGGCGCCATCGGCAGCTGGTCGAGGGCGCCGGCGTCGATCCAGGCGAACGCGTCGTGCTCGCCGGGTTCGAGGGCCACCTCGCCCGGTTCGACGTCGACCAGGAAGCTGAATTTACGTACTCGGGACTTGGTTCGGGTGGCGTAGTCGATGCCGCCGAGGAAGTCGGTGATGCGGCGCACCCGCAGGCCGGTCTCCTCGAACAGCTCCCGTTCGACGCATTCGGCGAAGGTTTCGCCGGATTCGACTCCGCCGCCGGGTAGTTCGTACATGCCGCCGTGATAGTCGTCCGGCACCCGGCGCACCACCAGGAGTTTGCGCTCGCGGAACACCGCGACGCCGACCACGAAGTGGGCGATGCCGTCGCGGCGCGCCTCGCTGCGGAGTTGTCGCTCGATGCGCGCGAGGGCCTCGGGTCGCATCTCTTCGTCACCTCCGGTTGCATTGCGGCGCATCATTTTACGAATCCGGCCCGGGCGTGGGAAGCGCGCACCCACCGGGTCGCTGGACCGGTCGGTTCTGCTCGCCTGACGTTCACCCGCTGGTCGCTCGCGTAAAATGCCGAGTGCAGGACAATTTACTAGGAATGTGGAGTACCGCGACGTCTGTGCTCCTACCCTGAAAGGTGATCGGTGCACGGTCCCGAGAGGAGGACCTGATGTCCACACTCACGACACCACACATCGACGTCCATCGAGCAGGCGACCGCATGAAGACGCGGGTTTCCTGGCTGGATTCGAAGCATTCGTTCTCGTTCGGGGAGCACTACGATCCGGACAACACCCACCACGGCCTGCTGCTGGTCAACAACGACGATGTGGTCTCCCCCGGTCAGGGCTTCGACACGCATCCGCACCGGGACATGGAGATCGTCACCTGGGTGCTCGGCGGCAGCCTGGTCCATCAGGACTCGCTCGGCCACAGCGGCATCATCTACCCGGGTCTGGCCCAGCGGATGAGCGCGGGCACCGGCATCCTGCACTCGGAGAAGAACGACGCGTGGCGGATCGACGGCGCCCGGCACGACGAGCCGGTGCATTTCGTGCAGATGTGGGTCGTCCCCGATGAGCCGGGCCTCACACCCGGCTATCAACAGCTCGAGATCGACGACGAGCTGGCGTCCGGCGGTTTGGTGACCGTGGCCGCCGGCCTGCCGCGCTACCGCGATCGCACCGCCATCGCCATCAACAGCAGCCACGCGGCGTTCCACGTGGCCCGGATGACCGGCGATCCCGAGCACGTCATCGATCTGCCCGACGCCCCTTACCTGCACGTATTCGTCGCGAGCGGCGAGGTGGAGATGGAAGGCGTCGGCACCCTGGACGAGGGCGACGCGGTCCGGCTGACCCGGTCCGGCGGCCAGCGCGTCATCGCCCGCAGGCCGTCGGAGATCCTGGTCTGGGAGATGCACGCGCGCCTCGGCGCGCAGTAGCCGAACGGCCTGATTCGATCTCGTCGCGCGCGTCCAGCCACCGCAGGCCGCCGGCTTGCGACAAAATGGGCATACCTCGCATTAACATCCGCCCGTAGCGCATGCGATCAGTAGGCGATCCCCGCGTACCCGCCGGCCCACCTGGTCCGGATCGAGCGGCGCGAGGCACCGACGGAGAGGAAGTCCATGTCGCAATACCCGCCTCCCGGCCAATATCCGCCACCTCCCGGGTACGGCCAGCCACCCGGCGGTCAGCAGCCCGGTCAGCCCGCGTACTGGCAGGAGTCGCCGAAGGGCAAGGGCCTGGCGATCACCGCGCTGGTGCTGGGCATCATCGCGCTGCTGAGCTTCTGGACGCTGGTCGGCGGCTACCTGTTCGGCGCGTTCGCCATCATCTTCGGCATCGTCGCGCTGGTGAAGACCCGCTCCGGCCGGGCTGGCGGCGCGGGGATGGCGATCACCGGCCTGATCCTCGGCGCGCTGGGCCTGATCGGCGCCATCGTGGTCACCGTCGTGGGCTACAGCTTCTTCGTCAACAGCGGCGGCAAGGACTTCGTCGACTGCGTGAACAAGGCGGGCGGCGATCAGTCCAAGATCGACCAGTGCGAGAGCGAATGGAATCAGCGACTGGAGGACAAGTTCAGCGTCACCCTCACCCCACCGCCGGCGCCTACTCCCCGCTGACCGCCGCGCAAGCCCGGGTAGCGGCCAGCACGTCGCCCATTTCCGGGCGAAAGTCGCGCTCGGGCTCGGCAATCCACTTGCGGTAGCCGCTGCCCTCGTCGGTCGGCGAGGGCAGCACGATATGACTGCCGGGCAGCGCGACCGAGGCACAGACCCGGAACAGCTCGGCGAACAGTTCGGTGTCCAGATACGAGTTGTCGGTGGGACCGGTGAGGAACGTCCACCGGTCCGAACGCGGATGCGCGATGATCGGGCCCGCCCGGTCGTCGGGCGCCGCCTCGGTCAGCCACGCGCGCACCCGGCGGCCCAGCGCGGCGGGCATCACGACCGCCCCGACCGCGCCCACCTCCAGCATGATCCGGCCCAGCGCGGGATCCACGACTCCGTATAGGCCGTGGTCCTTACGATATCGGCGGCAGCGGGCGATGGCGTCCTGCATCGTCGTGTAATCGGAAGACGCGGGATAACTGCCTGATTCAGTGCGGGACAAACTCATGACGTTCCTCGCCTCGATGCGGGTGGATCGCGTGAAGGGGGGAGAGAATCGACCGCTGAAACCCGACCCTAATGCCGCACAACTGGGTTGACAATAGTCACACGCCGGTGAGTCGACCCCGCGTACGATCGCCTGTCATGGCACCCGTCTCGCCTACCGTTGCCCGCTGGGAACTGGTGTTGCGGCTGCGTGAGCTGCGCGAACAGCGCGGCTTCGATTCGGCGGGCTTCGCCAAGCGGGTCGGCTTCACCCCGGCCAACTGGTCGCATGTGGAGAAGGGCCGCCGCGTGCTCACCGGCAACACCATCGGCCCGGTGCTCGAGCTGCTCGAGGTGGAGGCCGAGGAGCGCGCGGAGCTGCTCGCCCTGCTGGAGGCCAGCAAGCAGCGCGGCTGGTGGACCAAATCGTCCGCGCTGATCGGCCCGGAATTGCAGCGCCTCTACGGCATGGAATACGGCGCGCAGAGCATCCGCAGCTACGACAGCCTCGTGGTGCCCGGCCTGTTGCAGACCGAGGACTATGCCCGCGCGCTGATCAGCTCCGACGTGATGATCCGTCCGGTGCAGGTGGACCAGCTGGTCGCGATCCGGATGCGCCGCCAGGAACGGTTGCGCGGCACGGAACCGGTCGAGCTGACCGCGGTGATCGGCGAGGGCACGCTGCTGCAGCAGACCGGCGGCCCGGAGGTGCTGCGCGCGCAGTTGACTCATCTGGCCGAACTGATCGACCAGCTGGACACCATCGAGGTGCGGGTCATCCCGTTCGCCGCCACCGCGGGCGCGGTGCTCGGCGGGTCGAGTTTTCACCTGATCGATTTCGCCGGCGAGCAGCTCCCGACCTTCGGCTGGGCGGAGAGCGCGGTATTCGGCGGGGCGGTCGACGACCCGGAACTGGTCCGCGATCTGAGCTTCGCCTACGTGCGCGCGCAGGAGCAGTCGCTGGACCGTGTCGCATCATCGACCCTGATCAGGACGTATGCCCGAGTGTAAAATCCGGCCCATGGCCACCACCGCTACTTCCCGGTCGGTTCGCACCGACTGGTTCCGGTCGACTCGATCGAACAACGGCAACCAATGTGTCGAGGTCCGCTTCGATGGGGACGCGGTGCTCATCCGGGACAGCAAGTACCGCCGCAATCCAGCCAACCACCCCGCCGACGAACCCATCATCACCGTCACCGCCCGGGAGTGGACCACGTTCCTCGACAGCCTGCGCGCGCCCGGACGAACGTCCGGCGCGCTGATCGCGCACACCACCGCCGACGGGCACACCACCCTCCAGCACGGCAGCACCGTTCTCGGCTACACCCCGCAGGAGTGGGACGCCTTCCTGCTCGGCGCCCGCGACGGCGAGTTCGATCGCGTCGCGCTCACCGCCTGATCGACGCACTGCCAAATCCATGACCGTTGCCCCCGGCTGTCCGCAGTCGGGGGCCGATTTCTGTGCGCGTCGGCATACTGGACAGCGTGACTTCCGAGCTGAACAGTCCCTCCGGTATTGATCTGTCCTACCTTGACCAGGCCGTACGGGTGCAGGACGACCTGTTCGCGCATGTCAACGGCAAATGGCTGGACGACTACGACATACCGGCCGACCGCGCGGTGGACGGCGCCTTCCGTACGCTCTACGACCAGGCCGAACTCGACGTCCAGGTGATCATCGAGCAGGCCTCCGCCCAAGCCGCCGAGCCGGGCACCGATGCCCGCAAGATCGGCGATCTGTTCACCAGCTTCATGGACACCGAGACCGTCGCCGCGGCCGGCCTGGCCCCGATCTCGGCGGAGCTCGCCGCGATCCACCAGGTCGCCGATCGCAGCGCGTTCGCCGCGCTGCTCGGCTCGTTGCAGCGCACCGGCGTCGGCGGCGCGGTCAACTTCTACGTGGACACCGACGACAAGAACTCCACCCGCTACCTGGTGCACGCCACCCAGTCCGGCCTCGGCCTGCCCGACGAGTCGTACTACCGGCAGGACGAATCCGCCGAGATCCGCGCCGAATACATCGCGCACATCGGCCGCATGTTCGCCATCGCCGCGGCGGATCCGCGGATCGCCGACCTGCTGCCGCAGGACCTGGACACCGTCGGGCAGCGGGTGTTCGAGCTGGAGCGCAAGCTGGCCGCGGGCCACTGGGATGTGGTGCGCCGCCGCGACGCCGAGCTCAGCTACAACCTGACCACCTTCGACGAGCTGGTCGCCGCGCACCCCGAGTTCGACTGGGCGGCCTGGGCTTCCGCGCTGGCCGAGAACGTGTCCGCGTCCGGTCCCGAGGTGCTCGCCGAAGTCGTGGTCCGGCAGCCGGATTACCTGGACACCTTCGGCCGCGTGTGGACCGAGGAGTCGCTGGCGGACTGGCAGGCCTGGGCCGCCTGGCGGGTATTGCGTGCGCGCGCACCGTATCTCACCGACGAGCTGATCGCGGAGAACTTCGCCTTCTACGGGCACACGCTGACCGGCGCCGAGGAGATCCGCGAGCGCTGGAAGCGCGGCGTCTCGCTGGTGCAGGACCTGCTCGGCGAGGCCGTCGGCAAACTGTATGTGGCCGAACACTTCCCGCCGGACGCCAAGGCCAGGATGGTGGAGCTGGTGGAAAACCTCCAGGAGGCCTACCGCCGCAACATCGCCCAGCTGGACTGGATGGGTCCGGACACCAGGGCGGCCGCGCTGGCCAAGCTGGAGAAGTTCACCCCGAAGATCGGCTACCCGGACAAGTGGCGCGACTACTCCGACGTCCGGATCGACCCGGCCGACCTGGTCGGCAACTACCGCAACGGTTACGCCGCCGACCACGATCGCGACCTGAACAAGCTCGGCGGCCCGGTGGACCGCGACGAATGGTTCATGACGCCGCAGACGGTGAACGCCTACTACAACCCCGGCATGAACGAGATCGTCTTCCCCGCCGCGATTCTGCAGCCGCCGTTCTTCGACATGAACGCCGACGACGCCGCCAACTACGGCGGCATCGGCGCGGTGATCGGCCACGAGATCGGCCACGGCTTCGACGACCAGGGCGCCAAGTACGACGGCGACGGCAACATGGTCGACTGGTGGACCGACGACGACCGCACCGAATTCGGTAAGCGCACCAAGGCGTTGATCGAGCAGTACAACGTGCTCTCGCCGAAGGACCTGCCCGACGAGCACACGGTCAACGGCGAATTCACCATCGGCGAGAACATCGGCGACCTGGGCGGGCTGTCCATCGCGCTACAGGCCTACAAGATCTCGCTGGACGGCAACGAGCCCGCGGAGATCGACGGCCTCACCGGCCTGCAACGCGTCTTCTACGGCTGGGCCCAGGTCTGGCGGACCAAGGCCCGCACCGAGGAGGCCATCCGCCGGCTCACCGTCGACCCGCACTCGCCGCCCGAATTCCGTTGCAACGCAGTGGTTCGCAATATCGACAGCTTCCACGAGGCGTTCGCGGTGAACCCGGGCGACGCGCTGTACCTGGATCCGGCCGAGCGGGTCAAGATCTGGTAGGTCCGGCGGACCGAGGGACGCCTCAGCGCAGGCGTTCCTCGGTCGTCGCGTCGAAGAAGAACACGTCGTCGAGCTTGGGCCGCAGGCGCAGCTGATCGCCGAGCGCGACCTGGAAGCGGCGGTCCACCCGGGCAACTACCTTGCCGGAGCGGCTGTTCCAGTCCGCAGCCACGCCGTGGCTGTAGACGAACGACTCCGAGCCCAGCTCTTCGAGCAGCTCGGCGGCGACGGTGAGCCCACCTTCGTCGGTGGTCACCTCCCACGATTCCGGCCGGATCCCGACGATCACCCGATCGCCGGTATCCGCCGTGCGCGGCACCGGGATGCGCAGATCGTCGAGCACCGCGACCCCGTCGCGCACCGGCGCCTCCAGCAGGTTCATCCCCGGCGAGCCGATGAATCCGGCGACGAAGGTGTTCACCGGGTTGTCGTAAAGCTCACGGGGCGCGGCGATCTGCTGCAACTTGCCGTCGAGCAGCACGGCGACCCGGTCGCCCATGGTCATCGCCTCCACCTGATCGTGGGTGACGTACACCGTGGTGGTGCCGAGCCGCTTCTGCAGCGCCGCGATCTGCGACCGGGTGCTGACCCGCAACTTCGCGTCCAGGTTGGACAGCGGCTCGTCCATGCAGAACACCTGCGGCCTGCGCACGATCGCCCGGCCCATCGCGACCCGTTGCCGTTGTCCGCCGGACAGTTTCGCCGGTTTGCGGTCGAGCAACTGCTCGAGCTCCAGCATCTTCGCCGCCTCCTGCACCCGGACCAGGGTGTCGGCCTTGCTCATGCCTGCGTTGCGCAGCGCGAAGCCCATGTTCTCCGCGACTGTCATGTTCGGGTACAGCGCGTAGCTCTGGAACACCATCGCCACGTCGCGCGCCCGCGGCGGCAGCGCGGTGACGTCCTTGCCGCCGATCAGGATTCGGCCCGCCTCCACCGATTCCAGCCCGGCCAGCATGCGCAGGCTGGTCGACTTGCCGCAGCCGGACGGGCCGACGAGCACGATGAACTCCCCGTCGGCGATGTCGATGTCCAGGCTGTCGACGGCGGGTGTCGGCGCACCGGGATACAGGTGCGTCACACCGTCGAACTGCACTGTGGCCATGGGCGTCGATCTCCTCGTGTGAAACTCACGGTGGCGGCCACGCGCGGCGGCCGCCACCGGATGCGGGTGTTACTTGGGCAGCTTCGGGGTGATCTGCCGGTCGATGATGGCCTGCAGCTGACTGGTGACATTGGCGTAAACCGTTGCCGGGTCGGCGTTCTGCAGCCCGATCTGCTCGAGCCCGGTGCCGATGATCTGGTCGCCGCCGGGCACGAATACCCGGGCGTAGTCCTGCGACTTGGTCAGCGGCAGCTGGTCGATGGCGACCTTCGCGTTCGGGTTCTTCGCCAGGAAGTCCTGTTCGCTCGGATCGGTCACCGCCGACTTACGCACCGGCATGTACCCGGTGGCCTGGGAGAAGTACGCCGTGTTGGTGGCGTTGGTGATGAACTCGATGAACTTGAGCGCGTTCACCTTCCGCTGATCGGAGATCTTCGCCGGGATCGCGAGCCCGGCGCCGCCGGTGGTGACGCCGGGGCCGTTCGGGTGCGGCAGGTTCGCGGTGCCGAACTGCAGCTTGCCTTCCGCGTTCTGCTTGATGCCCTTGAGGTCACCGGTGGAGGCGATGGTCGAGGCGATCACGCCGGTGCCGAAGTCGACGGCGATCTGCGGCTTGATGCCCGCGTACTTCTTGGTGTGGATCATGTCCCGGAGGAACTGGGCCGCGGTGATGGAGCCGGGCTCGGTGAACTTCAGCTTCCACTGATCCGAGTACGCGCCGCCGAAGGTCCAGTTCGGGCCCTGGAAGGTCCAGGCCAGGTAGTTCTTCGCGTCGCCCCAGCCGTGCGCGAGCTTGCCGTCGCCGACCACGGCCTGGATCTTCGGGCCCCACTCGTCGAACTCGGGCCAGCTGTTCGGGCCGCGGTCCGGCAGGCCTGCCTTCGCCCAGACGTCCTTGTTGTAGTAGAACAGCGGCGTCGAGCGGGAGTACGGCAGCGCGTAGTGCTTGCCGTTGAACAGGTAGTCCGCGGCCAGCGAGTCGACGTAGTCGTCCAGCTTCACCCCGGCGTCGCCGAAGTGCCCGTCCAGCGGCTCGATGGTGCCGTTGAGCGCGTAGTTGAACCACCAGACATCGGACAGCACAACGACATCGGGCAGCTCGCCGCCGGTGAGCGCCGCGTTGAACTTCTGCGCCACCTCTTCGTAGTTGCGGCCCGCGTCGATCAGATTGACCTTGAGCTCGGGGAACTTCTCCTGGAAGCGCTTGATCAGCTCGGCTTCCTGATCCTTCGAGCTGCCGGGGTGGTTGGACCAGAAGTTGATGGTGTTGGCGTCGCCGGACTGCTTGGCGCCACCGCCGCTGCCCGCGCACGCGGTCAGCGCCGCGCCCGCGGCGACGGCGCCGGCCAGCCCGATGAATCCGCGCCGGGACAGCGCGGGGAATCGATTAGTGGACACGTGGTTTCTCCTGTATCTAACCCTTGACCGCACCAGAGGTGAGGCCTTTGATCATGTGGCGTTGCAGCAGCAGGAACACCACGAGAATCGGCAGCATGGTCAGCAGCGTGCCCGCCATCACCGGCCCCCAGTTGGTGACGCTCGGATTCTCGGTGTTCTGCAAGAGGGTCAGGCCGACCGGCAGCGTGGCGACCTCGGGACCGTCGGCCATCAGGAACGGCCAGAGGTATTCGTTCCACTCGTTGACCAGCGTGACCACGGCGAACGCGACCATGGTCGGCCCTGACATCGGCAGCACCACCTTGACCAGCAGCCGCCACCAGTTCGCGCCGTCCATCCGGGCGGCCTCGATGACCTCCGACGGCAGCGACAGGAAGTGGTTGCGCATCAGGAAGGTGCCGAAGGCGACGCCGCAGAGCGGAACGATGATGCCCACCAGGGTATTTCGCCAGCCCAGCTGGGCGACCAGCGCGTAGTTGGAGATCACGGTGATCTGGTTGGGCACCATCAGGGCCGCGATGATCACCAGGAACACCACCGACTTACCGGGGAAGCGCAGGAACACCAGCCCGTACGCGCTGAGCACGCCGAGCACGAACTTCACTGCGGAGATGACCGCCGTGACGATCACCGAATTACGGAAGAAGGTCCAGAACGGCAGCTTGGTGGTGGCGTCCTGATAGTTCTCCGGATGGAAGCTGTGCGGCCAGTACACCGCGGGCTGCACGTAGATGTCCGGGCGGGCCTTGACCGAGGTGATGATGATCCAGAACAGCGGAACGCCGACGATGATCAGCACGCACACCATGGCGGCATAGCCGAGCAGCTTCACCCCGCGCTGGCGCCGCTGGTAGGAATTCGTTTCAGCGCCTGCGCTTTTCACTGCTCATTCCGATCCATGACGCGAACCTGCACCAGCGTGACCACCAACAGCACCACGAACATGATGGTGGCCACGGTCGCGCCGTACCCGGCGCGGAAGTTACGGAAGGTTTCCTCGTACACCTGGTAGACCATCGTGGTGGTGCCGGTGCCGAGCGGCCCGCCGCGGGTCATCACGTTGATGATGTCGAAGACCTGCAACGAATTCAGCAGCACCGTGATGGACAGGAAGAACGTGGTCGGGCGCAGCTGCGGCAGCAACACTTTGGTGAAGGTGGTCCAGCGGCTCGCGCCGTCCATCTCGGCCGCCTCCATCAGCTCGGCCCGAACCCCTTGCAGCGCGGCCAGATAGATGACGAAGCTGTAGCCGAGGTTCTTCCAGATGTAGGTCACCGTCACCATGAACAGCGCCCAGTGCGGGTTCTGGTAGAAGTCCGGCACGTTGTCCACGCCGAGCCGGCCCAGCACGTCCTGGACCAGGCCGAAGCTCGGATCGAAGATGAACTGGAAGGCCACGCCGATGGCGGCGCCGGAGATGACGAACGGCGCGAAGATCGCCGAGCGGACCACGTTGCGGCCGAACAGCTTCCGGTCCAGCAGCATGGCCAGCGCCAGGCCGAGCACCATGCTGCCGACCACCGCGGCCAGGGTGAACACCAGCGTGTTGGTGACGATGTCCCAGGAGTCCGACCGGCCCCACCACTCGGTGTAGTTGTCCACCCCGATGAAGGTGGCCACCGGGTCGGAGATGTTCCAGTCGAAGAACGAGAGCCGGATGTTGTCGATCAACGGCCGGTAGACGAACAGTGTCAGCAGCGCGAGATTGGGTACTACCAAGATCAAGAACAGGACGTAGTCCTGCCAGGGCCGGTTCCGCAAACCGCGTCCGCGCGGTTGGGGTAGTACTCGTTCCGGCTTAGCTCGCACGTCGCGCACTCTACGGACAGGAGCAAACAGTCGGTTAACGCTGTCCGGACGAACGCTGAACTTCTCGAGCACGCGCCCAGTGAATCAAGAAGCCGAACATCACGATCAGCAAATCAGCTAATTGATCGTAATGTTCGGCTCGATGACGTGTCTTCGGTTGTGCGGGAAGGCTAGTCGTTCCAGTCGCCGGCCAGGCCGTCGCTGGTGCCGATCGAGCCGCCCTTGGTGTTCACGATGACCACCGGGTCGCCCTTGCGCGAGTTCTCCATGAACCACTTGGCGTTCTCGGTGCTCACGTTGAGGCAGCCGTGGCTGGAGTTGGAGACGCCCTGCTGGCCGACCGACCACGGCGCGGCGTGCACGAAGATGCCGCTGTTGGAGATCCGGGTCGCGTACTCGACCTCGAGCTTGTAGCCCTCGGGGTCGGTGGTCGGCACCCCGTAGGTGGACGAATCCATGATCATCTTGCGCAGCTGCTCGCCGACCACGTAGGTGCCGTTCGGCGTCTCGTGCTTGGTCTTGCCCATCGAGGTCGGCATCGTCTTCACCTCTTCACCGTTGCGGGTGATGGTGATCGTGTGCGTGTTGTCGTCGGCGGTGCTGACGAACGCGTCGCCGATCCGGAAGGCGCTGCGGGTGCCGCCCGCCTCGACCGTCACGTCGGTGTTGTCCGGCCAGAACTCGTTCGGCCGCCAGCGCACCTGCTTGTCGCCGCGCCAGTAGAAGTGGCCCGGCGCGGCCTTCGACGAGGTGACCTTGATGAACTTCTCCGCGGCGCCGTGATCGGGCACCGGGTCCTTGAAGTTGATGATGATCGGCTGGGCGACACCGACCTCCTCGCCGTCGGCGATGTTGATCGACGGCGGCGCGAAATTCGGCTGCTGCGGCGCCGGATCCTGAGCGGAACCGGCCGATCCGGAGCCGAACGGGAACGGCTCCGCGTCGGCGGGGGCGACCAGCAGGACGCCCGCCGCGATCGTCGCGGACAACAGGGCGCCAGCCCGCAGCCTGCGGGTTAGCTGAGCTCCCCTGCGATGGGCAGGTAGCGACCCGGTGTGCGAAGCGACATGCATAGGTTTCTCGTCCATTCCATCTCTCGGCACACCCGTGCGGACGCACGCGTGACCCGAGATCTCTCATCGGCGTGGAGCAGGCAGAGCTCACCCCACGGGTATTGACGGCCCGACCCTCATCCTTCCTACCGTCCCGGTGCGGCCCGAAGCCAGTTGCGTTTCAAAATGATTCGTTCAGACCGTCCGGTGTGGTAGCCGTCACATAACCCGGTGACCGTTGTCCGGCTTCCCGAAAGGTACCGGTCACGTCGGCGAGTCCGGTGTGTGGATCGATGCCGCTGGTCGGTCGCTGTGGCGCCGCCGTCAAACGCCTTCGTGATGTAAATCACCCTCGACGACGAACGGAATCGAGCGATGCGGACCGGTTGCTATGTTGTGCGGCACCGACATCGGCGCACGGCCGTTCGCATACCGCGCGGGCAGCCGCAACCGCACCTGGTTCACGATGGTAGCCAACGCGATTCGCAGTTCGTAGTCCGCCAGCGCGGCCCCGACGCAGCGCCGATGCCCGCCCCCGTACGGCGCGAACTCGAACGGCCCGTACTTGCGCTCGATGAACCGCTCCGGCCGGAACCGCCGCGCGTCCGGCCACACCTGTGGGTCCGAGTGCAGCAACGGCACCGCGACCCCCATCGTGTCGCCAGCGGCGAGCGGCACGCCGCGCAGCGTGAACGGCGCGGTCAGCCTGCGCACCACGATGGGCACCGCCGGATGCAGGCGCAGCGTCTCCTGACACACCGCGTCCAGGTAGGGCAGCCGGGCCAGCTCGACCGGGCTGACCTCGGGTCCGGCCGCGCGCAACTCCGCGCGCAGCCGGTCCAGCGTGGCCGGTTCCCGGTGCAGGTGGAACAGCGCCCAGACCAGCGTGGTCGCGGTGGTCTCGTGGCCGGCCACCAGCAGCGTGCGCAGTTGCTCGCACAGCTCGGCATCGGTGATCGCGGTGCCGTCGTCATAGCGCGTGCTCAGCAACATGCCGAGGATGTCGGTGGCCAATTCGCCGGTGCCGGTGCGCCGGTGCGCGATGTCGTCCAGGATCAGCCGGTCCAGCCGCGCGCGGGCCGCGACGAACCGATCCCACGGCGCCTGCCCGAACAGTCCGTGCCGCAGCAGCGGCACCAGCAGCAGCGGCCCGGAGAACGCGGTGAGGAATTCGCCGACCGCCGTGCTGTATTCGGCCCGGCGCTCGCGGCTGTCCACGCCGAACACCGCCTCCAGGATCACCCGCAGGGTGATCGCCCTGGCCGCCGCGCGCGAATCGATCCGGACGCCCGGTCGCCAGGCCTGGCCGCTCCCGTCGGTGCCGCCGGCCAGTTCCTGCCGCACCGAGTCCAGGATGATGTCCCCGTATACCCGGATCCGCGCACCATGGAAGGCCGGGGCGAGCAGCGCGCGATCGCGGCGATGCCGCTCGCCCGCGGCCAGGATCAGCGAGGTCGGGCCGACCAGCGGCTCGATCGGATTGGGCTGCGGCGGTTCGAGCGCGTCGATCGGCGCGCGGAACAGCTCGCGCGCCCCCGCGGCCGTTCCGGTGAACAGTCCCGACCCGAAGCCGGGAAAGCGGACGAAGAACGGATCGCCGTCGCGCGACCGGCGCCAGCGGAAGTACCGGTCGAAGTCGATGCCCGCGGCCAGCGCGTGCAGCACGAACAGCCGCGGTGCGCGCGGTGCGGTGCCTGCGCGCGGCTCGGCTGTGCCCACGTCCATATCTATAGGTACGAACTCACCGGGCCGTCGGTTCGACGCGAGTCAGGAATCCGTCTCGTCGACGACCACCGCGGGCTTGGCCCGGCGCACGGTATTGCGCGCGGTCGCGGCCAACCGGGCCAGCCGGGCGTCGCCGAGCGCGGTCACCGCGTTGCCGAGCCGGTTGGTGACGAAGGCGATGGACATGCCGAGCTCCGGATCGGCGTAGGCGCCCGACCCGCCGACGCCGTAGTGGCCGAACGCCTTTCGCGGCTGCTGCTTGGACATCAGCACCGGGCGGTGATAGCCGA
Source organism: Nocardia sp. NPDC051756 (assembly GCF_040681495.1). Taxonomy (NCBI): domain Bacteria; kingdom Bacillati; phylum Actinomycetota; class Actinomycetes; order Mycobacteriales; family Nocardiaceae; genus Nocardia; species Nocardia sp. NPDC051756. Next base: position 600,375 of record NZ_JBFAYV010000003.1, on the reverse strand, counting down.
GGGTGAATCGCAGCGGCAGCCCGAGCACGTAGTCGCGGCTCTCGGCGGGCTGCACCTGGTTGATCGTCTCGATCGTCTCCGGCCGGAGGAACCGCACGGGCTCGGCGCCGCCGGGGCGCGGCCCGAAGACCTGTCCGCCGTTGGCCAGCGCGCCGTACATCCTGGCCAGCGCGCGCGCCGAGAAGACGCCGTTCCAGCCGGGCATCACCGCGTCGTGCACCCGTGGGTCGCGGACCAGCTCGTCGAAGCTCTCCGGCATGCCTGCCTCGGCCAGCCCGCGAATCGGGCGCACCCAGGACAGCACCGACGAGGCGGTGTTCCAGCGGATGCCCGGCGGGCTCAGGTGCGGGAAGATCTTGGCGATCCGGTAGCGCTCGGATTCCGGCACCCGGAACCAGAATTCGTCCAGGCCGAGCGGCTCGGCGATCTCCCGGCGCACCACGTCGACGAACGAATCGCCGGTGACCCGCTGCACGATCTCGGCGACCAGCCAGCCGAAGGTGATCGCGTGATACCCGGAGGTGCGGATGCGGCGCGGGTCCGGCGGGCTGTCGGCCAGCGTCTTGATCACCGCGTCGTAGTCGAGGATGCCCTCGCGCCCGGGGACCAGGCCGCGCACCCGGTGCAGGCCCGCGCGGTGGGACAGGACATCGCGCACGGTGATGTCGTCCTTGCCGTGCGCGGCGAATTCGGGCCAGTACCGGGCGACCGGTGCGTCGTAGTCGATCAACCCGCGTTCGGCCAGCCGGTGCACCACGGTCGAGGCGACGCCCTTGCCGGTGGAGAAGGTCAGCGCGACGGTGTCGCCGTTCCAGCGCCGATCCTTGTCCGCCCAGCCGCCCCAGATGTCCACCACGGGCTTGCCGTCGAGATAGACGGCCAGGGCGCCGCCGCCGCGGTTCGGCTGGGTGAACATGCCGAAGAATTGATCGGCCAGGCGGATGAACCGCGGGTCGACCAGCATTTCCTTGGGCGCGGCGAGCTTGCCGTCGGCCGGGTCGGCGGCATCGAAGCCGCCCGTTGCCATTGCCGAAACCATGGGGTCACCTCCTGACCTGACCACCGATCGCGGGTGCGTTCCTCAGGGTAGCTGGTGTACCGGGGTCTGCCAGCGGCCGAAAGGGGTGCTGAGGCAGGTGTCACCCGTGCGCGAATTCCAGGCGAAGGCCCCGCCACCCAGGCAGACCACGGAGCGTTCGACGGTCTGCGCGCTCGCCCTCGACCCGTCGAGCGCGACCGAAACCGCGACGATCGGCACCCCGGGACTCTGCGAAACCTCGTCGCGGTCAATGGAACTGAGGGCGATCGCGTCCTGGCCGACGCCGACCGCGATCGGGATGCCGCCTGCCCCGTTGCTGGCGCCGACGCCGCCGCGCACGCCGACGCCGATCGCCGTGGCTCCCGCGGTGGCGTTCGCGTAGCCGACACCGTCGATGCCGAAGGATTTCGCCTGGCCGAGCAGGTCGGTGGCGGCCCGGCAGGCGGTGCGGCCGTCGATGACGGTGATGTCGGTCCCCTTTTCCGAAGTGCAATGCACATCGGTAGCTGAGGCGACACCGGGCAACCACAGAGAGGCAAGTACCGCGGCGGCCGAGCAGACGATCACGCTGATCAGCTTCACGGGCAACTCCTCTCGAACTCTGAAACCCCACTGTACTCAGATCGGTTGCTGGAACCTCGATTCCATAGCGCGCTTGCGAGTCGCGACTGCGCGAGGCCGCACGGTCGAGTCGACGTGTGCGCGTTCGATGGTGTATGCATGGCGTGTATTTGCAAGCGCAGCTTTATCTTGTTTACTTCGGATTCTTACGGGGGCGTGAGTTCGGAGCGTGACAGCTCGGGAGGACTGTTTCGTGTCTGGTCAACTGACCTGGGGTCGTGTCGCGTTTGCGTCATTCGTCGCGGCGGCCGCGCTCGCGCTGGTCGGCTGTAGTTCGACGGTCAGCGGTCACGCGCAGCCCGCGGTGGACAACGGCACCATCAACGCCGTCTCGATCACCAGCACGCCGAAGCCGTCGTCCGGCCGGCCGACCACCGGCAAGCCGACGCCGACCAGCAAGGGCGGCAACACCGACTTCCAGGCCAACGAGGGCGATTGCGTCACGCTCGGCGGCACCACCTCCAACGCCACCATCACCAAGGCGTCCTGCGGCAGCCGCGCGGCCAACTACAAGGTGATCGGCAAGGCGCCGAAGAGCACCCAGTGCGTGGGCGACGCCGACAACTACTACGCCGAGACGCTCAACGGCATCGAGCAGGGCGCGTACTGCCTGGACATCGACTGGGTGGTCGGCGGCTGCATGGACGTCGGCGGCGACGATCCCAAGCGGATCGACTGCACCGGCGCCGCGCCGGTCAAGGGCGTCAAGGTGGTCAAGCGGGTGGACGGCGCGGACGACGTGAACGTCTGCGGCAGCGGCACCGGATACGTCTACGAGCAGCGCCACTTCGTCGTCTGTGTGCAGGAGATCTGACTGCCCGCCCCGGCGGTGATCTGACACATTCGCCCAACGGTGAACTCCCGGGCAACCGGGCGCCGGACGGCTAAGTTGAGCCGGTGAGCACGACTGATCTTCCCCGGCTGAAATCGGCCACCGGCCGCTGGATTCTGCTGGCCACCATCCTCGGTTCGTCGGTGGCCTCGCTCGACGCGACCGTGGTGAACATCGCGCTGCCGCGAATCGGCGAGTCCCTCGACACCGACGTGGCCGGGCTGCAATGGACGTTGAACGGGTACACGCTGACCCTGGCCTCGTTCATCCTGCTCGGCGGCTCGCTCGGCGACCGGCTCGGCCGGCGCAAGGTGTTCGTCTGGGGCACCATCGGTTTCGCCCTGGCCTCGGTGCTGTGCGGCGCGGCGATGAACATCGAGATGCTGGTCTTCGCCCGCATCCTGCAAGGTGTGGCCGGCGCCATGCTGACGCCGGGCAGTCTCGCGCTGATCTCCTCGTCCATCGATCGCCGCGATCAAGGCGCGGCGATCGGCCTGTGGTCCGGCTTCGGCGGGGTGGCCGGCGCGTTCGGGCCGTTCCTCGGCGGCTGGCTGATCGAGCTGGCCGGCTGGCGCTCCATCTTCTTCATCAATGTGCCGCTCACCCTGGTCGTGGTGCTGGTCGCGCTGAAACACGTGCCGGAGAGCCATGATCCGAACGCCAAGGCGCGGCTGGACGTGCCGGGTGCGGTGGTGGTCGCGCTCGCGCTCGGCGCCCTGACCTTCGGCCTGATCGAGACCATGCCGCTGCTGCTGGTGGCCGGCGTGCTGCTGCTCACCGCGTTCGTGGTGATCGAGCTGCGCAGCGACCATCCGCTGGTGCCGCCGGTGCTGTTCGCCTCCCGCGTGTTCACCGCGGCCAACCTGGTCACGCTCGCGGTCTACGCGGCGCTCGGCGGCGTCTTCTTCCTGCTCGTGCTGGAATTGCAGTTGGTGGCGGGCTATTCACCGCTGATGTCGGGAGTGGCGACGGTGCCGATCACGCTGATCATGCTGGTGCTCTCGGCGCCGGCCGGGCGCTGGGCGCAAATGCACGGGCCGCGCATTCCGATGACCATCGGTCCATTGCTCGCCGCGGGCGGTCTGGTGTTGCTGCTGCGCATCGGCCCGGACACTGTCTACTTCACCGACGTCCTGCCCGGCGTGCTCGTCTTCGGCTTCGGTCTCGCCGCACTGGTCGCGCCGCTGACCGGGGCCGTGCTCGGCGCGGTGCCGTCCAGCGAGGCGGGCATCGCGTCCGGGGTGAACAACGCCGTCGCGCGGACCGCGCAGCTGCTCGCCGTCGCGGCGCTGCCGGGTCTGGCCGGAATCTCCGGCGCCCTCGGCGATCCCGTCGCCTTCAACGCCGGTTTCGGCACGGCCATGTGGATCTGCGTCGGCCTGCTGATCGCCGGCTCGCTGCTCGCGGCCGCGCTGCTGCGCCAGCCGCGCCGACCAGCCAGCCTGGACAGCGTCGACTGCCTGCCGCAGTGCGGCGTTGCCGGTCCCGCGCTGGCCCCGGCGCAGACCGAGAAACCGACGGCATAAACGAGAAATGAGCGGGCGCAACCGGTTCGAATCCGGGCGCCCGCTCACTTCGCGTGTCTGGTGAGACGGCTAAATAGGCATGTACCCCGCACCAACGCCGCCGCGCGCGTTGATGTCGTCCATGATCGTGCTCATGTTGGTGCCGACCTCGGGGCCGAAGCAGGCCATGGCGAGGTAGGCGTTCACCATGCCGACCAGGGTGGAGCCGATGACGACCGGCGCGCCGGAATCGCCCTCGACCACGCACATCTGGCTCCAGGTCTCCATGTTCGACCCGAACACGTCGCCCCAGCTGATGCCGCAGGTGTTGCCGGTGGTCCGGCCTTCCTTGCACACGATGTTCGGGAACGCCGCCGGAGCGCCGAGCCCGGTGATCGTGACGTTGCCGACCCGGTTCACCGGAATGATCTTGCCCGGCTCGAACTGGATGACGGCGTAGTCCAGATCATGGTTGGAGTAGACGAACCGGCCGATCACGCCGGCGCCGCGGTTGGACTCAGCGAAAACCTCGGCACCGGGATCACCGCAGTGGCCGGCGGTCAAGCCGACGAGGCGGCCCGCGTTGTCGTGGCCGACCGTGGTGACGGTGCATTCGAATTGGTTGTCGATGATGATGCCGGAACCGCCGCCCAGAACCGGCGGGCCGGGATCGGCCTGAGCGGCCCCCGCGCCCGTCCCGAGTAGCGCCGCACCGAGGGCTACGGCGAAGGCGGCGGTGGCCACCTTGGCGAGTTTGCTGAACATGTCCCTCCAGACGTCGGAAGCCCGCACGATATCAATCTGTCGCACCCATCGTGTCAGTATTCGGGCCCGGGCGCGTCATCTACTGCGGGGTGTCCACGGCGGGCGAGCCTTGACCCCATTTTAGACATAAGGACGAATTCGTCTCTTATTTGTAATAATAGCAACCGGCTATGAAAATGACCGTTGCCCGTTTCGAGTTTGTCCTCGAACAGTAGTACAGCCCGTTCTGTTCGGTTCCGGAAACAAATGCGATTTTGAATGAACTCTTTCCGAATAAATTAGTGTGATGATCATGTCTGGGCGGCCGATTCATCGTGCTGACCTGTAACTTGTTCCAGACAAACCACCCTCGGTTTTGGGCGCTGACCCAATGCCAGTGGCCGCCGCCATAGCGTTTAGGACACAGTGACCGTCGTCTATGACTGCAATCACAGGAGGGTGGTGTGTTCTGGCTTACTACGTAGTAAGGTGCGTCAAGCAAACAAGTCGTCGGGGCAGCCAACCGGCGTCGAGAGGGGTTAGCCAGTGCAGTCGACCAAGAGTCCTCCAACAGGATCACGGATGAGTGATGCGGTCGATTGGACCAAGGGTTACTGGGCCGACCATCCGAAGGCTTCGCTGGAGACCTTCGGCCGCCAGATCACCATGGGGATCGCCGCGGTCGCCGAGTTGTTCATCGCAATCTTCCGGCGCCGCTTCCCGTTCAACGAGTTCGTCCGCCAGTGCGCGTTCATGGCCAGCGTCTCCGCCGCGCCCACGCTGCTGGTCGCCGTCCCGATCGGCGTCATCGTCTCCATCCAGGTCGGCTCGATCGCAGGCCAGGTCGGCGCCACCTCGTTCATCGGCGCGGCCAACGGCCTCGGCATCATCCAGCAGGGCGCTCCCCTCGTCACCTCGCTGATGATCGCCGGCGCGGTCGGCTCCGCGGTGTGCGCCGACCTCGGCTCGCGCACCATCCGCGAAGAGATCGACGCCATGAAGGTGATGGGCGTCGACCCGATGCGCAGGCTGGTCGCCCCCCGGCTCGGCGCGGCGATGCTGGTCAGTGTGCTGCTCTGTGGCTTCGTCGTTTTCGTCGGATTCCTGACCGGTTACATCTTCAACATTTTCGCGCAGAACGGTACGCCGGGTTCCTACATCGGCACCTTCTCGTCGTTCGCGGTTACTACCGATCTCTTTGTCGCACTGGTCAAATCGCTGATTTTCGGGTTGCTCGCGGCAATCATCGCCTGCGACAACGGATTGAACGCGCGCGGTGGTCCCGGCGGCGTGGCCAACGCGGTGAATTCCGCGGTGGTGAGTTCCGCCATCATGTTGTTCGGCGTGAATCTCGTCATCACCCAGGTGTACAACGCACTGTTCCCGTCACAGGTGGTCTGAGTGTCGTCGACTTATGTTCCCCCGCTGCTGCGGCCGTTCCAGCAGCTTCGCAAAACCGCGAACGCGCCGATCGATCTGCTCGCCAGGCTGGGCCACCAGGTCTTCTTCCTGCTGCGCTCGATCGGCTCGATTCCGTTGGCGCTCAAGCACTATCCCAAGGAAGTGTGGCGGCTGCTCTCCGACGTGAGTTGGGGCAACGGGAACCTGGTCGTCGGCGGCGGCACCATCGGCGTCGTGGTCATCCTGAGCGCGTTCGGCGGCATGACCGTCGGCATCCAGGGCTACAACTCGCTGAACCTGCTGGGGCTCAGCCCGATCACCGGCGCCATCTCCGCCTTCGCCACCACGCGTGAACTCGGGCCGCTGCTCGCCACGATCGCGTTCGCCGCGCAGGCGGGCTGCCGGTTCACCGCGCAACTGGGCGCCATGCGCATCTCCGAGGAGATCGACGCGCTGGAGTCCATCGCGATCCGGCCGCTGCCCTACCTGATCAGCACCCGGATGTTCGCGGCCATGGTCGCCATCATCCCGCTGTACTGCCTCGGCCTGGCCATGGCCTACATCTCCTGCTCGCTGACCGTGCAGCTGATCGGCGGCACCGCGAGCGGCACCTACCAGCACTACTTCTACCAATTCCTGGTGCCGACGGACGTGATCTACTCGCTGCTCAAGGCGATCCTGTTCGTCGCGATCACCACGTTCATCCAGTGCTACTACGGCTTCTTCGCCTCCGGTGGTCCGGAAGGCGTCGGCGTCGCGGCCGGCCGCGCGATCAAGGTGTGCATCATCGCAGTTGTTTTCGCGAACCTGTTCATGACATTGGCGATCTGGGGCATCAACCCCGGCATCAGGATCTCGGGGTAGCACCAGATGATCATCGATCCCAGTGGGCGCGGGCCCACGATGCGTCAGTTGATCGTGGCCGGTCTGGCCGGCCTGATCGTGCTCGCGCTCGTGCTCGGCTTCCTGACCCTGCGCTACAAGGGCTACTTCGTCGAGAAGGTGAACGTCACCGCCAACTTGACCACCACCGGTGACGGATTGCCGTCGCAGGCCGACGTCAAGTTCCGCGGCGTGCTGGTCGGCGCGGTCAAGGAGGTCGAGGTCGCGGCCAAGGGCGAGCTGCAGAAGGTGCAGATCGAGGTGAAGCCGGAGTTCGCCAAGGGCGTGCCGGCCAACGTCACCGCCCGGGTGGTGCCGAGCAACCTGTTCGCCGTCACTTCGGTCGAGCTGGTCTTCAACGGCCCCGCGGACCAGTACCTGCACGAGGGCTCGATCATCGAGGAAGACCGCAGCAAGGGCACGCTCGCGCTGCAGGACACGCTCACCACGGTGCGCAACATCCTCGACCGGATCGATCCGATGCAGTTCGGCCGGGTGCTGGGCACGCTGTCCCAGGCGCTCGACGGCAGCGGCCGGATGCCCGGCTCGACCATCGAGCGGCTCGACCGCTGGTTGCAGTCGGTCGACGACTCGATCCCGAATCTCGGTGTGATGCTGGGTGATTTCTCCACCTCGTTCCACGCGCTGAACGAATCCTCGCCGGAACTGCTGGACGTGCTCGGCACCTCGGTGCAGACCGCGCGCACCATCGCCGACCGGCGCAGCGAGCTGGTCGCGCTGATCACCGGGGCGGGCAGCACGGTCGACACGGTGAACGATCTGTTCGCCCGCAACGGCGACGTGGGCAAGCAGGTGACCACGGGCACCAGCGACATGTTCGGCGCGGTGGCGGCGGACCCGAGCGCGATCACCCGGACGATCCTGAACCTCAGCGAGATGACCCGGCGGATGGACTCCACCTTCACCTGGGGCCCGCAGCAACAGCAGGTCTGGGACGCGGGCATCACGCTCACCCCGTACAAGCCGTACACGGTGGCCGACTGCCCGCGCTACGACGAGCTGGCCGGACCCAGCTGTGCCACCGCCCCCGCGGTGAACGAGCTGCCGCCGCTGCCGGACAACCTGAAGCCGCGCGCGCTCGAGTCGGCGGCCGGTCTGCCGCCGGTGGTGCCGATGCCCGGCCTGCCGCTGATCCCCGGCGTCACCACCCCGGACTCGCGGCCCGCCGACGCCCTCGTGCCCAGCGCGCCCCGTCCGTTCGCGGGCACGCCGCTCGAGGGTCTGTTCCCGATGCTGCCCGGCCTCGGTCAACCGCAGGCCCCGGCGCCCGCTCCGGCACCGGTCGCCCCGGCCGCCGCACCGGCGGGCATCCCCTCGGCCGGCGAGATCTCCTACAAGGGTGACGCGGCGATCGCACAGCTGCTCGGCCGCCAGCCGACCACAGCCGAATATCTGCTGCTGAGCTCGATTTTGAAGGGCGGGACCATGCACGTGGCCGAAAACCGGGTCAGCCGATGAGCATTCGCAAACCGCTGATCGGGTTCGGTATCTTCGCGATCGTTTCGATTCTGGTCACGGTCGTCGTGTGGAACACGTTGGCGCGCATCGTGAACGGCGACACCAACACCTACTCGGCGACCTTCTCCGACGTGCTCGGCCTGCACGAGGGCGACGACGTCCGGATGGCGGGCGTGCGGGTCGGCAAGATCGAGAAGATCGAGCTGACCCGCGACGCCAAGTCGAAAAAGCAAGTGGCCAAGGTGACCTTCGTCGTGCAGCGGGATCAAACCCTGTTCGACGACACCAAAGCCCTGGTCCGCTACCAGAACCTGATCGGCCAGCGCTATGTCGCGCTGGCCCCGGGCAAGTCCTCCGGCCCGGTGCAGCTGAAGAACAACGCGTCGATCCCGCTGGACCGGACCGAACCGTCGTTCGACGTCTCGGGCCTGCTCAACGGTTTTCAGCCGCTGTTCCAGGCGTTGCAGCCCGAACAAGTGAACCGCCTGTCCGAGACCTTCATCCAGGCGTTGCAGGGTGACGGAGTCTCGTTGAGCGCGTTCATCGTTCAGGCCGCGCAACTGGCGACCGACTTCCAGCGCCGGGATGCGATCCTGTCCGATGTGATCTCCAACCTCTCCGGTGTGATGGCGGGGTTGGCCAGACGAGGTGATGAATTGGAGACCCTGGTGACCCAGACCCGGGCCTTGATCGGCGGGTTGTACGAACAGGGGCAGTCGCTGCAGACCTCGACGGTGCAGATCGCCAACGCCACCAGCTCGCTGGTGGACATGGTCGGTCAGATCCAGCCGAAGCTGCAGGCCGCCCAGAACTCCACCAGCGCCGCGCTGACCCTGCTGCTCGCCAACGGCGCCAAGCTGGATCAGGCCGCGATCGACCTGCCGAACATCATCTCGGCGGCGGGCAGGCACACCGAGGAGGGCGGTTACGCCAACGCCTACCTCTGCGGTTTGGACGTCTCGCTCTACGGCGTGCTGTTCCCCCGCGGTCTGTTCTCCCAGATCGGTGGCACTTCGCACTCGGCGGTGTGCCGCCCATGATGACGAAGCTGAAGGCGAGATTCGCCGCCAACCGCTACTTCTGGCTCGGCATCCTCGGCGGTGCGCTGATCGTGGTGCTGCTGCTCGCGTCCGGCCTGGTCAAGCTGATCGGCGTCGGTGAGCAGAGCATCAAGGCCGAGTTCGTGCAGGCCGCCGGGATCAAGGTCGGCGACCGGGTCAACGTGGCCGGCGTGACCAGCGGCCGGGTCGACGGCGCGAAGCTCGAGGGCGACCACGTGCTGCTCACGCTGAGTATCAACAACGGTGTGAAGCTCGGTCCCGACGCGCACGCCTCGATCAAGATGGCCACGCTGCTCGGCGCCCGCTACGTCGACCTGGACCCCGGCGACGGCTCCGGCCTCAAGGGCGGCCGAATCCCGGTGTCCAACACCGCGGTTCCGTACAACCTGGCCGACGTGGTGCAGGAGGGCACGCCGAAGTTCGAGGCGCTCGACACCAAGAAGCTGTCCGAGTCGCTGAACCTGATCAACCAGCAGATGGGTGACTCCCCGCAGCTGATGGCGCAGGCGCTGGACAGCGTCGGCGCGCTGGCCAAGGTGATGGACACCCGCAAGGCCGAGGTCGACAGCCTGCTCAAGGACCTGAACCGGGTCACCCAGATCCTCGGCGACAACCGCAACAGCGTGCTGCTGGTGATCACCCAGGGTGAGGCCATCGCCAACCGGGTGATGGAACGCCAGGGCCTGCTGCGGCAGCTGCTCGACAACGTCGCGTCGCTGACCAGGCAGCTGCAGGAGATCGGCGCGCAGAACGACAACCAGCTCGGCCCGACCATCGAGCAGCTCAACACCATGTCCGAGGGCTTGCAGAAGAACAAGGACAACCTCGATCGGCTGCTGTCGCTGATGCCGCCGACCGTGCGCTACCTGGCCAACTCCTGGGGTGGCAATGGACCGTACGGCAGCGTCGGACTGCCGTGGATCTTCCCGGACAACTGGCTGTGCTTCGCCCAAGTCATAGAGGGGTGCCAGGGATGACCTTCCCGAAGGCCGTCAAGGTACGGACCATCGCCAAAATGCTCGTGGTCAGCGCGGCGGCACTGGCCGTCGGCAGCTGCTCGCTGGTGCCGAGTTCGGTGAACAACGCGCTCGGCCAGACGATTCAGGTCACCGCCGACTTCGAGAACATCGCCGGCATCTACGAGGGCAACCCGATCACCGTGCTCGGGCTCGACGTGGGCAAGGTCGACAAGATCGTGCCGAAGAGCACCTACATCGAGGTGCACATGTCGATCAACAACGACGTGAAGATCCCGAAAGACGCGATGGCCGCGATCATCTCGCCGTCCATCGTGACCGACCGGCACGTCGAGCTCACCCCCGTCTACACCAGGGGCGACACCCTGGCCGACGGTGCGCACCTGCCGCTGGCCAAGACCAAGACGCCGGTCGAACTCGACACGATGATCAAGACCATCGACCAGTTCGCCGCCGCGCTCAAGCCGGAACCGGGCTCCGAGGGCATCGGCCCGCTGTCCGGCCGGGTGCTGTACCCGATGGTGAACGGCAACGGCGAGAAGATGCGGGACACGCTCAACGCGCTGTCCGGCGCGCTGAAGGTCGGCGTGGACAACAAGGACGCGGTCTCCAACATCATCATCAAGCTCAACGAGCTGACCACGATGCTGGCCGACAACGACCAGTCGGTGCGCGACTTCAGCAACCGGATGACCCAGATGACCGGCCTGCTCGCCGATCAGTCGCCCGGCCTGGAGGCAACGCTGAATCAGATCAACGACTTCCTGAACAACACCAGCACCACCCTGGCCCAGCATCAGGATCAGCTGGCCGGCAGCCTGGCCGGGCTGACCAACGTCACCCAGCAGCTGCGCGACAACGCGTACGGCATCACCGAAATCGTCGACGTCGCACCGATGGTCTTCCAGAACGTCGACCGGATCATGAACCGCGAGCACGGCTACGTCCGGCTGAGCGCGCTCATCGGCACCACGCTCAGCGGTGAATTGGTGAGCCTGTTCTGCGAGCGGATCCAGATGAAGGCAGACGGCTGCCGAACCGGAAACATGCAGGACTTCGGGCCCGACTACGGTCTGACCGCGGCGCTGCTCGGACTGACGAAATGACGTACCGAATGACGATCAAGGCACGCCGCGCGCTGATCGCCGTCGCGGCGGTGGCCGGTGTCGGCATCACCTCGGGCTGCGGGCTCACGGTGGAGAAACTGCCGCTGCCCAAGCCCGGGGTTTCCGGTGAGACCTACACGATCCACGCGGTTTTCGAGAACGCGCTGAACCTGCCGGATCAGGCCAAGGTGAAGATCGGTGGTTCGGATGTCGGGGTGGTCTCCAACATCAAGACCAAGAACTTCCAGGCGGTCGTCGACCTGACCATCAGCAAGGACATCGAGCTGCCCAAGGACAGCACCGCCGAGCTGCGCCAGGCCACCCCGCTCGGCGACGTGTTCGTCGCGGTGTCCAAGCCGAAGACCGAGCCGGGCGCGGAAACGCTGCACAACGGCGACACTCTCGGCCTGGACAAGACCTCGGCCGGCGCGACCGTCGAGCAGCTGCTGATCTCGATCTCCATGCTGTTCAACGGCGGTGGCGTCGCCGCGCTCAGCAAGCTGACCTCGGAGCTGGACTCCATCGTCGGCGGCCGCGGCCCCCAGCTGTCCCACCTGATCACCGAAATGACCGGCGTGGTCGGCAGTTTGAACGACAACAGCGCCAAGGTCGACGGCGTGCTGAACGAGTTCAGCGCGCTGGCCAACACCATCGAGGCCCGGCGCGGCGAGCTCGGCCAGGTCGCCGACACGCTGCCGCAGATGATCGGCGCGATCGCCGAGAACAACCGGGCCATCGGCGATCTGCTGACCAAGGTGTCGACCACCAGCGCCGCGCTCGGTGACTACGCCGACACCTCCGGCCAGCAGCTGGGCAGCCTGCTCGACAACACCCACCAGCTGATGGATGCGCTGGCCAACACCGGCGACAACCTCGGCATCCTGCTCGATCGGCTGAAGGTGATCCGGCCCAAGGTCGACGCCACCTTCCGCGGCAAGAGCTTCGCGGTCTACGCCACCGCGACCAACCTCGACCTCAGCGCGCTGACCGATCCACAACACGGCGGGTTCCAGGATCTGCGCGACATCCAAGACCTCGCGGGCAGCCTGATCCAGGTCCTGCAGATCGTGCAGGGTCGAGTGCAGGGGGGCCACCGATGATGGCGAAACTGATGCAGCACAAGCTGGTGCTGTCGAGCATCGGCCTGGTGCTGGTGTTCCTGATCGGCGCGACCTACCTGATGATCAGCATCATGCGGGTCAATCCGCTGAAGTCCAGTTACACCGTAACGGTGAACCTGGACCGCTCCGGCGGTCTGCAACCGGGCAACGATGTGACGCTGCGCGGCTACCGGGTCGGCAAGGTGACCTCGATCAAGCTGACCGATCGCGGGCAGGCCATCGCCGCGGCGGCGGAGATCGAGAGCAAGTACAAGATCCCGGTCGACACCGCGATCTCGGTGCAGGCGCTCTCCGGCGCGGGCGAGCAGTACATCGACTTCCGCCCGGCCAGCGAGCAGGCGCCGTTCCTCGGCGACGGCGCGGTGATCAAGTACGACGCGGCGAAGATCAAGACCCCGACCCCGATCTGGTCGGTTCTGGACAACTCCAGCGCGCTCATCGCCCAGGTCGATCCGGACAAGTTCGGCGTCATCCTGCGCGAGCTCGACACCGCGCTCAGCGGCGGCCCGGATCAGTTGCGCGGCATGGTGAACGGCATCAGCCTGGCCATGGCCGGTTTCGACAGCCTGCTCCCGCAGACCACGAACCTGATCGCCAACCTGCGCACCATCGCCAACACCACGTCCAACGCCCAGCCGGACCTCGGCACGTTGACCCGCAATTCCGGCGCGCTGTTCAACCAGTTCAACAACGCCAACGCCGAATTGCAGGGCATCTTGGAGAAGGCGCCCGGACAGTTGAGCAGCCTCGGCGCGGTGCTGGACAAGACCAGTGACCCGATCACCAGCCTGGCCACCAACTTCGCGGCGATGACCAAGGCCGCGCAGCTGCGCCTGCCCGCGTTGCGCGCGCTGTTCCCCTCGCTCGCGCTCGGCGCGGACGCGCTGGGCGTGCCCGCCCACGATGGCGAGTTCCACGCGATCATCGACATCTGGCCCCGGCCGTACTGCACGTACAACGTCACGCAGCTACGCAACGAAGTCGTCCAGGACGGCACGATCCGCAAGTGGAACTACTGCGAGAATCCGCCGCCTGGCTCGGAAATCCGTGGTGCGGCCAACGCACCGCGACCCGATGTGCCGAACAACGGCGCGCACATGCCGCCGGGTGTGGATCCGAACGAGCGGACCCTGCCCCCGGTGCGGTGAGTTGTACCCGGTCCCGCGGCGAAACCGTGGGTCCGGGCATACTCGCCGAGAGAACGCGTACGGTTCGCCCGAGATGCGGGCCCGTCAGTCGATCGGTGCGCCCGCGCGCCGGGAAAGTGCAGGTTTGTATCGATGTCCACCGACGACGCCGAGACCAACAAAGACGCCGAGAACGCTGAGGGCACCAAGGTGACCGAGAGCGCCCCGGCAGAGGACGCCGCGACGGCGAAAACTGAACTGTCGAAGGCAGATCCCGAGCCGTCGAAGGCCGACAAGGTAGCGACCGACAAGGTCGACAAGGCGCCGAAGACCGACCTCGCCAAGGGCGCGGGCAGCTCCGCCGCCTCGAGTCGGTCCACCTCGGTGCCGATCATCGCCGCGTTCGTGGCGGGCGTGCTCGCGGTGGCCGCGATCACCGCGGTGGTGGTGTTCTTCCTGCAGGGCAAGGACCGCGGCGAAAAGCTCGACGCGATCCGGGATTCGACGGCGGCCGGCTGCAACTTCGGCAAGGACGTCTCGATCTACGACTACACCAAGAACCTCGACGACTACTTCACCAAGGTGAAGTCCGGCGCGAGCGGCGAATTCCTCAAGGAGTTCGACGACGCGACCAAGGCGCTCAAGGACGCCATGGTGCAGGCGCAGGTGAAGTCCTGGGTCGACGACGTGCAGTGTGGCTACCAGTCCGGGGACAAGACCGAGGCCAAGGTGCTGGTCACGCTGACCCAGTACCGGACCAACTTCACCCAGACGACGCCCGAGCGGCAGTTCGTCGTGGTGATCGCGCAGCTGACCAAGTCCGGCGACAAGTGGCTGGTCGAGAAGCTCGATTCGCCGATGCTCAAGGGTTCGGGCACCGGACTGCCCGGTGCTCCCGCGGCGGGTGCGCCCGCTCCCGGCGCCCCCACGCCGGGCGCGCCTGCTCCGGCCACGCCCGCGCCTGCCCCGCAGCCGGGTAACTAGCCGAACGAGTGCCTCCGGCGGTGGGCCGAGCCACCACCGCCGGAGGTCATTCAGGCAGTCGGTCTTTCTCCGGATGGATCAGAACAGCGTTAGTGTCTGCGGCGCCGACGGCGCGGCCGCCTTCCCCGCGGCCTGGTCGATCGGCGCTTCCGGCGCCGCCGGCGTTTCTTCCACAGTCACCGCGGGAATTTCCGCGGTGTTCGCCTCGGCAACGGCCGCTGTCGCGGCAGCCTTCCGAGCCGCCTCACCGGCAAGCGCATCGGCCTGCTCGTTGAAGTAGTTGCCGACATGTCCACGGACCCAACGGAACCGGACGGGGCCGGGCCTGCTGGCGATCGACTTGTCGATCTGCCGGATGAGTTCGACGTTCTTCACGGCGCCACCGGCCGAGGTGCGCCAGCCGTTGAGCCGCCAACTCGAGATCCACTCCGACGCGCACTTGATCGCGTAGAGCGAATCGCTTTCGATCAGTAGGGGTTCGGCGCCGGGATGGCCGAGAATCGCCTCCAGTACCGCGCGTAGCTCCGCCACCTGATTGGTGCCGGACGCCGCTCCGCCGCTCAGCGAGGAGCCCTGATGATTGACCCAAGCCCAGCCGATGGCGCCGCCGGGGTTGCGCAGGCAGGATCCGTCGGTGCTCACGATGATCATGGCTGGCACCCTACGCAATCCGACCGACAAGATCGGTACCGTGGAATTCTTCTATCTCCCTTCGCAATTGGGACTCGGTGCGGCGGAGCGCCGATTTCACGGCGGAATCCACCAGACCGACGCAGAGCCGCCCGGCCATGCCACGCGGGGGGCTGTACTCCGCCTCGGACGTCAGCACCGACCGCCCGTATCCGAGCGGATCGAAGCGCAGCGTCAGGGTCCCGGACAAACGCCCACGCAGCGTATACCCGATCACCACGTTGCGACGATATTCGGTGACCTCGCATGTCACCGTCGGCCGCCAGACCACCAGCCGGGCGGTGGTCGTGAAGGTCGCGCCGAGGCCGGCGTCCAGTTCGCCGGTCGGCTCGAAGTCGGCGACCGCGAACATCCAGTCCGGGACGAACAGATGGTTGTCCGTATAGGTGAAGGCGACCTCGACCGGCGCCCCGACGTCACTCGCGTACTTGATGCGGCCCATCAGGCCCTCCGTGCTCGATTCGCGGCATTCGCCGGCCCTCCGTGGTTACGCAAGCTGCCTCCTCCGGGCCTGAGGCTCACGCCGCTGGGTTCCACGACTGGCGTTAAAAGTACTACAGCTCTCCTCTTTATTGGAGGGGTTGCGCGGTATTTGGTGTGTCGGTTTTCCACATTGCTACCGGGCGGTTGCTTGGTTGCTCAGCGCCGGTCAACGGCTTATTAAGACCATTCGGTCTGGTCTATCGGCGGATAACCGGCTCAGAGTTGATCGACGATGTACTCCGCGATCGGCATCGCGGAGGTGGCCGCGGGCGACGGCGCGTTGAGCACGTGCACCGAGCGCGGCGTGCGTTCGATCATGAAGTCGTGCACCAGGGTGCCGTCGCGCAGCACCGCCTGCGCGCGGATGCCCGCCTCGCGGGGCTGGAGGTCGGCGAGGGTCAGTTCGGGACAGTAGCGCCGGCACTCGGCCAGATACCCGCGCTTGAACAGCGAGTTGCGCAGTTCCCGCAGTCCGGTCCGTACGTTGGCCGCGGCCACCCGGTGTACGCCGGGAAAACCGAGGATCGCGCGCGCGTCCTTGGCGTCGAAACTGCCCTTGCGGTATCCCTCCCTGGCCAAGCCGAGGACCGCGTTCGGCCCGACGGTCAGCGTGCCGTCGATGGTCGGGCTCAGGTGCACGCCGAGGAACGGCAGCGTGGGATCGGGGATCGGGTAGATCAGCGTGCGCACCAGCCCGGCCCGTTCCGGCGGCAGCTGGTAGTACTCGCCGCGGAACGGGACGATCCGGAAATCGTTGCGCAGTCCGGCCATTCGGGCCAGCCGATCGGCCTGTAAGCCCGCGCACGCCACCAGCGTGCGGGCCGTCCACGACCCGGACGGCCCGGTCGCGGTGACCGTGGCGTCGGTCTCGGCGAGCGCGGTGATCTCGGCGCCGAAGACCAATTGCCCACCCGCGGAACGCACCTCGCCGGCCAGCGCGGTGGTGATCGCGGTGTAGTCGACGATGCCGGTGTCCGGCACGAACAACGCGCCGACGCCGGTGACCTTCGGCTCGCGCCGGCGCAGTTCGGCCGCGTCCAGCAACTCGACCGGGACGCCGTTGCGCACCGAACGCTCGTGCAAAACCAGCATCCTGCGGTGCTCGGCCGCGTCGGTGGCGACCAGCAGCTTGCCGCACACCTCGTAGGGAATCCCCTGCGCCGCAGCGAATTTCTTGGTCCAGCTCGCGCCACGACGGCACAGCCGCGCCTTCAGGCTGTCCGGCGGATAGTAGATGCCCGAATGGATGACGCCGCTGTTGTGGCCGGTCTGATGGGTGGCCAGCGCCGCGGCCTTCTCCAGCAGCACGAGGGTCGCGCCGGGGTGGCGGTGCAGGATTCGATGGGCCGTCGCCACGCCGACGATGCCACCGCCGATCACGCAGAAGTCGTACGTACTGTTCGGCATAGGAGAACAGTAGGCCGAGAGTTACACCGCCACGGTGGGTTCCGGGCGGTGCGGGCTCGCCGCCTCCGGGTCGGTCACGGTCGGTGCGGGGGCGGTGGTCGACACGCCGGTGTCCGGAGCGGGTTTCGGGTTCGGCGCGGGATGCCGGTTGAGTCGCAGGTCGTGCTCGCCGAGCGACGGATCGGTCAGCAGCAGCACCACTTCCCCAGTGCGCGTGTCGAATTCGGTGCGCAGCTGGGTCACGTTCGCCCGCTCGTCCGGCGCGCCGGACGGCTGATGACCGGTCAGCACGGTCAACGCGTTGGTACCGACGGTGATCGCGATCGTGTCGGTGCGCACGGTGCCCACCTGCGCGTCGACATAGGCATCGCCGAGGTGCAGCTTCCCGCCGACCGAGCCGGGCCGCGGCGCGACCGCTGAATCGGCGTGCGGAGCAACCGCTTTCGGGGCCGCAGCGACCGGCTCCTGCGGATGCCGGGTGAATACCGCGGGCAGCTCGAAGCTGCCACCGGTCAGCACGGTGTCCGTCCAGCCGTGCTCGCTCGTCGATTCCTCGACCGACTGCGCGGGCGGCGCGGCGGCCTCGATCGGCCGGTTGAGTTCGGCCATCTGATGCACGACGTAGGAGCCCGCGACGACGGTGAGGCTGAGGCTGGTGGCACCCGCGAGGACGATCGCGGCGTGCTTGGCGATCTGGACGTGTCTGTTTCCGGTCACGATGCGTTCCTTCCTGTGCCCCTGCTCCCCTGGCAGCGCGGCCCGCATCGTCGAAAGCCGTACAGTTGTCCAGGTTACGGCGTGGCCGGAGTGGGTATCGCGTCGGGGAGATCAGAATCACAGTCCCGCGCGGGTTCGGCCGACGAACGGCTACCGAATCCGTGGGGTCGTTTATGTTTCCAGCACCTCATGGGCGGGTAAACATTCCTCTAGCTGGCGAGCGTCATCCTCGACTGCCACATCGAGACACCCGGCCAACGGCGTCCGGCCGACACGAACGGCGCACCCAAGTGTGGCGCTCGCCCGCTCCCGAATCTTTGGATCGGGTCGGGTGGGCGACGGCCGGATGACGCATCCGGCCGTCGTTGCTTTTCAGGCGAACTGACCGGCCGTCCGGCCGGAGCCCGTCGGTCCCGCGAAAGCCTGTGCCAGGGTGAGCCATTGCGCCGCGTCCGAGCCGACCGACTCGATCGCGAGGTCGTCCGGATGGCGACGCTGGGTCACCAGCAGGCAGAAATCCACGGCGGGTCCGCTCACCCGCTGCTCGGCGTCCTCCGGTCCCCAGGACCAGATCGTGCCGTCGGGTGCGGTGAGTTCGACCCGGAATTCGGCCGCGGGCGGGGTCAATCCGTGCACGGTATACGCGAAGTTCCTGGTCCGCACCCCGATGTGGGCCACCGTGCGCAGCCGCGCGGTGGGGGTGCGGGTGATGCCGAGGGTGTCGGCCACGTCCTGGCCGTGCGCCCAGGTTTCCATGATCCGGGCGGTGATCATCGAGGCCGCGCTCATCGGCGGGCCGAACCAGGGCAGCTTGGCGCCCGCGGGCACCGCGCGCAGCGCGTCGGTGAGGGACTTGCGACCCCGGTGCCACCGGTCGAGCAGCTCGGCGGGCGGCGCGGTCGCGGCCTCCTCGGCGGCGTCGTCGACGAAGGTGAAGGCCTTGGGTCCGGCGTCGGTCACCAGCTTCTGGAAGCCCTCGGCATCGGCGGAGGCCACCGTCGCGATCTCATCGGTCCAGGCCAGGTGGCCGATCTGATGGGCGATGGTCCAGCCGGCCGCGGGCGTCGGCAGCGACCAGTCGGCCGCGGCCAGGGGGGCGACGATGCGTTCCAGATCCGCGCACTCCTCGGCGAAGTCATCGAGCAGCGCTTCGAGGTCAGCCATCTGTTCCCCTGCCGATCAGTCGAACGCACACCACCGCGTGTGCCGTCGCGGTTCAGCATCGCAGTGGCCGGAGAAAAATGCAAGCACGCGTGCTTGTATTTGTATCGGTCGCCCAGCCGGGTGATTACCAGCCGAAAATGATCAGGTGCGAGGCGCCGACCGCCAGTCCGAGCACCGCGCCGTGCAGGTAGAGCAGCCACGCGTCCTGCTCGACCGAGGCATAGAACATCTCCATGAACTCTCCCGGCGTCAGCTGCCGCAGCTTGCGCGCCGCGAACACATCGATGGTCTTGGCCTGCTCCAGGATGAATTCCTCGTCCTCGGCCAGGCTCGGCGCGAGCCCGACCGCGGCCCCGGCCGCGCCCGCCTTGAGGTTGTCGAACTGGCGACGGCCCAGCGCCGCGCGGACGAACGAGGTGGTCGGGCCGAGCTGCCGGTGGATCTCGTCGGAGATGAGCCGCTCCAGCAGCTGCCGGGTCTTGTCGCCGTTGGGTCCGTCCAGCAGTTCCCTGGACAGGTTCGGCAGCGTGAGCACCTGGTAGGCCAGGATGTGCGCGAGATCGGTGGCCGCCTGCGGCTGCCGTTTGGCCAGCAGCGCCTGCTTCCACAGGTACTTGTACCGGGGCTGCGGGTCACCGGGCTCGAACACCATCTTCACCGCGATCACGTTGACGATCACGCCGATCGCCGCCGAGGCGAGCAGCACGATCACCCAGCCCGGCACCCAGCCGAACACCGGAATGTGCTGGTGTACATGCATGTACAGGGCGAGCAGCAACCCGAACGGTGCGCCCAGCAGGCCGATCCGGACCATGAAGCGCAGCTCCGGCGCCGCGATCGTGGTGGTCAGGTCCTTGAGAATCCCCGGGTTGTCCTGCAGGTACCGGATGACGAAGCTCTTGATATCGATGAGCTGATCGACGTTGTCGCCGAGCGACTCGAACGCTCGCCGCGACAAGGCCGGCAGCTCTCGATCCACCCGCTGGTAGATGATCTGCTTGGCCGCCCGCGGCACCGTGCGCCACAGGTCCGGGTTCTCCCGGTTCATCAGCTCGTCCACCAGCGGCTGCACCTGTTTGCGCGCCAGCACCGCGACGTAGTCCGCGATCCCGTCCAGGTCGAGCTCGTGGATGAAGTCGCGCGGACTGCCGATCCGCATCAGCGCCTTGTCCACGCAGATGCTGGCCATCTTCTCGGCCCGCGCCGGAATGAACCCCTGGAACCCCAGCTGCTGCCCGTCCCCGGAAAACGTCGGCAGCACCTGCACCCGCCGCGGGAAATACGGATACAGCAGATACAGCCCCGGGATCCGGAACCCGCGAAATCGCTCCGGCCAGAACAACATCAGCACGCCGGTCCAGTTGGTCAGCCACCCGGCCAGCGCACTGAAGATCGGAAACGTCACCAGATCCACCACGAACTTGGACTGACCGGTGAGATCTTCCCAATCGATGAACACGCCGCCGGCGAGCGAACTCATCGATGGATCTCCCTAGGCCGAGCCGACGGAACCGCCGGTATGAGGTATCAAGGCCCCAACATTGTCATTGCGCCGGAGCGAGTGTCAACGCGGCCCGGGATGGGGCTTACGCCGGGATACGAATGCCCGATCCCGCGCCGGTTTCCTGAACCCAGTCGAGCAGCAGGCGCTGCCGCTGGATCTGCTGCCTGCGGTTGTGCTGACCACTCAGCCGATCTGCCTGCCGGGCCCGGCGCCGACTGCGCTGTGAGATCAGCGTGCTCAGCTCGCCTGCGGGCGCGATCCCCCGCGTGACCGCCCAGTTGACCACCGCGCGGAACCATTGCCGTTCGGTGTGCACCACCCAGGTGTAGACGATGGCGAAGATCAGGATGTACAGCACCGTCCTGGCGATGATCGACCCGACCGGAATGTTCGCCGGGCTCGGCGCGTCCCAGCCGAAATGCAGTGCGGCGCCGAGCAGATAGAACATCACGAAGACCTGCGCGCGCCGCCCGGCCGACCAATCCGAGCGCGCCACCGCCAGCACGATGCCGATGCCGGCCAGGGCGGTGAGCATCCAATGCGAGGTGATGCCGGTGAGCAGCCGCACGATGCCGACGAGGATCGCGGTCGCCGGATTGTCCTGTGCGGAAAGTAGTCCGGCGTTGGCCGAGTAGGTGATGTTCTCCACGACCTGGAACCCGAGCCCGGTGCAGCCGCCGAGCAGCAGTCCGTGGATCGGCCGATTCACCATCGGACGCGCGAGCCACGCGACCGCGAACACGCCGATCCCCTTGACCGCCTCCTCCACGATCGCCGCGGAGATCGGTGCCTGCCAATCGATCGCGAACGCGTCACCGGCCAGGTTCTGGATGATGCGCATGTTGTGGTCGTTGGCGAACATCGCGATGCCCGGCCCGGCCAGCGCACCCCAGAGGAAGCCCATGACCAGCGGCGTGCGGATCCGCCGGCGCGCGCGAAGCCGATCCAAATGCAGGACCAGCCAACCGAATACGAGCAGCGTGGCGAGGGTGAACGGCAGCCCGGCCAGAATGTTGCGCCAGGTCAGCGCCGCGACCGGGGCCAGTTGGAGGACCAACCCGGCTAGGCCGAGGAACGCGATCAGGCAGTACGTCCAGAACAGCGCCGACTTCGGCTGGAACCAGTTCATCGGCGCACCGCCAGCGTCTCGAGCACCGGCGTCAGCTCGGGCAGCGTGGCGTCGTCGCCGATCAGCGCGAGGGTGACCGCGAGTTTCTCGTTGCCGACGATCGCGCACACCCCGGCGCGGTCCGTGCCCCGGCAGGTCCGTCCGCGGAACCCGTTCGGCGTCGTGATCTCCCCGTCGAAGTCCGCATCGAAACCCTGCGCGCCCAGCACTTTCAGCCGCCATGCGGCCGCCTCGTCGAAGTCCGTGACGCCGTCGATCACGCTGACCGCGAGCCGCGACCCATCCGGCGCGACCAGCACCGCGGTCGTCTGATCCCCCGTCGGCCTGCGCTGCCAGCCACCGACCCCGCCGAAGCTCACCGTGTCGGGTTCCGCCCCCGGCGCGGTCACCTCGATCCGCGCGTCCGGCGCGACCGCCGTCTCCCTGGTCGGAACCAGCGCGGCGAGCACCGACGGGACCGCGATCAGCGCCGCGATCACCGCGAGCACCAGCCCCGCCTGTTTCCAGTCGGGCCCGGTGCGGGTCGGCCGATTCATCCGGATGCTCCCCTCGGCGATCTACTGCGAGCTACCGAGAAACTGCCACCGACCAGCGGTGCAGCCGATCCAACGATATGCCGAACGCCCTCGTTTACCTGGGAACACGCCCGTCGCCCCGGCCCTGTCGCCCCGCCCGCGGCGGACCGTAAACAATCCGTAAACCGGTTCCAGCACAGTGAAGACACACCAGAACGGCGGGCTCGGAACCGGACTCGCCCCTTCGAAAGGAACCCCATGCGCAAGCTCAAGCTCCAGGTCCAAACCACCGTCGACGGCTACATGGCCGGCCCGAACGGCGAAATGGACTGGATGACCTTCCCCTGGACCGACGACGTCGGCGCCTACGTCGCCGCCCTGATGGAATCCGTCGACACCATCCTGCTCGGCCGCAACCTCGCCGAAGGCTTCATCCCTACCTGGGCCTCCCGCACCGAGGCGGACGGCGAAGACCAGGCCACCATCGACTGGATGAACAACACCCCCAAAGTCGTCGTCTCCACCACCCTCACCGACTCCCCCTGGCCCAACACCACCCTCGCCGACGGCGACCTCACCACCCTCATCACCGACCTGAAGTCCCAACCCGGCGGCGACCTCATCGTCTACGGCGGCGGCACCCTCGTCTCCTCCCTCATCGCCGCCAACCTGATCGACGAACTCCACCTCTTCGTCAACCCCACCTCCATCGGCACCGGCCTCCCCGTCTTCCCCGCCACCGCCTACCAACCCCTCCAGACAATCGCCGCAACCCCCTTCGCCTGCGGCATCACCGCCCTCCACTACGCCCCGAGGCCGTCCTGAGCACTGCGGCTCAGTGGTTCATTGCAGCCATGACCTGTGGGTCGGGTACGAGTCGAAATCGTCGGGCCAATCGGAGGGGCCGACGGTGTCGTCGGCCCGCTTCTTCGGTGCGGGCGGCGGTGGGGGCGGCTCCGGGGTCCAGCGCCAGATGAAGCGCGGCGAGCTCTTCATGTCTTCGACCTCCGGTGGCACCGGCCGGGCGAGCTGTTCGATGTCGGACCACCGGCACTCGCCACTGGCCACCCGAGCGGCGTAGGCCTGGAGCTCGGGTGATGCGACGTGCGTTGCGGCAAGGTTCGACATGAATTCTTCGTCGACGACGGCCGGCTCGTTGAGCAGCGCCTCGATGTCGGTGTGCTCGAGCCGGATCCGGGCGGTATCCAGGTCGGCGATGGCGTCCATGACACCTCGGACAGCGGCCGCGACGGCTGGATCGAGGTCCGGTTCACGATTGCTCGACCAGTTCGGATTCACGCGTTGTCCCAGGGTTGCGTGCCGGCCCCCACCTCGTAGTCGGTCTTCGGCCGGTCCAGGGTGTGATTGAGCTGAGCGATCTCCGCTACATCCTTGGCGATGGCCGCCTTCTTGGTCGCGTCATCGATCGCGGAGGTGACCGGCTCGATGACCTGGTCGAGCTTCGCCTTGGCCTTGTCCCGAGCCTGCCCGACCGGATCCGAGACGACTTCCAGCAGTGTTTTCACCCGATCGCGCAACACCTCGATCGTCTTCACCAGGTCGATCGCGGTGGTGATGATATTGACGAGCCTTCTGCCGATGTCGGCGATCTCGGCCGCGGTGCCGACGACCGGGATCTTCTTGGCGATCACCTTGATCGCGTCGCTCAGGCTGCCGATTTTGACGCGTGACTCGAGCAGCTCCCAGACCTTGGTGATGATGGTCTTGACGGCGTTGCGGATCTTGTCGGCGACCACGCCCAGCGCGTCGCCGATGACCCGGCCGACGGGACCTTCCCACTTCATCGCCGCGATCTGGGCTTGCGCCCAGCTGCTGAACGCTATGGCGGCCTTGCCATCCCAGTGCTGGTCGACGCGGTTGACCCCGGATTCGAGGTTCTTCCCGCAGGCCTCCATCGCGTTGCCGGCGATCTTGTACGACTCGCCGATTCGCCGGACCTCGCTCCAGTTTCCCGGAATCGGCTTCAACGCCTCGCCGAGCACGTCGATCTCGTGACCGGCGATCCGGGTGATGCTCTTAATGGCCTCGTTCACATTGTCGAGCACCGGAAATACTTCGCCGATCAGTCCGGCCGTATCTTCCTTGTTCGCCTGTGGCTCATCGAGTTCGGCCTTTTCCGGCTTGGCGTAGCTAACCGAACCCTCGTACGGCTTGGCGTACCCCGCGGCCTCCTGATCGACCAGCACGGGTACGGCAACGTCGCGGTTGGCGAGGTTGACCTTGTGTTGGTTGAGCGCCTCGTAGGTGCGGCGGTCCGAGTCGTGATACAGCCACGCCGCCCGGTTCAGCTCACTACCGGTTTCCACGGTTTGGATACCGATGTCGCCCATGCGTTTGAAGGTGGCGTCGGCCGCGACGCGGACCGGTGCCAGCAGGTCATCGATGATCGGGCCGTGCAACCAGTCCGCTGCCGGTCCGTTCTTGTTGATGAAGTTTCCTGCCGCGATGGCATCCGCGCCGAGATCGGCAACGAGCGTTGCCAGCCCGCCGATTTCCGGCGCGACTGCTTTGAATGTTTCGCCCATGCGACCTTCACTCCCCATTCTGGTCACGGGGCAAGTCGACCAATTCCATTGCCGGCCACCCCCTGCCCCGATCAGCTGGCGGCGAACTTACGACACTGACCGGCGAGCGTCAACCCCGGCAGTCATCAGCAGGCTACTTCCACGAGACGCGGGCGAAGATGTCACGCAGGACATCTCGATGCTGCGCGCACAGGTTGTCGGTCTCGCTGGTGGGTTTCGGCGGTTCGGTCGCGGTTACCGGCCGGATATTGACGGTGACCTCGCGATCCTTGCTGCGGCGCACGGTGGCGCTGCAATACTCCACCGGTTCGGTGGGCGTGTTGTAGTAGATCAGGACCGGCTCGCCGAGCTGCTGGTTCAACCAGGCCGACGTCGGGTCCTGGACCGGTGGCAAACCTTCCGGGCGCGGCCGGAGATTGAGCACCGCCGCGAGGATCTCCCGCTGGTCGACCACGAAGCTGCAGGCGTCGATATTTGTCAGTTCCTCGCCCGGCGATATGCCGAAATTCCTGGCGGCCGACAACCCGGCGACCCCCGAGATCTTCGCCGCGTCGCCGGACTGAACGAGCGAGCACGGGTTGAGTCCGTCGAAGACGGCCAACGGCGCCGCATCCGGGCTCAGTGGAACCGATGCCGCCGCCGCCGGGCCGCTGGTCGAGGACGGACCTGCCGCTGGTTCAGCAGAACCACCGCAACCGGTCAGGGCAGCCGCGGACATCACGCCAAGAGCCAGCACCGTCTTCTTCATAGCTGCTTTCTACCTGCATGGCCGTACCCGGACAACGCTCGACCCGGCCCTTGGCACAGGTTTGGCAGACCGGAACAGCGCCGCCGCTTCGCCCACAGCGAACGCGGGGAAGGATCCGGAACAAAGGGGGGTGGGGTGGGGTTGAGTTGGTATCGCTCAACTTTTGGAAGGGTCGAACACGTGACTACACCACAGAACCTGCCGGTGCTGTTCCTGACCGATCCGATCGTGCTGCCGGGCATGGTCGTGCCCATCGAACTGGACGAATCGGCGCAGGCTGCCATCGACGCCGCGCGCGCGGCCAAGACCGACGCGGTGCTGCTGGCGCCGCGGCTGACCGAGGGCTACGCCTCCTACGGCGTGGTCGCCACCATCGAACAGGTCGGCCGGATGCGCGGCGGCGCGCCGGCGGCCGTGCTGAAGGCCGAGCGGCGCGCCAAGATCGGCCACGGGGTGACCGGGCCGGGGGCCGCGCTGTGGGTCGAGGCCGAGCCGGTCGAGATCCCGACGCCGGACGGCCGGACGAAAGAGCTGGCCGCCGAATACAAGAAGCTGGTCGTCTCGGTGTTGCAGCGCCGCGAGGCCTGGCAGATCATCGACGCGGTCAATCAGCTGACCGACCCGTCGGCGATCGCGGACACCGCGGGCTACGCGCCCTACCTGACCGACGAGCAGAAGCGCGAACTGCTGGAGACCCCCGACGTCACGCAGCGGCTGAACACGCTCATCGAGTGGACCAAGGACCACATCGCCGAGGCCGAGGTCACCGAGAAGATCAGTGACGACGTGCGCGAGGGCCTGGAGAAGAGCCAGCGCGAGTTCCTGCTGCGCCAGCAGCTCAACGCGATCCGCAAGGAGCTCGGCGAGGACGAGCCGGACGGCGCCGACGACTACCGCACCCGGGTCGAACAGGCCGACCTGCCCGACAACGTGCGCGCCGAGGCGCTGCGCGAGGTCGGCCGCCTGGAGCGGGCCAGCGATCAGAGCCCGGAAACCGGCTGGATCCGGACCTGGCTGGACACCGTGCTCGAGCTGCCGTGGACGGTGAAAACCACGGACAGCACCGACGTTTCGGCCGCCCGCGCGGTGCTGGACGCCGACCACCACGGCCTGGACGAGGTCAAGGACCGCATGGTCGAGTACTTGGCCGTGCGTTCCCGGCGGGCCTCGCGTGGGCTCGAGGTCGTCGGCGGTCGCGGCTCCGGCGCGGTGCTCGCGCTGGTCGGTCCGCCCGGTGTCGGCAAGACCTCGCTGGGTGAATCCGTGGCTCGGGCCATGGGCCGCAAGTTCGTTCGCGTCGCCCTCGGCGGCGTGCGCGACGAGGCGGAGATCCGCGGTCACCGGCGCACCTACGTCGGCGCGCTGCCCGGCCGGATCGTCCGTGCGATCAAGGAGGCGGGTTCGCTGAATCCCGTTGTACTGCTGGACGAGATCGACAAGGTCGGCTCGGACTTCCGGGGTGACCCGGCGGCCGCGCTGCTCGAGGTGCTGGATCCGGCGCAGAACCACACGTTCCGCGATCACTACCTGGATCTGGATCTGGACCTGTCCGACGTGCTGTTCATCGCGACCGCCAATGTCATGGACACCATCCCCGGCCCGCTGCTGGACCGGATGGAACTGATCACCGTGGACGGCTACACCGAGGACGACAAGGTCGGCATCGCCCGCGACTTCCTGGTGCCCCGGCAGCTGGAACGCAACGCGCTCACCACCGACGAGGTGACCATCACCGACGCGGCCCTGCGCGAGATCGCCGCCAACTACACCCGGGAAGCCGGCGTGCGGCAGATGGAGCGCCTGATCGCGAAGGCGTTGCGCAAGGCCGCGACTCGACTGTCCGAGGACGGACTCGGTTCGGCGACAGCCGATCTCGGCTACGAAGCCGAGCTGGGCTACGACGCGCTGGTGAAATCCGAAGGCGGCGAGCCGAAGTCGCTGATCATCGACCTGGGCGAGCTGAAGGACTACCTGGGCCGTCCCCGCTTCACCCCCGACTCGGTGGAACGCACCGCGGTCCCGGGTGTGGCGACCGGGCTGGCGGTCACCGGCCTCGGCGGCGACGTCCTCTACATCGAGGCCAACGTCGCGGAGGGCGAGCGCTCGCTGACCCTCACCGGTCAGCTGGGCGACGTGATGAAGGAGTCCGCGCAGATCGCGCTGACCTATGTGCGCTCGCACCTGGAGGAGATCGGCATCGAACCGTCGGTGCTGGATCGCAACATCCACGTGCACTTCCCGGCGGGCGCGGTCCCGAAGGACGGACCGTCGGCGGGCGTCACCATGGTCACCGCGCTGGTGTCGCTGGCGCTGGGCAGGCAGGTGCGCGCGGACGTCGGCATGACCGGCGAGGTCACGCTGAACGGACGGGTGCTGCCGATCGGCGGCGTCAAGCAGAAGCTGCTCGCCGCTCAGCGGGCCGGCCTGAAGACGGTGTTCATCCCGGCCCGCAACGAGCCGGACCTGGACGACGTCCCCGCCGAAGTGCTTGCCGCACTGGACGTCCGCCCCGTCGGTGACGTGGCCGACATCCTGGCCTACGCCATCGAGCCGGTCGCCGAACCGGCCCTGGCCGGACGGACCTTCGCGGCCACCGCCTGACGTGGGCGAACGGGCCGGGCACCGGGGATGGTGCCCGGCCCGTTCTCGTGTAATCGGCACGCAAGGGCGGTGCAAGCGGGTGGGCAGAGCATCGGAGCATGACTTCGACGCAGCAAGTGCCCGTTCTCATCGTCGGCGGCGGCCTGGTCGGTCTGTCCGCCGCGCTCTTCCTCGAATACCACGCGGTGCCGTTCGTGCTCGTGGAGAAGCGGACGGGTGCGTCGGTACTGCCGCGGTCGCGCGGCGTGCACATCCGCACGGTCGAGCTGTTCCGGCAAATCGGCATCGACAAGCGGGTGCAGCAGGTGGCGGCGACCGCGTTGAAGGCGGGCCAGTTCGGCGGCGCGCGCCGCGGCGCCACGCTGACCACGGCCGAGTCGCTCGACCTCGGCAATCTGGTGCAGAGCCTGGCGAATCGCGAGCCGAGCCCGGCCGGCTTCTGCTTCCTGCCGCAGGTGCAGCTCGAGCCGCTGCTGGCCGACCTGGCCCGCGAGCGCGGCGGTGACCTGCGGTTCGGGGTGGAGCTGACCGAATTCGCCGCGGACAAGTCCGGAGTCACCGCGACCGTGCGGGATCAGGCGGGTGACGTCTCGATCATTCGGGCCGACTATCTGATCGCCGCCGACGGCGCGGGCAGCCCGATCCGGCGAGAGCTCGGGATCACCGGCTGGGAGCTGCCGCCGACCCACCACTACCTCAATGTCTTCGTGCGGACCGACCTCACCGAGGTGCTCGACGGCCGCACCTTCAGTCAGTGCGAGATCGTCAACGACGAGGTACGCGGCCTGGTGCTGACGAAGAACAACACCGACGAGTGGTCGTTCCACTTCGAATACGACCCCGCGCGAGAGACTCTCGCCGACTACTCCGCGCAACGCTGCGTCGAGCTGGTCCGCGCCGCGATCGGCGTGCCCGGCATCGAGGTCGAGGTGCTGGCGAAGTCCGCTTGGGACACCGGCGTTTTCGTCGCCGACGAATACCGCCGCGGGCGGATCTTCCTGGTCGGCGACGCGGCGCACCGCCACGCGCCGTGGGGTGGATACGGCGCCAACACCGGAATCGCCGACGCGCACAACCTGATCTGGAAACTGGCCGCGGTGCTGTCCGGCACGGCCGGACCGGCGCTGCTGGACAGCTACCAGCCCGAGCGGCGACCGCGTGCGATCGTCGCCGCCGAACAGGCCCGGCTCGGCACCGATTTCGACACCCGCTACGGCGTCGAAACCCCGGACAACGCAGCAGATCTCGCTCGGCAACTGGCCAACGACGTGGTCATGACCCGTTACCGGTACACCTCCACCGCAATCCTCGGCGACCGCACGGGCACCGCGCATGTCGACCAGCTGACCGGCCAGGTCGGTACCCGGGTCCCGCACGTGTGGATCGATCAGTCCCAACAGATCTCGTCCCTCGACCTGAACGGTCCAGGCTTCGCCTTGCTGGTCACAGGCACCTCGGCCGCATGGCGGGACGCGGTCGCCGAAGCGCAGTGGGAAACCGGGATCGACATCGTCGTACATGCCCTGCCGATGGCCGAATGGGCAACGCGCACCGGCCTGCCCGAGGGCGGCGCTCTGCTGGTCCGCCCGGACGGAATCGTCGCGGGCCGCTCCGACGAGGACCTCTACCCGAGCGCGCTCACCGCTGCGCTACGCCGCCTCGTCGGCGCCTCGTCCAACGGCGCGAACCTGCTCGACGAGGCAACGGCCGGCGCCTGGTAGGCGAACCCGGGCCGGACCACCCCGCCGTGCCCGGCCCGGGACGCCAACGCGGACAAGCGATCACGCGCGATCGGCCAGCTCCCGCTCGACGCTGCGCGCCGTCCCCTGCGCCACCGCGCAGAGCACTGTCTCACCGTCGGCATCCTCGGTATAGATCTCGCAGTGCACCACGGCCTGACGACGGGTGGCGCCGGTGACGGTAGCCACCGCCCGCAGCCGAATTCCCTTGGCGGGGCGCAGGTAAGTGATGGTGAAGCCACCGGTCAGCACGTTCGCGCCGAGCGCGGTGCCCGCGGCGAAGGTGAGCGCGTTGTCGGCCGCGTAGGACAGCACGCCGCCGTGCACGAAGCCGAACTGCTGACCCAGTTCGGGACGGATCGGAATCACCAGTGTGACTGTGCCGTCGCCGAATTCGGCGATCTCGGTGCCGACCAGCCCGGCGAAGGGTTGGGCGGCCAGGACCTGCTTGGCGAGGTCGATATCGATGATCATCAGCTTGTCCCCAGGGTCAGCCACGCCGCGTCGGCGAGTTCGTCCGCGATGTCGGTCGGCGCGGCGAGCAGGTTGCCGCTCAGCCAATGCCGCGAGTATTCCTGTGCCGGGCCGAGCCACAGCGCGTAGACCAGATCGAGCGAAAGATCGCGCACCGCGCCGTATCCGGCGTGCGTGCGCCACCAGCGGGCGACGTTGCGCAGGAACTCGCGATTGCTGTCGCTCTCCCGCACCCCCGGCGGCCGCGCGGACAGCAGAACCTGTGCCCGGTACTGGTTTTCGGCGACCCAGCGCAGGTGTTCGCGCACCCCCGCCGTGATCCCTTCGCGCGCATCGGAACTGTCGCCGACCGCGGACCAGAAGTGCTGCTGGTAGTCGGCCAGCGCGTTCGCCCACACCTGCCGGTATAGCTCCGCCTTGTCCGGAAAGTGGTGATAGAGAGCGCCGACGCTGGCCCCGGCGGCCTCGCGGATCTGGGCCAGCGTCGCGTCCAGCGCGCCCCGCTCCGCGAATTGCCGCTCGGCCGCCAGCAGCAACCGATCTCGAATCTTCACAACCAGAATTTAGTTCTGTTTTGCGGACAGCGCAAGGGACGGGGCCCTACTCGAACAGGTCAGGCCGGACGCGGCCGGCGCAACAACCAGGCCAGGAACGACCGCCGCGGCAGCCGCGGATACCGCACGCTGATGGATCCGGAACGCACCTGCCCGTCCACCCGCAGCACCGGCGCGCCGGGATGCGACGCCTCGGTCGCGCGGTTGTACACGCTGCCGCTCTTGGTCTTCACCCGATCCACATCGACCCGCCACCCGCGCGGCACGATCAGCCGGATGCTGCCCGAGCCGACGGTGGCATGCAGCGCGACCTCCCCGTGCGGGCAGAGCGCCTCGGTGAAGTCGAAAGTGATACTGCCGGAACCACACTCGGCGGTGAGCTCGGCGGGAACGGGCCACTGGCCGCGCTTCTCCCGCGACCCGCTCCCGGTCCGCAGCTCGATCGGCTCGTTCGGCACCGGCAGGTCCGCGGTGACCGCCACCAGTTCCGCGCTGGTCTGGGCCGAGTAGGCCAGGATCAGCCGCCGATCCAGTTCCAGCAGATCGAGCCGCCCCTCGGTCACCGCGATGTGCAGCCGGCGCACGACGACCTGCCGCTCGGTGTCCCCGACCCGGATCGCGGGCAACGCGGCGGGCCTGTCCTGCGCATCGGTCATCGCTCTGCTCCCCCTTGCTCGTCTCAGTGAAATCGTACGACCGCCAGCCGCTCGACGCCGCCGTCGTGGGCCGATCGGGGCGGAGTTCCCGCTTCCTGTCACCCCGGTGCGGTAAGACGGTGATATGGCCAGATGGCTGTTGCACGTCGATCTCGATCAGTTCCAGGCGGCGGTGGAGTTCCGCCGCCACCCGGAGCTGCGCGGCCTGCCGGTCATCGTCGGCGGCAACGGCGACCCGGCCGAACCGCGCAAGGTGGTCACCTGCGCGTCCTATCCGGCGCGCGCGTTCGGCGTCCGGGCCGGGATGGCGCTGCGCAGCGCGCAGCGCAAATGCCCCGAAGGCGTGTTCCTGCCCTTGGACATGGTCAGTTACGAGGAGGCCTCGGACGAGGTCATGTCGCTGCTGCGCACCTTCCCCGGCCGGGTCGAGGTGTGGGGCTGGGACGAGGCGTTCCTCGCCACCGACACCGACGACCCGGAGGCGCTCGCCGGTGAAATCCGCTCCGCGATAGCGCAATTGGAGCTGTCCTGTTCGATCGGCATCGGCGACAACAAGCTCACCGCCAAACTCGCCACCGGCATCGCCAAATCGACCGGCAAGTCCGATGCCGGACCGGCCGACGACGCGGGCGCGGCCACCGGCGTCTTCCGCCTCACCGCCGCGAACTGGACCGAGGTGATGGCGCACCGTCCGACAAACGCGTTGTGGGGCATCGGCAGTCGGATCGCCACCCGCCTCGCCGACCTCGGCATCAGCACCGTCGCCGACCTGATGGCCGCGGACCGGCAGCGGCTCGCCGCCGAATTCGGCCCGAACACCGGGCCGTATCTCTGGGTCCTCGGCCACGGTAAAGGCGACACCGACGTCACCACCGAACCGCGAGTTCCACTGGGCCGCAGCAAATCCGAGACCTTCCCGCACGACCTCACCGACCCCGCCGAGATCCGCGCCCAGGTGGCCCGCCTGGCCACCGAGGTCACCGAGGAAATGGCCGAGGCGGGCCGGGTCGGCACCCGGGTTTCGGTAACCGTCCGGACCAACACCTTCTACACCCGCAGCAAACAGGAAAAACTGCCGACTCCGACCATCGACCCCGCCGAGATCACCGAGGCCGCGCTGCGCATCGTCGACCGCTTCACCCTCGACCGTCCCATCCGCCTGCTCGGCGTCCGCCTCGAACTGGTCCCGGAGTAGACCGGCCCCGCGAGCTGCGCGGTCTGGGACAGACGCTCGTATGCTCGTCGCATGGAGTTCTGGGCGATGGTGGCGCACGAATCGGACAGCGGGATCGTTCTGACCAAGCAGGAGGTCGGGGACGATTTCCTCGGGCCTGGCGAGGTGACCATCAAGGTGCACTTCTCCAGCGCGAACTACAAGGACGGGCTGGCGATCACCCCCGGCGGCGGGGTGGTGCGCAAGTATCCGATCGTGCCCGGCATCGACATCACCGGCGAGGTGGTCTCCTCCGCGGACGACGACTTCACCCCCGGCGACCTGGTGGTCGCGCACGGCTACGACATCGGCGTCGCACACAACGGCGGGTTCGCCGAGTACGCCAGGGTGCCCGCCGACTGGGTGGTGAAGCTGGACGGCCTGAGCCCCAGGGACGCCGCCGCGCTCGGCACGGCGGGCTTCACCGCGGGCCTGAGCGTGCAGTCGCTGCTCGATCGCGGCATCACCCCGGATTCGGGCGCGGTGCTGGTCACCGGCGCGACCGGCGGCGTCGGCAGCGTGAGCATCGACATCCTGTCCGGCCTCGGCTTCGAGATCGTCGCCTCCACCGGCAAGACCGACGCGAGCGATCTGCTCGGCGAGCTCGGCGCCAACGAGATCATCGGCCGGCTGCCCGAGGACCCCGACGCCAAGCCGCGGCCGTTGAACAAGGCCCGCTGGGCCGCCGCGATCGACAGCGTCGGCGGCAAGTCGCTCGCCTACATCCTCAGTGCCATCGGATACGGCGGCGCGGTCGCGGTCAGCGGCCTGACCGGCGGTTCCGGCCTGCCGACCACCGTGTTGCCGTTCATCCTGCGCGGCGTCGACCTGCTCGGCATCGATTCGGTGTTCGTGCCGATCGAGAAGCGCCGCGAACTGTGGACCCGGCTGGCCAACGAGCTGCGCCCGCAACACCTTTCGGCGCTCACCCAGTTCGCCTCGATCACCGATGCGGAGAAGGTGCTGCATTCCATCCAGGGTGGCACGCACACCGGGCGCACCGTCTTCAACGTCCTCGGCGAATTCTGAACGGGCGGAACTAGTTCCACACACCGAAAAGACCGGCTCGATCAGCGATCGGGCAGGTCTTTCGGTATTCGGTTGTCCTACTTGACCAGTGCCGCCTCTGCGCCTGCGTCCGCCGGCGTGGTCTTGGTGTTGCGCATGACGAACAGGGCGACGATCGCACCGGCCAGGATTCCGGCGCCACCGGCGAGGAAGCTGACCGACATGGCGTTGGTGAACGCGTCCCGCGCGGTATCGAGCAGCGCGTTGTCGCCGGTCTGCGCCGCCAGTGCCAGCGCGTCGCCGATCGAATGCCGCGCCGCCTCCGGCGCCGAGTCCGGCATGCCGCTGGTGAAGGTGCTGGACAGGATGCTGCCGAGCACCGCGATGCCGAGCGCGGCGCCCGCCTGCTGAATGGTGTCGTTCAGCGCGGACCCGACGCCCGCCCGCTCCGGCGGCACCGCCCCCATCAGCGCGGCGATGGCGGCCGGCTGCGCGAGCCCGGCCCCGGCGCCGAGCACCACCAGCGCGCCGGCCAGCACCCCGAATCCGCTGTCCGCGGACAGACCGGCCAGCAGCCCGAGCCCGACGGTCGAGACCAGCATGCCGGTCATCGCCAGCGTGCGGTTGCCGACCTTGCTGCCCAGACCCGCCCCGAGCCCGTTGAACACGATGGACGCGGCCATCATCGGAATGAACGCCAGCCCCGCCTCGGTCGGCGAGTAACCCAGCACGAATTGCAGATACTGGGTAAGCACCAGCAGCAGACCACCATTGGCCACCTGGACCAGCGTCAGCGACAGGCTGCCCCCGGCGAAGTCACGGTTGCGGAACAGCTCCAGCGGCACCATCGGATGCTCGACGCGCTTCTCCCACACCAGGAATGCCACCAGAGCGGCCACGGCGACGACCAGCGTGCTCACCGTGGACGCGTGATCGAAACCGCCCTTGGGGAATTCGATGATGGTCCACACCAGCGCGGTCATCCCGACCATGGACAGCACCGCGCCCGGCACGTCCGGCTCGGTCCACGGCCCCTTCGATTCCGGCATCAACACCAGCGCCGCGATGATCGCGACCGCCGCGACCGGGATATTGATCAAAAACGCGGCGCCCCACCAGAAGTGCGCGATCAGCACGCCGCCGAGCACCGGACCGCCGACCAGGCCGAGCACCGAGGCGGCGCTCCAGAAGCTCATCGCCTTGCGCC
Source organism: Nocardia sp. NPDC051756 (assembly GCF_040681495.1). Classification (NCBI taxonomy): domain Bacteria; kingdom Bacillati; phylum Actinomycetota; class Actinomycetes; order Mycobacteriales; family Nocardiaceae; genus Nocardia; species Nocardia sp. NPDC051756. The sequence continues at coordinate 565,141 of NZ_JBFAYV010000003.1, read as the reverse complement.
GCTCCTCGGCGTCGAACACGGTGATCAGGATCGACAGCGTGCTCGGCAGCACCAGCGCGCCGCCGATGCCCATCACCGTGCGGGCGACGATCAGCTCGACCGGGCTCGACGCCAGGGTGGCCCCGAGTGAGGCGACGCCGAACAGGACGAGGCCGATGAGCATCACCCGGCGTCTGCCGAACCGGTCGGCCAGGCTGCCCGAGGTGAGCAGCAGGCCCGCGAAAACCAGGATGTAGGAGTCCAGGATCCACTGGATGTCCTGGGCGCTCGCGTGCAGATCCGCGGCCAGCACCGGTACCGCGACGGCCAGCACGAAATTGTCGATGACCAGGACCAGCGTGCTGAGGCACAGCACGATCAGAATCCACCAGCGCTTCGGGTTGCGGGTGTCCATCGCGTCCATCGGTAACTCTCTTCTCACGGTGCTGCGTACGACGTTCTGTTGTTGCGAACAATGTACGCATGATTCTCTCGTGTTCGCAAGTGCGTACATCGTGCGCTACTGTGGTCGGCAACCGAAGGGAGTCGATGTGGCCGTCGAAAAGCAGCAGGTCGGATCGGTGTGGACGCGTCCGCGCAAAGGCCGGGAGCAGCCCGCGCTGACCAGGGAGCAGATCGTCGCCGAGGCGGTCGCCCTGCTGGACGCGGAGGGTATGGAGGCGCTGACCATGCGCCAACTCGGCGCCCGGCTCAATGCCGGCGCCACATCGCTCTACCGGCACGTGGCCAACCGCGACGAGCTCATCGAGCTGGTCGTCGACGAGGTCTACGGCGAGATCCGGGTGCCCGAGATCGCCGACCCGGCGGCCTGGCGCACAGCCACCGAGGAGTGCGCGGAAAGCCTGCGCGCGATGATCCTGCGGCACCCGTGGATGGCCTCGACGCTCGGCCAGGTGGGCATGTCCTACCTGGGCCCGAACGTCATGCGGATGAACGACGGCCTGGTCGGGCTGTTCGAGTCCGGCGGTTTTCCGGCGGCGGAGACGAGCGACGCGATCAGCGTCGTCATGAGCTACGTGGTCGGGATGGGCATCAGCGAGGCCGCCTGGCTGGCCCTACTCGGCCGTTCCGGGCAGACCGAGCGGGAGTTCGTCGCCGCGTTGCGGCCCGCCGCTGAGGAAGCCGCCAAGGACTACCCGCGATTTCAGCAGGACGACTGGGATACCGACCCGGTCGAGCGGCGCGACCGCAAGTTCCGCTACGGCCTGGACCGGGTGCTGGACGGGCTCGGCGCTCGCCTGGGCTGAGGCGTCAGTGCCAGGTGTGGTCGGTGATCGGGGTGCGCGGGCCGAACTTCGGCTTGAACGCCTGCCCGCTGACCTCCAGCAGTCGCACCGCCCGATAGCGGTGCGGCCGAAGGGGTTCCAGGTATTCGACCATCGTGTCGTCGTCGATCGCGTGGCCGAGCAGGGTCCAGCCGATCATCGGCGCGAGGTTGTAGTCGCCGACCGACAGCGCGTCCGCGTCGCCGAACGCGCGCTGCGCCGTCTCGGCGGCGGTCCACACGCTGATCCCCGGGATCGATCGGAGCCTGCGGGCGGCCTCGGCGGGGTCGACGCCCGCCGCGCGTTCCAGTGAGCTCGCCACCCTGGCCGCCCGCACGATCGTCTGCGCGCGCTGCGGGGTGACATTGGCCCGGTGGAAGGCCCAGGACGGCACCCGCCGCCAGGTATCGGCCTCGGGCGGCAGCCGCAGGCTCTCCGGCGCGGGCCCCGGTGCGGGATCGCCGAACTGCCGCACCAGCTTTCGCCAGGAATCGCGAGCCGAGATGTTGTGCACCTTCTGCTCCATGATGGCCGGCACCAGCGCCTCGAAGACCAGGCCGGTGCGCAGCATGCGCAATCCGGGAAAGCGGCGATGTGCCTCGATGAGCTTCGGGTGGTCCGGGACGAAGCCGTGCACGTCCTCGTCCAGGCACAGCATGTGGTCGAGTCCGTCGAGGAATTCCTCGGCGCCCGGACCCCAGGCCTGGCCCTGCACCGCGGCGGGTCCGGACTGGGTCAGTCGATAGGTGACCGGGCCCGAGGTCATCCGGGAGGCGTGCCAGTGCGCGCCGTCGCGGGTCGTGTGGTGGCACGGATCACCGGCGCCGCGGCGCAGCGGGGCGATGGTGGCGGCCAGGTCGATCGGGCGGTCGGACGTCACGGTCCTGGCCAGACCGGTGGGGTCTCCTACCGGTTCGACCATCGCGTTACGCATCGGTCCATTCTGCCCGATGCCGCCCCCAGGAATGTGCGTCAGGCCACGCCCGATCGAGAAACTACTCGCGCACAACGCAATTCGGCGCTATTCGATACCGGATATGCATGACTGCAGGTCCCCGGTATTTTGTAACGCGAAGAATGGATGTGGCGATATTCGTTCCGATCGGCAAACAGCTGGCAGTCGCCACATGGAGGTATCGAATGATCACCAACTTGCTCAACTGGTTGCTCGCTGCATGGGGCGGTGTTTCCGCAGGCAGTTCGGGTTATCAGATTCCGCCCGGCACCCTGCCGTTCGGCAGCTGACCGGTAGCGCGCACTCGCCGCGACCGTGGTCCGGCGAGCGCGCGAAAGTCTCACTGCTCCAACAGGAATTGGGCCAGATGGCGGCTCTGCCGTCCGCTCAGTTGGGCCGCCTGGGTCCGGCAGGAGAAGCCGTCCGCGAGCAAGATCGTTTCTTGGCCGGCGGTACGCAGCGCGGGTAGCAGGCCGTTCTCGGCCACCGCGACCGAAATGTCGTAATGGTCACGCTGCATTCCGAAGTTTCCCGCGAGGCCGCAGCACCCGGTGATTTCAGTCACATTGATTCCCATTGTGGCTAACAATTGGCGATCAGTGTCGAATCCCATAATCGCGTGCTGGTGACAATGCGGTTGCACCACAACTGTCCGACCCGGCGATTGTGGCGGCTGCCAGTTCGGTTGTTCCGCCAGGAACTCGGCGAGCGTGCGCACGGCCCGGGCGGTCGCCGCCGCGCGCGGGTCCTCCGGTAGCAATTCGGGCAGGTCCGAGCGCAACACCGCGGTGCAGGACGGTTCCAGCCCGATCACGATGCCGCCGCCGCGCACGTGCTCATCCAGTGCGTCCAGCGTGGCGCGCAGGCGCGCACGGGCGCCGTCCAGCTGACCGGTGCTGATCCAGGTGAGTCCGCAGCACACGCGCCGGGCGGGAATGCGCACCCGGTAGCCCAGCGACTGCACCAATTGCGCCGCAGCCAGGGCGATCTCGGGATCGAAGGCGTCGGTGAAGGTATCCACCCACAGCATCACATCTGGTTGGCCGGTACCGGCTTCCGTTGCAGTCGTTGAGGTATCGGCTGCATCGAGGCTCGGCCCGGCGAGCGGGACGACTCCGCCGAAGTCACGCCACATCCGGCGGAAGCTGCGATCCGCCAGTCGGGGAACTGCACGGCGCGGATCAATGCCCGCCGCGCGCAACCCGATTCGGCGCAGTACCGCGCTGCCCGCCAATCGGTTGGCGACACGCGGCATGCGCGTCGCCAGCGCCAGCCAGCGCGGCAGCCAGCCGAGCGAGTAGTGGTCGATCGGTCGCGGACGATGCCGATACCGGCGATAGAGGGCCTCGGCCTTGTACGTCGCCACATCGACGCCGGCCGGGCAGTCGGACCGACATGCCTTGCAGGACAAGCACAGATCCAGCGACTCGGCGACCGCGTCGGACGACCACGGCAGCGCGCCGCGCACCACCTCCTGCAACACCCTGGCCCGGCCGCGGGTGCTGTCCTTCTCGTCCTTGGTGGCCAGGTAGGACGGGCACATGAACCCACCGGCGGCACGGGTATCGGCGCGGCACTTGCCGACGCCGACGCAGCGATGCACCGCGGTGCTCAAATCGCCGTGGTCGTGCGGAAACGCGAAGCCGCCCGAGGCGGGGATCAGCGGCAGCCCGGCCAGCCGCAGGTCGGCGTCGATCGGTCGCGGTGCGACGAGCACTCCCGGGTTGAGTACGTCGGCGGGATCGAAAAGCGCCTTGTATCCGGCGAATACGTCGAGCACCTGACGGGAGTACATGAGCGAGAGCAACTCCGAGCGCGCTCGTCCGTCGCCGTGCTCGCCGGACAGCGAACCACCGTGCCGGACAACCAGTTCGGCGGCGTCGAACAGGAAACGCCGGAACCGTTGCGGCGCATCGGCGATCGGGAGATCGAGCCGCACATGGATGCAGCCGTCGCCGATATGGCCGTACAGCAGGCCGTCCACACCGTGCTCAGCGGTCAGATCGGCGAAATCACGCAGGTAGGCGCCGAGTCGTTGCGGCGGTACCGCCGCGTCCTCCCACCCCGGCCAGGCCGGCTGTCCGTCCGGGGTGCGACCGGCCAGGCCGGCACCGTCCGCGCGGATATGCCAGAGTGCCGCCGCGACAGCGGGATCGGTGACGATTCGGGAGTCGAGCGCATCGACGGACCGGCGCAACTGCTCGGCGACCGCCAAGGCCTCCGCGGGTGTGTCACCTGACGTTTCCACGAACAACCAGCCGCCTCCGCGCGGCAGTTCCGGAACGGTGCCGCGATGGGCGCGGACTGCATCGACCAGTCGCGCATCGATCCCCTCGACCGCGGTCGGCTTGCATGCCATCACCGCGGCGACGTTGTCCGCGGCGGTGGCGATATCGGGATAACCGAGCACCGTCAACACCGCGGCCTTCGGCAGCGCGACCAGCTCGACCGTCGCGTCGAGCAGCAACCCGCAGGTCCCCTCGGATCCGACGAACGCCTTGGCCACCGCCGAACCACGTTCGGGCAGGAGATGTTCGAGCCCGTAACCCGACGCCTGGCGCTCGAAGCGCCCCAAGTCCGTGCGCAGCACCGCGAGATTCGCCGCGGTGAACTCGGCGAGCCCGGGCAGCACCGACAGATCGTTGGCCAGCGTCCGCTCGACGCCCGTTCCGTCGAGAATCCGCAGTTCCCGCACCGTATCCGAGGTGCGCCCCCAGGCCACCGCACGTGGCCCGCAGGCATTGTTGCCGATCATCCCGCCCAGCGTGCACCGGTTCTGCGTGGACGGATCCGGCCCGAACCGCAGCCCGTGCGGCCGGGCCGCCCGTTGCAATTCCGACAGCACAACTCCTGGCTGCACCCGCGCGACCCGTGCGTGCGGATCTATTTCCAGGATCCGGTGCATATGCCTGCTGAAATCCAGCACCAGCCCCGGCCCGATCGCATTCCCCGCCACCGAGGTCCCGCCGCCGCGCGCGGTCACCGAGAGTCCGTTGTCCCCGGCGACCTCCAGCGTGACGGCCACATCCTCGTCCGAATGCGGGAATACCACCGCGCGCGGCAACACCCGATAATTGGAGGCGTCCGACGAATACTCCGCCCGCCGTCGCTCGGACGCGTCGACCACGCCGTCGAGCCTGCCGCCCAGCGCCTCCACCACCCGGTCCTTGGTCACCCGGCCAGCCTAGGCGCGGGCGCGGAGGTTTCGCTGTGCGCGGAATCCGGATGCGGTGGATGGACTTGCTCTCAACCTTTGTTGAGGTCTTAATGTCGGTGCCGAGGGCTTTGATGGGTGGGGAGCGAGAGGGAGAACAACGTGAGCGAGCGCCAGCGAGCGAACCAAAGACACAGCGTGCTGATGCGCGCGACGGAGCCGAGCGTCAGCGAGGCGCAGTCGTGAGTATCGAATCGGTGGCTTGGAGCCAGATGTACCGGCGGGCCAACGCGCCACAGGAGCAGCGGCAGTTCAGCCTGGCCACCGCGCGGCGCATCCTCCGATTCGCCGCGCCACACCGGCGCCGGATCGGCGTGTTCCTCCTGTTCAGCGTCCTGTCGGCGCTGCTGGCCGTCGCCACGCCGGTGCTGGCCGGCCGGGTGGTCAACAACATCGTCGACGGGGCCGCGCCGCGGGTCGTGGTGAATCTGGCCCTGATCATCGCGGTGCTCGCGATCTTCGATGCCGCCTTCGGGCTGGTCATCCGTTGGCTGTCCGCGCGCATCGGTGAGGGCCTGATCCTGGATCTGCGCACCGCGGTCTTCGACCACGTGCAGAAGATGCCGATCGCCTTCTTCACCCGCACCCGGACCGGCGCGCTGGTCAGCCGGTTGAACAACGACGTGATCGGCGCGCAGCGCGCGTTCAGCGACACCCTCTCCGGCGTGGTCGCCAACCTGGTCACCCTCGCGCTCACGCTCGGCGTGATGCTCAGCATCTCCTGGCAGATCACCCTGATCGCGCTGGTCCTGCTGCCGGTGTTCGTGCTGCCCGCCCGGCGGATGGGCAACCGGCTGGCCGACATGCAGCGCGAGGCGGCCAAGCTGAACGCCGCCATGAGCACCCAGATGACCGAGCGGTTCTCCGCACCCGGCGCGACGCTGGTGAAATTGTTCGGCCGCCCGCAGCAGGAATCCAGCGAATTCGAACTGCGCGCCCGCCGTGTCCGCGACATCGGCGTCCGCACCTCGATGTTGCAGACCATCTTCGTCACCTCGCTCACCCTGGTGTCGGCGCTGGCGGTCGCCCTGGTCTACGGCCTCGGCGGCTGGTACGCGCTGCGCGGACAGCTGGACGCCGGTGCCGTCGTGGCCCTGTCGTTGCTGCTGACCAGGCTCTACACCCCGCTGACCGCGCTGGCCAGCGCCCGGATGGAGATCATGGCCGCGCTGGTGAGCTTCGAGCGGGTCTTCGAGGTGCTCGACGTCAAGCCGCTGATCGAGGACGCGCCCGACGCGGTGGCCGTGCCGGACGGACCGGTCGCGGTCGAACTGGACGGCGTGACCTTCGGCTACCCGTCCGCGGACAAGGTGTCGCTGGCCTCGCTGGAGGACGTCGCGACCCTGGACACCCGCGGCGGCGTCGACGTGCTGCACGACGTGTCGCTGCGCGCCGAGCCCGGCCAGCTCATCGCGCTGGTCGGTTCGTCTGGCGCCGGTAAATCCACTGTCGCCCAGCTGGTTTCCCGGCTGTACGACGTGGACGGCGGCACGGTGCGGCTGAACGGCACCGACGTGCGCGACCTGACCAGCCAGTCGATCCGGGACACCGTCGGCCTGGTCACCCAGGACGGGCATCTGTTCCACGACACCATCCGGGCGAACCTGCTGCTCGCCCGCCCGGAGGCGCAAGAAGCGGATATGTGGGACGCGTTGCAGCGGGCCCGGCTACGTGACCTGGTCGAATCTCTGTCGGACGGCCTGGACACCGTGGTCGGCGAACGCGGCTACCGCCTCTCCGGCGGCGAACGCCAGCGCCTCACCATCGCCCGCCTGCTGCTCAAGCAGCCGCGCGTGGTCATCCTCGACGAGGCCACCGCCTCACTCGACTCGACCTCGGAAGCCGCGGTCCAGGAAGCACTTTCGGAGGCCCTGGAAGGTCGCACCGCCCTGGTGATCGCGCACCGCCTGTCCACCATCCGAGCTGCCGACCAGATCCTGGTCATGGAGGACGGCCGAATCATCGAGCGCGGCACACACACTCAACTACTGGCCGAAGAAGGCCGCTACGCCGAGCTGTACCGCACCCAGTTCGCCGACGAACCGGTCACCGCAGCCGCCTGATCGAAACAGCTCCGACACCGCACACTTTGTCTGTCGTTCGGGGGATCCCGATTCCGCATTGCGCTACCTATTCTCAAAGGGTAAGTAATTCTGCCGCAGTTCATTTGAGTTAGGAAATAAAAATGCGACAAAGGTTAGCGGTCGCTCTGATGGCGGGTGTTGCGTCGATTGGCGTCAGCCTCGCCATGGCCCCGACTGCTGAGGCCGCGGTGACCATGGATCAAGGGCAACTCAGCCTGGCCTGCCAATACAACCAAGGAAACATCGGTTGGCGCGCCAATCTCGACTATCCGAATCAGGGTGGTTTCGGCTGGCGGTGCTGGCTGCCGAGCCATCCGGAACGGGGCCGCCCAGGGGTGAATATCGAATCCTGGTGCCAGTACGCGTATGGCCTGCACGCCCGCGGCGGCTCGACCGCCTACAACTGGCGGTGCGACGTTTAGTTCGCGGCAGATCCCGACACACCGAATAGCTGGACATTGGGGTACGGCATAAGCTGACCGGCTACGCGTATGTTCTTTTGCGATCGACGATAACGGGCGATGAGCGAAAGGGCGGTAATGGCGGTCCAGCAGCCGAAAACGGCCGAGGTCGTGATTATCGGCGGCGGTATCGTCGGGATATCGGCGGCCCTGCAATTGGCGAAACGGGGCATCCGCGACGTCGTCGTGGTCGAGCGGCAACAGCTCGGCGCGGGGGCGACCGGAAAATCGGGTGCCCTCATTCGCTGCCACTACACGAATGTGCCCGAGGCCCGGCTCGCTCTGGAAAGTCTGCGCATCTTCCGCGAATGGGACGACGAGGTCGGTGCGGGCTCGCCCGGCTTCGATCCGGTCGGTTTCCTGCGCCTCGTCGCACCACGTGACGAGGCAGCCCTGCGCACGAATGTCGCTGCGCTACAGGCGATCGGCATCGAAACAAGCGTCGTCACCGCCGACGAGGCGCGCACGATCGAACCGCTGATCCGCACCGACGATCTGACCGTCGCCGCATTCGAACCGGGTTCGGGCACCGCCGATCCGAATGGCGCGCTCTATGGATTGGCAACGGCCGCAACGGCGCTCGGCGTACGCATCCTGACCGAGACACCCGCGACCGAGATCGTGACCCGCGGCGACCACGTCGCGGGCGTGAACACCGAAGCAGGCCACATCTCCACGGGCACAGTCGTGCTCGCCGCCGGCGCACGCTCCGACCAGCTCCTGCGCCCGCTCGGCCTCGACTTCGGCCTGACCCCGACGCGCACCCAGGTGGTGATCTTCCGCTGGCCGCCCACCGTCGACCTCGGCCGCAAGCATCGCGTCGTCATCGATTCGACCCGCGGTTCCTGGTTCCGGCCCGAGGGCAGCGCCGGAACCCTGGTCGGCCTCGGCGTGGCGGCCCGCCCGACCACCCCGGACGACGCCGACGAAACCATCGACTCGGCTGCTGTCGCCCGCGCCAGATCGGCTATGGCGCAGCGCTTCCCGGGTTTCGCCGCGGCCACCATGCGCGGCGGCTGGGCGGGCACCTACATGTACAGCGCGGACGGCCACCCCATCATCGATCAGATACCCGCCGTCCCCGGCCTCTGGGTGATGACCGGCGACAGCGGCACCTCCTTCAAAACCGCCCCCGCGATCGGCATCTGCCTGGCCGAATGGATCACCGAGGGAGCACCGAAGCTGGTCGATCTCACCGCTTTTCGGTCGACCCGATTCGCCGAGGGCCGGCCTTGGGTCGACGACGCCCCCTACGCCAAACCCGACGAACTAACTGTTCGGCGCTGACCATTGATTCGCCGCGAAATATTGCTTACGTGCTCGGCTTATCCGCGTAGCAGGTCGTATCCTCCGCAGGCAGCGCGCCCGAACCGAAGTACGTATTGATCGCGTCATTCACACAAGCACTGAGCCCCGGCCGAAATGTCATGTGAATACGCACATCCTGCAACGTGACCAGCCGCGACCCGGTCATATCCGCATGCAGCCGAACCGCATGTTCCAGCGGCGTCCGCGGATCACCGCTCGAATTCAGAATGAGCGCGGGCACCGCATTCCGCACCACGGTCGCCGGCTCCACCGGCCCCGCCCAGAACGCGCACGGCTGGATATTGCCCGCCATCGCCCCGAACACCGGCTGGCTGCCCCGGCTCTCCTCGATGTTGCGCCAGTACCAACCCGGATCCCGGGGCACACCGACGTCTCCGCAGGCGATCTGCGCCAACGTCGAATCCTCGCCATCGCGCAACGCCGTGATCGTCGCGCTGAGCCAAGGCGTCCGCGCCGACGACGCCGGTCCGCCTGCCGCATCGGCGATCTCGCGCACCGTGTCGGCCAGCTTCTCGTTCAACCGGAAGTTCATCAGCATCCCGTGCAGGATGAACGGCAGCCAGTGATCGTCGATGGCGAAGCCGTCCATGACGACCGGCTGCCGCGCCACGGTATGCAGCAGCTTCTCCACCGTGCCGCGCACCAGCTGCGGCGTCGCGCCGAAGTGGTACGTGTCGTCCTTCGCCGCGGCCCACGTAGCCCAGTCGTCCAGGGCACGCTCGTCGGCCGGTCCCCAATCCTGAACCAGCCCTTCCCAATACCGATCCGGATCGATCGCGCTGTCCAGCACGATCCGCCCGCTGCGCTCCGGGAACATCTGGGTGAACACCGCACCGAGGTAGGTGCCGTAGGACAGCCCGAAGTAATCGATCCGCTGCTCGCCCAGCACCGCGCGCACGACGTCCATGTCCCTGGCGGTATTGCGAGTGGTGAACTGCCGCATCATCTCCGGGTCGTGCACCAGGCAACCCGCGGCCATGCCCACCGACTGCACCGTGTCGTGCGCGAAGCCGAGCGGATCCAGCCCCGCCGAACGGATCATCTCGCCGACCGGCCACCCGCAGCGCGGACTGCGCCCCGACTCCCCGACCCCGCGCGGATCCATCCCGATCAGGTCGTGCGTGGCCAGCACATCCGGCGTCAGCACATCACCGAGCAGATCGACGCTGTCCAGTCCCTCGCCGCCGGGCCCACCCGGATTGGCCAGCAGAATCCCTTGGCGCCGAGCCGGATCGGTGGCCGCGACCCGCGAGATCCGCACGGTCATCGTCCGCCCGTCCAGCCGCCCGTAGTCGAGCGGGACCTGCACATCGGCGCACGCGCCGCCGGCCTTGTCCAGGTTCGCGATCTCGCAGGACTGCCAGTGCAGCTGCTGGCCGTAGAACCGGTCCAGGCCGGCGGGTCGCGCATCGTCTCCCGGCGCGGCATTGCTGTAGACCGGCACGGCGGCGAGCACCGACACCGCGATTACCGCCACCGACCGCCGCAACACCCGCACCAACACCAGACTCGCCTCTCCCATACCGCTCGCGCAGAGAACGGTAGCGGATCAGCTCGGCTCAGTCAGTCGGACCGATTCCTCAGGACGGCAACGCGCGCTCGTCGAGCACGCACTTGCCCGCCTCCACCAGCGTGGCCCGCGCCCGCCGCCGCACCCGGCATCGGTCCACGGTGCAGTCGAGGTGCAATTGCATTGCCGCATGGGCTTGTTCGACATTCAGCACGCCGGGATCGGCGCCGCAGGCCAGCATCGCGGCCACGTGCATGTTCAGGTTCGTGAGCTGCATCAGGCGACCCCCGCCGGCTGCGGGCCGACGGACCATCGATGTCGGGTCGGCGTCGGTTCCTCCGGCCAGGCGGATTGCCGTACCGCCATCCCGACCGCCTCCAGCGCGGTCAGCCCGACCTCGTCGGCGAGCTCGCCGACCAGATCGAGCAGCGACGGCACCACCTCGGCAACCCGCAGTGCGGCAACGGCTTGCGCGCAGGTCAGGGTGCGGCCGGGGAGGTAGGACACCACCCAGCTCCCGTGTCCGACGCTGCGCGCGCGATGCGCGGTGAGATCGCTGGTCATCAAGGACGACGCAATGACATGTACAGCCATGACTCCTCGTTCCTGCGGGCGACTCTTGCTGAGTACCCGGAAGTTTCGAGGCGGAGACGCCGGGGAGGGCGTTCGATCCGTCCGGGCATACTTCCAGCACACCATTGCCGGGTGCCCGAAACAACGCCCGCGATGGATATCCAAAGATTTCGCGCGAATTCCCAGCACGAAAACCAGCCGGGAGGGGAGGATTCTCCATAGTGGACGAAAGAGCCCGCTGCCCAAGCGAAGTGACGGGGAACCGAGCTTGCTGGTTGCCCCCGCAAAATCGCCGGTGAGCAGCAGAACACAGAACGGAGCGTGCTGTGTCAGCGAGTTCGGCAAGAACGTCGGCGAGTTCGGAGCGAGCGTCCGGGGGGTTCGACAAACCGACCGGTACCGAGAGCGCCTCTTCTACTCTACCGCGCAGGCAGCTAGGCCGATATCTGCGCGATTGGCGGACCCAGGCGGGGCTCACCATCGCCGAGGCCTCGCGGCTGATGGAATGGGGCGCAAGCACTTTGCAGCGGCTGGAGAAGGGGCAGGCCGATCGCATCCGCACCATCGACATCCAGGAACTGTGCCGGATCTACGGCATCCACGAGCAGCTGGCCGACGGGCTCAAGGGCCTGGCCCAGCAGGCCGCGGTCAAGAGCTGGTGGCACGCCTACGGCGATCTGATCCCCGAAAACTTCGATGTCTACGTGGGTTTGGAGGCATCGGCCCAGCAACTGAGTTCCTACCAATCGGAACTGGTGCTCGGTCTGCTGCAGACCGCGGACTACGCCAGGGCTCTGCATCGTCTCGGCTATCCGGACGATTCGGAGACAGAACTGGAGCGCCGCGTCCAGCTGCGGTTGCAGCGACAGGCGTTGATCACCCGGAAATGCTCCCCCGCGACGGTTGCCGTGGTGTTGCACGAGTCGGTGCTGCGCCGGGTGGTCGGTGGCGTGAAGGTGATGGCGGCCCAGCTACGACACCTCGCGGACCTGAGCACCAGCGACAACGTCTCGGTGCGCATCCTGCCGTTCGCGGCCGGCATACCGCTGGGCGATTCCACCGGGCCGTTCACCGTGCTGGAGTTCGGCACCGACAGCAAGGGGCAGCCGGTGGAGCCGCCGGTGGTGTACGTGGAGGGCTTCACCGGCGATCTGTATCTCGAACGCCCGGTCGACGTGCAGCGGTACCATCGGGCACACGAGAGCCTGCAACGGGCGGCGCTGGATATCCAGACCAGCCGGCAGTTGCTCCGGCAAGTGGCTAAAGAGTTTGCGGCATGAGTAGTTAACTTATTGGGGCGCAATAATTTACGTTCGCAGTCGGGGTTATGGCACCGTTTGCCGACCCTGGCTCCAACAAAGGAGTTGTTGTCGTGAGCATCAATAATGGCGCGAATGTCGATCTTTCCGGAGCGACCTGGCGCAAGGCGGGCAACGGCGAAGGCAAGGACAGCGTCGAGGTCGCCCTGCTGGCAGACGGCCACATCGGCCTGCGCGACGGCAAGAATCCCGACGGCCCGGCCCTGGTCTTCACCCCGTCGGAGTGGGCCGCGTTCACCGCGGGCGTACACGACGGCGAGTTCGACCGTCCCGAATAGTTTCGCTTCTATAACAATGGGGTAGCCCACTCTTTGTGGACCGTGGGCTCAAAGGTTCCCACTCCCGGTACAAGAAATTGCGACCTGGGGATTGGGTCGAATGGCTGATCGTCGCGTTGCTGTTTGCCGTGACGGCGATCGGCCTGTTCATCCTCACCGGATCGCTGATGTCGTCGCTGGTCATCGGCCTGCTCGTCGGCGTTGTCGCCGTCGCGGTGGTGGCCATGTTGTAAACGGGGGTGCCCTCCGGCAACGGCCGGAGGGCACCTCGTCAACGCTGCATCAGCCGGTCAGCGGCGAAACAGCTTGTTACCCAACCAGACCAGCGGATCGTATTTCTGGTCCGCGACGCGCTCCTTCATCGGGATGAGCGCATTGTCGGTGATCTTGATGTGTTCGGGGCAGACCTCGGTGCAGCACTTGGTGATATTGCACAGGCCGAGCCCCTGCTCGTCCTGCGCCAGGTCGCGCCGATCGGCGACGTCCAGCGGATGCATTTCCAGCTCCGCGATCCGCATCAGGAACCGCGGCCCGGCGAACGAGGTCTTGTTCTCCTCGTGGTCCCGCACCACGTGACAGGTGTCCTGACAGAGGAAACATTCGATGCACTTGCGGAACTCCTGCGAGCGCTCCACATCGATCTGCTTCATCCGGTAGTCGCCCGGCTTGAGATCCGCGGGCGGGGTGAACGACGGAATCTCGCGCGCCTTCTGATAATTGAAGGACACGTCGGTGACCAGGTCCTTGATCACCGGGAAGGTGCGCATCGGGGTGACCGTGATGACGTCGGCCTCGGTGAAGGTGGACATCCGGGTCATGCACAGCAGGCGCGGGCGGCCGTTCACCTCGGCCGAGCAGGAACCGCACTTACCCGCCTTGCAGTTCCAGCGCACCGCCAGATCGGGTGCCTGGGTGGCCTGCAACCGGTGGATGATGTCGAGCACCACCTCACCTTCGTTCACCGCGACGGTGAAATCGTGCAGTTCACCGCCGTCGAGGTCGCCGCGCCACACGCGGAATTTGGCGTCGTAACCCATCGCTACGCCTCTCGCTCAGTCGATTTCCCGGACTGCGCCGGATGCCCGGCGATTTCCTCCGGGGTGTAGTACTTCTCGAGCTCGCCGAGGTCGAAGAGGGCGAGCAGTTCCGGCCGCATCGGGGTCTGATCCTTGGGTGTCACCGTGACATCCGGGATGGTCTCCCCCGCCGTGCTCGGATCCACCGCGCAGACCAGCAGCTTGTGCCGCCAGCCGGGATCCATCGACGGATGATCGTCTCGGGTGTGCCCGCCGCGACTCTCGGTGCGCAGCAACGCCGCCTTCGCGACGCACTCGCTGACCAGCAGCATGTTCTCCATGTCCAGCGCGAGGTGCCAGCCCGGGTTGAACTGGCGATGCCCCTCGACGGTGACCTGCTTGAACCGGGCGCGCAGGTCGGCCAGCTTGGTCAGCGCCTCCTGCACCTCGTGCTCCTTGCGGATGATGCCGACCAGGTCGTTCATCGTCTGCTGCAGGTCGGTGTGCAGGGTGTACGGGTTCTCGCCCGCACCCTCGGCCGGCGGATCGAACGGCGCGAGCGCGATTTTCGCGGCCGCGGTGATGTCCGCGTCGGTGATCGTCGGCCGCTCCGCGAGCTGCTCGACGTACGCGGCGGCCCCGAGGCCCGCCCGGCGGCCGAATACCAGCAGGTCCGACAGCGAGTTGCCGCCGAGCCGGTTGGAGCCGTGCATGCCGCCGGAACACTCGCCCGCCGCGAACAGGCCGGGCACCGTCGCCGCGCCGGTGTCGGGATCGACCTCGACGCCACCCATCACGTAGTGACAGGTCGGGCCGACCTCCATCGGCTCCGCCGTGATGTCCACGTCCGCAAGCTCTTTGAACTGATGGTGCATGGACGGCAGGCGGCGCTTGATCTCGTCGGCCGGCATGCGCGAGGCGATGTCGAGGAAGACGCCGCCGTGCGGGGTGCCGCGGCCGGCCTTGACCTCCTCGTTGATCGCGCGCGCGACCTCGTCGCGGGGCAGCAGGTCAGGGGTTCGGCGCGCGGAGTCGTTGTCGCGCAACCACTGATCGGCCTCCTCCTCGGTCTCGGCGTACTGCCCCTTGAACACCGGCGGGATGTAGTCGAACATGAACCGCTTGCCGTCGGTGTTCTTGAGCACGCCGCCGTCGCCGCGCACACCCTCGGTGACCAGGATGCCCTTGACGCTGGGCGGCCAGACCATGCCGGTCGGGTGGAACTGCAGGAACTCCATGTTGATCAGCGTGGCCCCGGCGCGCAGCGCGAGCGCGTGGCCGTCGCCGGTGTACTCCCAGGAATTCGAGGTCACTTTGTACGACTTGCCGATGCCGCCGGTCGCCAAAACCACTGCGGGCGTTTCGAACAGGATGAAGCGGCCGGATTCGCGCCAGTAGCCGAACGCGCCGGAGATCCGGTCGCCGTCCTTGAGTAGCTCGGTGATGGTGCACTCGGAGAAGACCTTGATCCGCGACTCGTAGTCGCCGGTCGCGGCGAAATCCTCCTGCTGCAGCGAGACGATCTTCTGCTGCATGGTGCGGATGATCTCCAGGCCGGTGCGGTCACCGACGTGCGCCAGCCGCGGGTAGGTGTGGCCGCCGAAGTTGCGCTGGCTGATCCGGCCGTCGGCGGTCCGATCGAACAGTGCCCCATAGGTTTCCAGTTCCCACACCCGGTCGGGCGCCTCCTGCGCATGCAGTTCGGCCATGCGCCAGTTGTTCAGGAACTTGCCGCCACGCATCGTGTCCTTGAAATGCGTTTGCCAGTTGTCCTTTTCGTTGGCATTGCCCATCGACGCGGCGCAGCCGCCTTCGGCCATCACGGTGTGCGCCTTGCCGAACAAGGATTTGCACACCACCGCGACGGAGTGGCCGTGTTCTCTGGCCTCGATCACCGCGCGCAATCCTGCGCCACCGGCCCCGATGACGACGACGTCGTACTTGTGCCGTTCCACTTCTGGCATGGCCGCGAATACTCCTGGGGTTGGGGCGGATCAGTTGATGAACCGCAAGTCCGAAATCGTCTTGCTGGCAACCAACATGACGTAGAAGTCGGTCAGCACGAGCGTGCCGAGGGTGGTCCAGGCCAGTGCCATGTGCCGGGTGTTCAGTTTGGAGACCTGGGTCCAGAACCAGTAGCGCACCGGGTGGGCGGAGAAGTGCTTGAGCCGTCCGCCCGCGATGTGCCGGCAGGAATGGCAGGACAGCGTGTACGCCCACAGCAGGATCACGTTGAGCCACAGCACGAAGTTGCCGAGGCCGAGGCCGAAGCCGCCGTCCTTGCCGTGGAACGCGACGGCCGCGTCGTAGGTGTTGATCACCGAAACCACAATGGCCACATAGAAGAAGTAGCGGTGCGCGTTCTGGATGATCAGCGGCAGCCGGGTCTCACCGGTGTACTTGGCATGCGGCTCGGCGACCGCGCAGGCCGGCGGGGAGAACCACACGGCCCGGTAATAGGCCTTGCGGTAGTAGTAGCAGGTCAGCCGGAAGCCGAGCAGGAACGGCAGCACCACGAAGCCGAGCGGAATGATCGTGGGCAGATCGCCGAACGGCGTGCCGAAGTGGCTGGCGCCCTCGACGCACGAGGTGCTCAGGCACGGCGAGTAGAACGGCGTCAGGTAGTGGTAGTCCGGAACCCAATATGCCGTTCGCACATAGGATCTGATCGTCGCGTAGATGACGAACGCGCCCAGACCGAGCACCGTGACCAGTGGTGGAACCCACCATCGGTCGGTGCGCAGCGTGCGTTCGGAGATTCGGGCCCTGGTCTTGCTGAAGACACCGGTCCCCGTTTCCGGGGTGGTGGTCGGTGCGGCACTCACAGGAAGATGCCTCGCTGATCTGCTGTGCGGTTGGTCATCGATACCTCCGCAATTCGAATGTGATGCCCAGCACCATACGACACGCCCGCTATCGCTCGAGCGGGGTCCCGGCATACCGGGTCCGGGTGAATGCCCGTGATTTGCGCCACATTGGCTGTCGTTTCAACCGTCGCCGTCGAGCGGTGAACGGACCGCAAACTCTTCGAACTCGACTAAAACAGAACAGCATTCGAGGGAGGTCCGGCCGAACGAAACCTGAAGTCGAAATAGCGACGCGCCGGTTGTCACACGGAGGCAACATATTTGTGGTGATGTTCTCCCGAGATGTACCCGCTGACGTGCGCTGATGCCCACGTCCGCGCCGGACTTGGCCGGGGGAAGGAGCACCAAGATGAGAAGAGCCGCGATCGTTGCGCCGGTGCGTACACCGAGTGGGATCGAGGGGGGTGCGCTGTCCGGAATGCCACCGGAATGGATGGCTTCGACGGTGCTGTCGGCGGTGATCGAACGCTCCGGAATCGACCCGATGCGCATCGAGGACGTCGCGATGGCGTGCATCGACGGGGGTCTGGCTACCGGTCCGGAGTTGAGCAGGCTGGCCGCGCGCGGCGCCGGACTGCCGTTCGCCGTGCCCGGATTTCTGACCGATCGACGCTGCGGCAGCGGGCTACAGGCGGTGATCACCGCGGCCATGATGGTGCAGACCGGCGCGGCCGACGTCGTGGTGGCCGGCGGGGTGGAGTGCGCCGCGGATGCCGCTGCCTGCCATGGGGAATCGGCCAGCCGGTCCGATCTACTGAATGCCGAGGACCTGGCCCGCTATTACGGGATCAGCCGGGCCGAGGCCGACGAGTTCGCGGTGGCCAGTCATCGCAAGGCCGCGCGTGCCTGGCGGCAGGGGACATTTGCCGCCGAGGTGATTCCGGTCGGCGTGGTGGATGAGCCGGGTTGGGCCGACCCGGGTCTCGAAGGCACTGGGGGACACCGGATTCTGCGGGACGAAGGTCTGCGCGACGACGTCTCCACCTACACCTTGGCCGCGTTGCGACCGCTGCTGGTGAATGGTGTGGTCACCGCGGGCAATATGAGCGCGCACCGGCACGGCGCGTCGGCCTGCCTGGTCGTCGCGGAGGACCGCCTGGTCGATCTCGGGCTGACCCCGATGGCGTATCTGGTCGGCTGGGCCGCGGCCGGATGTGATTCGCCGACCGCGTCGCTCGGTGCGGCGCCGGCGGTGGCGAAGCTGCTCGGCCGGACCGGGATCGACCTGGACGACATCGATCTGGTCGAGATCAACGAGGGTTTCGCGGTGGAAGTGCTTGCCCTGGCCAAGGAATGGGATTTCGATCCGAGCGACCGGCTCAATGTGAACGGCTCGGCCATCGCCCTCGGGCATCCGGTCGGCGCCACCGGCCTGCGGATCATGACCACGATGCTGCACGAACTCGCGCGCACCGGCGGCAATTACGGCCTGGAAGCGATCGCCCTCGGCCATGACCACGGCATCGCGGCGTTGTTCGAGTCGGCCGGGTCCGCGCCGATCGTCGAGACCCCGCGCGGTGCGCGGTTCCACGGCGCTCGGCCGAACCGTCGTTTCGGCAAGCATCGCGCCTGATCACAGACAGCACTTCGCGGACCCGCCGGCACGGAACGGGCCCGCGAAGTCGGGTTCGGGTTATTCGGTCCGCGGACGCGAGTGGAAGCCCAGGCCCTCGTCCTGCGCACCCATCCAGGCCGCCTCGTCGGACTTGCTGTCCGGGACGTAGATGGTGTCCTGCGGGCGGCGGCGGACCTCCGGCGGCGGCGACTGCTCGAGCTCGTCGGCGTCGATGACGAGCCGCTCGAGGTCGTTCTCCAGCCTGCGCACCATATTGGCGTCGCCATAGTGGCTGCGCAGTGCGCCGATGGATTGCCGGAGCTGGCCGACCGTGTAGCGGAGTTCCGCGATTTCGCTGCGTGTCATCGATACCTCCTGTGTTCCTGGCAGACATGCGAACTCGGTGGGTAACGGGTACTTCCATGGTCTGCCTGGAAGCGCGCTGCACCAAGCCGTGTGACTCACCACACAACGTGATCTTTAACACAGTACAGAAAGAATTCAGATCTGGCTCGTCAGCTGCGAATCTTCGGCAGTTCGCCCAAGTGTTGCTCGGAGTCGGCCGGCCCGCTTGGTGTGAACCACCGATTGGTCAACTTCGCTGTTCCCGGGCTGCCCAGCATTCATCCGGCGACGGCGTACTCCGGTCCCTGCCCGCGCAGTCCGGCGACGACCTGATCGACCAGGCCGACGATGGACAGCGCCACCTCCTCGGCCCGTTCGAAGATCACGCTGTGCCCCGCGCCCTCGAGCGGAACCAGTCGCGAACCGGCCAGCTGCGAGGCGAGCACCACCGAGTGGGTGAACGGCACCACGATGTCGGCGGTGCCGGCCAGCACCAGCGCCGGGATGGCGCCGAGCCGGTGCAGCGTCGCGGTCTCGTCGAAGGTGATCAGCGAGCCGAGGAAACTCGACATGGTCAGCAGCGGGGTGTCGTTCAGCATGGCGGTGGCGACCGCGACCATCCGCGGGTTCACCCGCCGGGTCCCCGAATTAGCCGCGCGCATGATCGGCTCGAAAATTCGGCGCGACATCCGCTTCGAGCCCTGCATGACTCGCGGCGCGCGGACCACGGCCACCTGCAGCGAGTTCACCGCCCGCCGCTTGAGGAACCGGCCGAGCCCCACCTCGGTCAGCCCGTTGGCGGCGCCCGCGATCAGGCCGACGCCGACGACCCGGGTGCCGATCGTGTCCGGGAACAGCCGGGAGTAGGCCAGCACCACCATCGCGCCCATCGAATGCCCGACCAGGATCACCGGCCCGGTCGGCGCGACCGTCCGCAGCACAGTGTCGAGATCGCGGCCGAGCTGATCGATCGTGTACGTCGACGGATCGGCCTGACCGGACTCACCGTGGCCGCGATGGTCGTAGAAAACCATCCGGGTCTCCGCGCCCCACTGCCGCAGCAGTTGATCACGCAGGAACGACCAGGATTCGGTGCGCAGGCAGTGACCGTGCACGAAAACCACGGTCAGGGACGCGGCCTCGGTCCCGAACGTGCGAACCGAGATCGGAATCCCGTCCTCGGCCGACACCGTGACACGGTGACCGTCGTAATCGGCGGCGCAGCGGGCGATCGCTGTGGACATGAGGTCCTCCTGGGGAGGGTGCATCCTTGCGGACCGTTCTTGCCCGGTTGTCGATATACATTTCCGCCGCGTTACCAGCCCATACCCCCCGTTACGCACAAGTTGTCCAACCGATGCATGGGATGTATCCAGACCCCTACCGGCCCCCTCGATCGGACAATCTACGAATCACTAGGCCAGAAGCTAGATTCCAGTAGAAGCCCATGATCGACCATCGCTCGCTGCGCATGGGCTCTCATCGCTACACCCCCGCGGATCTGCCTCACCATACTGATATCTACATCTATCTAGTATTTTCTGTATAGACACGAAGATTTACCGATCAAACCTCCGTGTTCGGTCACTTGCCGAAGGCCTCGAATCGTCGAGTGCAACGTTCATACAAGGCATGGAGAGAGAAGATCAGCATCAAATAGATCGGGATCGACAAAATCTCCCAGTTCTCATTCCGGGCAGTGAGCGCCGCCGCTACCGCCACCAGCGCATAGGTCCCGAAAAATGCGATGCGAACTGCGGTGAGCAGACATCCATCAGGCGGCCGCCGCCGGCAGACGACGATCGCGGACAGCACTACCGCCAACGCCACGCCGACCGCAATGCGCTGCGCCACAACGACTCCCGCATACTCCCCGACGAAGGTGAACAGCAGTCCGCACCCGATCAAGACGGGTACAACTGCGAGAACAACAAGCCCGAACAATCGAACCCGCGGTTCCCACGCGGCCACCTCCGGGGTCCTGCGCTCAGCCATCATTGCACTGTCTTCCAGCCAGACTTGTTGTCTCCCCCGACCGATGCATCGTCAAAATCCGAAGACGGCGAATCCATCTGTATGTCCCCTATTGATATTTGCCTACGCCTGGTAGGCGGTCGCGGCCACTTTCTCTGGAACCGATCTGGATGTCAAACATGCTGGCGCGCAGGCGATCGGCCCGTGAGGGCATTCGATACCACCGACGAGGGAAATCTACGTCTATCTAGTGATTTGCCGATACTGCTGAATATTCGTCTGATGGCACCCACCGGGCGTCACGTTGGTGAGCTTGGTTGGGCGTGACGTCCGGTGAGTGGTCGGCTGAGTTGGGTCAGGGTGCGGAGTGGCTGCGGGTCGACGGGAGGAACGGGCGCAGCAGGTTCTGTTCCGTCGACGGCCCCAGTTGCCATTCGGCGATCCACGGGCCGGTGCCTTCGCTCGGGTCGAAGACGCCCTCTTCGAGCCAGGTGTAGCGGCCGGTGAGGACGCCGCGGGAGAGGGTGCGGTCGTCGTCGTCGGTGTTGTCCCAGAGTGCGTCGAACAGTCTGCGGATCCGGACTCGGGACTGTTTGCAGAAGGCGTCGGCGAGTTCGGTTGCGGCGGTGGCCTCCGGCGCGCCTGCCGTGCGCAGGGCCTGTGCCCGCATGCAGGACGCGGACATGGCGAACAGCTCGGCGCCGATGTCGACGATCCGGCCGAGGAAGTTCTGCCGGTACTCCAGTCCGGCCTGCCAGCGGCCCATCGCGTACATCAGGGACCTGGCCTGCTTGCGCGAGCTGCGTTCGACGAACCGCAGATGCTTTGCCAGCGTGCCGAATTCGGTATAGCCCGCGGGCACGGTGCCCGAGCCGACCGCGAGTTGCGGGAACCACTTGGCGTAGAAGCCGGTCGCGCCGACCGCCGCCTTCGCCTTGTCCTTGAACTCGGCATTGCGGTCGACCAGCGCGCCCGCCGCGGACATGTGCGCGTCGGCCATCTCCCTGGCGATCAGCAGCCGCATGATCTCGCTGGAACCCTCGAAGATGCGGTTGATCCGCAGATCGCGGACCAGCTGTTCGGCGCCGACCGCGCGCTCGCCCCTGGCCTCGAGCGAAGCGGCCGTCTCATAGCCGCGGCCACCGCGGATCTGCACCAGCTCGTCGGCGATGGTGCAGCTCATCTCGCTGGCCCACAGTTTGGCCAGCGCCGCCTCGATCCGGATGTCATTGCGCGCCTCGTCGCACATGGCGGCGGACAGATCGAGCGCCGCCTCTAGCGCGTAAGTGGTTGCGGCGATGAAGGAAATCTTCTGACCGACCGCCTCGTGCTCGCCGACCGGCTTGCCCCACTGCACCCGCTCGGTGCTCCACTCCCTGGCGATCTTCAACGACCACTTCGCCGAGGCCGTGCACAGCGCGGGGATGGCCAGCCGGCCCGCGTTGAGCGTGGTGAGCGCGATCTTCAGCCCGTCGCCCTCGCGGCCGATGAGATTGGCCCGCGGCACCCGCACGTTGTGCATCCTGGTGACGCCGTTCTCGATGCCGCGCAGACCCATGAACGCGTTGCGCCGCTCCACCGTGATGCCCGGCGAATCGGCCTCGACCACGAACGCGGAGATGCCGCCGCGATGCCCTTCGCTCTTCGGCACCCTGGCCATCACCACCAGCAGCTCGGCGACCACACCGTTGGTGGTCCACAGCTTGACCCCGTTGAGCTCGTAGGCCGTTCCGTCCTCGATCGGGGTCGCGGTGCTCGCCATCCGCGCCGGATCGGAGCCGACGTCCGGCTCGGTGAGCAGGAACGCGCTGACCGCGCCCGCGGCGCAGCGCGGCAGGAACTCCGCCTTCTGCTCGTCGGTGCCGGCCAGCTTCAGCGGCTCGGGCACGCCGATGGACTGATGCGCCGAGAGCAGCACGCCGAGACTCGGATGGGCGGAGCCGACCAGCATCAGCGCGCGGTTGTAGCCGAACTGGGAAAGCCCCTGTCCGCCATAGGATTCCGGGATCTTGAGCCCGAAGCAGCCGAGTTCGGCCAGCCCTTTGACGTACTCGTCCGGGATCCGGCCCTCCGCCTCGATCACCCGGCCGTCGATGGATTCGCAGAACGGCCGCAGCCTGGCCAGGTAGGCCTCGGTGCGGGCGGCGTCCTCGGCCCCTGGCTGCGGGTACGGGTGGATCAGATCGAGCCGGAACCTGCCGAGAAACATCTCCTTCGCGAACGATGGTTTGGCCCAAGTGGTTTCGCGAGATTCCTCGACCAGTGCTCGGGCCTGTTCTTCGGTGGCGTCGACTTTCGCGGCTGTCGCCATGATGTCCTCCTCGGACGTGATCAGGATCACATTCGAGTGTAGGAACTTTAGTTACCGGCCGGTAGGGCCGCAGGTCGATTGATTTCTATATATCTCTAATGATCTTGGTAGACAAGCTAATACGGAGCTACCCATGCATGTTCGTATTGCCCGATTCGGAAGCTCACACGCTGCGTAGGTAGCGACCGAAGTGCGGCACGGTGAATCCGATCGTGCCGCGCTCGGCCGAATAGATCAGGCCCTTCTTGATCAGTCCGTCCCTGGCCGGCGAGAGCGAGGCGGGTTTGCGGCCGAGTTCGCTGGCCACCGCCGAGGTCGCCACCGGACCGTCGTCGCCGGCCAGATCGGCCATGGCGCGCATGTACTCTCGCTCGGCCGGCGTTGCCCGTTCGTAGCGGGAGCCGAAGAAGCCGACCGCCAGTTCCTCCTCCGCGGTCGGCGAGGCCACCTCCACATCTTCCGCGGAGATCGGGCTCTCCGGCGCCTGATCCCAGGCCGCCTTGCCGTAGGCCTGCACAAAGTACGGATAACCATCGGCCTTGTGGTACAGCGCATCCAGCGCTTCGTCGGTGAATTTCACCTCTTCGCGCTCGGCCGGCGCGATCAGCGCGAGGTCCGCGGATTCGCGGTCGAGTCGATCGATGCGGTGATAACTGAACAGTCGCTCGGAGTAACTCTTCGACGCGGACAGCACCGCGGGCAGATGCGGCAGGCCGGCGCCGACCACGATCAGCGGCGCGGTGTCCTGGCTCAATTCGTGGCAGGCCCCGCAGATCGCGGAGATGTCGGCCGGACTCAGATCTTGCATCTCGTCGATGAAAATCGCGATGCCGACGCCGATTTCGCTGGCCAGCGCCGCCGCCTCGACCAGAAGCTCGACCAGGTCGATCTCGATGTCGCCGGAATCCGCCCGCCCGGTCACCGCGGGCACGTCGATGCCCGGCTGCCAGCGCTCGCGCATCCCCTTGTCCGCGGTGGCGCGCAACGCGAAAGCCTTGAGAATGCCGAGGAAGTCGTCGACCCGCTCCGGGTTCCGGTGTGCCATGGCGATCGCGCGGACCGCCATGTGCAGCGCGGAGGACAGCGGACGGCGCAGTTCCTGATCCGGCCGGGCCTCGATCTTGCCGGTGCCCCAGCCGCGCGAGATGGCGGCCGAGCGAAGTTGATTGAGCAGCACTGTTTTTCCGACGCCGCGCAGGCCGGTGAGCATGACGCTGCGTTCCGGCCGGCCGCGCGCGATGCGCTCCAGCACGATGTCGAAAGCGGTGAGTTGCTTGTCGCGCCCGGCTAATTCGGGTGGGCGCTGTCCGGCTCCGGGAGCATACGGATTCCGCACGGGGTCCATGCCCTAACACCGTAGCCCGTTATGTCCGCGAAATCTGTCCGTATCTACGGCGTGTCCTAGATATTGCTAGCGGTCGGTATTGCACGATGGCTCTCGCACGGTTGAGATGGGCACGGAAGTCATTACGCTGGTGGCGTTTCCAGCGAGTATCGGAGGGTCATGTCCGACGAACCCACCCCGACCACCGCCGAGGTGGTCGAATCCTGGAACGTGCCACCGGGGGCGACGGTGGCGCACCGCATCCGCGCCAACATCCTGGCGGCGATAGGGCAGGGCTATGACGATCCGCAGCTCGTCGCGGACCTCGCGGTCGGGCCGTTGGTGATGGCGCTCGGCAAGTTGGAGGTCGGGCTCGCCGATGCGCAGCGCCGGATCGCCGAGCTCGAGCAGACACTCACCGAACGCGACGGCGAGGCCGCCAACGGCCGCGAATCCTGAATTCCCAAAGGACGATTCGGACATTTGCCGCCGATCGGTAACAGACACTTATTCGCCGATATCGTGTCGTGACCCAGTGGGCGTGTCGTGATTCCGGGCGATCGTCCAGGGAGTTTGTCGGGACCGGAAAACTACCAGGTCTGTGCGCTGGACAACACCGCGTCGGCATCGTAATCTCTTCGTGACTTAGTGGAGTCCTGTCGTTTCGAAAGAGAAGCGGCGCCACACAGTTACCGCCTTAGCGGCCGTCGGGGCCATCTTCCCGCCTGCCGTGCCGGGAACACCCGCAGTGTTCGACTGGGTGATTCCTTGCGGCCATTTCTTGGTCGCTCACCGGTCGGCGGGAGAGTACGAAGATCGGAGACGTAGCTCGGTGGGTAAACACAGCATGCAGCGGGATTCGCGCTTGCCGAATTCCGTCAAGGGTGCCCTCGTCATGGGCGCGGTGGCCGCGACAACCGGCGCGATGCCCGCGATCCCCGCGATGGCGGCAACCATCAACCTCCCCGGACTGGGCAACTTCGATGTTCCTGTGCCACAGGAATACGAGGCGCCGGTCCAGCAACTCAACCAGCAGATCCAGCAGGCCGTGTCGGCCATGCCGAACGCGCAGGTTCCCGGCGCACCGCAGCAGCAGGCGGCGCCAGGCATCCCGAACTTCGCGCCGAACATGCCCGGCCTGTTCAATCCCGCTCCCTCCGCCAGCGATATCGCGCTCGACGCCGCCAAGACCAAGGTGGGCGCGATGTACTCCTGGGGTGCCGCAGGGCCCTCCAACTTCGACTGCTCGGGTCTGGTCCAGTGGGCCTACCGGCAGGCCGGCGTCGAACTCCCCCGCACCAGCTTCGAGCAGTCGCACGTCGGCGCTCCGGTGGCCTTCCAGAACCTGCAGCCCGGCGACATCGTCGTGACCAACGGTGGCGGCCACGTCGGCATCTACGCGGGTGACGGCAAGCTGCTCAACGCCGTTCAGTCCGGCTCGCCCGTCTCCTACACCCCGCTCCGCGCCGGCGATGTGGTCACCGCACGCCGTATCGTCTAACGAGTGACCCCCGCCGAAAACGGCATCCGTGCGAACGGAAAGAGCACCGCGACGCAGGCCCGAGTCGATTCATGGACTTGGGCCGTGCGCCTGTTCAAAACAAGATCCGCTGCCGCCGAGGCCTGCCGAGGTGGACACGTCCGCGTCAACGGCGCCGCGGCCAAGCCCGCCCAGCCGGTCAAGCCCGGCGACGAGGTGCGCATCCGCCAGAGCGGCGTCGAACGCATCGTGATCGTCGAGCAGATCATCACCAAGCGAGTCAGCGCCCCGGTCGCCGCGCAATGCTTGATCGACCGCAGCCCGCCGCCGCCTTCGCGCGAGATCCTCGCCGCCCAGCCGCGCCGCGACCGCGGGTCCGGCCGGCCCACCAAACGCGAACGGCGCGAAACGGATCGACTCCTCGGCCGCACCGAAGACTGAGTCAGGTCGAGGTCGTCTTAGCCGGCGCCTTGGCCGCCAATCGATTCGCCGCCACCGCAGCCGCGGCGATCGTGCACAGCGCGCCGAGCATCAACGCCGCCGCCTCCCCCGGGATCAGCACATGCAATTCCGTGCCGACGGTGACCGCCGCGACCGGAACACCGATCTGCGCCGCCGCGAGCGCCCCATAGCCAACTGGCTGACCGATCAGGCGCGGAATCAGGTGAACCAGCACCGCGCCGACCCCGAGCGCCAGTCCGAGCGCGATCAGGCGCGGGTGGTCGCCGAAGTCGCGCAGGTTGAGCCGAGCGCCGAGCCAGACAAAGAACAGCGGCCCGAGGAAACCGTCGTTGATCGCGAACAGTTGCCGGGCCACCCGGCGCGGCTCGCCGATCGCCGCCACCGCGAGCCCGGCGGCGAAGCCCGCCAACATGATCGACACCCGGGTCTGGGTGGCCACCGCGCACAGCGCGAACAGCACGGCGAGGCTCACCCGCAGTTCGAGCGCGAGCTTGCGATCCTCGGACAACCGATGCGCCCGGCGACGCGCACCCGACTGTTCCAGCCAGCGCAGCACCACGAAGAGCAGGGCTCCGCAGGCGGCCACCGCGAGGGCGCCGAGAGCGGCGCGACCCGCGTGATCCGGATCGATCGCCAACGGCAACGCCACCACACACGCGGTGTCCGCGATCGCCACCTGCGCGGTCAACGCGAGTACCGGCTTGCCCGCCAGCCCGAGCGAGTCGATGATCGGCAGCACCAGCGCCGCCGACGAGGAGGCGAGCAGCACCGCGTACATGGCGCCGTGCCCGGTATCGAACCAGTGCGCGATGCCGAATCCCGCTGCGGCAGCGAGCAATCCGACGATCACCGCACGGATCACGCCGACGCTGAGCGCGGACCGCACCGCCGGATCACGCACCGGCACATGGGTTCCGGCGACGAACATGACCACCGCGAACCCCATGTCCGCGAGGAAGGTGAAGATCGGATCGGCGCTGTGCAGCACGCCGAACCCGGTGGCGCCGAACACGATTCCGGCGATCACCTCGCCGAGGATCACCGGCACGTGCCACGAGCTGCGCAGCGCGAGTAGCGGCCCGAGCAGGCCGAGCGCGAGGACCAGTGCGAGGGTGGAAAAGGTCACGGCATGGCGGCGATCTTCGCCGGAATGGCGATGTTCTCGTCGGCCCAGTGGATCGCGCAGACCCGGTGGTAGCCGTCGGCGATCACCATCGGCGTCCCGGTGCGGAAATCGCCGCGCACCAGCAGAATCGGCGACAGCGACTTACCATTGTTGATCTTGATCAGATCCCGCCGGACATGCGAATTCTCCGGCGGCAGCAGCTCGAGCCCGGCCGCGCGCAGAATGTCCTTGGCCTTCTTGTACACGACCGGACCGGCGCGCAGGTCGTCCACCACGGCACCGACCACCTTCGGCCCGGCCAGCAACTCCAGGTAGTCGGCGGCTGCCGGGTAGTCGTGCTCCTCCGGCTCGTCTTTCCACTGCACGGAGATGTTGTCGGTCGCCATGCGCCTCATCATCGCGGCCCGCGGCCCGGATCAGCGGGATCTCGACGGTGTTTCGGAATGGCTCAGATCATCGCCACCGGGGCGAGCTGTCCGGCGATATAGCGGGCCCGGCATTCCCCGCGGCGCAGCTTGCCGCTGGTGGTCTTGGGGATGCGACCCGGCTCGACCAGCATCACCGAACCGGGCATCACCTCGTGCGCGGCCGCGACCGCGGTGCGGATCCGGCGGGCGAGCACCGAGAGTTCGGCGGGCTCGGTGGCCTCGACGACGCGCAGCTCGGCCACGATCACCAGATCCTCGCGCCGCCCGTCGTCGTGCCCGAACGCCGTCACGTGCCCGGGCCGGATCTCCACGGCGCAGGCCTCGACCGTCGCCTCGATGTCGGCCGGGAAGTGGTTGCGGCCGTCGACGACGATTACGTCCTTGCGCCTGCCCGCGATGTAGAGCTGCTCGTCGAACCAGAAGCCGAGGTCACCGGTGCGCAGCCAGTCGGCATCGCTGCCGCGCAGGGTGGCGTGGAAGGTCTCGGCGGTGGCGTCGGGCCTGCCGTAATAGCCGTCGCACACGTTCGCGCCGGCCACCCAGATCTCGCCGACCCGGCCGGTGGGCAGCTCGGCGCAGGACACCGGGTGCACGATGCGCACGTCCTGTCCGACCGGTGCGCCGCAGCCGACCAGCGGTGTGCCACCGAGTGACTGGTCGAGCTGGACCGCCCGGCCCTCGGCAAGCGCGCTGCGGTCGAAGTGCTGTGCCACCGGTTCGGCGCGCCAGTCGCCGACGGTCACGGTCAGCGTCGCCTCGGCCAAGCCGAAACCGGCCGTGTGCGCACGATGCTGGAAGCCGTATTCGGCGAAGGTCTCGGTGAATACGGCGAGTGCGTCGGCCCGGACCGGTTCGGAGCCGTTGAGCAGCATGTCGAGGCAGGACAGGTCGAGCCCGGCGCGTTCCTCTGGTGTGGTCGACGAAACCGTCAGGCACAGACCGAAATTGGGGCCGCCGGTGATGCCCGCGCGGTAGTCGCTCACCGCGCGCAGCCACCGGATCGGCCGTTTCGCGAATTCCGCGGGGGACATGGTCAAGCCGGGTACGCCGCAATAGAGCGGCAGACACAGGCCGAGGATGAGGCCCATATCGTGGAAGAACGGCAGCCAGGTCAGGATGGGTTTGCCCGGCGTCGGTTGCAGGGCTTGGCACAGCTGTTCCAGCGCCGTGGTCATGTTCGCGTGGGTGACCCGGACGCCGGCGGGGGACTGGGTCGAGCCCGAGGTGTACTGGAGATAGGCGAGATCGGCACGGATCGGATCGATCACCGGGGCGGGCGGATCCGTCAGGGGCGCAGTGATATCCGGGGCGAGTTCGACCACGGTGCCGAGTACGGGACCGAGGATCGTCGCACGGGTCGAGTCGCCGTGGGACAGTAGGGCGAGCGTCGGTCGCGCGTCGGCCAAGACCGCGAGCAGTCGCTCCTTGTTGCGTGTGCCTGCCGCCGGAAACAGCGGCACCGCAATGCGATTGCTGTACAGGCAGGCGAGAAAGGCGACGGCGTAGTCGAGTCCATGCGCGCACAGGATGGCGATCCGGTCGCCCGGCGCGCTCGCGTCCCGGAGCCGTTCGGCGAGTTCGCCTGCGGCGGAATGCAAACCGGCGTAGGTCAGCGAGGCGGGCAGCCGTTCGTGCAGGCGATAGCGCAGCTCGGTGTAGGCGACCTCGTCCGGCCGGGTCGTGGCCAACTCGGCGATCCGTTCGGCGAGGCGGTTGCAGGCTGTCACGAGACCTCGCTGGGGTGGGCGGCGAGCCGATCGACCAGGGCGGCGCCGAGGAGATTCGCGAGGCGCACCGCCATGGGGGAGGTGTCGCCGGTCGGGGCGTAATCCACTGCCGAGAGGTAGGTCCCGGTATATCGCAGCAGCTCGGACAGCAGTGCGGCATCGTGGCGGGTGTCGAATGCGGCGATACCCGCCTGCCGGACAGCCGCGTTCGGACCGGTCGTCCATCCACCCCAGCCGACGCTGAGCACACCCCGCCCCGGGTAGGTCAGGGCCAGGGAGTCCATCGCGGCGTTCGCGGCGGCATCGGCAGCTCGGCCGGGCGCACCGAATGCGCCGGTGGCGCAGGAGAACAGCAGGACGAAGTCGGTCGGGTCGGCCGCGGTCAGCTCGATCAGGTTGCCCGCCGCGGTCAGTTTGGCGGCGAACGCCGTGGTCAGCTGGCCGGGCGTGGTGGTGTCGACGGTGGCCTCCGTGGTCGTGCCCGCCGCGTGTACGAGGCCGCGAATGGTCGAGCCGCATTCGCGGATGTCGTTGAGCGCGTTGGCCAGATCGCGCCGGTCGGCGGTATCGCAGCGGACCACGACGATCCGGTCCTCCAGTCCGTCGAGCAGCGACGGCACGGGACGGGGCGCGCGGGTGAGGATCACAACGTCGCGGGCGCCCGAATCGAGCAGCCAGCGCACCGCGACGGCGCCGATCGTGCCCAATCCGCCGGTCACCACGTAGGTTCCGGCGGCATCGATGGCGGTCGAGGTCGATCGGAGTCGCGCGGGAGTGAAGCGGCGGACGGCGAGATTGCCTGTGGAGACGCGCAATTCGTCGGCGAATGCGGTGTCGGGCAGTTCCGCCACGGATCGGGAGAGCAGGGCCAGGTTCCGCGGATCCGCATCGGTCCAGATCAGGCGCACCGAGCGGCCGGATTCGAGTTGCAGGGAGCGGACCAGACCGGCGAGCGCCTGGGGCGCGGCCAGGACATCGGGATCGACACTGTGCGGGTCGACAGTCATAGGTTCCGGCAGGACTACCGTCAAGGACGCAGTGCCGGCCTCGGCGTGCACGCGCTGGAGTAGATCGAGGACACGGCAGGTGGTCGCGGCGGCGCTCCTGCCCGGCCCGATGGGGTCGGAGTGCGTTGCCGACGAGCCTGTTTCGGTAGGCCATACCAGGACCACCGCGGTGCGTGCGTTGCTAGTGTCACCCAGCGGCAGGTCGGTGATGAGCGGCCGCGGCGCATCCGGCTCGCGCGGGACCCGGTCGGTGGGGATGGTGCCCGCCAGCGCGTCGGCCAACCGGATGGCGAGGTCCGAATCGCCGATCACCAAGGCACGCTCGGCCATCCGGTTGCCCGGATCGTCGAGGGCGACGAACTCGGGATCGACAGCCTGCCATGTCTCCTCGCGGAAAGGCATGGGGCGATCGGCTTTTCGTGGTGCGACGGTAGAACGCGCCGGAGAATCCAATCCCACGAACCGGATTCGCACGCCGGACAGCGCGAGACACGGCACCCCGTGCTGGTCGGTAGCGATAACGTCGCCGGTGAGCCCGGTGGCGGTGCGCTCGCGGACGAACGCATGCGCCTCGAGGACAGTCCGATTCGGTTCAGCGGACAACCACGCGGAGGCGATACCGACCGGCAGCGGTAGTACGTCGGCGGGCACCTCGTCATAGACGGTCGCGGTGAGCAATTGCAGGCAACCGCTCAGCGTTGCGGTGCTGTGCAATTCGGCGACGTCGAACAGGCCGAGCGCACTGTCCGGGCCGGTCGCGATGCCGCGCAGCACCCGGAACCGCGGCCCGTACTCCAGCCGCAACCGGTGCAGTTCGGCATAGAACGCGGCGGGCGCGACCAGCCGCATCCGGTGTCGCCCGGCCCGATTGGCATCCACCACCCGCATCCATGCGACGATATCCGCGGGTGTGGGGTCACCGGCGGGACGCGCCGATGCCAGCGCTGCGGACTCCGTGACCTCCGCCCGTACGCTTCCGTCGCCGTCCGTGCGATAGCCGACCTCCGGCAGCGCCGCGAGCGCGGTCCGTTCGTGCACCATGAAATCGGTGAGCACCGTGGCGCGCGCCAGATGCAGCAGCCTGCGCAGCCAGAACGCCGTGGGCACGATCGGTGCGCCGTGGATCACGTGCTCGGTGAGATCGTCAGGGGGGAAGACGGTTTCGTTGGTATCCGGCTCTGCCGCGGAGGTGATCAGCGGGAACTTGCGCTTGCGCCACGTGCGCCGTGGTGGGGTGCTGAACGGTCCCTGGGCGGACCAATCGACCGGCCGGCCTTCGAGGTGGAGCTGGGCGAGGCAGGTGAGAAACGCGCCCGCCTCGTCGTCGCGGGTCGCCACCGGATGCGTCGCGGCGCGGAACTCGGGATACGCACGGACAGCAGGGGTCAGCACGGGATGCGGCGAAATCTCCAGCACAGTCGAGAGGCCGTCCTCGGCTGCGTGTTCCAGCGCGGCCGCGAGTTCGACGGTCCCCGAGGCATTCTCGGCCCAATAGGCGCCGTCCATCGCTGCCGTGGTGATCAATTCCGCGCGACGCGCAGTGGAGTACAGGGGAATGTGCGGTGTAGTCGGCTTCAGATCCGCCAGCGCTTCGACGAATTCGGGCGGCACCGGGGTGACCAGCGGACTGTATGCGGTGGCGTCGTCCGCGATCCTGGACGCCGACATGTCGCGACGCTTGGCCCGCCGGACGAGCGTATCGATGTAGCGCGGAATCCCGGAAACGACCACCGACCGTGGACCATTGACCGCCGCGATGCCGACCTGCGCCCGCATCGGCTCCACCAGCTTCGCCGCCTCGAACGGCGCCGCCGCCAGCAGCGCCATGGCCGTTCGATCGGCCGGTGCGGCCACGATCCGGCTGCGCCGCACCACGATCAGCGCAGCGTCGGCCAGCGACAACGCGCCACCGACGGCGGCCGCGGCGATCTCACCGAGCCCGTGCCCCGTCACCGCGTCCGGCCGGATGCCCCACGCCGCCAGCAGTTCCGCCATCGCCACCTGGAACGCGAAGAGGGCAGGCGGCACGAGTGCGAGCGCGCGCGAACCATTTCCGTTGCCCGAGGGGGTCAGCGCGAAGCCGTGTCGCGGCGTCCAGACCCGCGGGCCGTCCGCCGCGACGATCGCGTCGGCGACCTTGGCCAACGCGCCGGCGAACCCACTGTGCCGCGCGGCCAGCGCGCGCCCCATCGCGAGATGTTGTCCCCCTTGCCCGGCGAACAGGAACAGCACCCCACCCCGTCGCCGGGTCGCCGACGGCCCGATCACCGCCGCGCTCGAATCACCGTGCGCGACAGCGTGGAGCTGCTTCATCGCGTCGCCACGATCCCGCACCAGCACGCAGGCCCGAGTTCGCTGCGGCAGCAATCGTGTAGTGGCGGAGGCGAACTCGCGCAGCGATTCGGTACCGGCCGCGAGGCGCTCGGCGAACCGGCCTGCCTCGGCACTCAGCTCCGCGGTATCGCGACCGGTGACCGAGATCAACACCGGCGGATCGTCCCCGCGGACGGCTCGCGGCAGCTCGACACCGCGCAGTACCGCGTGCGCGTTGGTGCCGCCGAAGCCGAACGAGCTGACCCCCGCGCGACGTTCGCCCAGCGGGACCGTGCTCCAGTCGACGGCCGCGGTCGGCACCCTGAGTCCACGCTCGGCCAACTTCAGCAGCGGGTTCTCCGTCTCGACGCCGGGCATCGGCGCGATGACGCCGTGGTGGATGGACAACGCCGCTTTGATCAACCCGATGACGCCCGCGGCTGCTTCCAGATGCCCGATCGCGGACTTCACCGAGCCGATCCAGATCGGCTCGGTATGCGCCGAGGACTCCGGTGCGACCACGGCGGCCAGCGCGCCGACCTCCACCGCGTCGCCCAATGCTGTTCCGGTGCCGTGACATTCGAAATATCCGGCGGTCCGCGGATCGAGCCCGGCGCGGGACCAGGCGGCGCGCAACGTCTCCTGCTGCGCCCGGCCGTTCGGCGCACGCAGCCCGTTGGAGCGGCCATCCGAACCGACCGCCGTCCCGGCGATCTCCGCGTACACCCGATTGCCTTCGCGCACCGCGTCTTCGGTGCGTTGCAGGATCACCACCGCACAGCCGTCCGCCCGGGTGTACCCGTCGGCGGTCGCGTCGAACGGCTTCGCGCGTCCGTCGGCGGCCAGGAAACCGCCGTCCGCCAGGTAGTTCGAGGCATGCGGCAGCAGCAGGAGATTGACCCCGCCGGCGATCGCGAACGGTGCCGTGCCGTCGGCGACCAGCCGGACCGCCAGGTCGACGGCGGCCAGCGACGACGAGCACGCGCTGTCCACCACCAGGCTCGGTCCACGCAGATCCAGCACGTAGGACAGGCGATTGGCGATGATGCCGAGCGCGGAACCGGTGACCGCGTAGGGCGCGTCGAAACCGTCCCGCCCGAGCACGGTGACGCCGTGGTCGTAACCGCACGCGCCGAATACCACCGCCGCACCGGAACCCCTTGTGCGGTAACCGATTCCGGCGTCGTCGAGGGCCTCGACCGCGACCTCCATGGCCAGCCGCTGCTGCGGATCCATCAGCGCGGTCTCCCGCTCGGTGAGGGCGAACCACTCGTTGTCGAACGCGTCGATGCCGGCCAGATATCCACCGCGTCGTGCGCCGAGTCGCCCGGCCGGCGGCGGCCCGGTCGCGTCGCGGCCCGCGAGCAGCAGCCGCCAGAATTCGTCGCCGCCGTCGGCTCCCGGCACCCGGCAGCCGATCCCGACGATGGATACCCCGGTCATCGCATCGCGAGATACTCGACCAATTGGTCTATGTCGGGGTAGTCGTACATCGCGGTCAACGAGACCTCGAACCCCATGGCATCCTCGAGCCGCGCGGTCAGCCGGGCCAGCTGAGTGGAGCTCAGGCCCAGGTCGGCGAACGGCGCGTCGGTGCAGACGGCGGTCGCGTCGACGCCGAGCAGCTCGGCCACGGCCGTCACCGCCGTGGTCGTCAGCGCCGCACGACTGCGTACCATCGAGCTCCGATCCATTCCGAGACGCAGCTACCCCCGAATCGGCGGCTCGTCTCTACCGCCCAGGTACCCCCCGCGATTATGCCGAGATATCGCACTATGGAGAAGAGTCTTTTGCGTGGCCTGCGCCGACCTGGCCGATCGCCTACCGTGGCGAGGTGAGCGAAAACTCCGCACGGCCGGCCGATGGACGCCCAGGAACCCTCGGCACGCTGGCGCGGTGTTGCGCCGCACTGGCCGCCACGCCGGGCCGACTGCTCCGTCCACGCCGACCCGACCGGGCGTTTCTCGCCGGTCTGGCTTCCGCGCCCGCGCCGAAGGCCACCGCGACCGTCCGGCTGATCGCGCTGCCGCAGGCCACGATGGCCGCGCCGGCCATCATCGTCGCCGAGGGCGTGCGCAGCCTGCGCGAGTTGCCGATGTCGATGGGTGCGTTTCTGGTCGAGCATCCGCAGGCGCGGTTTCTCGTCGACCCGGCGATCTGCGCCGACGTGCACACCCGAGTCCTGCCGGGGCATCCGTTCCCGGTCGGCAAACTGGTGGCGCCGGACAAGCCGGTGCTCGGACTGAGCAACGCGCTCGCGGCCCGCGACCTCACCGCCGCCGACATCGACTTCACCCTGGCCACCCACCTGCACTGGGACCACGTCGCCGGCCTGCTCGAATTGCCGGATTCGATCGAACTCCGGGTCCCCGCGGTCGAATACGCGTGGGCCATGCACGGCGCGACCGCGCCGATCGGCGTCATCCGGGAACCGTTGCGCGGCCAGTCCATCGCGCCGGTCGAGCTAGACGGCCCGCCCGTGCTCACCTTCCCGCGCAGCCACGACGTGTTCGGTGACGGCTCGGTCGTCCTCGTCGATCTGGCGGGTCACACCCCCGGCAGCATCGGCGTGCTGCTCGCGGTGGACGACGGCACCCGGGTCCTGCTGGCCGGTGACGCCGTCTGGAACACCTTGCAGGTCAAGTTGATCCGGGAGAAGGCCCCGATGCCCGGCAACCTCTTCGACGCCGACCGCGACGCCGCGTTCCGCACCATCCAACGACTGCACGCCCTTCCGGCCGACATCGAGGTCATCGCCAGCCACGACTACGACGCCGTCCTGGCCCGCGCGGTGCAGGCGAACTGAAGCGCGATCCGGGCAGAGCGCAGAACGCCGGGCCCGGCTGAAGCGCGGGGCCCGGCGTTCGATCGGTGGATCAGCTGGCGCGGAGGCCGATGATCAAGCCGTCCTTGGTGCACTTGGACGGGGTGGCGGGGTCGGGTTGGGCGTTGCACTGCCAGCCCTCGATGGTCTGGGCGTCGGTATTGCTCACCGTGGTCGCGTATTTCGTCGCGACGTTGATCGCTTCCGTGCAGCCGACCCGGCCGGCCGGGGTGCCGACGGCGATGACGGTGCGGGTGCCGCCGCCCGCGTCGGTGACCGGGCCGCAGTCGACGTCGGCCACGGCGGCAGCGGGGGAGGTGGCGATCGCGGGGGACGTGGCGTGGCCGGGGGAGGTGGCGACGGCCGAGGTGGGGTTGACGGCGGCGGAGGGTGCTTGCAGGGCGGTCGAAATGGCGTGGGCCGAGTGGTCCGTCTCGTTGTTGCCGCCGCAGCCGGCCGTGCAGGCCACTACCGCGAAGGCGGTCGCGGCGACGGCCGTCAGGTGGAGGAATTTCACCGAGTTGGCTCCTGATCTCTAGGCGAAGCGGCCGAATCGGCGCAGGTGCAGCGTGATTCGGCCGTAGCTGTCATGTTGCCAGTTCCCATTCAAGCACGCGGCTACGCGCCGGGACCAAGATCAGCGGCGGACCAGCAGCTCCAGCGCCTGCGCGGCGGTCAGCGAACCGGCGCTGACGAGTTCGAGATTCGCCAGCGCCGCCTCGTGCGCTGCCACGCTCGCCGCGGCGACGCAGTCGGACACCGGGTGCACGGTGAAACCCAGATCGGTGGCGTGCCTTGCGGTCTGCTCGACCGTCAGGTTGGTCGCGACCCCGGTGACGAACAAGGTGTCGATGTTCTGCTCGGTGAACCACTGAGCCAGTGCATTACCCGCCAGCCCGGACAGCTTCTGGTTGTCGAACACTTCGCTCGCCAGCCCGTCCATCTCCGCGATCAGCCGGCTGCCCGCCGAATCCGGCCGGAACTCGGTCTGCGCCGCGCCGACCGATCGCATGAAACCGGTATTGCGCACCAGTTCGCCCTCGCCGACCGGGATGGTGAACCGGGTGAAGATCACCGGAAAGCCTTGCGCGGCGGCGGCTTTGTGGAAATCCACCGCACGCGCGACGACGCCGCTGGCGGCGACCGGCTCGGCGAGCATGGGCCCGAAGAAGCCGTCCGGCTCGATCACATTCACCTGCCAGTGCAGTGCGAGTACGGCCGCGCGGATTCGGGGGATCGCCATCCCCCGACCCTACGTCAGGCTATCGCGCTCAGGATGAATAATCTTTGCGCAGTTGAACTTTGACCACCTTGCCGCTGGCGTTGCGCGGCAGCTCGGCGACCAGCACCAGATCCTTGGGATGCTTGTAGCGCGCCAGGTTCGCGTCGAGGAACGCGGTCAGCTCGGCCAAGGTCAGCTCGTCCTCGGCGGTGTTGAGCGCGACGACGGCCACCGGCATCTCGCCCCACTTGTCGTGCGCGCGCCCGATCACCGCGGCCTCGCGGATCTTCGGATGCGCGAACAGCACGTTCTCCACTTCGGCGCAGTAGATGTTCTCGCCGCCGGAGATGATCATGTCCTTCTTGCGGTCCACCACCCAGATGAAGCCCTCCTCGTCCTGGCTGACCAGGTCGCCGGAGTGGAACCAGCCGCCGGCGAACGCCTCCGCCGTCGCCTCGGGCTTGTTCCAGTAGCCCTGCATGAGTGTCGGTCCGCGGTAGACGATTTCGCCGACCTCGCCGGGCGCGACGTCGTTCATCTCGTCGTCGACGATCCTGGTCTGGATGGTCGGGATGGGCTTGCCGACCGAGCCGAGCTTGCGCAGCGCGTCCTTGCCCTCCAGCACGCAGGTGATCGGCGACATCTCGGTCTGCCCGAACACCGCGACATTGAACGCGTTCGGGAAGCAGTCGGCCATCGCCTTCAGCACCGTGTCGGAGGCGGGCGCGGCGCCCCAGCTGAGCGCGGTCAGCGCGAGTTTGCGCTCCTTCACCCGCGGTTCGGCGCAGATGGCCTGCCACTGCGCGGGCACGCAGAACGCGCTGGTGGCCTGCTCCCGCTCGACCGCGTCGAGGAATTCGGTGGGATCGAACGCGCCGAGCGGATGCAGCACGGTCTTCGCGCCGAGCAGGAAACATGGTGCGAGACTGCCGAGTCCGGCGATGTGGAACAGCGGCGAGGTGCAGAACCCGATCGAGCTCTGTTCGGTCGCCAGCGCCCGGATGACGGTCAGCGCTTGGGAATTCATGTTCGCGTAGGACAGGATCGCGCCCTTCGGGCTACCCGTGGTGCCCGAGGTGTACATGATCAGCGCGGGGGTGTCTTCGGGGATGTCGAGCGGGGTGTGCGGTTCGCCGCCCTCGGCGAGCACGTCGTCGAAGCCGAGCACGCCGTCCGCGCTCGGCCCGCCGATCACGAAACATGTTTCCAGCGTGGCGGATTGCGCCTGCACGGCCGTGGCCAGCGGCAGCAGCACGGTGTCGGTGACGATCGCCTTCGCGCCGCTGTCGCTGACGATGTAGGCGACCTCGGGCGGGGTGAGCCGGAAGTTGACCGGGACCGCGATGGCGCCGAGCGCGTTGATGCCGAACACCGCCTCGACGTATTCGGGGTAGTTCAGTGCGAGGATCAGCACCCGGTCGCCGAAGCCGACGCCGCGGCGGGCGAGCGCGTCGGCGAACCTCAGCGAGCGCTCGTGCAGTTGCCGCCAGGTGGTGTCGGCGTCGCGGAACCGCAGCGCGACCGCGTCCGGGCGCATCTGCGCGTGCACGGCGATCTGGTTGTTCCAGTGATTACGCCGAGACCTCAGCGGCTCGTCGAGCGCCTGCACACGGTTGGTCATGCCACGAACTCCTCTCGGCCCGGCACGTGCGTCCGCCGGGGATGGCCGACCGCTGTGACGGGCTGAACTGAGCGCAGAATATCAACTAACTTATGCGGACGGCAAGGGGTCGCGAGATGAACCGCCGTTAATTGGACAGGGTGAACGTCGAGACCGGTAAACCCCGCCTCAACTGATGTTTTGTAGGGACTTTCAGTTGCTTAGGCGCAGCAACAAGCGCTGTATTGCGTCGAACAGATGCGAATGTCGGCTTACTTATGGGTTGAACCTCGGTGGATCCTCGTGTCACTATTCAGGTTCTTCGGGCGAACTGGCACGCCCGGGCGAGGCAGAGGAGAGCGCAATGCTGCGGACCAGGTTCACCGAGACCTTCGGTGTGCGACACCCGATCGTGCAGGGCGGCATGATGTGGGTCGGCCGGGCCGAGCTCGTCGCGGCCGTCGCCAACGCGGGCGGGCTCGGTTTCATCACCGCGCTCACCCAGCCGACCCCGGACGACCTGCGCCGCGAGATCGAACGCACCAGGGAGCTGACCGATCAGCCGTTCGGCGTGAACGTCACCATCCTGCCGTCGATCAACCCGCCGCCGTACGCGGAGTACGTGCAGGCGATCATCGACAGCGGCGTCAAGATCGTCGAAACGGCCGGCAGCAATCCGGAACCGTTCCTGCCGTACTACAAGGACGCGGGCATCAAGGTGCTGCACAAGTGCACCAGCGTGCGGCACGCGTTGAAGGCGCAGCGGATCGGCGTCGACGGCGTCAGCATCGACGGCTTCGAATGCGCGGGCCACCCCGGCGAGGACGACGTGCCCGGCCTGATCCTGATCCCCGCGGCCGCACGGGTGCTGGACATTCCGATGATCGCGTCCGGCGGATTCGCCGACGCCAGCGGCCTGGTCGCCGCACTCGCCCTGGGCGCGGACGGCGTCAACATGGGCACCCGTTTCCTGTGCACCCAGGAGTCGGCGGTGCACCAGAAGGTCAAGGAACAGATCGTCGCGCACACCGAGCGCGATACCCAGCTGATCTTCCGCACCATGCACAACACCGCCCGCGTCGCGGACAACGAGATCAGCCGCAAGGTCGTCGAAATCGAAAAGGCCGGCGGCACTTTCGAGGACGTGCGCGACCTGGTCGCCGGTGCGCGCGGCCGTCGCGTCTTCGAAGAGGGCGACCTCGACGCGGGCATCTGGAGTGCGGGCCAGGTCCAGGGCCTCATCCACGACATCCCGACCTGCGCGGAGCTGATCACCCGCATGGTCAGCGAGGCCGAAGCGCTCATCACCGCGCGGCTCGCGGAAACGGTTGTGGCCTAACAGTTCCTACATGGCGAGGGCCGGCGGCGACGGAACAACCTGCGCCGGCGGCCGGTAGGTGCGCCATGCC
Organism: Nocardia sp. NPDC051756; assembly: GCF_040681495.1. Classification (NCBI taxonomy): domain Bacteria; kingdom Bacillati; phylum Actinomycetota; class Actinomycetes; order Mycobacteriales; family Nocardiaceae; genus Nocardia; species Nocardia sp. NPDC051756. The sequence goes on along the minus strand of NZ_JBFAYV010000003.1, from coordinate 525,163 downwards.
TCGGTCAGGCGGCGGGCCGCCTCGGTGAGCGTCTCGGTCGGATGCAGGAAGTGCAGGCGGACGTGGTCCGCGCTGCCGCCGGTCGAATCCAGCCCGCTGCCAGGCAGAATCGCGACTCCGTGGCGCAGCGCCGCTTGGGCGAACGAGGTGCCGTCGCCGTATGGCAAACGCACCCACAGGGTTTGGCCGCCCGCGACCTCCGGCACGACCCAATCGGGCAGTAGCCGAGCTAGTTCCGCGCGCAGGTGGTCGTGCCTGACCTTCCGTTCCGGCGCGAGCCGCGCGCAGACGGCGGCCAGGCGCGGCACCAGTTCGGCCGCCGCCAACTGCGCGGGCACGTCGCCGCCGAGGTCGTGCACCGCGCGGATCCGGGCGAGCCGGGCGATGGTCGGCGCGGCGGCCCGCACCCAGCCGATGCGCAGTCCGCCCCACACCGTCTTGCTCAGTGAGCCGACGGTGATCACGGCGTCCGAGTGCGCCGCCAGCGGTGGCGGCGTGCGGAAACCGGGGAAGCCGAGTTCGGCGAGTACCTCGTCCTCGATGATCGGAACACCTTGCGTCGCTGCGGTTTCCGCCAATCTGCGCCGGATCGACGGTGGCAGCACCGACCCGGTCGGATTCTGAAAAGTGGGGATCACATAGGCGAGCGCGGGACGATGCTCCCGCGCGGCCGCGGCGAATCCGGCGAGCCCGGGCGAAAGCCCTTCGATCACTGCCGCTTCCGCGCGGAACGCTTCGAGTGCGGGCGGAGAGCTGGGCGATTCCATCAGGACCCGATCGCCGGGCTGGAGAAAGCACCGGGCCAGCAGCGAAAGCGCCTGTTGTCCACCGGTGGTGACCAGTACCTGTTCGAAAGTAGTTGGCACACCACGGGTCCGGTAGTACTCGGCGATCGCGTGCCGCAGCCGCGGATGTCCGGTCGGGTAGTACCCGATATCGCTGGTCGTCGCCGCCAGCTCGGGCAGGATCCTGGCGTAGCACTCGGTCAGTTCCACCGGCGGGGTGTCCGGCGCGGCGCAGGCCAGCGGAATCACGTCGGGCCGCGGCTCGAGCAGATCGAGAAAGACCGGCGCGCTGGTGGTGTCGGTGGGGCGGGCGAGCGGATTCCCGGCCACCCGGGTTCCGCTGCCCTGGCGTCGGACGATCCTGCCCTCCGACTGCAACAGATCGTAGGCGGCGACCACGGTGCTGCGTCCCACCGCCAGCGTGCTCGCCAGCACCCGATCCGGCGGCAGCGGTGTGCCCGCGGGCAATTCGCCGTCATCGATCAGGCGGCGCAGTCGCGCGGCCAGCAACGCGTACAGCGCGCCCCGCCCCGCGGACCAGCGCCCGAGGCGTTCGGCGACATTGATTGGCTCCATAGCCAAACCAATTCTGCCCGATTGGCCATGGCGTGACGACCCCGGCCGTTCGACGATTACTGCCATGACAGCAGCAAGAATCACCGCTCCGGTATCGATCCAGGACGTGGTCGCCGGGCTGCCCGGTCCCTTTCAGCAGCGCGAACTGGCCGTCGTCAACGACACCGTCGTGCGCGTCGCCCAGCTGGCCGGCGCATTCCCGTGGCACCACCACGACGAAGACGAACTGTTCCTGTGCTGGGACGGCGAGTTCCGGATCGAGCTGGACGGGCAGGACCCGGTTACCCTGCACCCGGGCGAACTCTTCGTGGTGCCCAAGGGGGTTCGACACCGTCCGGTCGCCGACCGGCCCGCGCACACCCTGTTGATCGAGCGTCCGGAGACCGCGCAATACGGAAACTGACTCAGCTCGCGCGGACCCGGCCGGACAGGCCGGGTCCGATCAGCTGTTCCAGTCGCCGATACGCCTCGGTGGGCGGCAGCGGCGGGTCCGCGTCGGCGATCGCGCCGAGCACGCCGACCACACCCCAGGACAGGAACGTCACGGTCGAGTCGAATTCGGCCTCGTCCATGTCGAGCAACTCGGTCAGCCGCTCGGCGAGGATCTCGGCGACCATTTCCCGCGTGGTCCGTAGCAGCAGCGCACCGCTCTTGCGGCCGAGCAACGCCTGATACACCTCGGGATTCGCGGCGGCCAGCTGGAACAGCGTGTGCACCGGGGCGAGCGGCGTCGCGGCGTCGGCCCCGGTTTCGCTGCTCGGCGCGGTCACGGCGGCCCGCAGATAATCGGTGCTACTCACCAGCAGCAGGTCGTCCTTGTCGCGGAAATGCGCATAGAACGTGGACCGTCCGACATCGGCCCGGTGCAGTATGTCCCGCACCGAGATTCGGTCGTAGCCGCGCTCCAGCATGAGTTCGATCAACGCCCGATGCAGCAGGCTTTTCGTCCGCCGTACCCGGCGATCTGTGCTGCCCGTCAGTCTTTTCACTTCCGACGACAATGTGCCTCCCGTACAAATGTCGCGAATCCGTCCCGAATGGAACGGTTTCCGTGGTTTTGCCTCTGGTCGAAGTGGCGGCCCCCTCCCGACCATGAACACATGACCAAAAACGCACCCCAGTCTTCCATTCGACAGGGCCACCATGACACCGAAACCGGTGTTCTGCTTACCAAGCCGCGGAGTTACCTCGCTTTCAAGGCCATATTCCTGCTCGGCCGCGGCACCGAACTCAACGCCCGCCTGGTCGCGCTCAGCGGCGCCGCCCCCGGCCGTCAAGTCGTCGACATCGGTTGTGGCCCAGGCGATCTCGCTCGAAAACTAGCCGTCCGAGTAGGTCCTGGAGGCAGCGTCGTCGGCATCGATCCCGCCGTGGAAATGATCGACTACGCGACCGAACATTCCAATGCTGTGACGAATTGCCGATTCGAACTAGCGGCCGCCCAGACGCTGCCGCTACCCGATGCAACCTTCGATGTGGTGACTTCCACCTTTGCCATGCACCATATCCCGGAGGCACAACGTCGCGCGGCCATCGCGCAGATGTTCCGGATACTGCGTCCCGGTGGCACGTTGCTGCTGGCCGATACCCATCCGACGGGTCGAATAGCGGCCGCCGTGGTTCGGATCATGGCTCGAATCGCCGCGCGCCGGACACTCGAGGAGAGGGGGCCGGGCCATGCCGCGGACCCGTTGGCGGCGGTCGACATTCGCCGTTATCGGGACATGTTGCAGGAGGCCGGATTCGGCAACGTGACCTTCCGCGCTGTGCGTCCCTCGACCGGAGTTCTGCTCGCCACCAAGGAAATCCGCGGCTAGATCATGTCCTTCGCGGCCATCCAGCGCATGGTGAACCAGCCGCACAGCACCGGCAGCCAGCAGGTGAGCACGCGGTAGAGCAGCACCGACGGGACCGCGATATCCAGCGGCACGTTGAACGCGCCGAGGCCACCGATCAGCGCGGCCTCGACGGCGCCGACGCCGCCGGGGGTGGGCGCCGCCGAGGCCAGCGTGCCGCCGATCATGGTGACGATGGTGACGGTGATGAACGTGGTGCCGCCGCCGAAGGCTTCTACGCTGGCCCACAGCGCCCCGGCCATGCCGAGGGTGATGGCGGCGCAGCCGAGAATGATCACCGAGAAACGCTTCGGATCGCGGGCCAGATCGGCCAGCTCGCCGAGCACCTCCTGCAATTGCGGGCGCACCGAATTGTTCAGCCAGTGCCGCAATTTCGGCACGAACATGAAGGTGCCGATGATGCCGACGCCGACCCCGGCGATCAGATACAACACCGTGGCATCGGGCACGAAGTGCGAAAGGTCCGCGGAGGTGCCGGCCGCGACGCTGAACACGGCGAGCAGGCAGAGGTGGGTGATCACCTGCACCGCCTGTTGCAGCGCCACCGCGGCGGTGGCGCGCACCGTGCCGACGCCGCCCTTCTGCAGGAAGCGCACGCTGAGCGCGAGCCCGCCGACCCTGGCCGGGGTGGTGGTCGCGGCGAAGGTGTTGGCGATCTGCATGATCACCAGGTTCTTGAAACTCACCGCGCCGGACGCGCACGCCCACAGTGCCGCCGCCGCACCGACATAGGTCAGGCAGGAGACCGCGAGCCCGAGCAGCGCCCACCACCAGTTGGCGGTCTTGAGCTGGGTGAAGAAGGTCGGCACCGCGCTGATGAACGGGTACGCGACGTAGACCAGGGCGATCAGCAGCACCAGCTGGATGATCTGGTTGCGGGTGAAGCGGGTGATCTGCTCGGCCTGGATCCGGTCCTGCCCGGTCTGCTTGCGCACCTCCTCGCGCGCGGCGGACATGGCGCCCTTCCAATCCGGCACCGTCTTGCGCAGCCCGGCGGGCAAGGCGGACTTGGTCAACCGGCTCGCGGCGGCGAGCACCGGCTGCTCGCCGAGGGTCTTGATGGCCGCGCTGACCGCGGGCTCCTTGCCGAAGATCGCGGTCGTCGACACCAGCAGCTGCGCGATGTCGGACTGCTGCTGCTTGAGCGAGGCGCCGTACTCGGCGCTGGCGAAGCCGCCGAACCGGGTGGTGCCGTTGTCGATCCGGATCTCGGTCGGGCGCAGGTCGCCGTGCGAGATCTGGCCCTGGTGCAGCTCGTCGAGCGACTTCCACACCCCGGCCAGCTGCTCGACCGGCGCCTCGCTGAGCCGGGTGCCCTTGGGCATGGTGTGCGCGTGCAGCATCCAGCCGCGGTCCAGCGCGGCGACGGCGACCGGCGTGCTGCTGGCCAGGCCGAGGTCGCCGATCGCGAGGGCCATCAGCGCGCGGTGCTCGACCGCGCGATGCATGGATCCGTGGATGGCCGCGGTTTCACTGGCGCGGAAGGTGAGCCAGCGCCACAGCTGGCGCAGCGCGCCGAAGCTGCGCTGGTTCTTGCCGTACATCTCGATGACCAGCCCGCGTTCGGGTCCGTCGATGGCGGCGGCCAGCACCAGCGGCCCGCGCCCGGCCGGATGGACCACGGTGAATCTGGTGACCGTGTGCCCGCGTTTGGCCAGCACCCGCACCGCGGCGTCGAGCGGCACCTCCAGCGCGGGCGTGCCGACCACCAGCACGATGACCGCGCCGACCAGCCAGCCGACGGCCAGCCCGAACATCGCCCGCGCGGGCACCACCGTGCTGACCACCAGGTGGATCGGCGCGAACGCCAGCAGCAGGAACCACAGATACCGCCGCGGGCGGTTGGGCAGCCACGGGCTGGACACCGTCAGCACGGCCGCCAGCATCGCGATCCAGCGCGGGTCGTCGAGGAATTGGGAGAGGAAGGTATCGAGCCGATCCGGGACTTGCAGATGCCATTTCGGGGCCGAGAGGCCGGTGCCGGTGATGGAGAGCAGCAGTCCCGCGGTCAGGCCGGCCGCCGCGTAGCCCGCGAGCAGTTTCCACTGCCTGCCGATGATCAGCTCGAGCAGGATGGCGAACGGCAACGCCAGGATCGCCATGCCGTAGACGAGATATACGAGGTTCGATTGGTCGGGATTGAGGAACCCGACGATGTTGGACACCGAACGTTCCAGCGCAAGCCATTCCGGCCGGGTAATCACCGAGGCCGCGACGACAATCGCCACCCACACCGCCGCCAGCACGACGCGGATGATGTCACTCGTCCGCCGGATCAGCGGCTGTAGCAGGTTCCCCGTTACCGGGATTTCCCGCCCGTCGACTCGCATGTTTCGGCACTTTCGGATCGAGTTGGAGCTGCGTCGGCCACCCTCGCTCACCCTTTCGGTGAGTATGCAGGAGACCGGCGTGGACGATACACACCAACACGCCGCGTCCGCCTCGGCCAAATGTCGGCGGGCCCGCTGCCCTGTGCGCTATCTCACCCGCGCGGAGGTTGAAGCTGACATTGGTGTCAGGTTCGACAATGAACGGCATGGACAACGAGCTCTACGACTACAGCCCGATCACCGAGCGCGCGCCGATTCACTGGCCCGGCGGCGCGCGGGTCGCCTTCTATGTCGGCCTCAACGTCGAGCACTATCAGGTGGATCAGCCGTCGACCAGCATCTTCCCCGGCACCGCCGGCCTCGCGCCGGACCCGCTGAACTACGGCTGGCGCGACTACGGCCCGCGGGTCGGCATCTGGCGGCTGACCGAGATCCTGGACCGGCACGGCATTCGGGCCAGCGCACTGCTCAATTCCGATGTGGTCCAGCATAATCCGCAGATCATCGCGGCGGGACTGGAGCGGGACTGGGCCTGGCTGGCGCACGGCAAGAACAACTCGATCTTCCAGGCCGACATGTCGATCGAGCAGGAGCGCGGGTACCTCACCGAGGTGGTCGAGACCATCGAACGGGCCACCGGTCGCCGCCCGCGCGGCTGGATGGGGCCCGCGCTCACCGAAACCTTCAACACCCCGGCGCTGTTGGCCGAACTCGGCCTGCACTATGTGCTCGACTGGACCAACGACGACCAGCCGTATCCGCTGAATGTGCCCGGGATGCTGAGCGTTCCGTACACGGTCGAGTTGAACGACAACACCCTGTTCCTCGGCAAGGGCACCAGCGGCCCCGACTTCGTGCAGATCGTCAAGGATCAGCTCGATCAGCTGTATGCGGAGTCGGCCGACAGCGGCCGGGTGCTGGCGCTCGCGCTGCACCCGTTCGTCATCGGGCAGGCGTTCCGGGCCAAGTATTTGGACCAGGCGCTGGAGTACGTGGTGAACCATCCCGGCGTGTGGCTGACCACGACCGACGAGATCGCCGCGCATTTCCACGGCGAGTCAGCAGTTGCCGAATCCGCCCGCGCCGAAGACGATCAGGTCAGCTAGACCGACGTTGAGGAGGCAGGAATGGCTGTGCAGGACCAGGATCTGATCGGAAAGACCGTGGTGGTGACGGGCGCGAGCTCCGGCGTCGGCGCCGAGGCGGCCGCGCGGTTGGCCGCGCGCGGCGCCACCGTCGCGGTGGTCGGCCGATCGCCGGAACGGACGGCGGAGGTCGCGGCCAAGGCGGGCGCCGAGCCGTTCATCGCCGACTTCGCCCGCTTCGACGAGGTGCGCAAGCTGGCCGGCCAGCTGCTCGACCGCTATCCGCGCATCGACGTGCTCGCCAACAACGCGGGCGGCTCCTGGCCCAAGCGCACCGCCACCGACGACGGCAACGAGCTGACCTTCCAGGTCAACCACCTGTCCCCGTTCCTGCTGACCACCCTGCTGCTCGACCGGCTCGTGCAGTCACAGGCCAGGGTGATCAACACGGCGAGCACCACCTACCGGATGGCCAGGCTGAACCTGGACACCGCCAACGCGACCACGGGTTCGTTCAACCAGATGGGCGCCTACGCCGCGTCGAAGCTGGCGAACATCGTGTTCACCAGGGAGCTCGCGCGCCGCACCGCGGGCACCGGGTTGGTCACCGCCGCCTTCCATCCGGGTGCGGTCGCCACCCACGTGTACGACCACGCGCCGCTCGGACTGGGCCGGCTCATCCGGTCGCCACTGGGCAAGCCGTTCTTCCTCCGGCCGGAGCAGGGCTCGGAACCGTTGGTGCACTTGGCGACCACGCCGGAGGAGATCAACGGACAGTACTTCCACCGGTTCAAGCTGGAGCCGCCGAGTAACAAGCAGGCGGTGGATCCCGCTCTCGCGCAACAGCTGTGGGAGTTGTCCGAGCGGGTCACCGGGTAGCTACCGGTCGGCCTCGGCCAGCCGATCGGGGTGGGCGTTGTCCGCCGCGCTCGGCTCCTGCCCGACGCCGAACACGCCGCCGGTGAAGTCGTTGCCGTCGAGTTCGACGATCGCCTGCGCCACCTGTTCGGTGGATACCAGCGCCGGAAAGCTGGTCGGCGCAATGGCATTCGCGCGCACCCCGAACTCGGCGAACTCGTCGGCGGTATTGCGGGTCAGCTGGTTGAGCGCGGCCTTCGACGCGGAGTACAGCGTCTGTCCCGGGTACACCTCCGAGCCGGAGATGCTGGAGACATTGACGATGTTGCGGTTCGCCGCGCGATTCTGCACGCCGTTGTGCAGCCAGAACCGCTGCGCCAACCGCGCCGAAAGCCGTAGCGGCACGCTGACATTCAGGGTGAAATGCGGATCGAACTGCTCCAGCGCGGCGTCGCCGTCGACGATGCCGCGCGGTTGCAACTGCACGTGCGCGGCATTGTTGACCAGCAGATCGACCTTCCCGAACCGGGCCAGCGCGAGGTCGACCACCCGCTCCACCTCGCCCGGCGCGGTGAGATCGGCGCGGATCACGAAGACCCGCGAATTGTTCTCCGGCACCGGCTTTTCCGGATCGAGCGGATCGACGAACCACTCCAGCTGCGACGGCACCGCGGGCGTGCGGGTGCGGCAGACCGCGACGATGTCGTAGTCGGTGTAATAGGAGCGGCAGAACACGTTGCCGAGCGTCCCGCCCGCGCCCGTGATCAGGCAGACCCGGCGTTCACCAGTAGACAATGCGGTCCCCTCCCCAACGCTCGATCGCTTCGTCCTTGGTCCGGTGCGCCCACATGACCACGCTGTTGCGGTCCTTGACGTTGCCGCCGGCGAAGGTGTGCCAGGTGCGCGGCGTCACCTCGAACATGATCAGCGAATTGTCCAGCGGCGGAACCAGAGTGAGTTCCGGCAGCTTGTCGCCGTCGGCGATGTTGTCGTAGAGCGCGGTCTCGCCGCCGTCGCCCGGCTGCCAGCCGGGGTTGCCGAAATAGAACAGCACCGCCACCGCGCGGACCGACTCGCGGGCTACCACATCGGCGGCGCGCGCGCCGGACTTGGTATCCACCGAGCCGTCCGGCAGCCGGACCTCGCCGGGTCCGGGTGGCTCGCCGGGGAACCAGGCCGGGTTGAGATCGTTGTGCGGCCAGCCGTACGGGGCGCCCGGCGCGTGATGATGCACCGAGCCCTCGAGGTCACCGGTCCCGGTGACGCCCGCGACCCCGGTGATCAGGTCGTGCCACTCGCGTGAGGTGAACACCGAGAGCGCGGTGTCCGCCAGATCGGCGAGGCGCACGCCCACGGCGCTGTAGTTCGTCGCCACCTGCCCGAACAATTCCGCGCGATCGCGCTGCACCCGCGCCAGGTCGTCGGTCATCCGCTGGTAGTACTCGGGCACGAACACATCCCGGGCATACACGTGCGGGAACGGCTGACTGCGGCGGATCCACCGCCGATGGGCGAACAGATCCGCGAACCGCTCCGGTCGTGCCTGCGCCTCCAGTACCGACTCGGTTGTCACACCACTCACTCCCTCCCGGTCGCACCTCTGGCGATCATATTGCCCGGTGGGTACCCCGCACAGGTGGTGTTCGTTTTGTGCGCGGAGTGCTGGGCAGAGGTGCGAGCGGGCGCCTCAGGCTGGGCTGATGGCGGTCAGGGGTGCCTTTCCGTTGGACGTGGCCGGGTCGGCGGTGGCGCGCAGCGTGCCGTATTCGTAGTCGCCGAGCGGGAATTTGCGGTTGCCGCGGCGGGCCGCGAAGAACCCCGATGGCCGCACATAGGTGGTGTCACCCTGGGAGTTCCGGTAGTAGGTGGGCACGTGACCGTTGAGCTCGGTCAGATAGAACCGCAGCGCCTCGGCTCTGCGATGGATCCGCCGGTGATAGGCGTCGTGCACCGACTGGCGGACCTCCATGACCGACGCCTTGCGCCGCCGCGCCTCGGTGATCGCGCGCACCGCGTGGTCGGCGGTCATCTCGACGAAGGCGTGCCAGCCGCTCCCGGTCCACGAGTACGGGCCGACCAGCATCCACCAGTTGGGCAGCCTGGGCAGCGCCACGCTCTGATACGCCTGCAAACCCTGCTCGGTGAAGAACGTGCTCAGATCGAACCCGTCCCGGCCGACGATGGCGCCCGGCTTGTAGGTCTCCGGATCGGAGAACACCTCGTAGCCGGTGGCGAGCACGATCATGTCGAACCGGTGCTCGATGCCGTCCGCGGTCTCGATGCCGTCCGGCGTTATCCGGGCGATGGGCTCGGTGACCAGGCGGACGTTGTCCCGGTTGAAGGTGAAGGTGTAGTTGGACATGGTGGGCCGCTTGGCAATCGGGCCGTAGTCCGGCGCGAGCGCCGCCGCGGTCGCCGGATCCTTCACCACCCAGCGCAGATAGCGCCGGTAGGCCGCGATGGCGACCGCGTCCACCGTGCGCAGCGTGGGGCGCACCAGCCACATCGGCGCGGAGACCCCGGCGCGCAGGCCGAGATCGACGACGATGAGCACCGCGTTGTTGATGCCCGCCTGCACGCCGGGCACCCGCAGGATCGCTTGCACCGGGGCAGGCACGGCCACATCGGGTTTGGGCACCGACCAGACCGGAGTCCGCTGGAACACCGCCAGTTCGGCGACGTGCGGCGCGAGCGACGGCACGATCTGCACCGAGCTGGCCCCGGTGCCGATCACCGCGACCCGCTTACCCGCGTAGTCGTGGTCAGCGTCCCAATCGCTGGGCCGCTGCAACTTTCCGGTGTAGGACGCCAGGCCGGGGATGCCCGGATCGTCCTTCGGATTGACGAACGCACCGACCGCGCTGATCACGAAACGCGCGGTGATCTCGGTCCCGTCGGCCGCGTGCAACCGCCAGATGTGCCGTTGCTCATCCCATTCCTGGCGCACGATATCGATGCCGAACCGCAGATGCGGGTAGAGCCCGAACCGTTTCGCCACGTCGACGTGATATGCCTTCACCTCGGGCCCGCGCGGAAAGAACCTGGTCCAGTTGGGGTTTCGGGCGAACGAGTACTGATAGGTGAGCGCGGGCACGTCCACACTCAAACCGGGATACCGGTTTTCGTGCCAGCTGCCGCCGACCTTGTCGGCGCGCTCGAGGATGGCGAAGTCCTCGACGCCGGCCTTGCGCAACTTCACGCCCGCCGCGATTCCGCCGGGACCGGCGCCGATGACCACTACCTCATGGTCGTACGGCAGCGAACCAGGCTCGACCGCAACAGGTTTCGGCTCATCTACCATCTGCCTGCTCCAGCTTCTTCGGCCGGCTGCGCACCGGAGAAGCGCGCGGCGAGGAACGCGAGGTAGGCGATGAACCCGACCGACCCGATCGGGCGGCTGCGCCGGAAGGTGATCGCCAGTCCCAGCACCATTTCGGTGAATCCGTTGCGATAGGTCCAGCGCCGGGTCGCGCGTGGAAAGGCCCGCGCGGTCAACGGATCGAAGGCCCGCGGGGCGGTGAAATGGGCCGCCCCGGTCCCGGCCAGCCCGAGCCCGAATGCCCGCGCGCGCAGGCTGTCCGGGGTCCGCGCGGTGATCACGACGGGATGCTGCGGCGGCTTACCCGCCGCGAGCGCCCGAGTTGCCTTGCGCCGGTGGCGACGGCCGATGATTCTGCTGCGCATGTTGTCTCCTCGGTAGGCGCTAGGTGCGGACGCTCAGCCTGCGGCTGCGGAAGAACTCGGCCAGGTCCTCGTTGCTGAACGAGTCCGGCCGGACGTCCTCGATATCGCCGGTGTAGGTGCCCGACGGGTCGCCGGCGACCTTGGTGAACGCGTAGTGATCGAACGGGAAGTGCTTGTTCCCCCACCACATTTCGAGGTGCGTGCTCGGCCGGATGGCCGCCGGATCGCCCTGATAATTGACGTAGTAGGTGTTGGAGTCGGCGCACGCGTCGGACAGCCACATCGTCTGCGACCCGCGCCGCACGCACTGCCGGTAGTAGGCCTCGTGCGGCTCCTGCTTGATCTCCACCGCGGTGGCGCCGCGCTTGCGCGCCTCCTTGATCGCCCGGGCCGCGTGCCGGGTGGTGCACTCGATCATCGCGAGATAGGAGCCTGCCGCGAACCCGTACGGGCCGGTGATCAAGAACAGATTCGGGAATTTCGGCACCGTTACGCCCTGATACGCCTGGTAGCGGTTGCGATCCCAGAACTCGCCGAGCTCGAGACCGTCCCGGCCGAGCAGCGGATACGGCGGCGTGTAGCCCTTGTCCATCACCCGGAATCCGGTGGCGCACACCAGCACATCGGCCTTGCGCAGCACGCCGTCCGCGGTGACCACGCCGGTCTTGGTGACCTTCTTGATCGCGTCGGTGACCAGTTCGACGTGCTCCCTGGTGAAGGTGCGCAGGTATCGATTCGACACCGAAGGCCGCTTGCAACCCGGCGCGTAGTCCGGCGTCAACCGTTGGGCCAGTTCGGCATTGCCCGGCAGCTGGGCTCGATACAGCGCCCCGCCGCCGCGCTGGGCGAGCCTCACCGCACCCGGTATCCGGCTGTGGAACACCCCGACGCCGGAGATGCCGAAGTCGATGCCGAGCGTCACCGCGGCGCGCAATACCCGGCGCAGTGGACCCACATTGACCATGATGTTCTTCGCGAAAGCCGGAATCGGGAAGTCCGGTTTCGGCGCCACCCAGATCGGCCGCCGCTGGAACACCGTGAGGTTCGACGCGATGTCCGCCATCTCCGGAATCAGTTGCAGTGCAGTCGCACCCGTGCCGATGACCGCGATCCGCTTGCCCGCGTAGTCGAAGTCGTGATCCCACTTGGCGGTGTGCACGATCTTGCCGCCGAACTTCTCGATGCCCTCGATATCGGGCATCTTCGGCACCTCCAGGCCGCCGACCGCGCCGACGACGAACCGCGACGTGACCTCCTGGCCGGTGTCGAGCTTGCCGCGCCAGAGATGGTTCCGCTCGTCCCACTCGCCGCCGACCACCTTGGTGTTCAGCAGGATTCGCGGTCGCAGCCCGTACTTGTCCACCACCTGATCGGCGTAGGCCTTCACCTCGGCGCCCGGCGCGAACATCCGCGACCACACCTTCGGCGGCTCATAGGAGAAGCTGTAGTAGACCGACGGAATGTCCACCGCCACACCGGGATAGGTATTCGCCTGCCAGGTGCCGCCGATGTCGCTGTTCTTGTCGACGATCAGAAAGTTGTGAATTCCGGCCTTGCGGAGTTCGACTCCCATCCCGATGCCGCCGAAGCCGGCGCCGATGACGACGACTTCGAAATCGGGCTGCTCGACCGAACGCGAGTGCGCCGCCTGCGCAGGTGCTATCGACACGGTTTGCCTCCGTTGGTAGTGCTACAAGCGACGATAGCACTGTCTGGGACAGCTTGACCAGGGCTGCCGCGCGTCGAGAAACCCGCAGGTGCGGGTGCGGGTTCGTCGAATTCGGGAGCCGGCGGGTCAGCCGACCGACATCTGGCGGTCCTGCTCGTCGGCCCGCCGCTTGCGCACCGCGGCCAGGTCGACCGGGCGGTCCGGGTCCGGATCCTCGATGGCGCCGAGGGCCTCGGCGAGCATCGGCAGCCAGCGCAGGATCTCGTCCCGGTAGGACCCCTCGGTCTCCAGCTGGCTCAGCACGCCGACCAGCGTGAGCACGGCCCGGGCGAACGGGGTGAAGTAGGCGGGCATGGTCAACTCGCGGATCACGTTCGACAGCCGCGGATTCGTGGTGCGCAGCACCTGCCTGCGCAGCCACGGCGTGGTCATCCGGTAGGTCGAATGCTTGAACGGCTCGCTGCACGGCTCGACCACCGCGTAGAGCGCCTCCACGTCGAAGGTGCGCCCGGACGCCACGAAGCCGTGCCGCCTGGTCGCCGCGGCCAGGCCCAGCGGCCCACCGGCGTTGAAGAAGACCTTGCAGTAGTCCAGCGCCAACTCCTCGAAGCCCTCCGGCGGCCAGGGGGAGCAGGCGCCGAAGTCGACCACGCCGAGCCGTCCGTCCGGCAGCACGCGGAAGTTGCCGGGATGCGGGTCGGCATAGAGCAGCCCGTGCCTGCCCCAGCCCGAGGTGATGAACCGGAGCATGAGCATGCCCACCCGGTCCCGCTCGGCCTGCGCGCCGGAGGCCACGATGCGGGTCAGCGGGGTGCCCTCGACCCACTCGGTGATCAGCACGTCGCCGCGCTGCGCGATCACCTGGGGAATGTAGAAGTCCGGGTCGTCGGCGTAGGCCGCGGCGAAGGTGCGCTGGTATTCGGCCTCGGCGGCGTAGTCGAGTTCCTCGCGGACACAGTCGCAGATCGCCTCGGTGACCGCTTTGACGTCGGCGCCGGGCAGGAAGACGGTAGCCAGCAGCGAAATCCGGCGCAGTTGCTCCAGGTCTGCCTCGACGGCCTGCCTGCCACCGGGGTACATCACCTTGACCGCGACCTGCCTGCCGTCGTGCCACACCGCGCGGTGCACCTGGCCGAGCGAGGCCGCCGCGGCCCGTCGATCGTCGAATTCCTGGAAATTCTCGCGCCAGTCCTCGCCCATGCTGGCCGCGATCGCCTCGTGCACGGTTTTCGGCAGCATCACCGGCGCCGAATCCTGGAGCTGGCTGAGCGCGATCCGGTAGGGCTCGGCGATCTCCGGCGGCAGCGCCAATTCGTAAATGGCAAGCAGCTGGCCGAGTTTCGCGGCGCAGCCCTTCAGCTCGCCGAGCACCTCGAACATGTGCTGCGCGGTGCGCAACTGGATGTCCCGATTGACTTCTTCGGACGATCTGCCGAGTGCCCGCTTGCCGACGCCCGCCGCTTGCCGTCCGGCGAAGGCCAGCGGCAGCGCGGCCAGCTTGGCATTGCGAACAGAGGCGCGAACTGGGGGTTTGCCGTCGGACCTCGACGCGAACAGGCGAGATCGCCTGCCCGTTGAACCCTCGTCAGAACTGTCGCCGCTGCGCCGGATAGCCATGACTCACCTCACACTGTGCGCGGACCAGTGTTGCACACGTGCAGTCTGGCACAGTAGGGCTTAGACTGTCTGGGACGTAAACTAACGTAGTCGAAAGGTGACTTCGATGGGATCCCAGACGGTAGTCGCCGACGTTGCCGATGAGTTGGCACGCCGGGTTGCCGCGGGGGAGTATCAGCCGGGGGATCTCATGCCGTCCGTGCGCCAGGTAGCCGAAGAGTTCGATATGAACCGGGCGACCGCGCAGCTGACGCTGGGAAGGCTGGAGACGAACGGATTCGTCGAGGCGCGCCGCGGTAAGGGCTTCACCATCCGCGACGTCCGCGAGGCCGGCGGCGTCGACGTGTATCGGCAGCTGTTCCGCTTCTCGATTCCGATGCCCGACATCGCGATCGAGATGTTCCGCGACATCGTCGATGTCGAGCGCGGCATCGTGATGGAGACGCTGCTCGCCTACACGGGCAGCGATCAGGCGATCGATCAGGCGGTGCTCAAGGCCGAGATCGACAAGCTCGAAGCCATTGCCCGCCAAGACGATCCGGACCTGCGCCAAATCCTGGCGATCGAGGTCGGACTGGTGCGCACCCTGCTGACCGCGCTCGGGCTCACCATGCAGCGGGCGATCATGAACTCGGTCGGCGAGATGGTGCTCGAGGTGCCGGAGGCGGTCGAGGCCTTCTTCGCCGGCGCACCGGACCTGCACGTGCTGGTCTGGCGGGCGCTGGCGGCGGTGTGGGACTCCGGTTCCGGCCCGTCCGACGCCCAGGTGGCGCTGTTCGAGGACCTGTTCGGGATGTACCACGAGCGGGTCGTCCTGCGCTTCGACGAGCTGGTCGGCGCGTCCCACGAGCACACCGACGACGAGCACGCCGCCACCGCCTGACGGTGCACTTCGCCCTTCCCGGTTCGACCTTCGGCGCTGTTGTACGCGCTGAATTCGGCTCGGTCTGACGTATCGACCCATTGCCTCGCTGTCTCAGACAGAATAGGGTGGGCGGTACGCAGCGAAGCGAGGTAACCATGGCAGGCAGTAGGCGTAAAGGGTTGGCGCGGTCGGCGAAACTGGCCGGACTGCCGATGGGCATCATGGCCCGCCGGGTCACCGCGACCGGTCGCGCGATCATGACCGGGGCACCGCGCGGCGAACTCGACGACGAGCTGATCGACAAGGCCGCGGACCAGATGTTCGCGGTGCTCGGCGAGCTCAAGGGCGGCGCGATGAAGCTCGGCCAGGCGCTGAGCGTCGCCGAGGCCAGCATCCCGCCGCGTTTCGCGGATCGCTATCGCGACGCGCTCACCCGGTTGCAGTCGCAGGCGCCGCCGATGCCGACGAGTTCGGTGCATCGCATGCTCGCCGAGCAGCTCGGCACCCGGTGGCGCGAGCGTTTCACCGAGTTCGACGACAAGCCGGTGGCCGCCGCCAGCATCGGGCAGGTGCACCGCGCGATGTGGCGGGACGGCCGCACCGTCGCGGTGAAGGTGCAGTATCCCGGCGCCGACACGGCGCTCATGTCGGACCTCAAGATGCTCCAGATGTTCTCCGGCGCTTTCGGTCTCATGCTGCCGGGCGCGGACACCAAGTCGCTGATCGCCGAGTTCATCGACCGCACCGCCGACGAGCTGGACTACCGGATCGAGGCGGACCATCAGCGGCGCTTCGCCAAGGTGTTCGCGGGCGATCCGGCGTTCCACGTGCCCAAGGTGATCGCGAGCGCGCCGAAAGTGCTTGTCTCGGAATGGATGCAGGCCACGCCGCTGGCCAAGATCATTGTCGACGGCAGCAAGGCGCAGCGCGATCGTGCGGGACGGCTGCTGGTCGAATTCTCGTTGTCTTCGCCCGTGCGAGTCGGTTACCTGCACTGCGACCCGCATCCCGGGAACTTCCAGCTGCTCGACGACGGGCGGCTCGGCGTCATCGACTTCGGCGCGTCGATCGCGCTGCCGGGCGGGATCCCGGCGGTGATCGGTGAACTGGCCCACTGCGCGGTGCAGGAGGATTACGAGCAGCTGGCAATCGTGCTGCAGGACAACGGTTTCGTCCGCCCCGGCCACGCGCTGGAACTCGCCCCCATCGAACGACTGGTCGCGCCGATCGTGGCGCAGATCAATGGCGACAGCGTGCACATCAGCCGAGAACTGTTGCAGGGACACACCGCTCGCGCGCTCGATATGAAGAACGTGTCGCTGACCAACACCAGGGCGGTCAAGGCGCCGACCGAGATTCCGGAGCTGGCCATGCTCGGCCGGGTGTTCGCCGGCGTCGTCGGGGTGTGCGCCCAGCTCGACGCCGAGGGGCCGTTCGTCGAGCTGGTCTCCCGCTGGCTGCCGGGTTTCGGCGAAGACGGCGCGGCTGCTTGACCGATCACCAGGACGGCGAAAACGCCTGCCGCGCTTTGCGGTAGGCGTTGGCCGCCGCGCCGGCCAGCCGCATGCGCAGCACCCGGTGCAGTCCGAGCCCGGCGGCGGCCAGTGACAAGAGCAGCATCACCAGGGCGGCCAGGAAATACGCGGCCCAGCGCGGAAGCAGCGCCTCGGCCGCCTCGGTGACCAGCAGGAATACGAAGAAGGTCGTGTACAGCAGCGCGATCGCGGCCGCACCGATCAGGAACGCGCCGAGTACCGCCTTCTTCAGCTCGCTGAACAGCAGCGCCTTCGTCGCCGTCGTCCGCTCCTGCACGCGTTGCAGCAGCAGCCCGGTGCGATATCTGTACATTCAGTTCCTGCCCATCTCGCGGTCGCGCTTGTCGCGAATGCGGTCCAATCGGGTGTTCTGGTCCTGCTGCTGGGCGACCGTCACCGGCCACGCCTGATAGGTGAGAACCACCTGGTCCGGGCCGCAGTCCCGGGTGAATCGCAGGGCCGATCCGGCCGCGATGGTGTGGTCCGGTTCGGTGAAGACGATGCGCCGGGTGAAGTCGAGCGGCGTGCTGCACACCCAGGTCACCGACACCGTTCCGGCCTCGGCGGTCGGGTTGTGACAGGTGATGTCCAGTCGCGCACCGGCCTTGGCCGAGTCGCCGCAGTCGATCATGGCGGCATCCGCCTGCGCGGCGGCTACCGGCACCGACCCGGTGGCGCACGCGGCCAGACAGATCAGCGTTCGGGCAATCCATCTCATACCGAAACCTTCTCTACGACAGGATCATTCGGAGCGTCGGGTGAATAGGCTTCAGCCAGCCCGATCCGGCGGTGCAACCGCTTGGCCCAGCCGGGCGCCCACCAGCAGCGATCGCCGAGCAGCCGCATGATCGCGGGCACCAGCAACAGGCGAATCACGGTGGCGTCCAGGACAAGTGCGACGATCATGCCGTAGGCGATGTAGTTCATCAGCACCAGATCGGAGAATCCGAACGCGCCGGTCACCATGATCAGCACCAGCGCGGCCGCGGTGATGATGCCGCCGGTGTGCGCGATCCCGTACCGGATGCACTCCGGGGTCGGCGCGCCGCGCTCGCGCGCCTCGGTCATCCGCGACATCAGGAAGATCTCGTAGTCGGTGGACAGCCCGAAGATGATCGCGATGATGATCACCAGCACCGGGAAACTGAGCGGTTGCGGGGTGAAGTTCAGCAGGTCGGCGCCGTGCCCGTCGTAGAAGACGAAGGCGAGGAAGCCGAGCGTCGCGGTCAGGCTCAGCGCGCTGACCAGCACGGCTTTGACGGGCAGCACGAAGGAGCCGAACGCGAGGAACATCATCACGAAGGACGCGAGCACCAGAATCATCAGCAGGATCGGCAGCCGCTCGATGATCCCGTGGATGCTGTCGCGTTCCAGCGCGGGCATGCCGGTGACATACATCCGCACGCCGTCGGGCGGGGTGATGCCGCGCAGCCGGGCGATCGCCGCGTCCGCGTCGCGCGAATCCCGCAGTCCCGCTTGGAACACCTTCACGTTCGCGCCGTCCTTGGCCATCCCCGCGGCCACCGGCTTCTGGAATTCGCCGGTGAGGCCGGGAGTTTCGCCGGCGACCGCCGCGATCCGCGCGGCGACCTGCCGATCGGCGCCGGTGATCACCAGCTTGAGCGGGTTGGTGCGTTCCGCGGGGAACAGCGCGTCGAATTCCTGCTGAGCGACCCGGGTCCCGTTGTCCGGCGGCAGATACTTCTCGGTGATCCCGGTGTACTCCACGTGCAAGAACGGCAGCATCAGCGCGACGAGCACCAGCATGATCGGATAGGCCAGCAGCGCGGGCCGTTTCATCGCCCAGGTCGCGAGCCGCGACCAGAACGACGCGTCGATCTGCGCGGTGGTCCTGGTCCGCGCGAAGCGCCGCAGCCCGAACGCGTCCACCCGCTTGCCGAGCACGCCGAGCAACGCGGGCAGCACGGTGATCGAGAGCAGCGCGGCCAGCGACACCGCGAGCAGTGCGCCGAGCGCGACGGACCGCAGGAACCCCATCGGGAAGATCAACACGCCCGCGACACAGACGACGATGATGGTCGCCGAGAACACGACGGTTCGTCCCGCGGTCATGACCGCGGTGCGCACGGCCTGTTCGGTGTCGCGGCCCTCGGCGATCTCCTCCCGGAACCGGCTCACCATGAACAGCCCGTAGTCGATGGCCAGACCGAGCCCGATCAGCGTGATCACCGCGTCCGCGAACTGATTCACCGCCATCACCTGGGTGAGCAGCTTCATCAGACCCCAGGCGCCGGCAATGGTCAGCCCGCCGACGATCAACGGCAGCGCGGCCGCGATCACCCCGCCGAAGACGAAGAACAGCACGACCGCCACCAGCGGCAGCGCGATCAGCTCCATCCGCCGGATGTCGTGCTTCATGGTGAGCCCGACCGCGTCGGCGACCGGAACCCGCCCGGCCACCCGAAGTTCCAGCCCGGGAATGGCGAGCTCGTCGCGGATCTGCTTGTAGTACTCGACGCTGTCGGTGTCGCCGGTCCCTTGCAGGCCGATGCTCATGAACGCGTGCGTGCGCGTCGGGTCGAGGAAACGGTTCTTCACCAGGCTGCCGTTCCAGTAGCCGGTGACATCCTTGACCTGCGGACGGAATTCGGTGAGCAGCCGCTGGGTGAGCGCCTTGCCCGCCGCGTCGAGCTCGGGATCGGTGATCAGGGTGCCGGGCGGCGCGGTGTACAGCGCGACCACGTCACCGTCGAAGTCGCGGCCGAAGGTGTCGTCGGCCAGCACGGTACCCGCGACCGACTCGCTGGTGTCGTCGAAGTAGCCCTGTGCGGTGAGCCGGTCCTGATAGCCGAGCCCGTATCCTCCCGAAAAACCCAGCACGACAACGAATCCGGCGATGACGAGATAGCGGGCGCGATAGACCCCGCGGCCGAGCCAGGCGAACACGGTCGGTTCCCGGTCTACTTGCAGGCCGGAGATTTGTAGTCGGTCTGCGCGAGAATCCCGCAGATCTCGTTCTTCGGGATCTTCCAATCTCCGTGGTCCGCGGCGAGATTCAGCGGCGCCGAGCGCCGGTTGCCGTTGCCGTCCTTGTCCAGCCAGAACTCGGCCTCCAGGATGTCGCCGTTGAGCTGCACCGAATCGGCGACCACGCCGAAGCGGGCATTCGGGTTCTCCGACATCGCTTTTCGCAATTCGGTGAGATCGCCGCGGAACGCCTCGCCGCCCTGCACGACGGCCAGGCGGGCGTCGTCGGCGACCTCGCCCTTGCCGAAGAGGTCCTGAAGCTTCTTGTCCAGCTCCGCCGCCGTCAGTGGCTTCGGCAGTCCCGAACCGGCCGCGGTGCTCGCGGCCGTGGTGGTCGGCGCGACGGTGATGGTGATGTCGCTGCTGCGCACATTGCCGGTGCCGCATGCGCCCAGCGTCAGCGACAGCGTCGCTCCGGCGATCGCCAGCGGGAAGAGGGCCTTCATCTTGGCTTTCATTCGATATCCACCTGTGCTTGCGGGAGCTGATTGCGTCATCGCGGAGTCTGAGTCACGCTATGGTAGCAATTGTCTGGGACAGTTCGCTGAAAATGCTCCGAGGAGGGGTTGTGGACGAGCGTCGATCGGCCTTCGCCTACGGTGTTGCCGCACTGGTTGCCGCGGCGTTGGTGGGCGGCGGCATCGGCTTCGCCGGCTACTTCCGCACCCATCTGGGCGCACCGCCGCAGATCGTGATTGTTGCCGGGGCGTCGCCCGCGGCAACGACCGCCGCGCCGTCCTCGACGCGCGTCACGACAACGACCGCGCCGACGCCCGCCGTTGTGGCCGAACCGATTCCGCCGTCCCGGCCGGACAGCGCTGCCTATACCGCGGTGGTCCCCGACGGCCTGCCGGGCTTCGCGAATCCGTCGGCCAACCATTACGGCTGGTTCGGTGGCGATGGCGTCTCCGCGCGATGCGACGAGTGGAATCGCGCACAGATTGTCGGCATGACCGCGCAGACGCTCTTCGTGGTCTGCGCGGGGCCGAGTGGTTGGTACTTCAAGGGTTTCGAGCTTGCGAGTTCGACGCCGATTCGCACGGACGCGGCCCGATCGGGCGCCGGCATCGTGAGTTCGGGCGACGGTTCGGCTATCTCCCTCACTCGGGACACGTTGACTCTGAACGGATCCGACGCACAAGCGGTAGTCGCGTGGTGGACGCCGGACGGGTGAGGGCAACGGAGTCGGCGAAACCGTGTACGGAGCGGTACAACGCACGATAGTCTGTCTCAGACGGTTGATTGGCGGGTGTTCGGCAATGCAGAATTCGAATCGACGTAAGACCTCTCGCAGATGAGCGCGCCGACGATCCAGCCGGACAGCCAGAATCCGCAAATCACTGTGTCGCAACCTATTCCGGCAGTGGTCAGACTGGTCCTCGCCCTGATCTCCTGGGCCTGGCACACCCTGCTCGGCTCCATCGGCACCTTCGGCCGGTTGGTTTTACTCGCCGCGGACTCGACCACCGGCCTGATCCGCGACATCCTCGCGCTGCGTCATCCGTGGCGCGAGACGCTGACCCAGGCCTGGTTCATGATGAGCGTCTCCGGCTGGCCCGCGATCCTGATCGCGGTCCCGTTCGGCGCGATCATCCAGGTGCAGATCGGCTCGCTCGCCGCCCAGGTCGGCGCCACCTCACAGGCGGGAGCGGCCGGCGGACTCGGCGTGATTCGCCAAGGCGCGCCGATGGTTTCGGGCATTCTGCTCGGCGGCGCGGTCGGCGCGGCCATCGCCGCGGACCTCGGCGCGCGCACCATCCGGGAAGAGATCGACGCGATCCGCACGCTCGGCATCAACCCGAACCACCGGCTGGTCGCGCCGCGGCTGGCGGCGATGGTTCTGGTCGGGCCGCTGCTCTGCATCCTGATCGTGTTCGTCGGCATGTCGACGATCTACATGATGACCCTGGTGCAGGGCGGGGTGCCGGGCGCGTTCTTCAATTCGTTCGCGGCCTTCGCCGGCACCACCGATCTGATCGTCGCGATGGTCAAGACCATCATCTTCGGCGTGCTGGTGGTCTTCGTCGCCAGCCAGCGCGGCTTCGAGGCGCAGGGCGGGCCCAAGGGCGTCGCGGACTGCGTCAACGCCACCGTGGTGATCGGCATCATGACCACCTTCGCCGCCAATGTGCTTATTACCCAGCTGTTGTCGATCTGGCTGCCGGACAGCATGGGGTTCTGATGGGTTACCTGCCGCCTCGCCTGGTCCGCCCGTTGGAGCGGGCCGCGAATGCCGTCGTCCCGGTGGTCGCGCTCGGCCACCAATTCGCCTTCGCCTACCACGTGCTGAAGGCCATCCCGCGCACGCTGACCCGCTACCGCCGCCAGATCGGTGTCGTGTTCATGGATATCGGCTGGGGCAACGGCCGGATCATCGTGGGCGGCGGCACCGTCGGCGTCGTGGTGTTCATGGGCCTGATGACCGGGGCGATGATCGGCATCGAGGCGTTCCGGATCCTGGACATGCTGAACATGGGTCCGCTGGTCGGTTTCATCTCGTCCTTCGCGAACACCCGCGAGCTGGCCCCGCTGATCGCGGCCATCGCCTTCGCCGCCCAGGCGGGCTGCCGGATGACCGCCGAGATCGGCGCGATGCGCATCTCCGAGGAGATCGACGCGCTGGAAGCGACTGCGGTGGAACCGATTCCGTTCGTGGTGACGACCAGGGTGATCGCCGGCGTGCTGATCATCGTCCCGGTGTACCTGGCGTCGCTGGCGTGCAGCTATTTCGCCAGCGCGCTGTTCATCAAGGTGATCCACGGACAGGCCGGCGGCACCTACGACCACTACTTCGAGGCGTTCCTGGAACCGAAGGACATTCTGCTGTCCCTGTTCAAGGCGGTCGTGTTCGTCGTCGTGATCATTCTCGTGCACTCCTACTTCGGCTACTACGCCTCGGGCGGTCCGGAGGGCGTCGGCGTCGCGTCGGGTCGGGCGATCCGGGCCAGCCTGGTCCTGATCATCGTGCTCGACCTGCTGCTGACCACCGCGCTGTGGGGCGTGCTCGTCAGCGATATTCGAATCACGGGGTAGCACATGGGGATTGCGAAGTATCAGGAGCTTTCCGGCCGCGGGCCCGGGCCGGTGACGTTGTTCGTCGGCGGGATCGTCGGCGGTGCCGTGCTGGCGGTCATCGCGTTGGTGTTCAGCACCTATGCCAAGGGCGGGTTCACCCCGCAGTTCCTGGTGAACGTCGAGGCCGCGCAGGTCGGCGAGGGTATCGCTCCCGGCGCGGACGTGAAAATGGACGGGTTGCGGATCGGCCGGGTGAGCCGCATCGAAAGTCGTGGCGCCAGTAAGCAATACCTACAGCTGTCGGTCGAGCCCGGTAGTGCGCCATACCTGGCCGACAACGTGCGGGCCAGATTCGTCTCCTCGAACACCCTGGGCATGACCGCGCTCGAGCTGTACTACCTCGGGCAGCGCGGCACCCTGCTGCGCGACGGCGCGACCATCACCCTGCCCGCCGACAGCCCGACGATCACCGTGACCTCGGTGATCCGCGCGGTCGGCGAACAGTTCGGCAAGATCGACACCGGCCCGGCCGGGCGGATCGGCGCGGTGCTCGCGTTCGAGGGCAGCGCGGACGGCATCGCCAAGATGTTCTCCACCGCAATCGAACTCGGCCGGATGAAGGTCGGCGATCAGATGCTCGTCGGCATCGATCCGCGGCCGATGTTGCGCGAAGGCGAGGCGGGATCGGCAGGCGTACTGCGCTTTTCGCAGGATCTGCTGGTCGGATTCCGGGCGCAGGCGGCGCGGCTGGACTTCCTGGTCAATCGGCACGACGACCTGGAGGCGATCGCCACCTTCGTCGCCAAGGTGATCGGCGACGTCATCAACATCTTCCCGCAGCCGGGATTCACCCAGGTGATCGACGCCCTGCTGAGCGCGCTCACCCCGGTGGCCGGTGGGGTGCACGGACTTACCGGCTTCTACCACCGAATCCCGTTGTTGCTCGACCAGATCGACAAGGCGTTCGTGGTCAATCCGGACGGGACGGTATCGCTACAGGTGCAGCTGCTACTCGCCAACCTGCCCTATCTGGCCGGCGATCCGAAGGTGGCTGCCGCTGGGCCGCAGCCGGCACCCGGCCTGCCTGCCATTCCTGGATTGCCATTGCCGCCAGGACTTTTCGGGAACATTCCGCAGGGAGGCGGTCGATGAAGCCGGTCCGTGCCGCCGCGCTGCGACTCGGCGTGGTCGTGGTGGTCATCCTGGTGATGGCGGCCATGCTGTGGACGGCGTTGCAGACGCCGGTGACCGAGCCGGTCCGCACCTACTCGGCGCACATCTCCGATGTCTCGGGCCTGCAGAAGGGCGCGGACGTCCGGATGGCCGGCGTGCAGGTCGGCAAGGTCACCGCGATCCAGCTCGACGGCACCGTGGCATACGTCGAGTTCACCGTCGCACGCAACCAGAAGGTCTACGACAACACCGAGGCCGCGGTGCTGTTCCAGTCGTTGATCGGCAACCGGTATCTCGCGCTGCAACAGATCGCGGTGCCGGGCAACGAGCTGCCGCCCGGGTCGACCATCCCGGTGCAACGCACGCACGGATCGTTCGACATCTCCGAGCTGTTCGACGCGATCCGGCCCATCTTCGCCACCCTGTCCAGCGGTTCGGTGGACCAGTTCCTGGAGAACCTGCTGCTGGTGGTGTCCGGGGACGGGCGCGGGCTCGGGCCGGTGATGGACAGCCTGGACCGGATCATCGGGGTCGCGTCCGGGCAGGAGCCGCTGGTCATCCTGCTGGCGGACAACCTCGCCTCGATCGTGCACCGGTTCGAGGGGCAGTCGCCGAAGATCGACCAGATGCTCGATCAGGTGCTCGGCATGGTCGGGACCGTCTATGACCAGCTCGACCTGCTGCGCGACCTGCTCGCGCGCGCCGCACCGGGGATGAACGCCGCGATGCCGATGCTGGACAAGCTCGCCGGCGTCTATTACGACAACTTCGCCGGCGGGGAGCGGCTGTACAACCAGGTCCTCGGGCCGGAGCTGGTGACCTTCGTCCGGCAGCTGCTGGCCGCGGTGCCGCTGGCCGCGCGTTCGCTGAACGGGCTGCTGCTCGAACCGAAAGCAGGCGAGCGCTGGAGTTGTCTTGCCGGACTGCCCATTCCGAGCTCGATCATGCTCGGCACCGAGCGGATGGAGGCCTGCAAGTGAAAGGACTTGTCACACACGGACGTAGCGCGGAGCTACAGCGGCGGTTCGAGTTCCGGATCGGCATCGCCGCGATCCTGCTCACCGTGGGGGCACTGGTCGTCGCGGTCGGCGCCTACGTTATTCCGTTCGGGGAGAACGTCTATCGGGCCGACTTCGCCGATTCCGGCGATCTGCGGGCCGGCGACGACGTGCGGGTGGCGGGCATCTCGCTCGGCAAGGTCCGCAGCGTCACGCTGGTCGACGACCACGCGGAGATCGCCTTCGGCCTCGACCAGGCGGTGCGGGTGGGTGTCGATTCCCGGCTGCGGATCAAACTGCTGACCCCGGTCGGCGGTCGCTACCTGTCGGTCGAGCCCGCGGGTGCGGGCACGGCGGCGGGCAAGATCATTCCCCGCGCTCACACCAAAACCCCTTACGACCTGGCCGCGGCCATCGAGGAGACGGTGCCCGCGCTCGGGCAGCTCGATGTCGGCAAGCTGCGCGAGACCATCGCGAAGCTGTCCGGCGCGTTCGACGAACAGCCGGTCGCGTTGAACCAGATCCTCACCAGCGTCAACCGCCTCTCGGCCATCGTGGCGGCGCGCAAGCAGGAGTTCGAGCGCGCGCTGAAGGTCGCCGAGGAGTACGTCACCACCGTGCTGAACAAGCTGGACCGGATCAGCCTGGCCGGCGAGCAGGTGCTCGGCCTGTACCGCGTCGTGGCGGCGAACCGGGATGAGCTGATCACCCTGGTCGCGCAGATCCGCCGCGCATTCGACTATGTGACACCGATTTTCGCGGCGGTGGACAACCTGGCCGGTCCGCCGCTGGAGCAGCTGTACGACGCGATCGACAAGAGCGTCGCGGAGCTGATGCGGAACAAGGGCTCGCTGGACGGCCTCGATCAGAACCTGCGCTCCCTGCTGGAGTGGTTTGCGAAGAACAGCGACAACCCGTACGTCCGGGTCGATCATTCCGGTGCCGTCGTCACCGATACCCCGCTGTGCCCGCAAGGCAGGCCGGGATGCTGAGGGGACGGACCGCGATGCGGTGGATGTCGTTGGCGCGCAACTGGTCTCCGCGGGTGAAGATCGCGCTCGCGGTGATCGCGATCGTGATGGGACTGGTGGTCGCGGTCACCGGCAAGCAGTACCGCGACTCCTACACCGCGCCGCTCACGGTGTGCGCGGAGTTCCGCGACGCGGTCGGCCTGTACCCGGGGAACAAGGTGACCATGCTTGGTATTCAGGTCGGCAGCGTGGTCGACATCGAACCGCGGACCGAGGGCGTGACCGTCCGGCTGACGGTGGATCGCGCGGTGCGCCTGCCCGCGAATCTCGGCGCGGTGACCATCGCCAATTCGATCGTCACCGACCGTCGCGTCGAACTCGGCCCCGCGTATACCGGCGGCGGCACCTTCGACTACCGAACCTGTATTCCGCAGGCGCGCACCAAGACTCCGGTCGGCTTCAGCGAGGCGATGCGGGCGGTGGCGAGTCTGTCCGAGGATCTCACCGGCACGCCGCACGACGCACCGCTGCAAGCCGCGGCACCGGACGTGCTCGGCGATTCGCTGGCCCGGATCGCCCGGCAGGTCGACGACAGCGCGGTACCGCTCAACGGCGCGATCAAGAACGTGTCCGAGGTGCTCGGCGACTCCGCGGCGGGCGCGAACTACCTGGTCGGCGCGGTGCTCAAGGAGCTACGCAAGATCAGTCAGGGCCTGGATCAGGGCAGCGACGATCTGAACTTCCTGCTCACCGCGGTGACCGACGCGACGAACATCGCCAACCGGGTGATCCCCGACATCACCGCGATCATGCACGACGTCGGGGTCTGGGTGCCGCCCATCGCGAATCTGATCGCCTACAAGTGGGGCAGGTTGATCCTGCTCGTCGCCGACGGCGCGTTCCCGGTGATCTTCCAAATGCTCGACCACACAGACGGTTTGGTGCAATTCCTGCAAGGCATTCCGCCCGCGGTGCAGGGCGCGATGCGCCTGTTCGACCAGAACCTGGGCGCGGGCAAGCTGCAATACGTGCCGCCGAGCGTGCGGATCGACAGTGCGCTGGCCCGCGACGTCTGTTCGATGGCCGCACCCTGGTACCCGCCGTGCAACCGGGATTTCGCGCCCGGCCAGACGATGGACCTGGGCATGGTGCAGTTGCTGCTCGCAGCCGGGGGCCGGCGATGACGCGGCCGCTGCGGGTCGCCGCGCTGCTCGCGCTGGCGGTCGCCCTGGTCACCGGGTGTGCGGTGCGGCCGATGGATATGCCGTTGCCGGGCACCAGATACGGCAAGCCGACGTATCAGGTGCGGGTCGAGTTCAGCAATGTGCTGACGCTGCCGTTGCGCACCCACGTCGAACTCAACGGCGCGAAGGTCGGTCTGGTCGAATCGGTCAGCGTCCGGCCCGCGCCGAACGCGCACGTGCCGAGCCTGCCCGCGGACAAGCAGCCGTACTACCAGGCCGGCGCGGTGCTGGTGATCGACAAACAGGTCGTGCTGCCGGTGGAGACCAAGGTGGAGATGGCACAGGGGACGCTGTTCGGCGACACCTTCGTCAAGCTGAGCATCCCGCCGCAGACCTCGGGAAAGACCCTGGCGCAGGGTGACACGATCCCGATCACCCAGACCAAGCAGGCCGTGAACGTCGAGGACTACATGACCGCGGTGGTCGGCTGGGTCACCGGCGGCAACGTGCCGTATGTGCAGAACTTCGTGAGCAGCATCAACCAGGCCTTCCCCGCCGAGCCCGGTGATTTCAAGGAGTTCATGGCGAAGACGGCCGTCGCGCTCGAACGCATCGGCCAGTCCACCGCGCAGCTGAGCGCGATGCTGAACAACGCCACGGCGGTGCTGGACACCCTGGGCCACGCCGATGATGTCTGGCGGCTGATCTTCGACGGTGCGCCGGTGCTGCTCGGCGTGGTGGGCCGGGTGCTGCCCCAGGTGTTGTACTTCGTCGACGCCATCCGGGACCTCGCTGGCTATGCCAACGACAGCCTGGTCGACCCGAATAATCCCACGACGGGCGCGCGGACCGCGGCGGTCCATCGGTTCCTCGACGTGTGGACCCCGCTGGCACAGGCCATCATCGCCGCGCCCAACCAGTTGCCGCGCACGCTCGGCGCGGTCGACGCGCTGCTGGAGAACAAGGTGATCCCGTTCCTGTCCGCGCGGGGGCGGCCGTACCTGACGATCAGCGATGTCGTGCCGCAGACGCCGCCGGACGCGCTCACCGGCGATCCGGTCGCGGACGCGCGCATCGTGGCGGCGAACGAGCAGGCGTTCCGCGATCGGGTGACGCCGGTGCTGCGCTTGGTGGGGTTGGTGCGATGAGCAAGCTACCAGGCTCCGCGCTCGGCATGATCGCGATGGCACTGGCCGCGACCGTGTACCTGGCCTACGGCGTCTTCGATTTCTCGTTCGGGGAGAAGACGATTCGGCTGACCGTCGAGCTGCCGAGCTCCGGCGGGTTGATGCAGACCTCGCCGGTCACGTTGAACGGCTTGCAGATCGGGCGGGTGCGCACGCTGGCCAAGTCCGAGCACGGCATCACCGCCGAGCTGGCGGTGCAGGCCCGGCATCGGATTCCGGTGGATTCGACGGTGACGGTGGCGAATCTGTCCGCCGTCGGCGAGCAGTACCTCGACTTCGCGCCGAAAACCGCTGCGGGACCCTATCTTTCCGATGGGTCGCGGGTGAGCGGCGATCGGGTGGTGCAGCCGCTGACCATCGCGCGTTCGCTCGGCGGCATCCAAGGGGTGCTGTCCCAGATCCGGGCCGACGACATCAACGCCATCCTGGCCGGGGCGGATGTGGCGGTCGCGGATGTCGGGCCGAGCATCGAGAAGCTGGTGCGGTCCGGCAGCATGTTCGCCACCACGCTGCGGCAGAACCGCGAGCTGATCCAGCGGGTGCTCGGGTTCCTCAGCTCCGCCGCAGCCGAATCATCCGGTGACCAGCTGGAATTGAGCCGGGCGGCCGCCGAACGGCTCGGCCGCACGCTCGGCGCGGAGTTGCCGGTGCTGCTGGACGAGGTGATCGGCGTGGTCGAGTCGAGCGGCGGCACCGAGGTCATTCCGTTCATCCCATTGGCGCAGCGCATCATCCGGTATCTGACCGTGCTGATCGGCAAGGGCGGCCCCGCGCTCGAGGTGCTGCGGCCGATCCTGTTCGACCCGCTCGAAGGGATCGATCTCGACGTGAACAAGACGATGGACGCGTTGCTCGCCGCGTTCCCGGACGGCAAGGGCTTCCGGGTCCTCGTGGACATTCCGCGCTAGGTCACGGACGAAAGGTGCGGAGATGAACTGGCGAACACGCTGGGAACAGTGGAGTGACAGGGGAATACAGGTTCCGCTGCTCGCGCTGGCGGCCGTCGCGCTGGTCGTCGCCTGTGCGCTCGGCTTCCTCGGCTATCGGGCCTGGGATCTGTCCGACCGCAACGCCGACCTGGCCGGGACGCTGGCCGACCTCCGCCGCAACGCCGCCGACTGTGCCGCCGCGGTGGGGGCAGGCACCGAATTCCTGTTGGCGGCCAACAACTTCGACTACCGCCAGCCGGAGGAGTGGACGAAGAAGCTCGCCGACCGCAGCACCGGGCCGATCCACGACTACTTCGCCAATGCCCAGGTGCAGCGGGACAACGCCGAACTCATCAAAGCCGCCAAGGTGCAGAAGCACAGCACCGTCGCCGACGCGGCGTGCGCCGTGCACACCGACAAGGCGATTCGGGTGACGGCTCAACTCGCCGAGACCACGCAGAACTTCCAGATCACCGACCCGGTCAAGACGACTTCGGCGGTCTGGGTGGAAATGACTCAGGAGAACGGCAATTGGAAGGCCGCGGACTCCGGTCGTGGCGACCAATCCCTCGTCGGTGACGCACTCGCCACCCAGCCCCCGGGCCCACCGGCGGCCCCAGCCCCACCCCGTTGAGGAGGTCGACGCCGAATATGCCGACAGAACAGGATCATCCGGCCGTTGGTGCCGCCGCGACGGGCAGCGATGTCGCCGCATCTCGGGACGAAGCTTCTTGCCCTACGCGGCGTAAACGCCGGGGCAGCAGGAAGATTGCGCTGTCTCGGCTACGGGTTGTCGGTGCAGTCGCGGTTGCCGCGGTAACGCTGGGGCCGGTGGGTTATCTCTGCTGGCACACCGCAGGGGAGACGCGTGACGCCGCCGCCGAGGTGAGTTCGGCCGAGCAGCGGCAGGCGGATCAGCAGGCGGCGAGCGCGGCCGGGTCGGCGTTCCTGGCCACGATGTTCACCGTCGACAGCACCAGCATGGCCAAGTGGGACAGCGCCGTGCTCTCCGCGACTACCGACGGCATGCACGCGCAACTCGGCCAGTGGCGGGCCGTACTGGAGAAACTGGTCGGGGCGCATACGGAAATGACCAGCAAGGTGCTGGATGTCGGGGTGCTCACGCAGTCCGACACCGCGATGACGCTGCTCGCCGTGATCGAGTCGACCGGCCGATCCGATCCGTCGGCCACACCGACGACGAACCAATCCGCCGCGATCGTCGATCTGACCAAGGTCGGTGACCGATGGAAGGTCGAGCGATACGGCCCGGCGGGCGGCGCGGATCAACCCGCGCCGAATCCGGTTGCGCCACAGCCGCCACCACCCCCTCCACGTTGACGAGAAGGATGAATTCGATGGGAAATGAAGCGAATTCGGCGAAGGCGCGCAGGAGATGGACGCGCCTGCCGCTGTCCGCGATCCTCGTCGCCGCGCTGGTGTGCGCGGTCGCCGCGGCGGGTCTCGGTTTCCTGACCTGGCGATACGCCTCGGACCGGAACGACTTGGCTGCGACAGCCGCGAATTACCAAGCGCAGTCGGCCGATCGCGCCGCCGGACTGGCCGCGGGCTCGGCGTTCCTCACGGCTGTCTATCGCGTGGACGCCGTGACCGACAAGGCGCTGCTGAAGTGGAACGACGCGGTGAACGCCGCCACTACCGACACGCTGCGCGAACAGCTGCGCCAGACCAAAGCCATCCTGAGCATGCTCACCGAGGCGGGCGCCACCATGACGGGCGCGGTCACTGAGGCGGCGATCGTCAGCCAGAACGACACGCTCGTCCGCCTGCTCGCGGTGGTCGACTTGACGGGCACCCTGCCGAACACCCCGGACCCGACCACCGGTTCGGTCACCGAGTACGTCGACCTGATGAAGGTCAACGGACAGTGGAAGGTGTTCGGGTATCAGGACATCGGCGCGAAGAACGGCGCGGGCCAGCCTGTCCCGGGATTGCCCGGTCTGCCGGCTGTGCCCGTTCCGGTTCGGTAGCGGCGGCCAGATCGACTGCGCAACAACACAGTCGGCGCGTCTGCGCGTGACCTAGCTCATCGATGCACGGCAGCAGAAGCGGCAATGATGAGCCCGGCCACGATCAGCACGGCCAGTACCGCGAGGATCACCAGATCCCGGCCCGCGGGCGCGTCCGAGCGCACCAGGTTCGGGCACTCGGGGGACTCGTGTGCCGAGTCCACACACCGACGATTCGCGCACGGGTACATGCCACCTCCGGATGAATCAGATGCGAGTGCTGAGCCCGCGCAGGCTCCATCGTGCCACCGGCCGCGCCAGCGGGGCGAACATCTGCAACGGCAGCAGTCCACCGAAGCGCGGATGCACGGCCAGCGTCCAGGTGAGCGTCGTGGCGCCGGAATCCGTTGCGCTGACGACGTATTCCTCGGCGATCGACTTCAGCACGAACGGCACCGACGATTTGGTCGCGGTCAGCGCGAGCCGATGCCCCTCCTCCCTGGCGATCACCTGCTCCTCGCCCGCGACGAGCAGACCGTCGAACACCCGGGTCGAACCGACGCCGCGCGCACCGTCGCGGTAGCGCATTCCGTTGATCAGCGGCAGCCAGGAGAACAGCCCGTTCGTGTCGAGCGCGGCCCAGACCCGAGCCGGCTCCGCATCGAACGTCCGCTCGGCGGTGACCACGAAAGCCGCCTTGTCCTCGACGAATGTGCGCAACGTACCCGCATGAATCGGCGTGAGCGGACTACCGCCACCCGCGAGCAGCGCCTTGGCCCAACGACGCGACACGACCAGCGCCCCCAGCCCCAGCGCCCCGCCGACCACGATCACTACGCCGACAATGATGAGAAAGGTTGTCATCCAGTCACTTCCATGGTTTTCGCGGCGGCGCTCTCGGCCAATTGCTTGCGGCGCAGCTTGCCGGTGGTGGTGCGGGGGAGTTCGGCGACGAACACGACCTCGCGGGGCACCTTGTAGCCCGCGAGATTTGCCTTGACGAAGGCTTGCAGCTCGCGTGCAGTCGGCTCGGCGTCCGCGGCCCGGACCACGAAAGCGACTAGGCGCTGGCCGAATTCGTCGTCCGGCACGCCGATCACGCCGACGTCGGCGAGCGCGGGATGGGCCAGCAGCAGGTCCTCGACCTCGGCGGGGAAGACGTTCTCGCCGCCGGACACGATCATGTCGTCGTCGCGTCCGTCGATGAAAAGCCGTCCCGCCGAATCGAAGTGCCCGACATCGCCGGTGCTCATGAAGCCGTCGACGAGTTCCTTACCGCTGCCGTCGCTGTAGCCGAGGAAGGTGAGCGGGTTCCGGTTGAAGATCCGGCCGGTCACGCCGCGCGGCACTTCCTGCCCCGCGTCATCCAGGATGCGCAGTTCGACCAGTCCGCGCGGCGGATATCCGACGGTGCCCGGCGCCGCGCGCAGATCGGCGGGTGTGGCCAGCGTGCACGGGCCGATTTCGCTTGCGCCGTAGGCGTTGTAGAGGATGTCGCCGAACTCGTCCATGAACGCGGTGGCGATCAACGGCGGCAACGGTGCCGCACCACACGGGACCGCGCGCAACGTGCTGTGCCCATACGAAGCGCGAACTTCACTGGGCAGGTCCATGATTCGCTTGAGCATCGTCGGCACCAGGCAGGCGACGCCGACCCGATACTGTTCGATATCGGCCAGCGTCTGCTCCGGCTCGAAGCGCTTGTGTAGCACCACCGGCGAGGTGAGCGCGAAACCGCTGACCAGCCCGAGCAAGCCGAACAGGTGATGCAGCGGCGGCGCGACCACCATCGGGCTGCCCGCCCGCGGCACCGCGCCGAATCGCGCCGCCTCCCCGATCGCCAGTGCCATGCTCGGGCGGGTCCGCCGCACGACCGCGACCGCATCCCGCAGCCCGAGCCGGCGCGGCGCACCCTTGGGTACCCCGGTCGTGCCCGCCGTGAGCAGCACCACCGACGCGTTGTAGGCGGGCCGGCGCACCCGCTTTCCGCCGACCACGATGAGCTGCTCCGAGGTCGGCGTCTCGGCATCGGAGATCAGATCCGCGCCCGGCGGACTGACCACCATCCGGGCTCCCGGATAGCCCGAGTCGGCCAGGCTCGGCTCGAATTCCGCGTCGTAGCAGAGCAATCCGATGTTTTCCCGTGCGAGCACCTGCCCGAGCTGCGGACCGGCGAACCCGTAGTTCAGCGGAATCACATCGGCGGAGAGCCGGGCGGCGGCGAACAACGCCTCGACGAACCCGCGATGGTTGCGGCACAGCACACCGACCCGGCTCCCCGCACCGATCTCGAACCGATCGCGCAGCGCCGCGGCCAAAGCCTCGACCCTGCTGTGCAATTCGCCCGCGGTGATCATGCCGTAGTCGTCGATGATCGCCGGACGTTCCGGGAATCGAGCGGCGAACAGCGCGAGCACGGTGGACAGCGCGGCACCTCCCTGCAATGCCGCGATGACCTGGGGCAGCCGGGTCAGCGGAAGCGTGCGATGCACGCCGCTCGCGCCGAGCTTGCCGAGCGCGGTGACCGAATCATCGAGGAAATGGGCGACCTGCTCGGCCTGCCCGATCGCCGCACCCACGCGGCCGTTCGGCCGGCTGGCCGGATTGGCGACCTGCACATACCGCGCTTTGGCTCGTTCACCTGCGCCTATGCTCTCCATCGCATACATGAGCGGCACTCCGGCACGCTCCCACCACGGCCGAATGGCCGTCGGACGATCCACGATCGCCCGGCACACCATGCTCGCGGCCTCCGCCGAACTCATCGCCGGGACATAGCGGAAAATCCGCGACGGCCCGAGCATCGGCGAGCGCACCAGCTGCAAATGGACGCTGGTCGAGGTGATCCCGTCGGCCCGCAGCTCCGGTCCCGCGCCGCGCAGCCAGGACAGGAACGCGGCCTTGGAGGCGACGTAGGCGGTCCATTCGATCGGCGGCATGTGCACCGCGACCGTGCTGACATTGACCAGATGCCCGGCGCCCCTGGCCCGCATCGCGGGCAGCAGCGTCATGATCAGCCGCACCGGGCCGAGATAGTTCACCATCGTGGTGTCTTCGTAGTTGTCGAAGCGCTCGGTCGACTCCGAGAGCCAGCGCCGGATCGACTTGCCCGCGTTGTGCACGATCACGTCGACGTGCCCGTGCTGCTCGAGCACGGCCTGGCCGAGGCGTTCGCAATCGGCCAGGTCGCTCAAGTCCGCCGGATAGACGTGCGCCACGCCACCGGCGTTCGTGATCTCGGTGCGCAATTCCTCCAGTAGATCGGCCCGGCGCGCGACGACGAGCACGGTGGCGCCCGCGGCGGCGAGGCGACGGGCACTGGCCCGGCCGACGCCGGACGAGGCGCCGGTCACCAGGATCACCCTGTCCCGCACCGCATTCGCGAGCCGGCGATCGCCGATGCCTGGGCTGGTCGCGCCGAGCGCGAGCCGGATCGGTCGGGGTAGTTCGGGCATGATTCAGCTCTCGACGATCTTCATGGGCTGCGGTGCGACACCGGAATCCGGTGGCACCCAGTAGGTTTGCAAGCCGCGCCGCCGCGGCATGCGGTCGACCGCGCGTTTGGCGAAGTCGATGGCCGCCGGATGATCGATCACCACTCGCGCGACGCGTTCCAGCTCGGGGCCGGAGACGATGCGCAGCGCGGTACGCGTCGTGCGCGGGAGCGCCCGTGCTATCCGATACCCGAGCCAGGCTTCCGGGCGCAGCGTCTTGACCGCCTCGTTCGCCGCGATCGCGGCGACGATCTTGTGTCCGGCCTTGTCCGGATGCATCCCCAGCACCGACATGCCTTTGGCGACGCCCTGCTTGCCGATGTCGATCTGGTCGGCGGTCACCGACGAAACCGATGCTGTCGCGGCGAGATTCGTCGCGATCAAGCCGGGGCACACCACCGTCACGCCGATGTTCTGGCCGGCCAGCTCGGCCCGCAAGGTCTCGCTGAAGTGCTTCACCGCGGCCTTGCTGATGCTGTACGGCGTGACGAACCGGACGGGCGCGAAGGCCGCCATCGACGAGACGTTCACCAGATGCCCGCCGGCGCCGCGCGCCACCATCTGCGCGCCGAAAATCCGGCAGCCGTGGACCATCGCCATCAGGTTGATGTCGATGATGCGCCGCAGGTCGTCGAGCGGAACGTCGAGAAACGCGCCGCCGACCACGATTCCGGCATTGTTGACCACCACATCCGGCACCCCGTGGTTGTCCCTGACGTAGGCGCCGAACGTCTCCAGCGCATCGGTATCGGCGACGTCGAGCGCATAGGGGTAGGCCACTCCGCCCGCCGAACGAATCAGCGCCACAGTCTCTTTCGCCGTCGCGAAGTTGATGTCGGCGACCATCACCTCCGCGCCCAGCTCGGCGAGCGCCTTGGCGGTGCCCCGCCCGATGCCGCTGCCCGCCCCGGTGACGACGGCGAGGCCGGGATAGAAGTCGGTCATCGTGTTCTCCTCGTACTCATGCCGCCGCGTTCCGGCGGAACAACCGCCGCAGTCCGCCGCGGTAGGCAACCGCGGTGCCGTTCAGCACCTGCTGATGGAAGGCGCCGATCTCGCGGAAGGCGGCCCGGCCCTCGGGCAGGATGTCGGCGCCGGCGACGAAGACGTGCGCCTGCCGATCCCAGATCTGTAGGCGGCAAGGAACTTCCGCCTCAGCGCACCGGGCGGCGAGCAGTTCGGCGTCGGCGAGCAGTACCTCGGTCGAGCCGACGAGGATGAGGGTCGGCGGCAGCCCGGTGAAGTCGTGGTTGACCGGTGACCAGGCCGGGTCGAGCGCGCCGTCGATCCGAAAGCCCAAGCGGGCGATCACATCCAAGCCGCGGATCGGAATCACCGGATCCAGCACGGCATTGGGGTGCGCGTACTTCCCGGCCGGATCGAGATCCCCCCACGGCGCGATGGCGGTGATGGCGCCCGGCACGGGCAGTCCGGCGTCGCGGGCGGCCAGTGTCACGCTGAAGGCCAGCCCGCCGCCCGCCGAATCGCCCGCGACGATGATCCGATCGCCGGCGAACCCGCGGCTCAGCAGGTAGCGGTAGGCGGCGAGACCGTCGGCGATGGTCTCGGTGATATGTGCTTGCGGCAGTTGGCGATACGCGACGCTCAGCACCGGCGCCCCGCTGGCCCGGGCGATCCGCGAGACGATCCGGCGATGCGTGCGCAGCCCGCAGGACATGAATCCGCCGCCGTGGAAGTAGAGGATCGCGCTGTCGGTGCGCATGCCGGGGTCCACGGTGTCGCGATGCCAGACCCATTCGCCGTCGAAGCCGTCGAACAGCACCGACCTGCGCCGCGTGCCCGCCACCGCGACCAGGGCCGCGGCGGGTGCATCGGTGTAACTGCTCACGGCGAACACCCGCTTGTCCTGAATGGGACCGTATTGTCCGGCGCGCGAAAGGGTTTCGAGGCTGCCGCGTACCGCCGCGAACAACAGCGGGTTGAGGATCCGCGAAATCGGACTGGCCCGGTTCGGGATTTCCACCGTGACGCTGGACCGGATCGGCCGGCCGTCCGGCAGTGGCATCCGCACAACGGCGGCGGGGGCGTTGGTCGAGGTCATATGCGGGTCCTCCAGGCGCGATCCCTGCGCGCTTCGGCATTGAGCGCGCCCAACAAAGTGTACACTGTCTCAGACAGTAGGAGCAGTCCTGCTGGCGGACCGCGAACAAGGGAAGTCACATGGCAGGCTTCGACAACGAGATTGTCGTCATCACCGGTGCGGGGAGCGGGATCGGCCGCGCGACCGCGCAACGCTTCGCCCGCCGGGGTGCCACGGTCATCGCCGCCGACATCGACAAGGAACGCGCGCTCGGCACCGTCGAATCGATTCTGGCCGAAGGGGATCGCGCGGTGCCCTATCAGGTGGACGTGTCCGACGCGGAGGCGATGGCGGACTTCGCCGACGATGTGTATGCCGTGCACGGGGTGGCGCGGATCCTGGTCAACAATGCCGGATTCACCACGGCCGGACCGTTTCTCGAGCACACCATCGAGGACTGGGACCGATTGATGGGCGTGAACCTGTGGGGTCTGGTCTACGGATCGACGTTCTTCGGCAGGCAGATGATCGAGGCGGGCGTCGGCGGCCGGATCATCAATGTCACCTCGGTCGCCGCCTTCACCCCGATCCCGCTGAGCACGCCCTACTGCACGAGCAAGGCGGCGGCCCAAATGCTCACCGAGGGTTTGCGATTGGAGTTCGCGGGCACCGGCGTCGGGGTGACCGCGATCTGCCCGGCGTTCGTCGACACCGGCTTCTACGACGCCGCGCGGCCCGTCGGCCTGGACGACGTCTCGGCCCGGCGCACCCGCAACATCGCCAAATACGCCGCCAAACTCGTCGCACACAGCCCCGAGACGATCGCGAAAACCATTGTGCGCGTTGCCGCCAGGAACCCGGCGGTGGTGCCGACCCCGATCGAGGCCCGTGCGCTCTACCTCGCCACCAGGGTGTCACCGGGCGGTGCCCGGCTGGCCGCCCGCCTGCTGAAGGTGGACGACCTGTCCGACCTGCTGAACCGGCTGGTCCCCGCCGCCGTGCTCGGCCGGATGGACCGCTTCCTGGACAAACGCCTCGGGTCGAGGGGCTAGCCGGTCGATCGGGCGGCGTACCGTTTCGTCCATGACCGTCTCATTCGAGCCGTTGCCCGCGATCCCGCTGGAATCCTGGCGACCGACCAAGGAGACACTGCACCGTTTCGCCCAGATCGTCGGCAAGGTGGCGCTGACCAAGGGCGTGCGGCGCAACCACTGGTGGCACATGACCTACCGACTCACCGCGCGCGGCTGGACCACCGTCCCGCTCGGCTCCGCGCGCACCGGACCGGTGTTCACCTGCGCGTTCGACTTCTTCGATCACGTGCTGCGGATCGCCACGGATCAGGGGATCCACGTCGAGATCGACCTCGTCGACCAGTCGGTGGCGACCTTCTACGGCGACGTGCTGAACGGGCTGCGCGACCTCGACATCGAGGTCGTCCTCGCGCATCCGCACCCGTTCGACCTGCCCGACGCGCGCCGCCCGTTCGAGGACGACGATGAACACCGGGACTACGACCCGGACAAGGCGCAACTGGCCTTCGGCGTGCAGAGCCAGGTCGGGCGGATACTCGAGGAGTTCAGCGCGACCTACTCGGGCAAGATCAGCCCGGTCCAATTGTTCTGGCACACCTTCGATATCGCGGTGCAGCGATTCTCGCCGCGGCACATCGAACTGCCCGAGACGGTGGATTCGGTGACCCGCGAGGCGTACTCGCGCGAGGTGATCAGCTCCGGATTCTGGTTCGGCGACGAGAAGGTGCCCGAACCGACCTTCTACTCCTACACCGCACCCGAACCGGCCGGCCTGGCCGAACGCGCGCTGACCCCGCCGGACGCGCACTGGGTCGCGTCCGGCTCGGGCCACTCGGCGTACTACGCCTACGACGCCGCCCGGCAGACCGCCGACCCGGTGGGCTCCGCCCTCGAGTTCTTCCAGTCCGTCTACGCGAACGGCGCCGAGCTGGCCGGGTGGGACACCGACCAGCTCACCTGCTGGGGCGGCATCACCGACCCGGTGCTCAAGCGCGGGACCGCGCCCTGGCCGGGCTGAGTTACAGGCCGCCGTTGAGCTTGTTGAGCCGATCGCAGGCCTCGACGTACTCCTGGATCAGCCGGTTCACCACGTCTGCGGACCGCTCGACCTTGGTCATCATGCCGACCACCTGGCCGACCGGATTGAAGTTCACGTCCTTGGCCGCTTCGGGATAGCGGTGACCGCGCTTGACCCCGTCCAGCGCGACCATCATCTGCAACGGCATGGGCAGCGGGTCGGGGGTGTCGGCCTGCTCCCAGGCGTCGGTCCAGTCGTTGCGCAGCATCCGGCACGGCTTGCCGGTCCACGAGCGCGAGCGCACGGTGTCGTGGCTGGTCGCGTCGATGTAGGTCTGCATCTGCGCGGGCGGCACGTTGGCCTCCTCGACGGTCAGCCACAGCGAGCCGGTCCACGCGCCCGCCGCGCCCATCGCCATCGCGGCGGCGACCTGGCGGCCGTTGCCGACCCCACCGGCCGCGAGCACTGGCAGATCGCCGACCGCGTCGATCACCTGCGGCCACAGCACCAGCGAGGAGATCTCGCCGCAGTGCCCGCCACCCTCGGTGCCCTGGCAGACGACGAAGTCCAGGCCGGCGTTCTTGTGATTGAGCGCGTGCTTCACCGAGCCGCACAGCGCGCCGATCAGCCGGCCGGAGTCCTGCACCTGCTTGATCACGTCGTCGGGCGGGGTGCCGAGGGCGTTGGCCACCAGCTTGGCCTTCGGGTGCCGCAGGATCACCTCGACCTGCGGGGCCGCGGTGGTCGCGGTCCAGCCGAGCAGCTGGTTGTGCCGCTCGCCGTCGGGCAGCGCGGGCACGCCGTGGTCGGCCAGGATCTTCTCCGCGAAATCGCGGTGGCCGTGCGGAACCAGTTCCGCCAGTTTGCTTTCCAGCTCGTCCGGGGTGAGGCCGTCGATACCCTTGCCCTCGTACTTGCTGGGGATCACCAGGTCGACGCCGTACACGCCGTGCACATGTTCGTCGAGCCAGGTGAGCTCCACCTCTAACTCCTCGGCGGTGAAGCCGACCGCACCGAGCACGCCGAGACCGCCGGCATTGCTGACCGCGGCCGCCACGTCGCGGCAGTGGGTGAACGCGAAGATGGGGAATTCGATCCCGAGCCGTTCGCAGATTTCGGTACGCATGGCGTGCTGGTCTCCCTCGCTGCCGCGCCGCCGCGAACGACGATCAGCAGCTTGTCCTAGAACGAGTTACATAGTTGTCCGCGGTGCGCGCCGGAGCATGCTCGGACCCCGACCCGTCGAATACGCCGCGGGCCGCAGAGATCGCCATGACACGGCCGCGGCGTCCTCGACTGGTCGGTGCACCATCACTCGACAGTAACACGTTCTAGTTTTGCTCGGCAGGGGTCTTTCAGACGGCGGCTTTCTCCAGCTCGCTCAGCGCGGTTTCCAGGTGGTCGAGCAGGCGCGGAAGTTCCGGAACGCTGCGCCGGCAGCCGACCAGGCCGAAGTCGAGATTGCCCGCGTTGGTGGTCAGCGTGATGTTCACCGCCTGGCCGTCGAACGGGATCGACATCGGGTAGGTGGCGTCGAGCCGGGCGCCGTTCCAATACATCGGTTCGCGCGGGCCGGGCACGTTGGAGATGACGATGTTGAACGCCGGATTGGTCAGCGGGACCAGGCCGGGCAGCAGGCTCAATGCGATGGGGCTGACCATCAGCGCGGACAGCGCCATGGTTTGCAGGCTGGACAGCGAGCTGTAGACGTCCTTGCTCTTGCGCATCGATTCGCTGACCACGCGTAGTCGGTCCAGCGGGTCGGCGATGTCGGTGCCGAGGTTGCACAGCACCGCGCCGACCTTCACGCCGTTGGTCTCCACGTCGTCGGCCGCGCGCAGCGACATCGGCACCATGGCGATCATCGGCTTGTCCGGCAACGCATCTCGCTCCACCAGGTAGGAGCGCAGCGCGCCGGCGGACATGGTGAGCACCACGTCGTTGACGGTCGAGCCGGTCGCCTTCTTCACCTGCTTGATCCGCTCCAGCGGCCAGGACCGGACCACGGTGCGGCGGGCGCCGCCGATCGGCACGTTGAACATGGTGCGCGGCGCCTCGAACGGCATGGTCAGCTGCTGCTGGAGCAGCACCTGCCGGGCGGTGCGCAGCAGCGTCGGCCCGGATGCGGCCGCGGACAACAGGTTTCGCGCTGCGCCGCGGAGGCCGGAGGAGGACTCGGGCGCGGGTTTGCGCGGCGTCCGCGGCAGGTTCCACGGGACCTTGGCCTCGACCGCGTTCGGTTCGCTGGTCAGCGTCCGCTGCATCACGCGTTGCGCGGAGACGCCGTCGATCAAGGCGTGGTGCATCTTCGAGTACACGGCGAAGCGGCCGTCGGCGAGGCCCTCGATGAGGTAGACCTCCCACAGCGGGCGGTGCCGGTCGAGCAGGTTGCTGTGCAGCCGCGACGCCAGCTCGACCAGCTGGTCCATCCGGCCCGGGCGCGGTAGCGCGAGCCGGCGGACGTGGTACTCGAGTTCGACGTCGTCCTCCCTGGTCCACGCCATCTGCGGCGCACCGAACAGGGTGGCCGGGCGTTTGCGGAAGGTGGCGTCGATCTCCTTGCAGGCCAGCAACTTCTCGAAGGTCTGCCCGGCGAAGTCGGGTCCGGCGTCGTCGGGGGCTTCGAACAGTTGCAGCGAGCCGACGTGCATCGGGTGTTCGCGGGATTCGGCGAGCAGGAAAACAGCATCAATGGGTGCAATGAGGTCCATGGTGTGGTCGCCCCCTGACGACAGGTGGTGGTTTGAATCGAATCGACCACGTTGTCGGGCGGGCCCGCGCGCAGCCATGAATCCTGCGCGACACCACTAAGTTACCTGGTCCGGACGGTCGCTGCGCGGTCTTTAGCGAAGCTTTGATACCAGTAAGTAGGCCTGCTGGAATCGTTCACCCGGATCCGGCTCCCGGATCATCCGCGTGTGCACCGTGAACCCGGCGTCCCGCAACAATGCGGCAAGTCGCTCGGGCGACCATCGGTAGGCGCGAGTCACCTTGTGGTCGAACGCTTCTACCGTGTCGGGTGCGTCGGTCGCGAAGAA
This sequence comes from Nocardia sp. NPDC051756, assembly GCF_040681495.1. NCBI lineage: Bacteria > Bacillati > Actinomycetota > Actinomycetes > Mycobacteriales > Nocardiaceae > Nocardia > Nocardia sp. NPDC051756. The sequence goes on along the minus strand of NZ_JBFAYV010000003.1, from coordinate 483,263 downwards.
GGCCAGTAGCGCGTGCCCTTCAACCTCGAGTACCCGATAGAACTCGGCCAACACATCCGGCATCCGTTCGGGCGGCAGATGGATGAACGAATACCAGGCGATGAACCCGCGCAAGCTGGCGTCATCGAGGGCCAGCTGTTCCATCGAACCCTCGTCGAAGGACAGCTCGGGATACTGCTGCCGGGCGAGGGCGATCATCGCCGGGGACAGATCGATGCCGAAGGCGGGCAGGCCGAGGGAGTTCAGGTGCGCGGTGAGTCTTCCTTCGCCACAACCGATGTCGGCCACGCCGCCCGAACTCCCGGCCGGCAGGAGTTCGGCGAACAGGGACAGCATGGCGCGGTCCTGCGGCTGCCTGGCGAGATGGTCCTTGGCGAATTCCGCGTACACCTCCGCGATGTCGTCGTAGGCGGTGCGGGTGCTGTCCACGTCGGCGGGGGCGTTCCGATTTCCAACCACCCCAACATCATCCACGTGGCGCGGCGCGATCCGTTTTCTGGCCGCGGTCGATCACCTCGCGGGTGATGGTGGCCGCCTCGGGCGCCGCGGGGGTGGTGCACAGGTCTTCCGCCGGCGTCTCGCGGGCGCGGGCGGTGCCGAGGATCGAGCCGAGAATCACCAGCGGAAAGCCGATCGCCATGCCCGCGGTGAGCGGTTCATCCAGCGCCGCGACGCCGAGCACGATGGCGACCGCGGGGTTGATGTAGGTGATCACGGTCGCGCGGGCCGGGCCGACCTCGGAGATGAGCGCGAAGAACAGCAGGAACGCGGCGGCCGTGCAGATCAGCGCGAGGCCGAGCACCGACAGCGTCGCGTCGGCGGGGTAGCTCGCCGGCCTGCGCAAGGCCGCGAACGGCGCGTAGACCACCGCGGCGATGATCAGTGACGCGGTCACCACGCCGAGCGGCGGCAGGTCGGCCAGCGCTCGGTTGATCACGATCGGGCCGACCGCGTATCCGATGGTGGTCAACGCGATGGCGCCGAGCGCCGCGGGGTTGGACAGGTCGATGTCGAGGCCCACCAGCGCGGCCACACCGGCGAATCCGACCAGCAACCCGGTGACGCGGCGGCGGTCGAAGCGGTCCTGGCCGAGCTTGGTCACGATGACCACCGCGATCAACGGGACGGCCGCGATCAGCAATCCGACGGTCGAACTGTTCAGCGTGGTCTCGGCGAATCCGATGAACAACCACGGCCCGACGATCTCCACCACCGTGTACAGCAGCAGCGGTCGCCACCTGCGGAACACCGGCCCTAATGCCTTGGTGTACAACGCAATCGGCAACAGCACCAGCGCGCCGATCAGGGTCCGGCCGAACGCGACCACCACCGGGTCGAAGTCCTCCACCGCGATCCGGATCATCGCGTAGGGCACGCCCCAGATCACGCCCATCGCGAGGAACAGCAACCAGCCGCGCCGCGTCATCGCACGACCGCCCGTCGGCACAGAACAATGGGGGAGGTGTGACTAACTGGCATGCTCCACTCGCTTTCGATCAAACGGGAGCTTAGACCGCAGATCGGATCATCCGACAGATCCACTTTTCGGGGCTTGGACCAGGCCACTTTTGTCTGCCACGCGTAGGCTCATTTGGTGAAGCAACTAACGATCGGTGTAGTAGCGACCTCCCGCAAAGAGGACGAGCACCGGTTGGCGATCCATCCGGCGCACCTGGACCGGATCGATCCCGGGCTTCGCGATCGCGTTTTCCTCGAGCAGGGCTACGGCGACCGATTCGGCTATACCGACGCGCACCTGGCGCCGCTGGTCGCCGGACATCGCACTCGCGCGGAGCTGTTCGACGAGTGTGACGTGCTGTTGATGCCCAAGCCGCTGGCCGAGGACCTGGAGACGCTGCGCCCCGGACAGGTCGTCTGGGGGTGGCCGCACTGCGTGCAGGACCGGCAGATGACCCAGCTGGCCGTCGACCGCGGGCTGACCCTGATCGCCTGGGAGGCGATGAATCACTGGACCAAGGAAGGCAATTTCAGCGTCCACGTCTTCCACAAGAACAACGAGCTGGCCGGCTACTGCTCGGTGCTGCACGCGCTGCAACTGCGCGGTTCCAGCGGCGACTACGGGCGCCGGATGCGCGCGGCCGTGATCAGCTTCGGCGCCACCGCCCGCGGCGCCGTGCGCGCACTCAACGCGCTCGGCATCAGCGACGTCACGGTGCTGACCCAGCGCAGCGTGTCCGCTGTCGCCTCGCCGTTCGCGTCGGTGCGGATGCAGCACTTCGAGCGTGACCCCGCGAACCCGAGCCGGACCCTCGCCCTGAAGGCGCCCGAGCCCGGACCGCTGGCCGAGGTGCTCGCCCAGTACGACGTGGTGGTCAACTGCATCCTCCAGGACACCGAGGAGCCGCTGATGTTCGTGGTGAACGAGGACCTACCGCTGTTCGCCCGCGGCACCCTGTTCGTCGACGTGTCCTGCGACGAGGGCATGGGCTTCGAATGGGCCCGCCCCACCTCCTTCACCGCCCCCATGTTCACCATCGGCGACGATCTGCACTACTACGCCGTCGACCACAGCCCCTCCTTCCTGTGGAACTCCGCCACCTGGGAAAACTCCGAAGCCCTGCTGGAGTACCTCCCCATCGTCATGGCCGGCCCCGACGCCTGGGACGGCAACGAAACCGTCCGCCGCGCCATCGAGATCCGCGACGGCCGAGTCCAGAACCTCCGCATCCTCTCCTTCCAAAACCGCGCCGCCGCCTACCCCTACGCAGTCGTTTAACCGAGGCGGATTCCTAACGCTGCTCGCCAAAAAACGAAAACCCTGCCGGGCAAGGAATATGCCGGGCAGGGTTTTTCGGGTTCGGGTCAGCCGACAGTGGCGGTGGTGGTGGGTGCCGCGGTCGTGGTGGTGGGTGCCGCGGATTCCGTTGTGGTCGGGGTGGTTGTGGTCGGCTTGGTGGTCTCGGTCGGAGCGACCGTGGTCGGGGCCGGTGAGGTTGTTGTCGTGCCGCTGGTGGTGCTCGGCGACGTGGTGGTCGGGGACGTGGTGGTCGTGGTGCTGCTTGTGGTGGGGGCGGCACTGGTGGTGGTCGGAGTGGTGGTCTTGGTGGGTGCGGTGGTGGTCGGCGCGGCGGCCTTGTAGGCGGCGGCGAGGTCGGCCTCGGTGGGCTTTTCGGTGGTGTCCACCTTCTTGCCCTGCTGCGCCTGCTGGGCCAGGTGGGTGATCCACGCGGCGGCGTATTCGGCGGAGGTCATCGGCTTGCCGTTGGCCGGGTCGGCGTCGTGCCAGTAGTCGAAGTGGTGACCGGTGTGGTCGGGGCCGAGGGTGAGCTTGTACGGGTCGCTCATGACCACCGGGATGGTGTTCTGGTTGGTCACGATGAGCCCGATGATCTCGTTGAGGATCTTCTGCGGCAGGTAGGCCAGCGGCGACATGTTGTCGGCCGCGATCGCGTCCGCCTTCGCCACCGGCTCCTTCGGCGCCTGGCCGGGCTTGTAGGCCGGGTCGGAAACCTTCAGCAGCACCTGGAGGAAGGTCTCGTCGCTCTTGAGCCAGTTCGGGTTCGACGCGATGTCCGCGAACGCGGTGAGTGCGATCCGGCCGAGCACGACGGCGACGTCCTGTCCGGTGGCGGGGGTGAGCCCGTCGCGTTCGAGCGCGTCGACATTGATCTGCCTGCCCACGTTGACCACCAGTTGCAGCAGCGAAATATTCTGCGGCGCAGAGCAAGTCAGGTCACCGTCGGAGCAGAACGAGGCGATCTTGCCGTTCAGCTTGCCGAAATCACCGCTGGTGCCGGGCAATGCGCCCTGGCCCGGCGTCGGGTTCTTGCCGTTCTGGTAGTTCTGGTCGAAGCCGTCGGGATGGCTCGGATCCTTCGCGCCGGGGAACGGTCCGTCGCCCGCGGAGCGACCGGCGTCGGCGAGGATCACGACGCCGACGACGTTGGCCGGATCGACGATCCCGTACTGGCCGTCCGCACCGGCTTCCTGATGCCCGACCTTCATCGCGACGCGGCGCACGACGTCGGCGCCCTCGCTGTAGCCGACGATCGAGAACTTGGTGTCCGGGCACGCCTGCGCGATTTCGCGCATGACCTGCTCGGTGTTCGCGGCGCCTGCGTTGACGGCGTCCTCGTAGGTGGCCATGTTCGCCGGGTAGGCGATGTAGACCGCGGCGTAGGAGCCGGGTTCGACCGCATTGGCGGCCGGGTTGACCACCGGGTCGACCCATTCGCTGCTGTGGTCACCCGACAGCGCGGCGGGCAGCTCGTTGCCGTTGGCGTCTACCAGCAGCTTCGTCGTGCCCTGCTTCGGTGTGTCATTGCGTCCGGCCACCGAGATGCTGACCATGTCGTGGCACTCGGTCACCGACGAGGTGAGTTGCGTATCCCTGGTCTGCGGCGACGATGTCAGCGCGAACGTGGTGGCGACGATCGCCGCGACGCCGAGTACCGCGGGGGCGGCGACGGCGGAGGCAATACGATGTCGGGCAAAGAACCCGCGAAAATCCATGTCCTGATCCCCATTCCAATTACCGGCATGTTGGACGGGCCTGGCCCCCCGAGGCCATGCGTCAACAGAGACGTCGGAAAAGGGGAGGTGAGCGTTACGGTGCCGAGTCCGAATGCGACGTCCGGCGCAACCGAGTCACGCTGCGCGAACGGCATTTGCCCCCAGTAGTAGGGGCATCGACCATTCCCGATCTCGATCATGTTGAGACCGGGCTTCACCTGGTGAATTACGCCGTAAAAGCAATGGTGCTTTTATATATCGCGGAAAATCTGTTGACCTTGACGCTGGGGCAATCACTGTCGTGATCGACCGTGACGATCACTGTGCTGGACAGCTATACCGAGATGCACGCCACACTGACCGCCCCGCTCGCCGACCACCCCGAATTGCTGCGCCGGATGCTCGAACCGACGGCGGGCATGTTCCGCTACTTCCCCGGCACGCCGGATCTCGTGCAGCTGCACCACATGGGCGGCGCGTTCCGGGTGGACCGCGAGGTCGACGGCGCGCTGGCCGGACTGGAGGCGCTGCACGACGCCCGCGCCTGGGATCGGATCGAGACCGCCATGCACGCCGCGCTCGAGGTCCAGCTGAACGCCACACCGGACATCGAAGTCCCCGACATCCAGGTGATGATCGTGCTCGGCGACCCCACCGACTCGCACTTCATGGATGTCGCCCTCGGCGTGACCGGGAACGGCGGCATCTCCGGATACGTGTCGCTCACGCTCTGGCCGAGCGCGGAGAACCTGGCCCGGTTGGAGTCGACGGCCGTACACGAGATGAACCACAACCTGCGCTACAGCAACGTGCGCTGGGATCCGGAAACCGTGACCGTCGGTGAGCACGTGATCAGCGAGGGCCTCGCCGACGCGTTCGCCAGGCACCTGTACGGCGATCTCGGCTACACCCGGATCGGCGTGCCGTCGTTGCACGACGACGCGGTGTACGACAAGGTCGTGGCCGGCCTCGGCGTGCGCGGCATGCAGAACTTCGCCGCCTATGTCCACGGCGATGCAATAGCGGCCCGATTCGGCGGCACCCCCGTGGGATTGCCCACCGGGGCGGGCTACGCCGTCGGAAACCGGCTCGTCGACGCGTATCTCGCGAGCACGGGACAGCAGGCGCCCGAGGTGTTGCTGGTCGACTCGGCGGCGGTCATCGAATTGGTCACCCCGGGCCGCTAGCGGGAAAGATTGTCGCGCACCGCTTTCGGCAACGACCCGCCATTCTGAAAACGTCGCGGTTACCATTGTTGTTCGCAAATCTTTAGCAAAGTTTCCGAACGGTTCCGCAGGTCCGTCGTCGTTTGCCGGAACGCCGGGTTAATCGTACGGGTCACCCGGTACCGCGATACGCTTCTGTTGCAGGCAATAGGTGTTGCTCTGGTCATCTCGTGACCGCGAACGATGTTGTCCGCGTACAGGCTAACCAGATAAGAAAACTGGGCGGTCGGCTTTATTGCCGAGCGCTCTGTTCTCATGCGAGTCCTCCCACAGACGACAGAAAGGCTGCGATCAATGAGAATCCAGCCACGGCGCCAGATTCTGAATGTCTGGAGTTCATTGCTGGCGGCCTGCTACCAAGACGACACCTGGATCTGGGGTGGGCGGGACGGCTCGAACTCGATCAGCGACGCCGAACAACTGTTGTGTCTGCTCTACCCGGCCACCCAGATCAGCAGCTTCGGGCTGCACAACCCGGACCGGATCGCCGACGATGTCCGGATCATCCTGAAACCGCTTGGCCGCGAACGCCGCATCGGTCTGAAGATCGTCGAGGTGATGGACGAGTACCTGCGGCGCTACGAACGCGACGATCAACCGATCTTCTCCGGCGGCAGTTATCTGCGAGCCATCAAGGGCGCCGAGGCGACCGACCGGCAGCGCACGGTCGATGTGGTCGATTCGTACTCGATGTCGCTGACCGTCTGCCTGGCCGGGCTGCAATACCTGCGCGCACTCCAGGATTCGACCGGCGCCGGCGATCAGCAGCGGCTGGAACGGTTGATCAAACCGGTGGAGTCGCGGCTCAACAAGCGGCTCACCGCGGCCATGGTCGGATTGGTGCGCAGCTTCGTCGTGCAGTCGGTGGATCCCGAAACCGACACGGGCTTGGCGATGCTCAGCATGTTCAATCAGACCGGGGTGGAAAACGAGGCAATCGTCGGCGGCGTGGCCAAGCGGCTCGAACGTGTCCGCAGCCGGCTGCTCCGCGACGTCACGCTCAACAAGACGCCGCAGGCCGACCTCGCGAGCCCGGCGCTGATGTTCGAATGCGGTTGGAGCTGGGGCGTGGTCGAGGGCGCCGAGGTCATCGACTTCATCGATGTGCCGATCGCCAAGTCGGAGGGCTTCGCGGTCGGCCGCCCGTACCTGTACTTCACCATCACCGCGCTGGACGGCATCAACGACTTGACCCAGCCGCGCACTCGCGAGCTCGACCTGCTCGACGCGGACCAGCGCCGACTGGCCGACGCGCTGCAACTGCGCTGGGATCTGGCCCAACGCTATTGGTCGGCGATGGCCCGCTTCGGCGAAGGCGACTGGCCGCTGGAGGACATCCCCTGGCGCACCTCCGACGGCGAGGAATCCGACTACTTCAGCCTCTGCGTATCCGGCCTGCTGATCCAGGACCTCATCGCCAGGGAAGCCGACGACGACGACCTCACCAGGGCCACCCGGATTTTCGACGAGCTGGCCCGCCGGGGCCGGATCACCCGGAGGCTGACCGAGCACGATTCCGCCCGCGCCCTGCACATTCCGGGAGTGCTGCTGCGGTTGAACGGCACCGATGCCATCGACGACGGCCCGCTGCTGTACTGGGCGGTGTCGGATTACGCGCCGATGCTGCTGAAGCGGATATTGCAGGCGGCGCAGCTGTCCCGCACGCTGTCCACCCGCAGGCAGTTGCTGGAACTGGCGCAAGCGACCATGGATCATCTGGAACTGCGCGCCTTCCAGCGCGCTCCGGGCCGGGGGCTGTGGGACGACGCCGCACGGGTTTTCGTGGAGCCGTCGCTGACCGGTGAACCGGGCGATCCCGCGGCCGACGAGCCGCAGGAACCCTCCTGGTACTTCACCGAGCGCATCATCGAATGTCTGGTCGTCGCCGAATCGACCTACCAGAACCCGCCGTTCCGGTCCCCGACCTCGCTGACCCGTGCGCTGGAACTGCTCGACGAGGCGGACCATCTGCTCAATCAGAAATTCCTGGAACTGAGCGAGCGGGACAACACCCCGAATCGCCGGGCCCTGGAGAACATAGAAAAGAATCTGGTGCGCGCGAGCAAATTGATCGATGAGCGTCCGGCCACGGCATTCAGTCTCTGTGTCGACGCGCTGCGCGAATTGGACGGGCTCGAAGTCGCCGGTCTCGACGCCATGAGAGGTGAGTAGATTGAGCGAGCGGATTCTTGTTTTCTCCACCTCGGACAAGGGTGGCACCGGTCGCTCGGTGACCAGTTGCAATATCGCCTACCGGCTGAGCGTGGACGGCAAGAGCGTCGCCTATCTCGACTTCGATTTCGGCTCGCCGACCTCCGGCGCGTTGTTCGAGATCGAGAAGATGGATCGCGGCGTATCCGGCAAGCAGGGGCTGCACGAATACCTGAACAACCGGATCACCATTCCGGCCAGGTGCGATATCCGGTCGGAGACCAATCGTAAAGACCTGCATGCCCTTCGGCATCCTTATCAGCTCACCCTGTTTCCCGGCGATCGCGGTGGCGGCGAGTTCCCCGCGTCCGCGCAGGTGGTGAAGCAATGCGTCGAGCTGTTGATGATCTGCCAGCAGGAATTCGATGTCACGTTCGTCGATCTCAGCGCGGGCCGATCGGCGGCGTTGGAGATAGTGCTGCGCGCCACGGCCGCCGAATCATTGCGTGAGGTACCGGCGCGGTGGCTGGTTTTCCACCGGTGGACCCGCCAGCATATTCTCGCGGCGAACGGCCTGGTGCACGGTCCGAACGGCCTGCTCGAGGCCGGGCAGAAATGCGGCCACGACGTCGGTGATCTGCTCGAGTCGGTGCGCTATATCCGCACCGCGGTGCCGTCGACGAACGAGGGCTCCGGCGACAAAGACCGTGGGCCGCAATGGGCTTGGCTGCGCAAACAGAACGAGGCCTTGGAACAGCTCGCGCTGGCCAATCAATTGGGTTCCAGTGTGAAGCTCGGTACGACGCCGATGGAGCCGGTGCTCCAGTGGCGGGAACAGCTGATCCTCGACGCCGACGTCGACGCGAAGATCGCCAACGAGGAGACGGTGACCGCCTTCAAAGAGTTGGCAGTGGAACTCATGGACGACGCGACGTGGGAGAGGCTCTTCTGACGATGAACGGTGCCACTGTGTACAGCGAGGCGGCCGAGCAGGTCCAGGTCGCCGGGGTGAGTTTCGCGCATCTGTCCATCGAGACCGGGCACTTCTACATGAAGAGCCTGCTCGACGGGGAAGAGAAGATTCGCGCGCATTTCCAGCGGGTGGCCAGGCTGGTCGACCTGCACACCGCGGAGGCCAAGGCCGAATACGGCCCGTCCGCGCGGGTGAGCACCTGCTTCCTGATCGACGACTACTTCGGGTCGAACACCAACCCCACCGAGGTGCTGGACAAGGTGCTCGGCATCGCCGAGCAGTGCGGACTGCGCATCGACTACCTCGCGCGCGAGGCAGGCTGCTGGGAGACGCCGCTGTATGTCGACGGCCGCCTGACCGGGCAGCAGATTCCGCTGGCCGAAATGGTCGCGTCCTGGGTCGTCGCCGAGCCGTTGAAGCAGACGACCGGACGGCGTCCCCCCGACGTCGAGTCCGGCTGGCTGTGCAACGGGCGGCGCTCGTCCGAACACGACTCGGAGCAGGCGATGCAGGTGACGGAGGCCTATCGCCGGCCCGAGGAGTTCGCCCGCCGCGAACACACGATCTTCCTCGACATCGAGATGTGGAACACCTTGATCAACAAGGACGGGGAGGAGCACACCCGCTGGTCCTGCCCGTTCCTGGCCTCGATCTGGCAACTGCTGCGCTTGGGCATGGTGCGTTACGAGGGCCGGGCGGTGGTCGAGCCGCAACCCCCCGGCGAACGCTGGCCGGCGAGCTGGTGGGAGATGCCGTCGGTGATCAAGCTGAACCCGCAGGCCGCGCCGTTCGAGGCGTATCGCGCGCTGTCCATCCTGCCGCGCGAATATTTGAAGATCGAACACGCGGTGCAGACCATCCTCGACCACATCGTCATCGATCAGGAGGTCTTGGCGAAGGCGATCAAACGCGCTGACGGCGAAGGGATCTCGATTCCGCGCGAGGTCACCGGCCGGCTGTCGCACATGTTCGTCGACGAGGTCGCCAAGCGTCCGCGCGCCGATGGGGCATGACATGGCCGACACCTGCGCGAATTCGGAGGACCCGCCGCTGGTCGTGCTCGGCGAGATCCACACCTGCCTGCTGCCGTCGCAGCACGTGCTGGACACCGCGGCGAGCATCGAACTGCTGAGCGCGGTGCAGCGCGGCCTCACCGTGACGTCCCGGGAACGGCCGATGCCGCTGGTGATTTCGCCGAACCGGTACGAAGGGGTCGACTGTGACCTGATTCCGTTGTCGGGCAAGCATATTCATGTGATCGGCACCGTCGCCTCGCGCACGGTGGTGACCGGCGGCCGGGTCTTACAGGGCTCGTCCCAGACCAGGGTGATGCGCTCGCCGGAACGACAGGCCTGGTCGTACTACTTGAGCAGGCCGGGCACCGTAGACGCGGTGAGCAGGCTCGGCAACGAGCCGGCCGGCCGGCTGGTGGACGGACATCTGCGCGCGCACGGCGACGAGAAGCTCGATCTGACCTCGATCAGTCAGCGGATGTCGACGTTCGCCCGGGTGGATCCCCGGCTGGATCAGAAAATGCCGTTCCGCGCGGGCACCACCCGGCTGCGCTGGGCGGTCGAGGTCGGTGCGGAGCCGACTCAGTTGCCCCGCTTCGCTTTTCACCTGGCGGGCAACACGCTGCGGACGGTGCGACTCACCCTCGGCACCGAGGATGTCGCTGCGGCGCAACGCTTCTGTGAGGATCTGGCGATCCACGATTGGCTGTTGACCACCATCGGCCAGGTGGCCGATCGGGCCGGGCGAAACGATCACGAGACCGACACGCTCCTGGATCAGCTGGTGCCGTTGCTGGATCAGCTTGTACCGCTGTGGATGCCGGGTGCGCACGCCTCGCCACAGCTGCGCCAGCTGTGGGCGGATCTGGAATCGGACCCCGGCTTCACCCGGCAATGGACCGCGCGGGTCGGGCAATTGCGCGACCGGATGACGACCGCCACCCTCAAGGCGCTGCGCCATTCGAAGATCATCAGCCACGACTGGTGAGTCAGAGCCGAAACCAGCGCCGCACCAGCAGCGCGAAGAACACCGACGTCGAGAGCACTCCCGCGTACGCCTCCACCACGAACACCAGCTGATCGGTCCCCTCGAGCCCCGCGGTATCCGCCGGGCCGAGGGGGTTCAGGTAATTCATGGCGCAGTCGTAGACGATCGACAGGGTCGACGCGGTGGACAGCGAACGCACCACCGCGATCGACAACGCGACCTGAAGAAATATCCACAGCAGCATCCGGTACGGCCGATATCCGTAGCCGCACACCAGGTCCGAGAAATAGCCGACGAAGCGCCGCCAGCGGATCGGCTGCGCCCAGCGCCGGGCCCGCGCCAGGCTCAGGCCGCAGCGGTCCTCCGCGTCGGTGTCCCCGTCCTGGCGGTACAGGCTCCACGCTCGCCGAAACGACAGCGCCGCATGGCCGGGCAGTTCCAGCGCCAGCTTGCCGCCGATCTGTTCGTAGACCTCGGCGAGCCGACGGCTCTGCGTGCGGCTCAACTTCAGTGGGCCCCGATACTCGACCTCGGCGGCGAACAGGGCGACCAGGACTTCGGGGGCCACCTTCGCATTCGAATCGGACGCCTTGCTCAGATCCGCGTAGCCGCGGGCGAACAACAGACTGTCGCTGCGTCGTCGGATGCCGGGCGGGTCGTAGCCGGCGATGACGGCCTCGACGTGCCGATTGAACGAATCCAGCAGGTCCTGTTCCCCTTCCCGCCTGCGCTCGGGCCAATTCTTCGCCAAGAACGGATACAGATCCACGTCGGCGTAGGCCTTGGCATGCCGGTCAACCCGGGTGAACATCGAGCGGGCGAAATGCGAATCCTGTTGTTGCTCATCCACTACAGCCCCACCATCGACGTCGTTTTCTCGGCGCACCGTCACGATAACGCGATACGACAATTGAGCCGACGTTCTTTCCGAGGTGCAAGACCGCACATCATTTGCCGTGTTCAGCGCCGGGCGCCTAGCTAGAATGTTGTTGTGCCGCACCATGCGGCGGGGTGAGACGGGGAGGCAAGCCATGGCCGACGTGTTGTTCATCGTCACGGCCGGTTCGCAGGACGCACAGCGGCTCGATCGCCTGGCCGAGGAGCTGGCCGACGAGCTACGGGAAATCTCGGGGGTCACCGTCGGGGCGGCGACCACGGCAGCCGCGCCCGGGACCAAATCCGGCACCGCGATGGAGATCGGGCAGCTGCTGGTGTCCGGGGGTGCGCTCAGCACCGCTGCCTGGGCAATCCGCGATATCGTCCTCCGATTCCTGGCCAGGGGCCGGGCGGAATCCGTCACGGTGCGCCACGGCGACCGCGACATCACCATCGTCCGGCCGACCGATGGACAGGTCGACGGCGTCGTCGATCAGTTGCGGAGCCTATTCGCCGATGACTAGCCCCCGGGGACGCCGGATCGCGCTGTTCGTCGCCAACGACACCTTCTACTCGACGTCGATCTCGCAGCTCTACGCGCCGGTCTCGGATGCCAGGGAGCTGCGAAACCTGTTGCACGACCCCAGCATCGGCGCGTTCCAGCCCGCGGAAATACTGGTCAACGAATCGAAGACCGAGATCGAGCGCAGCATCGAGCGGCTGTTCCGCAACGCGGGACCGGAGGACCTCGTGCTGTTCTACTACTCCGGTCACGGGTTCCGGACCAGCCGCAATCTGTATCTGGCCGCCTGCAATACCGATCCGAGTCTGCCGAGCAGTTCCGCGGTGTCGTCCGCGTTCATCAAGGAATTGATCCGCGAGTCGAGTGCCGCGGCGAAGATCATTCTGCTCGATTGCTGTTACAGCGGAGCGTTTCTCGGCACCGACGTGATCAAGGCGGTCGGCGGTATCGACGACGGCGTCGGCGAGCATCTGGTCACCGGGGACGGGATCTGCGTGATGACCGCGTGCACCGGCGTGCAGATCGCGGAGGACGGGATTCGTTCCGCGGCAGATGATTCCGTGCCGTTGTCGATGTTCACCTCGGCGATCGTCAACGGCATCACCACGACCGGGTTGGCGGGCAACGGTACCGGGGAGATCAGTACCCACGATCTGTGGACGTATGTCAGCGACGAGGTGCGTCGCCGTACCGATCGCCAAACACCCAGTCATTACGGCTTTTTGAACGACGAGGTCTTCATCGCGCGCACGCGACGACGGCCCGCAGGCGCGAGTGACGGTGGCGATCGGGTGTTGCTCGGCAGCCTGCTCGGTCGATTGGAGCAGGTGGAAGACGCCGGACTACGGGCGGAAAGCTGGTGGGGCACGGGCAAATTGGCCGTGCCGATCGGCAGGCAGCGGCGGCCGGACGGCACCGTCGGCGATATCGTGCAGCTCGAATTCGCCGGGCCGGACAACGGACTGCTCGTTGTCGGGCGCTCCGGTTCCGGCAAGAGCACCCTGCTGCGCACGCTGGTGGCGTCGCTGGCGCTGACCCATTCCCCGGACGAAGCGCGCGTGCACGTGCTGGAGTCCAGCAATCGCCTGGGCTCGATGCGCGAGCTGCCGCACGTCGGCGACGTGGTCTGCGATGACGAGCCCGAACAGGTCGCGGCGCTGTTGCAGCGCATACTCGACGAGATCAGCAGTCGAAAACGGCTTTACCGCAAGCACAATATCGACTCACCGACCAGTCTGCGCGCGGCCCGCGACGCGCTGCCCGAGGGGCCGGTGCCGGATCTGTTCCTGGTCCTGGACCGCTGGGACGATTTCGCCGACCTGCTGCCCAAGGCGGCGGATACGGTGCGCCGCATCGCCGATGCCGGACCCGAGTACGCGGTGCACGTGGTGGCCACCGTGCGGGATTGGAACGAGGTGCCGGACTGGATGGGCAGGCTGTTGGCCGTCCAGATCGAGCTGCGCATGCATCAGCCGCGCGATTCGCATATCGATCCGGAGCTCGCGGTGCGGTTGCCGGAGGGTCCGGGGTGGGGGTTGCATCAGCAACAGCCGTTCCGGATCGCGGTGCCCGATATTCGAGAGCCACCCGCGGATCCCGCGATGGTGGACGACCTGACCGACGGCGCAGCGGATCTGGTCGCTCGGTTGCGTGCGCGGCACGCGGCGGCGGGGACCGGATCGGCCGGGCCCGAGGTCGAGGCCGACTTCGCCGCGCTGCACGGCCTCGATGATCTCTCGGTGTTCGACATCGAGCAATGGTGGCGGGAACGGCCGATTCGGGAGCTGCTGCGCATCCCGATCGGCGCGACGCGTCCCGGTGATCCGGTGTTGCTCGACCTCAAACAGGGTGCCGAGGGCGGCATGGGCCCGCACGGCCTGGTGGTCGGTGCGATCGGCGCCGGGAAGTCGGAGCTGCTGCGGACCATCGTGCTCGGGCTGGCGTTGCATCACGGTCCGGATCGGGTGAACTTCCTGCTCGTCGACTTCAAGAACGGTGCGACGTTCCAGCCGTTGACCAGCCTGCGGCACGTGGCCGGTCACGTTCGCGACGTGGAACAGGATCTCTACCTGCGCGAACGGCTGCAAGCGGTGCTCGACGGCGAGATCGAGCGCCGGCGCCGGCAGCTCGAGGAGAGCGGGCCGTACACCACCATCGGTGAATACGAGCAGGCCCGCGCAGCCGGGGTGGTGTTGCCACCGCTGCCCGTGCTGGTGATCGTGATCGAGGAATTCGTGGAATTGCTCTCCGGGACTTCGACATTCGTTGATGTGCTGGTCCGGATCGGGCGGCTCGGCCGTTCGCTCGGCATGCATCTGCTGCTCGGTACCCAGCGGCCGGACGAATGGCGGTTGCGGCCGCTGGACAGCTATCTCTCGTATCGCATTGCGCTGCGGACGTTTTCGCCCACGGAGTCGCGACTGGTGCTGGGCACGACCGATGCCTATCACCTGCCGCGCATCCCCGGTTATGGGTATCTGCGAATCGGTACCGGTACCGCGACGCGCTTCCGGGCGGCGTACGCGTCGGGTCCGGGGCCGTCGGTGCCCGGCAACGGCGGTGCCGGGGCGGTGGATCGTCCGGTGTCGGAGTCGCTGGCCGTCGCGCTCGGCAGGCACGGTTCGGCCGCGCACCAGGTGTGGACCGATCCCTTGAGTGACTCGCCGACAGTGGGAATGCTGCTGCGGCAGTGGAACTCATCGCCGTCGGCGGATGGGCCCGGACTGCTGCGGCTGCCGATCGGCGTCGTCGATGTGCCGCGCAAGCATTACCGCGAGGTGCTGTGCGCCGATCTGTCGGACAGTTCCGGGCATATGGCGATCGTGGGCGGGCCGCGGTCGGGGAAGTCGACCGCGCTGCGCACGCTGATCGTGTCCGCCGCGGCTACCCACACACCCGAGCAGGTGCAGTTCTATTGCCTGGATCTCGGGGGCGCGCTCGCCGGCCTGGCCGAGTTGCCGCACGTGGGTTCGGTTGCCGGGCGTCGTGATTCGGATCGGGTGCGGCGCACCGTCGCCGAGCTGGCCGCGCTCGTCGGTCGCAGAGAGCAGCGATTCCGCGAACTCGGCCTCACCTCGATGCACGAATTCCGTTCCCGCAAGGCGCGAGTGGACCGGCTGTCGACGGAAAAGCAAGCCGCCGATCCGATCTCGGCGGATCCGTACGGTGACGTCTTCCTGATCGTCGACGGGCTCGACGTCGTCCAGCAGGACTATCCGGCGCTGGAACAGGCCATCGTCACCATCGCGACGCAAGGACCGCGCTACGGCGTCCACGTCGTAGTCACGCTGCCGCCGTGGACCAGGACCCGCCTCGCGTTGCCCGACATGGTCGGCACCCTCATCGAACTGCGGCTCGGCGACCCCGCGGACTCTCAACTCGACCGCGCGGCCGCCGGAACCGTGCCCCCCGATCGTCCCGGCCGCGGCCTTTCCCCCGACAAATTGCACCTGCTCATCGCACTTCCGCGGCTGGACTCCGACACCGATCCGAAGCAACTGCCGAGCGGTATCGCCGCGGCTGCCAAGCAGCTGCGCACCATCTACGGCTCGCGGCAAGCGCCGGAGGTTCGC
Organism: Nocardia sp. NPDC051756; assembly: GCF_040681495.1. NCBI lineage: Bacteria > Bacillati > Actinomycetota > Actinomycetes > Mycobacteriales > Nocardiaceae > Nocardia > Nocardia sp. NPDC051756. The sequence goes on along the minus strand of NZ_JBFAYV010000003.1, from coordinate 467,468 downwards.
TTGCTGCCCACGGAGATTCCCCGCGCGCACGTACTGCGATCGGCCCTGCACGCCGGCGTCACCCAGGACGCGACGCACCTGGCCGTCGGCCTCGGCGAGAACGAATTGTCGCCCCTGATCCTGGATTTCGACGCCCAGCCCCATCTGATGGCCTTCGCCGACCAGGGCTGCGGCAAAACCACACTGCTGCACAACATCCTGCTCGGCATCACCGAGAACTCCACCCCCGACCAGGCCGTAATCCTGCTCATCGACTACCGCCGCACCCTGCTGAACGCCGTCGACCCGACTCACCTGACCGCCTACTGCGCGTCCGCGGCAACCGTGCCCGACGCCGTCGACCACCTGTGCCGCACCCTCACCACCCGAATCCCCGGCCCCGAGGTCGGCCCCACCCAACTGCGCGACCGCACCTGGTGGACCGGCCCCGAACTTTATGTCGTGGTAGACGACCACGACCTCATCGTCACCGACGGCGACGACCCCCTCGAACCCCTCCTCGAATTCCTCCCCACCGCCCACGACATCGGCCTGCACCTCATCATCGCCCGCCGAGCAACCAACCTGACCCGAGCCCTCCACGGCACCCTCCTCGGCCGCCTCCACGAAATCTCCGCCACCACCCTCCTCATGAGCGCCCCCGCCGAAGAAGGCAAACCCTTCACCCCCACCCTCCGAGCCACCCCCCTCCCCCCAGGCCGAGGCACCCTCCTAACCCGCACCCACCCCCCACAACTAATCCAGATCGCCCACCTCCCCCCACCCCAGTAAGCCTCACCCGACACCGGCCGACGCGTGTCGGCCGGTCGTCCTATCTCGAGGTGGTGTTCACGGCATGGGTGGTGAGGTGGTGGCGGCGGGTGGGGAGCAGCATGGTGGGGTGGAGGACGCTCCAGGTGGCGCCCGCGCAGATGAATTCCTTGATGCGGGCGCCGGTTCGGCCGGTGATTACGGTGGTGGTGGGTTGGTCTGCTGCGGTCACCTTCTGGAAGATGGCGTCGCGGCGGCCGAGGCTGATGCACTGCGCGGCGTAGCCGATGGGGGTTTCGGGGACCTTGCGGCCGGTCAGGCGCGCGGCGAGGGCGTCTGCGCCCTGCCAGGCCATGGGAGACGCAGTGGCGCAACCCATTCGGAGTTCTTTGCCGCCTACACCGGCGATGAATGCGGCGTCGCCGATGGCGTACACGTCGGGGTGGGAGACCGAGCGCAGGGTGGCGTCGACGACGATGCGCCCGGTGCCGGAGACCTCGAGGGTGCTGGCGGCAGCGATCGGATGCACCATGAAACCTGCTGTCCAGACGGTCATTTGGGCAGGAATCCGGCCGGCCGGGGTGACCACGCCGTCCGCTTCGACGCGGGTGATCTCGGCGCCTTCGTGAACCGTGATGCCGAGCCGGTCGAACGCCTTGCGCAGGTGGCGCTGAGCCTTCTCGTGGAGCCAGTCGCCGACGCCACCGCGGGCGGCAATCGTCACCGCGAGGTCCGGGCGGGCCTCGGCGATTTCGGTGGCCGCTTCGATGCCGGTCAGGCCGCCGCCGACGATCAGTCCTTGCGCACCGGATGCCAACTCGCTCAGCCGAGTTCGCAACCGCAGCGCGGCCTGCTTGCCCGCGACGTTGTAGGCGAACTCGGCGACACCGGGGACGCCGTAGTCGGCAACCGTGCTGCCCAGGGCGTACACCAGGGTGTCGTAGCCCAAGGTCTCGGCCTCGTGTTCGCCGAGCAGATCCACGAGCTTGCGTTCGACGTCGACCGCGATGACCCGGGCCACCCGGACCTGCACACCGGTCCCCGCGAAGACGTCGCGCAGCGCCCGCTGCGGCAACTCCTGCCCGCTGGCCAGCTGGTGCATGCGGACCCGTTCGACGAACTCGGGATCGGCGTTGACCAGGGTGATCTCGACGTCGTCGCGGTGCAGCCGCTTGGCCAGGCGTCCGGCGGCGATGCCGCCGGCGTATCCGGCTCCGAGGACGACGATGCGATGCTTCATGGTGAGCTCCTATCTGGTTGCACTCACCTCCTGAACCGAGCAGCCGCGCGATCCCTGACACGGCCCCTACGTGATGTGGGTCACCACGCCAGTTCGAGCGGTCGATGCGGTCCGGCGGCCGCCCACTGCCGCGTGATGCGTTGCAGCTTGTCGGGGTTGACCTGGATGCGGATCGCCGCGACACCGTCGGCGCTGGGGTCGAGGGCGAAGATGCCGTAGATCCGCTCGCCCACCACGACCAGCACGGCGGGCACACCGTTGACGACGTCGGCGTAGAAGACCACCTCGCCGCCGACGAAGGCGCGCCGGGCATCGGTCGGCCGGAACAGGTTCCGCACGTACCGCGCGATGTCGAACGCGCCGACCACCGGGATCTTGCGGGCCGGAATCCGCCCGCCGCCGTCGGCGACGCTGACCGCGCCGTCGGTGAGCAGCCGGATCAGCGGCTCGGTCTCGCCGCTGAGCGCCGCGGCCAGGAACTGCTCGACGATCTCACGCGCGGTGGCCGCGTCGACCTCGGTGCGGGCCTCGCCGGTGCTGACGTGCTGCTTGGCCCGCCGGTAGATCTGCTGGCAGTTGGACTCGGTGAGATCGAGGATCTCCGCGATCTCCCGATGCGCGTACCCGAACGCCTCGCGCAGCACGTACACCGCCCGCTCGTTGGGCGACAGCCGTTCCATCAGCGTCAGCATCGCGAAAGAGACCGAGTCGCGCTGCTCGGCGGTCTCGGCCGGGCCGAGCATCGGGTCGCCGGCCAGCACGGGCTCCGGGAGCCACTGCCCGACATAGGTCTCGCGCCGGGCCCGGGCGGAGGTGAGTTGGTTGAGGCAGAGGTTGGTGAGCACCTTGGTCAGCCAGGCTGCCGGCGTCTCGATCAGCGTCCGGTCCGCCGCGTGCCAACGCAGGAACGTCTCCTGCACCGCGTCCTCGGCATCGCCGGCCGATCCGAGCAGCCGGTAGGCGATCGCCTCCAGGCGGCCCCGATAGCTCTCGAATAGATCGGCTTCTTGCGTGCTGAGCGACATGACCCCATGTTCGACCATGCGCATGGGCCGCAGCCACCCGCCCTGGTCAAGCCTGGAAGCGCGCGCCTACGGGACGCCGACCGGGTTCAGGCAGCTGGCGGGTGGGTCGACCAGGACGCAGAAGGAGGGGGCGCGGGTGGGCCGGTAGTCGTCGGGGACGCCGCCCGCGTTCACGAGCTGGGTGTAGGTGCCGACCGCGTCGGTGGGGCGGCGGGTCAGTCCGGGGTCGGTGCGCACGTCGACGGTGTAGAGGCCGAATCGTGGCGTGTAGCTGCCCCATTCGTAGTTGTCGGTGAGGCTCCAGTAGTTGTAGCCGATGACGTTCATGCCGTCGGCCTTCGCCCGCTGGATCCAGTAGACGGTGTCACGCAGGTGATCGCTGCGGGAGTAGCCGTCCGCGCGGGGGCGGCCGTTGTCGGTGGGCATGCCGTTCTCCACGATGTAGAGCGGCTTGCCCGGCAGGCGGCGCGAATAATATTGCAGCGCATAGTAGATGCCCTCGGTGCGCACGGGCAGGTCCCAGATGTTCATGCCGGGCAGGTTCGGCATCGCGGAGCCGGTGGCCCTGGTGATGGCGCTGAGCAGCGACTGCGCCGGGTCGTATCCGAAGTAGTAGTCGATGCCGACGTAGTCGAGCCGGGCCGCGACCCGGTCGATGAATCCCCCGTTGACCTCCGCCTCGACGCCCGCGACGTAGCCGACATTGCTGGTAACCATTGCACCGGGCTGTATTTGGTGGATGTAGTCATGGATCTCGTTGTGCGCCTGCGCGACTCGATCCAGCATCGGACCCGGATCGGCGCCACCTCTGCCGACCTCTTGCGAGATATAGGCGACCGGCTCGTTCACCGTGACCCACAACGGATTACGGGACGCGTAGCGATCGACCACCGCTCGCATGTTTGCCAGCCAGTCGCCGACCATGCCGGGATTGCGCCAGCCGCCGCGGTCGACGGCCCAGCCGGGGTACACCCAGTGGTCCAGGGTGATCATCGGCCGCATCCCGGCCCGCTGGATATCCCCGATGACGGCGTCGTAGAAACGGAACGCACCCTCGTCCCACACGCCCGGCGCGGGTTGCAGCCGAGCCCATTCGATCCCGATCCGGAACACCCGCACGCCGAGCGAAGCGGCCAGATCGATATCGGACGCGTAGCGGCCGTAGAAGTCGACTGAATCCTGTAATGCGTCGTAGTCGGGCCGCGCGGCGATATATCTGGTCCAATTGCTGTCGGGCGCATGGCCTTCGGACTGGAATCCGGAAGCCGCGACACCCCATAGGAATCCCGAATCCAGCGGCGCCGCGGCGGCGACCGGCCGGATCATCGGGGCCGCGGACGACTGCGTGCATAGCAACATCGTCGACGCGGCGGCGGCGAGAACGGTCGAGGCATAACGACGAAACCGGAATCGCATCACCTCAGGGTAACTGGACGCACGCCGTCGTTGGGCGGATCGTGCGATAGCGGTCCGCGCTACCGCGTGTCCCGCGCGCGGCGGCAAATCTGTCAGGGACGCAGATGGTTTCGTGATCGGGCTTGCGTTCGAGCGCGCGCGAAGCCTTCCGTCGCACGCCTCGGTGAAGCCTGCTCGGCGTGTACCCCCGTTGATCGGAGTCGTCCGCTCGGGCATATTGGGCGCATGAAGTACGTCCTGCTGATCTGCGACGACGAGACAATCTCCCCGACCAATGCGGAAATCGCGGCGGATCCGGAGTTCCAGGCCTGGGGGTAGAACTCAATCGGCGAGGAGCCAAACTCGGTGGGGCGCGGCTACGGCCGGCGGCGGACGCGACGACCGTCAGGGTCCGGGACGGTGAGACGTTGGTCGCCGATGGCCCCTTTGCCGAGACAAAGGACTTCATCGGCGGGATCGACATCATCGAATGTGCCGATCTGGATGCGGCGCTCGAGATCGCGGCGGCCCATCCGTATGCGCGCCGAGGGTGCATCGAAGTCCGTCCCGTGTGGGAATGACCGCTGCCGACCCGGTTCGGGCCGCGGTCGAGGCCGCGTATCGGGACGAGTGGGGACAGGTGGTCGCGACCCTGATCGGGCAGACCGGGGATTGGGATCTGGCCGAGGACTGCGCGCAGGACGCGTTCGCCGCGGCGTTGGCGACCTGGTCGCGCGATGGGGTGCCGAGTCGTCCGGGGGCCTGGCTCACGACAGCGGCGCGGAACCGGGCCACCGATCGACTGCGTCGCGATACTGCCGGAGCGGCGAAGCTGCGCCAACTCGCGGTGCTGGCTCGGACGGTGGAAGATGCTGCGACGGAAGAGATTCCGGACGACCGGTTGCGGCTGATCTTCACCTGCTGTCATCCGGCGCTGCCGTTCCCGGCGCGGGTCGCCCTCACGTTGCGCACGTTGGCGGGTCTGAGTACCGCCGAGATCGCCAAAGCGTTCCTGACCGCCGAGTCCACGATGGCGCAACGGCTGGTGCGGGCCAAGCGCAAGATCGTCGAGGCGGGCATTCCGTATCGTGTGCCGCCTGCGGATCAGTTGCCGAAACGGTTGTCGGCGGTGCTCGCTGTGCTCTATCTGATCTGCAACGAGGGCTATGACGAGGCGGACGGGCATCGGGCGCTGACCGCTGAGGGAATTCGGCTGGCGCGGGTGCTGATTCGGTTGATGCCGGCTGAACCGGAACCGCGTGGGCTGTTGGCGTTGATGCTGCTGCTCGAAGCCCGGCGGGCGAATCGGATCGAGGATGGTGTGCTGGTCCCGTTGGAAGACCAGGACCGTTCGCGGTGGGATGGTGCGCTGATCGCCGAAGGGGTGGCGACGCTCGAAGAAGCGCTGGCCATGCGGCGCGCCGGGCCTTATCAGGTGCAGGCCGCGATCGCCGCCTGTCACGCCACCGCGGCTGATGCGGCGGCGACGGACTGGCCGCAGATCGCGATCTTGTATGGGGAGCTCGCACGGTTGGCGCCCTCGCCGGTGGTCGAGCTCAACCGTGCCGTGGCGATTGCCATGGCCGACGGGATCCCGGCCGGTCTGGCGCGGGTCGATGAACTGGCCGAGTCCGGGCGGCTCGCGGGGTACTACCTGCTGCCCGCGACTCGGGCTGACTTGCTCCGCCGGGATGGCCGGTTGGCCGAAGCCGCGGCGGCCTACGAAGAAGCGCTGGTACTGGCGCCGACCGACGCCGAACGTCGCTATCTGACCGGGCGTCTTCGCGGACTCTGAAAAAGTTTCGGCTCGTTGTCGATGTCGCGCGGCCTCGTTCGTCGGTGGGGCAACACCACCGAGAGAGAGGCAAGACAGATGCCGAACAACGATCACTTGACCGCCACGTTCACGACCGACCACACCCCCGACGAGGTCTTCACCGCCGTCACCAACGTGCGTGACTGGTGGAGCGGGAACCTCATCGGCGACACCGCCGCCCGGCACGACGAGTTCGTCTTCACCGACGACTGCAAGTACGCGGGCGAAACGGCCAAGGAGAAGAAGGGTATTCGATTCGCCCGATTCCAGCTCACCGAGGTCGTGCCCGGCGAGCGGGTGGTCTGGCACGCCGTGGATTCGTACCTCACCTCCGTCGATGATCAGCACGAATGGTCCGACACCGACGTCATCTTCGACATCAGTGCCACACCGGAGGGGACCACCCTCCACTTCACCCATCGGGGCCTGACCGCCGCGAAATCCGAATGCTTCGAGGACTGTTCGCGGGGCTGGGCCTTCTTCATCGAGACGAGCCTGCCGCAGCTGATCGCCACCGGCACCGGGCAGCCGATCCCGAAGTACTTGTAAAGCAAGGTAATTCGGGCCGGTGTCGATGCTCCCCGCACGCGGAGTATCGGCACCGGCCCGATGGCTCACCAGATATCGATCCAGATGGGCCGTTTGGGAATGTCGAACAATGCCGAATTCTTGCGCACCACAACGGGAACCGAAGACCCGGCACTCAACCGCTCAGCCAACGCACGCGCTTTGATCTCACGGTATTGCGGGTAGAGAAACTTCTTTTGTACGCGCGCCTCCGCACCCGAATCCGGATGTGGGAACTGCGCCTCGACCTGCACCTGCCACAGATCGAAGTTGAATATCGCGCGACCATGCTTGCGCCGCAGCTCCGACTCGGCCACCACCGCGGTAATCGCGGTCCCGTTCCGCCGCAGGTAATTCCGGCGCACCCGCCACGCGGCGGCCAGCACGAGCATCCACCCACCTATTCCCGCCAGCAGGCTTACCGGCAGAAACAGCGCCATGGCGGCCTGCCACCCGGTCCACCGCGCTACCGCCATACCGAGGTTCAGCATGCCCGACAGGAAAACCACCGCCGCGACCGCGACCCCCAACGCCCACACCAGCGACATCGGGCCGATCAACCTTTCGGAGCGCCCCATACAAACCCCCTCGTGTAACCCCACACTGGGTCATGACTTTAACGGCCTGCACACGTCGCCGCTGATCGCCGACCTGTTCGATCCCGGCGTGGGATCGCTTTCGGTCCAGTCCCCGCACGGGAGCCGATCGATTACCGGATCCTGCCGTTCTCAACGCGTGGTGTACGCGCGGATGAATGCGTGGACCCCGTCGATCATGGTCTGGCGGACCTGACCCAGGTCGGCGTTGGCGGGGACCGGGTGACGTTCGTAGGCCAACAAGAGGGTCAGGGCACCGAAGTGGTCGGCGGCCAGACGCGGGTTGTCCGTATCCAGGAGCCCTGCCTCGGCGAAGTGCGCGATGCGTTCCGCGAGCGCTTCCTCCACCGCGGCCGTCGCGATGTCGTCCTTGGTCATCGGCGTCCGCAGGCGCTCCTGGGCGACGAGGGCGAATGCGGCGGTGTAGTCGGCGGATCCGACGATCGACGTGCCGAGGTCGACAGCCAAAGCGGTCAGCGCCTTCTCCAGCTGCGGCGCAGTCGTGATCCGGGCGTCCATGGGGAGGTGTTCGTCGAGCGCCCGGCATGCTGTGGCCGACATCGACTCGGAGGCGTCGGAGAGGATGGCGAGGAAGAGGCGCCGCTTGTCGCCGAAGTAGTCGTATACGGTGCGCTTCGAGACCGCGGCCCGGGCCGCGATGGCGTCCATGCTGACGCGGTCCACTCCCTGATGTACGAACAGGTCGCGTGCGGCGGCGAGAATCGCCGTCCGCTTCTCCAAGGATCCTTCGCGCACGGTCTTCTCCGTACCGCCAGTGTTCATGACCAGCCACGATACCACTCTACACCGTGCAGTTTACTTACTACACTGCACGGTGTAGTGTCATCGCATGACCTCGACAGCGGCGGCGCCCCTCGCAGACCGCTGGCCCCGATACCACTTCCTGCCCACCGCCGAAGCGCCGGGCGACGCACTGCAGACCTGGCTCGAACACGCCATCGGCGAAGGAGAATTCACGGATCTCGACGGCGCGGTGCTGCTGGGCCACGCTCAGTCCATCCAGCGCCAGCGGCATGCGCTCATCGAGGGCCAGAGCATGCCTCGCCGGCCATCACCACGAGGCCGTACTGGGCCGACGGCAGGCAGGGACTCTAGTGCGCGCGGACACGAGAACGAGCCCCGAAAGCTGACGGGCCCTGTCCTAGCGTCACTTCCACCACCTCGAGGAATGCCCCATGCCCCGATCCTCGCGGAGCAATACTCCGCGAGGCCCGCCTACCTGTGGCGTGCGGAGACCCACTGAGCACCTTCAAGTGCCGTTCCGCACAGCGCCCCACCGCACCCCAAAAACAAGAAACCCGAGTCTGACATCTGGCTGCCCCGCGCATTGACGCGGCGCGGCCAGGAAGGAGCAACCATGAACGAGACACATCGCCACCCCCGCAACCGCTCCGTCCTCGTCTCCGGCGCCAGCATCGCCGGCCCGGCGATCGCCTACTGGCTGCACCGCCACGGCTTCGACGTCACCGTCGTCGAGATGGCGGGCACCGTGCGCGGTGGCGGCTACCCCATCGACATCCGCGGTACCGCCCTGGAGGTGGTACGGCGCATGAACGTCCTGCCCCAACTGCAGAAGGCCCACGTCAACACCCAGTGCATCACCTTCGTGGGCGCCGACGGCAGCACCATCGCAGCACTGCGCGCCGCGAACTTGGGCATCGGCGCTGACGGCGACCTCGAGGTGCAACGCGGCGACCTGACCGAGATTCTCTACGACGCGGTCCGCGACTCCGTCGCGTTCATGTTCAACGACTCCATCGCCTCGCTCGACGACCGCTCCGACGGCATCGAGGTGGCCTTCCGCAGCGGCGCCCGCCGCACCTTCGATGTCGTCATCGGGGCCGACGGACTCCACTCGAACACCCGCCGTCTGATCCTCGGCCCCGAGGAGCGCTTCCACCACTACCTCGGTGCCTGCTTTGCAGGCTTCACCCTGCCCAACCACCTCGGGCTCTCCCACGAGGGCGTGCTGTGGAACACCCCGGGCCGGCGCGCCGCCCTGTATGCCGCAGGCTCCGGCCGAAACGTGTTCGGGCTGCTCTCCTTCAGGCGCTCCGACCAGCCCTTCGACGCCTTCCGCAACCCCGACGCGCAGCGCGAACTGGTCGCCGCCACCTTCCCGGACGAAAGTTGGGAAATTCCCCGGATGGTCGCCGAGATGCGCGCCGCCGAGGACCTGTTCTTCGACGCCGTCAGCCAGATACGGATGACAAACTGGTCCCTGGGCCGGGTCGCGCTGGTCGGTGACGCCGCCTACGCGCCGTCCTTCCTGACGGGACAGGGCACCAGTCTCGCACTGGTCGGGGCCTATGTGCTGGCCGGCGAGCTGGCCGCGCATGCCGACCACGCGGAGGCGTTCGACGCTTATGACAGGGTGCTGAGGCCGTTCGTGACCCTCAACCAGGAGATGGCCAACGGGGGCGACACGGAGCTTTTCCCCGCCACCGAGGAGTCCCTCCAGCAGCGCAACGACGCCCTGCGCTCGCTGTCCGCCCTCCCCTCCGACCCGCCGCGCGCCGCGTACTCCGCCCTCACCCTCCCCGACTACGAGGGGTGTTGACCGCGCTTCTTGCCAGTGCGGATGACGAGGTGGGAGGCGATCTCGCGCAGCGAGAGGCGTTCGTCGTCGCGCAGGCGCAGGGCGGTGGCGAGCATGTCCTCGTCGGAGACCTTGACGCCGCCGATCACCTTGCCCTTCGTGCGGGCGGTCTCCTGGCCTTCGAGGGTCTTGTCGCGGATGTAGTCGCGTTCGGACTCGGCCATGGCGGCGAAGAAAGCGAACAAGGCGGCCCCATGGCCGGCCGGGTCGTGCTTCCCGGCGAGGGGGCCGGTGAGGAACTCCAGCTCAATCTCGGCGTCCCGCAGTTCTTCGGCGACCTTCAGCAGTTCCAGGGCGCCGCGGCCCAGGCGCTTCATCTCGTGTACCACGAGGGTGACCTTCGCTCCCAGCGAGCGGTACTCGCGGGCCGCCGCCAGGGCGGCCTTCATCTCGGGGCGTTCCCGGACCCGGGTGCTGATCTGTTCCTGGAACAGACGGTGCACGCCGGATGCTTCGAGGGCGTCGACCTGAGACCCGGCGCTCGGCGTTGAAACGGGGACCACCTATGAAACAACCTCGGTGTCCGCGTTGTTGCCTCTTCGAGTCGGCGGACGTCCTCGCCGCCCGCCTACGACACTGATTCGCGCCTATGACCTACCTGCCGCTGGCGTGTGGCACGTTTCGCTCGCATTCCGGTCCCACCCCGAGGACAGCCGCGTTCGGCCGCTCATCGTCGAGGGCGTGCGAACTTTCCTCCGGGCGTATCGAATCCGGTAGGGATGCGGTCAGAGGGCCGCCAGGTCGATCGCGTCGGCCATCGCCCGGTAGCCCGCGGCGTTGGGGTGCTTGTGGTCGCCGGAATCGAAGGCGGGGTTGAGGTTTTCGGGGTCGGCCGGGTCGCGAACGGCCGCGTGGAAATCGACCACGGCGTCGTATTCGCCGCTGGTCCGCATCCACTGGTTGAACTCGCGGATCTTCGCCGCCGAGGCGTCGGTGTAGTACTCGGCGCCCTTCATCGGCAGCAGGGTGGCGCCGGTGATCCGGACGCCCGCCCGATGCGCGGCGGCGATGAGCTGACGATGACCGTCGATCAGTTGGGCCACCGAGATATTCGGGTTCGGCTTGTAGGTGGGCAGGTCGACCTCGGAGAAGCCGAAGTCGTTGAGACCGCCGAGGACGAGCACGCTGGTGACGTCCGGCTTTGCGAGCACGTCGCGTTCGAATCGCCGCACCGTCGCGGCGCCGAACCAGGGCGAATCGTTGAGGATCAGGTTGCCGCCGATGCCTGCGTTCAAGACCGGACGCGGTGTTCCCGCCTCGACCAGCCGCTGCGCGAGCCGGTCCGGGTAGCGGGTGTTGGTGTCGTAGGTGGATCCGTAGCCGTCGGTGATCGAGTCGCCGACCGTGACGACGGTGCCGCCCTCGTCCGCGTCATCGCCGGACACCTGGACGTCGGTCAGGTAGTACCAGGAGTGGGTGGTCTCGGTGAACGCCTCGGCGGCCGGGTCGGCGGCGTGGTTGCCCGCGGCGCGGTAGCTGCTCGCGTAGGCCTGCGAATGGAAGGTGGCCGGACCGGTCCGGTCGGCGAGGTACATGGTGACGCTGGCCGAATCCATCGACGCGAGGTTCAGGTCGGCGGCATCGCTGGTCAGCGTTTGGCCAACCGGAATTTCCGCCGCTGCTTTGCCGTCGAAGGTCAACTCCCGCAACGACTTCGAGTCCACGGCGGCACCGGCGGCGGCGCGGGCGATGGTGACGTGATCCACCCGCAGCGGCGCGGTGCCGAACAGGTTGGACAGGGTGATCCTGGCCGCGCTGCCGCCATCGGTCACCTTGACTACCTGTCGGACCGTCTGGTCGCCGAAGCCGTCCTGGGCCCAGTTCGGTTCGAAGCCGACGCTGGGCAACTGCGGGGCGGCCATCCAGCCGGTGTCCCATGCCGCCTCGGTCTCGGCGGCGGTGCCGATGGCGATTCCGCCGAGCACGGCAACGGCGGCGACGGCGGTCGCGGCGATCCGGACCCGCAAGGTGTTCTGCATCGTTCTGTCCTCTCCACTGCCCGCGCTAATGGTTCTATGCTCCCGTTAGCGTGAGGGCGACAGTACCGCACAACGAGCACTAATGAAACTGTATTCCCGTTTAAGATTTGAGAATCAGCCGAGGCCGGATCGGGCGAAGGCGAGCTCGTCGCCGTCGAGGATGAAGCAGACCGGGGTGACATGGGGTTGCCCGTCGGCGCGGGTGAGGGCTACGTGGGCGAGTCTTGTTCCGGCAGTGACGAAGGAGTGCCATTCGGTGTCGGTCATGGTGGTCATGCGGGTGTTCCTTTCGTGGGAAGAGTTGTGGCCGTCTGCCGTTCGCGCAGGGAGCCGGCGACCGCTTTCAGTGCGGCGAAGAGCAGGAGCCCGGTGACGAGTGCGCCTGTCCCCAGCCAGATTCGGTCGGTGTGCTGCAACAGCGTCGTGCCGACCAGCGGGCCGAGGATGGTGCCGAGGCTCCAGGTGCTCGACGCGACGCCCAGGTATCCGCTGCGCAGTTCGGTCGGCGCCAGGTCGGCGAACGTGGCGCTGAACTGGACCGCCATCCCGATCTGCCCGAGGCCGAGGACGAGGACCGCGGCGGCATAGCCTGCGGTGCTCTGCGCCACGGCGGCGAGAACTCCGCCGATGCCCGCCAGCAACATCGAGACGGCGAGGACCGTTCCGCGGTCGCGGTGCGCCAGCAGGGCGACGGCCAGCGGTTGCAGGATCACGATCGCGAGTCCGTCGACGGCGATCACCGCGCCGTAAGTGCTCGGGCCGTACCCCTGCGCGGTCATCAGCAGCGGCAACGTGGCGAACGCCTGCATATTCAGCGTGAAGTAGACGATGTGGATCAGGGCCATGGTGATCATCAGGCGGTCGCCGAGCAGCATCGGCAGCAGCGCGCGGCGAGCGCGGCTGGTGGTCGAATGCGTCTCCGGCACCGCGATCACCACGATCGACGCCGCGGCCAGCATGGCGAGTGCGTTCAACCAGAACAGCAGGCCGTAGCCGTGACTGGCCAACACCCCGGAACCCGTTGCGGCGACGGCATATCCGAGGTTCGCCGCCCAGTACAGCAGGCTGTAGGCCCGCACCCGTTGTTCGGGCGGGAGGTCCGCCACGGCCGCCGAGCCGGCCGGACGGAAGAGCCCGGCGGTGAGGCCGTAGCCGACGGCCGCGGCCCAGATGGCCGGTGCCGTTTCGGCAGATCCCAAGGCGGCCAAGGCAATTGCCGTTCCGAGGAACCCCAGGAGCATCGTCTGCCGACGGCCGAACCGGTCGCCGAGCCAACCGCCCAGGAGTTGCGAGGCGAAGTCGCCGATGCCCACGGCCGCCACCACCGCACCCGCGGCCATCGGGGTCATCCGCTGTTCCTGAGTCAGATACAGCACCAGCATCGGTTGCACGAACCCGCCGGCTCGCGCGATGAGGTGGCACGCCCCCAAGGTCCATGCCAGGGTCGGTAACCCGAGTGGCTGCCGGGTGTAGTTCTTCGTGCCGGTGTCGGCGATTGTTGTCATGCCGTCGACGCTATGAGCTGTGAGACATCAATAAAAGCGATCATTTACGATGGTATCCATCGTGATCTGTTATATATAGAGCATGGCCGAGATCGACCTACGGCAGCTGACCACCATGATCGCGATTGCCGAAGAGGGGACGTTCTCCCGGGCGGCGAATCGCTTGGGCTACACCCAGTCGAGCGTCAGCCAGCACATCGCAGCGCTGGAGAAGGCCGTCGGCGGCGCTGTCTTCGATCGGCCGGGCGGGCCGCGGCCGGTGCGGATAACCCCGCTCGGTGCCGTGGTGCTCGAACAAGGCCGCGCGTTGCTGTCGAAAGCCGAAGCGTTGGGACATGCGGTCGATAGATTCAAAGCCGGCGACGGGCGCATCGACGTCGGCACCTTGCAGAGCGTTTCCAACGCGATCCTGCCGACCGTGTTGCGCCGCCTTCGAGACGAGCAGCCCAACTGCGATATCCGGCTCTCCGAAGCGGAACCGGACGCGGCGCAGATCGGCGAACTCGACCTGCTGTTCTATGACGGATTACTCAGCGACACAACGGAATCCGTCCTGTTGATGGAAGACCCCTATCTGGCGGTGGCACTTCCGGACAACCTGCCCGCCGGCCCCGTGCCCGCGCGGTTACTGGACGGAAAAGCGATGGTGGCCTGGCCCGCAACCTGCGACCAGCCCAGACTGGAACAGTCCCTCGCGAACGCAGGCGCCCAGCCGCACATCGTATTCCGCTCCGCAGGCAACGAAACCATCCTCTCGATGGTCCGCGCCGGCATGGGCCTCGCCGTCCTCCCCTGGCTGACGATCCACCACGTCATCTGCCGCTCCTGCGGCGCGATCCACGGGCCAGAGGGATGGCCGGATCTCCAAGTCCACCACCTCGCCCCCACCCCCACCCGAAAGATCTACCTACACTCCCCACCCGGCCGCAGCGCCCAATCCCCACTTCTCGCCCGCACCATCGAGATCGCCGTCGAAGTAGCCCGTGACCTGGCCCAGCAGGCGCCGGCCCGAACCTGACTGGGCACCAGTCGCTTTCAGCGACCATCTCGGAATCGCCCTCGTCGCGGCGGGTGGTGGTTGCGACGTGACAGGCGGTGAGGCGTTCCGCCGGCCTGGTCGTCTCCGGCACCGGCACAAGTAGGGGCTGGGCGGATCGCCCGAACATCGATACCGTCACCTGAGGTCCTAGACAAGGAGATTGGTGTGAACGTAAGAAACAGCGTGGCAGTGTCCCTCTCGGCCGCTGCTTTCGTCCTCGCGGCACTGGTGGCCGCGCCTGCCGCGACCGCTGACCCCGCACCCGCCCCGAGCTCGGGCAGCTCGAACCTCCAGTGCCTGATCCAGGTCCTCATCCACGGCGAAGTACCAGGCATCTGCTAGCCGTCCACAGGGGATTGGAAGTCCCGGTTCAGGTTTCAGAATTTGCGGGACCTAGGTGGTCAGTGGTTGTTGTCGAAGCGCCGGCGGCATTTGTTCAGTGAACGCGGACCCGGCCGGCGGTGAAATACGCCGCGGCCTGATCTATGGCTGACAGCGGTTGGGTGAGGACGCGCATTGCGGTTCGTAGCCCGATGGTGCCGTGGGTCCGTTTCCGCAGTACCGCTTGTGCTTGGGGGTTGTTGGTGGACAACACTCGCGTCTCAACGAGACGGCATTTCTTCAGTTCGATCCTGCTCGTCGAAGCGCCTGCGGGCGCGCTCGACGTCGGGCAGGGTGGTGGTGGTCCAGCGCAGGAGCGCGTCGATGAGGTCTTGCAACGATCGGCCGAGGTGTGTGAGGCGGTATTCGACGGCGATGGGGCGGGTGCTGGTGACGACGCGCTCGATCATGCCGTTGCGCTCCAGGCGTCGGAGTGCGGCCGTGAGTGACTTCTGGGTCACGGCGGGGATCGTTCGACGGAGTTCGTTGAAGCGCAGGGTCCCTCGTTCACACAGTGCGTCGAGGATCTGGAGGGACCACTTATCGAGCACGTGGTCGAGCAGTTCGCGGTGTTGCGCGGTGAGCTGAGGGGCGGCCGATTGTGGTGGAGCGGTTTCCTGCATGACACCTAGTCTCGTTGAAGTGCCCTCGGGGTACCAGGTAGACATCGGATACCTACTCCGACAGTGAAAGGGACACCGATGGCAGTGCAGTTGCTGACCCCCGAGGGAATGTTCGGTCCTGTTCCGTACCACCATGTTTCGATCGGCACGGGCACTCGCCACGTGCACGTGGCCGGCCAGATCGCTCGCGATGCCGCAGGCAACCCGGTCGCGACCGGCGACCTCGCCGGTCAGGTCGCGCACGCATTGCGCAATACCGCGCGCGGCCTCGCCGGGGCCGGGGCAAGCTTCGCCGACGTGGTGCGTCTGCGGTTCTTCGTCACGCACTGGACCCCGGACAAGTACCCCGACTTCGTCGAGGGCATCGAGCGCGTCGTAGACGAGCTGGGGATACCTCAGCCGTTGCCACCCGTGTCGGCGATCGGCGTCGACTATCTGTTCGAGCCCGACGTGCTCGTCGAGGTCGAGGCGTACGCCGTGCTCGACTGAGCCGATTCAGTTGTCGCACAGGGCGTTTAACTTCCAGCGTTTCGTAAACCTCTACGGTTTACGCAGGTTTCGATGGGGGCTGGTGTTCGGCTTCCAAGAGTGCGAGCAGTCCGGGAAACCTGCTCTCGAGGTCCGTGCGTCGTAGGCGGATGCCCTTGCGGTTGCCGTAGTCGATCTCGTCGATGAGGCCTGCTTCGCGCAGGACCCGGAAGTGGTGGGTCTGGGTCTGCTTCGAGATCGGAAGACCGAACGAGTTACAGCCGCGCTCGCCGTCGGTGCGGTCGGCGGCCAACTCCGTCATCACCGAACGGCGGTGCTCGTCAGCGAGAGCGCGAAGCACCACGCCCAGCTCGAGCGCCTCGACCGCCGGACCGGCCAGGTTTGTTCCGGCCACGGACACCTCCTTCAGGTACGTATTGCATCGTACCTGAGGGGCGTGTTCTACTCGAGTACGAAATTCATCGTACCTAGACGGCGGGAATGTGGTCGTCGGCGCTCCGAGAGGTCATGTCATGAAGAAGCCCGAGGTACTGATAGTCGGTGCCGGAATCGCCGGGCCCGCGCTCGCGTACTGGCTCGCCCGGAATGGATACCGGCCGACCGTCGTCGAGCACGCCCGGCAGCTGCGCTCCGGCGGCAGCGCGATCGTCGTGAAGGGACCCGCGATACCGGTCGCCGAGCGGATGGGCATCCTTCCGCAGTTGCACGAGCTCGCCACCCGCAATCGGTCGCTGACCCTGCTCGACCCGGCTGGCAACCGAGTCCTGCGACTTCCCTCCTCGGGAGGGTCGACGGTCGAGGTGACCCGGGCCGACCTGTCCGAGGTACTCCACCGGTCCGCGCGCGGCGATGCCGAGTTCGTGTTCGACGACTCGGTCACCGCACTCGATCAGGACGAAGGCGGGGTCGACGTCACCTTTCGACGGTCCGCGCCCCGGCGTTTCGACTTGGTGGTCGGTGCCGACGGGATGCACTCCACCGTGCGGCGGCTGGTGTTCGGGCCTGAGCGGCAGTTCGTGCGCGACCTGGGTTTATACGGCGCGACCGTCCCGCTGGAACCCGACGCCATCGACGACCCGAGCGAGCTGACGATGCTGACCGTGCCGAACCGGATGCTGGTCGTCCACCCCTCGCGCACCACGCCGCTCGCGATCTTCACCTTCCGGGCCGCACCGCAGGCGCCGCACGACCGCAAAAACATCGCTCTGCACAAGCAAACCGTGGCCGACGCGTATGCCGACATGCCTTGGCGGGCAACGGAATTCGTGGCATCCTATCTCGACCACCCGGCCCCGTTCTTCGACCCGCTGACGACCGTCCGGATGCCCTCGTGGTCGCGCGGACGGGTCGTACTGCTCGGGGACGCGGCGGCGGCCACCGCCCTGTTGGGCGACGGGTCCAGCATGGCGATGGCCGGAGCACATGCCCTCGCGGAAGAACTCGCCGCCCACGACGGCGATCACGCCCGCGCCTTTGCCGCCTACGAGTCGCGGCTCCGCCGCGAAGTGCGACCGCGGCAGCGACGCGTCCCCCTGCTCTCCAGACTCATGGTGCCCCGCACCCGATCCGGCCTCGCGGTACGCAACACGGTGGGCCGCGCGGTCGGTCGCACGAACCGGATCACCCCTCGCGAAACCGCCTGTAGGGCCTAGAAATTCGCACCCTTCATGCTGGGCGGAACGCGGCGAGATACCTCGAGCGCGAGGCCCTAGCCGCGGGCCATATCCACGAACCGGCTCAAATGCAGCTGGTGCGCGACGGTGATGGTGGCGGTGGGGCCGTTACGGTGTTTACCGACGATCAGGTCGGCTTCGCCGCCGCGGGGGTCGTCGCGTTCGATGGCGTCCGGGCGGTGCAGCAGGATGACCATGTCGGCGTCCTGCTCGAGGGATCCGGATTCACGAAGGTCGGACACCATGGGGCGCTTGTCGGTTCGCTGTTCGGGACCACGGTTCAGCTGACTGATCGCGATCACCGGAACCTCGAGTTCCTTGGCGAGCAGCTTCAGGCTTCGGGAGAAGTCCGAGACTTCCTGCTGCCGGGATTCGACCTTCTTACCCGAGCTCATCAGCTGAAGGTAGTCCACCACGACAAGTTTCAGATCGTGGCGCTGTTTGAGCCTGCGCGCCTTCGCCCGAATCTCCATCATGGTCAGGTTCGGCGAGTCGTCGACGAACAGCGGCGCCTCACTGATCTCACTCATCCGCCGCGCCAGCTTGGTCCAGTCGTCGTCACTCATCCGCCCCGACCGCATATCCCCGAGCTTGATCTTCGCCTCGGCCGACAACAGACGCATGACAATTTCCGTACGACTCATCTCCAGCGAGAAAATAACGCTGGGCAACCCATGCTTGATCGAGCAACTGCGCATGAAGTCCATGCCGAGTGTGGAATTGTGCGTCGGCACCATCGATCGCCCGGCCAGGTAGAGATGGTCGGCGTTGTCGACTTCCACACAGCGGACGGGCACGCTGTCGATGCGCCGGACGTCCACGATGTACCGGGAACCGGATCGCGCGGTGCTGCGGCTCGCTCGGCGTTCCTTGTGCAACAGCGCTTTCCGGTACAGGCCGAATACTTCGTCGTCGGTGGCGAAGGTCATCGTGTAGGCGGTCGACGAACTCTCGGACCGGCCGCGAACCCGCTTGGTCGACACATGGCAGCGGTATCCGAGGCTGACCACCAGCTCCTGAACGTCCCGGAACAACCGTTCGCTGGTGACCGCGAACTGCACCGAACCACCATGCGTCACAGTGCCATCGGTATCCAGCAGACCGGCGAGCAGCGCACGTCGTTGCGCCTCACTGGATCGCAGATACTGCGTCGGAATGTGCTTGTCACCGAGCACCCCGATCGTCCGCAGCCGAGCCTGCACACTCCCTACCGTGTTTCGGCAGGACTGGCACAATCGCAGCCCGATCGACGGGCCCCCGCAGTGTGCGCAGGTGGGCGCGGCGACCGGCGCGGAGTGGAACCGGGCCTTGCCGCCACACGAACGTCCACAGGTACGAACCTCGCTGGTGAATGGAACGAACTCCGCTCCACACACCACGCATTCGCGCGACGAGATCGGTTCATCGGCAGGCAGTTGTAGCTGATACCGCAGGTGCGCGGACCGCGACGGGACCGCCACCAGCCCTTCGGCTTCGATGCGGGCGACGATTTCCGGATCGGCCGAAGTGAGCTGTGCGGCCGCGGACGTACCGTCTCCGAGCCACGCGCCGAGGGTGTACGGCGGCACCAGTAGGTCGCGAGCCGGCAACTGTAGGGGGCGTGCGTTGGTGACGGAGTGGTTGAGCCTGCGATCGGCGGTGGTGCAGCGCAGCGTGCGCGCGATGTCGCCGGTGGTACGGACGGCGGCGAAGGTGCGCTGTGGGTAGCCGGTCGCCGCCTGCTGTGCGGACCGCCGGGAGGCCCGGGTGTCGGTGAGCCACTGGTGTTCCTCGTCCGCGACGAGCACTGTGCCGTCGGAGAATTCGACCTCGTAGCACGGGCGGTCGGTGAGGATGTCGGTGGCGGCGACGACGCGGGTGGGGAGGCCGTCGGCGTCGAGGAGTTCGTCGCCGACCCGGACTTCGCCCATGGTGGTCCAGCCGCTCGGGGTCGGCAATTGCGTGTCGAGGGCCAGGGCCTTGCCAACGCCAGGGCGCGCCGCGACGATGATCATTTGGCCGGGGTGGAGGCCGTTGGTGAGTTCGTCCAGTTCGGTGAAGCCGGTGGGGACGCCGAGGGAGATGCCGCCGCGGCTGGCGATGGAGTCGATTTCGTCCATCGTGGGCTGGAGGAGTTCCTCGAGTGGGAGGAAGTCTTCGGTGGTGCGTTTGTCGGTGACCTCGTAGATCTCGGCTTGGGCGCGGTCGACGACCTCGGCGACGTCCTGGCCGTCGGCGCCGGCGTAGCCGTACTGGACGATCCGGGTGCCTGCCTCGACGAGGCGGCGCAGGATCGCCTTCTCGGCGACGATTTCGGCGTAGAAGCTGGCATTGGCCGCGGTGGGGACGGTCTGGGTGAGCGTGACCAGGTAGGGGGGTCCGCCGATGCGCTTGAGTTCGCCGCGGCGGTCCAGGCCGGCCGAGACGGTCACCGGGTCGGCGGGTTCGCCGCGACCGTAGAGGTCGAGGATGGTGTCGTAGATGAGCTGGTGGGCGGGGCGGTAGAAGTCGCCGGGGCGCATCACCTCGATGACGTCGGCGATCGCGTCCTTGCTCAGCAGCATGCCGCCGAGCACGGACTGCTCGGCCGCCATGTCGTGCGGTGGCTGACGCCCGAAGTCTTCACCGGGCGGCTCGGGCGGGTAGTTCGCATGCCCACGGTCATCGACGACTGCCATGAGACTCGACCGTCCTCTCTCCACCTACCGGGCTCACCCTATTGATGATTGGTCCTACTCTCCGGCTCCGACACGTATGGCGCAGTGGCAGTGTCCGCCGCTCGCACGCCGGCCGAGGCCACCTGCGAGTTCCAGCTACCGTTGCGAGATCCATGAATTCCGGACGTTCGGGCCGCGCCTACCACGACGTAGGGACGAACCTAGGCGACCCGAGGGCGGTCAACAAACCGTACTGTGCACACAGCTGTGGATAAGTTGGGGACTGTTCACCTAACCGTGTGCACCCCCTGTGGACAACTTGGGGAAAACCCAGGTCATCCAGCCAAAACCCGCTGATAGATATCGATTTCCGCGGTTATCCACCTGTTGATGAATAAAGTCGCGGCGTGTTGACCAAGTTGAACAGCCGGGCGTGTTGGGTTAACAGCATGTGTGACGGGTATGAGCTGAATCACATTGCCACCGGTCGGTTTCCTGAGTAATCCACAGGCCTTGCACCGGGAACCCCGATGACCAGCGCGGATTTGCCGAGAATGTTCCGAATGGCAGAGCTGCCCAGCGGGCAAACTATGAGTTATTCAGAGAAGTGGGCTGCATCGCACAGCCGAAGACCACCCCCGTGCCGAACACGGGAGTGGCCTTCGAAGTGGTGCTATATCAGCTGGCAGCGACCGTCAGGTCGAACTTGGCCACCACGTCCGGGTGCAGGTGCACCACGACGCCGTGCTTGCCGGTCGACTTGATGTGCGACTTCGGCAGCTCGATGCTGCGCTTGTCGACCACGGGTCCGCCGGCCGTCTTGATGGCCGAGGCGACGTCGGCCTGGGTCACCGAGCCGAACAGCTTGCCGGTGCCCGCCGTCTTCACCGAAAGCGAGACCGCATCGAGGTTCTCGATGGCCTGCTTCAGTTCGTTGGCGTGATCCAGGTCGCGCACCTTGCGGGCGTCCTGCGCCCGGCGGATGCCCGCGACCTGCTTCTCGGCACCACGGCTGGCCACGATCGCCAGTCCGCGCGGCAGCAGGAAATTGCGGCCGTAGCCGTCCTTGACCTCGACGGTGTCGCCGGGCGCACCGAGGTTGTCCACGTCAGCAGTCAGAATCAACTTCATTTGCGTGTCTCCCTTACTCAGCGAGCCGTCGACACGTAAGGAAGCAGGGCCACCTCACGCGAGTTCTTGACGGCAACCGCGATGTCACGCTGGTGCTGCACGCAGTTGCCGGTGACGCGGCGGGCGCGGATCTTGCCGCGATCGCTGACGTACTTACGCAGCAGTGCCGTGTCCTTGTAATCGATGTTGACGATTCCGGACTTGGCTTCCTTGCAGAATGCGCAGGCCTTCTTCTTGAGCACCTTTTCGCGCGCTGGCGCTTTAGGCATGGTCTTTTACTCCGTAATCAGTGATGGTCCACGCAAGGCAGACCTATGAGTTGCCGTTATCAGAACGGCGGTTCGTCATCTACGCGGCCGCCGCCCCCGAAGGAGCCAGCCGCGGGCGCACTGCCCCAGGGATCGTCCTCGCCGGAACGACCGCCGCCGCCACCGGAACCGGCCGGGGCGTTGCCGCCGCCGGAGCCACCGCTGCCGCCGGATCCGAAGCCTCCGCCGCCGCCACCGCCGCCACGACTGGTCTTGTTGACCTTCGCGGTGGCGTACTTCAACGAGGGGCCGACTTCGTCGACCTCGAGCTCGACGACGGTGCGCTTCTCACCCTGAGCGGTTTCGTAGGAGCGCTGCTTCAGCCGCCCGCTCACGATGACTCGGGAACCCCGGGTCAGGCTTTCGGCGACATTTTCCGCAGCTTCGCGCCAGATATTGCAGCGCAGGAACAGCGCTTCGCCGTCTTTCCATTCGTTCGAATTACGGTCGAACATCCGGGGAGTCGACGCGACGGTGAAATTAGCCACCGCCGCTCCCGCGGGCGTGAATCGAAGCTCGGGGTCGGCCGTCAAGTTTCCGATGACGGTGATGACCGTGTCGCCTGCCATGTGGTTCCTCCTGCTCGGGGTGCAGTCCGCATCTCGTTGTTGCGCTAGAGCCTAGAGTCAGGCACCGACGCAATCGAGGGTTGCTGGACTACTTGTCGTGGCGCAGAACCTTGGTGCGCAACACCGACTCGTTCAGGCCGAGCTGGCGGTCGAGTTCGCTCACGGTCGCGGGCTCCGCGGTCAGATCGACCACCGCGTAGATGCCCTCGGCCTGCTTGGCGATCTCGTAGGCAAGCCTGCGGCGGCCCCAGATATCGACCTTGTCGACCTTGCCGCCTTCGGTACGAACCACGGTGAGCATCGTCTCGAGAGACGGGGCTACGGTGCGCTCGTCCAGACTGGGATCGAGGATAACCATCACTTCGTAATGACGCACGGACCAATCACCTCCTGTGGACTAGGAAACGGCCACGGGCTCTCCGTGGCAGGAGGGTCGTTGCGTCAGCAACCCGACAAGGCTACATGAACCGCCCCTGACCACTGAAATCGATCCCATCGGCGAGGGAACGCGGACGTTGACCTATTCCGCCGCTTAGGGTGGTCCACATGCCGACCGGACTCGCCGCCCGCGACCTGATCGCGCGCCGCGTGCCTCGTCGCGCGGCGCTGGCGGCGGTGGTGCTGGTGCTGTGTGGGCTCACGCTCGCGCTCGGGTACGCGAACAAAGCGCGATGTGCGGGTGGGCCGTTCACCGCGGACGGTCGCAGTACGGTATTCGATGTCAGCAAGGATTCGGATGTCTGTTACTCCGATATCCAGTTCCTCTGGCTCGGCCGCGACATCAACGAGCACGTCTTTCCCTATGTGCAGGGCGGCATCACCGACGACGGCGCGCTGGTCGGCGGCGCGGTCGAATACCCGGTGCTCAGCGGCACTTTGATGTGGCTCGGCGCGATCGGCGCGCACAACGACGCCGACTTCCTGCGGCACTCCGCGCTGCTGCTCGCGCCGTTCGCGTTGCTGACCGCCTGGATGCTGGCCCGGCTCGCGGGGCGCGCGGCATTGCTGTGGGCGGTGGGGCCGCCGCTGGTGCTCTATGCCTTCCACAACTGGGAACTTCCGGTGGTGTGCACGGCGGTGGCCGCGGTGTATGTGGTCGCTACCTTGACCCGATATTCGTTGCGTACCAGGGGAATTCTCGCGGCGATCCTGCTCGGCCTCGGCTTCTGCCTCAAGCTGTACCCAGGGATTTTCGTGCTGCCGCTGCTGGTGTACGTGCTCACCGGCGGCGTCGAGCGCGATCGCGACGAACCAGGTCTGGATGTTCGTGGCGCGCTCATGACGGCGGGCGCGGCCATCGCCACCGTGGTCGCGGTGAACCTGCCGTTCGCGCTCGCCGGCTACGAGGGCTGGCGCGCGTCGATCACCTTCCAGCAGCTGCGGCAGGCCGACATCACCACGAATTCCATTTGGTACTGGGGACTTCGGCAGCTGTTCGGCACCGACACGCAGAGCGAGACGCTGTTCCAGCAGGTGGTGTCGATCGCCTCGCCGACGTTGATCCTGACCACGTTCGCCCTGGCTATGTGGCTGGGCTGGAAGCGGTATCTCGCCTCGGGCGTGTTCCCGTGGGTCGGGGTGAGCGCCGCGATGCTGTGTGGATTCCTGTTGTTCCACAAGGTGCATTCGCCGCAGTACACGTTGTGGCTGGTGCCGTTCCTGGTGCTGCTGAACGTGCCGTGGACGGCGATCGCGGCATACTTCGTCGCCGACGCGGCCCTGGGGATCGGCGTGTTCCGGTACTTCTACGCGCTCGGCACCGGTCGCCCCGCGGAGCAGATGGAGAAGCTCGTCCAGTTCGGGGTGTGGGGCCGGGCGGTGCTGTTGGTGGTGCTGTTCTTCCTGTTCCTGCGGGCCATGCCGCGTGGGTTTCGGCCGGCGCCGCCCGCGGTGCCGCGGTTCGCGCCGGGTGCGTTGATCCCGGTCGGCTAGTCCGCGGATTCCACCCGCGGATCCACCCTCGGGTGGTGCCGGATAATCGGCGATTCCCCGAGGGTTATGGGCATGACCTCGAACAACTTGCTCACCGCCCTGCTGGTGGTCGCGATACTCGGCTGGATCATCTATCGACAGAATCAATGGCGGCCGTTCGATCCGGCCCGGATGTGGCGGGGACCGCTGGTGCTCGGCATCGTCGGCGTGGCGCTCTTCACCTCCGCGGACAACGCCCCCGCGCTACACACCGTGGACATCGTGCTGCTGGTCTTCGAGGGTGTGCTCGGGCTGGCGGTCGGCGCGCTGATGGGGGTGCTGTCGAAATTCGCCCGCCAGGACGGGCAATTGATGGTGCGCACCGGGGCGTTGGCCTCCGCGCTGTGGGTGGTGCTGATCGCGGTGCGCATCGGTATCGACGTGGTCGCGGTCGATCTCGGGGCGCAGGCCGTGGTCTCGGCCGGCGCGATCATCGTGCTGCTCGCGGTCAACCGGCTCGGCCGGATGCTGGTCATCTCGACGCGGGCCGAACGGCTGACCGGTTCGCGGCCGCTGGTTCGGGCACACTGAGCTGATGCCGGCCGGCGCGTACATCGCACCGACGACCCCGAACAGGCTGCTGCGCCTGGCCGGGGTCGTCGCCATGGTCGTGCTGCTCCGCGACGACCAACTCGCGCGGCAGGGGGTGCCGGTCCTGGTCATGGTCGGGATCGCCGGGCTCGCGCTGCTGGTCTGGGCGGTGGGTCCGATGGAACAGCCGTGGGTGAGCAGAACCGTGCTCGGGGCGATGGCGGTCTTCGGTGGTTTGACCGTCGCGCAGGTGGGCGGGTCGCTGATCCCGCTGCTCGCCGCCGCGTTCGGCAGTGTCGCCGTCGTGCAGCACTCGATTACATTCGGGGCGTTGATCATCGGTGGCGAGGCGGTCGCCGTGGGGGTGTCGTCGGTGGCGGCGCACCACTCGCCGAGTGCTTACCTGGGGATGCTGGCCGGCCTGCTGCTGGTGGCGCTGATGGGGTTGAGCCGCAGGCAGTTTCGGGTGACCGCCGAGCAGAATCGATTGCTGGTGGAGCAGAGCCGGGAGATTCGGGCGGAGCGCGATCGCGCGGCCACGCTGGCCGAACGCGGACGGATCGCCCGCGAGGTGCACGACGTGCTCGCGCACACCCTGGGCGGGCTGGTGTTGCAGCTCGACGCCGCGGACGCACTGCTGGACGCGGGCGAGACGGAACGGGCGGCCGACAAGGTCCGCGCGTCGCGGGAGCTGGCCGCGTCGGGTCTCGATGACGCGCGACAGGTCGTCGGTGCGCTGCGGGCCGAAAAAATAGACCTGCCAAGTGAATTCGAACGATTGGTGACCGAGCATCGCAACGCGAGCGGTCAAGTGAAGATGCACCTGTCGGGTGATATCGAGCAGCTCGGTGAGCAGGTGAGCGTCGCGCTGCTCAGAGGCGCGCAGGAGTCGCTGACCAATGCCCGCAAGCACGCGCCGGGCGCGGAGGTCGAGCTGCGCTTGTCGGTCGGTGCGCAACAGGTGGAACTCCTCGCCTCGAATCCGCTGTCCGACCGGCTCGGGTTGCTGTCGGCCTCGGGGATGGGCGCGGGGCTGCTCGGGATGCGGGAGCGGATCGGCGCGCTGGGCGGCGCGGTCGAGGCGGGAAAGGTGGGTGACCGGTGGACAGTGCGAATGACGGTGCCGCAGCGGTGATCACGGTGGTGGTGGCCGACGATCAGACCATCGTGCGGGAGGGCCTGACCACCGTGCTCTCGCTGCTGCCGGACATCGAGGTGGTCGGCGAGGCCCGCGACGGCGCCGAAGCGGTCGAGTTGGTGCACCGCTTCGCGCCCGATGTCGTGCTGATGGATCTGCGGATGCCGGTCCTCGACGGGGTCGCCGCCACGGCCGCGATCACCGCTGAGCATTCCGGCACCGCGGTTCTGGTGCTGACCACCTATGCCGACGACGAATCGATCGCGGGTGCGTTGCGGGCCGGTGCGCGTGGGTATTTGACCAAGGACGCGGGGCGCAGGGAGATCGCCACGGCCATCCGCGCGGTCGCGGGTGGTCAGGCGACGTTCGCCGCCGAGGTCGGTCAGCGGCTGGTCGCTTCGCTGTCGGCGCCCGCGGCCGAACCGGTGACTTCGGCTGCGGTGGCCGAATTAGGGCTCAGTGCACGGGAACTCGATGTGCTGACCTTGATTGCGCAGGGGCACAACAATTCCGAGATCGCCAAGGAACTGTTCATCGGCGTCAGCACCGTCAAGAGCCACATCAACTCCTTGTTCGCGAAACTCCACGTTCGGGACCGCCCGCAGGCGATTGCCCAGGCCCACCGGCTCGGCTTGAGCTGACCCACGTCCGCCGTGTTCACCGCTCTGTTGCCGCAAGGTTGTTGATCGCGGCCTGAACCGCGGTGTGCACGGTCACCCCGCCGCCCGAGTTTTGCGCTGCGAGGTGCGTCACTACCGGCACGGAGAGGCAGCGTGGCGGCCGCCACTGACTGATTGCTCAGTGATTGCCATCGGCCCAGCTCGGAAGCAGGTGCGGCTACTGTCGGTAACCGTGGCCGGCGGTGAAAGCACACCCGAGCGGAGCATCCGTCCGCCCGGACTGGACGCCGGTCCGTTTACGCTGGTCGAGCTAGGCGACGCGACGAGGCAGTGGAGAACAGATGGATCAGGCGGACGCGGGCACCCTCTCGCCCGCCGTGCTGCGATTGACGCTGCTCAACGGGGTGGAAGCGCACCTGGCCGACGCGGTCCTCCCGCTCGGCCCGCCCCAGCGGCGGGCGGTGCTGTGCGTGCTGGCGTTCCGCCGGCGGCAATGGGTGTCGGCGGCGAGCCTGCTCGCCGCGTTGTACGACGGGGTGCCGCCGGCCAGCGGCGTCGGCGTGATCCAGACCTACGTGTCGGCCCTGCGCCGGGCGCTCGAGCCGGACCGCAGGCCGCGAACACCGCCTGCCGTACTGCTGTCCGGGCACGGCGGATATCAGCTGCGGATCGATGACGAGCAGACCGACCTCGGTGTGTTCGACCGGCTGGTCGGCGAGGCGGGCCGGGCGCGGGAAACGGGTGATTGGGCACTGGCCGAGGCCCGATACGCGCAGGCCCTCGCCTTGTATTCGGGCGAACCGCTGGCCGGACTGCCGGGCCCGTTCGCGCATCGTCAACGGATGGCGCTGGCCGAACGTCGGCTGGCCGTGGTCGAGGAAAGCCTCGATGTCGCTGTCGCACTGGGTCGTTCGGACGAGGTGATCGATCGCCTGCGCGTGCTCACCGCGGAGCATCCACTGCGCGAACGTCCCCGCGCCGTGCTGATGCGCGCGTTGTACTCCCGCGGCCGTCAGTCCGAAGCGCTCGACGTCTACCGCGCGACGCGAAATCTGCTGGTAGATCAGCTGGGTGTGGAGCCGGGCGAGGAGCTCCGCTCGCTGCACAAGCAGATACTTGCCGGGGAAAGCCTGGTGCAACCGGCGGCCGAATCACACTCGGCCCCGATGCGGTCGGAAGATGCTGCCGTACCTGAACTTTCGACGTCAGGGTCAGCGGAGGCAGTGGGCCATCGGCTCGGCATGGTGGCCGCACTGTGGCCGGAGCCGGATTCGACCGCGCCGCTGGTATTCGAGCGCGATCACGATCTGTCCCGAATCGCGGGATGGACCGCGAGCGCGGCCAAGGGCAGCGGTGGCCTCGTGGTGATTTCGGGCCGCCCCGGTTACGGCAAGACCCAGCTGCTCGACGAGGTGGCTCGGCGGGTGCCCGGTGCCCGGCGGGTCGATCTGCTGCCACCCTGCGACGGCGCACCGCAGACCGGCCTGATCGGCGAGTTGACGGGTTCCACGATCTCGCCGCAAGACACCGACGCTCAGGTAGCAGAAGCGTTGTGCGCCATGCTGATCGAAGCTTCGGCCACGGAGCCGCTCGTGGTACTGGTGGATGACGCGGAACAGCTCGACGAGCGTTCCGTCCGGATACTGACCGCCGTCGCACCGCGACTACGCAGAATGCCCGTGCTTTTCGTCCTGGCATTGGACGAAAGCTCTTGGGAGCCGGCCATTCTTGCGCTACACGCCCGAATCGAACCGCTCGCCGTCGCGATACTGCGCCCCGGCGGACTCAGCGTCGCCGCGATCGAGGCCCTGTACGAACGACGCACCGGCACCATGTGCCCGCCGGGCCTGGCGGCCGACATCCAGCAGGCCACGGCCGATATCCCGCTGCTGGCCGGCGCGCTGATCACCGATCTCGCCGCCCTGCGCGACCACGGACGCATTCCGGAATACCTACCCGACGGCTGCTATTCGCGGTCGATCAGCCGCCTGCTCGACCGGTACTCGCCGAGCGGCGCCGCCATGCTGCGCGCCCTCGCCGTGCTGCAAGACCTCGACCCGACCATCGAGGTGCTCGCCGCCGCCTGCGCCGAGCCGGTGGGCCTGGTGCGCGATCGCTGCGAATTACTCACCGCCAGCGGCATTCTGGCCGCGGCGACGCCACCGATTCTCCGTCATCGGTTGATCGGCAACACGATTCGCCGGCTCGGCGGGCGCGCCGACACGGACCGCTTCCGGATCGCCGCCGCCGAACAGGCGCGCAGCGCCGGATATTCGGCCAGGCAGGTCGCGGCCTACTTGGGCGAGCTGGTCGGCGTGCAGTACGCCCGCTGGACGGTCGTGCTGCTGGACGCGGCCGAGGAGTGCCTGCGCCACGGCCTGATCGCCGAGGCCGTCCGGCAACTGGCGGCGGCTTTGCGGATCACCGCGCCGGAGGGGCGCGACGACATCCTGGTCCGGCTCGGCCAGCTCGAGCTGTGGACCAACCCGGCCGCGGCCCGCGCACACCTGGACGAAGCGCTGCACAGTCAGCGCGACCGCCGCGTCGCACCGACCGCGCTCATCCCGCTGGCCTGGACGATGTCGACGCGGTGGCAGGCCGGCGCGGCGATGGCCCTGCTCGGCGAGGTGCTGACCGAAACGGAAGCGCGAGACCCACTGGCGGCCAGGAACATTCGCTCCGCCGCCTGGGCGGTGGCCGGACTGACCTCGGCGACCTGGCGTGACTTCGTCGCCGGACTGCGCGCCACGGGATCGACCGACCAGATCACCACGGCGGTCCTCACCTGGGACGACGCCTTCGGCGTGCAACGCACCGCGCGCGAGACGATCGCCCGCTTCCCGGCCGAGCCGGATCCGGCCCGCGGCTGGGATGTGTTGCCACAGCAGCTGATCGGCCTGCTCGCGCACCTGTCCATGTGGGCCGGCGATCTCGCGCTGGCCAGGCAGCTCAGCGAACAGCGCAACGATCACCACTTCGGCACCATCGACGTCTATCGCCTCATCCTGCGTTCGGAGGTGCTGCTGCGCTGCGGCGACTACCGGCAGGCGCTGCGCGAGGTCGCGCCGACGGTCGGCACGCTGGGCGACGAGTCCATCCGGCCGCCGCTCGCGCTGGTCGCCCAGTACGCGCACGCCCTGCTCGGGCTCGGCCGGCTGACCGAGGCCGAGCAGTGGCTGGACAGCGTGACCGACCACGCCAACCCCGAGACCTGGGAGTGGACCGTGGTCATCCACGTCAAAGGCCTGGCCTGCGCCGCCCGCGGCGATTCCCGCCAGGCGATCGCGCACTTCATGGACTGCGGCCGCCGCGTCGCCGCGGTGGGCATCCGCAACCCGGCCCACATCCCGTGGCGCAGCTCCGCGGCCATGGAACTCGTGCGCCTGGGCGAACGCGAACAGGCCCACGAACTCGCCGCGACGGAACTCGAACTGGCCCGGCTGTGGGATACGCCGGGCACGATCGGAAGAGCCTTGCGCGCAACGGCTTTGGCCGCGCCGGGCGGGGTCGACGCGAACCTGCTCGACCAGGCCGTCGCCCTGCTTCGCCGCTACGCCTCGCCGGTCGAACTGATCCCGGCCCTGCTCGAACTGGCCACGGTCTGTCACGACCGCGGCGAGCTCGAACGAGCAGGCGAACTGCGCTGGGAGGCCCGCTCGCACGCCGAAACCATCGGCGCCACAAGATATCTCGAACTGATCGGCGACCTGCTCGGCGCGACGGCGAAAGGCGTGCCCAGCGGCTGACGGCCTACTGCCCGGCGGCCCGCGCGATGAGATCGGCGATCGCGTCCGGCTCGGTGACCATCGACGCGTGCCCGGTGGCCAGCGACACGATGTGCTCCTCGGGCGCCACCTGATACGCCATCTTGGTCTCCAGGTCCGGCGGGATCATCGCGTCCAACTCGGAGATCTGGTACCAGGTGTTGTCCCGCAGCGTCTCCCAGGCGGGCGTCGCGGTGCCCGAACCGGTCAGGGAGAGAACGGAAGTCGGCTTCTGCGTGGCGGCGAGCAGCGCGGCCTCGTGCGGATCGGCGTCGGCGGCGAAGTCGGCGTGATAGCGGTCGCGGGCGATGATCAGATCCGGGGCGTCGTCCGCGCCGATGTTCACCAGATCCGCGCCGCTCGGCAGCCCCGGACCGAATTCCTGGTTGATCTGGAAGGCGGACTGACCCGCGGCCGGCGCGTACGCGGCGACGTACACCAGCCCGGTGACGTCGTCGCGGCCCGAACCCGCCTGGCTGATCACCGCGCCGCCGTAGGAGTGGCCGACCAGGATCGTCGGTCCGGTCAGCGCGTCCAGGTCGCGGGTGACGACGGCGACGTCCTCGGCGAAGCCGCGCAGCGGCAGCTGGCTGGCCACCACGGTCTCGAAGCCGCGGACGAACAGGTGCTCGATCACCTTGTTCCAGCAGGACCCGTCGGCCCAGGCGCCGTGCACGAGCAGCACATTCGGGGTGGTGGTCATCGTTCCTCCAGTTCGGGTCGGATCGCCGGAACCGGTGGGCGATCGATCCCCCACAGCATCCGGAGCCGACTGAACGCGGCCTGAATGTCCACCGAACGTGCTGTTCAGCGACCTATTCGGCGTGCCGCGCGCGGAACGCGGCGCTCTTGACCCGATTGCCGCAGATGGTCATGTCGCACCAGCGCCGGGTGCCGCCGCGGGAGGCGTCGACGTAGAGGCGGGTGCATTCGGGGCGGCCGCATTCCTTGATCACGGCCGCACTGCCGAGCAGCTCGATCGCGGAACGGGCGATCGCGGTGAGGGCGGCGTCGGGCGTGCCCGAGCGGGCGATGGTGCCGTTGAGCCGCAGGCTGATTGCCGGAAGTTCGCCCTTGGCGCACTCGTTGACCAGTCGGCGGTCGACCTCGGCGACCGGTTTGCCCTGGGACACGGCGATGGCCATCCGGTACGCGGCCTCGCGCAAGCGCACGGCGCGGTCGAAGGTCGCCGCGTCGCAATCGGGTGCGCGGTCGAGCAACTCGGCGGCGACCAGCCAGTCCGCGAGCGCGGCCGGCGCGTCGAGCGCGTCGTCGAACGTCCCGGTACGGGCCTTGGCCGTGCCCGCGAAATCCAGGGCGAGGTTGCCGCTGACGAAGGTGAACACCCTCTCATAGTAACCACCTTGACAGGTTACACAGTCAACTGCGACGGTAATAACCACCCAAGGCGGTTAGTTCAGGAGGGTCCGTGAAGACTCAGTTCATGTCGGTGGCCGCGCAGCCGCTGTTCGTCGTGCTGTGGAGCAGCGCGTTCATCGCCGGGATCATCGGGGTCGGGGCGGCGCCGCCGATGATGGTGTTGTTCGCGCGCTACGCGATCGCCGGGGTGCTGCTCGTCGGATACGCGTTCGCGGTGCGCGCGACCTGGCCGCGTGGCAAGCAGTGGCGCCACGTCGCGGTCGCCGGGTTGCTGATGCAGGCGGTGCAGTTCGGCGCGTTCTACACGGCGATGGGCGAGCACGTGTCCGGCGCGGTGATCGCGCTGGTACAGGGCTTGAATCCGGTGGTCATCGCGTTGTTCGCCGGGGTGCTCGGCGAGACCGTCACGCCGCGGCAGTGGTTCGGCTTCGGCATCGGCGGGGTCGGCGTCGCGATGGCGGTCATGGATCAGTCGAACTTTTCCCGGATCGGCTTGCTGCTGTGCGTGATCGGGCTGCTCGGCCTGAGCATCGGCACGGTGTATCAGAAGCGCATCGTGCCCGACGTCGACTCCAGGGCGTCCACCGCGGTGCACGTGGTGGTGAGCGCGCCGGTGGCCGGCGTGCTCACCTGGCTGACCGGTCAGATCCACGTGCACGACGCGGTCAGGTTCGCCGGCTCACTCACCTGGATGGTGCTGGTGAACTCGATGGTCGCGTTTCTGCTGCTGAACTCGATGCTGCGCCGCTGGGACGCGACCAGGGTCGGCCGGCTGTTCTTCGCCACGCCCGCGGTGACCGCGCTGCTCGCCTGGGTGCTGATCGATCAACCGTTGCGGCCGTTGACCGTTGCCGGACTCGCCGTCGGCCTGATCGGCCTGGTCTTCGCCTCACGCAAACCGTCGGCGGCGCCCACCGTCGCGCCGCGTCCAGTGGTCGCGGTGCGGTGAGCTACTTGCGGGCGCTGTGCCAGTTCATGCCCCAGCGGTACGCCTCGTCGATCTCCTTCTGCGCACCGTTGATGTAGTGCACTTCCCGGTGCACGGTGATGCCGGCGCCCTGGTTCTGCAACAGCGCGATCGCGCAGGAGCGGGCGCCGTCCACGGGGGAGTCGAGGGGGACCTCGATCTGCGGCCCGGCGGTCGGGAACAGCGTGACCACGCCGTCGGCGGCGGCCCAGTTCGGCACGCCCTCGTAGATGAAGGCGAAGATCAGCACGCGCCGGAACAGTTCGGGCCGAGCGAGATTGATGTGCATGTTCTCGCCGCCGGCCGCGCTGCCGCTGCGGTCGTCGCCGTCGAGCTGGATGAACGGCGCGGCGTCGAGCGCACCGAAGTTGTTGCCCACCGCCTGCACCACGCCCTTGGTGCCGTCGGCCAGTTCGTAGAGGCAGCCGAGGTCGAGATCGACCGGCTTGGACCGGCGGAAGAAACCCTTCGAACCGGTGGACCAGTTCAGGTTGACCCGCATGTTGCCTTGCTGCTCACCCGGTTTGGTGAGGTTGATGCTCGGGGTCGCCTTCGACAGGGTCACCTTCGACAGGTTGACCCCACCGGCGTTGCTGTCGTTCGCCATCGGCGTGATCCCCTCGGGCAGTGTGCAGTACACAGATATGAGAACGGCAGCGGGCTCCGCGAGGGAGTGGCCGCTGCCGCACGAGTCTTCGGCTTGCTTGCCGAAAATCAGCCTACCGGGGTGGGCTCTCGTTCGCTGTCCACTTTTTCATCGTCTTCGCGCCGGTTACGGATCACGCTGGTGATGAACGCCGCACCGATGAACGCGACACCGACCAGGCCGGTGATGATCTCGTTGATGTGCACGCCGATCGAGATGAACAGAATGACCGCCAGCGCACCGATCGCCCAGTGCGCGCCGTGCTCCAGGTACACGTATTCCGACAGCGTGCCCTTGCGCACCAGGTAGACGGTGATCGAGCGGACGAACATGGCACCGATCAGGCCGAGGCCGAGGGCGATGATGATCGGGTCGGAGGTGACGGCGAACGCGCCGATCACGCCGTCGAAGGAGAACGATGCGTCGAGCACCTCGAGGTAAAGGAACAGGAAGAACCCGGCCTTACCGGTCGCCTTGACCAGCTCGGACGGACCGCCCTCGGAGTGCTCCTCGGTGTGGAACATCGATCCGAGTCCGTCGACCACGATGTAGACGACCATGCCGAGCAGACCGGAGACGAGGACGGTGGCGCGATCATCGTCGGCCGCGATCAGCTCTGCGGTGACGACCAGGGCGCCGGCCGCGACGACCACCGAGAACATGTCGAGCTTGCCGAGCTGGGCGAGCGGGCGCTCCAGCCAGGACAGCCAGGTGATGTCGCGCTTTTCGAAGATGAAGTTCAGGAACAGCAGCAGCAGGAACATGCCGCCGAACGCGGCGATCTGCGGATGCGCGTCGGTGAGCAGCGTCTCGTAGCTGGGGTCACCGTTGGGGAAGTTCGCGGCGCCGTCGGCGGGCGGGTTGAGCGCCAGGTCGAAGGCCTTCACCGGGTTCAGGCCCGCGGTGACCCAGACGATCGCCAGCGGGAAGACCAGGCGCATGCCGAACACGGCGATCAGCACACCGATGGTGAGGAAGATGCGCTGCCAGAACGCGCTCATCCGCTCCAGCACGGTCGCGTTGATGACAGCGTTGTCGAAGGACAGGGACACTTCGAGGATGCCGAGGATCGCGGCCAGCGCCAGCGCAGTCGGTCCTCCGTAGAGCAGCGCGGCGGCGAGCGACAGCACCGTCACGATGATTGACATGCCGAAAATACGCAGGACCACGCGGGGGACCTTTCGTTTGCGTCGGCCGAACGTGGATCCGTCCGAGCGCTGGGTTGATGTAACCGATCTGACGCCGCTCTTACCAGCGTGGCCGCTGGACCGCCGGATGTCCAACGGTGTTCGCACCGCCGCGGCGGCGGGCATTCTGGGTCGTCCCGGGCTGCCCGGGCGCATGACGAGGGGGCCCGTTGCCGGGCCCCCTCCGAACCTCGAAGTGTTCCTTAGACGTTCACGCCGTAGTCACGGGCGATACCGGCGAGCCCGGAGGCGTAGCCCTGGCCGATCGCGCGGAACTTCCACTCGGCCCCGTTGCGGTACAGCTCGCCGAACACCATCGCGGTTTCGGTCGAGGCGTCCTCGGTGAGGTCGTAGCGGGCGAGCTCGTTGTTGTTGCTGCGGTCGACCACGCGGATGTAGGCGTTGCGCACCTGACCGAACGACTGCTGCCTGGTCTCGGCGTCGTAGATCGAGACCGGGAAGAAGATGCTCTCGATGGTCGGCGGGGTGTTGGCCAGGTCGACGTTGATGACCTCGTCGTCGCCCTCGCCCTCGCCGGTGGTGTTGTCGCCCGCGTGCTCGATGGCGCCTTCCGGGGACTTCAGGTTGTTGAAGAACACGAAGTGCTGATCCGACAGCACCTTCTTGTCCGCGCCGGTCGCGATCGCGCTGGCGTCCAGGTCGAAGTCGGTACCGGTGGTGGTCCGCACATCCCACCCTAGGCCGACGGCGACGGCGGTCAGGTTAGGCGCCGCCTTGGTCAGCGAGACATTGCCGCCCTTGGACAAACTGACACCCATGCGGGATTCCCTTTCAATAGTCCGTCATTGGTTCCCAGCATGTCCGAATCGCCGGGTACGCCTTACGACAGTAGTAGGTTTCCGCGAACTTGCGTAGGAACCCGCAGAACCCCCGGTGAACACGGGAGATCTCTAAGATCGGGGCGTGGTAGGTCGCAGGCGCGGATGGTTCCGGTCCGCCGGGAACAACGAATGGATCGTCGCGGCGCGAGGGTCGCTGGCCTCGGCGTTCCTCGATATGGACCAGCGCCAGAGCGCGGCCGAGGCGGCGGTGCACGCGGCCGAGCAGGTCTTCCCGGACCGCCGGATGGCGGTGGCCTGGGAGCCGGTGCGGAGTCGTTGCTACGACGCCGCTGGCGCGTACGTGGCCCTGACCGAGCAGCTCGAGCAGGCCGAACGCGACGGAACCCCGATGCCGCAGGGACCGCAGCAGGCCGACTCGGTGACCAGACAGTTGACCGACGCCGCCCGCGCGGTCGACGAGTTCTACCGCGGCAATCAGGGACAACTGGAGAACGCGGTCGCGGTCCTGGGCACCGTGCCGCAACTGGCCCAGCAGGTGAAGATCGCGGCCGCCGGGGTGCGCCGGCAGGCGGCCGAGTCGGAGTACGCGAACTACCCCTCGGTGCGCGAACACGCCGCGGCCGTCGATGAGGCTCTCATCACACTGGAGGCCGCCGGTTCGGGCGCGTCGGCGGCGGTGGTCCGGGAGAGCGCGAACCGGCTGGAGGCGGCGACCAAGCGGCTGGCGGATGCGTTGGCGCAGGCCCCATCTCGGGCCGCCGCGGCGAAGACCGCGATCTCCTCGGTGAGCACCAGGCTGGCCGCGGCGCGGACCAAGGCCGAGGGGCTCGCCCCGGCCTACTCGGGGTTGCTGCGCGAATTCAACGCTGCGAGTTCCGCGGATTTAGCTGACAATGAGCGGGAAAGTCAGCGAGCCATCGACGCCGCGGATGCGGCCCTCGGTCGCGCGCGTGCGGCAGCGGCCGAGAACAACCCGGAGATTGCACTTGATCTGACCACATCCGCTCGCGGGTATCTCACGGAGGCCGAGCACCAGGTCGACGCCGTCACCAAGCGGCTCGCCACGTTGCGCGAGGTCAGGTCCGACCCGCAAGAGAAAGCCAAGGCCGTACGATTTCGGCTGCGGGACGCCCAAATGCTCGCGGTGAGTCGCGGACTCGTCACCGAATGGGGCTCTGTGCTGGACGCGCAGGCCGCACGGATCGATCGAATCAGCGAAACACTGACGGGGCGGCACCCCGACTACTGGGCCTACGTGGCCGAGCTGGATACCATCACCGACTTCATCGCCGGGGTGGTGGATCGCATGAGAAAACAAGCAGGACCACGACGAGAATGAGGGTGGGATAACGATGACCGCAGGCATCGCCGTCCAGCGGGAAGTTTCCCTGCGGAAGCGAATGCCGCTGCGCCACTTCCGGCAGCTGCACGGCCCCGAGGCACGGAATCTGTTCTACCGGGCACCGGAGCCGTTCGGCGACGACTACACCGATCGAGAGCTACTGGCCGTCGGGCTGGGCGCGACGCTGTACGCGCCGGCCACCCGGCCGGACCTGGCGCTGACCATCAGCAAACGCGCCGAACGCGGGGTGTGCTCGATGGTGATCGATCTGGAGGACGCGGTCGCCGATCACGAGGTCGAATTCGCCAAGCGGCAGACCGTGGAAACACTGAATCTGCTTGCAGCTAATGGTGATTCGAATCCGTTGCTGTTCGTCCGGGTGCGCGACGCGGACACGATCACCGAGATCGTGGAGCAACTGGGCGCGGGGGCCTCGGTGCTGGCCGGGTTCGTCTTCCCGAAGTTCGACAGCACGACCGGACCGAGGTACCTGAACGCGCTGAACGCGGCGGTGCAGCTGCTGGACCGGCCGATCTACGGGATGCCGGTGCTCGAATCGGCGGGGCTGGTGCACCGCCAGACCCGGGATCAGGAACTGACCCGGATCGCGGAGCTGCTGTCCGAGCATCGGGAGCGGGTGCTCGCGGTGCGGGTCGGCGCGACCGACATGTGCTCGACGTTCGGCATCCGGCGCGACCGCGACCTGACCATCTACGACGTGCGGGTGGTCGCCGATGTCATCGCCGACATCGTGAACTACCTCGGGCGCGCGGACGGGACCGGTTTCGTGATCACCGGGCCGGTCTGGGAGTACTTCGCCGATCACGAGCGGATGTTCCGGCCGTTATTGCGCACCGCGCCGTTCGAGGAGTCCGACGCCGTGCCGTTCCGGCAATACCTGGTGAGCCGGGACCTGGACGGGCTGCTGCGCGAGATCACCCTCGACCGGGCCAACGGCATCCAGGGCAAGACGGTGATCCATCCGTCGCATGTGGCGGCGGTGCACGCGCTGTCGGTGGTGACGCACGAGGAGTACTCCGACGCACTCGACATCCTCCAGGTGGATGTCGGCGGGGTCGCGGCCTCGGGCTATCGGAACAAGATGAATGAGATGCGGCCGCACCGTAGTTGGGCGCGGCAGACGCTGCTGCGGGCGCGGGTGTTCGGGGTGGCCAACAAGGGAGTTTCGTTCGTGGATCTGCTGACGGCGTTGGTGACGGTATGAGCGGCGCCGCGCTCGATTTTGTCGGAATTCCTTGGGCGACAAAAAATCTCGGTCTTCGGCTGCACCATCAGGAGTCCTACGGCGTGGCGCAGCCGGGCAGTGTGCTGCCCGCGGACCTGGCGATCGCGGAGCTGATTCAGCCTGGGCTGCGGCGGAATCCGAAGCGGGTGCATCTGCTGGTGTCCACCGTGCTCGGTAAACACCTGCCGACCGACCCCCGGGTCGTGCTCGACGGCGGGAATCGGCTCGGTGATCTGGTGCGTGAGGTGCTCGGCGGCCGCGAGGCGCTGGTGCTCGGGTTCGCCGAAACCGCAACGGGACTCGGGCATTGC
The DNA here is from genome assembly GCF_040681495.1 of Nocardia sp. NPDC051756. NCBI lineage: Bacteria > Bacillati > Actinomycetota > Actinomycetes > Mycobacteriales > Nocardiaceae > Nocardia > Nocardia sp. NPDC051756. The sequence continues at coordinate 429,220 of NZ_JBFAYV010000003.1, read as the reverse complement.
GTCGCGGCGCGCATCGACGCGGTCGGCTATCTGCATTCGACCCGGCGGGACGTCGACGCGGCGGACACGCTGACCGGGTTCGAGGAGGGGCACTCACACGCCACCTCGCATCAGCTGCAACCCATGCCCGCCGATATCTTCGTCAACGATCTGCCGCTGGTGCTGGTCGACGACGAGATCTCCACCGGCGCAACCGCGCTCGACGCGATTCGGGCGCTGCACGCGTTCTCGCCGCGCTCGCATTACGTGCTGGCCTCGCTGGTGGACATGCGCCTGGCGGCGGATCGCACCGCGTTCGAGCAGGCGGCGGCGGAGTTGGGGGCGAGCATCGACACCGTCTGCCTGGCCTCCGGGCACACCGTGCTGCCGGCTGGGCTGGTGGACGCGGTTGCCGAGCTGCCGGAACCCGAACTGAATCCGGTGGCCGTACAGCGTGGTTCGTTCACGAAGATCGATCTGCCGTGGCCCGCCGCGGTGCCGGAGGGCGGCAGGCACGGAGTGCTGCGTTCCGATTTCACCGCGTTCGACGCGGCCGTCGGTGCGGCGAACGAGGTACTGCGGGAGCGCCTCGACGCGGAGTTCGCTGGTCGGCCCGTGATCGTGCTCGCGCACGAGGAACTGATGTATCTGCCGCTGCGGTTGGCGGCGGAGCTGGCCGATTCCGGCACACCTACCCGCTACCAGACCACCACGCGGTCACCGGCCTATGTGCTGGATGAACCCGGGTATCCGCTGCGACGCGGATTCCGGTTCACCGCACCGGAATCCGGGCAGGAACAGCCGCGCTACCTGTACAACGCGCACTGGTCGGCGGAGTTCTCCGGTCAGCCGGGCGAAGCTGTGCAGCGCGCTGCGGTCGATCCGGTTCTGGTCGTGGTCATCGATCCGCCGGCCGACACCGAGGAACTCGTCGCGGGCGGCGGACTCGTCGACGTGCTCACCGCCTCCGGCGCGGATGTGCTGGTCGCGGTGCTTCCGGGCGCCGATCCGCGCACGCTGCACGCCGAGCGCAGCGCGACCGCGCTACCCGAGCCGTTGCACGGCCCCGAGTTCGGCTCGTATGCGGCCGACGAGGTTTCCTGGCTGCTCAAGGACCTGTCCGACGTCGACCTGGAGGCCGACGTGGCCGTCCGGGAGCGGCGCATCCAGTCCGGTGTCGCGCATTACGCGGAGTCGCTGCCGATCGAGTACCAGCCGGATGCCGCGTATCGCTCGCTGTTCGACGAGGTGCTCGCCGACAGTGCCGAGCGATTGGCGCTGGCGGTGGCGACCGTCGCGGAACTCGTTGTCGCCGAACGCGGTGACGACGTCGTGCTGGTGTCGCTGGCGCGGGCGGGCACGCCGATCGGCGTGCTCATGCGCCGGTGGCTGAAGTCCGGGCGCGGTCCAGGACAGCCGAGCCTCGACGTGCCGCACTACGCGGTGTCGATCGTGCGCGATCGCGGCATCGATGCCGTCGCGCTCGATTACCTTGCGCGGCATCATGATCCGAGTTCGATCGTGTTCGTGGACGGCTGGACCGGCAAGGGCGCCATCACGCACGAGCTCACCGAGGCGCTCGACGCCTATCACGCGGCCGGCGGCGCGCGGTTCAACGGCGAACTCGCCGTGCTCGCCGATCCGGGCCACTGCGTGCGCACCTATGGCACGCGCGACGACTTCCTCATCGCCTCGGCCTGCCTGAATTCCACCGTGTCCGGCCTGGTTTCGCGCACCGTGCTGAACGACACGTTGATCGGGCCCGGCGAGTTCCACGGTGCCAAGTTCTATCGCGAACTCGCCGGCGACGATGTCTCGCTCCGCCTGCTCGACACCGTGAGTGCCGCGTTCGCGGCCGTGCGCGACCGGGTGCCCGCGGAGCTGGCGGCGGTTCGCGACAGCGATCGCACGCCGACCTGGACCGGTTGGGCGTCGGTCGAGCAGGTGCGCGCCGAATACGGCATCGCCAGTGTGAATTTCGTGAAACCCGGGGTCGGCGAGACCACCCGGGTGCTGCTGCGGCGGATGCCGTGGCTGGTGCTGGTCCGGGAGGTCGAGGCGCCCGAACACGCGCATATCCGCCTGCTCGCCGCGGCCCGCGGCGTACCGGTCGAGGTCGTGCCCGACCTGGCCTACTCGTGTATGGGACTGATCAAGGACGTGCAACAGACATGATGGACCTACGCAGGCTACGAAGACACACGCTGGTCGCCACCGACCTGGATCGAACAATGATCTACTCGCGCAACGCGTTCAGCCCGAACACCGACGTGCCGACGGTCTGCGTGGAACACCTCGAGGGCGCGCCGCTGTCGTTCATGACGACGGCCGCGGCGCTGCGCATGCAGACCCTCACCCAGCCCGCCGCGGTGATCCCGACCACCACGCGCACCATCAAACAGTTCAACCGCATCCAATTGCCCGGCGCCCCTTGGCGTTACGCCATCACCAGCAACGGCGGCAACATCCTCGTGGACGGCGTGCCGGACCTGCGCTGGCGCATCGACATCGACGCCAAGGTCCGCGCGGGCGGGGCGACCCTCTCCGAGGTCACCGCCGAACTCCGCACCCGCGTCGACGATTCGTGGGTGACCAAGTTCCGCGAGGCCGACGACCTCTTCTGCTACCTGGTTGTCCGCCCGAAAGAGGTTCCGGCCGGCTTCCTGGCCGAATGGGACGCCTGGTGCCGGGCTCGCGGCTGGTCCGCCTCCCAGCAGGGCCGCAAGATCTACTCGATGCCCGACGTCGTCTGCAAGAGCCACGCGGTCGCCGAGGTCCGCCGCCGCCTGCTCGACTCCGGCGAACTCGCCAGCGAGGCGCAGACTTTCGCGGCCGGCGACGGCGCGCTGGACGCCGAGATGCTGCGCAGCGCCGACTACGCCATCCGCCCCCGCCACGGCGAACTCGAACACCTCAACTGGACCCACCCCAACCTCACCATCACCCGCACCACCGGCATCCTGGCCGGCGAGGAAATCATCAACTGGTTCATCAAGGGCTCACCGCAGTCGGCCGACTAGCTCCGTGACCGACAATGCTCGGATGCGGGTACTGGTGACCGGAGCGAACGGGTATCTCGGCGGTGCGGTCGTCGAGGCGCTGCGCGCCGATGGTCATGACGTGGTCGGGTTGGTGCATCGCGCGCGGACCCGGGTGCCGCACGGAGTGCCGGTTCGGGCTGCTGACCTGCTCGACACCGAGGCGCTGAGCGCGGCACTCCAGGGTGTCGATGCGGTGTGTCATCTGGCGGGGCTCACCCGGGTCCGGGAATCGTTCGGCGATCCGCTGCGGTTCTTCGAGGTCAATGTGGGTGGGACGGTTTCGTTGCTGCGGGCGATGGGCGAGGCAGGGGTCGGCAAGGTGGTGTTCGCGTCCACCGCGTCGATCTATGGCACGCCAGAGCGGCAGCCGATGGGGGAGGAACTGTCGGACCGTCCGCCGCATCCGTATGCGGTGAGCAAGCAGGCCGCCGAATCGGCGATCGCCGCGCAGGCGGCGACCGGGCGGTTGGCCGCGGTTGTCTTGCGGCTGTTCAATATTGCGGGTGGCGCCGATCCGGATCCGACCAGGATTGTGCCGCGGATTCTCGCGGTCGCGGCTGGGGACAGTCCGTGCTTGGCGATCAATGGTGACGGAACCGCGGTCCGTGACTATGTGCATATCGGTGATGCGGCAAAAGCTTTCGTGGCCGCGCTCGCGCATCTGCCAGGCTTGGGGGAATGTGTTCGGTACAACATCGGCAGTGGAAATGGCACCAGCGTCAATGAACTCATTGCCGAGGCTTCTCGATTGACTGGTCGTGCGATCGCCGTCGAACATCTGCCCGCAGTGGCGGAACCGCCGCTTCTGGTCAGCGACAGCGGTCTGGCGCACCGTGAATTACGTTGGGGAACAGTAAGTTCTGATATCACGACGATTCTCCGCGATGGATGGGCGGCGCGGTAATTCGGCAGCGCCTCGTCACGGCCTACGTTCACGGAATTGATTGAGCCAGTCGATGCCGTCGCGCAGGCTCGGCGATCGATCGATTCGGGGCTGTTCCCGATCGCTGCTGCGCTGGTCATCGGCGGGTTTGCGCAGATACTGCTCTCGATCGGACCAGTCTCGCGGTGTGGGGGCGGTGTGTCCGTAGCCGCCGTCCCGTGAGTCACGCGGCTGCGCGGACCCGGGATGTCCGAGGTTGTTGAGAAACCGATCTAGGTACGAATTGTCCGCTCCGCGTTGGTCATACGCCTTTGCCGCGGCCGCTTTCTTGTTCGGCGCGAACGTAACGCCGGTCGAAATCGCCCGCAGTCCCAGGGTGAGCATCTCCCCGAGCATGCTGATACCAATCGACAACGTGATCGGCTTGGCATCGTGATGCATTCCCATGGTGCTGCCGAGCAGACTGATCCCGAAACCCACCACGATCGAAGTCCCCCAGACCACAAGGGTTTTCACGGTATAGCGCTGCCATAGATGCCCGTCGCGAGCAAACAGCACCGTGGTCGTCCCACGCACCGCACCGAATGCGATGCCGACCACCCCACCGATGACCAGCCAGACGATATCGATCGAACTGAGATCATCGACCTTGGTCACGCTGTAAACACCGATCCCCACCAGAATCAACGGCGTCAAAAACGTGTCTCGCGCATCAACCGGTTCGCCCATGAACCGCTTCACGATCAACACGATCGCCCCGACAATGATCGCGAACATCAACCCGACGCTCATGATGCCTCCCAGCAAGAAGTCCTGCCGGAAAACTAACGCCGCGGCTACCGCCCCTGAGTCCGTCGAACGTAGGACCCGAAGGATGATTCCAGGGTCAGTACCCCTGCTGCCCGCCCAGTTGCTGGGTGATGATGGCTTGCAGGCGTTGCAGCCCGCTCGGCGTGATCCCGCTCTGGATCTGGCCCTCGATGGTGCGCACCAGCATGGCGTCGCTGAGCACCTTCTCGCTGGACTGGATCAGCACGGTGCCCGCGCCGGTGAAGTCGAACTGGCGTTCCTCGCCGGAGTTCACGCCGAACCGCGCCGCGCCGGCGGCCAGGAAGCTGGAGATCCAGCGCTGGTCGTAGTGGTGGCTGGGGGAGGGGCAGTCGGCCCAGCCGACCAAGGCCTCCGGGTCCACCCGCAGCGGCGGCTCGGCGAACATGACCGGGCCGTTGGAGGAGGCGAGGAACTTGCCGGTGCCGATCATGGTGAGGAAGCCGGGCACGATCGACTGGTTCAGCGACAGGCCTGGCTCGAAGGCGAGCAGGTTGGCGGCGCGGATGGTGAGGTTGCCGTTGTCCTCGAGGTCATAGGAATTGATGTCGTAGCCGCGGTCGCCGATGATCAGCTTGCCGTGCCCCTCGGCCACCACGTAGTCGCCGGTGAACAGCGGAGCCGAGAACTGTTGCGACACCATGTGCAACAGCCCGCCCTGCAGGCCGTGGGTGAGCATCTGGAATCGCATGTCGCCGTAATAGGCGATCATCGCGCCCTTGCGCATGAACCACGGCTTGTTCAGGTCGATGCAATAGGCGTAGCTGTTTCCCGGAAGATTGTCGCTCTCGCCGAGATTCATCGGATTCAGGATTTCCGGCATGGTCACAACTTCTCTTCCGAGGCCTGCACGTACACGACTCCCTGTCCGACACAATGCAATTGCATGGCCTCGCCGGAGCCGCGTCCCACCGCGTCGCGCCAACTGAGCGCGGTCTTGAGTTCGGTCTGCACATTTCCGTACGCGGCGACGAACGCCTGCGGGTCCACGACGATCGGATTCGGCCCGCCCACTTGCAATTCCAGGAATCCGCCGTGTGCGAGCAGCACCGCAGCACCCTGCCCGGACAACTGCGTGGTGAACATGCCCTGACCGGTCAGCGCGCCGGTCGCGGCCCCGCGCAACGCACCCATGATGCCGCCGCCTCCGCCGCCACCCCCGCCCGAACTCATCACCGAGACAATGGAACTCTGCAATCCGGCGGTATTGGCCAGCAGCCGCGACGCCTCCACCCGCAGCATCGCGCCGGGCTGCATCTGGACCACGTGGACCTCCAGCCCCGCGAATCCGTAATGCACCTCGCCGTTGCCCTGCGCGAGCATGGTGCGCTCGTGCTCGCCCGCCATCATGCGCCCGGCCATCCGCATCAGCCCGCCACCGCCGGCGCCCATCCCCTGGCCGCCCGGAATCTGGTGCGGCGCAAAGGAAACGTCGCCGGTGTAGAACAGCATCGCGCCGGTGCGGGCGGCCACGCCACCCGCCATGCCGACATTGACCTTGACGACCTTGCCGTTGACTTTCTCGAACATCCGCTCGCCCTTACCGTTCCGCCGGCTGGATCAGTACCACGCCCTGGCCGTCCCAGCGCAGCGAGAACGCCTCGCCGGCGTCCTGGCCGACGAGCGTGCGCCAGGACACGTCGGTGACAAAGGACTGATTGAGGTTGCCGCGCGCCGCGACGAACGCGTCCGGGTCGACCACCAGCGGGTACTGCGGGGACACCTCGAGGTGGATCAGCGGCCCGCCCGCCGACAGCAGCGCGACCTGGCCCTGCCCGGTCACCGTGGTGGTGAACAGGCCGGCGCCGGTCGACGCGCCGCGCAGGCCGGCGAACCGCACGTCGGTGCGCAGGTTCCCGGCGAACGCCAGCAACTGCTGCGATTCCACCTGCAACGTCTCGTTGTTCAGGTTGACCACGGTGACGTGCTGCCCGTTCACCGCGAAGAAGACCCGGCCGTTGCCGGAGCATTCCATCAGCGCGAGTTTCTCGCCGGTGGCGCGGCGCTTGAGCCCGGCGAGCACGCCGTCTCCGCCGCCGAAACCGGCCGCCTTGAACTGGACGTTGCCTTCGTAGGCGATCATCGAGCCGGAAATCGCGCGAAGGCTGGTCCCGGCGAGATGCGCCTCGATCACCTTCTTGGATTGTTCGAACAGTTGCGCCATGAGGGTGTTCTGCCTGCTGTCTCGATCGGGAACATGGAAAATCGCCACATTCCAACTGCGTGTCGACACATTAACCGATCACCCCCGCAACTGTCGGGATCTATCGACTCGTTTACCGGAACCGTCACCCGAGCGTTTCTCGTAGAGTGGCATCGAACGCACCGACAAGCGAAGGGTCTAACTTGTCCGCAACACTCGCCAAGGGCCAAAACGGTCCGCTGGCCACGAACGACGTGGTGGTCTCCATCCAGCTCACGGCGCCCGCGGATCTGTCCGCACTATTGGTCACCGAGCAGGGCAAGGTCCGCACCGACGCGGACTTCGTCTTCTTCAACCAGCCGAGCGGACCAGGGGTCAACTTGCAGCCCGGGCCCGCCGGGCAGCCCGCCTCGCTTGCGGTGTCGTTGAACTCGGTGCCCGCCGATATCGCGCAGATTCGCGCGGTGATCACCCTGGACGACGCGAACAGCAACTTCGGCCGGTTCCCCGCGCCGACCGCGATCGTCTCGGACGCGTCGGGTAACCGGTTGTTCGAGTACCAGATCGAGGGCTTGAGCACCGAGTCGATCGTCATCGCGCTCGAGGTGTACCGCCGCCAGGGCAGTTGGAAGGTGCGTGCCGTCGGACAGGGCTACGCGGGCGGTTTCGCCGCGCTGGTCACCGACCACGGCGTGACCGTCGACGACTCGCCCGCCCCGGCGCAGCAGGCCCAGCCCGCGGCGCAGGCCGCGCCTCCACCGCCGCCGCAGCAGCAGGCCCCGGCCTACCCGACGCAGCCCCCGCCGAACTACCCGCCGCCGACCACCCCCGCGTACCCGGCGCAGCAGAATCCGCAGGCCGCGCCGACCGGTGGCTACCCGCCGCCGGGACCCGGCTACCCGCCGCCCGGCCCGGGTTACCCGCCGCCGCCCGGACCCGGTGGCTACCCGCCGCCCCCGCAGGGCGGTTACCCGCCGGCCGGACAGCCGCCCCCGCCGCAGCAGCCGCCCGCCGAGGTCAGCCTCAGCAAGGACCGCCCGGTCAGCCTGGTCAAGGGCCAGCGGGTCACCCTGCGCAAGGAGGGCGGCGCCGCGCTGACCTTCGTCAAGATGGGTCTCGGCTGGGACCCGGTGAAGAACCGCGGCATGTTCGGCAACCGCACCGTCGACGTGGATCTCGACGCTTCGGTGGTCATGTTCGCCGACACCAACCCGGTGGACGTCGCCTACTACGGCCAGCTGACCTCCAAGGACGGCTCGATCCGGCACCAGGGCGACAACCTCACCGGCGAGGGCGAGGGCGACGACGAGGTGATCCTGGTCGATCTCACCCGCATCCCGGCGCACGTGAGCACGCTGGTGTTCATCGTGACCTCGTACAAGGGCCACACCTTCGAGCAGATCCAGAATGCGTTCTGCCGCTTGGTCGACGGCACCAACAACGCCGAACTGGCCCGCTACACCCTGGCCGGCGGCATGCCGTTCACCGCGATGGCGATGGCCAAGGTGTTCCGGGTCGGCAACGACTGGAAGCTGCAGGCCCTCGGCGAGGGCTTCGCGGCCAAGCACCCCGGCGAGGCGGTGCCCCACCTCGGCCGGTTCTTGCAGCACTGATCGAGGTGGCGCGAACAGCAAGGCAGACAACGTGATTCAACTCAAGCCCGGCCAGAACACGCCACTGGCCGGTGGAGTCGTCCGGTTCGGGGCGAAAGCCGAGGCGGCGCTGGATGTTTCGGCGCTGGTCGTGGCGGAGAACCTCAAGGTGTTCAGCCCGGACGATTTCGTCTTCTACAACCAGCCGAGCGCGCAGGGCGTGCGGCTGGACGGGGATCAGGTGACCATCACGCCGGCCGAGGTGCGCGGCGACGCGAAATCGGTGCTGCTGGTGGTCAGTGCCGATCCGGCGGTGCCGGGTCGGCCGGGTGGTCTCGGCACGGTGACCGCGACCCTGTCCGAAAACGACGAGGCGGCAGCGGAATTCGTGATCACGCCGTCGTCCGGCGAGGCGGCGCTGATCTGCCTGGAGGTGTACCGCCGCGGCACCGGCTGGCGGCTACGCGCCGTCGGACAGGGCTACTCCGGTGGTCTCGGCGTGCTGCTGACCGCGCACGGCGTCGAGGTCGAAGACGATCCGGCGGACCCCTCGGCGCAGACCGGGTCGGCGGCGCAGACCGGCGACGTGGCCCAGCCGAGCGGTGCGCAGCCGCCGGGCCCCGGCGTGCACACCATGGCCGGGCCGATGGCCGGCGACGCCCGCTCCGCCGGGGCGTCGCCGATCGAGGTCGGGCACGGACTGGAACGCCTGTGGATGATCTTCGAGGATGCCGCTCGCTCGGCCGCTGCGCTGGTCTCCGCCCGGGACTACGCGGCCAAGCGGCTCGATCACGAGTTGTCCGCTGCTGTTTCCGATCCCGCGACCCGCAACACCCCGGCCGCCGACGCCGCGCGCCGGGCCGCGCAGCAGCGCAATGACGAGCTGATCGCCACCGCGGAGACCAACCATCAGCGCGACAGCGCGCAGCTCGTGCGCGAGCTCGCCGATGCAGACCTGATGTTGCCGCCCGCGCTGGCGTCCTGGGACTCCCCGGTCTGGGACAAGCCGATCACCCCGAGTGACGGCATCCGCCTCGGCGAGCTGTACGCGCGCGAACGCGGGACGCTGCGCGTGCCGTATTGCGTTCCGGTGCCGTTGAATCGGCCGCTGTGGATAGATACCGAATCCACGCGCGCGGTGGCCCCGGTGGTGGGCGCGCTGCTCGCGCGGCTGCTCACCTCGACGCCGGGCCGGCGCACGCTGGTCGACATCATCGATCTGACCGGGGCGTTCAGCGGCTTCACCGGGTTGCTCGCGCCGGTGCTGAACGGGCCGCCGATCACCGACCACGGCGAGATCTCCGAGCGGTTGCAGGCCCTGGTCCAGGCCGCCGAGCTGGCCGAGCTGGCCTTCACCAGCGGCATGGGCAGCCCGCCCAAGGAGCACCGGATCCTGGTCGCCGCGGATTTCCCGCACGGCTACCAGAGTTCGGACGCGCAGCGGATCGGCTCGCTGATCATGCGGGGCGATCTGATCGGGCTGTCGACGGTGATCATCGGCAGCGACGAATCCGAATCCGCCGATACCACCGTGGCCATGCTGTCCCAGTCGTGCCGGCACCTGCCGACCGTCGACGGGACGCCGCTGTTCGATCCGTGGACCGGCAGCCCGTGGCAGCTGGACCTGGACCTGCTGCCTCAGGAACCCGCGCTGCTCGCGCGCTACCTGCGCACCCATTGAGCGGCGTCGCCGGCCTGCGAGTTCCACTCGCGGGCCGGCGCCAACCGGGGACGTAAGAACTCGGGCAGCCAGGCCAGCAACGGATCCGGCGCGCGATCGACGATGCCGCCGATCGGATCGTCGACGTAATCCCGGCGCACCAGGTCCTCGCCGGGGCGATAGATCTGCCGGACGATCAAGGCGCACAACGCGATCACCGCGAGGTCGCGCAACACGACCGCACCGGTGAACCACTGCTCGGGCAGGCCCTTCTTGTCCAGGCCGAGGTAGTAGAACATCCGCGGCGCCCAGACCAGCGCGTCGATCGTCATCCAGGCCAGCAGGATTCGCCGGTGCGGCAGCGCGAGCACGGCGATCGGGACCAGCCACAGCGAGTACTGCGGGCTCCACACCTTGTTGGTCAGCAGGAACGCGGCGATCACCAGGAAGCACAGCTGCGCGAGCCGCGGGCGTTGCGGTGCGGTGAGCGCGATGTAGCCGATCACCGTGCACGCGAGGACGAACGCCAGCAGCGACACCGCGTTCAGGATGACCGGTTGCTGGTCGTGGGTGAGCACCCCGTCGAAGCCGGGCCAGCCGGTGAACGAGGTGATCACGTTGTACAGCGAATCCGGGTCGGCGTGCCGGGAGGTGTTGAGCCGGAAGAATTCCCGCCAGCCGTTCGGATACAGCGCGGCGATCGGCAGGTTCACCGCGATCCAGGTGCCGAGCGCGGCCGAGACGGTGACGGCGGCGGCACCGAGCGGGCGGGTGCTGAGCAAGTGCACGCGATAGGGGGTTTCGCGAAGCCAGTCCAGCGCGGTGGACCAGCTGTTGATGTCGCGCAGCCGCAGCCCGAGCTGGGTGCTCGGCATCCGCTGCATCGGATCGGCGCGCAGGCACAGCACCACGATCGGGCCGAGCAGCAGCAGCGGATACAGCTTGGCGGCGCCGCCGAGGCCGAGCAGCAGGCCCGCGAGCGCGGGCCGCCGGCGTGCCCAGGCCAGCAGGCCGGTCGCGGCCAAAGCCGTTGCCAGCGCGTCGAAATTGGTGAAGATGTGCACGATCACCAGCGGTGAGCAGGCGATCAACGCGGCATCCCACACCCGGCGCCCGGCCAGCTGCGCGCTCGCCCACACGGTGACCAGCCAGGCCAGCGCGAGACCGAACGCGACCACGTTGAAATAGATCACCACCTGTAGCGCGCCGGGCAGCGGCGCGGCATCCCAGGCCTTGGCGATGCGCATCGAAAGGTATTGGTACAGACCGGATAACACCGGGTACTCCATGTACCGGGTTTCCCGGCCGCCGTCGGAGGTCTGCTCGGTCCAGTCCTTCTTGTACGGGAACGCGCCCTCGTTCAACCGCTCCGCGCCGTAGAGCGGGACCGTGTCCGAGTAACACATCGCCACGTACTGGCGGCCGTTGTTCCAGTCCAGCGTGAGCGAGCCGTCCGCGGTCGTGGTCTGCTGAATGCAGCCCGCCTTGCCGAACCAGCCGAACGCGAGGAATACCACGGTGAACGCGAGCAGCACCCGCATCGGCGTCCAGAACCGCACCCGCCCGATCAGCGCGTGCTCACCGACCGGCCCGCCGATCACCGTGGACAGCTGCGCGGTCAGTGAATCGTTGCGGCTGGGCCGATCTCGCGCGTCGGCCGACCGCAGATCCGGCGCGAGCGGGCCGGGGGCGACGTAGTACGCGCCACTTGCGGAGAACCCCTCCGCGTCTGGCATGCGTCTGCTCGGCCGCGGGTCCACCAGTTCCTGATCGGTCACGCCAACCGAGGCTACCGGGAGTGGGTTTACAGGATCGGATCGAGTCACTTGCTCATTCCGTGGACTAGGGCCAAGCGGTGTACTTTTCGCTTCCGGAAGTTGTCGACCGATGTTACGCTCGAAGCGAGTAAGTTTTCACTGGGGATGCAGACTTCTTCAACCGGGGGCGTAATGTTCAAGAAAATTCTTGCCACAGTATCCATTGCTGGAGCGATGCTTGTCGGCTTGGCCGGCAACGCATCGGCCGGACATCCATCGTATTCAGACTGCTTGAATTTCAAGGGGATTACCGACAAGTGCGTCGAGGTCGGTACCAACGATTGGGTTGTCGTGGACGGCTACTGGTCGTACACCGAGTGCCTGAGCTGGGCAGGGGCGATGGAGAAGTGCTACCAGGACCCCAATGGCTTCTACTACAAGACCCATCAGTAATTAGTAGCTGCCCGATAAGCTCTGGTCGTTGTTATCGGCCAGAGCTTGCGGCATTTCATTGCGGGCAACTTATTGCATCTCGCCTGTGCATTTTCTTCTGAAATCTGCGCATCAATAAATTGTCTTGACCTGTATCAGGCCGAGGTGAGTGTTCGTGCGATACAGGCGATTCATTTCACGCCACAGTACCGCCCTGAGTCGTCCGAACTACTCGACGCGGGTGGTCGAGGTTTCCGTTCGGCTCGCGCCGTCCCCACTCGGCTGAGTGGGGACGGCGCGATCGAGCTACCTGCTGCGAGTGGTCGGCGGAGCGCCGGTGCTCTCCGCCTGACCGGGCCGTGGCGTGCCGGAGGTCGGCGACTCGGTCGCCATCGGCTGGCCAGGCAGCGGTGTCGGGCCGTCTTCCCGCGGTTGCTGCTGTTGTTGCGGTTGCTGCTGGGCCTGCGGCCGCGGTTGCCCGCCCGGGATCTGGATCGGGCCGAACGGGGTGTCGATCTGCGGCGGGAGCATGATCGGCGGGATGAGCGGCGGCGGTGCGTCGGTGGTCGACGGCGGGGTGAACGGAGCCGACCAGGCGGGAACACCTGCCTGCCCCTTGATCGGCGCGGGCTTCGGGAAGGTCTCGTTCTTCGTGCCCTCCAGCGCACCGTCCATGGTGGCCTTCCAGATATCGGACGGCAGGCCGGAACCGTAGATCATGCCGCCCTGGTAATTGCGCAGCGCCGTACTGTCGACGGCGCCCACCCACACCGCAGTGGACAGCGACGGCGTGTAGCCGACCATCCAAGCGTCCTTGTTCTCGCCGGTATCGAGGAGCTGAGCGGTGCCGGTCTTGGTGGCCGAATCGCGGCCGCCCGACAGATTGTGGTTACGCGACCACGCGGCGATGGGCTTCATCGCGTCGGTGACGTTGTCGGCGACTGCGGCGTCGACCCGCTTCTCGCCGGCGACCTCACCGCGATCCAGCAGCACCGAGCCGTCGGCGGCGACCACCTTCTGCACGAAATGCGGTTTGTGATAGATGCCCGAGGCGGCCAATGTGGCGTAGGCGGAGGCCATGTCGAGCGGGCGGGACTGATACTGGCCGAGCACGATGCCGTTGTTCGGGCCACTGCCGTCGGACTCGGTGAGCGACTTACCGACGCCGGGAATGTTCTCCGGGATGCCGAGCTTGTGCGCCATATCCGCGATCTTGTTCGGGCCGTTGCCCATATCGATCTGCATCCGGTAGAAGCTGGTGTTCAGCGACCGCTTCAGGGCCTCGGCGATGGTGCACATGCCGCAGCCTTCGCCCTCGACGTTGGTGATCTTGATGCCGTTCACCGTGATCGGCGAACTGTCGTACAGCTGCGAAAGCGGAATGCCCTGTTCGAGATTCGCCGCGAGGCCGAACACCTTGAAGGATGAGCCCGGTTGCAGGCCTGCGTTGGCGTAGTCCCAGCCCTGGCCGTCGTCACCGCCGTAATAGGCGCGCACGCCACCGGTCTTCGGATCCACCGAGACGACCGCGGCACGCAGCTTCTCCGGCTCGCCCTGCATCTTCTTCTGCGCGGCGTCCACGGCGGCCTTCTGCGCCTTCGGATCGATGGTCGTGGTGATCGACAGGCCGGCGGTGTTCATCTGCTGCTCGCTGATGCCCTCGGCGGAGAGCTCCTTGAGCACCTGGGTCTTGATCAGACCCTCCGGACCGGAGTCCAGGGTCTTGTCCTTGGAGGCCGTCGACACCGGAACCACCTGCGGGTACTGCATGCCCTGCCGCTCGGCCGCGGGCAGATTGCCGCCGGCGACCATGCCGTCGAGCACATAGTTCCAGCGGGTCTTCGCGCCCTCGGGGTTCTTCTCCGGGTCCAGGCCGGACGGCTGCTGGATGGTCGCGGCGAGCACCGCGCCCTCGGCGGCGGTCAGTTCGGTCACCGGCTTGCCGAAGTAGGCCTTGGCGGCGGCGTCGATGCCGTAGGCGCCACGACCGAAGTAGATGGTGTTCAGGTACGCGGTGAGGATTTCGTCCTTGCTCCACTGGCGCGCCATCTTGGCCGAGATGACCAGCTCGCGCATCTTTCGGGTGAGCGAGCGTTCGTCACCGACCAGCGCGTTCTTCACGTACTGCTGGGTGATCGTGGAACCACCACCGGCGCTTTCCTTGCCGAGCACGTTGTCCCGGGCGGCGCGGGCGAAGCCGGAGATGGAGAAGCCGGGGTTGGAGTAGAAGTCCCGGTCCTCGGCCGCGATCACCGCGTTGCGCACGTGCGCCGGGATCTGCTCGATCGTGACGTCGGTCCGGTTACCTTCCGGCGGAACGACTTTGCTGACCACGGTCTCGCCGTCGGCGGCCAGGATGGTCGCCACCTGATTGGTTTTGAGGTCACCGGGCTGGGGTACCGAAACAGTCGTGTACGCGATCAGGAAGACGCCGCTGGGAATCAGGATGGCCATGGCCATCATCACGTAGATGACCCGGCGCACGATCCGCCACGGCGATTTCTTCTTCGCGCCGGGCTTGCGCTTACCCGGGCCGGAACCGTCGCCACCGCTGCCGCCGTTGCGGCGCGGGGGCGGGCCGGACGGCGGGCCACCCGCGGTCTGCCTGCGTTCGCCGGTGCCGTTGCCGGGATCACCGACGCGGCGGGCGCGTTCGGCGCTCGGCCGCGGTCCGGTAGGCGGACCGCCGCGGCGGCCGCGGTCGGCGACCACGTCGCTCAGCGAGTTGCGCTCGATCTTCTGGGTCGCCTGCGCGCCGGGCGGCGGGGCGGGGTTGGGCCGGCCCTGCGGCGGCCGCTGGTGCGGCGGCGGGGGCGGTCCAGGACGACGCTGTGGCTGCGGGCCGCGCAGCTCCCCCGGGTAGGGGGCGGGGCGCTGGGCCGGCGGCGGGCCGGGCGGCCGGGCGCCGGGCGGTGGCGGCGGCCCTGGGCGGGGATTCTGATACGGATTGGGACCAGGCTGTGAACTCCGTGGAGGACGGCCGCCATGCGGTTCATCGCCGTAGGGGGAAGTCTCGTAGGGCGAATTCACTGACAAGATCTCCATAACTCGTAACGTTGCGGATGGCTCGGGGCGGTCATTTCGACCGCAGCGGACACGTGTTGGCTCCGCGAGTCATCCGACGGGCAGATGACCAGGCACTTCATTCGGCTGCGGTGCGCCGGGTCCCGGTGCGGCGCCGTGTTGGCGCCGGCGTGGTACCGAGGACGTAGGACTGCACCAGATGATTCCAGCTGCAGCTGCGGCATACCTCGACGACATGGACCGAGAACTCCTCACGAGTCTCGGCGAGGCGGGTCAGTTCCTCCGGTGTGCGGGCCGAACCCGCCACCGGTCCGAGACCGTCGCCGTAGACCCAAGATACAAGCGTGAGCTGTTCTTTCCGGCAGATCGGGCATGTGACCTCGCTCCCCCGACCGTGGAACTTCGCCGCACGCAGCAGGTAGGGATTCGCATCACATACCGAGGCGACATCGACGCGGCCCGCATACACGTCAGCCAGCAACGACCGACGCCGAAGGGCGTAGTCGACCACTTGCCGCTGGATTCGCACGAGAACCAGAGTAGCGGTGTTGCCGAGGGGCCGCCCTGGCTCAGGGGTATGAGACACCCGGTAGATCGGTCTTTATATCGCCCAGGCCTGTGCACAGTTATATCGGTCCGATATAGTTTGGAGTCGCATCCATCGGTAAAGGTCTGTACATCGTCAGGGAGGTGAAGCCCGGTGCTCGAGCTGGCAATCCTCGGGCTGCTCCTCGAATCGCCCATGCACGGCTACGAGCTGCGCAAGCGGCTGACCGGCCTGCTCGGCGCGTTTCGGGCCTTCTCCTACGGATCGCTCTATCCGACGCTGCGCCGCATGCAGTCGGACGGGCTGATCGCCGAGGAGATCCCGGCGGGCGTGGTCACGCGCCGAGCCCGCCGCGTCTACCAACTGACTCCGGCGGGACGCGAACGGTTCAGTGAACTGCTCGCCGACACCGGTCCGCAGAACTACACCGACGACGGCTTCGGCGTTCACCTCGCCTTCTTCAGCCGCACCCCCGCCGCCGCGCGGATGCGGATTCTGGAGGGCAGGCGACGCCAGGTCGAGGAGCGCCGAGAAGGACTCCGGGAGGCGATCAAGAAGGCCAGCGGGTCGCTCGATCGCTACACCCGGCAGCTCCACCAGCTCGGACTCGAATCAAGCGAGCGCGAAGTGCGCTGGCTCAACGAGTTGATTGCGGCGGAGCAATCGACGAAGGCGGCACCACAGAAAGAGGGAAATATCGGCCATGAGTGATGACAAGAAGGCTGACAACGCCACAGAAGTTCGCGTCGCCATCGTAGGTGTGGGCAACTGCGCTTCCTCGCTGGTCCAGGGTGTGCAGTACTACAAGGACGCGGACGAGACCGCGACCGTGCCCGGGCTCATGCACGTCAAATTCGGCAAGTATCACGTCCGGGACGTGAAGTTCGTCGCCGCGTTCGACGTCGACGCGAAGAAGGTCGGCTTCGATCTGGCCGAGGCCATCTTCGCCAGCGAGAACAACACCATCAAGATCTCCGACGTGCCGCCGAGCGACGTTGTCGTGCAGCGTGGTCCGACGCTCGACGGCATCGGCAAGTACTACGCCGAGACGATCGACCTGTCCGAGGCCGAGCCGGTCGACGTGGTCAAGGTCCTGAAGGACAACAATGTCGATGTCCTCGTCTCCTACCTGCCGGTGGGTTCGGAGGAGGCGGACAAGTTCTACGCGCAGTGCGCCATCGACGCGAACGTCGCCTTCGTCAACGCGCTGCCGGTGTTCATCGCCTCCGACCCGGTGTGGGCGGAGAAGTTCACCAAGGCGGGCGTGCCCATCGTCGGTGACGACATCAAGAGCCAGGTCGGCGCGACCATCACGCACCGCGTCATGGCCAAGCTGTTCGAGGACCGCGGCGTGCAGCTCGATCGCACCATGCAGCTCAACGTCGGCGGCAACATGGACTTCAAGAACATGCTCGAGCGCGAGCGGCTGGAGTCCAAGAAGATCTCCAAGACCCAGGCTGTCACCAGCAACCTGAAGAAGGAGATGGGCGCCAAGGACGTGCACATCGGCCCGTCCGACCACGTCGGCTGGCTCGACGACCGCAAGTGGGCCTACGTCCGGCTCGAGGGCCGCGCCTTCGGCGACGTGCCGCTGAGCCTGGAGTACAAGCTCGAGGTGTGGGACTCGCCGAACTCGGCGGGCATCATCATCGACGCGGTGCGCGCCGCGAAGATCGCCAAGGACCGCGGCATCGGCGGACCGGTCATCCCGGCCTCGGCGTACCTGATGAAGTCCCCGCCGCAGCAGCTGGCCGACGACGTGGCCCGCACGCAGCTGGAAGCGTTCATCATCGGCGCCGAGTAATTCGGTGGCGCTGACGTAGTTCTGCCAGCGAAATGAGCCGGGCCCCACGAAAGTTCGTGGGGCCCGGCTCATTTGCGTCGGGGCGGGGTTCAGTCCAGCGAGACGTAGACCTCGACCGAGGTCGGTCCGGTGTAGCGCTCGATCTCCGCCGTGTGCGATCGGGTGATGGTGCCTGCGCTCTCCGCCTTGCGCACCTGTGCCCACGCGGTGCGCAGCAGGTCGTAGGGCTTGTCGGAGACGACGAACTTGGCGTAGCGGCCGTGCGGGACGCGGGTGAGCACGTCCCCGGCGTCCATCTCGTCCATCGAGGCCACCTCGTAGCCGAGCACGGCGACGGCGTGGTCGTTCTGGCCGATGTAGGCGGCCACCCGGGGCACGCTCTTCTCCCGCGCCAGGTAGCGGTCCCAGGTGAAGTTCACCAGGTCGAGGTCGCGCGCGGTCACCTCGCGTCCGGCGAGCGGGACGGTCAGTCCGGCGACCAGGCTTTCGTCCAACGTGACAATCTCGAAGTCCACAGTGTTGTTCCTACCCGTCGACTTGATCGTCTGCCAGCGCTACGAAGACTTCGGCCGTCCGCGCGTCGGGATAGTGCTCCCAATCGCCGGTGTAGGCGCGCACGAACCGGCCCGCGGCCTCGGCGTCCCACACCGAGCGCCAGATGTGCACGATGGTGTCGCCCAGGTTGTCGCCGCTGGCGATGAACCGGGCGAACTTGCCCGCGGGCACCCGGGCGAGCACATCGCCGGGTAACAGGTCCTCCACAGCGCGGCAGCGATAGCCGACGATGTGGGTCAGATACGAATTGATTTCCGGCGCGTGGTCGACGTAGGCGGTCGTCGGCGGCCCGGGCAGCTGGCGGGCCAGGTTGCGCTTCCACGCCTCTTCGACTTTCGCGCGGCGCGGTCCTTCGACCGCGAGCGCCGGGCTGCGAAGTACTGTTCCCGCCACCAGCGTCTCGGGTTGGTCAACGACATTGAAATCCACCGGCGTAGCCCCTATGTCTCGTCTGTCTCCAATTGGCGGCGTCGTCGCTCGAGCGCATATCCTTCCGCATCGATCCCGCGGCGTCGGCGTCGGCCTTGTCCGACACACTCGCTGTTCGCTCTCACTCTGGCAAACGATGCTGCCATGTCATCCGTTCCCCTGGGTGCAGGAAGGTCACAGCATCGTCGCTATCCAGGCACCGGGATGGTCAGTCCGGGAAAAATTTCCACTTCCTTAGGTGTCGGCGGCGCCGGCGGGATGATGATGACCGGTTCGCGTGGCGGCCCCGGCGGCGGATTCAGGATGTCGTAGGTGCCGCCGGACGGCTTGTTCGCCGACGGCGGCGCGGCCGTGGCGCCCGCCGCGGCGGGGGCGGCCGGGAACTGCTCGTTCGGCGTGCCGGCCAGCGCGCCGTCCATCACCTGCTTCCAGATGTCGGCGGGCAGGCCGGACCCGTAGATGTCGGTGCCGCGGGCGGTGTGGATCGGCTGCGACTGTTCGGTGCCGATCCAGACCGCCGTGGACAGCGACGGGGTGTAGCCGATCATCCAGGCGTCCTTGTTCAGCTTGGACTCGCCGAGCTGGGTGGTGCCGGTCTTGGCCGCGGACGGGCGGCCGCCGGCCAGGGCGTGCCCGTTGGAGTACGCGGCGATCGGCGTCATCGCCTGCGTGGTGTTGTCGGCGATGGCGCGCGGGATGCGCTGCTGCCCCGCGGGCAGCTGCTTGCCGGTCTGCTGCTCGGGCGCGCCGCGGTCCAGCAGCACGCGGCCGTCGCCGGTCACCACGCGCTGCACGAAGTACGGCTGGTGATACACGCCGGACGCGCCGATCGTCCCGTACGCCGACGCCATGTCGATCGGGCGAACGAGATACTGCCCCAGCACGATTCCGTTCAGCGGCCGCCCGCCGTCCTCGGTCAGGGTCTTGCCCGCGACGCCGGGGATCTCCTCCGGAATGCCCGCCGCGTGCGCCGCGTCGGCAATCGCCTTGGGCCCGTCGAACATCGACATGGTCAGCCGGTAGAAGCTGGTGTTGAGCGAGCGTTTCAGGGCCTCGGCCATGCTGCACCGGCCGCACGTCTCGCCGTCCACGTTGGTGATCTTGGTGCCGCGGTCGGTGACCGGCGAACTGTCCAGCATCCGGTTCAACGGAATGCTCTGCTGCTGCGCCGCGATCGCCGCGAACGGCTTGAACGCCGACCCGGTCTGCAACGGCGCCTGCGCGTAGTCGTAGCCGATGCCGTCCGTGCCGCCGAAGTAGGCGCGCACCGCGCCGGAGCGCGGGTCGATCGACACGATCGCGGCGCGCAGCTCGGGCGGCTGCCCGCTGAGCCGGTCGCGCACCGTGTCCAGCACCGACTGCTGCGCCTTCGCGTCGATCGTGGTGGTGATCTGCAATGCGCCGGTGTCGAGTTCGTGTTCGCTGATGCCGGAGGAGCGCAGCTCGCGGACCACCTGGGCGCGGATCAGGCCCTCGGGGCCGCGGGCCACGTTGTCGTCCGGGATCTCGTTGAGCGGGATGATCGGCGGGAAGGCGGTGGCGTCCCGGTTGCCCGGCGAGAGCACGCCCATCTCGACCATGCCGTCGAGCACGTACTTCCAGCGCGCGGTCAGGTCGGGCAGATGGGTTTCCGGGTCCAGGATCGACGGCGTACGCACCAGCGCGGCCAGCACCGCGCCCTCGGCCAGGCTCAGCTGGTTCACCGGCTTGTTGAAGTAGACCTTGGCCGCCGCGGCGATGCCGTAGGAGCCACGCCCGTAGTAGATGGTGTTGAGGTAGGCGGCGAGGATGTCGTCCTTGCTCCACTGGCGGGCCATCTTGGCCGAGATGATCAGCTCGCGCATCTTCCTGGTGAGCGTGCGCTCGGAGCCGAGGAAGGCGTTCTTCACGTACTGCTGGGTGATGGTGGAGCCGCCGCCCGCGTTGTCCCGCCCGAGCAGGTTGTCCCGGGCGGCGCGCAGGAAGCCGGAGGTCGAGTAGCCGGGGTTGGTGTAGAAGTTGCGGTCCTCCGCGGAGAGCATCGCGTCGCGGACCGGCTGCGGCACCTCGGCCAGCGGGATCGGCGTCCGATTGCCGTTGGGCGGCACGACTTTGGCGATCACCGTGCTGCCGTCGCCGGCCAGGATGGTGGCGATCTGATTGGTCTGCACCGAATCCGGGCCGGGGATCTCGGCGCTCCAGTAGACGAGCACGAACAGCAGCGCCGGAACCGCGCCGAAGATGATGAACAGGGCGAGCACCAAACGGCGGAAGCGTTCGCCGCGGGTGCGCGGCGGGCGATTCGGATCGGGCGTCGGGCGTGCTGATTTCGGCGCTCGCGTGGCGCGCGCGGGTCGCTTACCGCGGGCCGGGACGGTCTCCAGCTCGTTGAAGCCCGCGATCGAGGCGTACGGCGCGGCCTCGGGTTTGTCGCGCGAGCCGCCTCGCCGCCGCCGGAACGAGCTCACGACCGCGCCTCACTGACGCTCGGCACCCGCGTGCGCCGAGGCGCATCGCGTCTCTGGTGGCGCTCGTTCACGATCATCTCCTCCCGGAGCGTCGGCCGAAACTCACCTGCACGAACAACGATCGGAAATGGACCTACCCCGCGGGCCCGACTTTACTCGCGCCGTGGGTGAGCCGCGATGCTATCACCGGGCCGCGACAGCCCACCAGGATTGCGGCTATTGCCCGAAAAACCTGCCCTGAGCGGTGTTTCTAGCTCTTGACGCCACCCGCGGTGAGGCCGGAGATGATCCGGCGCTGGAACAGCAGCACCATGATGACCAGCGGAATCGACACCATGACGCCCGCGGCCATGATCGCGGCGTACGGCTCGACCAGCGGATTGTTGCCGGAGAAGCGGGCCACCGCGACGGTCACCGGTTCGGTGCTGCCGCTGGAAAGCAGTCGGGCCAGCAGGTATTCGTTCACCGCCGCGATGAACGCGAGGATCGCCGTGGTGAACACCGCCGGCGCGGCCAGCGGCAGCATCACCAGCCGGAACGCCTGCAACTTGGTGGCCCCGTCGATCCGCGCGGCTTCTTCGAGCTCCCACGGGAGTTCGGCGAAGAACGACGCCAGGATGTACACCGTCATCGGCAGCACGAACGAGATGTTCGGGATGATCATCGCCTGGTACTTGCCGATCCAGCCGATGTTGGTGAACAGCTGGAACAACGGGGTGACCAGCACGACCACCGGGAACATCGACGCGCTCAGGATCAGCCCGGACACGACGTACTTGCCCCGGAAGGTGAGCCGGGCCAGTGCGTACGCCGCGAGCACGCCGAGCACCAGCGCGATCACCGTGGTGACCGACCCGATGATCACGCTGTTGGCCAGCGCCTTGCCGAAGTTGTTGCCCCGGCTGGTGTCGAACGCGTTGCGGAAGTTCTCGAAGGTCAGGTGCGTCGGCCAGGGCGTGCTGTCGAAGGTGTAGTCGGGATCGCGGAACGCGGTCACCGTCATCCAGTAGAACGGCCCGAGGCCCCAGATCAGCACGATCGCCACACCGGCGTAGAGCCGCACCGACCGGAATCGTTGCAGCCACGCAACCTTCTGCGCGGCAGGCTTTTCCGCAGTCCGAACCGACATCAGTGCGCCTCCCGCTGTTCTTCCTGAGTGCGGACTGCGTTGGCGCCCAACACCTTCACCAGTACGAAGGCCACCGCGAAGATCATCAGGAAGGTGATCGTCGACAGTGCGGCGGCGCTGTTGGGACCCTGCCGGACCTGATCGACCACCAGGATCGACACCACCCGGGTGGACGGGTTGCTCAGCGTCATGATCGCGGGCAGGTCGTACATGCGCAGCGCGTCCATGGTGCGGAACAGCACCGCGACCAGCAGGGCGGGCTTCAGCAGTGGCAACGTGATCTGGGTGAACCGCTGCCAGGCCGACGCGCCGTCGACCCTGGCCGCCTCGTACACGTCGGCGGGGATCACCTGGAGACCGGCGAGCAGCAGCAGCGCCATGAACGGCGTCGTCTTCCACACGTCGGCGGCGATCACCGCGAACCGCGCGGGCCACGCGTCGGAGGTCCACAGGATGTGTGTCCCGAGTACCCGGTTCACCACCCCGTCGTACTGGAACATGAACTCCCACAACCGCGCGGTGACCGCGGTCGGGATCGCCCACGGGATCAGCACGGCGGCGCGCAGCAGTGCGCGGCCCTTGAACGTCTTACCCATCACCATGGCGAAGCCGAGGCCGAGGGTGGCCTCCAGCGTCACCGTGATCACGGTGAAGAACAGCGTGACGCCGATCGCCACCCAGAACTGCGAGCCGAGGTTGCCGGTCGGGCAGCTGACCGTCTCGCCGCCCGCCTGGCACTGCTGCAGCAGCCAGTGCGTGTAGTTGGAGAAGCCCGCGCTGCCGCCCTCGACGAACATGCCCGTCGCCGGGTCCAGACCCGAATCCTTCTGGAACGACATCCACAGCGCCCGGATCACCGGGTAGCCGATGACCACGGCCAGCGCCAGCAGCACCGGCGTGACGAACAGCCACGCCTTGCCGGAACGCCGCATTTCCAAAGCCAGGGTCTCGCCGAGGCCACGCTTGCGTGGCAGGAACTCGTCACTCGGCACAGTGCTGGCCGCTCCCGAAGGATCCGACACCGTTTCTCTCTCCTACGGGTCTCGTCGGGTCCGCTGCGCTATCCGCCTACGATCCCGCGGTCTCGATGCCCTTCTGCATCCCGATGATCGCGTCGTCGACGGACTTGTTCTGCTTGAGCGCAGCATAAGCGTTGTCCTGGATGGCTTTCGACACCGCGGGGTAGAACGGCGTGACCGGACGCGGCACCGCGCTGGCGATGGAATCCTTGAGCGCGGGCAGGTACGGCATCTTCGCGATCAGCGCCGGGTCGTCGTACATCGAGGCGCGCACCGAGGGCAGCGCGCCCGAGGCGACGATGTGCTGCGCGTCCTCGCTGATCAGGAACCGCAGGAAGTCCAGCGCGGTGGCCTTGTTCTTGGAGTACGAGCTGATCGCCGCGTTGTAGCCGCCGAGCGTGGACGCGCCGACGCCGTTCTCGCCGGGCAGCGGGGCGACACCGAACTTGTCCTTCACCGAGGACGCGTCGCCGCCGACGTCACCGTAGGTGGACGGCCACGACCGCAGGAACATGAGCTTGCCCTGCGCGAACGCGTTGCTGCTCTCCGGCTCCTTGAAGGTGATCGCTTCCTGCGGGATGTTGCCGTCCTTGTAGGCGTCGACCAGGACCTTGAGGCCGGCGCGCGCCTGCGGGCTGTTCACCGTCGGGGTTTTGCCGTCGGCGCCGACGAAGCTGCCGCCGTAGGCGTTGATCACCTCGGCCGCGTTCACCGTCAGGCCCTCGTACGGCGCGAACTGCCCGGCGTAGCAGCCGATGTTCTGCGCCTTGGCGACCGGGCACTGCGAGATCAGTTCGCTCCAGGTCTTGGGCGGGTTGGGCACCAGGTCCTTGCGGTAGAACAGCAAGCCGCCGTTGGTGTTGCGCGGCGCCGCGTAGAGCGTGTTGTTGTAGGTGGCGCTGGCGACCGGCGGGGAGAGCAACGCGGAGGTGTCGATGGCGAAGGAATCCTTCAGCGGCTGGATCCAGCCCTTCGCGGCGAACTCGGCGGTCCACGGCACGTCCAGGGCGACCACGTCATAGGTGGACTGCTTGGACCGCATGTGCTCGACCAGGTCGTCGTACTGCTGCGAGGCGTCGTTCGACTGTTCCTTGAACGTCACCTGCTCGTCCGGGTGCGACGCGTTCCAGCGCTCGATGAGCTGCTTGACCGCACCGGTCTCGGTGGTGTCCTTGCCCTCGACGTAGGTGATCGGCCCGCGCCCGCTGAGGTTCTGGCTCGTCGGACTCCCACCGCTGTCGCTGGAGCAGGAGCTGGTGAACGTCGCCGTCAGCAGCGCGACCGAGACGGCCGCGAACACGGCCTTCGGTACGAGCGACGTACGTAGGGACGACACCTTTTTCACAGCCATCGCGGACACTCCAAGTCGATCGTGAGCATTAGCACACCCTGCCGGTTGCACAACGCAAGATACATGGTGGGGGAGTGACTCGGGGGATTGTGGCGGGAAGTCCTCGCTACTCTGGCGTGTGATGACATCGCCGAACCCGGTTCCCGAGCGGATGCTGACCCGCATCGGCGGGCTGCTGCGCCAGGCCGAATCCACCGACAACGAGCACGAGGCCGAGGCGTTTCTCGCCGCGGCCCAGCGACTGGCGACCCGCTCGTCGATCGACCTGACGGTGGCCCGTGCGCACGTCGCGGGCCGTGAACGCAGGCCGACGCCGATCCAGCGGATCATCCCGATCGGCGAGCCGGGCAAGCGCGGACTGCGCACCTACGTCCAGCTATTCGTCGCGATCGCGCACGCCAACGATGTGCGCTGCGATGTCGCTCGCACCTCCACACAGGTGTACGCCTACGGTTTCGATTCCGATATCGACACGTGCGAGGCGTTGTACGCGAGTCTGCTCGTCCAGATGGTGCGGGCGTCGGATCAATACATCAAGTCCGGGCAGTACCGCACCGCGACGGTGGAGAAGCTGGTCACCGAAAAGCGCTGGGGGCGCAAGGTGCAACGCAAGGTGCAGGCGCCGGTCGCCGGGGTGACCGCGCGGTTGAACTTCCAGATGGCGTTCGCGGCGCGGATCGGGCAGCGGCTGGCCGCGGTGAAGGCGGAGGTCGAGGCCGAGGTGGTGCCCGGCGACAGTTCGGCGGCCGGCACCGCGCTGGCGTTGCGCAACAAGGAAATCGAGCTCACCGACTTCTACGCCAGTACGTCCGAGGCGCGCGGGACCTGGCGGGGGCCGCAGGCGTCGGCCGGGCATTCGGCGGCGGCGCGGCGGGCGGGAGACCGGGCGGGCAAGGCCGCCCGCCTGGGTAATTCGCCCGAACTCGGTGCGCCCCGTGGGCAATTGACCTCCCGGAAGTCGCGCGGTTCGGGCAACGGTTCGTCGTGAGCGTTCGAGATACCCAGCGCGCCAAGGTGTATGACGCCGAGCAGTTGGTGCGGGGGATGTTCGATCGGGCCGATGAGCACGGGAGCCGGACGGTCGAGTTGTACGGTTCGCACCTGACGTTGCCGATCGAGCGGCGGTTCGCCTCGGTCGAGTCGGTGCAGAATTATGCGGACAAGGTGCTCGCGCTCAATTGGGTTCGGGGGCAATGGGATCGCGCTGGGACAGCGGTACGGGTGCGTTCCCGCGCGGGAACGGCCGCTGCGCACTATGAGGCCGAAGACGCGGTCCTCGCGGTACCGCTGCACACCGGCAGTCGGGCATGGGCGTTGCGCGAACTCGTGATCCTGCACGAATTGGCGCATCATCTGGAGTCGAACGTCGGCGCGGTCGCTCCGCACGGGCCCGAATTCTGCACCCGCTACCTGGAATTGGTCGACGGGATCATCGGGCCGGAGGCGGCGCTGGTGTTGCGGGCGACGATGCTGGGGTGTGGTGTGCGGCTGGGGTAGTGCCCGGTCTGTGCGGACAATATCGGAGCTGTAGTGGCTATTTCGGCGTGATGGGGACGGAAAATGTCCGCTCAGACCAGCTTCTGCGGCGACTCGATCAGTTGCAAGACGCGCGCCAGCCGATCTTCCCACCACGCGGTCCGATCGGGATCCCGCTGCCGGTACTGCTCGGCGAGGGCCGGATCGGGTGCGGGTGGAGTCCTGGGGACTGGCAGATATCCGTCGACCGGACGCAGGGAATCGATCACCACATCACCGGTGAGCAGCGACAATGTGCCCAGCCCGCAAGCGAAGTCGAGTTCGGGAAGCGCACCGGCGAGCGCGAGTTGCGCGGCCAGGCCGACGCTGGTTTCCAGGGCTGAGGACACCACGCAGGGGAGACCGGCGGCCTCGGCCACCTGCAATGCGCGGCGAACTCCGCCCAGCGGAGTGCATTTCAGCACCGCGATATCGGCGGCCCCCGCGACCGCGACCCGCATCGGATCCTCGGCCCGCCGGATGGATTCGTCGGCGGCGATGCGCACGTCCACGCGCCGGCGAACCGCGGCCAGCTCCTCGATCGTCCGGCAAGGCTGCTCGACATACTCCAAACCGCCTGCCGCCTTATCGATTCGGCTGATGTGCGCGACCGCGGTCTCCACATCCCAGACCGCGTTGGCGTCCACCCGGACGGCCCCACTCGGTCCGAGCGCGTCCCGCACCGCCTCCACCCTGGCGAGATCCTCCGCCAGCGAATCGGGATGATCGGCGATCTTCACCTTGGCGGTCCCGCATCCCGACCCCGCGACGATCGCGTGCGCCCGCTCCGGATCGACCGCGGGCACCGTGCAGTTGATCGGAATCCGCTCCCGCACCGGCTCCGGCCAGCCCACCGTCACCTGCTCCAGCGCGGTGGCCAGCCACCCGGCCGCCTCCCGGTCGTCGTACTCGGTGAACGGACAGAAGTCCCCCCACCCCAGCGGACCCCGGATCAGCATCCCCTCGCGCACGGTGATGCCACGGAATCGGGTGCGCATCGGGATCGCGTAGACGATGCTCTCAACAACGTGATCGGTCATCGCCGCCAGCTTAACCGGCGCTACCTGGTTCGGATCGGTTCACTTGACCAGGGGTTTGCGCCACTGTCCGGGAATTCTCCCCATCCGGTCTGAGTAGTTTTGCGGACCCGCGGCCATGGATCGACGGCGAAGCTGAGTGCATGACCTACCCGACAGCGCAGCACCAATGGTCGCAGCAGTCGCAATGGTGGGAGCAGTCCCCGCCGCAGCAGCCGCCCTCGCCGCAGCCGCAGCAACCGCACGCGCAACAACCGGAGTGGCCGCAGCCCCCTTCGCCGCAGTCCCAGCCGCCGGTGCGGCGGCACCCGCAGCAGCCGCCGCAGCGGACCTGGGACCTGGTCCTCACCATCGTGCTGTACTCCGGCGCGGCGGTGCTCGGCATGCTCGCCGCCTACGCCACCGTCTTCTTCGCCTTCGCCGCCGACGCGTGCGGCACGAACAACTGCAACGACAGCTACCTCGGCGCCGCCTTCATCGTGTCCTGGGGCGGCACCGCAATCGCCCTGGTCGGCTCGCTGATAATGATCATCGTGGCCGGCCTGAAGCGCTGGTACATGTGGTACTGGCCGGTCCTGGCCGCACTTCTCATCGTCGGCTCGTTCGCCGGCGGCGTCGCCCTCGCCTCCCAGGTCTACGCGACCCCATGAGCCCGCTTCGAATCGTGCCGCTGCGCAGGGAATCGTCAATGAACTCGCGGCAGTGCGCGCGTCGGGGTGCGAAGCGTTTCCGGGCGGGTAATCCTGGGGTATGGCGTGGGAGCAAGCGGAGCGGGTTCCGAACCTCGTTCGCGCGGTGATCGGTTCGCTGATCACGGTCGGGTTCGCCTGGTTCATCGCGTCTTTCGTGCCGTTGTACGAGGTGGTCGCGGACGATGACGCGGATGGTGGAGCGTGGCGCTATCTGTCGGTGGCGCAGGTGGTCGGCTGGGGCGGGATTGCGGGGTCGGTGATCTGGGCGGTCACGGTGATGGTGCGCAAGGCGCGGGCGCGCAGGCCGATCGCCTGGACGCCGCTGATCGCGGTGCCGTTGATCATCGAATCGTGGGTTGCGGGATTCCTGGTCGCGCTGGTGCTCGCCGCGATCTGACGCGGTACCCACCGGGGATGGGCACCGCGTCGGCGCGGATCAGAGGCGTTCGAGGATCATCGCGTTCGACAAACCGCCTGCCTCACACATGGTTTGCAGTCCGTAGCGGGCGCCGCGGTCCTGCATCGCGTGCACCAGCGTGGTGGCCAGGCGGGAGCCGGAGGCGCCGAGCGGGTGACCGATGGCGATCGCGCCGCCGTTGACGTTCACCTTGCCGAGATCGGCGCCGGTCTCCTGTGCCCAGGCGAGCACGACCGGCGAGAACGCCTCGTTCACCTCGAACAGATCGATGTCGGAAATCTGGAGTCCCGCGCGCTGCAACACCTTTCGGGTCGCCGGGATCACGGCGGTGAGCATCAGCAGCGGGTCGTCGCCGACCACGGCGAAGCTGTGCAGTCGAGCCAGCGGCTTCAGCCCGAGTTCCTTCGCCCGCTCGCCGGTCATGATCAACACCGCGGCGCTGCCGTCGCTGACCTGGCTCGCGCTGGCCGCGGTGATCTCCCAGCCGATCTGCGGGAAGCGAGCGGCCATCGCCTCGTCGTAGTAGGCGGGGCGCAGCTTGGCCAGGGTGTCGAGGGTGCTGCCGACGCGGATGCCCTCGTCGGTGCTCAGCCCGTTGATCGGCGCGAGTTCGCCGGCGAACAGGCCGTTTTTCGTTGCCAGCGCGGCCTTTTCGTGGCTGCCGAGCGCGAACTCGTCGAGTTGGGTACGGGTCAGTCCCCACTTGGCGGCGATCAGTTCGGCGCTGATCCCTTGCGGCACCAGGCCTTCCGGGTAACGCGCGGCGAAACCGACGCCGGAGACATCCGCGGAGCCGATCAGGTTGGCGCCCATGGGGATCCGCCCCATCGATTCGACACCGGCGGCCACGACGATGTCGTAGGCCCCGGAGATCACGCCCTGGGCGGCGAAGTGGATGGCCTGCTGGCTGCTGCCGCACTGCCGGTCCACCGTGGTCGCGGGGACGGATTCGGGATATCCGGCGGCCAGTGCCGCCCGCCGGGTCATGTTCGCGCCCTGCTCGCCGACCTGGGTGACGATGCCACCGATCACGTCGTCGATCAGCACCGGATCGATGCCGCTGCGGGTCACCACTTCGCGCAGGCTGTGCGCGAGCAGGTCCACCGCGTTCACGTCGTGCAGCGCGCCGTTCGGCTTGCCCTTGCCGATCGGGGTGCGGACCGCTTCGACAATTACCGCGTCTCTCATCGTGCTTCCTCTCGGACCGAGAACCGGGCGGCCTTGCCTGGCTCTATCAACACATAGTCAGGTTACACCTGGCAATAGTCGAGGCAAGTCAGCAAGGCTATGATGTCGGTCATGGCAGCAGTGATGGAAGGACCGTTGGCCGATCTGAGCTCGTGGCAGCCCACGGATTGCTCGATCGCCAAGGCGATCGAACTCGTCGGCACCCGCTCGGCCGTGCTCATCCTGCGCGAGGCCTACTACGGCACCACCCGCTTCGACGGCTTCGCCCAGCGCGTCGGCATCACCGACGCCGCGGCCGCCACCCAGCTCCGCAAACTCACCGAAGCCGGCCTGCTCACCAAGCAGCCCTACCAGGAGCAGGGCAAACGCACCCGCAACGAATACATCCTCACCCCCATGGGCCGCGACCTACTCCCCGTAGTCCTGGCCCTCATGCAATGGGGCGACACCTACCTCCAACCCGGCCCACCCCCACTCCTCCTGCGAGACCATGCCACCGGCTCCCCCGTCCGAGTCCAAGTCCGCAGCGACGCCGGCCACGAAATCCCCCTCGAACAACTAGCCATCCGCGTCAACGACGCCTACCTCGCCACCCGCCGCACCCGTGCGCACAGCACTGAACGCTGACCCTGATCGGAGTGCCACGGGCGCATGGCGGCATCTGTGATCTAGATCGCGTCGAGAGTCCACCGTTCGATGGAACCGTTTCGGCTGCCGCGCCGTCCAACACTATTGACGGACAACAACTTCGGACCATCTCTCGCGAGAGTGAGCGAGTTCGAATGCCGTCGGGACATGAGGAAGCCTGTCTCCGGCAAGGGTAAAGCCTTGATGGAGGACGAAATAGGGGGATGCTGATGAGGAATACGCGACGCGTGTCGATGATTGCCGGCTTGCTTGCTGCGCCGATGATTGTGGGTATCGCAGGTGGGTCGGTGGCAGCTGCCGCACCGGGTCATTCGGTGCAGGCGGGGGACGCTACGTTGAGTCGACTTGTGCTGGTGGGGGTTTCGCCGCTACAGGAGGCTCCGAAGAAGATCACGGTGACCCGACAGTGCGACAAGGTCAAGAATGGGACACCTGCCAATGGACACTCGGAAGAGAAGATTCGGGCGTCGGGCTCGGCTTACAACAAGAAGGACGCAGAGAAGGCGGCCGACCAGGAAGTCGATCGAATCATGCCGGACGGTTACCACAAGCGGCACTGCCGCACCCTGTAGCGAGAGGATGTTACGAGCATGAGTAGCCATCTGGTTTTTCAGCTGTACTGCACGCCTGTGGAGGCGGACGCCGTCCGCTCTGCGTTGGTGAGTGAGGTTGCGACGTTCGCGGAGTTCGGCGATGCGCGGATCGAGTTCGCGCAGGAGGCCGAGGCCGACTATGAGATGCACCTGAGTTGGGCTGCGCAGCATCCGGGGGAGGATCCTGCGGATCGGGGGTACTTCCTGTTGCAGGTGCAATCTGCGACCGATATTCCGGAATCGGTGCTGCGGGAGGTGGAGTCGGCTCTTTGGGAGTGGATTGATTCGACCTACCACGGCGATTCGGATGAGGTCGTCGAGGTGCATGTGGCCAGTCATGCTGGAACGAAGTTCGTCGACTGACCCAGGCGCTGCGCCGACGTGCTCAGGCTTCGGGCAGGGGCTCGTCCTCTTCGGGGAACCATCGGTTGGCCCAGCGGCTGAGGGCGGCGACTGCTTCCTGTAGGTCGCGGCCCATGTCGGTGAGCTGGTATTCGACGCAGACGGGGGTCTCGTCGTAGACGGTGCGGGAGATGATGCCCGCGGATTCGAGTTCGCGGAGGCGGGTCGAGAGCATGCTGTCGGTGAGGTCGGGGATGGCTCGTCGGATTTGGACGAAATGTTTTGCGCCGAGAAGTAATTCGCGCAGGATGACGCCGTTCCAGCGTTTGCCGATCAGCTCTACGCCGCGGTGGTAGCTCGTGCAGAAACCTGGTCGCAGGTCGGGGTGTGCCACCGCTGCTTCATCCATTTTTCGACGGTAACACGGATCAGGTATTGACTCGAGAGTTGGTAGTCACTATAAATTTCATAGTGGCTCCTCGGGTCGGGATTGATCGGAGCCGGTGCGACAGAGTTGGAGATGGACATGGATACCGTCGACCACAAGAAGATCTTCCGTGCGGCGTGGGAGGACCCGGCGAACACGACCTACGAGCTGCCGCCGCTCGATGTCAATCAGGTGCTCGCCGATCGGTACGAGCTGGCGAGGCCGCTGGTATTCAGCCGAACCATGCTGTGGGACATGGAGACTCGGAAGGCCCGCCGCCCCGACATCTACATCCCGTACGTCGTCACGGGCGGCGCGGAATCCTGGGGCGAGGGGGATGTTTTCGTGCGGAAATCCAGGCAGCGCCTGTGGCTGCGTCCGGAAACGGACGGCCTGGTCCTCGAGCAGACCCATCTCGATCAGGCGAACCAGGTGGTCACGTTCATCGGTGCCGCCGAATTGCCCGGTTCCGATAGTGAAATCTTGTACGCGGGAACGGAACAGCCGATTTTCCACGTCGAACACGGAGCCGCGGGCACCGAGGAACGACCGCTGAACACCTGGCGGATCGTGCACCTGACCGAAACCCCCGACCCGCGGTTCGCGGAGGTCTTCGACCGGATCGCGGCAAACCCGCATCTCCCGGCCTTCTTGGAGATCTACATCCGCGACGTGCTCGGCATCGAACTCACCCGCCGCTGACCGCGGCCGGATCACCACCGATGTCACAGGTGCGAGGGCTGCCTCGTCTTCTCTGTGACGGCGGATTACCGCAGCGCAGAAGTTGGGAGCGGAAAGTGTTGGTTACCAAGGAAATTGCGGTTGTCGAGGCGGCAGCCGCGCATGGTCCGTCGGCGGATCGCGTCGAGGGGACGACGGGCAACGCGCACCCGGCGAAATGGAAGTTCTGGCTGCTGACCTTGGCCGGTCTCTACCCGATGCTGACCGTCCTGGTGACGGTGACGGCTCCGCTGCTGGAGCCGCTTCCGACACCGTTGCGATTGGCGTGCATTGTGCCGGTGGCGGTGGCCGCAATGGTGTGGGGAATCATGCCGTTGCTGACTCGGTGCTTCGCCGGGTGGCTGGCGCGCTGATCAAGGCGCGGGTCCCGAGACACGAACGAGCCCGGTCCGCGGGGACCGGGCTCGTGGTGACTGAATGAATCAGTGCAGGCGACGCCCATCCTTGGCGGAGAAGAAGTAGGTGTGCTGCGGATCGGTGGACAGGCTGACCCGGGTGCCCTTGGCGGGCGGGTTGCGCCAATCCGCGCGGGCGACGATTGTTTGGCCCTCGGAGGTGGTGCGACCGTAGATGTAGGCGTCGGAGCCGAGCTCCTCGACCACATCGACCTCCATCTCGATGCCCGCGCCGGTGCCGCTGCCGAGCTCGAAGTGCTCGGGGCGGATGCCGACCGACACCGAACCCTCGGCCGAGTCGATGACCGAGCGCGGCAGCGGCAGCACGTGCCCGCCGAGCGAGACCGAACCGTCGGCCACCGGCAGGGTGAACAGGTTCATCGCGGGCGAGCCCATGAAGCCGGCCACGAACACGTTGACCGGGTCCTGGTACAGGTCGCGCGGCGTCGCACACTGTTGCAGCAGACCGTCTTTGAGCACCGCGACCCGATCGCCCATGGTCATCGCCTCGACCTGGTCGTGGGTGACGTACACGGTGGTGGTGCCGAGCCTGCGCTGCAACTGCGCGATCTGGGTGCGGGTCTGCACGCGCAGTTTGGCGTCCAGGTTGGACAGCGGCTCGTCCATGAGGAACACCTGCGGCTGGCGCACGATCGCCCGGCCCATCGCGACGCGCTGACGCTGACCGCCGGACAGCGCCTTCGGCTTGCGATCCAGGTACGGCTCCAGGTCCAGCAGCTTGGCCGCCTCCAGCACCCGCTTCTGCGTCTCGGACTTGGCCACCTTGGCCAGTTTCAGCGCGAAGCCCATGTTCTCGGCGACGGTCATGTGCGGGTAGAGCGCGTAGTTCTGGAACACCATCGCGATGTCGCGTTCCTTGGGCTCGGCGTGCGTCACATCGTTCGAGCCGATCAGGATGCGCCCGTCGCTGACGTCCTCCAGGCCAGCCAGCATGCGCAGCGAGGTCGATTTACCGCAGCCCGAGGGGCCGACGAGAACGAGGAATTCGCCGTCTTCGATCTCCAGATTCAACTGGTCGACAGCAGGTTTGGTGGATCCAGGGTAGAGCCGGGTAGCGCGGTCGAAGGTCACCGTGGCCATGACAAAATCACATCCCATCACCGGCAGGAACGTGCCGGACGATCCGAGTAAGGGTTGACCGGCGACATTACTATGTCTGCTCGATTCGCGCTCGAAATGCTCGAGTTCGCGCGCGAAGCCGTTCGGTGGACCGGTGCCGATTCGCCGGGCCGGACCTCGCCCACGCCGGTAGCCTCGATCGGGGGACCAATCCGGACGACGAGGAGCATTCGATGACCCGATCGGTTCGTATCGGAGTTCAGATCCAGCCGCAGCACGCCCC
This sequence comes from Nocardia sp. NPDC051756, assembly GCF_040681495.1. NCBI lineage: Bacteria > Bacillati > Actinomycetota > Actinomycetes > Mycobacteriales > Nocardiaceae > Nocardia > Nocardia sp. NPDC051756. Next base: position 395,241 of record NZ_JBFAYV010000003.1, on the reverse strand, counting down.
GAACTACGGGCTCATCCGGGACGCCGTCCTGCGGGCCGAGGACGCGGGTGTCGACGTCGTCTTCAACTGGGACCACTTCTACCCGCTCACCGGCGACCCCGACGGCGCCCACTTCGAATGCTGGACCATGCTCGGCGCGTTCGCCGAACAGACCGAGCGGGTGCAGATCGGCGCGCTGGTCACCGGCGGCGGCTACCGCAACCCGGATCTGCTCGCCGACATGGCGCGCACTGTGGACCACATCAGCGACGGCCGGCTCATCCTCGGCCTCGGCGCGGGCTGGTTCGAGAAGGATTACGACGAGTACGGCTACGAGTTCGGCACGGCCGGCTCCCGGCTCGCCCTGTTGAAGGACAACCTGGCCCGGCTCAGCGCCCGCCTGAAGCAGCTGAACCCGCAGCCGACCCGGGAGATCCCGATCCTGATCGGCGGCGGCGGCGAGAAGAAGACGCTGCGCCTGGTCGCCGAGTACGCCGACCTGTGGCACACCTTCGCCGACCTGGACGCGCTCGCGCACAAGAACAAGGTGCTCGCCGAGCACTGCGCCGCCGTCGGCAGCGACCAGTCGCGGATCGAACGTTCGGTGCACTGGCCCGGCCTCGACCAGGCCCCGACCTTCGTCGAGGCCGGCGTCTCGCTGTTCACCATCGGCGTCAGCGGTCCCGACTACGACCTCAGCGAGGTCGAGCGGGCCATCCGCTGGCGCGACGAGGTGAACCCGGAGCCGGTCAGCGGGCTCGCCTGAACCACGGCTCGCCGGTCCGGCCCCGGATTGCGGTGCCGGTCGCCGCGGCGCGGGTCGAATTCGGATCACACTGATCCGAACTCTGTCGGTCCTGGTCCGCATCGGCACGGGCCAGGTGACGGCGCACACGCGGGCGGGGTAGCTGCGGGTTAACACTTGCGGCGCGGCTAGGGTTCTTCATCATGGCTGGTCTGCCCGCTGTGCGGTCTCGTGCGTTGATCGCCGTGATATTGCTTGCTGTCGGTCTCGCGGCCACGGCGTGTGGTTCCGGCTCCGATGAAGCGTCCTCGGAACGCAACCTGTGTTCCCCGCCGGGGGTGAGCGCGGCCTCGGCCGCGCCGACGAACCTGGCGTCCGCGCAGTCCGCGGGGACGGACAAGTACACGACGGCGAGCACCGCGCCGGTGTCCTCGATCGACACCTCGAAGCTCGGGCTGATCACGCCGGGCAAGCTCAGCGTCGGCACCCTGTCGGACGCGCCGCCGAGCATCTGCGTGAACGGCGCGGGCAGCTTCACCGGCTTCGACAACGAGCTGCTGACGGCCATCGCCGCCAAACTCGGTCTGCAGGTGGAGTTCTCGGGCACCGAGTTCGCCGGCCTGCTCGCCCAGGTCGCGGGCAACCGCTTCGACGTCGGCTCGTCCAGCATCACCACCACCGACGCGCGCAGGCAGCTGGTCGGCTTCACCAACGGCTACGACTTCGGCTACTTCTCCCTCGTCGCGCCGAATTCCGGTGGCATCAAGGGCTTTTCCGATCTGAACCGGGGCACCCGGATCGCCGTCGTGCAGGGCACGGTGCAGGACGAGTACGTGGTCAACACGCTGCACCTGGATCCGGTGAAGTTCCCCGACTACAACACCGCCTACGCCAACCTCAAGTCCGGCCAGGTCGACGCCTGGGTCGCCCCGTCGGCGCAGGCCGAGGGCGCGATCAAGCCGGGCGACGGAACCGCGGTGGTGCAGAACACCTTCAGCCTGGACAACTTCGTCGGCTGGGCGGTCTCGAAGAACAACCAGCCGCTCACCGATGCGCTCAACAGCGGCCTGGACGCGGTCATCGCGGACGGCACCTACGCCAAGCTCTACAGCGACTGGGTGCCCCGGCAGTTGCCGCCGGGCTGGAAGCCGGGCTCCAAGGCGGCGCCGCTGCCCGAGCTGCCGGACTTCGCCGCCCTTGCCGCGGAACGTAAACCGGCCGACGCCACGGTGGTCGCGCCGAAATCCACGCTGCAACAGCTGAAGGACACGTTCTTCGACTGGTCGTTGTACCGCAAGGCCTTTCCCGACCTGTTCAAGACCGGCCTGCCGAATACCCTGATCCTGGCGGTGGTTTCGGGCGTCCTCGGCACCGTCCTCGGCATGCTGCTCGCGGTGGCAGGCATCGCCAGGACCCGCTGGCTGCGCTGGCCCGCCCGGGTCTACACCGACATCTTCCGTGGCCTGCCCGCCGTGGTGATCATCCTGCTGATCGGTCTCGGCATCGGCCCGGTGGTCCGCAACGTGACCGGCAGCAATCCGTACTGGCTCGGCGCGGTAGCGCTGGCATTGCTGGCCTCGGCCTACATCGGCGAGATCTTCCGTTCCGGCATCCAGTCCGTGGAAGCCGGGCAGCTGGAGGCGGCCCGCGCCATCGGCTTCGGCTACCGGCAGGCAATGACGCTGGTGGTGATCCCGCAGGGCGTCCGGCGGGTGCTGCCCGCGCTGATGAACCAGTTCATCGCGCTGATCAAGGACTCGTCGCTGATCTACTTCCTCGGCCTGCTGGCCACCCAGCGCGAGCTGTTCGCGGTCGGCCGCGACCTGAACGCGCAGACCGGCAACCTCTCCCCGCTGGTGGCGGCCGGCCTGGTCTACCTGCTGTTGACCATCCCGCTCACCCACCTGGTGAACTACATCGACCGACGCATGCGCACCGGACGGCCGGACCGCCCGATCGACCCGGTCGAGGCCGCCACGATCACGGAAGGGCGCGGATAGATGAGTGCCTCCCTCACCGGTACCGGACTGCATTTGACGCTCGGGCACAACCACGTGCTGCGCGGCATCGACATCCACGTCGACGCGGGCAAGACCACCACGGTGATCGGCCCGTCCGGCTCGGGCAAGTCGACGCTGCTGCGCGTGCTGAACCGGCTGCACGAGCCGGACCAGGGCGATGTGCTGCTGGACGGCAAATCGGTGCTCACCGAGGACCCGGACAAGCTGCGCCAGCGCATCGGCATGGTGTTCCAGCACTTCAACCTGTTCCCGCACAAGACGGTCGCGGACAACGTCTCGCTCGGCCCGCGCAAGCTGCGCGGACTGTCCAAGGACGAAGCCCGCGCCGTCGCGGCGGAGCAACTGGAGATCGTCGGGCTGTCCGACAAGCTCGACTCCCGCCCAGCCAACCTGTCCGGCGGCCAGCAGCAGCGGGTCGCGATCGCCCGCGCCCTGGCGATGAAGCCGGAGGTCATGTTCTTCGACGAGGCCACCTCGGCGCTGGACCCGGAGCTGGTCAAGGGCGTGCTCGCGCTGATGGCCGACCTCGCCTCCGGCGGCATGTCGATGATCGTGGTGACCCACGAGATGGGCTTCGCCCGCACGGTCTCCGACAGCGTGGTCTTCATGGACGAGGGCCAAGTCGTGGAGACCGGCACGCCGGACGCGTTGTTCGACAACGCCGAGACGCCGCGCCTGCAACGCTTCCTTTCCCAGGTGCTCTAGCGCACCCCTGGTTAACTGCACGGATGCGCATCTGCTAATGTGTCTGCGCTCACATATCCATCTGTCCACGCTTGGAAAGAGGGAGATCTGATGACAACGGCACATATGCAGCACACCGAGCACGACCACGCGCACGGCCCGGGTTGCGGGCACGCGGTGATCGAGCACGGCGATCACGTCGACTACGCACACGACGGCCACCTGCACCGCGAGCACGACGGCCACTACGACGAGTGCGAGCCGACCGGCCACGCCGAGCACACCGACCACGCGCACGAGCACGGCGAAGGCTGCGGCCACGACACCGTCCAGCACGGCGATCACGTCGACTATGTGCACGACGGCCACCGCCACGCCGCCCACGACGGGCACTACGACGAGCACTGAGGTCGGTGTGAGGTTCTAGAGTCGACCCCGTGATCGAGGCCATCGAGATTCCTACCGCTGCCGGTACGTTCGACGCGCTGTCCAGCGGGGACGCCGGGGGACGGGAAGTCATGCTGCTGCACGGCTTTCCGGAGGCGGCCATCGAGTGGGAGTTCCAGCTGCACGCGCTCGGTGGCGGTGGGTGCCATGTCGTAGCGCCTGATCAGCGGGGTTACTCGCCCGGTGTGCGACCGGAGCAGGTCGCCGACTATCGGCTCGCCGACCTGGTCGGCGATGTCGCCGCGCTGGCCGACGAATTGGGTTGGCAGCGCTTCGATCTGGTCGGACACGACTGGGGTGCTTATGTCGGGTGGGCGGCAGCGGCGGAGATGCCCGAACGGATCCGCAGTTTGACCGCGGTGTCGCTGCCGCATCCCGCCGCATTCCTGCGGGCGATGACCGAGGACGAGGATCAGGCCCAACGGTCGCAATACTTTTCGCTGCTGCGCAAGCCGCGGGTGGCGGAGCGCGCGCTGCTCATGGACAACGGCGCCGGGCTGCGGAAGATCTTCGAATGGAAGATTCCGGAGGAGCGCATCGACGACTACGTGCACCGGCTTTCCCAGCCGGCGGCGCTGACCGCGGCGCTGAACTGGTACCGGGCGATGCACCTGTCCGGGCCGACCGGCCCGGTGACGGTGCCGACGCTGTACGTATGGAGCACCGAGGACAGCACCGTCGGCTCCACCGCGGCGCTGGCCACCGCGAAGCACGTGACCGGACCCTATCGATTCGAAATGCTCGAGGAAGTGTCGCATTGGATCCCCGAGCAGGCGCCCGAGGAATTGACCCGGCTGATCATGCAGCACCTGCTCGCGCACCGCACATAACGTCGCCGTTCCCGTGACACAGCGCCCGCCGGGGTGAATTGTGGACAGCAGGGTCTAGGCACCGGAGGCGAGTTCATGGACGTCAAAGAAATCAACCGCAAAACCATCGACCAATTCCGCGCGGGTGGCGAGATCGAGGGCATGCACCGGGAGAAGCTGCTGCTGCTCACCACCACCGGCCGCAATAGCGGCAAACCCCATACGACGCCGATGATGTTCCACCTCGACGGCGACCGTCTGCTGGTCATCGCGTCAAACATCGGCGCACCCACGCATCCGGACTGGTATCAGAACCTGGTCCGCAACCCCGCAGTCATCGTCGAGGTCGGCGACGAGACCTTCGACGCCGTCGCCACCCCGATCGCGGGCGCCGAACGCGACCACATGTGGACCATGTTGAAGCTGGCGTATCCGTTTTTCGCCGACCACGAAACCAAAACCGACCGCACAATTCCGGTCGTCTCGCTAACAAGAAGGTGACGGGCCGATCCAAATAGGCATACGGCTCCGAATGCGGAGCATGCCCAACACGAACACGCGCAATCTGCACGAGCTGTCCGCGGACATCACCGCCGTCGTCCGCGATGTCATAGCGACCGGTGAAGACGCCGTCATCACCGACGACGGCACCGAGGTGGCGGTCATCATGTCGATGGCCGACTACGACCGCCTGCACCTGTACGCCGAACTGGCCGACGCCGCCCGCCCCGGCTACGCGGGCGCGACCGAGTTCCGCGCCATGTCCATCTCGGAGATGCTCGACGTCCTCGGCGTGCATCCGACGGTGGACCGCGGGCTGCGCGGCTGACTCAGGTGCGCACGGTGGCGAACGCCGACCACAGCAGCGGCGAATGCTCGATGGTGCGTTCGGTGCGCCAGGCGTGCAGTCGCGCGCGCTGCCATTCGGCGAGCGCCGCGACCGGGTCCGGTTGCTCGTGTGCCGCGTCGATCGCGCAGATGGCCTGCTGTAGCGGGTGCGCCGCGTCCGGCGCGCCCGCGATGCGGTGGAAGGCGAGGTCGGTGGGCAGTGGCCAGCGGCTGGCGGTCACCAGCTCGGCGCCGCCGTTGATCATCGCCGCGGTCAGTCCGAGCGCCTCGGTGAAGCGCATGTCGCCGCCGCTCTCGCAGGCGATCAGGGCGACGCGGCTGGGGATGGGCCAAAGGTCCTGGCCGTCAGCGGGTTCCGGGGCCAGGGTGTGGGTGCCGAGCAGGAAGTCCTTGGCGGACAACGGGCGATGGGTGCGGTGCGGGACGGCGAAACCGAGCGCGTCCGCGGTGCAGGCGAGGTGGAGTTCGGCGGCCTCGCTCTGGCCGGATTCGGGCGGTGCGGCGGTCACGTGGCCGACGTAGATCAGGCGGCTCGCGCCGTCGCGCAAGGCCTTGCTCAACCAGGTGCGGTCGATATCGGTCCGGCGGAAGGCCTCCGTCGGGTCGACTACCGCGGGGAGTAGACGGTCCTGCGCCGCGTAGTCGGCGATCCGTTGGGTGAGTGGGGCATCCGCGGGCATGCGGCCGAGCACCGAGCCGAGGATCGAGTCGGCGCGGAAGCCGGGGATGCGCGGATCCAGCACGGCGACAACGGGTCCGCCGTGCGACGCGGTCCAGGTGCGGGCGACGCGGCCTGGCGCGTGCACGATGCTGGCCGGTGCCAGCAGGCTGACGTCGGCGATGTCGATCAGCCGGACTTCCGGTCCGGGGGCGAGGATCTCCCACGGGACCCGGGCGACTCGCGGCGACGGCTGTAGCCGGATGTGCGGTCGGATGCCGCGTTGAGACAGCTCATAGAGCTGCACGGCCAGAGCTTGCGGCAGCAGCGCGCGGGAAAGCGCCTGGGCGACAAGGTACTCGGCATGGAGGTCGGCGAAAGCCCCGGTGGTCATGGCACGTTCGAGACCACCCGGCTCGGCGGGATGCGGCAGGGCGTCCGACAGTCGCTGCACCGCCTCCAGCACCGGTTCACCCGGCAGCATGGCGGCACCGCGCGGCGCGGTGTCGCCGACCCAGCGCCAGGACATGTACACATCGCCCGCATCCGCCATGCGCACCAGGACGGTCGGTTGTTCTTGCGTCATACCGTCAGCACCCGGTCGTCTCGGATCACCCGGCCGTAGCGTTGCTCGGCGGCGGCGATGTAGGGAGCCAAGGCGATTCGGCCTTCAGCGGCCAGTTCCAGGCGGGGCGGCGGCGAGACCGGCAGTCCCGCGCCGGCGGCGACCTCGGCGAGCGCCGCGCCGAGCTGGAGCGCGGCGGCGCCCGGGTGCTCGGCGAGATCGGCTGGGGGATCGAGGAGTTCGAGGGGTAACCGGACGGCACGGCCGTCGTCGGATCGGTCGATATTCAAGGTGGTTCCCGCGCACTGTGTTTCGATCAGGTCGGCGAGCAGCAGCCCGTCCCCGGCCAGGTAGGCGAAGCGGAAGGCCAATCGCATGGCGGGGTCTGCGATCTGGCGGTTCCATTGATCGCGCTGGTTGCCGTTGGGCAGGGTGTAGCGCACGGCGTCGATGGCGAGCGCGGCCGGCACGGCGATGCCGACCGCCTGGGCGAGCAGCTCGGGGGAGTCGTCGACGGCGCCTTCGAGCAGCGACGCGTGCCAGTAGTCGAGCTGGGCACAGTGCAGGCCGAGGCCACGCTCGGCGTACGCGCCGAACGCCTCGGCGAGCAACGCCTCGCACTCCTCGAACCGGCCGCTCTTGAACGCCACGGTGGACAGGCGCATGCGCAGGTCGGCGGCGTCGAGCACCGCGCCGGATTCGACGAAGTAGGCCAGGCTGCGGCCGTAGAGCTCCTGCGCCTGCGCGAGATCGTCGCGGCCCTCGGCGAGGAAAGCCATGGTCTTGAGCCCGATTCCGGCGCGATAGCCGAGCCCGGCCTGCTCGAAGTACTGCTGGCTGGCGTGCAGCGGCGCTTCCGCCTCGTCGAAACGGTCGGTGCGGACCAGCATGGTGGCGAGGTTCTGCTGGGTCTCGGCGACGGCGTTGCGGTCGCCCGCCGACTCGAACGCGGCCATCGCCTGCCGGGCGAAGTCGACGGCGAGGTCGCGGCGTCCGGTCTCGAAATAGGTTGCGGCCAGGTTCATCAGCGGATGGCCGGCCAGTTGCGGTGCGAAACACCAAGCCGCGTCGAGGGATTCGGTGGCGAGCTCGGCGGCGTACGCCCAGTTCTGCCGGTGCAGGGCGACGGCGGTCAAGGACAGCAGGCAGGCCACCCGGAGTACGCCCTGGTCGGTGGCGTCGGTGAGTAACTCCCGCGCCTGCTCCAATGCGGCTTGGGCTTCGTCCAGTTCGCCGAGATGCTGTAAGGCTTGGGACATGTTGACCAGCGCGTTCGGCCGCAGCTTCGGCGCATCCTCGGGCATGGCGGCCAGCGCTTCGCGGTACAGGCTCAGCGATCTGGCGTGATCGCCGAGTTCATCCGCCATGCTCGCCGCGTTGACGATGGCGCCGATGCGGACGTCGCCGGTGGTGGTGCGGGCGGCGTCCTCGAAGATGCGCAGCGCGCCGGCGGTATCGCCGCGGGTGTACGCGTCGGCCCCCGCGGCGAGGCGGGCGCGGCCTTCATCAGGTGTTTCGTCGGTCATGTCAGAAATCCGAATCCGAAGCGGCGGCGGCGATTTCGGTGAGCAGGGGTGCGTCGTCGGTAGGGTCGGCGGCCTGGCGCAGGCGGGCGACGGCCAGGTCGCGAAGCTGTTGTCGAACTACCGGGTCGCTGCGCTCGGCGTCACCGACACCGGGCACGTAAACCTCAACGGACACAGTGGATTCCGCGCCGTCCGGCGCTGCCACCTCGGCGGTCCACACGTCACCGTCCAGCGCCAGTGTCGCCTTGGCGGAGCCCGCGGCCGTATGCACCAGTACCTGTGGATGCAGATGAGACGGCACGCTGCGCTGCGGCATGGCGACCACCCGCACCACGACCGTCGTAATTCCCGCCCGGCGCACCACTTCCCAGGAGACCGAGCGCTCCGATGCGTCGAGCAGTCCGGGCGGGCAGCGCCGCCAATCCCAGCCACCGGTGCCCCTGGCCAGCACCAGCGCACCCTGCGGCCCGGACGCCCCGGAGCCGGCCGCGAGCGCGTAATCCTCCGCACGGCCACGACCGTCCGGCAGGCCGACGGTGTACGGCGCGGCCACATCGAGGGCCTCGTCCGCGCCGTCGACGATCATCTCGCAGGCCTCGGCCAGCGTGGCGATCTCATCCAATAGCAGCCGATCATCCAGCGGCGCAATGTCATCGATGGTCGACGCGGGCCACCACCGCGCCGCCCAGTGCGCGTAAGCGAGCCGCCACGCGCTGGCCACCAGCTCCGGCAACCCGGGCGCGGCGACCAGCTCGCCGGTTTCACCGCCGTCGAGCGCCAGCGCGAGTTCCTCGCCGTAGACCGCCCACAGCCACTCCTGCGCGAGCTGCACGTTGTCGATCACCGCGGCCGGAATCGACTGTTCGTCCAGCAGGCTCCAGGTCAGATGCCCGCCCGCCGCCTCGAGCACCAGCACATCGATCGCCGCCGTGCCGTCGAGAACGGTCGGCGCGCCGTCGGGCGCGACGATCCACAGCCCGTCGGCCGCCCGCCGAATCCGCACCGTCCCGCTCATCAGCTCGCCCTCGATTCCGTCGAATCCGATTCGGCCGCACTCGCACTCAGCGCCTGTTTGACCCGCGTCCGGTGATCGAGGATGACCGAGCGCGCCACACCGTCGAGCAGATCCCACAGTTCGTCCGGGTCGTCCACCGCGAACTCCCGGACATCGCGCCCGTGCAGCCGGACCCACAGTCGTCGCAGGTACGGCCGCCACGGTGTGCACAACTCGGCGGCGATCGCGGCCAGCGGCCCGGCCGGCGGCGACTCGGGGTCAGCGTGCACCGCCAGCCGCCGGGCTTGCAGCACGTAGGCCTCACGCTGCCAGCGGCCGTTGATGACTCGGTGCGCGGTGGTCGCCGGTGTACCCGGTAAAACTGCCACACCGAGGTCCGAATGGGGTCGGCGAACCGCCGCGCCGATCGGTGAAAGTCCGTGCGCGAGCGCGACGCCCGCCGTCGCCGCCAACCGGAGCGTCTCGTCCAAAAGCGCCCACGGCGAACAACTCCGGGCGATCTCGGTGGCCACCAGTTCCGGAATCGGCGGCAGCTCAGCGCGTTCGCTGGAGGCTTGGAGTGCCGTGAACACCCGCTCGTACACGGTCCGATCGAACGGCAGTCCCAGCGTGGATTTCGAGGCCGACGCCCCGACCGCGGGCGGTTGCGGCACCGGATGCGTCGTGAGGCCCAGTTCGGCTGCGGAATAACCGGTTTCGGCCCGCCACAGTCGAATGCCCGCGTGCGTCCCCGCATGCGCGCCGATCAGCTGGTCCCACACCTCCTGGCCATTGTCCCGGCCCTGCGCCAATCGTGCCGCGGCACAATCGTCGAGCAGTTCGGCGAACGCACCGGTGTGATCACCGCCCACCGGCCCGGTCAGCGGCCGCCGCCGCCAGGCGACCTCGACCAGCGCGGCCAGCTCCGGAGTCCGTTCGGCGACATACTCTTTCAGCGCCTGCGTGGTGCGTCCCGCCGCGTACTCGTGCACGTCGCGCAGCGTCGCCTCCGCTACGGCTCGGTCCCGCGGCGGATCCGGCATCCCTGCCGTGGTCGCGAGCTCGAAGCAACGCTGGAAGTACAGGTCCTGCGGATGCCCCTCGGTGATCCGCAACGCCCGTCGCACCTGCTTGAGCACGGTGAACCAGGCCGCCGTCGCGCGCAGCACGTCCGCGGCGGCATGCACCCGCGCGGCCAGCAGCACCGCGCCGTCGGCGGTCACGATCGGCCCCGCGCACGCCGGGTGCTGGACCGGACGGATCACCAGCGGATCGAGGATCAGCTTCACCGTGCGGCGCAACGGCCCGCCGTGCGGACCGCTGAGCGGTTCCACGCCGTCGAGCTTGCGCCACACCTCGTCGAGCACCATGGCGCGCGGTCGTCGCATTCGACCAGGTTAACGGACTTTTGTCCGATTCGACCCGGCTAAAACCTGGGATCGGTAGGACGCGAACCGTTCCTAGGTTTCTCGTATCGGCCCAGACACCCCGGGCCAGCGAACACAGGAGAAACCATGAACACCAAGTCCGTCACCGCCGCCCTCGTCGCCTCAGCCGCCGCGGCTGCCTTCTTCGTCACCGGTTGCAGCGACAACGCGAGCAGCACCCCGCCCAAGTCCTCGGCCGCCACCGCCGCCCCGCAGACCGGCTCCGCGCCGTCGGGCAAGTCGACCGCCGCGGTCGACGGCAAGGCGTTCGACGCGAAGTTCACCACCACCTGCGCCAAGCAGGGCGGCACGCTGGCGCTCGCGCTGACCGACACCGCCAACGCCGCCTACGGCAACCTCTCGGTGAGCGCCACCATCACAGGCGCCGACACCGTGCAGGCCGTCGGCATCGCGGGCACCAAGGGCGGCGACGCCGGCCAGCCGTACGCGATCGGTTTCGGCAACGGGATGCCCGGCGGCTCGGCCACGCTGACCAAGGACGGCAACACCTACAAGGTGACCGGCGAGGGCGTCAGCGCGGATCTGACCAACCCGCTGGCCGGCCCGAAGTCGTCCAAGTTCGACGTCACCTTCGCCTGCTCCACCGTCGTCGGCGGCTGAACTGTCCGCGGCCCGCTCGAGTTCGCTCGAGCGGGCCGACAACGCAGGCACCGTCTTTCGAAGCATCGAGGAACATCATGAAATCCATCCGCTGGGTCACCGCCGCGCTCGCCGTGCTGGCCATCGGCTACTACGTCTTCCACGGCCTCACCTACGTCAGTCCCAATGAATTCATGCCCGCCGAAATGGCCTGGGTCGGTTGGCAGATGGCACTGCCGATCACCGCGATCACCCTGGTCCCGATCGTCTTCGCGGTCACCGGCGAGGGCATTGTCGCGGCCTTCACCGGCCGCAACAGCGCCGAATTCCGGGACGGCCTGGTCGGTCTCGGCACCATCCGGTCGTTCGCGCAGACCGGCCTGACCGTGAACGACCAACCGCAGGTCCGCATCGAATTCAGCGTCGAGGGCGTGGACGGGAAGAACTTCACCGCCGCCGCGAAAATGATTGTGCCGCTGACCGAATTGGCCCTGCTGCAACCCGGCGTCGTGCTGCCGGTGCGCTACCTGCCCGGCCGGACCGACAAGGTCGAGGTCGACATGTCCGGCGACCCGGCCACCGCGCAGCGGGCGCTGAACGAGTCGATGATCCGCAAGGGCATCACCACCCGGCACAAGCTCGACATCGCCGAGCGCGGCATCGCCACTCAGGCCGTGGTGCAATCGCTTTCGGTACCCGGCGAGATCCGGGACGGTCACTCCAAGATCGAACTCGGCCTGGTCGTCACCCGCCCCGACGGGTCCACCTTCGGCACTCGGGTGGAGAAGTTCCTCGCCCCGAGCAGCGTCGGACAGGTGCAGGTCGGCCGCATCCTGCGGGTGCACTATCTGCCGGAGAACGAGCACGAGGTCGTCATCGCCCTTGCGGTGAATGCTTAGCCCCACCGAATGCCGCGCTGATTCGAGCTTCTCGAACAGCGCGGCATTCTTGTGTGCCAGTGGATTGCCAGATCAACTGAGGGTTTCCTAATTGGTCAGCTGTTCACCTGGTTGTCGTTTCCGTATTGTCCGAATCGTCTACGGTTCGGCCGTGAGCCTCAAGCCCCTCGCTCTTTTCGTGCAGCACGACGGCCAATCGGCACGTGCCTCGGTGACCTGCGAATACAAATGCGCAAACGCCTGTTTCCATGAGGTGCCGAACACCTCGAACGGTGAATACTTCGGCGACATCGTCAGTTCCCTGAATCGGCGCGGTGTGCTCAAAGGCGGCGCGGCGGCGGTGCTCGCGGTCGGTGCGGGCAGTGTGCTGGCGGCCTGTGGCGACGACGTGGAGAACGCGGGCTCGGTCAGTCCCTCGCCCAGCGGTCCGCCCGGCACCGGCACCGAATTCGGTGCGGTCGCGCCGAACAAAGAGGACGCCATCGTGATCCCGGACGGCTACGAGCAGTCCGTCGTGATCCGCTGGGGTGACCCGCTTTTCGCCGACGCCCCGGCCTTCGACTTCGACAGGCAATCGGCCGCAGCGCAGGCCAAGCAGTTCGGCTTCAACAACGACTTCGCCGCGCTGCTGCCGATCGAGGGCCAGGCCAACGCCTTCCTGCTGGTGGTCAATCACGAATACACCACCGGCCCGCATATGTTCCGCGGTTACGACAAGGCCGCGCCGACCGACGAGCAGAACGCGATCACCCAGGCCGCACACGGTCTTTCGGTCGTCGAGGTGCACGGCGAATCCGGCACCGGCAAGCTGGTCCCCGCCTTCGGCAAGTACAACCGCCGGATCACCGCGACCACCGAGTTCAAGCTCACCGGCCCGGCTGCGGGCAGCGAGTTCGTCAAGACCGCCGCGGACCCGACCGGCACCAAGGTGCTCGGCACCTTCGCCAACTGCGCGGGCGGCGTGACCCCTTGGGGCACCGTGCTTTCCGGCGAGGAGAACTTCAACGGCTACTTCGCCAACGGCGACAAGGTGACCGAATCCGTTGCCGCGGCGCGGATCAAGCGTTACGGCTTCACCGCCGGCAAGACGCCCAACCAGTGGGAGCGCACCGACAAGCGCTTCGATCTGGCCCAGGAACCCAACGAGGCCAACCGATTCGGCTACGTCGTCGAGGTCGACCCGTGGGATCCCGGCTCGACGCCGATCAAGCACACCGCGATGGGCCGGCTCAAGCACGAGGGCGCGACCATTTACGTCACCAAGGCCGGCGAGGTCGTCTCCTACACCGGCGACGACGAAAAGTTCGACTACATGTATAAATTCGTGTCCGCGCGCAAGGTGCAGTCGGGCGGCGGCGCGTCGAGCATGCGACACAACCTGACCATCCTGGACGCGGGCACGCTGTACGTGGCGAAGTTGGCCGGCGACCACGGCGACAAGATCGACGGCACCGGGGCGAAGCCCTCGGACAAGGGTTTCACCGGTACGGGGCAATGGATTCCGCTGCTGGAGACCGGGCTGGACGGCAAGGGCAAGTCGCTGGTCGACGGCATGAGCGCGGAGGAGGTCGCGGTGTTCACCCGGCTGGCCGCGGACAAGGTCGGCGCCACCAAGATGGACCGCCCGGAGGACTTCGAGGCCAACCCGTACACCGGCAAGGTGTATGTCGCGCTGACCAACAACGACAACCGCGGCGCGAGCGGCAAACCGGCCGCGGACGAGGCGAACCCGCGCAACCTGAACAAGAACGGGCAGATCCTCGAGCTCGACGACCAGCACGCGGGCACCACGTTCACCTGGTCGCTGCTGCTGGTCTGCGGCGATCCGAACGCGGCCGACACCTACTTCGCCGGCTTCGACAAGACGAAGGTCAGCCCGATCTCCTGCCCGGACAACCTGGCCTTCGACCCCTACGGCAACCTGTGGATCTCCACCGACGGCAACGCGCTCAAGTCGAACGACGGCCTGTTCTCCGTGGTGCTGGACGGCGCGAATCGCGGTGCCACCAAACAGTTCCTGACCGTGCCGCGCGGCGCGGAGACCTGCGGCCCGGTGGTCACCGAGTCCCGCGTGCTGGTCTGTGTGCAGCATCCCGGCGAGGCCGACGACGCCACCCCGGACAACCCGCTCTCGCACTGGCCGGACGGCGGCACCGCGCAGCCGCGGCCGTCGGTCGCGGTGGTGTGGAAGAAGAACGGCGGCCGGATCGGCACGTAGCGTCACCGGCCGCCGGGGAACTCACATATTGGCGAAGCGCGCGAAATCGCCTTGGGCGCCGCTGTATACGTTCAAATCGGTGTTGCCCGCGATGCCGTCGATGCCGCCGCTGTCGGTGGTCTGCCAGAACGTCCAGGTGGACCACCCGCCGGGCACCTCGGGTGCGTCGTTGCCGCGGTAGTCGGCGATCCACAGCGGGTAGCGGGTGAACTCGTTGGTGTCGGCCATCGCCGTCTTCCAGAAGTTCGGATAGGTGTAGACGATCGGGGTCCGTCCGGTCAGCGCCTGCACCGAGTTCAGATAGCGCCGCGTCCAGTCGATCAGCGCACCGGGCGGCAGCCCGCCGGTGGTCTCCAGGTCGAGCACCGGCGGCAGGTCGAGCGCGCCGTTCTGGCCGAGCACCACCGCGGCGTACATGGCGGCCTGCGGTTCCGGCGGCAGGTTCGGCCTGGCGTAGTGATACGTGCCGCGCGCGACGCCGGCCGCGCGCATCAGCAGGCTGTCCGCCACGAAGTACGGGTTGATGTAGCTGATCCCCTCGGTGGCCTTGACCATGGCGAAGGAATGGCCGGACCGCTTGACCGCGAACCAGTCGATCAGCCGTCCGTCGATGTGCTGCCAGGACGACACGTCCGGGCCCGTCGGTGTGGCCTCCGCGCGGGCGGCGAGGTTAGCCGCGAGGATGCCGGAAAGAGCGATCAGCGAGAGCGCCGTGCCGCGGCGACGGATGGTCGAGCTCCATCGAGAGGTGTCCATGGTGTTCGACGATAGCTATTTGATCTTCCTGTGACCAATGTTGCACAAGGTGCAGTTGCGCAATATTTACCCGAACCCCGCGCTGACCGCGCTCAGCCGAGCCAATCGAGCACCGAGGCCGCCGTCCACGACTGCTGCATGCTGCCGAGCGGCTCCCCGGTGAACGGCTCGTAGTACTCGGCGAAGCTGCCGTCGCTGGCCTGGCGCAGGCCCTCGGCCCGCAGCATGAACGAGCGCTCGGCCCAGCCGCGCCGGGCGAACACCCAGGAGAACAGCCAGCTCATCACCGGCCACACCGGCCCGCGCCAGTACTCGCGAGAGCGGAAGTCGCGCGATACCGGCGAGGTGGACGGCGGCAGCGCGTAGCGCAGGTCCGGATGCCCGCAGAAGCGCGGACCCTCGAACGTGCGCAGCAGGCTGCGTTCGGTGTCGCGGGGCAGCCCGCCGCACAGCAGCGGCGCGAACATGGACAGCGTCTCGGTGCCGATCCAGCGCTGCAACCGCACGTCGAAGTCCCTGGCCGCGCCGGTCCGGGCGTCGGCGGTCGCGACCACGCCGGCCCGGAACCGATCGGCCCACGCGTACAGGTCGCGCACGTCGGCGTGCGGCTGCTTGTACTCCTCGCCGATATTCGCGAGCACCTCGCAGGCCAGCGCGAAGATCCCGGTGACGAACACGTCCTCGACCGCGAAGCTCATGGTCGAGGCCAGCTGATAGTCGTCGTATCCGGCGCGGCGCATCTGCTCGACCAGCCACAGGTAGCGGTCGTACTCGCGGTCGCTGGGCCGCTGCGTCGGATCGGCGACCACCCGCACGTCCTCGCGGTCGTACGGCGGCAGATCGCCGGGGATCACGTTCTCGTAGGCGCGGTCCCAGCGCGGCGAGTTGTCCATGCCGGATTCCCAGCCGTGATACAGCGTGATCCGCCCGGTCTCCTTGGGATCGCGGGCGTGCGCCAGCCAGCGGTGCCAGCGCACCAGGTCCGGCCAGCGCCGGTTCAGGAACTCCTCGGCGACCGCGCGGGTGCTGCGGCCGTGCCGCCGGGAGTGATCGAGGATGCGCTGCACCGCGATGGCGTGCACGGGCGGCTGGGTGATGCCCGAGGTGTCCGGGCCGTCCGGCGCGTTGGCGGCCAGCTTGCGGCACTCCCAGCGGGCCGGGCCGGGGAAGTAGCCGTCCACGCCGTTGGCGAAGACGATGTGCGGGATCATGCCGTTCTTCCACTGCGCGGACAGCAGCGTGTCCAGCTCGATCACCGCCCGTTCCACGCTCAGCGGGGCGAGCCCGACCGCGACGAACGCGGCGTCCCAGCTCCACATGTGCGGATACAGGCGCGGCGCGGCACTGGTCATCGTGCCCAGGTCGTTGCCACGCAGCAGGTAGGCGGCGCGGGCCGCGAGCTGTGTCGGAGTGAAACCCGGGTGTGCCATCCCCCTATTCTGCGATGTCACCGGCAAGTACGCCCGCTCAGCGCTGTCCGACTCGGCCGCGTCCCACCTGCCGGTGGGTGGCTCGTGCTCGGCGATTCTCACTCTCGAATGCCCCGTCCGTAATTCGCTGCCCGAGATCTTCGCATAGATGTATGCGTGCATCGCTGTTGTTTCGCGGGCTATTACGGTGGGGCGCATGACCAATGCCGTGACCAGCTCCCCGAAGCCGACCGCGCTGATCACCGGAGCCAGCCGCGGCCTCGGTGCCGCCATCGCCCGCGAACTCGCGCCGACCCACGACCTGCTGCTCGGCGCTCGATCCGCCGACGCGCTGCGCGACATCGGCAAAGAGCTGCCCGAGGCGACCGCATGGCCGGTCGAGCTGACCGACTACGCCGCGGTGGCCGCGGCGGCCGCGCCGATCCGTCGGTTGGACGTGCTGGTGCACAACGCGGGCATCCAGGATCTCGCCTCGATCGCCGAGTCGACCGTCGATCAGTGGCGAAACACGTTGGAGGCCAACCTGATCGCGGTGGTCGAGCTGACCAGGCTGCTGCTGCCCGCGTTGCGCGCGGCCGGCGGCCATGTGGTGCTGATCAATTCGGGGGCGGGGCTGCGCGCGAACGCGGGCTGGGCCTCCTACGCCGCGAGTAAGTTCGGGCTGCGCGCGTTCGCCGACGCGCTGCGGCTGGAGGAGCCGACGCTGCGGGTGACCTCGATCCACCCCGGCCGCATCGACACCGACATGCAGCGCGAGATCATCGCGCAGGAGGGCCGCGAGTACCGGCCGGAGCAGTTCCTGCGCGCGGAGACGGTGGCCGGTGTGGTGCGCAACGCGGTCGAGACGCCGCGGGACGGGCATCCGACCGAGATCGTGCTGCGCCCCGCGTCGAGCTAGCCCGTCGTTCCGGTGTGTTCAACGGTTCAGGTTGTGGACAGATTCGATCGGTAGCCTGGCGCTGTTTGTGCGCCGTTCCGCCGGGTGCGGGGGACGGTTCGTTCGACCAGAGCTAAGGGTTCAAAGCAGTGGATAGACGCCGGATGTTGATGCTTGCCGCAGGTACCGCGGTCGCGCTGGCCGGATGCGCGGTCGCGGAGGGAGATCCGATCACCAGCGGGTCGGCCGGTAACGGACCGCTCGCGCCGCCGCGTCCGCCGCTGTTACCGCCGCCGCCCGGCGGGCCGAAGACGCCGATTCCGGCCGCGACCATCACCGCGCTGCCCGGCCCCGGCTCCAGCATGGCGCTGACCGTGGACGACGGGGCCAGCCCCGAGGTGGTCGGCGCGTACATCAAGTTCGCCAAGGACACCGGCGCCCGGTTCACCTTCTTCGTCACCGCCTACTACGACTCGTGGGCGATTCACCGGGACGCGTTGCGGCCCTTGGTCGATGCGGGTCAGATCCAGCTGGCCAACCACACGTGGGACCACCCCGACCTGACCAAGCTGTCCGCCGGCGCGGTCGCCGATCAGCTGCAACGCGCGAAGGCGTACCTGCACAACAACTTCGGCGTCGACGGCGCACCGTACTACCGGCCGCCGTTCGGCCGGCACAACGCCACCGTCGACAAGGTCGCCGCCGACCTCGGTTACACCGTGCCGACCATGTGGTACGGCTCGCTGTCGGACTCCGGCGTGATCACCGAGGACTACCTGATCGAGTGCGCGCACAAGTACTTCCACCCGCAGACGATCATCATCGGGCACGCAAATGCCCCCGCCGTGACGCATTGCTACGGCCAGCTGGTGGACATCATCCGGGAACGCAACCTATCCATGGTCACCCTCAACGACGTCCTCCTATCCCCGCGCTAGCGCCCCAAGAAACCCGCAAAACCGCAGACCAAGCGACAGATAGGTCAACTTCGCACACCTGCTTCTAACTCCGCATACCCCTCAACGTGCTGACGGATATGCGAAAGATGAAGCAGGTGTGCGGAGGATGGAGCAGGAGTGTGATGGATGGAGCAGGTGTGCGAAGACCCCTCGATAACGCAACTGACCATCCCGCTCTTGTCCGAAGCGTTTGTGACCGGACCACAGCCAAGGAACCACGCCGGAACTCGACGAACACGCATCTGACTGCGGGAGGTAAGCCGGGTACGGCACACGACGCGCCCAGCACTGCTTCAGTGAAAACCTGTGTAGGTCTTCAGCTTTCTATCGTCAGGTCACCCTGGGACGTCTGTTGTTGTACCTGCCTGGATAGGTGCACCTGCTCCCTGGGAATGATCGAGTAATGCTGGGCGCGTCAGGTGGGGTACCCGGCTTACCTCCCGCAGTTGACATGGGCAACGTGGCAGTTCCGGCGTGGTTCCTTGGCTGTGGTCCGGTTTTAGAGACGGCAAGGAAATCGAGTCGAGTCAAATGGTCGTTATCTGATCTTGTAGAGCCACCATTTGACTCGACTCGACTCGATGCATGCACTCAGTTGGTGGCTAGTCGAGGTGGGGAAAGGTCTTTGCGTCATCGAGGCGAGTCAAATGGTGGCTGTTGAAGATCATTTAGCGACCATATGACTCACCTCGATGGCCTCGTCTGGTGTCAGGCGACGATGTTGATCAGGCGGCCGGGGACGACGATCAGTTTGCGGGGTGCGGCGCCGTTCAGTAGTGCGGCGATCTTTTCGTCGGCCAGTGCGGCCGCCTCGATCGCCGCGGTGTCGGCGTCCGCCGGAACCTGAATTCGGCTGCGTACCTTGCCGTTGACCTGGATCGGGTACTCGACCGACTCGTCCACCAGCAGCGCCGGATCGGCCACCGGGAACGGGCCGTGCGCCAGCGAAGCGTTGTGCCCCAGCCGTTCCCACAGTTCCTCCGCGATGTGCGGGGACAGCGGCGCCAGCATCAGCACCAGCGGCTCCACCACCGTGCGCGGCGCGCCGTCGGGGTAGGTCTTGGTGAGGTGGTTGGTCAGCTCGATGAGCTTCGCGCCCGCCGTGTTGTCGCGCAGCGCGGCCAGATCCTCGTCCACCCCGGCGATCGTCTTGTGCAGCAGGCGCAGCGTCTCGTCGGCCGGCGTGGCGTCGGTGACCCGCACCCCGCCGGTCTCCTCGTCCACCACCAGCCGCCACATCCGTTGCAGGAAGCGGTGTGCGCCGACGACGTCCTTGGTCGCCCACGGCCGCGAGGTGTCCAGCGGACCCATCGACATCTCGTAGAAGCGGAAGGTGTCCGCGCCGTACAGATCGCACATCTCGTCGGGGGAGATGGCGTTCTTCAGCGACTTGCCGATCTTGCCGTACTCCTGGTTCACCGGGATCTCGGTGCCGGTCGGGTCGGTCCAGAAGAACCTGCCGTCGCGCTCGACCACCTCGGCCGCCGGGATGTAGGCGCCGCGCTCGTCGGTGTAGGCGTAGGCCTGGATGTAGCCCTGGTTGAACAGCCGCCGGTACGGCTCGTACCCGGACACGTCGCCCAAGTCGAAGAGCACCTTCTGCCAGAACCGCGCGTACAGCAGGTGCAGCACCGCGTGTTCGACGCCGCCGACGTACAGGTCCACACCGCCGGGATCGTTCGCGCCGTGCTCGGCTGTGCGCGGACCGAGCCAGTACTGCTCGTTCTCCTTGGCGCAGAACGCTTCCGCGTTGGTCGGGTCGGCATAGCGCAGCTGATACCAGGAGCTGCCCGCCCAGTTCGGCATGACGTTGGTGTCGCGCCGGTAGCGCTTCGGCCCGTCGCCGAGATCCAGTTCGACGTTCACCCAGTCGGTCGCCTTCGCCAGCGGCGGCGACGGCTCGGAGTTCGCGTCGTTCGGGTCGAAGGTCACCGGGGCGAAGTCGTCCATGTCCGGAAGCCGCACCGGCAGCATGGATTCCGGCAACGCGTGCGGCGCGCCGTCCTCGTCGTAGACGATCGGGAACGGCTCGCCCCAGTAGCGCTGCCGGGCGAAGAGCCAGTCGCGCAGCTTGTACTGGATGGTGCCCTTGCCGTGGCCGTCGGCCTCCAGCCGGGCGACCACCGTCGCCTTCGCCTCGTCGATCGAAAGCCCGTCCAGGTAACCGGAATTCACGATCGCGCCGTCGCCGGTGTAGGCCGCGGCGCTCAGGTCGCCGCCCGCCACGACCTCCTTGATCGGCAGGCCGAGCGCGGTGGCGAAGTCCCAGTCGCGCTGGTCGTGGCCGGGCACCGCCATGATCGCGCCGGTGCCGTAGCCGCTCAGCACGTAGTCGGCGATGAAGATCGGCATCGGCTCGCCGTTCGCCGGGTTGGTGGCGTAGCTGCCGAGGAAGACGCCGGACTTCTCCTTGCTCTCCTGGCGCTCCAGATCGGACTTGGCCGCGATCGACTTGCGGTAGGCCGCAATGGCGTCCACGGGACTGGCGGCGCCCTCGTTGGTCCAGCGGGCGTCGGTGCCCTCGGGCCATGCGGCCGCGGTCAGCCGGTCGACCAGCTCGTGTTCCGGCGCGAGCACGACATACGTCGCGCCGAACAGCGTGTCCGGCCGAGTGGTGAAGACCTCGATCTGTTCACCGTTCGCGTCGAACTCGACCTGCGCGCCGCGCGAGCGCCCGATCCAGTTGCGCTGCATGGCCTTCACGTTCTCCGGCCAATCCAGGTGATCGAGATCGTCGACCAGCCGGTCGGAGTAGGCGGTGATGCGCATCATCCACTGCCACAACCGCTTACGGAACACCGGGAAGTTGCCGCGCTCGCTGCGGCCCTCGGCGGTGACCTCCTCGTTGGACAGCACCGTGCCCAGGCCGGGGCACCAGTTGACCATCGAATCGGTCTGGTACACCAGGCGATACGAGTCGAGTACGGCCGCGCGCTCGGCGGCGGACAGCGTCGCCCAGTCCTTGCCGTCGGGGGCGGGCCGGGCGCCGGTGGCGAACTGGTCCTCCAGTTCGCCGATCGGGCGGGCCCGGTTCAGCTCCTGGTCGTACCAGGCGTTGTAGATGCGCAGGAAGATCCACTGGGTCCAGCGGTAGTACTCCGGATCGGTGGTCGCGAACGAACGCCGCCGGTCGTGTCCGAGCCCGAGCCGATCGAGCTGGCGCTGCATGGTGGCCATGTTCGACTCGGTGGTGTCGCGCGGGTGCGCGCCGGTCTGCACCGCGTACTGCTCGGCGGGCAGGCCGAACGCGTCGTAGCCCAGCGCGTGCAGCACATTGCGGCCGTGCATCCGGTGGTAGCGGGCGAACACATCGGTGGCGATGTAGCCGAGCGGATGCCCGACGTGCAGGCCGGCGCCGGACGGGTACGGGAACATGTCCTGCACGAACAGCTTGTCCGCGGGGGTGGCGCCGGCGAGCGGACCGACCGGATTCGGCGCATGGAAGGTCCCGCGCTCGCTCCACGTCTGCTGCCACCGACGTTCGATGCGGCCCGCGAGCTCCGCGGTGTACCGGTGCTCGGGTACATCGCTATCGGTTGCACGAGTGTCCTGCACGGTCCTGCCTTCTTGTGATCGCCGATCCCCGACAAACTTCGTCTATCAGGGTAGAACGTGCGGACCGCAGTACCGAAAACCGGCTGTGCTCACCTGCCCGGCGCGTCCGCGTCCGCGCCTCGGACGAAGTTACCCGCCCGTCGGGATGCCGCTGCGCCGCACCGGCTTCGCGTTACTCGCGGGTTGTCGTTCCCATCCGAGCGGTCCCAACAGTGCGTTAGGTTGCTACATCCGTCACCTGGTGCCGCGCGGTGTGGAACGCGCCTGTCCGGGGTGGTGGCGGGCTGGGTGCTGAGCGGTTGCGGGTAGCTCCCGGCAGGCAGCTGACACCGATGCGATAACCTGCATTGGTGCTCGTCGTCGCTCTCGTCCTGTTCGTGCTGGCCCTGGTGGCTATCGCAACCGGCGCTCTCGGATTGATCGGCAAGCTGCCGCGCAACCGCTTCGTCGGAGTGCACACCGAGGCCGCTCTGTCCGATGACGAGACCTTCCGCATCGCGAATCGCGTCGCCGCCCCCACCTCGCTGGCCGCCGGGGCGCTGCTGTTCGCCGGTGGTCTCGTCGCCCTCGCCGCGAGCGGCCTGGTCGCCCTGATCGTCGGTGCCGGTGCGGCCGTCGTCGCCCTCTTCACCCTCGGCGCGGGCGCCAACGCGGCCGCCTCGACCGCTGCCGCCATCGCCCCGCCCGCCGAGGTCGGCGGCTGCGGCAGTGCCTGCGGCGCCTGCTCGCTGCGCGACGCCTGCCAGCCCGCGACCTGATCCGCTATTCGGCATAGTTCGGCGTCGGCACACTGCGCGACAGCTGAATTGGTGCCAGAGCATCGAACCATTCCGGTGCGCCCCGCGTAGCAATTGACGACCAGGCCTTTCCGTGTGGTGCCACGGTGTCCGGGTGGGTTGAATCGGGCGAGTTACGTTTCGGGTCGAACCCTGTCGGCGGCGGTGACGGCAGTCCATACTTGGGGCGTTGCACTACCAGCTTGATTCTCGGGGTGGAAATGAAAACGTTCGACTTTGTCGCCGCCGGTGATACGTGGGGGATATCCGGTCCCGACTTCATGGCGTTGTATTGGCCGTTCATCGGGCTCGCGCTGCTGTTCGGATTGTTGATGCGGTTGCGGGTCACTCGCGGCGCCGCAGATACCCGCGGCGTCGAGCGTCCGGGCCTGGATCTGTCGCTGCCCGAGATCGCCATGCTGTTCGACGACCGCCGGGCGGTGCTGACCGCGCTGGCCCGGTTGCGCAGCCACGACCTGATCGACTCGGCGGCCGCGCCGGCCCGCCCGCTGACCGACGCGGACAAGCACCGGCTCGATCCGTTCACCCGGTCCATCTACGACCGGATCGCGGGCGGCGCGAAGCCGACGGTCGCCGCGCTGACCACCAACTCGGCGGCAGCGCTGGGTCCGCTGCGCGACTCGATGATCAAGCGCGGGTACTTTCCCGACGCGGCGTTCCGGCGCAGGCTGTGGGACGCGGGGACGCCGCAGTTGGTCGTCGGATTGGTCGGGTTGGTGCGGTTCGTCGCCGGGACGCTGAACCACAACCCGGTCGCGTTCCTGGTCACCGCCCTGGTGGCGCAGGGATTCTGCTACTGGCTGGTGGTGGCCAAACCCCGGCTGACGCCGCTGGGCCGGCTCGCCCGCAAGAACGCGACGAGCAGCAACGCGCATCTGCGGCCGTCCAATTCGCCCGCGTACGCCACCTATGGCGTGGAGAGCGCCGCGCTCGCCGCCGCGATATTCGGTGGGGCCGCGCTGATGACGCTCGACCCCGGTCTCGCCAGTGCCGTCGAACCACCCAGCTCGTCGGGCAGCGACGGCGGTGGCAGCGGCGACAGTGGCGGCGGCGGATGTGGCGGTGGTGGCGGCGGTGGCTGTGGTGGCTGAATCGGCGCTGCCGATGAACGGCCCGTTAGCCGACGGGGCGCTCGGGATCGGGTGGCGGCCGGAGATCTGCGGGATGATCGCGGAGCTGGACGGACTCGGGTTCGCCGAGGTTATCGCGGAGTCGCTGCCGGTGCGGCGGCGATTGCTCGGTAAGTCGGAAGTCGCCATCCCCGCTGAACTGCTGGCGTTGATCGAGCGCGGCATAGCCGTTGTGCCGCACGGTATTTCGTTGTCACTCGGTGGGGCGGAACCAGTGGACGAAGGCCGGATCGAACATCTCGCCGCCTGCGCCGCAGCGCTGGACGCACCACTGGTGAGCGAGCACGTGGCCTTCGTCCGCGCCGGTGGAGTCGAAGCGGGACATCTACTTCCGGTGCCGCGCTCCAAGGCGTCGTTGGATGTCTTGGCCCGCAATATCTCCCGCACCCAGGCCGGGCTCGCGGTACCGCTGGCTGTGGAAAACATTGCGGCACTGTTCGACTGGCCTGAGGATGAATACACCGAGTCGGAATTCCTCGCCGAACTCGTCGACCGCACCGGCGTTTACCTGCTGCTCGATATTGCCAATGTTTATGCGAACGCCCGCAACCGTTCTCGTGACCCGCTCGACGAACTCCTGCGCCTGCCCGCCGAACGCGTCGCCTATTGCCATGTCGCGGGCGGCCACGAATCCGGCGGCCGCTATCACGACACGCACACCGACCCCATTCCGGCCGAAGTCCTCACCCTGGTCGGCGAATTCACCGAACGCCACCCGGTCCCGCTCATGCTGGAACGCGACGGCAACTACCCGCCCGCCGCCGAACTCCTCGACGAACTCGACGCCATCGCCGCGGCCGCACACCGGCCGAGCCTTACGGGTCGCGCCCGACTGGCGCGCACATGACGCAGCCGGAAACCGAGGAGCTTGCCGAGCGGCAGGCGGCACTGGTTCGTGCCCTGGTCGCCGGGAGCCCGGCGCCGGACGGTTTCGATACCGACTCCGTCGCCGCGGCGGCCCGCGCCTTGCTACACAAGCGCGCGGGTGAAGTCGCGCGCCGCTTCCCACTGCTCGCGCACGCCTGCGGCGACGACTTCACCGCGCGTTTCATCGACTGGGCCGCCGACAAACCGAAGACGTCCACCGCCTCGGACGCAACAACTTTCGCCGAGCACGCGGGTATCGCACTACCTGTGAGCGCCACCGCGCGTGGACGCCGTTCGTTCCTGCGCCGATCTCGGTAGCGGAACTACCCGCCCACCAACGCTGCCAGCTCTCGCGATTCGCCCGGTGCCAAGACGGTGACGTCCACACCGAGTTCACCCGCGGCAGCCTGGAACTTGGTCAGCGAATCATCGACCTCCACGTAGTACGGCGGCCGGTCGAGCCCGAAGTGAATCGGAACGACCGTGCGCGCGCCGAGGATGTGCCCCGCCGTCGCCGCCTGCTCCGGCGTGAGCACCGCGGGCAGCGGGCTCGCCGGGCGCAGGTGCGGAAGTCGTACTGCCGCACCGTTTATCGGCAAGAAGGCCACGTCGATCGGACCGCAGCGGCGCGCGATGAGCCACCACAGGCCGTGGAAGGTGGTGTCACCGCCGTGGAAGATCCGGTGGCCGCCGGCGCTGACCACCCAGTTCAGCTGGGGATCGCCGAGCCCGTCGACGGCGGGGACGGCGGTGATCTCGAACGGCCCGACGATGATGGCGTCCCACTCCGACATCACTTGTGTGCTCAGACCGCTTGTGGCGAAACCTTTTTCGGCGTCCGCGGTCCACAGGAGGTCGGCGTCGGTGCCCACCATCGGCGCGGGACGAAGGACGATCCCGTCCGGCGCCAGTACGCGCCGCAACGCGGACGGGTCGGCGTGATCCGTATGCAGGTGCGTGACCAGGGCGGCCGCGGCATTCGACTGCCGCGGGGCGGTCAGCGCGTCCTCGGGTAGCGAACTGCGCAGCAACTCGCTGTCCTGCACGGCATCGATCACCAGTGTGGCGCCGTCGAATTCGAGCTCTACCCCGGCCCAGCCGAGTCTGCGGATCTTCATGGTCGTCCCTTCGTCGCACTACCTCAGGCAAAGTCTACGGACGATCGTTCGTATTTTTCTAGTATGCGAAGAGGTCCCATGGTGTGACGAATTACGTACGTTCTGGTTCCATCTGGACACACGCTCGGCGTTAGCGTGTGGTGTGCGATTCCTCAGCAAGTTCTATATCGACGGTTTCATCCTGTCGATCCTCGCTACGGTGGCCCTGGCCAGTGTGTTTCCCGCCCGGGGTACCGCGGCCGACGTAGTAGGCGTGCTGACGAAGATTGCCATCGCATTGCTATTCCTGCTGTACGGCACTCGGCTCGCGCCGAAGGAGGCCCTGGCCGGACTCACTCACTGGCGGCTGCACACCGTCGTGCTGGCGAGCACATTCGTGCTGTTCCCGCTGCTCGGGCTGGCGGCGCATCTGCTCGTACCCAGCGTGCTGACCGACGATCTGTACACCGGTTTGCTGTTCCTGTGCCTGGTGCCGTCCACCGTGCAGTCCTCGATCGCGTTCACCTCGATCGCGAAGGGCAACGTGCCCGGCGCGATCGTGAGCGCGACCGCGTCGAACCTGATCGGCGTCTTCGTGACGCCGCTGCTGGTCATCCTGTTGATGAACACCACCGGCCAGGCCAGCGTCGACTTCTCCTCGATCGGCGACATCGTGCTGCAACTGCTGGTGCCGTTCGCCATCGGCCAGCTGATCCGGCCAAAGGTGCACGGCTGGCTCAGCCGGTATGCCGAGCCGACGAAGCTGGTGGACCGCGGCTCGATCCTGCTGGTCGTCTACAGCGCGTTCAGCGCGGGCATGGTCGAGGGCATCTGGCACATGCTCTCGCCGTGGCGAATCCTGGCGCTGGCGGCCGTGTGCTGTGTGCTGCTCGCGCTGGTCATCGCCGCGACCATGCTGATGGGCCGGATCTTCGGCTTCTCGATGCCGGACCGGATCGTGATCGTGTTCTGCGGTTCCAAGAAGAGCCTCGCCACCGGACTGCCCATGGCGACCGTGCTGTTCGCCAGCCAGCCGGTCGGGCTGATCGTGTTGCCGCTGATGATGTTCCATCAGATCCAGCTGATCACCTGCGCCGCCTTGTCCCAGAGGTGGGCCAAGCAGGCGGAGGAGCCCGGTGAGTCCGGCGAACTGCGGCCCGCCGCTTAGCGCCGCCGCCGGCTAACGCAGCGTCGCCAAGGCCGCCAGGACCGCATGGTCGGCCTCGGGATCGCCGACCGAAATACGCGCGCTCCCATCCGGATACGCCTTGGCGGCGATGCCTGCCCGCCGCAGCGCGGTCGACACGCCGGGCCCCGGCAGGTACAGGAAGTTCGCGTGACTGCGCGGCACCGCGATCCCGCAGCGCCGCAACGCGTCCCGCAGCGCCTCCCGCTCGGTGGTGATCCGCATGGTCCGCACGGCCAGTTCGGGTTCGGCGGCGTAGGACGCGGACACCGCGGCCACCGCCGCCGAACTCACCCCGAACGGCAGTTGCAGCCTGCGCACCCTGGCCATCATCTCGCGCCGGCCGAAGGCGTAGCCGATGCGCAGTCCGGCCAGCCCGTAGGCCTTCGAGAAGGTGCGCAGCACAAGCAGATTCGGATGCCTGCTCAGCAGCGCGAGCGGGTCGAGGTACTCGGCGGCGCCGAGGAACTCGACGTAGGCCTCGTCCAGGATCACCGGCACTCGCGCGGGCACGCTGCCCAGGAACGCCTTCAGCGCGCCGGCCGAGGCCACCGTGCCGGTCGGGTTGTGCGGGCGGCACACCACCACCAGCCCGGTCCACTTGTCGATCGCCTTGGCCATCGCGCCCAGATCCTGGTTGCCGTCGGCGTCCAGCGGCACCGGAACCACCTCGACCCCGGCCATCTCGGCCATGATCGGATAGCCGTCGAAAGTCGGCGTCCCGAACACCATTCCGGCGCCGGGCGTGGTCAGCGACTGGATGATCTGCATCGCCACCCCGGTCGCGCCGGAACCGACCACCACCTGATCCGGCTGCACGCCCAGATGCCCCGCGATCAGCTTGGGCAACCGCCGCGGCAGGAACTCCGGATAGCGATTCGCCTGGGCCAGCACGCTGTTCACCGCACGCAGTACCGAAGGCAGTGGCGGGAACGGGTTTTCGCTGAGCGTCAGATCGAACCGCGGCGGCGTCGACGAGCTGCCCCGCCGCCGGGACGGCGTGGTCTCGTCGACGACATGGATGCTCATCGCGCCGCGCCCCACCGGATGGCCGCGGCGCCGGCGAAGTCACCCGCGTGCGCGAACGCCGACAGCAGCACCACCGAGCCGTTGCGCAGCCTGCCCGCCCGGTTCTCCGCATCCAGGGTCACCGGAATGCCCGCGGCGAACAGGTTTCCGCACGTGTCGAAGGTGTCCGGATGCCGCTCGGCGGGCAGCTCGAGCGCGTCGTGCCAGTTGCGCAGGAACAGCCGGTTCGGCTGATTGGTGACGAACGTGTCGATGTCGCGCCCCTTCACCCCGATCCGATCGCACACGGCCAGCGCCACCTCCGGCACCAGCCGGTTGCCGCGCGCGAACACCTTGGTGATCTTCGATTCGGTGAAGCTGACGCACCCCTGGCCCTCGCCCGGCTCCCAGTACTTGCGCTCGCCGTTGGTGGAAAACTCCATGTCCCCGGCGAATTCGGGATAGGTGCGGCATTCGATGTCGAGGATCGGCGCGCTGTCGTCCTTGACCAGCAGCCCGACTCCGCACCCGTCGCCGGGCACCGGCGCCTGCGCCAGCTTGCGGATGTCGGGCTGGGTGAACACCGGGCCCGCGCAGTTCTGCGTCGCCGCGATCAGCGCGGTGCGAGCGTTGGTGGTCTGCAACACCATTCGGGCGATCGACATCATGTGCACGAAGGCCGCGCAGCCGCCGTTGTGCACGTCGTAGACGAAGGCCGGGCGCGCGCCGAGCCGCTTGGCCACCTCCGGTCCGGCGCCCATGACCGGATTGTCCGGCAGCTGGGTGTGCGTGATCAGCACGTCGATGTCCGAAATGAACTGCGCGCCATGGCGTTCGATCAACGGTGCGACGGCCCGCTCGATCATGTCCACCGCGGTCTCGTCCCGGCCCACGTGGTGGCGGCCCTTGGGCGAGCGGAACATCACGTTCTTGGCCATCCGGTCCGACCGGGAGAACTGGGTGAAATATTCGGTGCCGACCGGCTCGCCGGGCAGGTAGCTGGCCACGTCGACCAGGCTGACCGAGGGGAGGGCGAGCGCGTCGGGGTTGGTGGGGATCATCCGGGTCTCACTTCATCCAGTCGGGCTTGATGGGCAGGCCGTTGGCCGCCCGGTACTCGCAGATCGCCTTGAGGTTGTCCATCTCCAGCTGGTGCCCCGCGGAGAACATCTCCCAGAAGTCACCGACCCACACCGGGCGCTTGGCCGGCGCGGTCTCGGGATAGGGGTTCTCGTCGTAGAACGGGTGCTTGCAGTTGACCCACAGCACCACCGATCCCGGCTTGTTGAACACCGCCTGCGCGTCGACGACGCGCAGCAGGTAGATCATCCACAGGTGCTGTGACTGATCCCAGGCGCAGTGATAGTCGACGGTCATCCCCTCGGGGTGCGCGACGGTGCGGGTGAAGATCTGGGTCGCGTCGCCGAGCCGGTCGTAGGCCAGCCACAGGCCCGGCTCCTCGGTCGGCACGAAGCCGCGCAGGCTGTAGGTCCACTCCTCCAGCGAGCGGGTGTCGGCGAGGTATTCGTAGACCTCCTGCGGCGGCGCGGCGATATACGCCTGCACCGGGCAGTATTCGCCGAAGACCTGGTCGTGCGGGTAGACCGAGCGCAGCATGTCCATGATGATCGGCGTGGTCGCGTCCTTGTCGGAATTCTCGATCCGCAGCACGCCGGGCGGCAGCGCGTCCTCGGGGATATCGCTGAGTGCGGGCAGGGCGCTGGTGGTCACGGTGTACTCCTGGATTGCTCGATGGTCGTCAAGAACGGAAGAAAAGGCGGAACCTCGTCCGGGTCCACGTCGATCGAAATGAACGAGGGCCCTTCGGTTTCCATGCAGTGCCGCAGGGTTTCGGCCAGCTCGGCCGGTGCGCGCACGGAGAAGGCGGGCAGCTCGGGGAACATGGCGCCGATGCCGTCGCCGAGGTGCGATGGCCGGAATCTGTTGAAGCTGTAGCGATCCCGGTAGTAGAGCTGTTCTCTGGTCACGCACATGGCGTGCGCGTTGTTGTTGAGCACGATGAAGGTGATCGGCAGCGCGTGCTCGATCGCGGTGTGAATCTCCATGCCGTGCATGAAGAACGCGCCGTCGCCGGCCACGACCACCGTGCGGCGACCGCCGCCGGGGCCGTGCCTGCGGGCGAACGTCGAACCGATGCCGGCGCCGAACGCATAACCCATGCCGCCCATCCCGAGCGCCACGACGAACCGGCCACCGCGCGGCACCCGCAGGTGATGCACCACGGCCGCACCGGTATTGCCCGCGTCGGCGAAGACGTCGGTGCCGTCGGGCAGCGCCGCGTCGATGGTCTCCACCAGCTGTCGATAGCGCAGCCCCGGACCCGACGATGACGGAACACGCAGTGGGGTAAGCGGAGTGACGGTGCGTCGATCCGGTGGCATTGTGGCAGCGGCGAATTCGTCGGCCAGCTCGCCCAGCGTGCGGGCGAGGTCGGTGCTGGTGGCGTGGATGGCCGGCAGGTACGGCGGCGTCACCCCGATGCTCGCCACCGTGCTGCCCGCGAGCAGTTCGTCCAGGCCGGTACGGGTGGTGACCGGCATCGGCGTGCCGATGATCAGGCATAACGCCGCCGATCGGATGGCGGCGCCGAGTTCCGGATGACCCATGGTGCCCGCGACTCCGCAGAAGCCAGGGTCGGTGTTGTCGTAGGTGTCCTTGGCGTCCGGCGCTACGCCTACCGCGGCATCCAGGACGGCAGCCAATCGAGCCAGTTCGTCCCGGGCGTTGTCGCGGGCGACCTGGTCCCCGGCAATGATCACGACCTTCCCGGTCCGCCGGGCCGTCGTCAGCGCGGTGCGCAGGCGGAGCAACCCCGCCTCGTCCCGGCGATACACCTTGGTAGGCAACCGAATCGGCTCCGCGGTGAGGCTCGACTGCTGCACATCCTTGGGCAGCAGCAGCACCGCGGGCCCGCCGCGCCGCGCGGCGCCCACCGCCCTGGCCAGCTGATCGGGCAGGTCGGCCGCGTGCTCGACCCGCGCGCAATAGCGGGTGATCTCGTCGAACATGCGGACCGCGTCGATGGTGCCCGCATGTCCGCTGGTGTCCTGGAAGGCGCCGTTGCCCTCCTGCGCGGTCGGCGGTTGACCGACCAGCGCGAGCACCGGCACGCGCGACGCATACGATTCGGCAAGTCCGGCAACGAGATTCATCGCGCCGCCGCCGGACGTCGCGGCGACGACGCCGAGCCCGCCGGTCGATCGGGCATACCCGTCGGCCATGGTCGCGGCGGCGAATTCGTGCTTGGCGATCACCCCGGTGACGTCGTACGGCGCGTCGAAAACCGCGTCGTACAGGTCCTCGATGTTCGCTCCGTCGACGCCGAAGATGTGCCGGACCCCTAGGGCCGAAACCGCCTGCACCAAATAATCCACGACCCGGCTCTGCATCCGGCGCTCCTTCCCGCGGTGTCCACCTGTGCGCTGGGCACACGCGAGATCACTTCCTGCGTACACAAGTGATACGGGCGAGTAAGGAGGACGGTTCAACGGCGAACCCGGCCGGGCGGGTCGCGGGCTCGGCGAACCTGGGCGGGACGGACACCGCGGGCCCGCCGAATTGCGGTATTTGGGCGGCGGTGGCGAACTGGCTTGCGTGTACGTATACATCTACGTATAGTCGGGTCATGCCCAACAAGACGATCTATGTTGCCGATGACGATCTGCCGCTGTTCCAGCGGGCCCAGGAACTGGTTGGCGGCAATCTCTCGGGGGCGGTGACCACGGCGTTGCGCCGGTTCATCGAATTGGAAGAGGGTCGGCAAGAAGGGTACGACGAGGTCATCGTCCGGGTCGGGCACAACGGTGTCCGGCAGGTCCGGTTCTCCGGCGCCCTGCTGTTCGAGACGAACGACGTCAACGACCACCGGATGGAACACGTCCGGGTGTTCCGCAGCCGCAAAGGCAAGTTCGTGCTGCACGCGCACTACGCCAGCTGGGACGACTATCCCCAATCCGCCAACTGGATCAAGGATTTGAAGAACTGGCGGCGCATGCTCGGCGTCGGCGAACAGGACTGGGGCGACTTCATCCTGGAGATCGTCGACTCGATCGAGGAATTGAAAGGCAAACTGCCGGACAAGGTTTACGAGCGGGTGGTCGACATCGCCAAGCGGCCGCAGATCGAAGACCTCGACATCTAGCCGAATCTCGTTTCCGCACAACTGAATAGTCACTGTTCGACCTGAAAACCCGCTCCCTTGGGAGCGGTGTCGATCAAGCATGCGCGCATGCGCATCAAATTATGTAAATCAGCGAAAGGACCGTCATGGTCAACGGCCATCGCGCACCCGCCATTTCGGCATTGGGCCTGCGCAAATCGTTCGGCGAGCAGGTGGTGCTCGACGGCATCGACATCGTCGTCCCCGAGGGCACCATCTACTCGCTGCTCGGCCCGAACGGCGCGGGCAAGACCACCACGGTGCAGATCCTGAGCACGCTCATCCACGCCGACGGCGGGGAGAACCGGGTCGGCGGTCACGATGTCGAGGCCGACCGCGACGCGGTGCGTGACGCGATCGGGGTCACCGGTCAGTTCTCCGCCGTCGACGAGTTGCTCACCGGCCGGGAGAACCTGATCCTGATGGGCGACCTGCACCACTTGCCGCGGCGCGACAGCAAAAGACTGGCAGCCGATCTGCTGGCCCGCTTCGACCTGGTCGAGGCCGCGGACAAGCCCGCGTCCACCTACTCCGGCGGCATGACCCGGCGCCTGGACCTGGCGATGACCCTGGTCGGCGATCCACGCATCATCTTCCTGGACGAGCCGACCACCGGCCTCGATCCGCGCAGTCGGCGGGTCATCTGGGAGCTCATCCGCGGCCTGGTCGACGACTACAACGTGACCGTCTTCCTCACCACCCAGTACCTGGAGGAGGCCGACCACCTGGCCGACCGCATCGCGGTGCTCGACCAGGGCCGGATCGTCGCGGAAGGCACCGCGGCGGAACTGAAGCGGCTGGTGCCGGGCGGGCACATCCGGTTGCAGTTCGCCGATCGCGCCGCCCTGTTCGCCGCCGCCACCGCGCTCGGCGTCGCCGCGCGGGCGGTCGAAGAGGACGACGACGCGGACCTGACCCTCGCGGTGCCGAGCGACGGCAGCGTGAAATCGCTGCGGGCCGTGCTGGATCGGCTCGACTACGAGCGGATCGAGGTCGACGGGCTCGCCGTGCACACGCCCGACCTCGACGATGTCTTCCTCACCCTCACCGGCCAGCCGACCCTCGAAACGGAAACCGTCTGATGAGCACGATGTCCTACGCCCTGGCCGACTCGGCAACGATGTTGCGGCGCAACCTGACCCACGCCAAGCGCTATCCGAGCATGAGCGTCGGCGTCATCGTGATGCCGACCGTGCTGCTGCTGATCTTCAAGTTCGTCTTCGGCGGCGCGCTGGAGAAGTCGTCCGGCGGAAACTACATCGACTACCTCGCGCCCGGCATGCTGCTGATGGTGCCCGCCTACATCACCGCGTCGGTGGCGGTGTCCATCTCGACCGACGCGGCCAAAGGCATCGTGAATCGGTTCCGCACCATGGGGATCACCCAGTCGTCGATGCTGACCGGACACGTGGTCGGCGCGCTGCTGCAAGCCTTGGGCGGCATCGTGTTGATGGCCGCGGTCTCGCTGCTCATCGGCTGGCGTCCGGACGCGAACGTCGTCGAATGGATCGCCGCGTTCGGCCTGCTCACCTTCACCATCTTCGGCTTGAACTGGCTCGCGGTCGCTTTGGGCCTGCTGTCGTCGAGCCCCGAGGGCGCGAGCAATGTCGTCTTCCCGATCATCATGCTGCCGTTCCTCGGCAGCGGACTGGTGAGCACCGACACCATGCCCGCCGGGTTGCGGCAGTTCGCCGAGTATCAGCCGTTCACGCCGATCACCGAGACCGTGCGCGGCCTGCTGATGGGCACCGAGATCGGCAACAACGGCATCCTCGCGCTGGCCTGGTGCGCCGGGCTCACGATCGCCGGATTCTTCTGGGCCAACTCGATTTTCCGTCGTCAGACCAGCTGAGCACGACCGCACGATGAGGGGTACCGATCCCCCCGCCGAACGTCGGCGGGGGGATCGGTCTGTCCTCAGACGGTGCCGGAGAGCAGCGTCTCGCCGGTCGACGCCAACCGGATCTCGACGGCCCGGATCTGATCCGGCGCCTTGTCGATGGTCCGGTCGATCGTCAGCTCGGTGCCCGGCCCGGCCGGCCATTGATCCAGCTCGGTCTGGCTGCCGTCGATGCCCAGCACGAACAACTTCAGATTCCAGTTGTACTGCTGGTTGCTCGGCCCGTAACTGCAACTCATCACGATCCGCGTCTTGCCGTTGTCCTGCACGACCTTGAAGCTGGCCGTCACCGGGTTGGGCTTGAGCGGCTGCATACTGCGTTCCGCGACAACCTGTTCGGTGCCGGTGTTGCCGGACGAGGTGACGGTGGCGACCACCGGAATCGCGATGGCCACCGCCGCGGCGGCCGCGGCGACGGCGGCTCCTACGGACACCCACCGGCTCCGGCGCCTGCGCTTCTCCGCCGCGTCGGCGAGCCTGGGCAGCAACTGCGGCACCGGCGGTCCGGCCGCGGCCGTCGCCGAGCCCGATTGCGGCGCAACGGCTTCGGGCAGGTCGATCATCGCGAGCGCGGTCGCGGGTTCGACCATCGCCAACATGCCGGGCATCCCGGCCAGTTCGGCCACGGCGGCCTGGCAGGCGGGGCAGCCGGCCAAATGCTCCTCGTATTCCCGGCGCTCGGTTCGCGTCAGGGAGCCGAGCACGTAGGGCGCATCCCACGTGGTGTAGTCGTCAGCGATATCGGTCATTGGTTCGTCACCCCCATCTCCTGTAGT
This sequence comes from Nocardia sp. NPDC051756, assembly GCF_040681495.1. Taxonomy (NCBI): domain Bacteria; kingdom Bacillati; phylum Actinomycetota; class Actinomycetes; order Mycobacteriales; family Nocardiaceae; genus Nocardia; species Nocardia sp. NPDC051756. Next base: position 360,302 of record NZ_JBFAYV010000003.1, on the reverse strand, counting down.
GCCAGCCGTAGGGCCCGCATGCCGTAGTGCATCCGGGATTTCACCGTGCCCGGCGGAATATCGAGTTCCGCCGCGATCTGATGGGTGGAAAGTCCCCGATAGTAGGCCCGCACGATCACCTCGCGATGATCGGGACTGAGCCTGCCCAACGCGTCCGCTACCACCCAGCCGTCCAATGCTCGATCGGCCTGGTCCGGCGTCGCCTGCTCCGGCGGGGCATCGGTGCGGAACTCACGCCGGTTGCGGGCACTGCGGTGCTCATCCACGGCGAGATTGCGGGCCACCGTGAACAGCCACGCGCGCGCCGAAGTCTCGGACTGATCCAATACGTTCGGGCGTTGCCACGCCCGCAGCAACGTTTCCTGCACGATGTCCTCGGCCCGTCCGGGGTCGCGAACCAAGCCGAGCGTGTACCGCCAGAGCGCGGCGGCGTGTTCGTCGTACAGGACCCGCAACAACTCGGTTCGGTTGTCGGGCATTGCTCACCTCCCGCTCATCCCACGACTCAGCAGGGGTGAACGGTTCAATAAGAGCGCACATCTCAATTTCGTTCGAGTTCGATCGGGTGGGTGGCCAGCAGCGACAGGGGTAGCGGCTGGCGGCGCAGCACGTGCGCCCAGAGGTCGGCGCGGCCGGTGCTGATCGGGTCGGACGGCAACGCGGACAGCACGATCCAGTCGTCGTTCTCCAGCTCGCCTTCCAGCTGCCCGAAGGTCCAGCCTGCGTAACCGGCGAAAATACGGATGCCCTCGACCAACTGCCCGATCTCCTCGGGGTCGGCGTCCAGGTCCACCAGCACCACGCGGCCATCGATGCGGCGCAGGCCGGGGATGCCGTCGGTGCTCGCGCCGACCCGGACGGTGCCGAGGCACAGCGCCGCGTCCCGCTTGACCGGGCCGCCGATGAACAGGGTGCGCGGCGCGGCCGCCACCTCGGTCCAGCGGGGGAGCACGTCGTGCACGGCCGTGTCGCTCGGCCGGTTCAGCACGACGCCGAGGCTGCCCGCCTCGTTGTGCTCGATGATGTAGACCACGGTGCGCCGGAAGGTGGGTTCGGCCAGTTCGGTCGCCGACACCAGCAGGGTGCCGGCGCGCACCACCTGCTCGCCGTGCCGGAAATCGCGCCGCTTGCGGTCGCCGTGCCCGCCGCGAGTTTTCCGATCATCCGGGTCGTCTGCGCGTGCCACTCGGACATCATCGCAGTTGTTCGGGCGATATGCGCTTCTGCTGACCAGTTCGGTGCGCTGAATTTGTCTCGGGGGCCGATGCTGGGCGCTTGCGGGCGTCGTAGAGTCCGTGTCATGGAACCTCCCGAGGTACGCCTCGAGAACAGCGACACCGTGTACGACTTCTATCTCGATCATCGGCAGAATCGGCTGAAAGCCTGGGGTGCGTACGCCATTCTGGGGCGTCGTTACTATCCCCGCGTCGCCTATGCCGAGGGTGCGCGGGCCGGTATGCGGGCGGCGATCCGGCAGGGCCGACCGCTGTTGATCTCGATCAATCATCTTTCCGAGAACGATCCGTACACGGTCGCGGCGGCGGCGTGGCGCAGCGCGTTGCGTCCGGTGATCGGCCGGGTGCGGGTGCTGGCCAAGGACGAGCTGTTCGAGGAGCCCGAGCAGCGGCGCAAGATCGACATGATGGGCGGGATCCCGGTGTTCCGCGGCAAGGACCACGGGATTCGGGCCGTCAATGCGGCTGGTCAACGGATGATGGACATCTGCGCGCAGCGGATCGCGCGCGGCGACGGGGTCGCGGTGTTCCCGGAGGGCACCTGCAACGAGGTCGACCCGACCCAGGTGCAGCCGGTCGGTAGTGGCATCGGGCACATCGCGTTTCGCGCGATGAAGCTCGGCGTCGAGCCGGTGCTGGTGTCGATGGGCCTGAGCTACGGGCCGCGGGCCGACCCGACGGTGCAGCCGAACAAGGAGGAGGCCAAGGCGGCCAGCTTCTATTTCGGCGTGCCGATCACCGAATTGCCGAGCAAGCCGGGCGATATCGCGCGGCTGGTGCGCACCGATCTGCAACTGGCACTGGACGGCGCGGTCGCCGCCTACTGAGGCAGGTTCAGGCTGTCGCGCGCCCAGTGCGGCACCATCACCAGGTATTCGGGGCGGGTCTCGATGAAGTGGTGCACCATCCGGCACATCGGCAGCGCGCCGAGTTTGTCCTCGGCGGTGCTGTTCAGCGCCGCCTCGACCAGCACGCGGCCGTAGCCCTGGCCCTCGTAGCGGGAGTAGATCTCGGTGTGCACGAACGCGCGTTCGGACTGGGTGTCCTGGTATTCGACGTACCCGGCGTTGTCACCGTCGACATAGAGCTCGAAGCGTTCCAGAGCGGTGTTGATACGGACCTCCGTCGACATGGCTCGACGCTACTCCCGTGCGACGTCATCCGCGCATTCCGCGGCACATATCGCCGCGCCCGGCCGGGTCTGGGGACGACCGCGCCGGGATGCGCCTGACCGGCGGAATCGGGCGCTCGACTTGTTTGTCGCTCGCCGCCTGCGCAGAATGCTCATGATCGGGGTCGCGGACGCACGCGTGGCGGCGGCCCGTGGAGGTACGAAACATGATGAAGGTACGGCTGTTTTCGCGGGCGGCGGCTGCCATGGCTGTGTGCCTGCTCGGCGGATCGATCGGGTCCGGCCTGGCCGATGCCGCGCCGGCTTTCGGGGCTTGCCCGGCGGGTTCGGTGGTCGCGGGGCACGGCGTGCAGTGCGCTGTCGTCGAGGTGCCGATGAATTACGCCGATCCGGACGGGGCGAAGATTCAGCTGACCGTCAGCCGGATCGCGGCGACCGGCGAGCGGCGCGGCGCGATCTTCGCCAATCCCGGCGGACCCGGCGCGGACGGGCTGGACTTCTGGGGTCTGCGCACCGATGTAATGCCTGCCGATCTGAACGCGCATTACGACCGGCTCGCGGTGCAGCCGCGTGGATTGCGGTGGGCCACTCCGTTGGATTGCGGTACCGAGGACGGTGGGCGGGTGGCGCTCGGCGGCGGCGATCGCAATGCCATCAAGAAGGCCTGCGATATCGCGCTTCCCGGTTATCTGGACACCATCACCACCGAGAACACCGCCCGCGATATGGACGCGGTGCGCGCGGCGCTCGGGCTGGACCGGATCAGCTACCTCGGCACGTCCTACGGGACCTACCTCGGCGCGGTGTACGCCTCGCTGTTTCCGGACCGGGTCGAGCGAATGGTGCTGGACTCCAACGTCAATCCCGACTGGGTGTGGACCGAGGAATTCGCGCAGCAGCAGATCGCGGGCAAGCAGCGACTCGACGATTTGTTCGCTTGGATCGCCGAGCACAGCGGCGAATACCACCTCGGTGATACGGCTTTGCAGGTCTATCAGAACTGGGTGCGGATGGCTGTCGACCAGGGCGGCGGCTGGTACGCCAACCTGACGCCGCCGCCGGCCAGTCTCGCCGACCTGCCGGGCTCGCTGCCCGAGCCGCTGGCCGAGATCGCTCGCGACGGGTACACCGGCAGTCTCGAGCAGACCGGGAAACTTCAGAATCTGTTGCGCACGTTGATCTCTCGCGGCGCCACCACGCAGGGGCCGTTGCTCGGCGCGACCTCGGTGGCCAGCTATACCCGTACTTACTGGCCCACTTTCGCGCGGGCTATGGCCGACGCGATGGCGAATCCGTCGAACGTGCAACGGTTGCGCACCATCGAGGGCGCCACCTCGACCGACTCCACCGGGCAGTTCGTGTTCGCGGCGATCACCTGCAACGAGAACGCGATTCCCGGGCGGCTCGAAGTGATCGGCTCGGCGATCGCCACCATCGCGTCCGGCGGCGACGCCATGGACGCGCGCGCCGATCTGGTCCGGTCCGGAATGGCCTGTGGGGCATGGAAACCGGTAGCCACGCCGGTTCGGATCACCGGGGCTGGTCTGCATACTCGACCGCTGATCCTGCAGAGTCGCCACGATGCGCTCACCAAATACGAAGGGGGACCGGCGATGTCACGTGCGTTGAACGGTTCGCTGATCACCGTCCAAGGTGGGGATCACGGGAACTTCGGTCGCGGGAACCAGGTTGTCGATGATGCGGTGATGGCGTATCTCGGCACCGGGCAGGTCACGATCAGCGAGGCGGCGGAGGCTCCGCTGCCGGCGCGCTGAAACTGTTCTCGCACTGCGTGATCCAGGAATCACGCAGTGCGAGGAAGCAGGTCTCAGTACGTGCCGCCACCTTGGAAGGCCTGGAGGGCGTTGAGGACCAGGAACAGCGGGCCGTACAGCGCGGTCGCCAACGGGTCACCGCTGCGCTGACCGGCCAGGATCCAATCGAAATTCATCGAGCCCATCGTTTCTCCATGTGTTGGTAGTGACAGGGTTTCGCGGCTACTTCGCCGCGTTACTTCTTTTTCTTCTTCGGCTTGGCCTTGGGAAGCTCGCAGGTCTTCTTCGAGCCTTTTGCGGTGCATTTGTCCCCGGTGCCCGCGCCGCCGATCACCGAGCCGTTGTTCGTACCCGTGACGGTGATGATGTCGTTCCCGCCTTCACCGTTGACCGAATTCTGTTTGGCCTTCAGGTTGGCGACGGTGATCCGGTCGGCCAGCGGCCCGCCGCGCACCTTGGCCTGCCCGTCGAGATCGGTGACCTTGATGATGTCCTTGCCCTGGACCGGGGCATCCGGATAACCATCGCCCCACACCTGGCCCAGCTTGCCGACGAACCCAACGGTGATCTTGTCGTTGCCACCCCAGCCGTTGATGATGGCCGCGTGGTATTTCAGCTCGTCGCCGTCGCCGCGGACGACGTCCTCCGGGCCGTTGACACTTTTGACATTGATCGTGTCGTCGCCGTCGTCGCCGAGTACACCGCCGGAATTGCCGATCAGGTCCACCGTGATGGTGTCGTTGCCGGGTCCGCCGTCGGCGGAACTCGCGGACAATCCCGGCAGTGGGTACTTTTCGCCCGGGCCATTGATATTGATGACCTTGATGATGTCGTCACCCTCGTCGCCCATGGCTCCCGCCGCCCCCTCCAGGGACGTGACCGTCAGCTCGTCGTTTCCCTGGTTGCCGTTGAGTTTCGCCAGGCCGAAGAGCGGGCCCTTGGTGGCGAAGATCTTGTCGTCACCCTCGTTGCCTTCGACGTATCCGGTGTTCATCCCGTCCACACTCAAAGTGTCCGGACCGGGACCGCCCGCCATCAGCCCGAGGCCGTTGACGTTGCCCGCGTGCAAGGTGTCGGCACCCTGGCCGCCATAGACGCCGTCGGCGGTCTCGGGGTCGTCGAAGTGCGCACCCGTCGCCACCCAGCCGACGTCGATGACGTCATCGCCGTCGTCACCGGCGATTCGACCGGCGATGACCTCGAGACTCTTCTCCGGATGGTCCTTGTCGCTGCTGACGTAGCCCAGGGTGCCGACCGTGATCTTGTCGTTGCCCGCCCCGCCGACGACCTTGCCGCGTTCGCTCACATTGCCCAGCGGAACATCGTTGCCGATCTTGTTCTGGCAGGCCTGATCCCGCGCACCGGTGCCGACGACGACGGTGTCGTCGCCCGGACCGGTGTCCACCTCGCCGCCCTTCGTGGCTTGCGCGCCGATACTGCCGGAGCAGTCGAACCGGCCGACGTCGTAGACGGTGATGGTGTCGTTCCCCGAGCCCGCGCGGACCGCCGCCCCCTGCGGCACGTCACCCTTGACCACGATCGTGTCGTCGCCACTCGTGCCCTCGACGACATCACCGTCTTTCAAACTGCCGCAGGTGATGGTGTTTCCGTTCGCGGTGCAGCCCGCGGGCAGCGTCGGCGCGGCCTGCGCCGGAACCGGGCCCGCCAGCAATGCCACGACGGTCAGCGCGGGTACGCACGACCAGCGCAGCGAGATGAATCTTGAAACGCGCATCCCGAAGAACCCCTGTTTCTCGATCGAATTATTCTGGTGCAGGAAACCGGCGGCAGCGCACGGCCGGCGCGTGGAACTCGGAATGGGTTGTCATTCATCCATCAACGGGTTGCTGTCCTCGTCGGCCGGGTCTCCCGCGTGTATCTCCGCTTCGGTGACGAATTCGTTGGGGATATCGTCGGATTGGATATCGCCGTCGATCGCGCCCTCGTCGATGGACTCGTCTTCGGCCGGCGCACCCTCGTTGCCGGTGGTTACGCCGGGTTCGCCGGTGCGAGCGGCCTCTTCGCCCTGCGGGACGTCCGCGCAGGAATCGGTGACGCATACCGCGGGCAATGCCGCGGCCTCGATCGGAACAACGAACGCCGCCGACGCAATGACGGCCAGCGCGGGCACCTGCAACCACCGGACAGCTGTGAATCGTGAAACACGCATGCCAAAGAACCCCTATTTCTCGGTCGAATCACCCTCGTGCACAAGCCCGGAACCTGCGCTCGCCCAGCACCAGGAACCCCTCGATGAACGCGCACTGATCAGCTGCGCTTGCCCCGTATCGCGACACTCCGCCGGACCGCGGACGGGAACACCCCCTGTATTCGTGGCGGCCCGCAGCCTGGATGGGTGCGGATCACGGTCCGCGAAACCGGCGCTCGCGCGGTCTGTTTCGCGGCGGATGTCTGGTCGGGTGGACGGTAAGTTCGTCTCGGTATTGCCTGCCCGGTTGACGCGGATCACACTGCAAACCATGACGACCTGGATGCCGCTGCACGGCCAGCCATATACGCCAATTCCCTACCACCCGAACCGGATTCCGGTCGCGGAGGCGCTCGCCGCGGCGGCCGCGTTCCGCGCGCGGATGGACGAGCGCCGCACCGTGCGGATGTTCTCCACCGACCCGGTGCCGGAGCAGTTGGTGCTCGACGCGATCGCGGTGGCGAACACCGCGCCGTCCGGCGCGCACCAGCAGCCGTGGACCTTCGTGCTCGTCGAGGATCCCGACGTGCGGGCCAAGATCCGGGCGGCCGCCGAGGCGGAGGAGCAGATCTCCTACAACGGGCGGCTCGGCGAGGAGTGGTTGTCGGCGCTGCGCCCGCTCGGCACCGACGAACACAAGCCGCACCTCACCGACGCCCCCTACCTGCTGGTCGTCTTCCAGCAGCGCTTCGGTCTGCGTCCCGACGGCACCACCTACAAGCACTACTACGGTGACGAATCCGTCGGTATCGCGGTGGGCATGCTGCTCGCCGCGCTGCACGTCTCCGGGTTGGCCGCGCTCACCCACACGCCGAGCCCGATGAAGTTCCTCGCCGAAGTCCTGAACCGCCCGCGCAACGAAAAGGCTTTCGCGGTGGTCCCCATCGGTTACCCCGCCGACGATTCCGTGGTTCCGGACCTCGTCCGCAAGACGATGGACCAGGTCCTCATCCGAATCTGATCGACTCGGTCCACCCGATGCCCCCTGATTTGGGGGCAGCGAATTCATTGGGCTCCCGTAACATTCCAGCGCGTCGTACCGACAGCACACTGGAATAGGAGGAGTTCATATGAAGAAGACAATTACCGCCGCCGCCCGGGTCGCGGCCGCCGGTGTTTCGGGCCTCGCCTTCGTCGCGATTATCGGTTCCGGTAGCGCCCAGGCAGCACCCCAGGACTGCGCCGTTCAGCGCGACCTTTTCGGTGCGTCCGCCGTCTGCCAGCCCGACGGCGGCAGCAATTACGTCCTGCACGTCGACTGCTTCGGCCTCTACGCCAGCGGCCCCTTCCCCCTCTACGGCGTCGGCCCCTACAAAGTCCTCAGCTACCCCTTCACCCCCGACGGCCAGCGCATTTCCACCGCCTGCACCGGCGTGGGCCCCGGCGTAGTCGCCCTGGCCACAAACGCCTACGTAGAGATCTACCGCGGCTGAAACTCGACCGAAATCGAGACCGCCCATCTAATTCAATTCTATAATTTGTCCGAATAGCGCCACAAATGCGCAGCAAACCCGATCACGATGGGGGTGAGTGCATTTCGGCCAGGTCTTCGGGGGCGGAGAGGCGCCAGGCCTCGAAGACCAGTTCGGATAGTTCGTCCAGGTCGAGGCCGGCCAGGTGGACGACCACCCAGCCGAAACCGCCTGCGGTGAACTGTTCTTCGAAGACTTCGGGGCGTTCGGAGACCAGGGCTTTCTGTTCGGAGAGGGTTTGTTTCAGGCCGACGGTCTGGGTGCGGGGCCAGTAGTAGCCGAACAGTTTGCCGCGCACCTTGTAGGACGTGTACCGCTCGCCCTTGGTGCTCCGCACGTCGACGAGCCGGTCCACGATTCGAAAGAACTCGTCACTCTGTACTGCCACCGCGGACCCCTCAAAAGTTGGAGTCCGCAATATACCTGGGCCGGTGGGTCGGCAACGGGCCTGGTCAGCGGGTCACGGTGGCCGAGGTGAGCACGACCGGCTGGACCGGCACGTCCTGGCCGCCGGTCTTGACCTTGCCGATCTGGTCGACGACGTCGTTGCCGCGCGAGACCTTGCCGAATACCGCGTAGCCCCAACCGTCTTGACCCGGGTAGTCGAGGAACGCGTTGTCGCTGGTGTTGATGAAGAACTGGGCCGAGGCCGAGTGTGGGTCGGAGGTGCGGGCCATGGCGACGCTGTAGACGACGTTCTTCAGCCCGTTCTTGGCCTCGTTCTCGACCCGGTTGGGCGCCGGCTTCTCCCGCATCGTCTGGTCCAGTCCGCCGCCCTGGATCATGAAGCCGTCGATCACGCGGTGGAAGATGGTGCCGTCGTAGTGGCCACTGTTGACGTAGGTCAGGAAGTTGCGCACGGTCTTGGGTGCCTTCGTTTCGTCGAGTTCGAGCTCGATGTCACCCATAGAGGTTTGGAGCAGGACCTTGATCATGATTTCCCCAATTTGTGCGACGGGCTCAGTCCCGCAGTCGCCCTGACGGACGCGTGCTCCAACCGAGCTGGACACGGACCTGTGCAGCTTACCGGTGCGTGGCCGCGGGGAATCCGTTTCGGTCCAGCACCGGTGCCCGCCGCGGCGACTACATGGCCAGGTCGGGCAGCACCTCGCCGGTCTCCAGCAAGGACTTGAGGTTGGACAGGATGCTCGGCCAGCCGCCGCTGATCCCTTCCAGGACAGCGCTGTTCGGCGGAAAACCCTCGTGCACGACGGTCAGCTTCACCACCGTGTCGCCGGCCTGCTCGAGTTCGAAGGACACCTGCGAGCGCGGCTCGCGGGCCCAGGCGGCGACCTCGTCGGGGTTCATCTCGAACGCCGTGGCGAACGCGGGATCGAAGGTGTGCCAGGTGTAGGACAGCTTGTTGTAGGGGTCTGCCTCCAGCACCACCTGCTCCGGGTCCTTGCTGGTCCAATCCTGTTGGTGCCAGACCATTTCGGCGCCCGGCCGCCAGTCGGTGTCGAAGCTGGCACCCCAGTAGCGCTTGGTGAACGCCGAGTCGGTGAGGGCCTCCCACAGCTTTTCCGGAGTGGTCTTGATGTAGGTGGTGTAGACGAATGTGTTGTCGCTCATGGGTTCTGCCTCCAGGGCCTGCTTGAGATCGGCGAGCGCGTGCACGCGCGCCCGGTGGTAGCGGGTGATCCAGCGTTCGGTGATCGCGTTGATGGGGTCGGCGTTGAGGTAGTGCAGTTTTTCCCGGCCGCTGCGGCGAGTGGTGATCAAGTTGGCGGCCTCCAGCACGGCGAGGTGTTTGCTGACCGACTGCCGCGCCATCTCCAGCCCCGCGCACAGCTCGCGCAGGGTCTGCCCGTTGCGGGCATTGAGACTGTCCAGCAGCCGCCGCCGATTGGGGTCGGCCAGCGCTTTGAATACCTCGTCCATGTCACCTTCTCGATTTATGCAGCCGTACGGCTGCATGTCCCGAGATTAGGCAGCCTGATGGCTGCATGTCAAGAATGACGCTGGAGATAAAGCATTGTCGCGGCGGAATGTAGTAGGTATGCTACGAATCGACGGGAACCCGCAACGGGGAGAGCAGTATGACAGTGGGGAATGGCGTCGCACTCGACGTCGAGAAATTGCGAATGCGCTACGGAACCACCGACGTCTTGCACGACGTGACGTTCCAGGCGCGACACGGCGAAGTGCTGGTGCTGCTCGGGCCGAACGGCGCGGGCAAGACCACCACCATCGAGATCCTGGAGGGCTTCCGCATGCGGTCGGCGGGCCGCGTCGAGGTGCTCGGCGTCGATCCGGCGCACGGCGGCGAGGAGTGGCGGGCGCGCATCGGCGTCGTCCTGCAATCGTGGCGCGATCACGGGAAGTGGCGGGTCCGGGAACTGCTGGATTACCTGGGCGCCTTCTATGCGCCGTACCGCACCGACCGCGTCCAACGGCCTTGGGACACCGACGAACTCATCAAAGCGGTCGGTCTCACCGAGCAGTCGTCCAGCAAGATCAACGACCTGTCCGGCGGCCAGCGCCGCCGCATCGACGTCGCCATCGGCATCGTCGGGCGCCCGGAGGTGCTGTTCCTGGACGAGCCGACCGCCGGATTCGACCCGGAAGCCAGGCGCGAATTCCACGACCTGGTGCATCGGCTCGCCGACGACCAGCAGACCACCATCCTGCTCACCACCCACGACCTCGACGAGGCGGAGAAGCTCGCCGACCGGATCCTGGTCCTGGCCGGCGGGCGGATCATCGCCGACGGCTCGGCCGACGAACTCTCCCGCCGGATCGCCGGCGCGGCCGAGGTGAGCTGGACCAACGGCGGACAACGGTTCGTGCACTCGACCACCGAATCGACCGAGTTCGTCTACGGCCTGTTCAAGCAATACGGTGACGCGATCGGCGACCTGGAGGTCCGCCGCGCCTCGCTGGAGGACACATACATGACGCTGGTGCGCCGATTCGAATCCGGTCAGGTCGACGCCGAGGTGCGCACGATCGAGGAGGTAGGGCGATGAACCCGATCGCGGTGGCGGTCCGGCAGGGCTGGATTCGCGGCATGATCGAGCTGCGGCAGCTGGTCACCAACGGTCAGGATGTGTTCGGGCTGCTGTTCTGGCCGGCGCTCGTGTTGATCGTGCTGTTCTTCATGCGGGACGCGTCGTTCCAGTCGAGCGGATTGCTGCTCGGTTCGCTCGCGTTGCCCAGCGTGATCGGCATGCTCGTGGCGATCAACGGGATGATCGGCATGGGCCAGCAGCTCACCATCGACCGCGAGGACGGAACGTTGTTGCGGGCCAAGGCGACCCCGAACGGCATGGTCGGCTACCTGGTCGGCAAAATCATCCAGGTGTCCGGCATGGTGCTCATCCCCGGTGCCGTCATTCTGGTGTTCGGCTCGTTCATCGTCGACGGGCTCGCGCTCGGCGACGCCGGTTCCTGGCTGACCTTGATCTGGGTGATGGTGCTCGGGCTGCTCGCCACCTTGCCGGCCGGCGCCGCGTTCGGCTCGATGTTCGCCAGCCCGCGCAACTTCGCGCTGATGACCTTCCCGATCATGGGCCTGGTCGCGGTGTCCGGCATCTTCTATCCGATCACCTCGATGCCCGGCTGGGTGCAGGGCGCTGCGCAGGCGTTTCCGGTGTACTGGCTCGGGCTCGGCATGCGCTCGGCGATGCTGCCGGACCAGGCCGTCGCCGTCGAACTCGGGCAGTCCTGGCGGCCGCTGGAAACCGTTGGGGTGCTGAGCATCTGGGCGGTGGTGGGACTGCTCGCCGCGCCAGTGGTGTTGCGCCGGATGGCCCGGCGCGAGTCCGGGTCCAGCGTCGCCCTGCGCCGGGAGAAAGCGATGCAGCGTGCCTACTGAGGTCATCTACAACCGCATCGCGATGCTGCGCGCCGAGCGCGGCATCTCCCGGCGCGAGTTGGCGGAGGCGCTCGGCGTGCACTATCAGACGGTCGGGTATCTCGAGCGCGGCGAGTACAGCCCGAGTTTGCATCTCGCACTGCGGCTTTCGGCCTACTTCGAAGTGGCGGTGGAGGTCATCTTCTCCACCGACCCCTTCCCGCGGCTCGGCTCCGCGACCGAAACCGCCTGACTAGGCCTGCGCGCCGTGCAACAGCGCGTAGGTCGAGACCGCCTCGCCCTTCGCCTCGCTGGCGGCAACCGCCTTGCGCCACAACGACTGTGCGGTGTGCGAGAATGTCGCGTCCACGCCGACCTCCTCGCTGGCGTCTATGATGTGCTGCGCGCCCGCGTCCATCATCTTCAGGCTGGCCAGCGTGGCCCAGCCGCCGTTCTGGTTGGCGACCGAGAACTCCTCCATGAAGTAGGGGAACGCGGCGGCCGAGCGCACGGCGAACGGAACGAACTGGGCGATGCTGTGCCCGGAACGGTCGATCATCGCGGTCGCCTGGTCGAAGGCGAGCAACCACGGGTGGAAGATGGTCAGCAACGCCTGGTAGAAGACCTGGGCGAGACCGTCGTCCGCGCCGAGATACTCCTGCGGGCTCAGCGGGCGCAGCAGTTCGGCGTGCGCGTCGAAGACCTCGCGCGGTCCGCTGTAGAAGATGTAGGACGCGGGATGGGTGATGTTGTCGCCCGCCGACATGACGCCGCCCGAAATGAACTGTGCGCCATGGGATCGTACCCACTCCGCACCCGCGCGCGTCTTTTCCGGCGAATCGGAGGACAGGTTGGCGATCACCTTGCCGGCCAGTTGCTCGGTCGCCGGGCCGAGCACGTCGTACATGGCGGCGTAGTGGGTGAGGCTCAGTACGGTCACCTCGTTGGCGGCCAGTGCCTCCGCGACCGTCGCGGCCCGCTTGGCGCCGAGTTCGACCATCGCGTCGACCTTGTCGGTGCTGCGGTTCCACACGGTCACCTCGACGCCGGCGTCCAGGAAGGCCCGGACCATCGACTGACCCATCGGCCCCAGGCCGACAACGGAGACGGAGCGGGGGGTGGTCTGATCGGACATTGTGTGTCCCTTCGGTTCTCGTTGCAGTGGTGTCGGCGCCGGAATCAATACTCGTTCCCGCAGGTAGAGTCAGGAAGACCGAACGTCGAGGTGGGGTTGCTTACCTAGAGGTTCGAAATACGGTCAGAAGGAGTGCGGTGGACATGAGCAGTGACGCGGATCACGACGTGTGCGGCATGTCCGTGGCGATCGATGTCGTCGGCGGCAAATGGAAGCTGCACCTGATGTGGGCGCTGAGCGCCGACCCGATCCGGTTCGGCGAGCTCCGGCGGTTGCTGACCGGCGTCAGCGAGAAGGTGCTCGCGGAGAATCTGCGCCAGCTCGAGGCGAGCGGCGTGGTGCATCGTGAGGTCTATCCCGAGGTTCCGCCCCGCGTCGAGTACTCCCTCACCCCGCTCGGGGAGGAACTGGCCGTCGCGCTCCGCCCGCTCGAGGAGTGGGGCGACAAGCACCGCGGCGAACTGCTCGGGAACCTGCTCGCGTCAGCGAGCTAGCGCCGTAATTGGTTGCGTCACAGTGACTTTATGAAGTCAGGTGCTGATCTGCTAGTTGTGCGCCGGCTTGCCGGAGGAGTTGGCGGGCGTTTGCGATCGAACGGGCGGGGTCCGGCTCCAGATCGGTGAGGGCGTAGCAGGCGGTGAAGCCCGCGGCCCGAATCTCTTGGGCGGCAAGGAGCGTGCGGCCGACGACGGCGATCACGGGAACGCCTGCCTTACGCGCGGTCTCGCAGACGCCGATGGGGGCCTTGCCGTGCAGGCTTTGCGTATCGAGGGAGCCTTCGCCGGTGACGACGAGGTCCGCGCCGTCGAGTAGGGCGGGGAAGTCGAGGAGTTCGAGGATCACCTCGATGCCGCTGCGCACCTGCGCGCCGAGCAGGGCGAGTGCGCCGAATCCGGTTCCGCCCGCGGCGCCGGCGCCGGGTTCGTTCGCGAAATCGGGTCCGGCCACCGGCGCCCAGGCGGTGAGGGCGGACTCCAAGGTGTCGAGATCTGCTGGGCCAGCGCCTTTCTGGGGTGCGTAGACCGCGACCGCACCGGTCGGCCCGAGCAGCGGGTTGTCGACGTCGCAGGCCAACGTGAAAGTGGCGGAGGCGATTCCGGGGTGCAGACCGGTGCGGTCCAGTCGGTGGGCGCGCGCCAAAACCGCGCCGCCGTGCGGTAATTCGTGGTCGTCGGCGTCGAAAACGCGGGCGCCGAGCGCCTGTGCCATGCCCGCGCCGCCGTCGGTGGAGGCGCTGCCGCCGAGTCCGATGACGATGTCGGTGGCACCGTGATCGAGGGCGTGCGCGATGACCACGCCCAGGCCGAAGGTGCTCGCGCCGAGCGGATCCGGTCGGCCCCCTGGGAGTTTCTCCAGCCCGACGACCGTGGCCAGCTCGAGCACGGCTGTCGCTTCGTGCCGCGCATACGACGTGCTGCCGAGTACCCCTGTCGGACCGGGCGCGGTCAACTCCACCCGGGCCCAGCCCGCCGCCACGAACGCGTCGACGGTCCCGTCGCCACCATCGGCCACCGGAACCTGCCGGATCTCCACCTCCGGCACCACCCCCGCGATGCCATCGGCTAGGGCCGCGGCCACCTGCGGTGCGGTCAGCGACCCCTTGAACTTGTCCGGGGCAAGCACTACCCGGCGAACAGCCTCGCGCGTCATCCCCACATTGTCGGGTGTGCCACGCGCTACCGCGCGTCAGGCTGGCTGAGCTGCGCAAACATAAAAAGAGAGCAGCGCTCTTGACTTTGTCTTCGCGAAAGTGGAACACTTATCGCAACAGAGAGCAGTGCTCACTAATAGGAGTCAGAACATGGACCACAGCACCCGCTACATCGGCCCGGCCGGCCTGGACCCGATCATGAACCGGATCTTCAACTGGCTGCCCCGGCTCGGGATCAGCGTCATGGGTTCGCGGCTGCTCGCGGTGCGTGGCCGCAAGAGCGGGGAGTGGCGGACCACGATGGTGAACCTGATGGTTCGCGAGGACGGCGCGCGCTTTCTGGTCGCCCCGCGCGGGCACACTCAGTGGGTGCGCAACCTGCGCGTGTCCGGCGGTGGCGAGCTGCGCCTCGGCCGCAAGGTCGAGGAATTCACCGCCACCGAGATCGCCGACGCGGACAAGGTTCCGCTGCTGCGGCTGTACCTGCAGAAGTGGGGCTGGGAGGTCGGCAAGTTCTTCGAGGGCGTCACCAAGGACGCGACCGACGCTGAATTGGCCGATATCGCACCGGGATTCCCGGTTTTTCAGATCAACTGACGAGCAGCGTCGGGCCCGGCGCGATCAGGCCGAGCGCACCAGGAATTCGATCGCGGCCGCGTAGCCCTGGATCCCCATCCCGGCGACCACCGCGGTCGCGATCGGGGAGATATAGGAGTGATGCCGGAACTCCTCCCGCGCGTGCACATTGCTGATGTGCACCTCCACGATGGGGAGTTCCGGGATCACCAGCGCGTCCCGCAGGGCCACCGAGGTGTGGGTGAGCCCGCCGGGATTGATCACGATGCCCGATTCGACGCCGCGCGCCGCGTGGATCCGGTCGATCAGCGCGCCTTCGGAATTCGACTGGAAGGCGGCGACCTCGCGGCCGTAGCGGTGCGCGGTCTGCCGGCACAGCTCGACCACGTCGTCGAGCGTCGCCGACCCGTAGACCTCCGGCTGACGGGTGCCGAGCATGTTCAGGTTCGGGCCGTTGAGAACCAGGATCGGACCGGGTGCGGACATGCCCGCAACCTTAGCGCTAGAGCCCCTGCGGTCCTTCGGAGCGCAGGTCGTCCACTTTGCGCATGGCGCCGCGCAGTTCCTCCAGCCAGGATTCCGCGTGCTTGCCCGCCAGTTTCACGGTCCAGGCCAGCGCGTCCGCCCGCGAGCGCGCCACGCCCGAGTCGACGAGCGTGTCCAGAACTTTACGTTCGGGCTGCCGCAGCCGGGTCATCACCGGAACGGCCAAGTGGGTGAACAGCACCCGATCGCCGCCCACCGACACGCCCCACGCGACGCTGCGTCCATACCGGCGCTGCGCCTCGTCCGCGATCTGCATGCGGGCCGAACGGGTCGACTCGCGGAAGCGCGAGATGGCGCCCTCCTTCGTCGCCTGCGGAACTTCCTCGGTCGGCGCGTCCGCGTCGCCTTCCGCAGGGGCGTCGACCGGAGTCTTCTCCGGCTGGCTGATCGGGAGTTCGCCGATGACCACGATCTCGTCCCGATCGATCTCGATGACTGGTGGACCGGCGAACCAGTCGGCGGGCAACCGGCCCGCGAACCAATCCGGCGCGTCCGCGGGATCCGGTAGGTCGGCCTGCTGCCAGCCGCCCGGTCGTCCGAAACCCCGTCCCCGGTGTTCGTGTCTCATGAGGGGATCACCTACTTACTTTTCAGCGTTGCTTACATTGATTACAAGATTACGGCGCAATCGATGCCAATGGTTCCGCTCTGTGCGAACAGAGTTCGCCACTGGTTAACGGGGGTGATTCGCGGTTCGTAGACGCTCACTCTGGGTACTCATTGATCCGAAACGCCGAGTAAGGCAGTAAGTGCACAACTTTCCGCGGGGCCCCGGTACGGTAGCGGCGCCGGTTGTCGCCGCAGCACTGGACAACGATCATGATGGGTCCCCCGAGATGGGAGATTTCGGGCACAATTGAGATGCTGAGCATGGGTAACGTCCTTGCGGCGTAGGCACCGCAGACAGGTCTTTTTCAGGTACGGTGGTCTTGTTACTGGAGTGACAAGAGTGAAGAGTGGGCGACATGGATGTCTGGGGATCCCGCCGCTTTCGCGTCCGGGGCGCTATGGCACTCGCGGGGGTGGCGGCGCTCGCGATCGCGATGGGATCGTGCGGCGTACACGAGGGAAAGAATGAGGCCGAAGCCGTAGTCGAGCGCTTCACCGAGCTGTTGGACAAGCAGGACTACGTCCATGCTTCGGAGCTCACCTCCTACCCTTCGGCGGCTTCGGCAACGCTGAAGCAAATGTTTGCCGGCCTGCAACCCGGCAAGGCGGACTACAAGAAGACGCAATACATCGGCCTCGATTCCGAGGCGGCGATCTTCAGCATGGACGCCGACTGGAACTTCGGCGACGGCAAAAACTGGACCTACAGCGTGCAGGGCAACGTGCGCAAGCTGGCCATCGGCTGGCGCATCTCCTGGGACCCGGCGATCGTCATGCCGCAGCTCGACCACAACCGCACCGTGCGCCTGGTGCGCACCGAACCGGCGCCGGCCCCGCGGGTGAACGACATCGCGGGCCAGCCGCTGATGACCGAGCAGACCATCAACGTCATCAAGCTCGACCCGGCGAAGATGCCCGACCCGGTCGGCTCGACCAACGCGCTGGCCAAGGCGATCGAGCCGGTCGCCCCGCTGATCACCGGGCCGTCGCTGATGCAGCAGGTGGCCACCTCGCAGGGCAAGCCGGTGGTCGCGGTGAACCTGCGCGAGCCCGACTTCGCCATCCTGGAAAAGGACATGGCGCCGATCCCCGGCGTGGTCATGGAGAAGCAGCCCCGGCTGATCTCCGCCGACCGCCGGGTCTGGTCGCCCATGCTCGACGCGCTGAGCAAGGTGCAGCAGGAAAGCCAGCAGCAGCACTCCGGCTGGGGCGTGCAGGTTTTCGAACAGGACGGTCGCTTCGTCGGTCAGCTGGCCGGCGTGCAGGGCCCGCCCGGACCCGACATCGCGGGCACCATGGATCAGCGGCTGCAACGCGCGGCCGAGGACGCGGTGGTCAGCTCGGCGACCCCGTCCTCGATCGTGGCCATCCAGCCGTCCAGCGGCGCGGTCGTCGCGGTCGCGCAGAACACCCAGGCCAGTGAGCACGGACCGGTCGCCTTCACCGGCCTCTACCCGGTCGGCGGCAATATCGAGCTGTTCCGCAATATCGCGGCGGTCAGCAAAGGCAAGGCCCCGCACGAGATTTCGGCGCAGGAGGCGGCCGAGGCCGCGGCCACGCTCGGCGTCGGCGTCGACTTCAAGGTGCCCGGGCTCGACGAGGTGACCGGACGGCTGGCCGTGGCCGGCCGCAGCGCCGAGCAGGTCAAGCAGGGCGGCGGCTCGGATGCGGTGCTGGCCAGCCCCTTCGGCATGGCGATCGCCGCCGCCGCGATCGCGCGCGGCGAGGTGCCGCCGCCGATGATCGAGGTCGCGCGGCCGAGCACCACCGACGCCCAGCTCGGCCCGCTGTCCCCGGAGATCGCCGACCGGTTGCACGGCATGCTGCGCGATTCGACCAACGCGCCGGAGCTCGCCAGCCTGCGCGGCTACCGCGACGTCAACGGTTTCAGCGCCACCGCCGGACGCGACGGCTGGCTGATCGCGGTCATGGGCGACCTGGCCTTCGCCATCCACATCAACGATGTGGACAGCGGCGACGCCACCGCGCGGATGGCCGTGCGGATGCTCCAGTCGCTGGCCGCGCCGGAAACGTAAGCCGAACGGCTCAATTCAGCGCTTTGATGGCCGCGCGCCAGCCGAGCAGGAACAGCGCGAGCACCACGGTCGCGACCACGATGAAGCTGAACGCGGTGCCCTGACCGCTGACCGCGCGCAGCAGCATGCCGCCGCACAAGGTGCCGAGCCAGACCAGAATTCCGGTGGGCCACAGGGCGGTTCCGTCGAACCGAGCGTCGCGCCCCGCGTCGCCGAACATCCGGCTCGCGGCGGCCACCGCGACGGTCCAGCCGATCGCCAGGCCGATCGCGAACGGCCACAGCGTGCGAAGTAGTCCGGTGAGCACCGCTTCGTCGTGACTGCGCCTGCCGATCGCGCAGAACAGAATCACCAGCAGCGCATCTACCACCAACGGCACCAGTTTCTTCACGCGCGCCAGCGTAGTTGGGCGCCCCACCCGAGAAGTGAAGCACCTGCATGCTGCGTGTTATCCCCTACAACGACCACCACAGCGCGAGTTCAGCGAGCGCCGTTCGTGGCCCGTCTCGCGTCCGAGCTGTCGAAGCGCATGCGCCACAGGCGCGAGTCTCGACAGCTCGGACGCGAGACACCCGGGGGCCACGAACACGCCGCGCCCGCGCGGCCAAATTTCAGAACCTGCGCTGGGAGAATTCCTTCTCGAACTCGGCGTCGTCGTCCTGCGGGGTGCGGAACAGGAACAGGAACACGATCCAGCCGACGATCGCGACCAGGATGAAGCTCACCAGCCGGTAGACGAAGGCGGCGGCAACCGCCTGCGCGGCGGGCAGTCCGGCGGCCGCGGTGAGGCCGTAGATGAGCGTCGCGTCGACGTAGACGATCCCGCCGGGCGCGAACGGAATCGAGCCGACCGCCTTGCCGATGGCAAACGCCAGCAGCAGCCCGGCCAGCCGCGGGTCCGCGCCGACCGCGTAGCAGGCGGCGCCGAGGCAGGCCACATCGGCGAACCGGTGCACCAATGCCCACATCGCGACCAGCGCGCCGTCGCGCTTTCCGAGATCCACCGACTCCAGCTGCCCGAGCACGTCGGCGATCTTGCCCGCGCCCTGGTCGGCCGGGCGCTTGCGTAGCCGGTTGACCAGGCCGAGGGCCTTGCGCAGCAGCGCTTCCAGCGACCCCGGGTTACGCGAGACGTAGTTGCCACCCCACACCACCGCGACGACCGCGGCCAGCGACAGGATCAACTTGAACGGCCCGATGGTCCCGCCGGACAGCAGCGTGCCGCCGACCCCGAGCAGCGCCAGCCCCGCCGCGGCGACCACCCCGGAGAACACCAGCTGCCAGGACGCGACGATCGGGCTCGCGCCGAACCGCCGGGTCTGCCGATAGGTGAAGGCGGTGGAAAACACCTGGCCCGCGGGCAGGGTGACGGACATGGCGGTCGCGCCGTAGACCACCGCGACGGATTTCCGCTGACTTACCTCCACACCCCCGGCGTTGAGCAGTTGTTTCTGCACCCGCCCGAAACCGCTCATCGACAATGCCTGTAGCCAAATACAGGCGGCGACCCACCCCCAGTGAATGTCGCTGAGTTTGCGCCACGATTCGTGCAGTCGCGGCCACAGATAGATACCTTCGGCGATAAGTAATGCCAGCAGCGCGACCCCGAGCAGCCATTTGACCCACCAGAATTTGCTTCGGCTGGTGGGTGGCGGCGCAGGATCTCCTGCCAGTTCCCCATCGGCCGTCACCAGGTCAGCCTAACGAACGCACCGTTTCGCTGTCTGTAGCGTCCGGCCGGTCGGCGCGGTCTTTCGGATAGGCGAGCAGCGTTTTTCGGCGCCGTCCGCGCAGCTGTACCTCGTCGCCGGTTTCCCACTTGTCCTGCTCGCTTTCATCGGCGAAATACAGCGCGCTGCCCGAAGCCAAGGTGCGCCCGGGCTGGTCTTTGGCCAGCTCGGTCAGCCGGGAGGCCTCATTGACCGGATCGCCGATCACCGTATATTCGAAACGATTTGCCGCACCGATATTTCCGGCGACGGCCAGCCCCGCCGACACGCCGATACCGATATCCAGTCCGGGCACTTCGCGCAGCACCTCGCGCAGTTCGCGGGCCGCGGCCAGCGCCGCGGTCGGCGCGTCCGGCCGGTCCAGCGGCGCGCCGAAGATGGCCAGCGCCGCGTCGCCGACGAATTTGTTGACGAAGCCGTTGTGCCGGTCGATCACGTCCACCACGATCCGGAAGAACTCGTTGAGCAGGCTCACCACCTCGGTCGGCGGGCGCTCGGCGGCGGTCGCGGTGGAACCGACCATGTCGACGAACAGCACCGCGACGAACCGGGTTTCGCCGCCGAGTTCGGTGCCGTAGTCGAGGGCGCGCTGGGCGACCTCCTCGCCGACGTGCTGACCGAACAGTTCCTGCAGCTGGCGGCGCTTGGCCGCCTCCTCCATCATCCGGTTGAAGCCGACCTGCAGCAGCCCGATCTCGCTGCCGTCGAACACCTCGACCTGCACGTCGCGCGCGCCCTCTTGCACCCGGTCGATGGCCTGGCTGAGCTGGCGCACCGGGTCGGAGATGCTGGAGCCGGTGAGCATGGACAGCGCCAGCGCCTGCAGGATCACTACGCCGCAGAGCAGCAGGATGGAGATGGCCAGCGACTGGGCGGAGAACTTCACGTCCGAGGAGATCTGCGTGATACACAGCAGCACGATGGCGATGGTGGGGGCGAAAGTGCCCATGCCCCAGGTCATTGCCATCCGGGTGCCGACGCCGGGGGTCAGGGTGTGATCGAAGGTGCCCGCGGTCAACGCGGCCGCGGCGACCGGGCGCAGGATGCGTTCGCCGAGCATGTAGGTGAAGCCGAACACGATGGTGGCGGCCATGCACAGGGTGACGATGACCGCGCCCGCCAGCTTGGGTTCGTCGGTGATGATCAGCAACGCGAGGATGGCACCGCCGATCAGCCACAGCGCCAGATGCAGGATCGCCTGCCGCAGCGGGGCATGCAGCGCGGCCATCTGCTCTTGCCTGCTCGGTGGGCCGCCACGCATCTGCCAGCGCATCACCGGGCGCAGCATGAGCGCGGACGCGGCCATGCTGAGCAGGCCGCCGGTCAGGAAGACCAGGGCCGGGATGAGCAGGCCGGTGCTGCGGGCACCGTCGTGCGCGCCCTCGGGCACCGGCAGGCCGTACTGGATGAAGGCCCACACCAGCACCGCGCCGAACGCGTTGGCCAGCAGCATCGAGGTCAGGTACAGCGGCCAGCGCGTTCGCATGGTCTGTTTGACCGCTTCCAAGGGCGCTGACACAACCAACAATCTAGCGTTTCGATCATGTGCGCCTCCCCGCGGCGCTGTTCAGCCCCCTGGCATTCACCCGGCCCGGCGCAGGCCGAGGACGGACAATGTAGCCGGACGCTCGTTATGCTCGGCCAGGTGACGGACCCCAAGCCAAGCCCGAAGCGGAAAGCCTCCCTGACTCGGCCTGCCGCTGACTCGGTACATCCGATCGTGCGGGTGTCGGCCGAGTGGGGTTGGCGCCTGCTGATCCTGTTCGCGGTGACGATCGCGCTGGCCGCGATCGTGCAGAAGCTGGCCACGGTGGTGATTCCGCTGGCCATCGCGCTGCTCGCGGCCGCGCTGCTGGCGCCGCTGGTCGACTGGCTACAACGACTAGGCGTGCCCCGATCGGTCGGCGTGTTCGTCGCGTTGGTCGGGTCGCTCGGGCTGGTCGCTGGCGTGATGACGTTCGTCGTCGAGCAGTTCATCGCCGGCGTGCCGCAGCTGTCCGACGAATTCACCAACAGCATTCACAAGATCCAGGATTGGCTGATCACCGGCCCGCCGCATCTGAGCAACGATCAGATCCGCAATGTCGGCGACCAGATCATCAAGACCATCCAGTCCAATCAGGACCGGCTGACCAGCGGGGCACTGACCACCGCGACGGTCATCGCCGAGCTGCTCACCGGCACCTTCCTGACCTTGTTCATCCTCATCTTCTTCCTCTACGGCGGCGATCAGATCTGGCGCTTCGTCACCCGGATCATCCCGACCGAGCAGCGCGAGAAGGTGCGCACCGCCGGGCAACTCGGGTTCGGCACGCTGGTCGGGTTCGTTCGCGCCACCGTGGCGGTCGCGGCGGTGGACGCCATCGGCATCGGCACCGGGCTCGGCATTCTCGGTGTGCCGCTGGCGCTTCCGCTGGCCTCGCTGGTGTTCATCGGCGCGTTCATCCCGATCATCGGCGCGTTCGTCGCCGGGTTCGTCGCGGTGTTCATCGCGCTGGTGACCAAGGGCCTGATCACCTCGCTGATCGTGCTCGGCATCATCATCGCGGTGATGCAGCTGGAAGGGCATGTGCTGCAACCGCTGCTGCTCGGGCGCGCGGTGAGCATCCATCCGCTGGCGGTGGTGCTGGCGATCACCGCGGGCGTGGTGCTCGGCGGGATCGCCGGCGGTCTGCTCGCGGTGCCGTTCGTCGCGGTGATGAACACCGCCATTCGCTCGTTGCTCGCGGACAGTCCGGAAGAGATATTCGAGGAACTACAGACCGGGGAGGTCGAACCGGACGATCCGGAACCGGGCCGGTTCGATGTGGCGGCGACCCTGGCCAAGAACGACACCCGCGAAACCCGGATCGCCGAGCCGGAATCCGATGACGGCGCGCCGAAGGGCTGAGTCGCGGGGGAGGGGGCCCGATGGCGCGAGGGGCTGAGCCGCGCTCGTCCGATGTGGCGACCACGCCGCTGTGGCGGGCCGCGCAGGCGTTGCGGTTGGTGACGCTGCTGTACGCGGTGCTGCAACAGTTCGCGTCCGCGCCCTACTACCAGAATCAGCGGTTGAGCTGGGTGCTCATCGCGTTGATGGCGGTCTGGTCCGGTGCGTCGGCGATCATGTTGTCGCAGTGGCGATTTCCCGATGTGCGGCGGGTGCGCGTCTGGGTGGTGTTCGGTGATCACGTCGTGGTGATCGCGCTGATGGCGGCGACCCGGCTGGTCGCCGACTACGACTGGTATCACGGGCATCAGACGTTGCCGACGACGCTCTGGGCCGCCAACGCGGTGATCGGGGCGGGGGTGTTGCGCGGGCCGGTTGCCGGGGTGCTGTCCGGGGTGTTGATCGCGTCGGTCGCGTTGACCGTGCGCGACCAGTGGGGGCAGGACGTGTGGACCGATGCCACTGTGCCGGTGCTGGTTTCGGTCGGTCTGGCCCTTGGGCTGGCGGCGAATACCGCGCGCCGGGCACAGGACCAACTCGAGCGCGCGGTGCGGCTGACCGCGGCCACCGAAGAGCGGGAACGGCTTTCGCGCGAGGTGCACGACGGCGTCCTGCAAGTACTCAGCTACATCAAGCGGCGCGGCACCGAGATCGGCGGGCCCACCGAGGAATTGGCGCAGCGGGCCGGGGAACAGGAAGTGGCGCTGCGGGTGCTGATCACCGAGACCGCAGATCGCGGGGATTCCGGTGGGGCCGAGGTGGATCTGCGTCCGCTGCTCACCGTGCACGCGACACCGTCGGTATTCGTGTCCACGCCGGGTAATCCGATATTGATCGGCCGGTGGGCGGGTACGGAGATCGCCGCGGCCGTGGCGACGGCGTTGTCCAACGTCGCGCTGCACGCCGGACCCGAGGCGAAAGCCTATGTGCTGCTGGAGGACACCGGCGAGGAACTGGTGATCAGCGTCCGTGACGACGGGGTCGGCATCCCGCCCGGTCGGCTGGCGGAGGCGGAAGCCGAAGGGCGGCTCGGGGTTTCCCGATCGATCATCGGCCGGATCGAGGCACTCGGCGGCACCGCCGCGGTGCTGGCCGAGGCCGACGGCGGTGTCGGCTTCGGCACCGAGTGGGAATTCCGGGTGCCGCGAATATGACACCGATCGAGGACAAGGAGCTGCGTCGTGACCGATAGTGCTGCGACCGAGGGCGTTTCGGTGATGGTGGTGGACGACCACCCGATGTGGCGCGACGGCGTCTCGCGCGACCTGACCGAGGCGGGCTTCTACGTCGCCGCCACCGCGGACGGGGTCGGTGCCGCGACCAGGCGGGCGGCGGCGGTCCGGCCGGCGGTGGTGCTGATGGATATGCAACTGCCGGACGGGAACGGCGCGCAGGCGACCGCGGAGGTGCTGCGCGTCTCGCCGGAGAGCCGGGTGCTCGTGCTCTCGGCATCCGCGGAACGCGACGATGTGCTGGACGCGATCAAGGCGGGCGCCTCGGGCTACCTCGTGAAGAGCGCGTCGGTCGCGGAGCTGATCGAGGCGGTGCACGCCACCGCGGCCGGGCAACCGGTCTTCACTCCCGGCCTGGCCGGCCTGGTCCTCGGCGAATACCGGCGGATGGCCACGACCCCGGCCGAACCCGACGAGCCACACCGCCCGGCGCTGACCGATCGGGAGACCGAGGTGCTGCGGATGGTCGCAAAAGGTCTGTCCGCCAAACAGATCGCGTCGCGCCTCGGCCTGAGCCACCGGACGGTGGAAAACCACGTCCAGGCGACGCTGCGCAAACTCCAGCTGGCCAACCGGGTCGAACTCACCCGCTACGCGATCGAGCAGGGCCTCGACGAGTGATCACCACCGGAAAGTCGTACGCCGGTATCCGGGATTGCCCTGATACACATCGGCGCTCGGGTCGGTAATCTCGAACCATGGGCGGACCCGAATCGGAATCCAATGGCGTCGGCTCCGGGGACGCGATCGGCGACCGGGATCTACGCGTGTCCGACGTCGAGCGCGAGCACGTCGGCCAGCTGCTCCAGCGCGCCGTCGGACTCGGCATGCTCTCCCTCGGCGAGTTCACCGAGCGGATGGACACGGCGCTGGCCGCGAAGACGCGCGGCGAGCTGAACGCGGTGCTGATCGATCTGCCCGGTGTTCGTCTGGTGGGTCAGCCCGCCGCGCCGCCGTCGACCTTCGTGAACACCGCGCCCTCGTTCGTGAAGCAGCACCGTCCGGCGCCGTCCCCGCTCGGCGCGCAGACCGCGCCCGGCGGCGTGATCCGCTCCCGCCTGTCCGGGGTGAACCGGCGCGGGCCATGGCATGTCGCGCCGTCGTTGCAGCTCAACAGCCTGCTCTCCGGGGTGACCCTGGATTTCACCGAGGCGATCATGTCGACCCAGGTGGTCGAGCTGACCGTCGACGACTACTGCAGTTCGCTCACCCTGATCGTTCCCGCCGAGGCGACCGTCGATCTCAACGATGTCGAGCTGATCGGCTCCAGCGTCAACAACAAGGTCCGCACCGGGCCACCGTTCGGCCCGCTGCACCTGGTGGTGCGCGGCCGCGTCCGGTTCGGCTCCATCACCGCCAAGCACACCTTCATGGCGCACTGGCGCCGGATGATGGGCCACTGACCGTTCGGGTCAGGTGTTGACGCCGATCCGGCGGGCGAAGGCGCGCAACGGGACTCGGCGGTCGTGGTCGAGCAGCTCGGAGACGATGTGGCGGGGCAGCGACTGGTATTTGAGCCAGTCCTGGCCGCCTACTCGTTCGGCGGTGAGCAGGGTGTCGAGCGCGCGCTGGTGCTGGCCGGTGCGGGTCAAGGCCACAGCGGTGTCGGTGAGGTGGCGGGCGCGTGAGGATTGCGGAAGGCCGCCGTTGACCGGCATGGCCTTCGCCGCCGCCAACGCCTCGGGGTACCGCTCGGAGGACACGTTGACGTCGACCGTCTGCATGACCACTTGGGAAGGGCCGAAATAGGTTTCGTAGTCGCGCCGATCGCTGCCGATCCGCAACGCGACCTCGCCCGCGGCTTCGACCAGCGACAATGCCTCCGGCACGTTCTGCGCCCGGCCCGCCGCGGTCGCGCCGAGCAGCATCAGCGAGCCGTACGAGGACAGATGCGCCTGCGTGACCTCACCGGACGGTTCCAGGCTCGCCGCCGCCCGCAGCGCCACGCGCCGGGATTCGTCATAGCGACCCTGCACGAGCAGCTGCCAGGCGACCGAGCCGCGAATGGTGCCGAGCAGCAGCGGGTCGTTGCCGTCCTCCGCCGCGGCCAGCGCCTGCCGGATGGCCAGGAACGCCGGATCGGTCTGGCCGAGGTGCACCAGCGTGCAACCGGTCACCCAATACATCCGCGCCAGCAGTTCGTTCGCCACCGCGACCGAGCCGTTGCGCGCGGCATGCACCGTGGACCGCAGCTGGGTGAGCCCCGACGGCAGGATCGCGGTGAGCAGCTCGTAGCGGCCGACCCAGTACGCGCCCCACGCGTAATCGACCGCGCGGCGGCCGTCTTCGAGGCTGATCGCCGCCTCTTCGTTCGTCTCGCCGAGCAGATCGTCGACCGGGGTCAGCGCGCGGCGGATGGCGACGATGCCCGAATCCGGGTCGGTGGACGGCACGCCGGCGCGTTTACCGATGAGGTCGGCGATGTCCACATCCAGTGCGCGAGCCAATTTCTGCAAGCTGGCGATCGAGGCGGTCTGCCGGCCGCCCTGCTCGAGCTTGCGCACCAGGTCGACGCTGACTCCGGCCTGATCCGCGAGCTGACGCTGGGTGAGCGCCTTGCCGCGGAACATTCGGATCCGAACGCCGATCGACGAATCGTCCATGTACCCAATTCCTTTTGTTACATCTGGGTTTCAGGGTACGACGCTAAGTCATTGCACTCGGCCAAAGTGGGACATTACGTACGACTCGTTTACTGCTGGATGGAATACCGTTGCCTTTCTGCAACTTTCATAGCAAAGGGCGGCGGCAAATGAACACCATGCCGAACATCTACCGCGGCGTCACCGCACGTCACCTGCAGCGCGTACACGAACAGCACGGCCCGCTCCGCCGAACGAGAACCTCCGCGATCCGATCCGCTGTTCTCGCCGAAGGGTAAAAACCATGTTCGAGCGCTGTCACTCTCCCCTCGATATCGCCCATCTGCTCCGCGACCTGTACGGCCTGCCGGTCCAACTGCTGGCCGGCCGCCCGATGGTCACCACCGGCTCCATCCTCGGCGCCATCGTCATGCCGCCGGACCTGGGCCGCAAAGTCCTGGCCACGCTGGACCGCACGCACACCGCCCCGGTGATCGCCGACCCCGGTGAACGCAACTGGACCTTCCTCGTCACCCCGCCGACCCCGGCGCACCCGGTCGAGGTCCCCGTTCGCCGCTGCCTCGCCGCCCATCAGGTCACCATCGTCCCCGGCGGCCACCACATCCTCTTACCCACCACCGATTCCGCCCTCGGCTGGCACTGGGCCGGCGAACCGGCCCCCGGCGTCCTGGCCATGCCCCCGCGCCAGGCCGTGATCACCGCTGTCCACAAAGTCACCACCCTCCAAACCACCACCCCCTGACCACCCGCCGAGACCGACCCCCACCCGCCGCACCGGGGTGGGGGTCGGTCGGCGGGAAGTCGGGTAGATATTTGGGATCTACCGGGGGTAACTACTCATGCTGTGCGCGGGTGGGGCGGACAGCATTGGGTTATGACCACATCTATCGATCCGGCGTTGATTTCGCGCCTCTCGGGGGAGTTCTCTGCGCTCGGAGCGCAGATGGGGATGCTGGGGCGGGATCTGGAGTTGTTGCGGAATCAGGTGGCGGGGGGTTCGGCTGGGGCGCAGGCAGTTTCGGTTGAGCAGCCGACTGCTCCGGTGGCGGGTCCGCCGGTGCAGGGGCCGTGGACCGGGCCGCAGGCTCCGGTCGACCAGGCGCCGCCGCCTCCGGCATATGTGCCCCGGTTCGCTCCCGCGCCGCCGATGTCCGGCTGGGGTGCGCCGCCGCAGGGTGGCGTAGTGCCGCCGAACGTCGCGGCGCAGGCCGGGCAGCTGCCGCCGCGTGGACCGATGCCGCCGATGCCGCAGCCGGGGCTGCGGCCGCCGGTGCCGCCGCGGCGGAAGCCGCCGGTTGCGCATACGCCGTGGTGGCAGCGGGACGGGGTGATCAGCCGGCTGCTCGCGGTGGCCGGGGTGGCGGTCACCCTGATCGGTGTGGTGATGCTGCTGGTGCTGGCCGCGCAGGCGGGATTCTTCGGGCCGGTGCCGAGGGTGGTTGCGGGCGCGGTGTTCTCGGCGGCGCTGGTCGCGGCCGGGATGCGGGTGTTCGGCCGGGTCGGCGGCCGGGTCGGCGGGATCGCGTTGGCGGCCACCGGTATTGCGGGCGGGTATCTGGATGTGGTTGCGGTGACCTCGATCTACCACTGGTTGCATCCGGTGATCGGGTTCGCGGTGGCGTTCGGGGTCGCGGCCATCGGTGTCGCGTTGGCGATGCGGTGGCAGTCGCAACCGTTGGCCGTGCTGGTGGTGCTCGGTGCGGCGGTGTTGTCGCCGGTGCTGACCACGGAGCTGGCGTTGCTGGCTTTCCTGATCGTGTTGCAGTTGGCTTGTGTGCCAGTGCAATTGATGCGGGACTGGCCGTACCTGCACGTGGTGCGGACGTTGCCGGCGGTGCTGGCGACGTTCCTGCTGGTCGCGGGTGCGGCTGTCGGCGGTGGGTCGCAGCGGCCGCTGCTGTTGGTCGCCGCCGTGGCGGTCGCGGTGGTGGGTCTGGTCGGGACCGTGCTGGTGGTTCGCCGCCGGCCCGCCGATCTCACCGCATCGCTGATGTTCGCGTTGGCGACGGTGCCGCTGCTGGCCGCACCGGGGATGTACAAGGCCGATCGGCTCGTCGCGTCCACCATCGCCGGCCTCTTCGCGCTCGTGCTGCTCGCCGTGGCCGCGACCGCGTTGATTCCGAAATTGGCTGCGCTCGTCAAGCTTCCGGCACACACCGCAGTTGTTGCCGCCGTGGCCGGTTCGATCGCGCTGCTCGAAGTCTGTGTCGCGGTGACCGATTCGCGGAGCCTGCCGGTCGCGTGGTTCCTGGTGGCCCTGGGTTATCTCGGCGTGGCCGGGCAACGACGCTCCGGCGTCGCGGCCGGTATCGGCGCGGCCTTCGCGACACTCGGCGCGTTCGCCTTCCTGAACGTCGCCGGGCCGGATGTCCTTGCTTCCCAACGGCGTTCGGTGGACAACCTGGGCGTCTCGACAGTCCTCGGCGCGGTCCTGGCACTCGCCGTCGTCGCCGTGGCGGTGTGGGGCGCACGCAGGCTGCCGAGCTTGCAGAGCACCGCCGAATTGCAGTGGATCGTCGCCAGCATCGCCGGACTGTATTCCGTGACCGCCGCGACCGTCTCGATCGGCATCGCGACCGGTGCGCCCGACGGCTTCGTCATCGGCCACAGCGCCGCGACCATCCTGTGGATGGCCGGCGCCACCGCCGCCCTGTTCTACGGACTGCGCAACATCGGCAAGGCCTCCGCGGTAGCCAAACTCGCCCTCGGCTCCGGATTGCTGGTCACCGCAGCGGCTTTGGCCAAACTCTTCCTCTTCGACCTCGCCACCCTCGACGGCCTGGTCCGGGTAGCCGCCTTCCTGGCCGTCGGCGTCCTACTCCTCGTCGTCGGCACCAGGTACGCCCGGGCGTTCGCCGAGGCAGGCGCGAACTCCCGGGAATCCAGCGAGACGCCTACTCCGTGACCCGCCGCTCGAACTACTCGCGGTCGCGGCGGCGGAGCAGTTCGTTGACGCTGACGGTGCGGCCGTCGCCGCTGGAGTGGCGGCCCTCGTCCGGCTTGCCGGGACGACGGGACGAGCGGAGTCCGGCCATCCAGTCTTCGATGCTGTTGCGGTTCGGGTCGCCGGGGTCGGTGTCGGTCGGTTCGGCGGGGGCCGGTTCCGGCGCGGCGGCGTGGTGCGTGGGACGTTCCGCGGGAGGCGGAACGTCCTGTCGCGGCGCGATGAATTCGGTGTAGGCCGGCGGATCCAGCGGAGCCAGCGTCGGGGTCGGCTGGGTCGGCTCGAACTTGGCCTCCGGTCGGCGGGTGCCGTCGACCGGAGCCGGTCGGGGGGCCGGAGCCGCCGGCGGTTCGAAGGCGGGCGGCGCGGGCGGCTCGAACGAGCTGGCCGCGGGCGACTCGAACGCCGAGAACGACGACCCCGGTTCGGGCCGCGCGGTGCCGATGTCGAACGGCAGCGACGGCGGGGTAGGCCGCGGGCCGGTCGGATCATGCGGGGTCGCCGGGAAGGCCACGGACGGTTGCGGCTTCGGCATCCCGGTGCCCGCGGGCCCGGCCGGTCGCGGCAGGTTCGGATCCGAAACGAAACCCGAGGGCGGCGTCGGCCGCTGCCGGGTCGGATCGAGCGGCGCAGGCGCCTGCGTCCCGGGCGGCTTGGGTGCGGCGGGCGGCACCTTGTTGAGATGCTGGGTGGGCGCCTCGGCCTCGATCTCCTCCACGGTGCGCGGCCGCCGCGGCTTGCGCGGCCGATTGCCGTTGTCGATGGCGGGGATCTGCATGGTGACCGGGTCGGTGATCGGCGTGGTCTTGACCAGGTCGACCACCTCGCCGCCGCCGGGCCGTTCGTCGTCCAGGATGGGCTCGCCGAGCCCGATCTTCTGCTGGATCTTCTTCATCCAGGCGGGCGCCCACCAGCAGTCGTCGCCGAGCAGCTTCATCGTCGCGGGCACCAGCAGCATGCGCAGAATGGTGGCGTCGATGAACAGCGCGGCGATCATGCCGTACGCCAGGTACTGCATCATCACCAGATCCGAGAACGCGAACGCGCCGGTGACCACGAGCAGGATGAGCGCGGCCGCGGTGATGATCCGGCCGGTCTGCGCGGTGCCGATGCGGACCGCCTCGGTGGTCGAGGCGCCCTGGGTGCGCGCCTCCACCATGCGGGACAGCAGGAAGACCTCGTAGTCGGTGGACAGGCCGTAGATCACCGCGATGATCAGCACCAGCACCGGCGACATGATCGGCTGCGGGGTGAAGTTCAGCAGCCCGGCGCCGTGCCCGTCGACGAAGATCCAGGTCAAAATGCCGAGCGTGGAACCCAATCCGAGCGCGCTCATCAGCGCGGCCTTGATCGGCAGCACCAGCGAGCCGAAGGTCAGGAACATCAGCAGCGTGGTGACCAGCAGGACCAGCCCGATCATCAACGGCATCCGGTGCAGCAGCGCGTCGATGCTGTCCTTCTGGATCACCGGCTGCCCGCCGACGTACATGGTCACGCCGTCGGGCACGTCGATCGAGCGCAGATATTCGATGGTCGGATCGGCGTCCTCGGAGTCGGCGAGGGTCGCGCTGGTGCGATAGACCTGGTTGTCGGTATTGGACCGGGACGGCACGTCGAAGGTGCCGTTGAGGCCGGGCGCCTGCTTGGCCTCGGCCCACGCCTTGCCGACGTCGGTGCTGTTGTCCGAGACGAACACCAGCTGGATCGGATCGGATTTACGCAGCGGGAAGATCGAGTCGAACTTCGCCTGCGCGAGCCGGGTCGAGTTGTCCGGCGGCAGGTAGCGCTCGTTGATGCCGCCGAACGCCAGGTTCTTGACCGGAATGATCAACAGTAGCAACAGGATGCAGATCGGGATGGCGATCTTGAGCGGATGCTGCATCACCCAGCGGGTGGACTTGCCCCAGAAACCGTTCTCCACCTCGTCCGCGGTCTTGGTCTTGCGGAACCGCTTGAACCCGAACATGTCCACCCGCGGGCCGAGCACGCCGAGCATCGCGGGCAGGATGGTGATCGAGGTGAGCGCCGCCAGCGAGACCGTGGCGATGGAGCCGTAGGCGATCGATTTCAGGAAGCCCTGCGGGAACAGCAGCATGCCGCCGAGGCTGGCGATGATCATGGTCGCGGAGAACACGACGGTGCGGCCCGCGGTCATCACCGATCGGCGCACCGCGGCGGGGGTGCTGTACCCCTCGGCGAGTTCCTCGCGGAATCTGCTCACGATGAACAGGCCGTAGTCGATCGCCAGACCGAGGCCGATCATCGAGACCACCGGCGCGACGAACGAATTCACCTCGGTGAATCTGGTGATGAACAACACGATGCCCTGGGCGCCGATCACCGTGAGGCCACCGACGATCAGCGGCAGCCCGGCCGCGACCAGGCCGCCGAAGATGAAGAACAGCAACACCGCGACGGCGGGGATGGCCAGGATCTCCATCCGGTGCTGGTCCTCGGCCATGGTGTCGTTCAGCGTGCCCGCCACCGCTTGCAGGCCGGCGACCTGCACGTCCACTCCCGGAATGGTGAAGACGTCCTTCACTTTCCGGAAGTTGTTCAGCATCTCGGTGTCGTTGTTGCCTTTGATGGCAATCGAGGCGAACGTGTACTTCTTGTCCTTGGAGCCGAACGTCTGCGGCACGGCCTGGCCGGTGTCGGTCTTCCAGTAGGCGCCGTTGACCTGGGAGATCTCCGGGTAATCGCGCGGCAGCCGATTCAGGCTGCCGACGACCTTGTCCCGGAAATCCGGATCATCGATCGTCTTATCCTTGGGCGCCGTGTACAGCACGATGACGTCGCTGTTGTGGTCGCGCCCGAAGGCGCCGTCCGCGATCCGCGCACCCTGTGAGGACTCCGACGTCGGATCGTCCCACCCGCTGGAACTGAGGTGGTCGCCCAAACCGAGGCCGTACCCGCCCAGCGCTAAGAGCGCGGCCGCGACGATGCCGATGACGCCGAAGCGCAGCTTGTAGACCAGATCGCCCCAGCGTGTGAACACTTAAGCGACTCCTTGCGCTGGGCGAGAGGTGAGCAGCGCCGTCAGCGGCCGGAACGGCTGCAACCAGGCGCCCTCGTCGGGCAGCGAGTCGAGGCTGACCCTGGGCAGCGGTTCACGGAACACGCCCGGGATGTCCTCGAGATCGATGAACTCGAGGGTATCGGATGTGACGGCCCAACTGGCATGCTCGCGGAAGCCTAGTACCTGACAGGGGATTCCGCTCGCGGCGAGTTCTTCCAGCGGCTCCCGGAACGCCTGGCCGTCGGCCGAGGCGACCATGATCCCGGCCAGTCCCGCACCGCGACTGCGCAGTTCGATGTGCGCGAGCATGTCCGCGTCGACATCGGAGTCCTCGTCGATCTTCGGCTTCGCGAACACCGCGTAGCCGACGTTGCGCAGCGCCTCGACCCACGGGCGCACCACATCGGCGGTGCCGGGCGCGATGTTGGTGAACACGGTCGCTTCCGGTTCGACCCGGTGCGCGCTGCCGACCGACAGTTCGGCCGTGCGGGCCAGCAGCCAGCGGCCGAGCGCGTCGAACCGGGGGCGGTAGGCCGCCGTCGGCCGACCGCCGAGAATGGCCCCGAGGCCCATGTCGAGGTTCGGGGCGTCCCACACCAGCAGGACCCGGCGCACGTCCGGCGTAGCGCCACCCAGACCTTCGGCTCCGGTGCCCTGCACCTCCCCGGCAACATCGACCACCTCGTGGGCCATCTCACTGACACTCATAATTCGATCTTCCCCCATATGAGCTCAGTAATGGCGCTACCGGCACGATGTGCCTTACCTTCGAATTTCGTGACGGGCCTTTCGAAACCGATCGGGGCGCTGTCCCGATGGTCCGCACTGACCCCGCCTGTGGCCTCATTCAGGCCTTTGAGCAGCGGTTCTTCCGCGCCTACCGCGGCAATGTGTTCCGCGTAGTCCGCGTGGTCCGTCGCGACATGCAACACACCGCCCGGTTTTAGTCGATTGGCGATCAACGCAAAAGTCGCGGGCTGCAACAGGCGTCGTTTGTGATGGCGCGCCTTCGGCCATGGATCGGGAAAGAAGACGCGGACGCCAGTCAGCGATTCGGCAGCAACCATATTTTCCAGCACGTCGACGGCGTCGCCGCGGAGCAGCCGGATGTTGTCGATCTGCTCACGTTCGATGCGCTGCACCAGCTGGGCGAGGCCCGGCCGGTACACCTCGATGCCGATCAGGTTCAGGTGCGGTTCGGCCTGTGCCATCGCGGCGGTGGCCGTGCCGGTGCCACAGCCGATTTCGACGACCAGGGGAGCTTCCCGGCCGAACCAGGCGGCGGCGTCCAGCGGTTCGTCGGCGACCTCGCGGCCGATCGCCGGCCACATGCGGGCCCACGATTGCTGCTGGGTCGCGGTCAGCGCCCCCCGGCGCGACCGGAAGCTGGTTACGCGTGGGTACAGGCGAGAGCCGGTTTTGTTCCGGGGCTCACGCTCGGTCCGGGCCGAACCTGTGGACGGCGGGCCCGGAACTGACTCGGCAGTATTGTTCGCGGCGTCGTTCACGGCGTCCATTGTCCAGCATCGGCGCAGTGGTGCGGCAATCGACTGTTGCTTGCCGTCCAACGGGAGGTCAGGCGGCGCGCGCGCGGTCGATCCTGGCCACCGGCGCGCTCTCCTGCCGGAGCGGGCGGCCGAGCGCGACCTTGGCCGCGGTCACCATCATCTCGTAGAGGCCGCGGGCGCCGGTCAGCGACGCGGCGACCGACCACACGGTGCGGTCGCCCGCGTCGCTCACCGGTTGCCCGGCCAGCCGGTCGGCCAGCCACTCCAGGCTGATCGGGGTGGCCAGCGGCAGCAGCGAGAAATGTTCGCTCAGCCGGTCGCGGACGTAGGTCACGTGCGCGCCGCCGCGGCGGTAGCGCTCGACCTGCCCGTCGATGCCGTCCATGTGGATCACCTGGTCGTGGATCGGCTGCACCACCAGCAATGGGCAGGTCGGCGTCGAATTGCCGAGGCGCAGATCGTCGAACATGGCCTGGAACTCCGGCGTCGCGATCACCTCGTCGAGCGGGCGGCTCAGGTAGTCGTCCATCCGCTTGCCCGCCAGGCCGAAGATGGCGCCGAACGGCGTCGCGGTCTCCGCTCGGGCGACGAAACGGCGGCCGTCCATGGTGAGTTCGTTCTGCAGCATCGCGCCGAGCACCGGGTAGAGCCGGCGCAGCGCCGCGATCACGATGGCGGGCAGGCCCGCGTAGCTGGTGCCGTTCAATCGGGCGAAGACCTGGCCCGGATCGCCCACCGGGGCGCCGAGCACCGCGCCGACGAGGTCGAGTTCCGGCGCGTAGGTGGGCGCCATCTCGACCATCCAGGCGCTGGCCATGCCGCCGCCGGAGTAACCCCACACCGCGACCTGGGTGTGCGGGCCGAGGCCGAGCGGGGTGAACCGCTGCGCCGCCCGCACGCCGTCGAGCGCGCGATAGCCGGGTTCGCGTGGCGCACCGAAGTTTCCGCGCGGGCCCTCGTGGTCGGCGATGCTGACCGCCCAGCCGCGGCGCAGCGCGTTCGCGACGAGCAGCCACTCGAACTGGGTGACCGAACCGAGCGCCCTGGCGCCGTAGCGCAAAGCATAAGAAGGAGAACATTTCTCGGTGACCGCGTCCATCGCGGTCTGAAAGGCCAACAGCGGCCGGTCTTCTCGGGGGTCGGCATCCAGCGGCAGCAGCACCGTGGTGATCGCCGCCTCCGGCGTCCCGTGCATGTCGCAGCTTCGGTAGAGCAGCTGCCAGGCCGAGACCTGCTGGGGCACAACGCCGAACAACGCGAGCTCGATCTTGCGGCTGCGCAGGATGGTGCCGGGCGGCTTGGCCGCGAACCCCTTGGGCGGCCGGTGGAACGGGTCGTTGCTCGGCAGCAGCGGTTTCCCGTCCGCTAGGACGGGCTCCGTATCGGCAGTGCCGATGACATCAGCTGTCATCGCGACCTCCTCATCGATGAGGTCGGTTGCCGCCGTTCGAAAAGCGAAGTTGCGCACCAACTATGGCGCCGACCACTTGAATGCAGGGTAAATGACCGGTAGCGGGTCTGGGAAGCCCGCTCGTTCCCCCTCCGCCGCACTAGACTGCGCGGTATGGGCAGACCGTCAGTGTTCATCACCGGTGCCGCGGCCGGAATCGGCCAGGCGACGGCCCTGCTTTTCGCTGCGCAGGGCTATCACGTCGGCGCCTTCGACATCGATGAAGTCGGGCTGACCAGGCTCGCGGCCGAGATCACCGGCTCGGGTGGCAGCGTGCACACCGCTGTCCTCGATGTGACGAACGCCACCCAGTGGGCCGAGCGGCTCGCCGAATTCCAGGCCGAGGCCGGGCGGCTGGACATCTTGATCAACAACGCGGGCATCCTGCGCGCCGGTCCGTTCGAGGCCATCACGCTGCCCGCTCATCAGGCGATCATCGACGTCAACCTGGGCGGCGTGCTCACCGGCACGCACGCCGCGTTCGGCTATCTGCGCGACACCCCCGGCGCCCAGGTGGTGAACCTGTGTTCGGCGTCGGCGATCTACGGCCAGCCCGAACTCGCCAGCTACGGCGCGAGCAAGGCCGCGGTCAAAAGCCTCACGGAGGCACTGGATCTCGAATGGGAACAGCACGACATCCGGGTGATCGCCATCTGGCCGCTGTTCGTCGACACCGCGATGGTCGACGGGGTGCAGACCGGGACGACCAAGTCGCTCGGCGTACGGCTCACCGCCGAGGACGTCGCCGCGGGCATCTGGGACGCGACGCGCAAGCGCGGCCGGCTGCCGCGGGTGCACTACGAGATCGGCGCCCAGGCAAAGGTCCTGGCGGCCGCCGCCAAGTACGCGCCGAACTGGGCCGTGCGCACCGTCAACAAATACTTCAGCGGTACCTGACCGGTCGCCACCTCCCGCGGCGCGTCTTCTGCAAGAATTGCGCACCGTAAAGGGGGTGCAACATGCCGACAGCCACCGAGTCCGATGGGCCGCTGCGCGAACGCGGGGTGCCCGCGCGCGAGCACGACCAGCTCGACCGGTTGCTCGCCGATCTACGGTTCGGCACGGGGCGGGACAAGCAGATCGGCTACGCCGCCGGTAACGCGGTCAGCGCCTGGCGCACGCCGCCGCGGATCCAGGTGATGGGGCGGGCGCACGCGGGGCGCACGACGGTGTTGCAGGCGCTTGCGCTCATGTCGGCGGTGGAGACCGGCCCGGTCGACGAGCCGGACCGGCCCGATCCGGAGTTCGACGCGGACATCGTCATCTACGTGCTCTCCGCCGCGCCGTCGCCCGCGGATCGCCGGGTGCTGGCCACGCTGCCGCCGGAGCGCACCATCGTGGTGTTGAACAAGGCCGACGCGATCGGTGCGCGCTGGGCCGACGCGGTCGCCGCCGCCGACCAGTACGGCCGGGAGGTCGGCGCGCCCGTGCTGCCGGTGGTCGCCTCGCTCGCCCTGCGCACCCGCGCGGGCGCGATGACCGACGCGGATCTGGTCTCGTTGCGCAGGCTGGCCGCGAATACCGATGCCGCGCTGATGCTTTCGCCGGATCTGTTCGTCGGACCCGGCCCGGACCTGGCCGGGCGCGAACAACTGTTGCAGCGCTGGGACCTGTACGGCGTGAGCGCCGCGCTGGCCGCGCTCACCCACGATCCGGAGCTGGCACCGCAGACGTTGCTGCAAATCCTGCACGCCGCAAGCGGAATCGACGCGTTGCATCGGCTGCTGCATCGCCGCTACGAGCAGGTCTCCGCGCTGCGCGGCGGCGAACTCCTCGACGAACTCACCCGGCTCGCGGCGCGCGCGGTTCCGGCGGAAGGCAGTGCGGCCCGAGACATCCTGGAGGCCTACTTATTCGGCGACGACGCTCGTTGGCTCGGCCTGTGCGCGGGCCTCGCGCATCCTGCGGTCGCTCATCTCGCGGCGGGTTATGCGGCGCCCGCGCCGGCCGACGCCGATGACGCGATGGCTCGGGCCGCCCGCTGGCGTGCCGTGGTCTCCAGCGACATGCCGCCGACCGCCCGGCGGGCCGCGCTGCGCGTGCACAACGGCTACATCCGACTATGGGAACGGATGAGCAGTGCCGGGCTCTGACTCCCCGCCCGGCCCGCCGGTCGGGGCGGACCGCCCGCTGGAGCTGCCCGCCGACGCGGTCCCGCCCGCCGCCGCGGATCGTTCCGGCGCTCCGCCGCCGGAGGTGGAAGCCGTTGTGGCACGGTGGAATCCGCAAGGAATCGCGCTGCTGCGCGCGGTCCAGGGAGCGGGCGCGGCCGGTGCGGTGACGCTGATCGGGCCCGCCGACGCCAACACCACACTGCTGCGCACCGAGCTGGCCAGGTTCGAACCGCGGATCAGCCTCGCGGACCCGGTGGCCGACGCGAACGCCGCGGTGGAGACCACCGCACCGTCGGGCACCGCGCCGTCGCCGGTCGCGTTGATCCTGTTGGACGCCGGGACCACCATCGGCGCCGACACCCTGCGCATCGTGCACCGCCTGCGCTCGGACGGCACCCGGATCCTGCTCGCCATGAACGGCATTCACGCCTATCAGGATTGGCGTTCGGTGCGGGCGCGCAACCTGGAGCTGCTCGCCGCACAGGGCGCGGTCGAGCTGGACATCGTGCCGGTGTCCGCGCGGCTCGCGGCCGCGGCGCGCACCGCGGGCGACGCGGGTCTGCTGGACCGGTCCGGGCTCGGCGCGCTGCACGCGGCCTTGGCCGCGGCCGCCGTCGGCGCGGAGGCCGCGGGCGGCGGCCGGCTCGCGGCGGTCACCGCGCGGGTGCTCGCCGACACCAGGCAGCGGGTCACCGAGCAGGTGACCGCGCTGCACTCCGGCGCCGAGACGGCCAAGCTGCGCGAGGAGCGCGCCGTGCTGCTGGCCGGTCGTGACGGCGGCCGGGCCACCGCCATGTCCACCCTGCGCGGCCAGCTGCACCTGGCCCGGGTCGACCTGATGACCGAGGTCGGTGCTCGAATCCGGGCGCTGCACACCGCGACCCGCGCCGACCTCGATCGCATGCGCCGCAGCGAACTCGGCACCTACCCGGAACGGTTGCAGCACGCCGCCACCGAACTGACCGGCGCCGTCGACCTCGCCATCGACCAGCGCCTCACCGAACTCACCGCGCACATCGACGGCGTGCTCGCGCCCGGAAACAGCCAGCCGATGCGCCGCCGCGACCCCGCGCCCCGGGTCGGACCCGACCCCGATCCGCGGCACCGAGGTGTCGAAGATCACCTCATGATCGCGCTCGGCGCGTCGGCGGGTGTCGGCCTCGGCAGGCTGTTGGTTTCGCCACTTTCGCTGGTGCCCGCGCTGGATTTCGCGAGCGTCCCGGTGACCCTGCTGCTCGGCGCGGGCGCGGCCGGCTGGGTGGTCCGCGCGCGCGGGCAGCTGGCCGATCGCGCGCACGTGCGGCAGTGGGTGTCCGACGCGCTGATCAACGTAAAAGCCCAGCTCGAGCAGCGAGTGGCGACCGCGCTCGTGGAAACTGAGACGGTGCTGGCCGATCGGGTCGTGCAGGTGAGTACGACTCGTATGGTGGAAACCGATCGCCGGGTGGCCGAACTCGAAGCCCGGTTACGGCGGACGGTCGCCGAACAACCGGGGCAGCTGGCGGCATGCGAACGGGATATCGCGATCCTCGATCGTTGGATCACGGGTTGATTAACTCATAAGAATGGGTACATAGTGACGAACCCGATTCAGTACCGGTCGTCACATCGCGTTAACCTCTAATCAGGAACTTGGGCGTCCGCTAAGTCCTCGTCCGCCGTCCAGCCGGGGCGCGCTTTCGACTGGTCGTAGCGGGTGCCTTCCCGCCAATGGTGGCGCTCGGTGTGTTCGCGCTGGTCAACGGGCCTTGGGGCCAGGCGGCGACGCATCGTAGGGACCGCCCATCTCAGGAGAGTTTTCATGACTTCAGCGACCATTCCTGGTCTTCGTGGATCCGACGGTAAACAGCCGACCGAACACAGCGAACTACTCGCCTGGGTACAGGAAGTCGCCGAACTCACTCAGCCGGAGCGAGTGGTCTGGGCCGACGGGTCCGACGAAGAATGGGACCGCCTGACCGCGCAGCTGGTCGAGGCGGGCACGTTCAAGCAGCTCGATCCGAAGAAGAAGCCCAATTCCTTCCTCGCGCTCTCCGATCCGTCCGATGTGGCCCGGGTGGAGTCGCGTACCTACATCTGTTCCAAGAGCGAAGCCGACGCAGGCCCGACCAACAACTGGGTCGACCCCGCCGAGATGCGCGCCACCATGACCGAGCTGTACCGCGGCTCGATGAAGGGCCGCACCCTGTATGTGGTGCCGTTCTGCATGGGCCCGCTCGGCGCCGAGGACCCCAAGCTCGGCGTGGAGCTCACCGACTCCGAATACGTCGTCGTCTCGATGCGCGTGATGACCCGGATGGGCAAGGCCGCGCTGGAGAAGCTCGGCACCGACCGCCCGTTCGTGAAGGCGCTGCACTCCGTCGGCGCGCCGCTGGCCGAGGGCCAGGCCGACGTGCCGTGGCCGTGCAACGACACCAAGTACATCACCCACTTCCCGGAGGATCGCGAGATCTGGAGCTACGGCTCCGGCTACGGCGGCAACGCGCTGCTCGGCAAGAAGTGCTACTCGCTGCGCATCGCCTCGGCCATGGCGCACGACGAGGGCTGGCTGGCCGAGCACATGCTGATCCTCAAGCTGATCTCCCCGGAGAACAAGGCCTACTACATCGCCGCCGCGTTCCCCAGCGCCTGCGGCAAGACCAACCTCGCGATGATCCAGCCGACCGTCCCCGGCTGGCGCGCCGAGACCCTCGGTGACGACATCGCCTGGATGCGCTTCGGCAAGGACGGCCAGCTCTACGCGGTGAACCCGGAGTACGGCTTCTTCGGCGTCGCGCCCGGCACCAACCACAGCTCCAACCCGAACGCCATGGCCACCATGGAGGCGGGCAACACCGTCTACACCAACGTCGCGCAGACCGACAACAACGACGTGTGGTGGGAGGGCCTGGAAGGCGAGCCCGATCACCTGATCGACTGGAAGGGCAACGACTGGTTCCTGCGGGAAACCGAAACCCTTGCCGCCCACCCGAACTCGCGCTACTGCACGCCGATGTCGCAGTGCCCCACGCTGGCGCCCGAATGGGACGACCCGCAGGGCGTGCCGATCTCGGCCATCCTGTTCGGCGGCCGCCGCAAGACCACCATCCCGCTGGTCACCGAGTCCTTCGACTGGCAGCACGGCGTGTTCATGGGCGCCACCCTGTCCTCGGAGCAGACCGCCGCGGCCGAGGGCAAGGTCGGCACCGTGCGCCGCGACCCGATGGCCATGATCCCGTTCATGGGCTACCACGTCGGTGACTACCTGAACCACTGGATCAACCTCGGCAAGAACGCCGACGCGAACAAGCTGCCGAAGATCTTCTACGTCAACTGGTTCCGGCGTGGCGCCGACGGCCGCTTCCTGTGGCCCGGATTCGGCGAGAACTCCCGCGTGCTGGAGTGGATCGTCGGCCGCGTCGAGGGTTCGGCCGAGGCCACCGCCACCGCGGTCGGCAACGTCCCCGTCGCCGCCAACCTCGACCTCGACGGCCTCAAGGTCGACCCCGACGACGTCGACGAGGCGCTCAAGGTCGACGCCGCCGAATGGCGCAAGGAGATCCCGCTCATCGAGGAATGGTTCGAATTCGTCGGCGACAAGCTTCCCTCGGGAGTCCGCGACGAGTTCGAGGCCCTGAAAGAACGCCTCGGCTGATCGTTCGAAACATCAACCGCCCGCACCGTTCCCAACGGTGCGGGCGGTTTCGTTTGCGCCCCAGCCATTCCCGCCGGTAATTCGACCCTGAAACCACACCCGACACGAATCCCACTGCCACTCAATCTTTTCCAGACACACTGTTTGAGCAGCCACCCATCGGATATACGACGCGTGTGCCTACGGCCAACTTTGGGCACTGACGAGCGGCACATGGCGGAGTGGGCTCCGGCGGTCAACACCGCAGCCATGTGCCCCTCGTTGCACGCCCCGCCGCTCGTCGCCGACGGATTCGTCTGTACAGCAACCCCTTCCGTCGATTCGCTATCGAGCTGCGATAACTCACTTGCCGAATCCACCTGCACGGCCGATAGTCGGCCGATCACGGCGGATGGCAACACAATCGAAGAAGCAGTGGACGAGACCGTCTCCGCATTGCGCGAGTACGCCGGCGACTGGCCGACGCGATTCCGAACCACGCCGAATCATCACCAGAACTGGCCCTTGATACAGCTGATCTGCCTCAGCACCGACGCCCAACTGCGCAATTGGCTCACTGAATCGAAGGCGAACGTGCGTCAGGGAAATCCCTAGAAACCGAGAGTGGTATATATGGGATTCCTGCTGTGACGGCGTGCGATTTCGAGGACGAACTCCCTTGCCGCTGCGGGATCGCCGATCGTCGTCGAAGTAGCGAGCTTGCAGGAGTTCCATCCTCGCCTTGCTGGACGCAGCATGTCGCCCGATGTCAGGAGGAGTGATTGTGCCCGTTGACACGAAAGGCTTTCTTGCTGTGCTCAGGACGATGCTGAGTGAGTCGGCGGTAACTCGTGCACGGGCGTGTGATGAGGCGACTGATCGGGTTGATGGATGGTCTGGTCGGCAAGCCGGCGCGGTGGTTTCGGTTTCGCTCTGGTTGGCTGAGGTGGAATCGGATCCTGATGCGCTCGAGAGCGACGAGTAGTCAGGCTGAGGGCGGGGTCCGCTTGGGCGAGTGGGCTATTCGCTGAATGGTGCGAGGCGGATCAGTTGGAGTAGGCTGGTGTGGGTGTTCAGCCAGCGGGTTCGGCCCTGGGGCATTGCCTTGGCTTCGTTGGTGAGGGCTTTGATCATGTGCTTGCTGAAATTGTGGCGGGGGTGGCGGTGTAGGAGTTCTTGGACCCAGGTCGGGTCGAGTTCGCTGATGCGGCTGCCGATTACGTCGACGGAGGCGCCGGCGTAGATGAAGCGGCCGGGGATGCTCAGGTCGTCTTTGCCGTTGCCGGGGGTTATGTGGGTCGTGATGGCGGTGCCGATGGCCCTGGCTTGGTCAGGGGTGGCTCCGGCGGTCGAGACGAAGCGAACGGCTCGTTCGGCGCCGGTGACGGCGAAACAGCTTCCGGGAGTGGGGTGTTCG
Source organism: Nocardia sp. NPDC051756 (assembly GCF_040681495.1). Lineage (NCBI taxonomy): Bacteria > Bacillati > Actinomycetota > Actinomycetes > Mycobacteriales > Nocardiaceae > Nocardia > Nocardia sp. NPDC051756. The sequence goes on along the minus strand of NZ_JBFAYV010000003.1, from coordinate 317,571 downwards.
AGGTTGAGGTCGTGCAGTAGGCAGGATACGTAGACCAGTTCGTCGTCGTAGCGGGCGCCGTCGAGGTCGGCGAGGACTCGGCCGAAGAAGTAGGTGCGGTAGGAGTGGGCGAGTACGTGGATCGAAAGTGATTCGCGCGCTTCGGCTTCCGCTGCTATGGCGAGGGTGGAGTCGGGGAGGCGGAGGCCGGCGAAGTCCAATCGGCCCGCACCGCGGCGACCGGCGGTGAGGCGGGCGCGGTCGGCGAGCAGGGCGGGTAGCGAGCGGGTGACGGTGGCCATGAGTTGCCGGCGCTGTTTGCTCGAGAGCGCGCCGCTTGTTCTGGTTGCCCAGTCCCAATCAATACCGGTGGTCATCCGGGGTCCTCTCGCTCGCTCGTGAATCGAGTTCAGTCAAGCGCGGGCGGGCGGCGGATGACGAGTGGCAGGCATGACAGCAACCCTCGGATTCGTGCCAAACTGGTGGCATGAAGCAGGTCGTCGCTCTCGCCTTGGACGGCGTCATGACCTACGACCTCGCCTGCGCCGTGCAGGTGTTCCGGCACGGCCCGGGGAAATTCGGCGAACCGGCGGGATTCCAGATGGAGACCTGTGGGGTGCGGCCCGGTCCGGTGTGGACGCCGAACGGGTTCGGCCTCGAGGTCGAACACGGGTTGGCGGCGTTGGCGACCGCCGACATCGTGGTGGTGCCCGGCATCGGATTGCCGACGTTGCCGCCGCCGGACGAGGCGCTCACGGCACTGCGTGCCGCGGCGGCCCGGGGCGCGATCATGGTGAGCATTTGTGTCGGCGCGTTCATTCTCGCGCGGGCGGGGTTGTTGGACGGCCGACCCGCCACGACACACTGGGCGTATTGCGATGAATTCGCCGATCTGTTCCCCGCCGTCGAGCTGGATCCGACCGCTCTTTATGTGGACGACGGCGACGTCCTCACCTCCGCCGGCCTGTCGGCCGGACTGGATCTGTGCCTGCACATCGCACGCCGCGAATTGGGTGCCGGCCCGGCGGCGGAATTGGCGCGCTGGAACGTGACCCCGCCGCACAGAGCCGGTGGCCAGGCACAATACATTCCGGATGCGTTGGCCGGCAGCGGCTTCCGCGGCGCCCTGGCCGAGACAATGGCCTGGGCGGTCGAGAACCCCGCTGCGGCACCGGATGTTCCGGCCTTGGCCGCGCACGCGCTGATGAGCGAACGCACCTTCATCCGCCGGTTCAAAGCCGAGGTCGGCAGCACGCCGCGCCGCTGGCTGGATGCACAGCACACGGTGCGCGCCCGCGAACTGCTCGAAACCACCGACCTGCCAATCGAAGTGGTCGCGACCCGCTCGGGCTTCGGCAGCGTGACCGCGTTGCGCACTCATCTCCGGGCGGCGACCGGTGCGACTCCGGCGGACTATCGCCGAGCATTGCGACGCTGACCGATCCCCGCGTCGAACGCGGTACTCGCGCCGGCGAGAATGCAGCGGCGCACGGACTTTCACCACGACGGTCGCCAATCATGGCGTATACCAACCAGTCGCGACCACGACGCCAACCCGCCTTGCAATTCATGACGGATCATCATTCACGGTTATGGCGTGTTTCCCGCCGCGCGAACCCATTGTTGTGGTGCTATTGGTAATGGTCGGTGTGCACAGGTCGCGAGCACCATAGGTTTGCCGAAGCTCGATATGGGGTAGTTGCCCGGTGTGCGAGATTTGCGCACAAGTGGCTTATGCTTGCCGTGTTCTTGGTCTCATGACCTACCAGTCCGATTGCTAACTGTTTACTGATCGACTGAACTACTTCCCTATCGACATCGGGTTTCCGCGATGCTCGCGGCGACCGATGAGATCGACGCGCGAGAGGTGGTTGGAGCATGACCGATCTGGAGACCGGGGCGTCCATCACGCCCCTGGTTGCCGGCTTCGAACTGGCGACCGCTAGCACCCCGCTGCGCCGCGCTGCCGGGCGTTTGCAGGCCGTCCTGCCCCCGGGCTGGCGCGTCGAGATCGTCGACGCGCCGAGCCTCACGGGCCGCGACAGCGAGCCCGTCCTGCGGGTGGTTATGCCGACCGACTGATCAGCCTGCCCAGCCCATCGGCATGAGCAGCGACTTCTGTTCGCAGAAGGAGTCGAGGCCCTCCGGGCCGTTTTCGCGGCCGAGTCCGGAATTCTTGTAGCCGCCGAACGGCGAGCTGGGATCGAACGCGTACCAGTTGATGGCGTACGTCCCGGTCCGCACGCGCGCGGCGATCTCCGCGCCGTGCTCGACATCGGCGGTCCACACCGAGCCGGCCAGGCCGTAGACCGAATCGTTGGCGATCGCCACGGCCTCGTCCTCGGTGTCGTACGGGATCACCGACAGCACCGGGCCGAAGATCTCCTCCTGGGCGATGGTCGACTTGTTGTCCACGTCGGCGAAGATCGTCGGCTCGACATACCAGCCGCGATCCAGCCCCGCGGGCCGCCCGCCGCCCAGTGCGACCCGCGCGCCCTCTTCCTTGCCCTTGGCGATGTATCCCTCGACCCGATCGCGTTGCCGCTCCGAAATCAGCGGGCCCAGTTGCACGGTCGGATCGTTGGGATCGCCGACCTTCATCGTCTTCACGTGTTCGACCAGCGCGTCGAGGATTTCGTCGTACCGGCTGCGCGGCGCGAGGATCCGGGTCTGCGCGACGCAACCCTGCCCGCTGTTCATCAGACCGGAGAACACGAGCACCGGGATGCCCGCGATATCCATGTCCGGCAACAGGATTGCCGCGGACTTGCCGCCGAGTTCGAGCGAGACGCTCTTGAGCTGTCCGGTGGCGATCGCGCCGATCTTCTTGCCGACGGCGGTGCTGCCGGTGAAGGTCACCTTGTCCACGCCGGGATGTGAGACCAGGTATTCGGCGGCCTCGGCCTCGGCGGGCAGCACCGAGAGCACGCCCTCGGGCAGGCCGGCCTCGGTGAAGATGTCGGCGAGCATGTTCGCCGTAATCGGGGTCAGCGGAGCGGGTTTGAGCACCACGGTGCAGCCGGCCAGCAGCGACGGGGCGAGCTTGTTGGCCGCGAGGAACAGCGGCACGTTCCACGCGGTGACCGCCGCGACGACGCCGCGCGGTTCCCGGGTGACCCGCGAGGTGCCGAACAGTCCGGTGCGAGTTTCGTTCCAGGGGAACGACTTCGCCAGTCCGGCGCAGGCGTCGAGCGCGGCCACGGCGGGAATCTGGTTGAGCGTCATCGCGATCATCTGCGGAGCGCCCATTTCCGCGGTGAGCGCGGCGACCAGATCGGCCGAGCGTTGCTCGATCAGCCGGGCGGCCCTGGTGAGCACCTGGGCCCGTTCCTCCGGCGGGGTGGACGGCCACGGGCCGTGGTCGAAGGCGTGGCGGGCGGCGGCGACCGCGGCGTCGACGTCGGCGCGAGACACCGCGGGGACGCTGCCCACCGGCTCGACCGTGGCCGGCGAGATGACCTGAACGCGCTCGGCGGTGGCTGGCGCGGTCCAGCGGCCGCCGATGAACAAGCTGTCGTAATGCATGAGAACACGTTACAGTTTTGCTACCGGGTTGTCTGTAACCTGTTTCAGTTCTGCTCCGGAACAGTCCCGCTGAGCAGGACGAATCCCAACCTGTCGGTTCGCTTTTCGTAGAACGCACTATTGCGTTCTGTTGCTGGAAAGAGGATGCTGTAGCTACTGATCAGCTCGCTCGATTCCTGAACTGATACCACAATTGGGGAGCCCGGGTTATGGCGGTGCAAGTGGTCGACCGATCGTTGATGACCAGCGATCAAACCGAGCATCAAGCGAAGAGCGTCGGTGCGGGCGGATGGGTGGTCTCCTTCCTACCCGGCCGCACGCTGACCATCGAGCAAGCCACCGCGGCCATGCAGGCAGCCGAGGCCGTTGCCGTCGTCGGGGTGCTGGCCGATCAAGTCGGGTTGACCACGCTGGAAACCGTCGGACTGGCCATTCAGGAATCGCCGTGGAACCGTTCGCTGCACGAACCGTGCGGCAGGCGCACCTGGCGCCGAGGCTGGCTGGAGCGTTAGAGCTACTTCTTGGTAGCCACCACAACGAGATTGCTCACCAGTAGCTCTCGCACGAGCGGGATCCGGACCAACCACCAGGCCCAGCGCGGGTGATAACGCGGGAAGACCGTCCGCACATCGGCGGAAGTGCCCGCCGCCCAGCGCAACCCGTCCGACGCGCGCACCGCGAACAGCGACGTGCCGAACCGATTCTTCGGTTCCTTCCCCAGCTTGCGCCGGTATCGGCGCGCGGCGTACTCGCCGCCGAGGTAATGCCACGGCCCGGTCTCGTGCCCGCCGAACGGCCCGTGCCACACCGTGTAGGACAGCACGATCAGCCCGCCCGGCCGGGTCACCCGCACCATCTCGTCCGCCATCAGCCACGGCTTGGCCACATGCTCGGCCACATTCGACGAGAAACAGACGTCCACCGCGCCGTCGCGGAACGGCAACGCCATCCCCGAGCCGCGCACCGCACCCGCCACCGACAGCCCCGCCGCATGCATCTCCGACGGATCGGGCTCGACCGGAATGTATCGCGCGCCCGTCTTCACGAACTCGTCCGCGAAATACCCCGGACCGCCCCCGACATCCAGGATCGTCGCGCCCGCCAGGCCCTCGCCGGTCACGTCGGTGTAGAAATCGCCGATCATCGCCGCGCTGTCCTCGGCCAGGCCGCCGTAGAACACCGCCGGATCGGTCTGCTCGAACCGAAAACTACCGAGCAATCGCAGCGACCGGCGCAGCGTCGCCCGGCGGGCGAACCGGGGCGCGCGCGAACCGTCGGCGGGCGTTTTTTCGGCTTTCAACACGGCGCCGAGTCTCGCATAACGGCGGTGGGCCGCGCTGCGCACCGGTCGGTGATCGGCTTGCGCGCCGGTGCTCGGGTTAGGGTGTAGCGCGATATCCGACGATCCCGACCGGGACCACCTGACCGAGAGAAGCTCGACCGTGCGCGAAGTCCTCCTGCTGTGCTGGCGAGACACCGGGCACCCGCAGGGCGGCGGCAGCGAACGATACCTCGAACAGGTCGGCGCGCAGCTCGCCGCACGCGGGGTCAAAGTCACCCTGCGCACCGCCCGCTACCCCGGGGCGGCGAAACGCGAACACCTCGATGGCATCGACATCAGCCGGGCGGGCGGGCGGTTCTCCGTCTACCCGCGGGCGCTGGGTGCGATGGCCCTCGGCCGGCTCGGCCTCGGACCGTTGCGCGGCCTGCGCCCCGACGCGGTGATCGACACCCAGAACGGCATCCCGTTCTTCGCCACGGCCGCCACCAAGGCGCCCGCCGTCGTGCTGGTGCACCACGGACACCGGGAACAGTGGCCGGTGGCCGGCCGGTTGGTCGGCCGGATCGGCTGGTGGATCGAGTCGCGCCTGTCCCCGCGGGTGCATCGGCGCAACCAATACCTGACGGTCTCGCTGCCCTCGGCCGAAGAACTGGCCACGCTCGGCGTCGACCAGTCCCGGATCGCGGTGGTCCGCAACGGCGCCGAGCCGGTGCCCGCCGACGCGCCGACCGGCGCCACCGAAACGCGCACCGAGAACCCGCGCATCGTGGTGCTGTCGCGGCTGGTGCCGCACAAGCAGATCGAGGACGCACTCGCCGCGGTCGCGCGACTACGGCCCCGCATCCCCGGCCTGCACCTCGATGTGATCGGCGACGGATGGTGGGCCGACAACCTGAAGGCCGACGCGCACCGCCTCGACATCGCCGACGCCGTCACCTTCCACGGGCACGTCGACGAACGGCGCAAGCACGAATTGCTTTCCCGCGCTTGGGTGCACGTGCTGCCCTCGCGCAAGGAAGGTTGGGGTCTCGCGGTCATCGAAGCCGCGCAGCACGGGGTGCCGACGATCGGCTACCGCAGTTCGCGCGGACTCACCGACTCCATCGTCGACGGCGTCACCGGACTGCTGGTCGATGACGTCGCCCAATTGTCCGACGCGGTAGGCGAATTGCTCGACGACCGCGCCGCGCGCACGGTCATGGGGGAGAAGGCGCGCTCGCGGGCGCGTGAATTCTCTTGGGAGCAAACGGGAAACGGTGTATACGACGTGTTGGCCGCGGTTGCCCGCGGCGAGCACTCCTCCGGACTGATCGCCCCCCGCTCCGCCCACTGAGCCCCCGTCCGGGTCCTTCGCTTGATCAACGGGACGTCACTGAGGCGCTGCTCGGGAAATGTCTCAGCCATGTCCCGTTGAGTCGGTCGGGCCGGCTCGAACCGCTCGCGGTCAGTGCTTCCGGCGGGTGATTGTCGCGATGAGTGGGCCGCCGACCAGGAGGACTACCCAAAGTAGGTGGGCAGCAATGGCAAGGGCGCGATCCGTTGATGACGCATCGTGCTGCTGAACCGCTCCGGGCACCCGGTACAGCGTGAGATCGGCATCGCTGAATACCGGCTCGAGTTGTGCCAGCGTTGTTTTCGATTCGCCGAGGGGGCCGGGGGTGCCTCGTTCGACGAGGACCCAGCCCACGCCGTGGTCGGCCAGTTCCTGAGCTGAACCGCCGTGCAGCAGTAGCGTTTCCACCGCGCGGGCGCGGGTGCCCTCCCCGGATACGGTGCGCCCACGTACCGGGAGTTCGCCGGTTTGCAGGACATCCTGGGGCAGCAGGCGAGGAGCAGGGTCCAGGACAGGCGCTTTCCCGCTGTATCGAAACTTACGGAACATCCCGCCGGGAAGTACTGCGATGTCGCCGGGATCGTCCATCCGGTCAGCGACCTGCTGCCATCCGGCGGGGTAGTGCACAGGTCGCATCGCACCGCCGACGCCCCACGCGAGATCGAGTAGCGGCAACACCAGCAGAGCGATGAGAATCGTTGCCACTGTGCCCGTCACAGTTGTGGATAACTTCGGCACCCGGTCAAAATGTGCGTTCGGCGGTGACGAGCCGTCGGCGATCGCGGTCGTCGAGGAACCAATCTCTTGCTGCGCCAAGGATTGCGAGGGCTGTGGATCAACGGTGCGCTGTGCGTTGCCAGTTGTCGCAGCCATCGGGAATCGTCTGGCGAGAACTCCGCAACCCGCGGCGGCGCACAACGCGTACGCAGGCATCGCCAGCGCCACATACTTCTGGGTATCCCGCAGCAAGCCCGCGCCGGGCACGTGCGCGACGAGCCACTCCAGCACGTGCATGCCCCACGGCGTCGCGCCGAGTGCGGGCAGCAGAACGGCGAGCGCCGCGAGGACGACGAGTGCCCGGCTAACGTAACGATCATCGCCGTCGGAGATCACCGAACGCACGCCCGTCGCCACGATGACGAGCAGCAGCACAGTTCCGATCAACGCGAGAAGTGTTGTGCGCGAATCAGGTACCGCGTCGCCGTTCCAGATACCACCGAGCCCCGCCAGACTGCCCAGCGTGCCGAGCCCTGGTTCACCGCGGGCGGCGAAAGCGGCGATACCCGCCGGATCCGAAGGTTCACTGGCCGCCCCGGACAACGCGGTGGCGGCCAACCACGGCACCGACGCGGCGACCAGCAAAGCCAGCACACCGGCGAAATGCCGTCTCCCGACGAGCGACAACGCGGTAACGCCGGCGAGCAGGGCTCCGGTCGGCGTGAGTCCCGCCGCGGCAAGACATCCCGCCAGGCCTGCCCACGTGCTAACGGCACCGGCGGTCCGAATCCGATACGCGGCCAACGCAACCCACGGCAACGCCGCATACCCGGCGAGCAAACTCCAGTGCCCCTGCAAAAGCCGTTCGGCCACATACGGATTCCACAGCGCCACCGTCGCGGCGACGAGCTGTGCACCGATTGACGCGCCCAGCAGTTCGCGAGCCAGCACCGCCGCTCCGTAGCCGGCCGCCCACAGCGCAACGAGCAGAATTGCCTTGACGATCAGACCGCCATCGATGACCGGCGACAACACCGCCAGCAACGCGTCCTGCGGCACCGCCCGCGGCGCGGCATCACCCAGCCCGAGCGCCGAATCGGTCAGATAAGACCGCGGCGTACTCACCGCATCGCGCAGCAGCAGATATCCGGACCCGAGCAGCGGACCCATGATGAGCAGCGCAAGCACCGCGCTGTACCCGGCCGGGACACACTGCACCCACCGGTCGCGCCTCCGTCGCCCGCTGTCCGTCACGCTTGTGCACCCTACGGTCCGACCTCCCGCCGCACCCACCCGCACACCGTGCCGCGACGGCCGGAAAATAACTACTCCCAGAAGCCGCCCAGCCATAGCCTGATCCGGTGACCCGGAGATCCCGCAGGAAAAGAAGCGGCTGAGCTACGCCAAGGACTGCCGCAACACCTACGGCGAGAACGACAAGGCGTCGCGCAAGAACCTGCCGCGCAAACGAGCGCGGGTGCACCGCGCCAACCGGCACCAGGCCCACACCGATCTGCACGCAGCGACCGGTCCGCTCGATGTCGAGGCCTCGGACGCGGCCGAAGCCCGCCTCCGCGGTCGCCGCCCCAAGCTCTTCGACAAGCGACCGGACCGCCCACTCGGCCAGTACGTCCGCTGGCAGCTCGAACGCCGACAAGCGGATCGACCTGCCCGGACACACAGATCCTCCACACATCTCACAGAGTGCCCATGCGCTGTGAGACGTGTGGAAGATCTGTGAGCCGGGCAGGGCGGTAGGGCGGGGCGGGACGCTGCTGGTGACTCGCGGGTGGGACGATGGCGAGCGTGTCTGCTGTCCGTCGGTTTCCTGTGGTGGCGGATCTGACGTTGGTCACGGCGGGTGCGATGACCGCCAATGTGGCGGGTTACCTGCTGCAACTGCTGGCCGGACGGTGGCTGGGGGTCTCCGGATACAGCGAGTTCGCGAGCCTGCTGGCGGTGCAATTGCTGTGCGCCGTGCCCGCGCTGGCATTGCAGAACGTGGTGGCCCGCGAGTTGGTCCGGGGAGCGAGCGTCGCGGCGCTGCGCGGGTTGCAGTGGCGGTGCGCGGTGATCGTCGCGGTCGTCGTCGCGGTGTTGGTGCCCGTGGTGACCAGCGCGTTGAACGTCGGAGTCGCCGCATGCGCCGCGGCGCTCGGTGCGGCTCCCGCATTGGTGCTCCTCTCTGGTGAGCAGGGGGTTCTCCAGGGCGGCAGGCGTTTTCGGGCGCTGGGTGTCGTGCTAGGGGCTGCCGGAATCCTTCGAGTAGCGCCCGCGCTCGTGGTGCTCGCCGTCGGTGGCGGCGCGGCGCTGGCCCTGTGTGCGGCCGCGCTGGGCATCGCGGTCGCCGCGGTCTTCGCGCGATTCGTCGCCGGCTCGCCTCCCGCGCGAACCCGCGCCGGAACCGATGAAGACGAGGTAGTCCAGGCCATCGGAGTCCTCCCGGTGCTGCGGGCGGCGCAGGTGCAGGCGGCGCTGATGGCGTTGTCGTCCACCGATCTGATCGTGGTCCGCATGGTCCTCGACGACGCGGACGCCAGCCGCTACGCGCTCGGCACCATCGCCGCGAAGATCGCGTTCTGGCTGCCGCAGGCGGTCGGCGTCGTGCTGTATCCACGGATGGCCCAGCCCACGCATTCGGCGCGGGCGATCCGGTCTGCGCTCGCGGTGCTGTCCGGCATCGGCATCGTGGCGGTCATCTGCGCCGCGATCGCCGCACCGCTGGCTCCGCTGCTGGCCGGCCAGGACTACGCGCCCATTCAAGGCCTGCTGTGGTTGTTCGCCTTGCACGGCGCCATCCTCGCGGTCCTGCAAGGCGCGATGCTCTCCGCGATCGCCGTGGACCGCACCGCCCTCGCCGCCCTGACCTGGCTCGGCCTGGCTGTCGAAGTGACACTGATGGTTTCGTTCGCCCGCTCGATCCCCGCACTGATCACCACCGTCGCGTCCGTCGCGGCCGTCACCACCCTGGTGGTCGCGGTGATCGTCCTGCGCACCGCTGATCGCGACAACACTGTGCACAACCTCGAACCCGAGCGTCTGCCGTAGCCCCTGGCAGCGGCGGACGAGCCTACGATCAGACGCATGATCACTGCTGTGCACACGCTGGTCTACGCAGAGGATTCCGACGCCGCCCGGGCATTCTTCCGCGACGTGCTGCGCTGGCCGAACGTCGACGCGCACGCGGGCTGGCTCATCTTCGGCACCGGCCCGAGCGAACTCGGCGTGCATCCCGCCGAAGGCGCACCGCGCCACGAGATCTCGCTGATGTGCGACGACCTCGAGCAGACCGTCGCCGAATTGGCCGAGCGGGGCGCACAATTCGCCGGCGATATCGCCGAGCGTTCCTTCGGCCGGTGCATCGACCTGCGCATCCCCGGGGCGGGCACGATGCTGCTCTACCAGCCCAGGCACCCGGTCGCCTATCCGCTCGAAACATAAGGGCCGAAAACGAATTCGGCCCCCGGTCGATGACCGGGGGCCGAAACTCAGCGGCTAGCTCAAGGCTGCTTGGTGATCTTGATCTGCTCGGTCGGCGGATCGTTGTCCACCCGGCGCGCGCCCCGGCCCTGGCTCAGCGGCCCACCGCCACCGGCCGCGGCAGGCGTCGAACCGCCACCGCGGATGCCGAGCACCGCACCGACGATCAGCGCGATCACACCGAGCACGCCCAGGATGATCGGCATGACCCGCCCGTACAGCGACAGCTTGTCGATGTTCTCCTTGGCCACCGAGATCTGTGACTCGATGGTGTTCTCGTCGAACACGATGTGCGACTTCAGCGCGGTGACCTCGGGCTTGGAATCGCGGCCGTAGTAGAGGTGGATCTGCTCGCCACCCTTGATCACGGTGCCGGTCTTCGGCTCGACCCACAGGTCACGGGTGTTGGTGTACCAGCGCGCCATGGTGACGTCACCGTCGCCGGGCACGCCCCACTTCGCGGCGGGGAAGGTCAGCTTGTTGGTCGGCGCCTTCACCACGTCGTACAGGTTGGTCGCCGGGATCGACTGCTGGAAGTGGTAGACCTTCATGCTGTTGATCTCGGACTCCTCGACGAAGTTGACGTCGAAGGTCTTGCGCGCGTTGAGATCGAAGTACGGGTAGCTCTTCTTCTCGGTCCCGATCGGGAAGCGGTACTGCAGGCCGGTGTGCTGCACCGGATCCGCGACCGACTTCATTTCCTTGTCCACGGTGACCGCGATGGAGCCGTTCGGATCCTTCGAGACCGGCTCACCGGTCTTGCGGTCGATGGTGACCCGGTCGATGGTCGCGGTGAGCAGGCCGGTGTCGCCCTGCTTGTCGATGCGCCGCAACGTCTGACCCGCCTGCACGGTCATCTCGGTGGCGTCGGAGGGCTCCTCGACGGTGAGGAAGCGCTGCGAGACCAGCGGCACGTTCGAGTCGATCTTCGCGGCACCCTCCGGCGCGCTGAGCGACTTGGAGTCCAGCACCAGGCTGTCCTCGCCCGGCGCATTGGTCGCGATGGTGGTGATCTCGAGATCGAGGGGAGTCTTCGCCAGTTTGCCGACGGTGTAGGTCGGGATCAGCAGCGCGGCGACAATCAGCAACGCGCCGAGACCCACGAGCAGGCAGGCCACCGTCCTTCTGGTTCCGGCACTCAGTGCCATGCAAACTCTCCTCGTCGTAGAACAGGGTCGTTCCGGCGAGTACGGCGGGCCTCCCGCGGCACTCGTGAGCCCCGACACTAACAGTCCGGTGTCGTACCATGCGGTGCCGAGGCCGGAAACGGCCGAGAAATCGCCCGAGTTTAGCGCGGAATGTGAAACGCCGAGTTATCACCTGAGAATTGGCAAGGCAGACTGGAGCCCGATGATCGCGACCTCCACTACTTCCGTCGCTCCGGTGCCCGAATCGGTGCGGACCCGCGCCTTCCTGCCCGCGCTCGAGGGGATGCGTGGAATGGCCGCGCTCGGAGTGATGTTGACGCACGTCGCGTTTCAGACCGGGGCCGCGGGCACGCCGGTGATCGGGCGGGTGCTCGGCCGGTTCGACATGGCGGTCGCGGTGTTCTTCGCGCTCTCCGGGTTCCTGCTCTGGCGCCCGCATGCCGCCGCGGCGCGTGGCCTCGGCCGTGCGCCGTCGCTCGGTTACTACCTGCGCCATCGCGCCGCGCGCATCCTGCCCGCGTATTGGGCTGTGGTGTGCGCGGTGCTGATCCTGTTGCCGAGTGCGGCGGGCACCGCCGGGTTGCGGGTGTGGGTCTCGAATCTGGCGCTGCTGCAGGTGTTCGTGCCGCTGACGCTGACCGACGGGCTGACGCAGATGTGGAGCCTTTCGGTCGAGGTGGCCTTCTATCTGGTGCTGCCGCTGCTGGCGTTCGCGGTGATGTGGTTGCGCGGCAATGCCGCTCGCCTGCGGGTGCCGGTGCTACTCGGCCTGGCGGCGGTGTCGCTGAGTTGGAACTTCATTCCGGTGCCGACGCCCGACGCGATCCATTCCGACAATTGGCTGCCCGGATATCTGCCGTGGTTCGCGATGGGAATGGTGCTCGCCGAACTGTCTTTCAATAGCGAACGGCTATCGAGATGGCGTCGGCTGGTGGGGAATCAGTGGTTGATGTGGGCCGTCGCGCTGACCGCGTTTCTCGTCTCGTCCACCGATATCGGTGGCCCCGGCGGCCTGACGCATGCCGAGCCGTGGCAGTACGCGGCGAAGGTGGCGCTCGGCGCGATCATCGGTTTCGCGCTGCTCGCGCCGCTGGTGCTCGGCGATACCGGCCGCCCGCATCGCTGGCTGAAATCGCGGGTCGCCGCGACCCTCGGTCGCTGGTCCTACGGGCTCTTCCTCTGGCATCTCGCGGTGCTGTGGGTGGTGTTCCCGGTGTTCGGGATCGTGCCGTTCAGCGGCGATTTCGTCTACGTTCTCGTGCTCACGTTCGTGCTGAGCCTGCCCGTTGCGGCGGCCAGCTATGCGCTGATCGAGGAACCGATGCGGCAGTGGGCGCGCGGCCGGGACCGGGCGAAGCCGAAGCCGGAAATCGAGGAAGAAGACCGGCTCGCGGCTCCCTGACGGTTCAGGTGTCCAGCTGCCGGTGCATGTCGAGCAGGTGGTGGCGCAGCTCGTGCAAGGTGTGCAGGGCGAGCCAGCGCAGCGAACGCTTTTCCGGCTCCGGGTAACTGAAGATCAGCGTCCGTTCCCAGTCGGCGGCGTCCAGCCGGTCGAGCACATTGGCGAACAGCAGTGCGGCGTCGCGGACCTGGCGGCCGACATCGGACGGCTTCTGGTCCGCGTAACCGTCGTGCTCGACCCGCTCGTCGCGGCCCATCGGCGTGGTCTCGGGGGTATCGGTGCGGCGGGCGGCCAGCACGCGCTCGCGCTGCATGAGCAGCACATCGCGCATGTGGCAGGCGTATTCGAGCGGGGACCAGGTGTCAGGGTCGGGTCGCTGCCGTAGTTTCGGGGAGTCCGTGAGGAGCAGATCCGCGTATTCCACCGCGTGCTCTTTGGCCAGCGGCGCGACCTCGGTCGCGCGGGTCAGGTCGTAGACGAAACCGCATTCCGCACAGGTACTCACGACTCCACCTCGCTAGCGCTCGGTTCCGTCGCGCGCACCGGCACGCTGTAATTTCGGTTCTCTCGCTGGCGCTCGCTCACGCGGCATCACATTATCAACGAGGTCCGTTGTGGCGCAGCCCGAATGGCCGACGGGCCGGCAGCGCGGCGACGCCGACCGCGATCACCGCGAGTATTGCCGGGAGTTGGGCCCACAGTGAGCCGCCCATGTAGCCGCCGGAGGCGCGCCATGGGCCGGTCGACAGGGCCGCCGCCGAGAGTGCTGTTCCTAGGCCGGCGACGATGACCAATGCGCGTGGGGGGAACCTGGGGATGAATCGGATCGCGGCGAGTGTGGCTGCGGCGGCGATGGTTCCGACCGGGCCGGCGATGAGGGTCGCCGCGGCGATGAGGCCGATCGCGCCTAGCCAGCGAGGGGCCCAGGTCAGTGGTGCGGAATCCGCCACCGCATCAACGGTATTCGTCTCGGTCGTTATTTCTTCCTGATCAGGCACGGTATTCGCCTTGGCATCAACCGTTTTCGCCGAACGTGCGCGTCGCGGGATGGCCAATGCGATCAATGGAAGCAGCAGCAAGAGGCCGCCGAAGATGCCGATGCGGTACCAGCGGTCGGTGGGGAAGGAAACGGTGACCGGTCCGTCGGTGCCAGGCGGGAGCAGCCAGGCTTGTTGCCAGCCGTCGATGACCACGGGCTCGAGCGCACGTCCGTCGGAAGTTGTTGCGCGCCAGCCGACATTCGTGCTCAACGGCAGCACGAGCAGTCGGGTGCCGGAGGCCGACGGGGCCGGTGCGGTGAACCCGGTACGGTCGAGGCGGACCCGGTCGACGAAGAACAGGTCGGTCGGGCCGACGGTGACATCGGCTCTGCCCTGCGCCAGCGCGAGGTCACCGGAATCGGCCTGGAGCGCGTCGTCCGCGCAGAGCCGGGCGGGAACCGGTGCGCCGGAACGCAGTTGATCGGCGGTCGCGGTGACCGACGTGCGCCGGAGCTGCCCGTCGATATTGATCGTGGGCCCGATCTCACACGGCACGGTGATTTCCCGATCCAGGGCCGCGGGCGCGGGATAGTCCGGGCCGAGCACCTTGACTTCGGCCAAGCCCGGCGGCTGCGACTGCACGAAGCCGAGCGCCGTCATGTCCAGGACCGGCTTCCAGGTCCGGATGCTGAGTTCGATCCGATCGGTCACGGTGGGGTGCAGGGAGATTCGGGCCGGCCTGCCCGGCTCGCTCTTGTCCAGCTCGCGCACCTGTGGACCGTCGCCGAGATTGACCACCACCGAGGTGGGCGCGGCGGGCAGGCCGCCGAGCGACGGGGTCAGCTCCAGGCCGGTGACCAGCGCGGGCTCGGGCAGCTCGAGCGTGAGGGTCGGCTTCGCGCCGGTCAGCGACCGCACCGAGTCCTCCGGCGCGGTCCAGCTGGTGCGCGGATCGCCGTCGGTGGCGGCGAACGCGGCGCCGCGCACGTCACCGACGTCGGCCTTGCCCCGGGCGATCGGCTGGTCGCGGTCGGTGAGCAAAGCCTCCAGCGCCGGGCCTTGCCTGGTCCGGACGGTCAGCTGAGGGGTTACGGACATGGGTTCGGGGACGGTCAGCGTGCGTTGGAAGTTACCGGGCTCCTCGGGCGCGAGGGCTAGACCCTTGCTGCAACGTACGCGATTCGGCGATTCGAAACACGCGCTGCGCCCGGGGAATTCCTGTCCGAGGTCCCAGCCCTTGATCTGCGCGCCGGCTTGGGTCGGCGGCAGCACGGTCCGGTGCCGGATGTCGACGTGGACCGGCTGATCGCGGACCGAGTAGTCGTCCAGGCCGAGTTCGCTGATGCCGAACTGCCCACCGCGCTTGCCGGTTTCGGTGCGGATCGCGGTGATGGTGACCCACTGGGTCTTGCCCGCGGGCAGCGAAACCGACACGGGCGTACCCGGTTCGGGGATGCGGGTCGTCACGGTGCCGTTCGCGGTGCGCACCTCGACCCACTTCACCGGATCGCCGATGGCGGCCGCGCTGGTGCTGAAGGTCAGCTGCCCGACCCGGATCGGCTGCGCCAGATCGAGCCGAAGCCATTGGCCGAGGGCGTATTCCGAGCCGTTGCTGATCCAGGACGTCGCCGGATCGCCGTCGACCACGGCCGCGGTGGAGCTACCCGGCGCGGCACCGCCCAATTGCGTGGCGTCGGCGGCCGAGCTGGACGCGGTGATGGTCGCGCCGGACCATTCCCCGCGCACCAGGTCCGCGCCGTCCACCGGGTAGTCGGGCACCAGGTTGTGTGTGCGGCGCGCGTCGTCGGGGGCGCGGACGGCGGAATTGTGGTTGTCCACGCGACCGAAGTCGGACTCCCGATCCATCGGGGTATCGGTGACGGTCAACGGGCCACGCGGTAAACCGGCGCGGGCCGCGTCGGCGGCGAGCAGCGCCGGTGTCTCGGTGGTTCCCGGATCGCGATGCAATCGTTCGAGCACCTCGGGTCCGCCCTGCACCACGGGTACCGAGTCGAGCGGCACCGTGTACGCGCCCGGGAACGACTGCGGCGCACCGGTTCCGCTGCGCACCGCGGCCGGTGTTCCCGGCGTGGGCGTCTGCACCCGGTAGATCTCGACCGCCGGATACGCGGGCCGCAGATCACCGTCCGCGACCAGATCCTCGGCGATGACCTTGGCTTCGATCGGATCGCCGAACTCCGCCACCTTCATCAGGCCGGGCGAACCGTCGATCGCGCTGTGCGCCAGCATCGGCCGGGTCGAGCGCGACGTCTCCGGGTCGAGATCGTTGCGCAACACCAGAATTCCGATGCCCTGTCCGGCCAGCGTCGCCGCGAGCCCGGCCGACGGCCTGCCGTCGGCGATCAGCCGCTGCACCGAGTCCATCGCGCGGATGGTGCCCGGCGGGTTCAGCGGCACCGAGTCGCGGATCGCCCACGGCGTGCTCGCCAGCGCCTGCAACGGCTCGTCGCGGGTCAGTCCCCACACCTGACTGCCGAACGGCGCACCGGGCACGACCAGCGCACGGGTATCGGAAGCGTTGTGCTGCAACCAGTCCGCGGTCTGCTGCCAATACCCCGGTACCGCGTCGTAGGCGCCGCGCGGGGCGAGCTTGCCGGTCCAGGCCAGCGAGGTGGACAGGGCGAGCGCGGTGAGAATCAGCGCGGCCACCGCGACGGAACGATCCCGCTCCGGATGCGCGAACGCGCTGCGCCACACCGGCATCGGCACCGAGGCGGGCAGCGGCACCCTGGCCAGCAACTGGGCCAGCCCGAGCACCAGCGGAATTCGGATCAGCGGCTCCAGCTTGTGCACATTGCGCAGCGGCGCGCCACCGGAATCCAGGAACACCCGCACCGATTCCGCGAACGGTCCGCCCAGCTCGCCGACGTATCCGGCGCAGATGCCGACCAGCCCGACGCACAGGATCAGCGTCAGCCGACCGCGATACGGCATGGACCGCATCGCCAATCCGGCCATGCCCGCCGCCGCGAGCAACCCGGTGGCGAGCACCGCCGCGGGCTGGGTGACCAGCACCGCGCCCGCGATGCGCTCGGGCGAGACGAATGGCGTCCAGCTGTCCGTGCCGCGCAGCACCTCGGCCAGCGAGGCCCATTGCGTGGTCACCCCGGACGATTCGATGTAGTCCAGGAACGGCGGGCTCACCTTGCCGAGCAGCAGCAGCGGCACCGCCCACCAGAACGTGGCCAGCACCAGCAGCGGAACCCAGGCCCGGGTGAACCGCCACCACTCCCGATTCGGCCGATACGAGGCCCACCACAGCAGCGCGGGCAGGAACGCCGCGACCGTCGCTACCGCGTTCACCGACCCCATGAGCGCGAGTGCCAGCGCGCTGCCTGCCGCGGACTCCGCGCCACCGCGCCGCTCGCGTCCCGCTGGTCGGTCGGTCTGATCTGTGTCTGTTGCCTGTTGTCTACGCCGTCGATAACGGAGGCCGAGCGCCGCCGGCGCCAGCAGCACCCACGGCGCCAACATCATCGGCAGCGTCTCCGAGGAGATCGAGCCGAGCGTGGTGAGCACCCGCGGCGACAGCGCGAACGTGACCGCCGCGATGATGCGCGAACCGCGGGTGCCTATGCCGAGGGTCTCGCAGAGCCGGATGATGCCCCAGAATCCGGCGAGCAGCAGCAGCGCCCACCAGATCCGCTGGGTGGCCCAGGCGGGCAGGCCGAGGATATGGCCGAGGGAAAAGAACGCGCCGTGCGGGAAGAAATAGCCGTAGGCCTGGTTCTGCACCTGGCCCATCGGGGCCTGGCTGCTCCACAGGTGGCTGGCGCGTTCGAGGAAACCGAGGGGGTTCTGCGCCAGGTCGTACTTGGTGTCGGCGACCGTGCGCCCCGGCGTCTGCAGGAAGGTCAGCAGGAACGCCGCGAGCACCGTCCCGGCGAACCAGCGTCTACCCAGCGGCGCAGTCGAGTGCCGCCGCGCCGCCGGTTCGAGCGAGTCGGCAGGTGAAGCGGGGGTCAGCTCAGCGACTGCCGTACTCGACGTTGTTCAGCAACGAGGAGTCCTTGTCGCCGCTGCGGTCGATGTCGGGCCGCGAGTTCTGCTGCACCGCCACCGTGACGAGGAGCACCGCGATCACGCCGAGCACGGCGCCGCCGACAGCACTCGCAACACCAGGAACAGCAAACTTCATTGCGGCACTCCAATACATCGATGCAGGCACATTCCCGGTCAACCTAGCAGCCCGCTGCGGTATCCGGTGCGTTCAGCCCGCCGATTCCCGCCAGGTGATGCGGCTGGGGCGGCGATCACAGCGGGTCGGCGGCGCTATCAGCCGTTCCCGCGGGCGGCGGGCGGTCAGTGTGCCGGGATGGCGCAGTGCAGGCTGCCGAGCAGGGTGCGGAGCTTGGTGGTGGTCTCGTCGAGTTCGGCCTTGGGGTCCGAGGCGGCGACGATG
This sequence comes from Nocardia sp. NPDC051756, assembly GCF_040681495.1. Classification (NCBI taxonomy): domain Bacteria; kingdom Bacillati; phylum Actinomycetota; class Actinomycetes; order Mycobacteriales; family Nocardiaceae; genus Nocardia; species Nocardia sp. NPDC051756. The sequence continues at coordinate 299,302 of NZ_JBFAYV010000003.1, read as the reverse complement.
CCGCCGCCCGCGTAGGCGTGCACGGTGTGTCCGTCGGCGGACAATTCCGCGCAGCGGATGGCGACCACCCACGCGCCGTCGCCGTCGGCGTCGCACCAGCCGACCGCGCCGCCGTAGAAGCCGCGGTCCTCCTCCAGGTCGGCGATGGTGTCGAGCGCGAGGTCGGTCGGGGTGCCGCAGACGGCCGGCGTGGGGTGCAGCAGCAAGGCCAGGTCGAGGGCGGTGGTGGAAGGGTCGCGCAGTCGTCCGGTGATCGGTGTGGCGAGATGCCAGACCTCGTGCGTGTTGATCAGTTCCGGACCGTCGGGAATGGACAGTTCGGCGCAGACCGGGCCGAGCTGGTCCCGAATCCAATCGATGACGAATGCGTGCTCGGCGCGATTCTTGGTGCTGGCCAACAACTCCCGGGCCTGCGCCGCATCGGCGTCCGGATCCGCGCGCCGCGGCGCGGTGCCGGCCAGCGGGCGCAGCGTGACCGTGTCGCCGTGCCGGGCGATGAGCACCTCGGGGGTGGCGCCGACCAGCGTCGCGCCGGTGCGCCCGGCGGGGGTCAGGTCAACCGCGAACACATTGGCGTGCGGATGCCGGGTCAGTAGCTGGGCGGCGACGAGTTCGGGTTCCAGCGCGTCGGCCGCCTCGGCCAGCACCGAGCGGGCCGCGACCACCTTCCGCAGCGGCTGCGCCGGATCGTTCAGCTGCTCGACGAGTTTCGTCACCCGCGCGATATGTTCAGCGGCACTGGGGATCTCGGTGACGAACCGCACGGCGGGCAGCTCGGGCAGCGCGGCGGGCCGCCACGGTCCCGCGGTGTGCTCGACCCGCTCGGGCACGCTCAACGCGGCCGGCTTGCGCGGATCGAACGGCAGCGCACCGACGATCATCGCCGCCTCGCCGTCCCGCAGCGCGGCCACCGCCCGATCCGCCTCGTCGAAGGCGACCCGGCTGCCGAACGCCCGGACCACCCCGTCCGGCTGAGCAAGCAGGAATCCATCCATAGTCCCTCGACCATAACCCCGCGCCCGCCCGTCGAGACCCACCCGTGAGCCCCCTCACGACCGAGCCGCCGGCTAACCGGTTTTGGCCGCGGGTTCCTTGCCGGGCGGGACCATGAGCACCGGGCGATGGCAATGCTTGAGCACCGCGTCGGCGACGCTGCTGTGCATGAGCGCGCGGATGCCGGTGGCGCCGCGGGTGCCCGCGACGATGATGTCCACGTCCAGGTCGTCGGCGCATTCGACGATGGCGTTCCAGATCGTCGTGGTGCACTCGGCGGTGCGCGCCTCGGCATTGAGCCCGGCGAGTTTGGCCAGCCGGACGCCCTCGGTATTGATCGTGCGCGCGTCGACGTAGGCGACGTCCTCGATCTCCTCGTCGGGGACCCACTCCGGCTGCATCACCCCGGACAACCCGGACAGGCGGGCGGCTTGGCGCACCATCGGCTCCCACGCGGTCAGCACGATCGCTCGGTTCGCGCTGAGGAACCGCCCGGCGTATTCGATGGCCCGCTTGGCGTTCTCGGACCCGTCGTAGGCGATGAGCATCAGATCGCAGGGCACGATGACCTCCTGGTGGGAGACTCACGGCTGTTGATTAAGGCTACCTTGACCGAGCCCGGCCCACCTGCTGGCGCGCGGAATCGATCGCGCCTCGGAACACCCAGCTCGGGTAACCACGCGGCCGCCCCACCGGTACCGCCATACCGCGCGATCAGTGCGGCCTCGCGCATTCGCGCGTCGCAAGCGCTCTGTGCGGCCTCGCGCCGTCGCGCGTCGCAAGCGCTCTGTACGGTTGACGTCCATGCGGAAGACGCCCCTGCTCATGCTCGCCGTGCTGGCCGCCGTCGCGACCGCCTGCTCGAGCGGCGGTGGCGGCGACTCCGCGCCGCCGTCGGCGGCCGGTCCCGCGTCGACGACCGGATCGTCCACGCAGACAACAACATCCGCGAAACCTGATTGCCCGGCCGGCTATCTCGCGCAGTTCACCCTGCGGCAGAAGCTGGCGCAGCTGTTGACCGTCGGCATCACCGGCGACGCCGACGCCGCGAATGTGGTGAGTACCGAACAGGTCGGCGGCATCTTCGTCGGCAGCTGGACCGATCTCACGCTGCTGACCTCCGGCCAGCTCGATCAGGTCAAGCAGTCGGCCAAGGTCCCGCTCATGGTGACCATCGATGAGGAGGGCGGCCGCGTCTCCCGGGTGGGGAACCTGATCGGTAAGGCGCCCTCGGCCAGGGCGACGGCCGAGACCATGACCCCCGAACAGTTCCACGACGCCACGCTGACCAGGGGCCGCGCGCTGAAGGACCTCGGGGTGACGGTGGATTTCGCGCCGGACAGCGACGTGAGCAGCCAGCCCGACGACTCGGTCATCGGCGACCGTTCCTTCTCCGACGATCCCGCGGTGGTCACCAAGTACGCCGACGCCTACATCCGGGCCATGCGTGAGGTCGGTGTCGGCACCGTGCTGAAGCACTTCCCCGGTCACGGCTCCGGCTCGGGCGATTCGCATCGCGGCGCGGTCCGCACGCCCCCGCTGGCCGACCTGCAGAACGTCGACCTGGTCCCGTTCCGCAACCTGATCAAGTCCGGCGCGGGCGTGATGGTCGGCCACCTCGACGTCCCCGGCCTCACCACCCCGGACGTGCCGGCCAGCATCAGCCCGCAGGTCATGGCGCTGCTGCGCGGCGGCAGCGGTTACGGCGCGGCGCCGTTCGACGGGCCGATCTTCACCGACGATCTCAGCGGCATGGCCGCGATCACCAGCCGGTTGTCCATCGCGGACGCGGTGGAGGCCGCGTTGGTCGCCGGTGCCGACAACGCGCTGTGGATCAGCACCAATGCCGTGTCCAGCGTGCTCGACCAGCTGGAGCAGGCGGTGGCGGCCGGCCGCCTGCCCGCCGCCCAGGTGGACGCGTCCGTGCTGCGTATGGCGACCTTCAAGGGCGCGCTTCCGCGCTGCTGAGGCACTGTTTCCGCGACTGGTGAGCAAATGCGACCCACGGAACTTACCTTGGAGTAATATATGAACTTCACCATGCGGTAGGAGAGTGGATGGCGGGCGGAACGAAACGACTTCCTCGGGCGGTTCGTGAGCAGCAGATGCTCGATGCCGCGGTCGAGGTGTTCTCGCGCAAGGGCTTCCACGATACCTCGATGGATGCCATTGCCGCCGAGGCGAAGATATCGAAGCCGATGCTGTATCTGTACTACGGCTCCAAGGACGAACTGTTCCGCGCCTGCATCCAGCGCGAGGGCCTGCGTTTCATCGAATCGGTGGTGCCCGCTGGCAATCCACAGCTCTCCCCGCACGAACAGGTGCGGGTCGCGCTGGAGGGCTTCCTCGGATTCGTCGACCGCAACCGGCGCTCCTGGCAGGTGCTCTACCGCCAAGCCATCGGCCAGCAGGCGTTCGCCTCGGAGATCGAGAACGCCCGCGAGCGCGTCATCGAACTGACCGCCAAGCTGCTCGAATCCAGCGCCAAGCACCCCGAGCCCGGCACCAACTTCGACGTGGTCGCGGTCGCGGTGATCGGCGCGGGCGAGGCCATCGCCGACCGGGTGGCCAGCGGCCGCATCGAGGTCTCCGAGGCCGTCGACCTGCTCGACGATCTGGCCTGGCGCGGTCTGGCCGGCCGCAAGAAGACCGAGTAGACCAGACCTCGGCTGGGTGCCGGCTTCGGCGTGCCCGGATGCGGGTGATCCGCGCGTAGCGGTTGCCGTGCGGTTAACGGCCTGCCAGAGTGCGGAGATCACCAAGCACAGACCGGCTCCAACCAGGACGAGCCGGGGAGAACGGGGCGGAATTGTTCGGGTTGCTCAGGCCGTGTTCGCACGGCGCGGCGAAGTATGGAATCGATGCGGCCGAGTGGCGCACGCACATGTGCGGGCTGTGTCTGGGGTTGCGCGACGGGCACGGTCAATTGGCCCGGGCGACAACGAATGTGGACGCGATCGTGTTGAGCATGCTCACCGAGGCGCAGTCCACCGGCGCGGTCGAGCGCACGACGGCCGGGCGGTGCGCGCTACGGGGGATGCAGCGCGCGTCGGTGGCCTCGGCGAATTCGCCCGGGGTGCGGCTGGCCGCGACGGCGTCACTGTTGCTGGCCTCGGCCAAGGTCCGTGACCATGTGGACGACGGCGATGCCTCGGTCCTGGCGCGTACGCCGATGGCGAAGGCCGCGAGTCGCTGGGCCGGGCAGGCACAGACGAGTGCGCAGCTCATCGGCCTGGACGTGGAACCGCTCGTCGCCGCGCTGAACACGCAGACGCAGTTGGAGCAGTCGGCCGGCCACGGGACGGACGCGCTCGCGCGCCTGACCGCACCCACTCAGCTCTGCGCGTCCGAGTTCTTCGCGCACACCGCGATTTTGGCCGAGCGCCCGGACAACGTCGACGCAATGCGCACGGCGGGTTGGCAATTCGGCCGGATCGCGCACCTCGCCGATGCGGTACAGGACTACGAGACGGACCAGGAGCGCGGCAGATTCAATCCGCTCGCCGCCACCGGCACCAGCATGCCGCAGGCGTATGACCTACTGCGGGAATCGGATTCGCGACTGCGTGCCGCGGTCGCGCAGGCCGAGCTGGACACGGTGCCCACCGTCCGCTGGATGCTGCTCGACCCGCTGACCTCCGTCCTGCGCAAACTCGGTCAGGGCATCGGCACGGTGGCCGGTCACGCCTGCGGGATATCCGACGAGCACGCCGACGTCCGGATGCAGTCGCGGCGCACCGGCCACCGCCGTCCCGGCATCGGCGAATCCCTCACGCTCATCCTCGGCGGGTACTGCACCGGCTATGCCTGCTGTGCCGATCACACCCAGCCGTGCACCGGCGAACGCAAGGACGCCTGGATGAAGAACTGCGACGGCATCGGCTGCGACGGCGGCTGCGGGGGCGACGGTTGCTGCTGCGACTGCTGTGGCTGCTGCGACTGCAACTGCTGAACCGCTTGCCGCACAACGATTCTCGGTGAAACGACAGGAGCCGCACCCGGCCGGGTGCGGCTCCTGTCGTTCAGTACGTCAGCGCAGTGACGCGGTGAGGTGCGGGAACCCCTTCTTCGGGTTCAGCACGGCCAGATCCCAGCCGCCCGCCACCTGATCCGCGTACACGTTCACCGTCGACGGCAGGAAGATCGGCTTGCCGAACTTCACCGAGTAGGTGGTCTTGGCCGGCACCCGGCCCTCGATGGTGCCGAGGATGTGTGCGGCCGACCACATGCCGTGCGCGATCGGCTTCGGGAAGCCCAACGCCTTGGCGCCCAACGAGGAGATGTGGATCGGGTTGTGATCGCCCGACGCGGCGGCGTACTGGTTGATCGTCTTCTGATCGATCCGCCAGGTGCGCAGCGGCGGCGGCGCGGCCTCCTCCGGCTTGGGTTCCGGCTTCGGCCCACCGGACAGCGAGGTGCGCTGCTGGTGCAGGAAGGTGGTGACCTGTCGCCAGACCAGCTCGCGGCCGACGCTGATCTCGCTGATCGCGTCGACCAGTAGACCCTTCGGGTGCTCGCGCAGATTCTCGATGTGCGACTTGATGTCCAGCGGCTCGCTCACCGAGATCTCGCGGGTCCGCTCGATCACGTTCTCCGCGTGCACCGCACCGACCGCGACGAACGGAAAGTCGCGCTGCACAACGAGTTGCATCACGATCGGGAAGGTGAGGATGAACGGGTAGGTCAGCGGCAGCGCATCACCGAACCGCAGCCCGGTCGCCCGGCAGTAGGCGGCCAGATGATCCGGGTCGACCCGCAGGCCGTCGAGTTGACTGGACCGATCCGGCAGCGTCGACTTGCGCCCCGAGACCAGCGGCAGCGGGATCGCGCCCAGCGCCGCCTTCAGGTACAGCGGCCCGTTCTTCGGTGTCTCTTTCAGGGAGATCACTTGCGACATCATGCTCCGATCAGGCTCTGCCCGCAGACGCGAACGATGTTGCCGGTCACCGCGTTCGACGCCGGGCTGGCGAAGAAGGCGATGGTCTCGGCCACGTCGACGGTCTGCCCGCCCTGCAGCAGCGAGCTCATCAGCCGGCCCGCCTCACGGGTGGTCAGCGGGATGGCGGCGGTCATCGCGGTCTCGATGAAGCCGGGCGCCACCGCGTTGATGGTGATGCCCTTCTCCGCCAGCTTCGGCGCCTCGGCGTTGACCATGCCGATGACCCCGGCCTTGGACGCGCCGTAGTTGGTCTGGCCGCGGTTACCCGCGATGCCGGCGATGGAGGACACGTCGATCACTCGACCGCCCTCCTTCAGCGCGCCTCGGGACACCAGGCCCTCGGTGATTCGGTGCGGCGCGGCGAGGTTCACGTTGAGCACCGAGTTCCAGCGGCCCTCGTCCATGTTGGCGAGCAGCTTGTCCCGGGTGATGCCGGCGTTGTGCACGATGATGTCGATGCCGCCGAAACGCTCGGTGGCGAACTCGGCCAGCTTCTCCGCGGCGTCGGGCGCGGTCACGTCCAGCGCGAGCGCGGTGCCGCCGACCTTGTTCGCGGTCTGCGAGAGCGCCTCACCGGCGGCCGGGATGTCGGCGACGATCACGGTCGCGCCGTCCCGGGCGAACACCTCGGCGATGGTCGCGCCGATGCCGCGCGCGGCGCCGGTGACCACGGCGATCTTGCCGTCCAGCGGGCGATCCCAGCTGGCCGGCGCGGTGGCGTCGTCCTTGCCGACCCGGAACACCTGGCCGTCGACGAACGCGGACTTGGCCGAGAGCAGGAAGCGCAGCGTCGACTCCAGGCCGGTCGCGCCGGTCGAGGCCTCGGGGTGCAGGTAGACCAGCTGGGCCGTGGCGCCGCGCAGCAGCTCCTTGGCCACCGAGCGGGTGAAGCCCTCGAGCGCGCGCTGGGCGATCTGCTCGTCCACCGTCGAGGCGAGCTCGGGGGTCGTGCCGATCACCACGATGCGGCCGGACGCGGCGATGCTGCGCATGGCGGGCTGGAAGAATTCGTAGAGCTGGGACAGGTCCTCGATCGAACCGATGCCGGTCGCGTCGAACACCAGCGCGCCGAACTTGGTTCCGGCACTGGCCGAATCGGCGAAGGTGTAGTCCGTCAGCAGGGTGCGCAGCGGCTCGGCGACCCGGCCCTTGCCGCCGAGCAACACCGGCCCGGGCAGCGGCGCTTCGCCCGCCTTATAGCGACGCAGGTTCTCCGGCTGCGGCAGCCCGAGCTTGCTCGCCAGGAACTGACCCGGGGAGGAGTGTACGAACGATCCGTAGAGGTTGGGCGCACCCTTGCTCTTGCTGGCTGCCACTGTTCCTACCTTTTCTGTGTGGTCGGCGGCGTGTGCACGGTCCCTGCCGTGTGGTTACGCAAGCTACCGCCTCCGGGACTGTCGCTCACGCCGCGATGCTGTTCTCGGGTCTGCTGGTTCCCCCGGCATTTGGTCTGCTCACGCACATTTGCGGGGGTACGGTGTCGACAACAAACTTACTCCAGAGTAAGTTTAATGTAAACCAACCGCGACGGGGCGCCGATCAGTGGAGACTTCCACGCGGACTCCGGAGCGCCGAACATCCCCAACGAGACCTGGAGACTCGAGTGACAACCAAATCCCGTTCGGCGAAGAGCACCGCCAAGACCGGTAAGACCACCCGCCCGGTCGCGATCGTGGGCGGCAACCGGATTCCGTTCGCTCGCTCCGACAAGGCGTACGCGCACGCCTCGAACCAGGACATGTTCACCGCCGCGCTGGACGGCCTGGTGAGCCGCTTCGGCCTGCAGGGCGAGCGGCTCGGCATGGTGGTCGGCGGCGCCGTGCTCAAGCGGGTCGGCGAGCACGGCATGATCCGCGAGAGCGTGCTCGGCAGCAAGCTCAGCCCGTACACCCCGGCCCACGATCTGCAGCTGGCCTGCGGCACCGGCCTCCAGGCCATCGTCACCGTCGGCGACGGAATTGCCCAGGGCCGCTTCGACGCCGGCATCGGCGGCGGCACCGACACCACCTCCGACGCCCCGATCGGCGTCAGCGAGGGCATGCGCGAGTGGATGCTGGATGCGAACCGCGCCAAGTCCAACAAGGACCGGCTCAAGCTGGTCGGCCAGCTGCGCCCGAGCATGCTCGGCATCGAGATCCCGCGCAACGCCGAGCCGCGCACCGGGCTGTCCATGGGTGAGCACGCCGCGATCACCGCCAAGGAGTTCGGCGTGCCGCGCGAGGCGCAGGACGAGCTGGCCTACCTGTCGCACAAGAACATGGCCGCCGCCTACGACCGTGGCTTCTTCGACGACCTGATCACCCCGTTCCTCGGGCTGACCCGCGACGACAACCTGCGTCCCGGCTCCACCATCGAGAAGCTGGCCACGCTCAAGCCGGTGTTCGGCGTCAAGGCGGGCGACGCCACCATGACCGCGGGCAACTCCACCCCGCTGACCGACGGCGCCTCCGCGGTGCTGCTGTCCAGCGAGGAGTGGGCCGCCGAGCGCAACCTGCCGGTGCTGGCCAACCTGGTCGACAGCGAGGTCGCGGCCGTCGATTACATCCACGGCCCGGACGGCCTGCTGATGGCGCCGACCTACGCGGTGCCGCGCCTGCTCGCCCGAAACGGCCTGACCCTGCAGGACTTCGACTACTACGAGATCCACGAGGCGTTCGCCTCCGTGGTGCTCGCCACGCTGTCCGCGTGGGAGTCCGACGCGTACTGCAAGGAGCGGCTCGGCCTGGACGGCGCGCTCGGCTCGATCGACCGCAGCAAGCTCAACGTCAACGGCTCCTCGCTGGCGGCGGGTCACCCGTTCGCCGCGACCGGCGGCCGCATCGTCGCCTCGACCGCGAAGCAGCTGGCGGAGAAGGGATCCGGCCGCGCGCTGATCTCCATCTGTGCCGCTGGCGGCCAGGGCGTGGTGGCGATCATCGAGCGTTAAGCACCGAGTGAAAGGTGGCATCCGGTCGTAAATCACGACCGGATGCCACCTTTCGTCGTCAGCGCACCAAACTGCCTCGGGCGGCGGCGAATCGGACCACGCCCGGGGCGAATCGGCCGAAGACGTACTGCAACCGGGCTTCCGGCGTCACCGGGACCACGTCCTTGTTCTTCCGCACCGCCCGCACGATCTGCTCGGCCACCTTCTCCGGCCCGTATCCCCGCAGGCGGTAGAGCCGGTCGTAGAGCTGTTGCCTGCGCCGCTCCTCCTCGGCGGAGACGCCGGACATCCGGGTGTTCGCGACGATATTGGTGTGCACGATGCCGGGGCAGATGGTGCTGACACCTATTCCGCTACCGGCCAATTCGGCCCGCAGGCAGTCGGAGAACATGAACACCGCGGCCTTGCTGGTCGAGTACGCGGTGAACGCCTGCTGCGGGGTGTAGGCGGCCATGCTGGACAGGTTGACGATGTGCCCGCCGAGCCCGCGCTCGGCCATCACGCCGGCGAACGCGCGGCAGCCGTTGACGACGCCGTGCAGGTTGACCGCGAGCACCCGGTCGAAATCCTCGGCCGAGGTGTCCAGGAATCGCCCGGCCTGGCCGATGCCCGCGTTGTTGATCAGTACGTCGGGCACGCCGTGTTCGCGGATCACCCCGTCGGCGTGCTTGCGCATCGCGGACTCGTCGGACACGTCCAGTTCGTAGGCGTGCGCGGTGCCGCCGGCCTGGGCGATCAACGCCACTGTGGCCTCGGCCGCTACCCCGTTGACGTCGGACACCACGACTTCGGAACCCGCCCGCGCGAACGCCAGCGCGGTGGCCCGGCCGATACCGCTACCGCCGCCGGTGATCACGACGAGCTGATCCTCGAACGGCTTGCGCGACACCCCCATTCGCGCGCGGCGCAGCGCCCGGGCCGGCGGCGTGCCGGTCACCGAGTCGATCAGTTCGACGGTGGCCGCGGCGAGCAGCTGCGGATGCGAGAACGGCAGCCAGTGCCCGCCCTTCACCACGCGCAGCCAGACCTGATCGGCCCACTGGTCCTCGTCGGCGTAACTCGATTGCCGCACTGCGGGATCGCGGGTGCCGATGATGATCTGGGTTGGCACCGTGGTGAATTCGTCGCGCGCCCGCAGCGGATTCGCGGCCCAGGTCGACCGGTAGATGCGCAGCCCGTTCGCCATGTCCTGCTTGAACGTCGGCGCCAGATGAATGTCTTCCGGCGCCGCGCCCTCGGCCGCGGAAAGCGCGGAGCGCCACAGCTGTTCGCTCATCCCCAGCTTGATCGCGGCCTTCGGTAGTCCGGGCAGCGCGAGAAACGTCGAGTAGGCGAACGAACCGAGCTGGGCCAGCGGCAGCGCGATATTGCGCGGCGTCGGCCGCGACAGCCGCGCCCGCGCCCACTTGCCGACGTGCGCGATGCTCGGCCCGGAGACCGAGGTGAACGACGCGATCAGGCGGGCCGAGTCGGGCCGGCAGACGACCTCCCAGGTGGCGACGCTGCCCCAGTCGTGCGCGAGCACATGCACGGGCGCGCCGCCGCCGAGCGCCTCGATCACCGCGACGTAGTCGGCGGCCAGCGTCGTGGTCGAAATGGCCGCGGTGCCGGCCGGGTTGGACGATTCGCCGTGCCCGCGGTTATCCACGCTCAGCACCCGGAACCGTTCGGTCAGCTCCGGCACGACGTTGTCCCACAGGTGATGGGAGTCCGGCCAGCCGTGCAGCAGCAGGACCGTCGGCCCGTCCGGATTGCCTTGCTCATAGACGGCGATGTCGACCTCGCCATTGCGGACCACATGCTTCTCGGCCATGGATTCACCCCACTATCCGGGCCGCGGCGGTCGCGGTCCGTGGACGTAGCTGTCCGACCCCATTCTGTCTGAGACGGTGAGATTCGGATAGCCCCCGCCGTGGTGATGACCCGCCCGTGACCGCTGTGAGCTTTCTCATGAATGTCGGCTCACATCCGCGTCGCATTTCTCGACGTCCGCGGGACTATTTAACAGCTACTAGCAGGCAACTTATGTGTTACAGGTTTTCTTCGGTTGCCGAGCCTCCGCCACATCGTTTCTTGCAGCGGGGCTGATCTGTGTGTTTACCTGCACGTCACCTACTGTGCTACCGGTGATCGGCAATCGTCGAGGCGTTATATCGCCGCCTTATCGACTTGCAGCTACCGACAGGACATCTCTTCGGCTTAACGAATTACTCGAATCGAGCTAGCAGAGAGGAAGGCTGAACAGCTGATGCGAATCGGTATAGCGCTGCGCGCCACCGCCCTGGCCCTCGCGGCCGCGGTCGGTCTCGGACTCGCGGCCGCGGCCCCCGCCGGAGCGGCCGGCGAGGTGGACCGCTACCTGGATCTGCCGCTGGTGAACCGGGACGCCGCGAGCAGCCCCGGCGGCGTCAACCCGGAACTGCCCTACGACGCGGCCGAGCTGCGCGGGTTGCTGGACGAGGCGCGCGCTCGAGGGGTCGCGCCGACCCGCTACGCCGCGCTGCTTTACCAGTACTGGCTGGTCGACGCGACGAACAAGGCGGGCATCGACCTGCGTTCCTGGGATCCGCGCGCGGGCGTCGAGGCCAACCGCACCAATCTCACCAGGTCCTACCGCTACTACGAAGACCTGCAACTGAATCACCGCGAGCTGCAATGGGCGGGCATGGGCGGTCAGGTCGGCGCCGACTTCGGCGGCGGGCTCATCGATTTCGAGCTGATGGGCAACATCTACGGCCTGCCCGGACTGTCCGAGTCGGCGCGCGGCGTCATCGCCGCGGTCGAGCAGGCCGCCGGACCGCAAGCGGTGGCCCAGCTTCCGCGCGGCCTGATGGCGCTGGCCGAGGCGGGCTCGCAGATTTCGCCGGCGGACCTGCGCTACATCATCGGGATGATCCTGGTGATGCAGAAGAACATCTTCTCCGATCTGATGCCGATGCACGACGCCTACGTCACCGAGGGCCTGCCGGCCCTGGAAGAGTTCCAGGCGGCCGGGTTGTTCGGCGCCGACATCATGGACGCCTGGCGCGGGGTGGCCTCCGGCGACTACGACCGGATCGCCTCGGGCAACGGCACTTTGCTGCGCCGGGAACAAGAGTGGGTGATTCGCGACCAGTGGGATTCGGTGCGCGGTTACAAGGGCAGCGTCGGCGAGGCGATCACCTATGTCAGCGGGGCCGCGGGCTCGCCGTCGGTCGCCGGCGTCGCGCCGCCACGGGAGTTCAACCCGGTGCGCATGCAGGTCACGATGGCCGACGGACGCCCGGCGCTGGTGACCTTGCCGCTGCCGGAATGGAATTGGTCGGAATTCGACTCCCGCTGGGACTACATCACCACCGAGCTGCTGCCGAAATACAAGTTCCAGGTCGAAAACAACTGGCCCGCACTGGAAGCCGTGATGCGCACACCGTACGAGATCCAGATGGAATCGCATCGTCCGCTGTTCAACATCCCGCAGCTGCTGGATTCGGCCGCCCGGCAGATCCAGGTGACTCCGATCGACACGATGGCGGTGCGCTAGATGAAACTGTTCACCGCGGCCGTCGCCACGGTCACCGCGCTGATGTTGTGCGCGGGAACCGCTGCGGCGCAAGGGGAAATGCCGACGCCCGGATTGGATCGGGTGTTCAACGGCTTCGTCGTCGGCCAGATCCAAGGCGCGCAACCGGTTCCGCCGGATCAGGCGTTCCAGGCGCTGCTCGCCGATGACCCGTTCTATCAGGAGCCGCCGCTGACCGGCGCCGAAGCGCCGGGAACGCTGTTGAAGGCCAAGAAGGTCGACGTGATGTTCCTCGGCATCACGCCGCCGGACGTCGAGGCCTACAAGCTGATGTACGTCACCACCGGCATCGACGGCGTCACCCCGGTGATCAGCACCGGCATCCTGATGATTCCCAATCATGGTGCGCCCGTGGGGGAGAAGAAGGTGATCTCCTACCAGGAGGCCAACGACAGCGTCGGCTGGTCCTGTCATCCGAGCACGCAGTGGACCGGCGGCGATCCGCTGGACGGTTCGTCGTGGTCGGCGCTCGGCCCGCTGGCGCTGATGTTCGACAAGGGTTACGCGGTGATGATCTCCGATGTCGGCAACGACGGAGATCGCAAGCCGCACGGCGTATTCGCGGGCAAGTTCGCCGCGCACGCCCAACTCGACGGTGTCCGTGCGGCATTGGCGCACCGGGAGGCCGGACTCGATCCGAAGGCGCAGATCGGCCTGTTCGGCATCGCCGGCGGCGGGGTCGGCGCGGCCTTCTCCGCCGAGCTCCAGCCCACCTACGCACCGGAACTCGACGTGAAATCCGCTGTGCTGGAAGGGATGGTGGTCAACCCGCGCAACTTCATGCGGGTCGCCGACGGCTCGGTCGGCTCCGGATTCGCCCTGGCCACGCTGCTCGGCCTGGAGCCGGCGTACCCGGAGATGGAGGTGAACGCCAAGCTGAACCCGGCGGGCGTCGGATTGGCCAACGCCTTCCGCACCCAGTGCCAGACGCCGGCCTACTTCGGGCTGCCGTTCCTGCCGCTCAACACCCTGTTCAACTCGGGCCTGAGCCCGGCTGACGAACCCGCCTTCCAGCGCGCGTTCGAGGACAACATCCTCGGCCGCTCCGGCACGCCGAAGGCCAAGGTGGCCATCACGTCCTGCGTCGCCGACGACTCGCCGATGTCGCTGGTGCCCGCCAAGGACTCGCGCGAACTCGCCGAGACCTATCGGGCCGGCGGCACCGACGTGACCTACCAGCCCACCGACTGCGGCATGGTCCGCATGCTCACCGATATCTACGGCTGGGGCACCGACCTGTTCGGCATGCAGACGATCGACTGGATCGACCGCACCTTCGAGTGAAAAGGATTACCCGCCATGGCATTTCTCTACGGCATCAATTATCTGTTCTGGTACGGCCCGCTGGCGGTCGCGAAGTTGATGGCACAGGCGGCCGGCTTCTGACCGGTCGCTGATCACCGCGGCTCCCGCATCTCGCGGGAGCCGCGGTTTTTCGTTACGCCCCCGGCAACTCGTTGTGCCCGCCGAACGCCTTGCGCATCGCCGAGAGCATCTTGTCCGCGTAGAGCGTCTCGCCGCGCGAGGAAAACCGTTGGAACAGCGCGGAAGCCAGCACCGGGGCGGGTACGCCGGTGTCGATCGCGGCGTCGAGCGTCCACCGGCCCTCGCCGGAATCGGAGACCCGGCCGCTGTAGGAATCGAGGTTCGGATCGGCGTACAGCGCGCTCGCGGTGAGGTCCAGCAACCAGGAGGCGACCACCGAGCCGCGGCGCCACACCTCGGTGACCTCGGGCACGTCGATCTCGTACTGGTAGTACTCCGGATGCTCCAGCGGCGTCTCCTCGGCGGAGAACTCGCCGTCGTGTTCGGCGCCGTAGTTGGCCTTGTGCAGGATGTTCAGGCCCTCGGCATAGGCGGCCATCGCGCCGTACTCGATGCCGTTGTGCACCATCTTGACGAAGTGCCCCGCGCCGGCCGGCCCGCAGTGCAGGTAACCCTGCTCGGCCGCCGACGGCTCACCGGTGCGTCCCGGCGTTCGCTCGGCCGCCTCGACGCCGGGCGCGATCGACTTCAGCAGCGGATCCAGATACTTCACCTGCTCGGCCTCGCCGCCGATCATCAGGCAGAAGCCGCGATCCAGGCCGAAGACGCCGCCCGAGGTGCCGATGTCCACGTAGTGAATGCCCTTGGGGCGCAACTGTTCGGCGCGCTTGATGTCCTCGTGGTAACGACTGTTGCCGCCGTCGATGATGATGTCGCCGGGCTCCAGCAGCTCGGCCACCTGGTCGATGACGGCGCCGGTGGCGCCTGCCGGGATCATCACCCAGACCACCCGCGGCGTCGCCAGCGTGCGCACGAATTCCGCGAGGTCGGTGCTGCCCTGGAAGTCCTCGCCCAGCTCGTCGCGCAGGATGTCGATCTGGTGCGGGCGACGTTCGTAGCCGACGGCGGTGTGGCCGTCCTTGACGATGCGGCGCACGATGTTGGCGCCCATCCGCCCGAGGCCGATCATTCCCAGCTGCATGCCATCCATCTCCCTCGTGTGTGCGGTGGCCGGACACTCGTTCGTCCACGATTGTCCCGCTTCGGTCCGATACTGGTCTGTTCGGCTGTGTAACGCACGGTGCGTCGCACCGATAATCAGATCGGCTCCGCGTAGTTGCCAGACCCCCGACCCGGCAACTGCGCGGGGCCCTTTGCGTGTACGACCGGGTCCTTTGCACGGAGTTTGCTGTAGATCGGTGCTCACCAGACGTTGTCGGCATCGCGCACTATCGTTGGCGGAGGCTCGCGTCGTGTGAGCCCCAACTCAACCGAACGGGGAGGACGGTTCGTGACGAGCCAGCCGAGCACCGGACGTCGTGGCCAGCAACCGGCAGGCGAGGTCGGCTTACGCCAGCTGCTCGAATCGGCCCAGGCCAACGGCACCACCCCGACCCAGGCGCACGGGGCCCCACCGGCGCCGGAGTGGGGCGACGACTCGGCACCCACCGTGCCCATCCAGGTCACCCCGGCCCGGCGCGCGAGCCATCGGGCCGCGCCCGGCGAGCGCCCGGTGCGGCGGCCGATCTCCGGCCCCCCGCCGAAGCGGCTGAATCGCACGGTGTTGAAGCGGGCGGGCATCACCGTCGGTGCGGTGCTCGCGGTGGCCGGCGTCGGTTACGCGGTCGACTGGGTGCTGTCCTCGGGTGAGGTGCCGCGCGGCACGGTCGTGTCCGGCATCGAGGTCGGCGGACTGGACCAGGCCGCCGCGGACGCGCGGCTGCGCGCGGAACTCGCGCCGCGCGCGGACCGTGAGCTGCCGCTGCGCATCGGTGACGTGCAGACCCGGGTCGTTCCGGCGACCGCGGGGTTGACCGTGGACTGGGACGGCACCTGGGAGCGCATCGGC
The DNA here is from genome assembly GCF_040681495.1 of Nocardia sp. NPDC051756. Taxonomy (NCBI): domain Bacteria; kingdom Bacillati; phylum Actinomycetota; class Actinomycetes; order Mycobacteriales; family Nocardiaceae; genus Nocardia; species Nocardia sp. NPDC051756. The sequence goes on along the minus strand of NZ_JBFAYV010000003.1, from coordinate 283,551 downwards.
ACCCAGCCGCTCAATCCGCTCACCCGGCTCACCTCGTTCTTCAGCGCCCGCGACGTCAAGGTGGCCAGCACCATCGACGACGTCGCGCTGGAACGCCAACTGACCGCGCTGCGCGTGCACGACCGTCCGTCGGTCGAGGGCACCATCGCCTTCGACAAGGCCAGACCAGTCGCCGTCGCCCCGGTTCCGGGCCGGGTGCTCGATATCTCCGCCGCGCGGGCCGAGCTGATCGACAACTGGATCACCGGCATCACGCTCGACCTCCCGGTGCACCCCGCGCCGCTCACCGTCCGGCCGGAAGCGGTCGACCAGGCCCTGCGCACGGTGGCCGAGCCCGCGGTGCGCGCGCCGATCACCTTCGCGGGCAAGGGCGCCTCGGCCAAGCTGGACCCCGAGCAGATCGCCACCGTCCTCTCGTTCGCGCCGGATGGCCAGGGCGGCCTCGGGCTCGCCATCGATCAGAACGTCGCGGTCGGTTTGCTGGGACCGCAGCTGGTGGCCACCGAGATCGAGCCGAAGGACGCGACGTTCGCGCTGACCGGCGGCAAGCCGACGGTGGTGCCCGCGGTGGTCGGCGACAAGATCAACTGGCCGAAGACCTTCGAGCAGCTCACCGCGCTGCTCGCCGCGCCGCAGGAGCGCACCGGCCAGGCGGTCTACGAGAAGGTCGAGCCGAAGCTGACCACCGAGGCGGCGAAGGGGCTCGGCGTCGTCGAGACCATGGGCTCGTTCACCACCAACGGCTTCAGCGGTCCGTCCGGGGTGAACATCAAGGTGGTCGCCAGGAAGGTGAACGGCGCGGTGGTGAAGCCGGGAGATACCTTCTCGCTCAACGACTTCACCGGTCCGCGCGGCGCCGCCGAGGGCTATGTCGAGTCCGGCATCATCGACCACGGCAGGCCGGGCACCGCCGTCGGCGGCGGCATCAGCCAGTTCGCCACCACCCTCTACAACGCCGCGTACTTCGCCGGCATGGAGGACGAGGGCCACACCGAGCACAGCTACTACATCTCCCGCTACCCGGCCGCGCGCGAGGCCACGGTCTTCGACGGCGCGATCGATCTGCGCTTCCGCAACAACGCGCCCACCGGTGTCTACATCGAGGCCGTCACCACGGATTCCGAAGTGACCGTTCGGCTTTGGGGCACCAAAACGGTCGAGGTGGAATCAGTGACCGGCGACCGGAGCAAGCCGACCGAGCCGACCACGATCAAGCTGCCGAAGGGCAAGGACTGCATCGCGTCCGAGGGCGCGCCCGGCTTCACCACCTCCGACACCCGCATCATCACCGACAAGCGCTCGGGCCGCGAGGTCTCCCGGCACACCCGGACGGTCAAGTACGACCCGATCCCCGTCGTGAAATGTGAGTGAGCGCAACGACTCCGGAGATTCGAGCCAACTACTGGCTAACCCGTAGCGCGTCGCCGGTCAGCCTGGGGCGCGGCGAATCATTCTGCGGCAGGGCGACTTTGGTGAGCGACCCCCCGGCGAATGGGATATAACTACGCCAGATTCCGGGACGCCAGTCCGGTTCTGTCTCGGAGTGGGGCTCAAGGTAGAGCGAAGTGTGAAGGGGATACCGTCGTGGACCAGATCGACTCAGTCAGACCGTATGCGGCGGGGCGGGGAAACAACGCCGCAGTCACGCTGGGTACGGCAATCGGAGACGAAGTCGCCCTGCGCGTTGTGCAGGGCAATGGCACGTTGTGCGACGTTGTGGTCGCCGCGTGGGCGATGGGTGTCGATCCGATCGAGGCGGTGCTGCAGTACGCCGAGGCGGCCACCGGAGTGATCGTCGACGACCTGGTGGTGGTGGACGGCGCAGATCCTCGCTGCGCGTAGGCGTTTCCCCGTGCCGGCAGTAGGGTGCCGCACGGGTCTATTCACGGCGCGCTGCGCCGATTTCGGGCGTGAAGTGTTGCGCCGCAACAGTTCACCGATAGTCGTTTCGGCTCGCTGTCCCGCGCAATAGGTTTCGCACCGCCAGAACCCGGCGGTGTTCGGCTGTACCGCGCTACTCCTCCGGGCGTTCGACGTCACGCAGTGCGGCGGCGACGAATTCGCGCATCGGGATGTCGAGCGCGGTGCACAGTGCGTGCAGCTGCTGCATGTCCGGCGATCGATCGCCGTTCTCGAAGCGCTGGATCGTGCTGACCCCGAGTCCGGTCAGCGCGGCGAGTTGCGGGCGCGTCAGCGCCCGCCGGGCCCGGGCTGCCCTGAGTTCTGCCCCGACCGCACGGTTGATGTCCGAAGGTACCTTTTCCACACCCATACGGACCATTCTGAGGTCCGAATGGCTACCTGGCAAACGACATGCCGGAAAAACGCCGAGGATCACCGCAGCTACCGGGCATTTCGCCCATAAAGGTCTGTGGCGAGTTGCAACAGGTCCGAACGGACCTTAATGTGCTCCGTATGGAACACCTAGACCACATGGTTGCCGGGAAGGTGCGGCGCGCCATGTCCGACGCGGGACTCTGTCTCGAGGACTTGGCCGCATGTTCCGGGCTGCCGGCATCCGACCTGCGCAGCCTGCTTGCCGCGCACGGCTCGTTCACGGTGGACGAGCTCGCTCGGATCGCCGCGGCGGTGGATTGCCGCGTTGTCGACCTGCTGCCCGACGAGGGGGATCTGCGATGACCGACACCGGCCGCGGCCGGTCGCTCGGCGCGTCTCGTTTCGCGGATTCGGCGTGTCGCATCAAACATTTTGTGACGCGAATCACTCTGTGTCGCAAGGCGGATAGGCCGTGTTGAGCGATCGATCAGCTACCGCCCTCCAACTCTTCCGGCGCCACATCGGTGCACACGTCACCTTCACCCCGACAACGGCCGAACGCGGCGGCGTCGAGCACGGCGTCATCGTCGACGTGGATCACCGGATGGTGTACGTCGATTACGGCTACCCCAATCCGATCAATGCCGAACTCGGCAATGTCATCGCCACCCATCCGGCGAATCTTCGACTGGAAACCACTGTCGCAGCGGCGGACTCCTGCGCGCACTGTGGCACCGCGGCACATCGCCCCGGCCCGGTATTTCGCGCGCCACGCTGAACCGGCGCTCCTCGATTCTCATTTTCCGACCCGATCGGGTGTGGTTCCGGCATGGGCTCATCCGGTCTCGTCGTCGACGAAAGGAAAAGGCCCCGTGGCCATTTTCGGCCGCCGTTTATTCGGCAAGTTGCTCGCTCCGGGCGAGGTCATCGATGTGCTGATGGTCGGAGGAACCTGGAATCCGAACGGCGATCAGGTCACCGCCGCATTCGCCGAAGCGCTCGATCCGCAGCGTTTTGTCGTGCGAATGGTGCCCTACCCGGCGGATTACGGGCGGCACGTAGCCTTCGCCGACAGCGTCGCCGCCGGTAGGCGAGCGCTGCTCGAGGCGATCGAGGCGACACCCAATCGTGTTCTGCTGGCTGGTTATTCGCAGGGCGCGGGCATCGCGGGCGACCTCGCCGACGATATCGGGCGCGGTCTGTTCCCACAGTTGGAAGTGGTCGCCTGCGCGTTGATCGCGGATCCGCTGCGGCCGGCCGGCCGGTGCCTCGGCAAGGATCCCGGCGGCTACGGCGTTGTCGGTCAGCGGAACATCACCAGGATTCCGGCGTATTGGGTTGCCGCGGATGGTGATCCGATCACCGCACTGCCCGCAGGCAACCCGCTGCGGCTGATCGCCGACCTCAGTGCGTACTTCAGCCTGTCCAGTCCCGAAGCCATGGTGCGCTGGGGACAAAGCATCATCGACATAGCGGCCGGCCGTCAGCTGCAACGCTGGTGGTCGCCGGAGAACTGGCGCGCCTGGGGCGGCGCCGTCGCCTACGCCCGCGGCTACCTGTTCGACGGGCGGCACACCGCGGACTACATCCGGCACGGTCATGCCCGGCTGCTCGCCGAGACGATCAACCGTGAGGTGGTCGTGGGGGCGGCCGCACGCAGCCGCGGCGCGCAGCCGAACTAGGCCCGCTGCGATGCCCTGGTTTCAGGTCGATGACCAGCTCGGATTCCATCCCAAGGCGGTCGCGGCGGGCAATGCCGCGATGGGACTGTGGGTGCGGGCGGGCTCGTGGTCGATGCAACAACTCACCGAGGGTTTCGTCCCCGCCGCGATCGTGCGCGGCCTCGGCTCGGCGACTCAGGCGAAAAGGCTTGTAGAAGTGGGACTTTGGACCGCCGTCGACGGCGGCTACCGGTTCCACGACTGGGGCGAACGGCAGATGTCCAAGGCCGAGATCGAGGACCGGCGACGCAAACGAGCCGACGCCGGCCGCAAAGGCGGCCAGGTTTCCGGACAGGCTCGACAACTACGCGCGCAAGCAAATGCTGCACCAAATGCTCGAACATCCACTGCGCCAACAGCTTCAGCCGATGCTCGGCCGATCGTCGAACAAGTGCCCGAGCACATCGCAACCCCTGTCCCTGCCCATGGCCTTGGAAATGCTTCCAGGGGAGCCCGATCCGCACCACCTGACCGGCAGTGCGTCATCCACCGCACGCATCCGGCGCCGCCACCCTGCGGCGCCTGCGGCGATGCCCGGCGAGCCAGGCAGCGCTGGGACGCCGCGCACGGCAACGACCTTCGCGCTGACGCGATGCAGCGCCGTGCGGCGGCCCGGCACTGCGTGATGTGCGACGACGCCGGCTGGCGGCATCCGCCCGCCGAGCTGCTCGCCGTCAATCCCGATCCGCCCGTGCTCCGCTGCGACCACCACACGGTGACCTCGCTCGACCACTGGCATTCTACCGAAGAGGAAGCGACCCCATGACCGCCGAGCACCCGAACCACCTCTACCTCGACCGTGTAGAACTCCGGGCGCTCGCCGAGCTGCTGCGCGAGATCCCCGACCTGGCCGAAGATCTCGCCGTCTCGCTGACCCGGCAGTCCCGGCTCAGCACCCGCGGTGACTACCGGATGAACCGCCGCCCGAGCGAGCAGCCACTGCCCTACAACCCCGCCGCCTCCCGCGCCGCCGACGAGTTGCACGCGGTACTCGTGTCCTGGGTCCGGCTGGTCTGCGAGCAGCGTGGCCTCGACTACACCGGGTCCCCGTCCACGCCGGGCCTGGCCCGCTGGCTCGACCGAAACCTGATCGCGCTGGCCATGACCGAGGGCGCGGCCGACGCACCCGAGGACATCCGCACGGTGGTGCAGGCCGCGCTGTGGATCGTCTGCCCACCCGCCGCGCCGGTAGTGCTGGACGAGGGCATGGTGGAACAGGCGCGGCGACATCGGCTCAATGCATCCGGGATCGCTTCCCTGGCAAAGGAACTCGGCGATCAATATCGCGGACTTACCGTGCGGCGGATCCAAACACTCAGGAACGCGGGGAAAATCGCACCGCAGCCCGGACCGTGGGCGCCGGGTTGGCCGGAGTTGTACACGGTGGGTGCGGTATTGGACGAACATCTCGCCTATCCGACCCGGCGTCGCGCGCGGGCCGACGTGTCGGACTCGAATTGACGTGTCTCGAAAGAAGTTCCGGAGAACAATCGGAGATTGCGCCCGAAAGTTACAGATGTTTCATATGAAATGAATCACAGTATAACCTCTGAATTGCTGGATACTCGCGATCGAGTCGGCTGTCCGAGGATTCATGCTCCGGAGTTGCTGGACCGGGTGTCGCAGGTCCAAATCGCTTGTTCGGCTAAGTATTACTGGCGAGGCGTCAACGTGCTCGTATGTCGACATAGACCCTGATATGGGTGTCTGACCGTAGAAGTCTCAGCAAGACAGCAGATCTGCGGACATTGTTACGAAACCCTCGCCGTGCAGGCCCCGTTATCGATGAGCAATACACCTGGCCAACCGGGTGTGGCTAAAAGGTCGCTGGCCGATGAACCCCTGTGATAGAAAAATCCTGCTCGGCGACCAGCAGGTCGCCGATGGAGGGACCAATTCTTCAAGGGGAAGATTCCTAAATGAGCAAGATTCGCGTGTTCGGCGTTGTGTTCGCGGCTACCGCCGGCATCGTTCTGGCCGGTTCCGGCCTGGCCTCGGCAGCGGGCGAGGGCTCGGGCACCGGCTCGGCCAAGCCCAGCGCGACCGCAGGCGAGGGTTCGGGCACCGGCTCCGCCAAGACCGGCACCTCGGGTGAGGCGGACAGCGGTTCGGCCACGGTGCTCGTCGATCTCCTCAAGCTGCTCGCCACCGGCTCGGCCGAGTAACCGACAAGCGTCGATATGTCCTAACCCCTCATCGGGTGACATATCCGCTCGGAGGACAGACATGATTGCCCCACCTCGTTCGGAGGTGGGGCAATCGTCGTTTCCGGACCTCGGCAAGTCTGCCCAAAAGTAGCCATCTGCCTGCGATTTCGACCCGAATCCGTATTCGGGGGTTGACATCCAACGCGCTTTAGGTGAAGCTTTGTGCAGCGCCAGAGCTGCGCCCTCTTCCGGAGATCACCGGGAAACCTCTTCACTACCAATCACTTTCATACTCGGCGTTGTCACGGCCCCGTCCACTTCGGTGGGCGGGGCCGCGAACGTTCAAGCAGCAGAGCGCATCCCGCCCTGCCCCACCTGTGTGGCATGCCCCCGAAACCTCTTCGAGATCGACGACAAGCGGGCACGAGCCTGCCACATACCCGCCCCGGTTTCCGCTCCCGTCTCCCGCCGACGCTCTCGCTCGCGGTCGTAGACGGAAGAAGCGACCGGGGCGTTTCGCCCCACCCCCGATACACCCCCTGATCGGGGGTGGGGCTCAACTTCCCCCCGCGGCACCGCAACCCGAGGTCTGACATGGACAACACCGTCCTGGAACTGCTCGACATGGCCGACCACGCCACCCCCGCAGCCCCGCTCACCATCGCCAAGGCCCACGAGTCGATGCGCGTCCACCGCGACTGCTCCACCGACCACTGCCGCCGAAAAGCCTTGGCCTTCAACACCTTGATCGCCGCAGGCCGCATCGTGCCGGACTCGTCGCGGCGGCACTGACCAGACCGAGAGGAGGTGAATCCATGCTCACCATCGCCCTCGACCTCATCAAGCTGGCCTGCCACCTGGCCCCCCTTGTCCTCCCGGTGATCCTGCCGCTCCTCGGCCTGTGATCCAGGTCGGTTGCCGACCGCGCGTCGGTGTTTCCCTCGTCGATATCGAATCCTGATCGGAGCGCGAACTCGTGACCTACACACAGGTGAAATTGCCATTTACCGGCCTCGATGGCACGCGTGGTGTCGACGTCGATACCGCCCGGAACACCTACGTCGCCGACTACAACCGGATCCTCAGGTTGAGTGCAGCAGGTGTCCAAACCACCCTGCCGTTCGACGGGCTCGGCGCGGTGTACGCGGTGAAGGTCGATGCAGCAGGCAATGTGTTCGCCGTCGATTATGGAAACCACCGCGTCGTCAGACTCGGTAACGACGGCGTGCAGACCACGGTGCCGTTCACCGGGCTGCGATTCCCCACCGGCGTCGACATCGATGCGGCCGGGAACATTTACGTCGTCGACGGCGGAAACAACAGGGTGGTCCGCCTCGGCCCAGACGGCACCGAAACCACTTTGCCTTTCCAAGATTTGGATCGGCCCTTCGGTATCGCGGTGGACGGTGCCGGCAACGTCACCGTGTCGAACCAGATCGAATGGCGCGGCATCGTCCGGCTGAGCCCACAGGGTGTGCAGACCAAGCTTCCCTTCACCGGCCTCGACGCCCCCGCCGGTGTCGACGTCGACTCGGCGGGCAACACCTATGTGGCCAACTCGGGTCAAACCTCCAACGGCGCTCGCATTGTGAAGCTGACCCCGGCCGGCGGGCAATCCGTCCTGCCTTTCCGGTTCCTGAGCATCCTTCGCCCGGTCGGTGTCGCACTCGAAGCGTCGGGCAGCGTCACCGTCGCCGATTGGCGGGGTTCGGTGCAGCGCCTGGAGTACACCGCGAGCTGATCCACGCTCGCCGGCCGAGCCCGATCCTCTTGTGGGAGGGGCTTTCCTACTCACACTCGAAGGCAATTCATGATCGCGAGAGAACATCGTGTCTGACAAAGAAGTCGTCGAATCCATCCAATTCGCCAATCATCAGCCTCCGCCGGAGTACCTGAAGACCGACACCGGGCAGCTGGTCACACCGGAGTTTCTCGCATTCATCCAGCAGGCCCTGAGTGGGAAGCTTGCCGAATCTGCGGACACCGCGGAGCTGGATCCGCAGGTGAGGGCACTGGCGGAAGAGCTGTCGGTGATCCATCTGCCGCAGTGGCACAGCACGCGGTCGCCCAAGACCGCGGAGCCGACCGTCACCGGGATGAAGCAGGCGACCCGGGTTGCCGAATATCTCGTAAAGCGCGGTGTGCGAGTACATCCCGAGCTGGAGGAGATCCGCTGGGCGGCCACGCCGGGTGGTTCGCCGGGTGCGTTCGACACCGGCCTGCATGTCACCAAGGACGAGAACGGCGAATGGCCGGTACCGGATCCCGAGTCGTTCTACGACCTCGACGACATCCAGATCAACCAGACCGACGACGGCCGGTGGTACGCCGTCCATCCCCGCGGCCTCTCCTTCGAGGCCGCGACCAAGACCGAAGCCTATGCGGGAGTCGTCGACCAACTGCGTCAACGGATCGAACAAGCCCGGCAAGAACCATAGCCACGAAAGGGTGGTAGCGCGATGACTGAACGAATCGTGTACCCCGACATCGAGAAGACTCTGGTCGAATACCTGACCGTGCAACTCACCGCCGCTGCGGACACCGCAAAGGTGGTCACCCGGATTCCGGATCCGCGTCCGCCGCGCATGGTGCGGGTCAAGCGCAACGACCGAATCCTCCGGCAGGACATCGAAGACCGAGAGGGCCGTCGTGGTCCGAACCTGATCCTGGATCGTCCTCGCGTCGTCCTCGAATTCACCGACGAAGCCGGTGCCGCAGCGGGTTTGGCGGGATTGGTCCGTGCCATCCTTTCGGCCGCCGCGCCGGGCTATCTCGGGTCCGTGTGGTGTGAGTACTTCGAAGACGTCGGCCTCGAGAACGACACCGACCCGGCAACGGCCGCGCCCCGGCAGGTCATGGTCGCCGACCTGATTGTGCGTGGCTCGGTCAACTGAATCATCGTGCCGGGAAACATAACTCATCGCTCGAATAAGGATTGAACAGCAATGGTGCAGCGTGAAATCAGCTTGAAGAAGGATGAATCCCTGCTGGTGACCTGGATGGCGGAGCCGTTCAGGTACGCGCGGCTGGTCAGCGCGGTCTCCGACCGCTTCCCCCGCGTCTATGTCTTCGACCTTCATCCGGCCCTCGAGTACAACCGTGTGCAGTATCCGCAGGTCGAGGTCTCATTTCAACGGGATTACTACGAAACCAATTTGATCAACGGCGCGAGTAGGCAGATGTACCGTTCGGTGGGCTCTTCCTGGTGGGGGAGTAAGACGGTGAAGCAACTTCTGGTCGCGGAGCTTGCCGAGGCCGTGTACGCGGGCGGCTACGAGATCGTCGATTGGGGCGGTTTCGCGGTCCCCGATGACCGGCCGGCCAATTCGTAACCTCGAATAAAACGTGCGAGGCATAGTCCTCGCCTGACTCCCCCTGATGGGAGCCACAATTGAATATCGAAATCCCATGGGCCTGCGCAACAATCCCAAGGGAGAATCAACATGGCTGCACCCTCTAGCAAGTACATCGGTGCCGGTACTCCGGTCTCCGTCTCCGGCGGCGTGCTGGTCGCCCCGGTCAACACCCTGCTGCCGGTCGGCGCGAGCATCAAGCCGGTCGACGCGTTCAAGCCGCTCGGCTACGTCTCCGAGGACGGCATCGAGTCCAAGGGCGAGCGCAAGATCGAGCAGATCAAGGACTGGAACGCCGACATCATCGCGAACCTGCAGACCGAGCACTCGGTCCGGTTCGGCCTCACCCTGTACGCGGTGTGGGACGAGGATGTCCTCACCCAGGTGTTCGGTGAGGGCAACGTTGTCCCCACCGCCGCATCGGCCACCTCCGGCAAGCTGTACACGATCAAGGAGACCGGCGCGGTGCTGCCGCGCCGCGCCTGGGTCTTCGACATGCTGAGCGCGGACAAGAAGATGCGCATCGTGCTCCCGAATGCCTCGATCTCGCAGGTCCAGGAGCGCAAGTTCGTCTCGAAGGAACTGGCCGGCTTCACCATCACCGTCGAAGCGTTCAAGAACGACGACGGCATCAAGGCCTTCCGCTACCTCGACGACGGCGTCAAGACCGCCTGATAAAAGCCCCCAGCGGCGGCGGGTCAACACACCTATGCGCAGGCCCGCCCGCCGCCGTTGGGCCCTTGTCTGCCGAACAATTTTCCTTACCTGCGCACCTGCAATGTCATGAAAGGGTCTGCGAACCAATGACTTCCCCGAAAGCTCCGATCGCCCTCAACCGCCCGATCCAGGTGAAGGACGACTTCATCTACCAGGCCGACGGTGCCGAGTTGCACCTGCCGTCGCTGTCCTACCTCAAGCCGGGTCTGATCCGCCGCATCCGTCGTCTCGGTGATGTCGACGCGATGTACACACTGCTGGAGCTGACTCTGTCCGCCGAGTCGCTCGCCGTGCTGGACGACATGGATCCGGATGCCTATCACGAACTGCTCGACGCGTGGCGCACCCACTCCGGAGTCAACCTGGGGGAATCCTAAGCCTCGATGCTCTTCTCGAAGAGCATTGCGAGGCAATCGAATACGACCTGATAACGCTCGGCTTGCGATTGCACCAGCTCGGCACCGAGGTGCTCGGCTGGCGTGAGCTGAAAGCGATCGTCAGATGGCTGCCCACCGAATCCGCGCTGTTTCGCGCGATGAATCCCGAAAGCCATCGCTGGCAACTCGACCAGTTCCTGCTTGCCGATATCACCGATTCCTTGCGCTGGCTCGTCTGGGCGAAGACCGATGACGCGCGAAACGGGCGTAACCGTCCGGAACTCGTGCCGCGGCCTGGCGTGCAGTCCGGCCGTGAGCGCATCGGCACCGCCACCGGAATAGGTGAGATGAACAAGTTCCTCGACTGGGACGAGTGACCGCCGACGGGTGTCGATCTGCGCGAGCGGCCGAGAAAGTAGATGCGAATGTGGAGAAACAAATGAGCTCCGATGTGCGGATTCCGCCGGACTCGAGGCGCCCTTCGGCGCAGGAAACCAATACTTCTCGGTCCGAGCAGACACGCCCGCCGGTCATGGCGATGCCGGACATCCTGGCCATGGCCAACAGTGGACAGCCCGCCCCCGGACACAAGGTCACGCTGCCGAGCGGGGCGGTCTGGGAGGGCGGAAAGACCACCGGGACCTCGATTATCACGTTGCCCGGCGACGATCCGATTCTGGTAGCCGGCGATTCGACGGTGTCCGCCAACGGGATCGCCGGTGATTCCGTCCAGATCGGTTCGCTGGCAAAGGCTTTCCACGAGATCCTCGGCGCGGTGCCGAAGTTCTTCACCGATTGGATCGCGACGGGCGCGCTGAACCGCTACGACCCGGAGGCGAAGGGGGGCAAGACACGGACTCGGATCGTTCGAGTCAGCTCGAAGTCCACCCTGTCCAATCCGGCGCGGGATCGGCAGGGCGACAACAACTCCGACGACGAGGTCATCGATGAGCCGGGTACCGGCGTGCCCGATTCGGGCATCGACGGCCGGTCGCCGCAGCGGTTCGCGTATGGCGGCAGGGTGTCCGGGCCGGGTGGGTCACGGGAGGACCGGGTGCTCGCTCGGCTGTCCCCCGGCGAGTTCGTGGTCAATGCCGCGGCAACCGCGAATCACCTGCCGCTTTTGGCCGCGATCAACGGCGGTTGGGTGCCGTCCCCGGCTTACCTGGGCGGCATGCTGCCCGGCTTCGCGGACGGCGGGCTGGTCGGGGCGACGGATTCGGCGGCGGCGTCGTGGCGTGATCTGCTCCGTAACCCGATCGGTTCGACCGAGCCGGAAGCGGCTTTCCGGCCGCAGGATTTCGGTCTGTTCGGCCTACTGGCGGATGCGCTGGGCGGCATCGGAAATGCCGCCATCAACGCGGGTGGCGTCGCCGGTGCCGCGCTCGGTTCGCTGGTCGCGCCCGCCTTCGGCCCGGGGGGCATGCTGAGCCCGGCGCTCGGGACCGCAGGGGCAGCCCCGGCACCGCAGTCGGCGACTCGCTCGGACCCGGTCGAGGTCGGCGGAGCCGATCCGTTGGGTGCCGCCATGCGGGTGCGGACCGAGGGCGCGCCGGGCGGACTCGGCATCGGCCGCGCGTACCAGGCTCCTATCGGCACCGCGTCCACCGGTAACGCGACCGGCGAGCCGGCGACGGTGCGCTCCGCCGGCCTCAATCCCATGGGGTCGCTGTCCAACGCGCTGGCCCGCGGGATCGTCGGCGCGGCAACCGAAGCCGGCAGTCAGGTCGGCGCCGCCCTGGGTTCGGTGCTCGTGCCCGCGCTCGGTCCCGACGGCCAGCTGGCGCCGGTGATCGGTGCCCAGCTCGGCAGCCTGATCGGCGCGAAGTTCGGCAGTAGCCTGTCGGCGTCGATGACGCTGACCGGTGAGTCCGGTCTCGGCGCCAGTGGACCGACGAGTCTCGGCACCGGAGCGGATGGCGGCGAGGACGGAAATTCGTTCGTGCCGGGGCAGCCCGAGTCGAGCGGCGATACGTCCGCCACCGGGGGATCGTATTCCGGTGGCGGAGGGGCGAGTTACGGCTACGGTGCCGGCGGGTCGACGGGGCAGCAATCCCCGTCGGGTTCGTATCTGATCCGCAATCGTCCGAAGAAGAACGCAAGCCGAGGCGAGCCGGGCGGCGGGACCGTGACGCCGGGCGACGCCTCCATCGGCTCTCCGGGCGATGTTGTCCCGCAGGATGATCCGGCGACCGCCGGGACGCCGTCCGTCGGCGCGGCGGGGTTCGGCGCGCAGACACTCGCGCTGAGCGATGAGCCTTATGACCCGCACAAGAGCAGCTTCCAGGACTACCTCAACGTTGTGGGCGGCAAACTCGGCGGGGACGCAGCCTCCGTGATCGCCCCGCTGCTCGGTGCCAACGGCAACCAGATCGTCGAAGCCGGCGCTCAATTCGGCGCGGGGCAGGGGGACGCACTCGGTGACCTCTACAAGAGTGTCGATCCCGAAGGCAAGTGGTCGTCGAGCATCGCCGCGGTGGTGAAGGAGTACACGGGCATCGACTGGAGCCCAACCGGCACCCAGAGCCCGACGCCGCAGATGACCCGTGACCAACAGGCTGGGCTCGCCGCCCTGCAGGGCGGCATCAGCGGACTGCAACAACACGGCCTGGTCGGGGGTGTCACCGGTGCGATCAAGGGTGCGGCCTCGACGATCGGCAGCACGCTCGGTACCGCCGCAGGGACATTGGTCGCCCCGTTCCTTGGCCCGTTGGGTGCGCTCGCTCCCGCTATCGGGTCGATGATCGGATCGGCGGTCGCAGGCACCGCCGCAGAGTTCGTCACCAAGCCGATCGAAATCGTGGCAAGCGGTGTGAAAGAGGAGCTCGGCACCGGTTTCGGCTTGACCAACCTCGCTAAAGGTCCGGGTGGTCGCACCGCCCGGGGAGACATCTACAACTTCAACGGCATGGACCCCAAGAGCGCCGCCATCGCGGTCGAACGGGTTCGCCGGCGTCGCTCGGTGGCGCAACAACGCGGAGGAGGGCTCGGCCGATGACCCGCCAGCTATTGGATAGCCAGTACACGAAGGTCGTCTTGTGGGACGTCAACGGCAGGGTGTGGCATCTGTCCGGCACGAATGCCGGCCGCGAGGGTGTCCGGCTGTCGAATCAGACCGGATACATGTTCGCGCCGGTGCAACTGCTCGTCAACGAGGGCGCCCGCCAGGACGGCGCGACCTTCCAGCGGTCGATTCGCGCGAAGAAGGAATGGGACTTCATCGCCGTGATCTCGCAGTCCGCGATCAGATCCGGCGCCGACCCGGTCCGTGACTTCTACGCGGTGCACGACGCGTGGTTTCGCGGCTGGTCCACCGACAAGCCTTCTACCCTCGGGTTTTTCACCCGTCATCAAGGCTGGAGGTTCCAGCAGGTACAACTCGACAGCGCCCCGGAGTCGGTCGGCGAGATCGATCCGGCACGCAATGCCATCGCGCTGTACAAGATGTCGGCGACCGCCATGGATCCGTTGGCCCGACACTTCGACGAATCCGCCGTGTGGACCAACACCTCGGCCCTCAACGAGGGCCGGGTACGGGCCCGCAACGCGGCCGATCAGCCCGCTTGGCCGCGGTACACGATGAATGGTCCCGGACGCTGGGCGATTCTGGATCCGACCGGCAGTGAGATTCCCCGGATGGTGCAGACGCCGCGGCTCACGGCAGGCCAGACACTGCGGATCGATACGCATCCGCGGCACCGGACCGCCCGCCTGTACTCGGGGAATTCGGCTATCGCCCAGAATGTCTGGGGCCAACTGGCCGGGCGCCGCTGGCTCGCCGCGCTCCCGCCGTGGAGTGCCACCGACATCGTCGTCCAGGTCGACGGCGGCAGTGTGCAGTCCAGCCTGATCGTTTCGGTCACGCCGCGATCGTCGAGGCCGTTCTGATGACTATGCCGGCATGGGATCCGCAGGCCGAAGCCCTGCGCATGGACAAGGCGTACCAGCAAGAGCAGGACCAGCAGCGCGATCCCGATGTGCTGGTGCGCTATTGGAACAAGTGGATGGAGGAGGTCGGCGAGGAGCACAACTACCTCTCGCTGGAGTTCACCTACCCCCGCAATGCGCCGGGCGGGCTCAAGATGATCTGCCCGCGCGACATGGTCCATTTCGACCACCTCTTCAACAACGACGACCACGAAGACGCCACCATCCCGATCACCGTGAACACCAAAGGGTTCCGCTGGGACGGCTACATCACCAAGGCATCGATCGTCCGGGACGAACACGGCGTGGAGACGGTCGACATCGAGGCCATTCACTGCTGGAACCACATCGCGACGATCTGTTGCTGGGCAAGCCCGTTCGCGCCGATCCTCGCGCAGTTTCCGCGGCACATGATCCAATTCGGCCCGGTTCGCACGATCATCACCAACTACCTGACGACGAACCTGATGCGCCTGCAGGCGCCGGGCTGGGTGCCGCCACAGGACGCCGAGAAGCCGGAGTGGGGCGGCACCGGCAACATGCTCTTCCCGATCGCTGTCGTTCCGGTGGATCCGTTGCACGACACCAGCAAATGGAGTGCCGCGTCGGCGCGCTTCGACATGGCCGACAAGCTGTTCGCCCCCATGCTCGAAGACTCCGGCGTGATGCTGACCGCCAGGTTCTACCTGCCCGGCGAGGACGAACAGCCCGCACCGGAATGGTTCTATCTGGATCGGCCGACGGTCGTCCTGGAAACGGTGGACAAGTCTGGCGTCACCGGCGCGACCGGTACGCTGCTTGACGGAATTCGTTCCTGGATAGAGGAATTCAACGGCGACGGCACCACGCCCGTGCGCTACCCGAACCTGGACTCCACCACCGAATACGAGGCGGTGTACGGCGAGCGCCTCAGCGAGGGCACATTCCGGAACTTCCCGTGGGTGTGGTACTTCGAAGGCGAGTACTCCGGGATCGGGAAATCCGAGATCGCGCTGCACAAGCCCACCGCCACCGACATCATCGTCGGCGGCCGATCGCCCGGCTGGGTGAACGCGGGCATCGAATTCGTGATCAAAGGATTGCTGTCGCTGATCGGACTCGGTTGGCTGTATCGCGGTCAGCTCAACGACGTGTTCCTCGCCTGGAACGTCTACCGCAACATGGAGCGGGTACACCGGGCCGGGCCATACGCCTTCCGCGAGTTGTATATCTCGGGCAGTGACAAGGCCTTCAACCTGGACGGTCTGGTCGCCGCGCGCCAGGGCATGCACCTGACCCGCGGTTACACCAGCAAGCGGGTGACCGTCGAGGACAACGCCCCCTACATCCTGGGCAAGGACTACGGGCTCGGCGACCAGATCGGCTTCGCGCTGGATGGCCAGATCTTCACCGACTACGTCACCGAGCTGACCTTCGCCGATGACCGCGAGACGGCCGCGAAATGGCACATCGTGGTCGGCGACGGATCCGACGAGGAGGACTCGATCGTCAAGGCCTGGCAGCGGCTCGGCCGCGTGGCCGCCGCGATCAAGGATCTGGCTACCGACGTCGGCGCCGATCTCGACCTGCTCATCTTCTGAGCCTTTCGAAGAGGAGAAACCATGGCGGACATATCTTTTCCCGCCCATATCACCATCACGCGGGCGCCCGACGTGAACGGGTTGCCCGTCCTGACCGCGCAGGCGACCGTCTCCGACGGCTTCGCGACGCTGGACCTGCCGCCCGGCCCGCCCGGTGCGCCCGGTGGCCGGGGCCGTCCCCGCACCACGTTTCGCAAGATGGGCGAGATCGCCGATGCGGCGGCTCGGCCGACCGGGCTCGGCCCGGACGATCGCGGCAGCTGGTGGCATCGGATCGACGACAACGGCATGGACGTCTGGACCGGTAGCGAGTGGCGGCATTCACCGGATGCGGTGGGACCGCAGGGCGCGGTTGCCGAACCGACCACGATCACCGTCACCGAGACGGTGAGCCTGGAGAACCTGACCGTGCCCGCCGTCGAGTTCGCCGGCCCGGGGGCGAATCAGAAATTGAAGGTGACCGTCCCCTCGGGGCTGCGCGGTCCGAAGGGGCCGCCGGGCGCTTCCGGGCAGATCACCGAGTCGCCCGACTACGACAAGGTGCGGCCCCCCGGCGCCGGCGGCATGCTGGCCTACGACCGGTCGACCCGGAAGTTTCGTTCGGTGGCCACGCCCCTCGGGCTCGGCCCATGGTCGTGGTTCCAGGAGGATTTCGCGGCTGAACGGCAGGAGGATGTCGGCCGGATCGAGGGCGGCACCTTCGCCATCCCGCCACTGCCGTTCCGCTGGCGGCCCGTCGTCTACGGGCACCTTTACACCCGTGCGGACTCCAGTGTGTCCGCGGAAGCGACTGTGCGGCTGCATCATTCGCAAGGCGAAATCGTCGCCACGTCGATCGCCGCCAGTGGCGAGTGGATGTACCTGCCGGTCACGCCGTGCTATCGCGACGGCACCACATCGAAGGTGCTGTCGCCGACCTCGGATTTCGCCACGGTTCCTGCTGGGCAGCCCGCGAATCTGGTGATCGCGTCCGAGAAGGTCGGTTCCGGCAGCGGCAAGATCGGGCTTTCGCCCGACCGCGCGTCGATCGTCGTATTCGCAGAACCTGTCGAGTGAGGTGAGATGTCCACTGTAAGAGAGTATTTCGCATCCACGCAGATCCGAGGCATCGACGAGGGGATCGGTGCGCCCGGGGTGGTGCAGTCCATGCACGGCACGCCGCGGGACGGTTCGCTCGAGCTGATGACCGGTACACCCGGAGTCCGGGGATTGCCCGGTGAGCCCGCTCGGCCGTTCCGCTGGGAAGGCGACATCGCCGACCAGGCCGCGCTCTCGGCGCTGACCCCCAAGCTGACGTCGGCGCATGCGGGCAAGGCTTGGCGAATCGTGTCGACCGGTGCGCTCGTCTACTGGAACGGCACCGGATTCGACGAGTTCACAGCGGCATTCGGTGCCGCGGGCCCCGACGGGCTGCCGTGCACCCTCACCATCGGTGCGGTGGATACCGGCCCCGTCGGGTCCGAGCTCCAGGCGACGGTGACCGGCACCGCGCCGAACCTCACGTTGAACCTGACCGTGCCGCGCGGCCGCAAGGGCCGCAAGGGCGAAGCCGGTGGCCCGGGGCCTATCCGTAGCGCGCCCGACTATGCGGACGGTCCGCATATCGATCGAGCCGTACCGGCATGGGACACGACCGCCGGGAAATGGAAGCCACGGCCGTACCCGGGCCTGCGTGGCCCGTGGACCATTCTCGAGGGTCGTTCCTGGGATGGCGGTCCGGGCTTCGCCGGCTCGGAGAACGGCATCACCGCCGCCACGAAAAACATTGCCCAGCTGAATATCCCGGCACAGGACACCGATTGGCGGCCGATGATCACCGGCGGCGTTGTCGTACGTCCCGACGAGAATTGGAACCAATTCACCACCCGCATCGAGGCGGAAGTACGCATCGGTTCGGCATCCGGCCAGATCGTCGCACTCGCGAGCGGCCTGGTCACCGGTGTCAGCACCCGGGCCCGATTCCAACCCTTCTACGGCGTGCGCGGGATGACCCCGGCCAGCACCGTCGGTGTGGTGCCCGCCGGACAGCCGGTGACGCTGTTTGTGCTGTTGCGCCGCGCGATCGGCACCGCCAACTACGAATACTCGATGGCCGACGCGCAGATCGTGTGCATGGCCCGACCCGTGGGGGCGCTGTGACCGACGACAACGCTGTGAACAGCGACCCGTCCGTCGTCTACGAGGACGACATCATGATCACCATGCGGGGCGTCGCCGATTCGATCGGCCTGCCCTACACGGTGAACCCGTTCGAGGTGGTCGATCGGGAGGCGCTGATCGAGCTCCGCGAAGGTAGCCAGGGTGCGATCGGGCCGGAAGGCGACGCGGCCTGGCCGTGGTCGTGGCAGGGCGATATCGCCGACCTGGCCGCGCTCGGCCGGCTTCCGCTCACCACCGCCGACGCACGCAAAGCTTGGCGGGTTGTTTCGGACAACAGCATCTATTACTGGACCGGAATGGGGTTCGTCGCGTTCGGGGCGGCCTTCCGTGCGACTGGTCGTCGAGGCGCGCCGAACCAGCTGACCGGTGCGGGAGTCGCGGGCGCCACCGGATCGGCCGCGGCCGCCCGGATCACCGGGACTGCGCCGGCCCAGCAGCTGGAGATCACCTTCCCCCGCGGCGCGACCGGCGACGCCGGCGATCCGGGGGCGAGCGGCCGGATCCAGGATGCCTCCGATGTCCTGATCAATGACGAGCGCCCGCTCGGTCAGGATCATGTGCTCGCTTGGGATGCCGCGGCGCAGAAGTTCCGTCCGACCCCCAGCCCGCGGCCGAACGGGCCGTGGGTGATCGGGGAGAAACAGATCTCGGACGCGCAGAACGTCACCGAGGAGACGAAAACGTTTGCCGCCATCACCATTCCGGCGCAGCCGACGGCGTGGCGTCCGATCGTCGAGGGCGGCGTGCAGGTGCAGACCGAACAGCCGACCCGCTGCAACATCGAGGTCCGCATCGGCAGCCCCAAGGGTGAGCTCGTCGGACTCGGCTGGAGCCATCGGGTTTCGCGCATCGCGTATGTGCTGATCTCGCCGGGCTTTCAGTATCCGATGAAGCCCGACGCGACGTTCGGCGTGGTGCCCGCCAATCAGACGGTCACCCTGTACGTCCTCGCGCATCGGGTGGAGGGCACCGGGAGCTACAACATCTACTCCAGCTATTCGCATGTCAACGTGCGTGCGCTTCCTGTGTAGCCGGGACCGCATCTCTTACGGCCGATCAAACGGCCGCTCTCATTTTCCGCAAAACGGTATGCCGTTCCTGGCTGCCTGCTGTCCGAAAGGCATTGATCCATGGCCGATCTGCCCCCGTTGAAGTACGGCAAGGTCGTCGGGCGCTTCCTCGCGAACGTCATCGACGACGGAGACGTGGGGGACACCCCCGAGTTCCCGCCATTGACCGGCTCGATCACCTTCGCCGCCGACGCGCCGAAGGTGCTTGTCCCAGGTGCGCAGCTGGGCCCGGCGACCTATGTCCAGCTGCCGAGCCACTACGAATGTCAGCTGGACGAGTGGGGTTTCATCACCTGGCGGGGCCGGCGCGGGGTGCGGCTCGTCGCACCGAGCGCCGCCACGAACCCGTCCCAGTGGACCTGGCGGGTGTCGTTCGATCTGTCCTACGACGGCGAGCGAGTTCCGCTGGAGCCGTTCAGTTTCACTGTGCCCGAGTATGTTCCGGGTGCCGACCCGCAGAACCCGGATACCGGCTCGATCGGCCTGGTCGATCTGACGCTGGCCTCGCCGGTGCCCGCCTCCGCGGGTAATGCGGTCGTTGTGGGGCCGCGTGGCGAAGGCATCAAGATCGATGGGCAGGTCGGCGCGTACGCGCAGCTGCCCGCAGCACCCGCCGAGGGCGCCCAGTACGTTGTCAAGGCCGATGGGTTGCTGTACGTCTACCACGCGGCGACCGGCGGCTGGTTGCCGAACGGCCAGGGCGTGGTCATCCGTGGTCAGGCTGGCACCACCGATTGGGCAGGCATCACCGGCAAGCCCGCGACGTTCCCGCCAGTCATCGGCAGCACCGCCACCACGGCTGTCGCCGGCGACGACCCGCGCCTGACCAATCCGCGCGCGCCGATCGCGCACACCCATCCGGCGAGTCAGATCGCTGATTCGACCGCACTGGGCCGGACATTGCTCACCGCGGCGGGCGCGGCCGATGTCCGTACCGCGATCGACACGATCGTCAGCACGGATACCCGGCTGTCGGATGCCCGCACGCCCACCCCGGCCGGCCAGATCTACGACATCGCGTTCAAGTCGCACAGCGGAACCCGGGCTGCCGGTGTCGGCAACGTAATGCCCGAGGGGCTGCGGATCGAGCGCAAGATCACCGTCGGTTCGGTGACCTACCGGGGCGAGACCGCGGGCACGGGAAACCTGGTCGTCGAACTGAAAGTCAACGGCACCACGACCGTCACCGGCTCGTCGGCGACCATCACGCCGGCGAATCAGGCTGGTGACACCACGATTCCGCTGACCTACACCTTCAATCCGGGTGACCGGCTGACCGTCTCGATCACCACGTTGGACGCCGGCGCCGGCAAGGGACTGCAGGCCAGCATCAAAGGGGTGACCGTCTGATGTATCTCGGTTGGCCGATTTCCGCCACAAAACAGGAAGTCAACGAGTTGCCGGTCGACACCGGATCCGGCACGGTACCCAAGCCGCCGGACCCGCCCGCAGTGGACCCGACGCCGGTCGAGTCCGGAGGTGGCGCGGACACTTCGGCTTCGGTGGGGACGCAGTAATGGCGTTCATCATTGCGGCCGGGACTGCCGCCGCCGCGGTGCCGATGGGCATGAACAAAAACGGCGCCCAATCCGTCCCCGGCGGCACCTCGAACGTCAAGCTGACCGGGTGGACCATCCGCAACGGATACGCGGACACCGTCATCAGTGCGAACCACGAACTGATATCCAGCGGTGCGGCAACGGCGACGGTGCGGTGCCGGTTGGAGGTATCCGGCAACCTGACCGCCGTTGAGCAGCGCAGTTTCGACGTGATGCTCAACGACAACCCGATCCAGACCTTCGCCAGTACAGCGGGGTCGGTGACCATTCCGGCCAAGGCCGTGACCCTGGCGCGCGGCGACCGGGTGTGGGTACGCATGACCGGTTCGTCGGTCGGCTCGTTCGCCACCGCAGTCGCGGCCGGTGTGAACAGCTACCTCTACTTCGACCTCAACTAACGAATCACTCATCGCTATCGGAGGAACTGATGTCGTTCGTCATCGTGGCCGGCGTCGCGGTGGTGTTTCTGCCATCCGGTATGAAGAAGAGCGGTACCCAGCCGATGCCTACGGACGACTGGGGGCCAATCACCGGTTGGGTCGCCGACACCGCCGGATATCCAGGCTCCGTCGTCGTCGGTACGACCAAGAATGGCCTGAAGGCGCTGGCCGACAAGACATCTGCCAAGGTGGTCGCGGCCATGCCGTTCACCGACGCGACCACCGGCTTCGGTGGCGCCACGCAGTTGCAGGCCCGGTTGCGGGTCAACTCGAAGATCGTCGCGACCATCGATACGCCCGTCGAAGGCCCCTCCGGAACATTGTCGATCAGCGCGACCTGGGACATCGCTGTTGGCGATGTCGTGACCGTGGAGGCGCTCGCCTCCGTGTCCCTGGGCGGCTCGGAAGGAACCATCTTGGCCGGCGGATACGTGCGGATCATCTGACGCACACGGACGACGTTGCGGCCGAATCTCATTCGGAAAGTAGGACAACTATGTCGTGGACCGGTGATCCGGTATGGCTTGCGGACGTGCTTCGCGACGAGGGGCTGCGGGTCGTCGAATTTCCCGGGTGGCGTGCGCGTGGCCACGGGGACTTCGGTGAGATCTGGGGCATCGTTGCCCATCACACCGGCAGCTCGCAGGCACCGCCGACCGAAATCGCTTACGGCATACCAGCGTTGGATGGTCCGCTGTCGCAGATCCATCTCGCGCAGGACGGCACGGTCACCGTGGTCGCAGCCGGTGTGGCCTGGCATGCCGGCGCCGGTTCGTGGCCGGGCCTACCGGAAGACAACGCCAACTTCCACACCATCGGTATCGAAGCGGCCAATAACGGCACCGAGGGGTGGTCGGACGCCCAATACGACGCGTACGTCGGCTGCTGCGCGGCGATCCTGCGCAAGCTCGGCCACCGGGCCGATCGCGTGATCGGCCACAAAGAATGGGCCGGGCCCAAGCAAGGCAAGTGGGATCCCGGCTGCATGGACATGGACCAATTCCGCGCTGATATCGCGGACCGCTTGAAAGGCAGTGCACTGATGGCACTTTCGGACTCCGAGCAACGGGAGCTGCTCGACAAGCTGCGTCGGGTGCACTTCGAGCTCACCTACGGCTTCCAGTCCCGGGTCGCGGACTCGGAATACCGCGACACGGTGGCGGGCTACGTGCTCAATTCCGATGCCGCCGACTTCCGGAACGAGCAGCGCCTCAAGGCGCTCGAACTCAAACTCGATCGGCTGCTTGCCGCGACGGCGGGGCGGGTCTGATGGGCGGCCACCGGATTCCCGAGCCAGCGCTGATCCGTTCGGTCCTGGTCGCCGTCACCGGAGTTATCGCGTTCGTGCTCGGACACCAGATCGATACCGCGTGGATCGAGGCGGTGCTCGCCGTCTACGGTCTGCTCACCCCGGTGCTCGCCGGTCTGCTCATTCGACCGGCGGTGACCCCGGTCGACCGGCCGGACGGCAGGCTATGAATGACCCAGCACTGGATGAATCCCGAACTGATACAGGCCTTCGGGATCGCGATCGCCACGGTCATCGGGGCGATCACCGCGTGGCAGGCGCGTGCGGTAGGCAAACTCCGCACCCGGGTCGACGTGCTGGAAACCCAAGCGGCAGACGACAAGAAGCGCTTCCGCGAAGCGATCCGCTTGATTCGTGCGCTGCAGCAGCATATCGACGAGCTGCGCGGCTTTCTGCGTTTGCACGTTCCCGGGCAAGAACCGCCCAAGGCCCGGTACCAGATCCCGTCCTCCCTGCAAGAGGAAATCTGAAGCAGGACAACCCCGTTCACCGCGGGACAACACAGAGAGTGAAGTAGTTATGTACGAGAGTTATATGGTCGTCGAGGTACAGCCTACGCTGAATGGCGACACCATCCACATCCCTGGGTTCAAGCGAATCCAGGCGGTCGAATGCGATGAACGGTCCAATACGGCCCGACTCATCATTCGGTATGAAATGGACAGCGTCGAGGTCCATCGGCTGCGGATCGGCGCGGGCGGAGAACAGTTCAACGGCTACTGGGAGCTGGGCGTGCAGAAGATGCGCGACGGCAGGCAGATCATGTACTACGAGCACCACGTCTTCCGCAACGGCGCCTGGATCGCGGTCGACGCACCGGCCGCGTAGGCGGCGTGAAGCCGAACAAGCTGTCGGCGAACACATCTGAACATCCCGAAACGACAAGCGGCCCGGAGTTATCCGGGTCGCTTTGTCGTTCCCGTGGTCGGTGCGGCCGGTTCTCGGATTCCCAAATTCTGATTGTGATCGAGGTCTGTTGTGGCGATTGATTCGGTGTGGCCGGGGCAGGGCGAGGTGGCGCCGTGGGTGTCGGCGCGTGCGGCGCATTTGGCTTCGTTGTCGACCGGTGGTGGGTTGTTTGACAGGGCGGCGGTGGGCGGTGGGCGTGTTTATGACTTTCATGGCATGACCGCGGTTTCGTCGGGTCAGAAGTTGGCGCGGGTCTTTGCGGGGCGGGATTTGGTCGAGGCTGTCCGGCCGACAGTGGATTCGGTTTCGGTAGTGGCGGATTCGGGTGCGGGTGTGTCGTTCGTGTCACCGTCGGTGATCAAGCCGGTGAGTTTTCAGACCGGTC
This sequence comes from Nocardia sp. NPDC051756, assembly GCF_040681495.1. Taxonomy (NCBI): domain Bacteria; kingdom Bacillati; phylum Actinomycetota; class Actinomycetes; order Mycobacteriales; family Nocardiaceae; genus Nocardia; species Nocardia sp. NPDC051756. The sequence goes on along the minus strand of NZ_JBFAYV010000003.1, from coordinate 259,620 downwards.
CGGGGGATCGGTCGATGACGCCGGAGGAGCAGGCGGCGGCGAATCAGGCGCGGCGTGCTGAACAGACGCAATTCTCGCCGGTGCCCGGGGGTAATCAGCCGTCGCAAGGGGTCAATCAGCCGTCGCAGGGTGTGCCGGTCCCGTCGGCGAACAATACGGTGCCGCAGCAGAATGTGCCGCAGGTACAGCCGATTCAGAACCCGCAGCCCGCGCCGGGCAACCCGGGGCCGGGCACCGACAAGCCTGCTCCTGCTCCGGCTCTGCCGGCGGAGGGTGTGCCGTGGGAGACCAAGGCGGACAACGGTGCTGTCGCCACGAGTGTGATCGTGGCTGGTACCGGTGGGCAAACGATCGATACCACGATCCGCAACGCCGACGGCACGATCACCCAGGTGCGCTCGGTCTCCAACGGAAACGGCGGAGTGACAACGTGGACGGCGAATGCCGACGGTTCGTATTCGGTTCGCTATCCCGACGGAACCAACGGCGCACCGCCCGACCAGGCCAAGATCTACACGGTTCCGGCAGGGATGAATCCATCCGGCCCGGCACCTATGGAAGCCGATATCAGCGCGGACAGCACACGTGTCGAAACTCCGTCATTTGATGCTGAAGGCAACCGGATCGGCACCGATGTCGGGGTGTTGAACAAGCAAGGACTTTATAACAACTATCACCATGATAATTACGGAAATGTGCTGATCACCCAGGCTGTATCGAATGGTAAGGGCGGGGTCGACAGTACGATTATCGGCGGAATCGATAGTGATGGGAGTAAGTGGCACCTCGACAAGGCTGGAAACCGGTGGTCCGTATCAGATGATGGCCAAGGTAACTCCTATCTCAGCCGTACCGTGCAGGCGAAGGACGGCTTGCACTGGTTGCATACGAATAAGGCGGGCCTCGTTGTCGACGAATATCGGGGCAAGGGGAACGATTGGTATGCGGACACCTATAATGCCGATGGCACACGAACGAGGCGATACGCAGATAAATCTGAGACTATATTCGACGCGGCCGGTAAACCGATCGGACACAACAAGGCGCCGGACGACCGAATGTGGTGGGAAAAGATTGGCGGGGGTGCTATCCGAGGTGGCACTGCTTTCGGTGGCGCAATAGTCGATGTTCTGGCCTACCCGTTCCGAAAGCTCGCGGACGGGATGGCTGGTATGTCGTCTATGCGAGTTACCCAAAGCGGCGTAATCACGACATACCAGCCGCCAGACCGGGAGGCGCGACTGGCGGAGATCGGTGGAGCATTCGTCCGCCCCGTTGTGGGCAGTGTCGAGTACTTGGCCGGAAATTTGACCGACTTTATGGCGACGGCAAGCTCGATCCGAGTCGGAACCAACGGCGTCGGCTCTACTTACCAGAGGCCAGATCGCGAAAACACGCTCGTGGGTGACCTGATCGGGGTCACGCCAAAAGAAATAAAAGAGAATCCATGGGAATCGGCTGGTCTGCTCGGCTTCACCGTGGCTATCAATGCCGCGGGTTTCCGATTCGGGCGGGGTACTCGTGTGCCGAAGGTGGAAGAACCGATCGTTGTCGATCAATGGGTCGACTACCAGTGGGGTGAGTTGTGGGATGTAGAACACGGGCCGCGCGCTGGCGACTGGCTTCGTGAAATCGATGAAGCAACTGAGTTCGGTGGCTATAGGCCACTCGTAGAAATGCCGCGCCTCGGTGATATCCCTGAGTTCGGTGCAGCTCCTGGATTCGTCGGATTTGCCGACGGGGCAAGCTATTTCGGCCACCCCGTGATCGAATTCCCGTCCTTGCGGCCGGGTGAATTCTCTGGTCCGCATCGCACGCGAGATTTCAACGATCTGATCGAAGACAGTGTCCTCCTGCGGGCTGCGGGGGTTGAAGATGCGGCAGGTCTGCCACCGCTGCCGAAGAAAGAGCGGCGTCCGGACGAGCGAGCCCTTACGACAGGTCGTTGGCGGAGTGACGAGTATCCTGATGCACCACGTGACCTGTACAACTTCAGTGGTTGGCGGCACGACTGGTCGCCCGCCAAGGAAGCCCCTCAGCGTCCGCCGGCAGGCCAGCGCGTTTACGAAACATCCCGAGCGAGTTCGTATGACCCCGAGACCGGAACTTGGCGGGAGAGCCAGGGCAGCGATCGCAGACACGACTCGGAACCGAAGCTCTTCGAGGAGTTGATCCGTACTCAGCTGGCCCAACGAAGCGGTCTGCAGCTGGCCGAGGTGAATTCGATCATCCACCAGTCAGCTGAGCTGATCGAACTCTTTGCTACGCATGATCCGAACCTGTCCAGCCCTGGACTCACGGGTGTGCGGCAACGTACGGCGGCTCGGATCGAGATGGCGATCTACGAGGCGAATAGCCGGGCAGCTGCCAAGTATGGTTCCGCCTATAAGCCGTTTACCAGCGCAGACATCTCCGGCGACCTTCGCTTGGTCATCGACCTGCCGACGGCGCGACAGATCAACATGCCACCGGCGTACCAGGTCTGTAGGTCTTGTGAGCAGCTTATGGACGTGTACCAGGCGGTGTTCCGTAACGTGCGGATAGAGGCAGTCAATCTCAAGGGCGAAAGGGTGTATCCACTATGAGCGACCAGCTGAGCGGGGCAAGTGGACGGGTACGAGCAATCTTTGACGGGGTCGTTGGTGCTGGGTTGCGTCGTGGGTCGGTTGTCGGTGCCTCCGATGAGGAGATCGATCGGTTTGCTGCCGAGCAGGGCGTGGCCCGGGTTCCGGCTGCGGTCAGGGAGGTCCTGCGGATCATCGGCGGTCAACCGGGATTATGGTTCGCTGGTACACATTTCGGTGTGCATGCCCTTGACGCCGGCACGAAGCGCGCCGCGACCGCAACCGTCGACAATGTGCGGCACGACCTCCGGGATGTTCCCGGGATGCTGGTGCTCAGTGCTCATCAGGGATACGCGTACCAGATGATCGACGGGGCGGTCCTTGATCAGGATGATCCGCCGGTGTGGGATGTCAGTGAGGGCGAGGAGGCCCGTCAGGCATGGAGCAGTGTTTCGGCTTGGTTTGCTGCCTCCGCACCGAACATTCCGGAGTTGTACGAGATGCTGCAGTTGAAGCGAGAAATCGGTAGGCCCGTTCCGAGTTGGGCAGCGGATATCGAATCTCCGTAACATCTGCCCCGAACAACTGGCCTCGGTCGAAATGCAAATTTAACTGCCAACTGAAATGACAAGCGGTCCGGAACCTCCGGGCCGCTTTGTCGTATTGCCGTGTGCTTCGCGAGTTGAGATCGCGTCGCGTTCTCGGATTCCCAAATTCTGATTGTGATCGAGGTCTGTTGTGGCGATTGATTCGGTGTGGCCGGGGCAGGGCGAGGTGGCGCCGTGGGTGTCGGCGCGTGCGGCGCATTTGGCTTCGTTGTCGACCGGTGGTGGGTTGTTTGACAGGGCGGCGGTGGGCGGTGGGCGTGTTTATGACTTTCATGGCATGACCGCGGTTTCGTCGGGTCAGAAGTTGGCGCGGGTCTTTGCGGGGCGGGATTTGGTCGAGGCTGTCCGGCCGACAGTGGATTCGGTTTCGGTAGTGGCGGATTCGGGTGCGGGTGTGTCGTTCGTGTCACCGTCGGTGATCAAGCCGGTGAGTTTTCAGACCGGTCCGGGGGATCGGTCGATGACGCCGGAGGAGCAGGCGGCGGCGAATCAGGCGCGGCGTGCTGAACAGACGCAATTCTCGCCGGTGCCCGGGGGTAATCAGCCGTCGCAAGGGGTCAATCAGCCGTCGCAGGGTGTGCCGGTCCCGTCGGCGAACAATACGGTGCCGCAGCAGAATGTGCCGCAGGTACAGCCGATTCAGAACCCGCAGCCCGCGCCGGGCAACCCGGGGCCGGGCACCGACAAGCCTGCTCCTGCTCCGGCTCTGCCGGCGGAGGGTGTGCCGTGGGAGACCAAGGCGGACAACGGTGCTGTCGCCACGAGTGTGATCGTGGCTGGTACCGGTGGGCAAACGATCGATACCACGATCCGCAACGCCGACGGCACGATCACCCAGGTGCGCTCGGTCTCCAACGGAAACGGCGGAGTGACAACGTGGACGGCGAATGCCGACGGTTCGTATTCGGTTCGCTATCCCGACGGAACCAACGGCGCACCGCCCGACCAGGCCAAGATCTACACGGTTCCGGCAGGGATGAATCCATCCGGCCCGGCCCCGATCACGACCGACATCAGTGCCGACGGAAAGAACACGCATACCGAGTACGTCAATCCCGACGGAACGGTGTCGCAGGCCGATTCCAAGGTGCGCGGCGACGGCACGATCCGGACCGATCACCTCAATCCGAACGGTTCGACGAGCAGCACGGTCGCTACGCCCGGCGCGAATGGCGCAATCAATACCACACTCATCAGCGATATCGATGCCAATGGCTACGGGTATGACACCGATGACGCCGGCATTCGGTGGGATGTGACGCCCACATCGAGAGAAGGCTTCGACCACAAGGCGCTCGAATTGCATGTGCAGCAGAAGGAAGGGGATAACTTCCGGGAGAAAGTCTTCGATAAGTACGGGCATCAGATCAGCAGTGAGCTATACGATCCGCTCGGATCGCTGATTTCCGGATCGGCGATCAGGGATGGCGTGCAGATACTCACTGGCCGGGCGAGTGATGTGCGGAAGCAGGCCGCCGATCAGATGAATCGGGCGGTCATGGTGGCGATGGCGCTCAGTCGCGATCGCAACAGCTTCGACACGTCGAACAAAGATTACGTTGCTGCGCAGCAGCTGTCCGACATGCTCATGGCTCTGCATGGCGACAGTAATGCGCTGATCAAGACAGTGTGGAAAGACGGCCAGCTTGTTCAGGTAAGCATAGCCGGTAAAAACGGTATTGATCACGTCGTCTCGATCGGTGAAAAGCCTGGAAAGCTGTCGGATCAGAACCGGTTCCTGCAGTTTGATCGCCACCCGGACGGATCGATGATCGACGCTCGCGGAAATCATTTGGTTCAAGTCGAGGGTTCGATTATTCGTTATGGACCCGATGGTAGAACGGTGATTCCGAACAGTAGCGAAGCCCGGCAACCTAAAATCGTCAAGTATAGCCTTGCGGTCGGCGGTAAGTACGATTTCGAAACAGAGCCGAAGGCATTCGAATATACCGGTAATCGCCGGTTCGTGCATAGGCCCGACACCGAGGTAAATGCTGAAATAACCGAAGTTCCTAAGCCGCCGGGTGTTGTCGCCGACAAGGTCTACAAGGTAGCCGGCGGCGGTGTGCTGATAGAGGATGCCAGCGGTATTCATTGGGCAACCGACCCCGGTCACGGCCCTAGTGTCGCAGAGCAGTTCGAGGATCTGGCATTCGAATTAGCGACCTTGGCGGTTCTCGACGGTGCCGGTCGGATTGCCTTCCGCGCCGGCGCCAAAGTTGTCGCGGCCTTCAAGGCACGCGAAGCCGCAGCCCTGGCCCGCGAAGCCGCTGCCGCGAAGGCCGCACCGGGTATTGCCGCGAACACCGCCCGCGTCGGAATCGCAGATTCCACCGCCCCCTTCTCCTGGGGTGGTTCAGCGGCCCCGACGCCGGTCCCGAAGGCCGGTTTGCCCGCGGAACAGCCACCGGCCGCCTGGGGCGGATCAGCAAGCCCGCCCTCAGCGCCGAAAGCCGCCCTGCCCGCCGAGCAGCCGCCGGTTTCCTGGGGTGGTTCGGCAGGCTCGACGTCAGCGCCGAAGATCACCCCGCCCACACAAGCCCCGGCGGCCAACCCGCATACGACATTCCCCAATCACGGAGCAGCTATCCCGGCGCGGGGCGCTGAGCCCTGGGCGGACCTGCCGCCGCGCGCTGGTTCGAATGCGTCACGAGCCGGATCGCCGGCCTCGCGCACCGCTGAGATCGAGTTCGAGACCGAACTCGGTGTGAGCATCAATGGTTCCCATCCGCCGGCAAGACTGACCTCCGACGTCGGCCGCGGTGCCGAAGCGACGCGCGTGGGCCGCGCTGCGTCTGAACCTGTAGCCGCAGGCCCGACGAGACTGATGCGGAAGGGTGGGAAGCCGCAGAAGTTTCCGAAACTGCCTCCGCTCAAGGGGGACCTGCGATTCGGCGAGGAAACAACTATCGGGGTTGCGCAGAAGTACGGCATCGATATCAGCAGTATCCGATTCGAGCACTATCGCGGGAACCTACGCGGGCTGGGCTATGGTGAGACCACCTCGCCGCGTGACGTGACGCTTTATCCTGAAGCATTCAGGAAGGGTGCCGAGTTTGTCAGAGTTATTAACGACGGCGTCATGGAATTGATTCCGGAGACTATATATCTGACCGGCGAGGCTAGATTGGCACGCACCTTGTATCATGAGAAGTTCCACGCTGACGAGCTCAAGCAGTTGGGTATGAAAAGGCCTCCCCGGGATCCGAAGGAGGTGCTCGAGTTCGAGATCAGAGCCTGGGCTGCCGAGAATGAATGGTGGGAGTCCGTGGGTAAGTACATACATGATGCGACAGGAAAATGATGATCGAGAACACTGACGCCGACGGCCCTCGGTACCATGCCGATCGTGCTATGTGGTTGGAGGTCTTTGCTGGAATAATCAATGACCCGGAGAACCTGCTGCGGACGTCCTGCCCGAACTGTGCAGCGGTGCCGGTCAGGGTCGCGTTCATCGGCCCTCCTGGAGCCAGTGCCGGTAGTGGTCTGCTGTGGTGCGACACGTGTCTGTTCGGCATCTCGATATCTCGAATGAATGTTCCGAGTGAGTTCGAGATGATATCCACCTCAACGCCGGTCGGCGATATTCTAGAAGCTGCTTCAATTCCTGATTTCGAGGTAATTTGGGAGTGAATCCCTCCGCCGGCCCTTGGTATCGCAGCGCTGTATTCGTCAGGTCGGCCACCGATGTTACGTATCTTCTTTATGTGATGAATCACAACGTAGCCGGTAGATTGCTGGGTTCGTGTGTTTTGCTCGGTCGATGAATTTTGCCGCGCGCAATTGTGTGCTAACTATTTGCCACATCCTTCGATCTGATTTCATACATGATCGATGTGGAATGTCTATCGCGCCGTATATCGGCCCGTTGCCTGCGGCTATATATCCTGCCCCTAATGGTGTTGCCGATGGAAATCGGGTCACGGCCTGGCAATACGCTAGCTTACACTTTGAAAGTTGCACGACTATCGCTTTGCAATCGCTGGGCAATCAATGGCGATTAGCCGCGATGGCTGAACGGTCGCTGCATGCTGAATCTGCGTGATAGAACTGGCCTCGGTCGATACCAATGGGGTTTTCGACCAGGGAAGATTCGGTAAAGGAAACAGCTGAATGAGCAAAATGCGTGTGTTCGGGGTCGTGTTGGCGGCGGCGGCCGGTGTGGTTATCGCCGGGTCGGGTCTGGCTACTGCCGGTGCGGCGCCGAGTGTCACTGTGCAGCCGGGCATTTCGGTGCAGCCGGTGATCGGTGTCGGTGAGCCGGATCCGAGTGGGACCGGGTCGAGCTCGGCGTTGGTCGACCTCATCAAGGCGCTGACGACCGGCTCGGCGGGCGCCAAGTAGTTCGCTGACGCGATATCGCCCCACGTACTGCTGGGGATGGGCGGCGGGGCGTCCTGGATTTGACGAAGCGGCCCGGAGAAATCCGGGCCGCTTTTGTCGTTGCTTTCCGACCTTGGTCGAAGTAACAAAAACAAACCTGACCAGCGGTAACTACGCACAAGTGAGCTGTCTGCCACACAACGGCTCAGTGCGCCGACCCGCACCGAGCCATACACTTGACCAGTTAGCTGGTGAGATTCCAACGGCGAAATCTCGCGCTCGGCGTATGCGATGGAATCGATCCCTCTGCGCTTGGTGGTGGCTGTGGCCAATGGTCGAGTGATGTTGAAGGCTTGGTGGAACGATCCCGCCGACTACAACTGGCTGGCGCGTGCGCTCGATTCCCACGCGGCGGTGCACTGGACGAAGGTGATCGTCGGCACGGGTGGTCTGGTGCTGGCGGGGATCGCGATCCTGGTGTTGTCGTCGGAGACGGGGCCGCCGAGTCGGATCGGTCAGGCGCTCGACTGGGTTATCGCCGCGTTCGCGCTGTTCTGGGCGGTGCGCTGGTGGTGGCTGCCGTGGCCGAGCCGGGCCGAGTCGCTGGCGCTTTTCGCGGCGGCGGATCTGGCGATCACGGTGGCCAATCTGCAGGAATCGAACCGGGTGTACGGCTCGCTCGGCGTGATCCTGCTGGTCGTGACCGGCGGCTACCTGGCGGTTATGCACAATGCCAAGGTTCTCGCGATGCACGCGGCCTGGACGGTGGTGTCGGTGGTGGCGCTGACCGCCCGCATGGTGGCGGACGGCGGCGATCTCAAGGTCGGTCTGGCGATCGTGCTGATCTCGGTGGCGGCCGGTGTGGTGCTGCTGCCTTCCATGCAGTTCTGCTACTGGGTGCTGCGCCAGGACGCAATCACGGATCCGTTGACGGGGCTGTTGAATCGTCGCGGGCTGGAACTGCAGCTCGCGAAGGTGTGCGCGCCCGATTGCCGGGCCCCGATCTGCTCGATCGCGGTCGATCTCGACCGGTTCAAGGAGGTCAACGACCGCTTCGGGCATGCGGGCGGCGACGAGGTGCTGATCCGGACGGCGAAGCGGCTGCGGGCGGCGAAGGGGGCCGCGATGGTGGTGGCGCGCACGGGTGGGGAGGAGTTCGTGCTCTTCGGGCACCTGGGCGCGCAGACGGCTCGGGCGGTGGCAGAGCTGGTGCGCCGGGCGGTTGCCGAGCCGGAGAACTCGATGGTGGTGACGGCGAGCGTCGGGGTGGCGGTGTTCGACGGCGGCGGTGATCCGCCGAAGCCCGGTTCGCTGATCCTGCGTGCGGACGACGCGATGTATCAGGCCAAACAGCTCGGCGGCAATCTGGTCGTGGTCGACGAGCTCGTCCGATCGACCGCCACCTAGACAAACAAAAACGGCCCGGAGCAATCCGGGCCGTTTTCGTCGTATTCAGCGGATCAGAAGGCCGCTTCGTCCAGCTCCATGATGTCGTTGTCCAGGTTCGACAGGATGGTGCGGACCGCGGTCAGCTCCGGCAGCATGTTGCGCGCGAAGAACTGCGCGACCGCGACCTTGCCCTGGTAGAACGACTCGTCGGCGCCGGTGGCGCCGTTGTCGAGCGCCTTGATGGCGATCTCGGCCTGACGCAGCAGCTGCCAGCCGATGAGCAGGTCGCCGACGGCGAGCAGGAAGCGCACCGAACCGAGGCCGACCTTGTACAGCTCGGTCGGGTTCTCCTGGGCGCCCATCAGGTGCCCGGTGAGGGTGGCGGCCATGCCCTGCACGTCTTCCAGCGCGGTGGCGAGCAGCTTGCGCTCACCCTTGAGCCGGCCGTTGCCCGCCTCGGTGTCGATGAACTTCTGCACCTGGCCGGCCACGTGAGCCAGCGCGACGCCGCGGTCCCTGGCGATCTTGCGGAAGAAGAAGTCCTGCGCCTGGATGGCGGTGGTGCCCTCGTAGAGTGAGTCGATCTTCGCGTCCCGGATGTACTGCTCGATCGGGTAGTCCTGGAGGAAGCCGGAGCCGCCCAGGGTCTGCAGCGATTCGGTCAGGTACTGGTAGGCCCGCTCGGAACCGACACCCTTGACGATCGGCAGCAGCAGGTCGTTGACCCGGTCCGCGAGATCGGCGTCGGCGCCCGAAACCTGCAGGGCGACATCGGGATCCTGGTGCGCGGCGGTGTAGAGGTAGATCGCGCGCAGGCCCTCGGCGTAGGCCTTCTGGCTGGCCAGCGAGCGACGCACGTCGGGGTGGTGGGTGATGGTGACGCGGGGCGCGGCCTTGTCCGTCATCTTGGTCAGGTCGGCGCCCTGGACGCGCTCCTTGGCGTAGTCCAGCGCGTTCAGGTAACCGGTCGACAGGGTGGCGATGGCCTTGGTGCCGACCATCATGCGCGCGTTCTCGATGACGTCGAACATCTGCGCGATGCCGTTGTGCACCTCACCGACGAGCCAGCCCTTGGCCGGAATGCCGTTGCCGCCGAAGGTGACCTCGCAGGTGGCGGAGACCTTCAGGCCCATCTTGTGCTCGACGCCGGTGACGAAGACGCCGTTGCGGTCGCCGAGTTCACCGGTCTCGTGGTCGAAGTGGAACTTCGGCACGAAGAACAGCGACAGCCCCTTGGTGCCCGGGCCTGCGCCCTCGGGGCGGGCCAGCACCAGGTGGACGGTGTTCTCGAACATGTCGTCGGCGTCGGCCGAGGTGATGAAGCGCTTCACACCCTCGATGTGCCAGGTGCCGTCTTCCTGCTTGATCGCCTTGGTGCGGCCGGCGCCGACATCGGAGCCCGCGTCGGGCTCGGTGAGCACCATGGTGGCGCCCCAGTCGCGGTCGATCGCGATCTGGGCCCACTTCTTCTGCTCGTCGGTGCCGTTGTTGTGGAAGATCGTGTTGAAGCCGGGGCCGGCGGCGTACATGTACGCGGCGGGCTGCGCGCCGAGGATCAGCTCGCTGATCGCCCAGTGCACGGTGCGCGGCACGCCGAGGCCGCCGAGCTCCTCGGGGATGCCGAGCTTCTCCCAGCCGCCTTCCTGCATGGCGCGGAAGGACTTCTTGAACGACTCGGGGATCGCGATGGTGTGCGTCTCCGGATCGAAGACCGGCGGGTTGCGGTCGGCGTCGGCGAACGACTCGGCGAGGGGACCCTCGGCGAGGCGACGTACCTCGTTGAGCATCTCCTTCACGGTGTCCGTGTCGAGGTCGCCGTAGGCGTCGCCGTCGATGATGGACCCGAGACCGAGGACCTCGAAGAGGTTGAACTCCAGGTCGCGGACGTTGCTCTTGTAGTGACCCATGTCAGTACTCACTCTCCGTTGAGTTGGTGCGGTCGGTTGGTTGACCGTTCCCGCCCGTTTCTCGTCTACCGGTTAGCCGGTTTTCCGCATGCTACTCGCGGGTAACTTACGACCTATATTACCGGTCGGTAATGGACTGGCAAAGGCTCGAGCGGGAATGTGACGCGAAAAACAGCTCCGCGCGCGGTGTCGCAGGTTGACACGCCGCACCGGGTTACCGTGAAGCGTGCGAATCGAGACGAGTGCCGGACCGGCCGAAATCGAGCTCGACCGGCCGCGCAAACCCGCGTTCCTGCTGGTACTGACCCATGGCTCGGGCGGCGGGGTCGACGCGAAGGACATCCTGACCGTGCGCGAGGCGGCGCTGGATCTGGGCGGCGCGGTCGCCAGGGTGACCCAGCCCTATCGGGTCGCCGGACGACGAGCGCCGGGCTCGGCGGTGAAGCAGGACGAGGCGTGGCTGGAGATCGTGGCCGACCTGCGCAAGCGGATCAAGAAGGTGCCGCTGATCCAGGGCGGGCGCAGCAACGGGGCGCGGGTGGCCTGCCGCACGGCGATCGCGGTGCAGGCGCGCGGGGTGATCGCGCTGTCGTTCCCGCTGCATCCGCCGGGGAAGCCGGAGAAGACGCGGCGCGAGGAACTGCTCGACGCGGGTGACATCGAGGTGGTCGTGATCAACGGCGGCAGCGATCCGTTCGGCATCCCGGACGCCGCCGACGCCGCGGAGGTGCGGGTGATTCCCGGTCAGCCGCACTCGTTCCGCACCGGGTTCGACGTCATCGCCGAGACGGTCACGCCGTGGTTGGAGCGCTGGAGTAAATAGCCGACTTACAGGCAGTACTTGGCGCCGTAGGAGATCGACTGCACGAGGCAGGCCAGGGACGCGGCGCTGCTCGACCCGGGCGATACACCGATGGGCGTCGCCTCGGCGCCGACCGGATCCGCCTGCATGCTCGGCTCCAGTGGGATTCCGCTGGGCGCCGCATTCGCCGCCCCGGCTCCGGCCGTCAGGGCGATCGCAACGGCGACAACGATTTTCAGTACGGTACGGCTCATCGGACGACTCCTGAGTTGTGGATGGATCGCCCGCAACGCTAGCCACTCCGCCTGCCGTGGAAACGCCCCCAATATCCTTGGCCGCAGTTCCAGGCAGGGGTATTCGTTCACCGCATTCCTCGGGGGATCTGCACTGCCGCAGTGTTTCTCGCGACCGCCCTGAACTGGTGGCGGACGCGAGACCGAGTGCACGGGGGCGGTCCGAGTAAGGCTCGCCCTACTGATCGTCGCGGGACTCGTGCTCGTTCCCTGGACCTTGTACTGGCGGCTACTACTGCCCTGACCTCACGAAGCCGGTTCGATCTCGGCCGATTCCGGCTCGGGCCGGGTCGCGATGACCAGCGCGTCGATGGCGTCGCGGCCCTCGGTGGGCCGGTAGACCCGTTCGGCCAGGCGGATCCGAATGCGGTTGTCGGCGACGGACTCTTGCAGGTCGGCGACGACGTCGTCGGGGGTGAAGAGGACGGAGGGGTCCTTGGGGCCGCCGTAACCGTCGGTGAGATTGGTGGTGTCGTGGCCGAGGACGAGCAGGGTGCCGTCGGGGACGAGCAGGTCCGCGGCGCGGCGGACCACCTTGCTGCGCTGGTCGGCGGGCAGGTGCAGGAAGACCATCAGGACCAGCTCGTACGGGCCGGTGATCTCGGCGGCGTCGAAATCGGTGACGTCGGCGCACTGCCAGGTGACGCGGCTGCGCACCGAACGGGACAGCCGGGTGGCGACGGTGCGGCCCTTGTCGACGCCGACTTGCGAATAGTCGACGGCGTGCACCTGCCAGCCGTGGGTGGCGAGCCACAGCGCGTTGCGGCCCTCACCGCAGGCCAGGTCCAGGGCGCGCGGCAGTTCGGGCGCCTCGCCGCCGGGAGTGTCCGGCCGCAGCGGCGTGCTCCGGTCCAACCCGAAGACGTGCTCCACCATGGTGTTGTTCGGCGGTGCGCCCCAGACCAACTCGGTTTGCGCGTAGCGCTCGTCCCATTCGGTCGCATCCATGCTCGTGAGTCTATTGATCGCCGACGGGCAGCCAATGGACCGGCGAGGTTTCCCGGATGTGCACCAGCACGTCGAAGGCGCCGGCCAGCGACGCGACGCTGATGTGGGCTTCGGCGTCCTTCGCGGGGTCGTAGATGCCGCTGATGACGCGCGCCTCGGCCGGGCCGTTGCGCCATTCCCGCACCTCCTCGGGTGCGTCGTCGCGCAGGTCTACGTAGTAGGCGGGCAGGTCGACCGAGCCGAGGATCGCGTCCACCAGATCGGGCAGCGGATCGGGCGCGGTGGTCCGGCCGAGGTCGCCGTGGTGGAAGCCGAGGGCGACGGAGACGTAACCGGTGCCGAACTCCTCGTGCAGGTAGGCGCCGATGCCGCGGAATTCCGCGGCGCCCATGCCCAATCGGAGGTTCGCGGTGTGGGCGATGCCGTCCCAATAGACGATCTTCGCGCCCGTCTCGCGCTGCCGGCCGATGACCCGCTGTCCGGAGAGCCGCTCGTCGCGGGCGAATCCGCCCTGCCCGGCGACGCTTTTCTCGTGGAAGTCGAGAATGAGCCGCGCATGGGCGCGGACCTGAGCGTATTCCGTTGTGGTCGGCAGGCTTTCGAGCAACGCGAAGGCATCGCGTGCGTCCTCGGCGAACAGACGACCCGGATGGATTCCCTGATGACGTTGGACATGCTCGTCCACCTGATGCGCAGTGCGGATCGGCGTCAGGTGAGTTTCGATGGCGGCCAACCGATCCGGCGCGACCCGGCGCACATAGTCGAGCACCACGTCGTAGTCCGCAGGCTCTGCGCTAGGCGGCTGCACCCCGAACACGTGCACCTGATCATCGGGATGCGCCTGGTTGAACGCGCGGATCCACTCCAGTGCCGCAACGGTTTCCGTCGTCCGCCACGGCGCCCACGACCCGGCGAGCACCGACTCGGGATCACCGGCTCCGCTGCGCACGTACCGATCCCAGCGCTCGCCGGAACTGGCACTGTCCTGAATCGCCAACCCGCGGAACCCATGTCGCTCGACCAACGCGCGGAATAGCCGCTCCTGCACCCCGTAGATCTGCCGGGAGAATCGCGTCGATTCGCCCAGTCCGACCACCGTCGCCGACCCGAGTCGATCGATCAGCAGATCCAGGTCGGGCCCGGTGTAACCGGGATCGGTATCGGTGACCGGACGGGCATTGGCGCTGAGCCACGCACGCACGGTGGCGATCTCGGGTGCGACGGTTCCCATGGTTCCTCCTGAACGACGACGATCCAACCCCGCCAAGCCTCATACATCAAGCATTGTTGAGGTCAAGGCCGGATTGGATCGCGCGGAACCCTGGAGCGGAAAACCCTTACAGCGGTGTGCGCATGAGCAGCACGTTGTACTGGCTGTGCACGGTCGTGAGGTAGTACAGATCACGCCCGGTCTGGTACGGGAAGATGGACGGCGCGTACGCGCTCGGCAGCTCCCTGGTGTCGATCAACACCTCGGGATCGCTCCACGGACCGGTCGGCGCCGAGGCGCGCCGCATGACCACCGAGTTGAACGGGTCGGTGGTGAGCGAGATGTATTGGCCCAGATAGGCGTTGTACATCACCGACAGTTCGCCGACGCCCCACATGATCGGCGCCGCGGCATTGACGTCGCCGCGTTTCCACGCCCCGCCGTCCCAGTACTCATACGCGCCGAGGTCGGCGATCTGGGCTTCCGGCACCCGCGCGACGAACGCGGACTGGTTGCGCCCGGACGGAGTGCCGTACTCGTAGACGAAACCGCCGTCCTTGAGGAAGGCGTTCATCTGGAAGTTGCTGTTGCCGCCCTCATCCGGGCGCCGGGTCGCCGGCAGCTCGCCCCAGGTTTCACCGTTGTCGCCGGATGCGGCGAGCCCGGAGTAGTTCGTACTCCACTGCCCGACCTCGTCCCAGCTGCGCACGGACATGAGGCTCATGAATTGGACGCCGCCGACCGAGATACCCGCGGTAGGAATACGGCTAATCTCCAGAAACGGGATTTTCGGGCTGGGGATCAGATCGCGCGCCTGGCCGAAGACATCCCGGACAACGCTGTCGAAATAGATGCCGCCGGACGGGTTCTGGGTATGGCTGCGAGTCAGGATATTGGACCGCCACGACCACATACTTCCAGCCAGTAGGTTCGGAAAACCGATGCCCGCGGTATCGCCGAATGCGGTCAGCAACTCGCCGTTGCCGTTGTCCCACATGATGCCGAGGTCGGTGCCGAGCACGTTGTAGGCCTGGGTGTTGTTCGGGCTGGCCATACCGGTCATCTGGAAGACGGCCTTGGTGCGCCCGGCCAGATTGGGCAGACCGTTGCTCCCATTGAGCACCGGAATGGGATTGATGGTGTTTGGGTTTGCGCTGGCGGGGGTAGTTGCACTGATAAGCAAGGCCGAAGCACCCGCCAACGCCGAAAGCAAGATGGATGCCGTCTTGGTCAAAGTCTGTGAGCCCTCCGTGTCCGCGCCGAGCGCGATACGAAACACAGAATTCCCGCGATACACAGACCATTCGCGGTGTGCAACGCACCACATTCGACTGGCTGGCAAATCTGTGGGAAATGCTAGCAGTGAACTCGTCGAAAATGTGGTGCGCAGTGCAAAAGGGCCCGCTGACCGCTAACTCTTGGTGGGCTTGCCCCGCGTCGTGGCCAGCCGAATGATCAACGGCAGCTGCGTCGCGCGTTCCACTGCGAACGTGCGGCGTGTCGAAGCCTCCCAGGCCTTGTCGAACAGTCGCTTGACGCCCGCGACGGCGTGCGGCGAGCGGGTCGCGATGCGGTCGGCGAGCTTCTCCGCGGCGGCCAGCGGATCCGCGGTGACCTCGGTGACCAGGCCGATCCGTTCGGCATACGCGGCGTCCACGGTGTCCGCGGTCATCGCCAGCAGCAGTGCCTTGTCGACGCCGATCAGCCGGGACAGGGTGGCCGCGCCGGTCATGTCGGGCACCAGGCCGTGCTTGGCCTCCATCACCGAGAACTCCGAGTCCGGCGTGGCGAAGCGGAAGTCGGCGGCCAGCGCGAGTTGCAGCCCGCCGCCGAAGCAGCGGCCGTGCACCGCGGCGATCACCGGAACCCGCAGCCTGCGCCAGGCCCAGCAGGCTTCCTGAAAGGTGTTGGTACCGCGCCACGGCAGCGGAATGAAGCTGCGCATGATGGACAGCGGGTCGCCGGTCGCCTTCGCGATGTCCAGGCCGCTGCTGAAGCTCGGTCCGTTGCCGGACAGGATCACCGCGCGCACCTCGTCGCGGCCGGCGATGGTGTGCGCGGTGTCGATCAGGTCGCCGAGCATGTCGATGGTGAGGCCGTTGTGCTTGTCCGGCCGGTCGAGGGTGACGTAGGCGCGGTCGCCGTCGAAGCGCAGCGCGATGTTGGTGCCCATTCCCGGATCTTACCCGTGAGTCAGTTCAACGGCAGTGGGCCATTGCCCGGCCGTCTGGACTCTGTTCTAATCAAACTCAGGTTACCGTCAATGCTGACGGTTACTGCGTCGAACGCTAGGAGAAACTCGCGTCGACGGCCCGCGAGATCCTTCGGAGGAACAATGCTGCCAGCGGGAATGGATCCCCGAACGCCGGTGCTGGTCGGTGCCGGACAGGCCGTGCACCGCAGCGGCGAACCAGGTCTGCCGGGTCCGGTCGAACTCGCCGCCGAAGCCCTGCGCCGCGCGGGCGCCGACAGCGGCACCGGCGATCGATTGCTCCGCTCCGCCGATCTGATCGCCGCCGCGGCACCGGTCAGCAGGCCGTACCCGGACCTCGGCGCGCTGGTCGCCGGCGAGCTGGGCGCGACGCCGAAGCGGACGATGCAGTCCGTGCGTTTCGGCGGTGACGCGCCGCAGCGCCTGCTCAACACGGTCGCCCAGGAGATCGCCGACGGCCGCTCCGACATCGCGCTGATCACCGGAGCCGAGGCGGTGGCCGCATGGAACGCCGCTACCCGCACCGGTGCCGCGCTGGATTGGCCGGAGCAGCCGGAGGACGTGCAGCCGACCGAACTCATCGGCTCGGACCGAGCACCCAACTCCGACATGGAAACCGCGGCCGGACTCTGGGGCCCGGTCTACTTCTACGCCCTGATGGAAACCGCGCTGCGCGGCCGGCTCGGACTGACCGAGGACCAGCATCGGGCGCGCATCGGCGGCCTGTGGTCGCGTCTGTCCGAGGTGGCGGCGAACAATCCCTATGCGTGGCAGCCCACGCCGCAGTCGGCCGCCGATCTGGTGACGCCGACACCCGCGAATCGGATGGTGTCTACGCCGTATCCCAAGCTGCTCATCGCGAATCTTTCGGTGAATCAGGGCGCCGGGCTGATCCTGTGCAGCGCGTCCGCCGCGACCGCCGCCGGGGTGCCGCGGGACCGCTGGGTGTTCCCGCACGGCGGTGCCACCGCGACCGACGAGTGGTTCGTCTCCGAACGCGCGGACCTGTCCGCCTCGCCGGCCATCGCGGCCGCCGGGCAGGCCGCACTCGGCGCGGCCGGCCTCGGCATCGACGATGTCGCGCACATCGACCTGTACTCCTGCTTCCCGGTCGCGGTGCAGGTCGCGGCCGAGGCGCTCGGCCTGCCGATCGACGATCCGGCGCGGCCGCTGTCGGTCACCGGCGGGCTCACCTTCGGCGGTGGCCCCGGCAACAACTACACGACCCATTCGATCGCGACCCTGGTCGGCTTGTTGCGCGAAGACCCGGACGCCTACGGCCTGGCGACCGCGCTCGGCTGGTACATCACCAAGCACGGCGTCGGCGTGTACTCCGCGAAACCGCCTGCGCACCTGTTCCGTTCGATCGAAGCGGAAGTGCCGACCGCCAGGCGGGACGCCGCTCCCGGCTACACCGGCCCGGCCACCGTCGAGTCGTACACCGTCGCCTATCGCAAGGGTCCCGCGCCCGACCACGCCGACGAACCCGAGGCCGTCGTGGTCAGCGCCCTGACTCCGGACGGTGCCCGCATACTTGTCCGGGCGTCCGACGCCGAGACGGTCGCGGCCTTCGATGACGGTGATCCGCTCGGCGCCACCGCCGACATCGCCGCTGCCGACAAGCTCACCCTGCTCGAAAGGACTGTCAAATGAATTCAGCGTCGCAAAGCGACTCGGTGAGAGGCGGCGGTCGGGAGGCGGGTGGGCTCGATCTGATCTTGGTCGAACGGCGCGATGCCATCACCGTGCTGACCGTCAATCGCCCCGAGGCGCGCAACGCCATCAACCTCGCGACCGCGCAGGCGATCGAGACCGCCGTCGACGAGTTCGAGGCCGACGACACCGCCAGGGTGCTGGTCCTGACCGGCGCGGGCGGAACCTTCAGCGCCGGAATGGATCTCGTCGCCGCGTCGAAGGGCGAGATGCCGATGACCCAGCGCCGCGGACCGCTCGGGATCGCCGCGAAACCTCCGGTGAAGCCGATGATCTCGGCGGTCGAGGGTTTCGCGCTGGCCGGCGGCTTCGAGTTGGCGCTCTCCGGTGACCTCATCGTCGCCGCCGACAACGCCCAGTTCGGCATCCCCGAGGTACGGCGCGGACTGGTCGCCGCGGGCGGTGGCGTGCTGCGCCTGACCCAGCGCCTGCCGCGCAGCATCGCCGCCGAACTCGCGCTCACCGGCGGTCGCATCGGCGCCGACCGGCTCTACCAGCTGGGCCTGGTCAACCGGATCACCACGCCCGGCGCGGCATTGGACGTGGCCTTGGAGCTGGCCGCCGAAATCGCCGCCGCCGCACCGCTGGCCGTCGCCGCGAGCAAGCGGATCATCGACGAGTCGCCGGACTGGACGGTGACCGAGGCGTTCGCCAAGCAGGGGGAAATCGCCTTGCCCGCACTGTTTTCCAAGGACGCCGCGGAGGGTGCGCTCGCCTTCGCGCAGAAGCGCGAACCTCAGTGGCAGGGCCGCTGACCGTCGCGGGCGAACGCGCCAGGGAGACGCAGGCGCAACGCCGGGAGCGCATGCGCACCCGGCTGCTCGACGCGGCGGTCGAGAGCCTGATCGAGGTCGGTTACGCGGGCACCACCACGCTCGAGGTGCAGAAGCGGGCCGGGGTGCCGCGCGGCACGCTTCAGCATCACTTCCCGACCAAGGCCGATCTGCTCGCCGGTGCGGTCGAGCACCTCGCCGCGCGCCGATTCGACCAGTTGACCAGGGAATTCGCGGAACTGCCCGAGGCGGCGGACCGGCTGGAGACCGCCGTCGAGTTGACCATGCGGATGCTCAGCGGCCCGTCGTTCTGGGCCGCGCTGGAGATGTGGGTCGGTGCGCGTACCGACCCGGAGCTGCTCGCCGCGTTCCTGCCGCTGGAGCATCGGCTGTTCGAGTTGATGCACAACAGCATTCGCGATGTCTTCCGCGCGGAATTCCCGGATGACCCACGGGTGCCGACGATTACGGAATTCACCATCGAGATCATGACCGGTCTCGCCATGCGGGTGCTGTTGACCGGCGAGATGGATCGGAACCGAATCATCCAGCACCGCTGGCGCAATGCGGTGCGGATCCTGTTGGGGACGGCGCATCCGGACACGCTGACCGAGCCGCGCCCGCAGCGGTAGCTACCTGCCGACGGTGTCCAGCACCGCCCGCGCGCACGCGGCGGGGTCGTCGTAGAACGGCGTGTGGCCGCTGCCGTGCAGGGTGACGTGGTCGGCGTTCGGCAGTTCCGCACGGGCCCGGCGGCTTTGCGTGCGGTAGGTCAGCAGGATGTCGCGATTGCCCCAGGCGATGGTGACGGGAATGTCTGCCAGAGCACCGATTTCGTGCAGTTTCGCGTCCGCGAACGAAGCGAGGGCCGGCTCGAATCCCGGTGCGTCGGCCGCGCCGTTCGCGGTATCCACCGCGATCTGGGTGCTGACCGCCCACGGTTTGCCGAAGACCAGGCCGAGGAAGACCGTTCGGCCCGCCGCGGTGCCGAGAATGGTCGGAAGGGCGCGTTTCATCGGACCGACGAGCATCCGGGACTTGCCGAGCGACTGCTGGCACCAGACGCGGCCCGCGTTGTCCCAGAACGCAATCGGCGAGAACGCGGTGACCGAGCGGGCCGCACCGCGGGCCCCCAGGTTCAACGTGATCA
Source organism: Nocardia sp. NPDC051756 (assembly GCF_040681495.1). Lineage (NCBI taxonomy): Bacteria > Bacillati > Actinomycetota > Actinomycetes > Mycobacteriales > Nocardiaceae > Nocardia > Nocardia sp. NPDC051756. The sequence continues at coordinate 239,728 of NZ_JBFAYV010000003.1, read as the reverse complement.
GCCCGCCCATCGAGTTCCCGGCCAGGTGCGGCCGCTCGATCCCTTGTGCGGCAAGGAATTCGGCGAGTGCGTCGGTGAGCGTGTCGACGGTCGTGGTGGCCAGGGGCGCGGATCCCGCGAAGCCAGGAAGGTCGACGGCGATCACGTCATAGGACTCGGCGAGCGTGTCGATGATCGGCTCCCACACCTGCCATCGGCTGCCGATGCCGTGCACCAGAACCAGCGGTTCGCCCTTACCGACCCGATGATGGTTCAACATGGTCATCCCAACTCTCGCCCGGCCGTGCGCCCACACTAACAGCAGTCACCAGCCATCAGTTGGCGATCCCGAGCGCGGAAACCGGACAATTTCCGCTGGCAGCGCCCTGAAAAATCGGTACGATAAATGGTATGGCAACGCGTAAGGTCACCCTTTCGCTGGACGAGGCCGCCTGGTCCTTCGCCGAGCAGGCCGCGGCCCGCGCGGGCATGTCGCCCTCGGCGTGGATATCGAAGGCCGCGCGGCGCGAAGCCGTGCGCACCGGCTGTGGTCCGGCACCCGACGTGACGGCCCAGGCCGCCGCCGACGCGGCCGAGATGGCCGCCGCCGAGGAGGCGATGCGTGCGGCGGGGTGAACTGTGGATCTACAACCCGCATGGTTCGCCGCGACGGCGCACGGTCGTGCTCATCAGCAGCGACGGCATCAACGAGTCGCCGCGGCCGTGGTTGATCGCCGCCGAGGTGGTCGAGGACGATCCCCAGGACATCCTCGCGGTGCCGGTGGAGCGCTACGGCTGGGTGCACGCCGGGAACATCGGCCGCATCTTCCGCGGCTGGCTCGCCGAACGTGTCGACGAAATGGAAACCGAGACGCTGGAACGCCTGGACACCGCGCTGCGCGCCGCCATGGATTTGTGAAAATCTGCTTCGTACGAAGGTTTCCGGCCTGATCGGTACCATCGTGGCCGACGTCCCCCAGCGTCCATTCGACGGCAGTGTCCATTTCGACAGATAGGGATTCAGGTGCGGATTTCCCTGATCGCCGCGGCGCTCATCGCGCTGCCGGTGCTCGCGGCATGCGGCAACGACAAGGCGGCGGCAGCGCCCACGGTGACCCAGGCGGATCTCGCCAAGTCCCTGCAGGACAAGGGCCTCAAGAGCCAGCAGCTCGCCGACTGCGCCGCGAAACTCTTCATCGACCAGGGCATCTCGCAGGACGGCCTGCGGGTCATGGTCAGCAACGAGTACGACACCAAGGCCGCCGACCAGGAGACCCTCGGCATGAGCAAGGACGACGCGGAAAAGGCGCGCACCGCGAGCACCCGCATCGCCACCGAATGCATGACCGCCCCGCACTGACCCACCTCGCTTCGATCATCGGCGCGCGGGCGGCATTCGGGCTTATGCTGACCTCGCGCCGATGTGTGTGTCGGCGGGGGAGACGAGGGTCGACATGCCACCGAACTATTCGAATCCGCCCGCGCCGCAACGAATCACGCCGTCCGGCTGGTGGTTCGCGTTCGGCGGCTTGCTCATCGCGATCGGTGTGTTCGGCGGCCTCGGTCTCGGCATTTTCGGCATCACCCAGGCGTCCGGCAAGATCGATGACTTCCAGCGGATCCCGGTCCCCGGCTCCGGCGATCTGCACCTGACCGAAACCGGTGGCTACACGGTCTATTTCGAAGGTCTCGCGGGCCGGGTGAATATCGTGATCACCGACCCGGGCGGTTCGACCGTGCCGCTGAACAAGTACGACGCAACGGTCACCTACTCCTTCGGCAAACACAGTGGCGAAGCCGCCTTTTCGTTCGAGGCGAAGCAGCCGGGCACCTATCACGTGATTACGAAGGGTGACGCCGGCGGCACCGCAGCCGTCGGCCGCGGCCTCGGTGATTCGTTCGTCTTCCAGTTGTTCGCGGCGCTCGGCATCGGCGGTGGCGGGCTGGTCCTCGGTCTTGTGGTGATCATCGTCGTCGCGGTCAAGCGTAGCGGCAGTAAACGCAGAGCGGCGCTCGCCGGCGGAGGCGGGTATCCACCCGGTTTGCAGTACGGCCCGCGCGAGTACTGACCGTCAGCGGGTCACAGGGCGACGACCAACTCGATCCGCGCCTGCGAGCCGGCGCCGAGGTCTTCGGCGGTGCGGACCGCCTTCTTCACCGGCAGCACATAGGTCGCGCGTGACTTGTCCGGGAACAGCGAGGTCGACCAGCGGCTGGTCCCGATCGTGACGTGCACCCGGACCGAGCCGAAACCGCCCGCGAGCTGGGCATACCGCTCCTCGATCTCGTCGGCGATCTCCTCGGGCAACGAGATGAAATGCCACGACCCCATGCCGGAGTGTTCCCACACCTCCGCCGTGAACGAGTACTGCGATCCAGCCACGTCGCGACTGTAGCGGGACCCACCGACAACTCCGGCGGACCATCATTTCGATCGCGGTGCGCGCAACCCGTGAGCCGAGCACGGTGCTGCGCGATCGTGGGGTGATGACATCCCTCGAGGCCAAATCCGCCACAGACGCCGAACTGGACGCGGTCTTCGGACCGATCTTCGACCGCATCGCGCAGGGGGCGGTGGCGCGCGAAGTCGACCGTCGTTTGCCGTTCGAGGAGGTGGGCTGGCTGCGTGAGGCGAAGTTCGGCGCGCTGCGGGTGCCGGTCGAGTTCGGCGGGTACGGGGTGTCCGTGCGCCAGCTGTTCCGGCTGCTGATCGAGCTGGCGGCGGCGGAGTCGAACCTGCCGCAGGCGCTGCGCGTGCACTTCTCCTTCGTCGAGGATCAGCTGCTGGCCGAGCCGGGCCCGAGCCGCGAGCAGTGGCTGCGGACGGTGACCAGCACGCTGGTCGGCAATGCGATCACCGAGCCGGGGGTGGGCGCGGTCGACCGCTACCGCACCCGGTTGACCAAGGAGGGTGACCGCTGGCTGCTCAACGGGGTGAAGTACTACAGCACCGGCTCGCTGTACGCCGACTACATCCTGGCCGCCGCGGACCGTGACGGCGAGCGGGTGGGGGTGCTCGTCGACGCGAATGCCGAGGGCGTGCGCCAGCACGACGACTGGGACGGCTTCGGTCAGCGCCTGACCGCAAGCGGCACAACGGAATTCACCGATGTCTTGGTGTCCGAAGAGCGCATTCTGGGCCCTGGCTACGGTGCGCCCGGCCCGACCTACGCGACCTCGTATCTCCAGTTGGTTCAGCTCGCAGTACTCGCCGGCATCGCGCAGCGCGCGGAGTTGGACGCGCGGGAGTGGGTCGGTGGCCGGACGCGCAGCTACTCGCACTCCGCCGCGGGTGTACCGCGCCAGGATCCGTTGGTGCAGCAGGTGATCGGGCGGCTCTCGGCCGCGGCCTTCGCCGCGAGGTCGAGCGTGCTGGCCGTCGCCGACGTTCTCGACGAGGTCCTCGCCAGTGGCGCGAAGGACGAAAAGTCCTTGGTGGCCGCCGAACTCGCCGCCGCGCAGGCGCAGCTCGCGGTGATCGACCTGGTGCTGCCCGCCACCACGCTGCTCTTCGAGGTCGGCGGCGCCTCGGTCGTCTCCGAACGCCAGCGGCTGGACCGGCACTGGCGCAACGCCCGCACCATCTCGGTGCACAACCCGGCCATCCAAAAGGCCAGGGCCATCGGCGATCACCTGCTGAACGGCGCCGACCTGCCGTTCGCCTGGAGCGCCGGTGAACGCAAGCCGGCCACGGAGGCCGAGCGGTGACCCGCCGAATCCGGTTCAACGCCTTCGACATGAACTGCGTCGCCCACCAATCACCCGGACTGTGGCGGCATCCGGACGACCAGTCGCACCGGTACAAGGAACTGAGCTACTGGACCGAACTGGCGAAACTGTTGGAGCAGGGCCGTTTCGACGGCATCTTCATCGCCGACGTGCTCGGCACCTATGACGTCTACGGCGGCACCGACGTCGCCGCGCTGCGGCAGGGCGCGCAGATCCCGGTGGCCGATCCGCTGCTGCTCGTCTCGGCCATGGCCGCGGTCACCGAGCACCTCGGGTTCGGCATCACCACCGGCACCGGTTTCGAGCATCCCTTCCCGTTCGCCCGCCGGCTCTCCACCCTCGACCACCTGACCAACGGCCGCATCGGCTGGAACGTGGTCACCGGCTACTTGCCTTCGGCCGCAAGAAATTTCGGCGCGGACGATCAGCTCGATCACGACGAGCGCTACAACCAGGCCGACGAGTACCTGGAGGTCCTGTACAAGCTGTGGGAAGGCTCGTGGGAGGACGACGCGGTGGTCCGCGACGCGGTCGCCGGCGTCTACGTCGACCCGGCGAAGGTGCACCACATCGGCCATCAGGGCAAGCATTTCACCGTGCCCGGCATCCATCTCTCGGAGCCGTCGCCGCAGCGTACGCCGGTGATCTATCAGGCGGGCGCCTCGACCCGCGGCGTGCGCTTCGCCGCGGAGAACGCCGAGGCCATCTTCATCGCCGCGCCGTCGAAACGACTGCTCGCCCAGACGGTTTCCCGTATCCGCGGGTCGCTACAGGAGGCCGGTCGCGATCCGTACTCCGCCCGGATCTACGCGCTGGCCACCATCATCACCGACGCCACCGATGAGGCGGCGCAGCGCAAGCACGAGGAGTACCTGTCCTACGCCAGCATCGAGGGCGGCCTGGTCTTCATGTCCGGCTGGATGGGAATCGACCTGTCCGGCTATGACCTCGACGATCCGATCGGGCAGGTGGAGAGCAACGCCATCCAGTCCGCGGTCGCCGCCTTCCAGGAGTTCGACGACGACGGCCGCGAGTGGACGGTGCGCGATATCGGCCGGTGGGCGGGTATCGGCGGGATGGGTCCGGTGTTCGTCGGATCCGGGGCCACGGTCGCGGACCGGCTCCAGGAATGGGTGGACGACACCGACCTGGACGGCTTCAACCTGGCCTACGCCATCACGCCCGGTTCATTCGAAGATGTTGTGCAGCATGTAGTTCCGGTGCTGACCGAACGTGGCGCCTACGCCACCGACTACGTCCCCGGAACGCTGCGCAACGCGCTGTTCGAAGCGGGTGACCGGCTACCCGACGAGCATCGCGGCGCCCGGTATCGCGTCGGTGCGCCCGGATCCACCGCATTGCCCGACGAGGTCTCGCGCCCAGGTGCGCAGGTCGCTACGCCGAGTGCCTAGCCGCTTCCGGCGAGCACTTCGGTGCTCGCCGGAACCTCAGGACGGGAGCGCTGAAAGGAAAGCCCGCGCGACGGATTCCAGCCCCGCCTGGTCGATTTCATCGAACCGATCCGGTTTCGGACTGTCGAGATCGAAGACGCCGACGAGTTCGCCATTGTGCACCAGCGGAATAACCACCTCCGAACGCGTTTCCGCGTCACACGCGATATGCCCGGGAAACGCGTGCACATCGGGCACCAGTTGGGTTTCCCTGGTCTGTGCCGCGGTACCGCACACGCCTTTCCCGATGGCGATGCGAACACACGCGGGCTGGCCCTGGAACGGCCCGACGACGAGCTCGTTCCCGTCGTAGAAATAGAACCCGACCCAATTCAGTTCGGGCAGCGCGTGGAATACCAGCGACGACAGGTTGGCGGCGTTGGCGACGCGGTCGTGCTCGCCCGCGACCAGCGCCTCCGCCTGCGCGACGAGCTGCTGGTACTGCTCGGTCCGGTCTCCGGTCAGATCGGCAACGGTGAACGACATGGCCCGAATGGTACGCCAGGGAAAACTCCTGTCTGCTCATTGATTCTCGCTGATCGCAACACTCACGAGGGCCACGTCACAGCCCGGATGATCCGAACATGACAACGCAGAATTCCGTTCCCCGTTCCACCCGTTCGGCCGCGGTAATCGGTGCCGGCCAAACCGGCGTCACTGCGGCATTAGGCTTGCTCGACGCCGGATTCGACGTCACCCTCTACAGCGATCGCGATCAACGCGCACTGCGCGACGATGTGCCCGCCACCGGCACCGCGCTCGAATTCGGCGTCACCCAGCAGGCCGAATCCGCGCTCGGACTGGACACCTACACCGCGCGGGCGCCCCGGCACTCCGGGCTCAGCGTCCGCATCGCCGGACCGGACCGCGCCGAATTGATCCAATTCGACGGCAATTTCGACGGCTACGTCGGTATCGCCGTCGACACCCGCCTGAAGGCCGACGAACGCCTCACCGCGTTCCTGGAACGCGGCGGCCGCTTCGTCGTCGAGCCGGTGACCCCGGAATCCCTCGACACGATCGCCGCCGCCAACGACCTCACCCTGGTCGCCACCGGCCGCGGCGGACTGTCCGACCTGTTCCCGATCGACGAGTCGCGCACCCCGTACGATGCCCCGCAACGTTCGCTGCTCACCGTCACCGTGACCGGAATCGGTTACGACAAGGACGTTTTCGCGCACCGCAGCCCGGCCGGCGGCGGGCACAGCGGCTTCTCCATCTTCGCCGAGCAGGGCGAGGCGTGGTGGGGCCCGTACCTGCACAAGGACGCGGGACCGAGCTGGGCGTTCCTCGGCTGGGCCCGTCCGGGCAGCGAATGGGAAACCCGTTTCGCCGCAGCCGATTCCGCCGAGTCCGCGCACCGGATCGTGCAGGACCTGTACCGCGACTTCATCGATTGGGATCTGCCCGAGGTGCTGGCCACCCAGGTGATCGCCGACGACCCGCACTCCTGGTTGAAGGGCGCGGTGCGGCCGGTGGTCCGGGCCGGCGTCGGCCGGACCTCGGGCGGTCACGTGGTGGCCTCGCTCGGCGACACCTCGGCCGCCTACGACCCGATCGCGGGTCAGGGCGCGCAGAGCGGGCTGATCCAGGCGCAGCGGCTCGTCGCGGCCGCCGCGGTGCACGAGGGCCCGTTCGACGAGGCCTGGCTCAGCGAGCAGTACGCGGGCTTCCTCGCCGTGCGCGGCGACGCCGCCAACAAGGTGACCCGGCTGTTCCTCGGCGACCCGGAGCTGGCCGACATCGGCAACACGCTGTTCGCGGCCGCGGCCGTCGATCCGAAGTTCGCCGCCGCCCTGGTCGGCCTGTTGCATCACCCGCAGCCGTTCCTCGCCGTCGACTCGGTGGCCGCGGCCAACGCCTTCATCACCAGTGTCACCGGCGAAGACGCGGAAGCGCTGCTCGGCCGCTTCGCGCCCGCCGGAAAGTTCGACCGATCCACCTTCGCGAACACCCTCACCAACGCCTGAGACCCGAACATTCCCAGCACCGCGATCCGATCGCACAGATTCAAACCCTCGTGCCGGTCGGGTCGCGGTGCTGGAGTGGGAGGAGATCGACGGCTACCCCCGACCCCATGGAGCAAACAATGACCACGGAGCAGATTGCCGAAGAGATCAAATTCGCCTACTGGGTGCCCAATGTCAGCGGGGGACTGGTCACCAGCGAGATCGAACAGCGCACCGGCTGGGATTTCGAGTACAACAAGAAACTGGCGCAGACCGCGGAGAACAACGGCTTCGACTACGCGTTGTCCCAGGTGCGCTACACCGCGTCCTACGGCGCCGAGTTCCAGCACGAGTCGACCTCGTTCAGCCTCGCGCTGCTCGGCGCGACCGAGCGGCTGAAGGTGATCGCGGCCATCCACCCCGGCCTGTGGCACCCGGCGGTGCTGGCCAAGTTCGGCGCGACCGCCGACCACCTGTCCAACGGCCGCTTCGCCATCAATGTCGTATCCGGTTGGTTCGCGGGCGAATTCACCGCGCTCGGCGAGCCGTGGCTCGAGCACGACGAACGGTACCGGCGCAGCGCCGAATTCCTCGAGGTGATCCGCAAGATCTGGACCGAGGACGACGTCAACTACGGCGGCGACTTCTACCGGATCCGCGACTTCACGCTGAAGCCGAAGCCGCTCAACACCCCCGAGCGCCCGAATCCCGAACTGTTCCAAGGCGGTAACTCGACCGCGGCCCGGCGCAACGGTGGCCGCTACGCCGACTGGTACTTCTCCAACGGCAAGGACTTCGACGGCGTCACCGAACAGCTCGACGACCTGCGCGAGGTCGCCAGGGCGAACAAGCGCGAGGTGAAGTTCGGCCTGAACGGCTTCATCATCGCCCGCGACACCGAGAAGGAAGCCAAGGACACCCTGCGCGAGATCGTCGACAAGGCGAACAAGCCCGCGGTGGAAGGGTTCCGGGACGCGGTGCAGCAGGCCGGTGCGTCCACCAAGGACCGCAAGGGCATGTGGGCAGACTCGTCGTTCGAGGACCTCGTGCAGTACAACGACGGATTCCGCACCAAACTGATCGGCACGCCGGAGCAGGTCGCCGAGCGCATCGTCGCCTACCGGCAGCTCGGCGTCGACCTGATTCTCGGTGGCTTCCTGCACTTTCAGGAGGAGGTCGAGTACTTCGGTGCGAAAGTGCTTCCGCTGGTTCGGGAACTGGAGGCCGCACGACGGCCGGTCGCGGCGGTCGGCTGATGACCGCGGTCACGGCCGATCGGATTACCTCGGCCGCACAAGCGTTTTCGGTCGCGGAACAGCTCGCGGCCGAGTTCGGTTCGGGTGCGGCCGCCCGCGACCGTGACCGGATATTGCCGCACGAGGAGGTGGAGCGGCTCGCGGCCGGCGGGCTGCTCGCCATCACCGTGCCCGCCGAGTACGGCGGCGCGGACCTGCCGCCGAGCGCGGTGGCGGAGGTGGTGCGGATTCTCGCCACCGCCGATCCTAATATCGCCCAGATTCCGCACAGTCACTTCGTTTACGTGAATCTGGTGCGGCTGGCCGGCACCGAGGAGCAGCGCAAGCGCTACTTCGCGCAGGTGCTCGACGGCGGCCGGATCGCCAACGCGCAGTCCGAACGCGGCGGCGCGACGATCGCCGACATCGCCACCACGGTCCGGCCCGCCGGGAACCGATTCCGGGTCGATGGTCGCAAGTTCTATTGCACCGGTTCGCTGTTCGCGAATCTGCTCGCCGTGCTGACCAGACTGGACGATCCCGAAGGGCACAGCGGGCTGGAGCCCGGGGAGTACATCGCTTATCTGCCGGCGGATTCCGCGGGTGTGCAGATCATCGATGACTGGAACGGCGTCGGCCAGCGCACCACCGGCAGTGGCACCGTCGTGTTCGAGGAGGTGCTGGTCGAGCGGGATCAGCTGATCCGTCGTTCGGCCGCCGTGCAGGCACCCACCGGTTATGGCGCGTTCGCGCAATTGCTGCACGCGGCCATCGACGCGGGTATCGCCAGGGGCGCGCTCGGCGCGGCCACGGAGTTCGTGCGCACGTCGAGTCGCCCGTGGTTCGAAGCCGGTGTCGCCAACGCGGCCGACGACCCCCTGGTGATCCAGCGGTTCGGCGAGCTGTCCGCCGCGGTGACCGCCGCCGAGGCGACCCTCACGGCCGCCGGTGCGGCCGTCGATGCGGCCACCGTGGGCGCCGCGCAACCCCCCGAACAGGGGCTTGCCGGATTCGAATCGCGTGGCACAGTGGAAGACAGCGAACAGGAGAATGCCGCCGGTCGGGCATCGCTGGCGGTTGCCGCGGCGAAGGTGCTTGCCGACCGAGCGGCCATCGAGGTGTCAAGTGCTCTGTTCGAAGTGGGCGGAACACGCAGTGCCGCAGCGGAACTCAATCTGCATCATTTCTGGCGCAACGCGAGGACACATACCCTGCACGATCCGATCCGATGGAAGTACCAGCATCTCGGCCGTGCGCTGTTGCACGGTACCGCGCCACCGTTGCACGGCGTGATCTGACCGGTTGCCGGTCGAAACAGCAAGTGATCGAGAAGGATACGAACAGTGACAGTGACGGTCGTAGTAGGCAATCCGAAGCCCGCCTCCCGCACCTTGACGGCGGCCACGCTGGTCGCGAAGGGGCTGCGTCCCGAGGTGGAGCCCACCGTGATCGACCTGGTCGATTTCGGCGCCGCCCTGCTCGGCTGGGGTGATCCGGCGGTCGGGGCGGCGGTGCGCACCGTATCCGATTCGGAGCTGGTCGTTTTCGCGAGTCCGACCTTCAAGGCCACCTACACCGGGCTGTTGAAACTGTTCCTCGAGCAGTTCGACGGGGGGACCGGACTGGCCGGCGTGCTCGGTGTTCCGGTGATGCTCGGCGCGGGACCCGTGCACGCGTTGGCGCCGGATCTGCTGCTCAAGCCGGTTCTGGTCGAGCTGGGTGCGACCGCGGCGCTGCCCGGCCTGTACCTGTCGGATCGCACGTTCCAGGAAGACGGCGTGATCGATCGCTACAGCGACCGCTGGCGTTCCGTCGCGCAGGCGCTGGCCGTCACCGCGGAGGTGCCGAATCATGCATGAGCTCTTCGAGTTTCCCGCCGACGGCAGCGGATTGCGCAGCGCCTTCGCCAATTTCCCCAGCGGTGTGGTCGCGGTGTGCGCCGAAATCGACGGCACGCCACACGGTCTCGCGGTGAGCACGTTCGTGCCGGTCTCGCTGGATCCGCCGCTGGTGTCGTTCTGCGTGCAGAATTCGTCCTCGACCTGGCCCAAGCTGGCCGCCGCCGGTCACCTCGGCCTGAGCCTGCTCGGCACCGATCAGCAGGAGGCCGCGCGGACGCTCGGCGCGCGCAACGGCGACCGGTTCCGCGGCACCAAGCTGCACCGCGGAACCGGTGAGGCGGTCTTCATCGAAGGCGCGTCCGCCTGGATCGAGGGTGTGCCGGAGGCGCATGTGCCCGCGGGTGACCATGCGGTCGTCATCCTGCGGATCCATCGCATCGCCACCCGCACCGATGTCGATCCACTTGTGTTCCACGGCAGTCGATTCCGTCGGCTGGATGCGGAGGCCAGGGAGCTGGCCGGGTGAATCGGGGGTAATCGCCCCTGGTCGTGGCGGTTTTGCGCGGGTGTGCGAAACTGGAATGCATCTATTCGGAAGGGTCGGTCATGACTTTGGGCATGGTCGCGGTGCACTCCGTGCCCCTGCCTGCTCGATCACGAGGAGTCGCCGATGTCCATGATGACCTGGACCGAAGCCGATACGGTCCGAACCGTCCCCTGGCATTCCGAAAGCGCGACGCCGGCGCCGACCCGGATCATGGTCGCCGACGACCGGATGACCGCGGAGACCGCGTACCGCCTGGCCTGTGAAGGTACAGCGCTGCTGTGGCGCGGTGACTATCACAATGCTCGTCAGCTGCTTCAGGCCATGACCCGCCGCGTAGCCCGGAAAGCGCCTGGAACAGGCGATAGTCCGGCTGAGACGTTCCGGTTGCAGCGTAGGGCGCGTAATCATCGTGCGCGGGTGCTCGGGAAGTTGCTTGTTCAGCTCGAGGGGGATCACGCACTCGCGCTGCGTCGTGCGCCCGACGTGCGTAGTGCGTGTGACGACGTGTACGGGCCGACTGGTGAGCCGATGCTCATCGCCCTGACCGAGTTGCTCGGTGTGCTCGGCGCGGCCCAGTGGCGGGAAAAGGGTGTGCAGATACCGGCGCTGGACGCCCATATCTACCCGCACTACGGGGTGTTCTCGCCGATTCGCGGCGAATACGTCGATCTGGTCGCAGGCACGGCGCTTCCGATTACGCATCGCACTGCCTTCGACCTCGGGACCGGCACCGGAGTGCTGGCCGCGGTGCTGGCTCGTCGCGGGGTCGGTCGTGTCGTCGGGACCGACGACAGCCCGCGTGCCCTGGCCTGCGCGCGCGAGAACATCGACCGGCTTGGTCTGGCCGGGACCGTCGACATCGTCGGACCTGCCCTTTTCCCGGAGGGCCGCGCTGACCTCATCGTCTGTAATCCGCCGTGGCTACCGGCCCGGCCGACCTCTGCGATCGAGCATGGCGTGTATGACCAGGACAGTGGCATGCTCCGTGGATTCCTCGCCGGGCTCGCCGACCATCTCGAGCCGGATGGTGAAGGCTGGCTGATTCTGTCCGATCTGGCCGAGCATCTCGGATTGCGGACTCGTGACGACCTGCTCGCCATGATCGAGTCGGCCGGGCTGCACGTCATCGACAAGACCGATACGACGCCGCGCCATCCGCGTGCGCAAGATGCTTCTGACCCGCTGCATGCCGCGCGTGCTGCGGAAGTCACTTCGCTCTGGCGGCTGGTCGTCTCGCTATAGCGACGAGTGGTGGCGGACCGCTCTCGCGTTCCGCCACCGTTACGTGCCGACCTCGATCACGCTGCGGGGCAGCGGGTTTGCGGGATCGTCAGGTTGATGAGGTACTGATCGGCGGCGCTGGTCGTGCACGGCGAACGGTCGTAGACGCCGTGTCCCCAGCCTTCGTAGGTCAGCAGGGTCGCCTTGGGCGTGTTCTTCGCGACGCCCTCCGCCCACTCGTGCGGCGTCGCCGGGTCGTGCAGCGAGTTGATGATGAGTACCGGCGGCCCGTCCACGATCTGCGGGCGATGCGCCGGGTTCGCCGGCGGGATCGGCCAGCCGGAGCACAAAGAGCCTGCGCCCCAGGCGAAGTGGGTGCGTAGCGGCGCGGAGTTGTCGTTCTGTTCGCGCCACAGCTGCGTCCACTGGTCCTGGTTGGCGATGTCGAAATTCCAGTCCGAGCAGACGGTGATCTCCGGCATCGGTGCGGGTTTGCCTTGCAGCTGGGCCGTGGCGGGCGGCAGCGGGCTACCTGCGGGCTGGTCGGCCAATGCGCGCAGATCCGTTGCCAGCCGGGACCATTCGGGACGATAGAGCCGCTGGATGATCTGTGCGTTCAGGTCGAACGCTCCGAGCGGCTTGGTCGCATCGGTGGGGTCACGCAGTTCACCGCGTGCGGCCTTGGCGTACAGATCGCCGAAGACCTGATCGACCGAGGTGCCGTGCAGCGCACATTGCGTATCCCGTGCACACCACGCTGCGAACTCGCCGAAAGTGTCCTTGCCCGCTCGTGCTTCGCCGGCCAGGAAAGCCCGGCCGTCCAGACTGTGATCGTCAACGCTGTCCAACAGCATGGCGCGCAAGTGTTTCGGGAACAGCTCCGCGTACGCCTGCGCGGGCATCGTCCCGTAAGACCGGCTGTACGTACTGATTTGGTCCACCCCGAGCGCCAACCGCACCGCCTCGACATCCCGCGCGATACTCACCGCATCGAGATGATCCATCAACGCCCCGGTGTACTGCCGACAGCTCGCTGCGAGATCCCTTGCGTACGAATGCACTTCATCGATCCGCCCACCCAACTCCGGAATCAGATTCGGCCGATACTTGACCAGCCCCGCATCACACTGCACCGGATGACTCCGCTTCACCCCACGCGGATCGATACTGACAATATCGAACCGCCCCCGCAGCTCCGCGGAAACTTTCCCCCCTCGAGGATTTCATCCACCCCCGACGACCCCGGCCCACCCGGCAACGAAACCAATGTCCCCACCTTCGCCGCCGGCTCATCAGCCCGATCCCGCACGACGGCGACCGCGATCGTCTCCCCATCCGGCCGCGCCCAGTCGACTGGCACAGTGACTGTGCCACAATCGAATTCAGCATTCTCCGAACACGGCTGCCAACTCAGCGAAGCACTCGGCGTGTCCTCCGACGAACAGCCGGCCAGCACCCCCGTACCGAGCCCCGCGGCCAACCCCACAACCAATACAGTGCGACGAAACATGCCCCAGATCGTCGGCCCACCGCGCCCACACCCACATCACCCCACCGAGCCACCCCAGCTCCCCCTCCGGTACTGCGCGAGCGGATCAGGGCAAAGAAAAAGCCCCGCACCAGTGTCCCTGGCCAGGGCTTTCGCTACAAAGAGCCGATGACGGGAATCGAACCCGCGCTGTGTGCTTGGGAAGCACAAGTTCTACCATTGAACTACATCGGCGGACCTGTGAAGGTACTCCCGAGACTTTAGCAGAACCATCCACGAGCCGGGAAAAGTCCTGGCAGATCCCCCTGACCTGCGCCGATGAACGCCCACTGTGGACGGCGTCACTATGGCAGCCTCACCTGGTCGACCCCGATCCCCGGATAGCGTCTAAATCGATACCGCCTACCAGCGCCCCTATGATCGGCCCCGTGGGGAACTTACAAACGTCCTGGGGTGTGGGCATCTTGATGGTCGGTCTGGTGTTGGCGGGCTGCGGTAAAGATATTGCGGCGGAGCAGGGTTGGCGGGATGTCGATCCGTGTTCGCTGGTTGATGCGGCGCAGGTGGAGGCTTTGTCCTATAACTCGAGCGGTGACGTGACCGCTCCGCAGCGCGTCGATCGGACCAAGACGGCGGCGGCGGATGTCGACAGCATCGGTTGCCGCTGGGGCGATTACGTGACGGTGAGTCTGATCGATCGCAATTACGGGTCGGGTTCGCCGGTGTCGCGGATGGAGCCGGGCATGTTGCCGTCCGTGCGCACGATCGATGTTGGTGGAAAGTCGGCGGTGGTAACCGAGGAGAAGGGAGGCATCTGCAATGCCTCCGTGTTCTACGACGACGCCCGGTTGAGCGTGACGATCGCTCCGGCCACGTCGAAGCGGACAGTCGATCTGGACGACACCTCGACGGCCAGTTGCGATGCTCAGCAACCCTTGATCAAGTCGATCCTCGACCGAGTGAAATTGTCCTGATCAGGCGCGTCAGGTGAGTGTCTCCTGGAGTGCCGCGATCCACGGCAGCCAGCGGGGGTCGGGGCCGGCTACGTCGTCCCAGATCATGTTCGTGCAGGTGTAGCCGATGGCGATGCCGGACTCGGGGTGCGCGAAGCTGAGGCGGCCGCCGGTGCCGTTGTGGCCGAAGGACCCGTCGCCGAGCATGGCGTGGGCGGGGCCGTTGATCTCGTAGCCGTTGGCGAAGCGGTGGGTGACCGGCAGGATGTCCAGGGGTGCGGGGCCGCGCAGGCCGTCGGTTTGCGGTTGCCGCGCTTGGTCCGCGGTCTTTTGGGAGAGCAGGCGGATGCCGTCGACCTCGCCGATCGTTGCGGCGTACAGCCGCGCCAGGGAGCGGGCGTTGCCGATCGCATTGCCTGCGGGAACCTCGGCGGCGTGCCCTTCGCGGGTGTTGAGCAGCGCGATCCCGTCTTCCCGGGTCTCGACGGCCGCGAGGAGGGTGCGAATCAAGGGCGCGTCGACATCGATCCCGATGTTGGCCAGAACCGATGCCACTTGCGCGGCCGTCGGCTGCTCCTTGCGACTGAACTGCGGAACGACGCGGTGCTCCTCGCTTTCCGGCAGCCCGATCCACAGGCTCAATCCGAGCGGCCCGGCGACCTCGGCGGCGAGGAAGTCGCCGACGCTCTTGCCGGTGACCCGGCGGATCAGCTCGCCGGCCAGATAACCCCAGGTGATGGAGTGGTAATAGAACGCGGTGCCCGGCTGCCACAGCGGAGTCATCGCCGCGAGAGCGTCGGTGCACATCGTCCAGTCGGTCAGGTCCTGGGCGCCGATCGCCGACTCCGGGTCGAAACCGGGCAGCCCGGCGCGATGCGCGAGCAGTTCGGCGACGGTGATATCGGCCTTGCCACCGGCCGCGAACTCCGGCCAGTACTCGCGGACCGGGGCGGACAGCTCGAGCTGCCCCCGTTCGACCAGCATGTGCACGCAGGTCGCGGTCACCCCCTTCGACACCGACATCAGCACCGACGTCGATTCCCCGTCCCAAGCCTTACCGGAAATCGGGTCCTGCCCCGCCCACAGATCGACGACAACGCGCCCATGCCGATAGACACAGAGCTGCGCCGCCCCCTCGTCACCGCTTTGCGCCTGCGCGAACGCCGCACGAACTCCCTCGAACCCCTGCTCGACCAACCCGTCCACCACGACCACGCCTCCTCGACAGACTCCGGTGGGGCACCTCGAAACCCACGAAACCCCCTCGACGCCAAGACATTATTCGACGGACCTCATTCTCGGCGGATCGAGCGGTCTTCGCGGAGCATCCGGCAGCACCGGCACGGCGCCGGTCTCGGTGTCGCATACGGCCGAGCGCCACGGGGTCGCACAGCCGAGCGCCGTGGGGGGTTGGGCTGCGCTCAGCGGTCTCGCCGAATATTGCTGAAAAGAGCAGTGGTGGAGAGGAATACCGCCGAGGCCGTGTACCAGTCGGTGAGAAATCCCGTGATCGCGAATAGTCCCGCGCTCAGTATCAACGCGGCCAGCGGAACGATCATGGACCCGGGATAGTTCGACGGTGGGCCCGGCGTGCTCTGTGCGGCGGAAGGATTATCGGTCATCGTTTGTCATCCATTGCGTTCGTGTGCACGTTCATTCGGATAGGTGCAGCGAAAATTATTCTGTCCCTTGCTCATATGGTGACAACGTCGAAAGCGGCGCACCGTCAACTATTTGACGGTCTCCCAGCCGAACGGCAATACACTCGGAGGGGTGGCTACAAGCAATAACGCCGCATCAGCTGTCGGCTCGCGGATACGGCACGCTCGACGAAGTAGAAGGATGAGCCAAGCCAGTCTTGCGGGGCTCGTCGAGCGCTCCGAGTCGTGGATGCGGGGCATCGAGGCCGGTCGGATCCATCTGGACCGATACTCGGTGATCGACCGCCTTGCCGATGTGCTCGAAGTAGAGGTGTCTTGGCTGCTCGGGGAGCCATTCGCGCCGAGTCGAGATGTCGGGCACAGCGCGGTCCCCGCGCTTCGCACCGCGCTGCGCCGCACCAGCTTGTGCTTGTCCGAGCACCCCGGCCTGCATCCGGTGACCGCTCCGATGCTGCTGACCGACTTGCGTGTGGAGGTCGACCGGATCACTCGGCGCCGGCAGGCGGCAAATCTGCTCGAGGTCATGCGGCAATTACCCGGCTTGACCGAGTCGCTGAACACTGGCGCTCTACTGTCATCGGGACCCGAACGGGATGTGGTCGACGGGCTGATCATCGAGACATCGCATGTTGCTCGTATGGTCCTCAAACAGCTCGGCTATCCGGACCTGGCTTGGACCGCGGTCGAGAACGCGGCGACCGCTGCGGCCAGGCTCGACGATCCGCTGATGAGCGCGTGCTCGGCGTGGGATCGCTGCGGAGCGCTGTTGGGCCCGGATACCGTCGACGAGGCGCTCACCGTCGCCGAGGCCGCGTTGACCGAGCTGCAAAAACTGATGTCGACCCCGACACCGCAAGTACTTTCGCTCTGGGGAGCGTTGCACCTACGGTGCGCCGTAGCAGCGGCACGCCTGCACGATGCCGCGAACGCCTGGAAATACCTTGCGGAAGCAGAGGCGGTCGCGACTCGGCTCGGCGTCGACCGCAACGACTTTCAGACCGTATTCGGGCCGACCAACTGTGAGATTCACGCTGCCGAGATCGCCGTGGCACTCGGCCAGCCTGACATCGCCCTCAAACATCACGGTGGCCTCAACCTGGCAGGCGTGACTTCGAAGGAGCGTCGCACTCGCTACCGCATCGAAGTCGCTCGCGCCCATGGCCAGCTCAAAAATGATGCGGCTGCGGTCCACCAGCTCCAGCAGGCTGCCTTCCTCGCACCGCAGTATGTCTACAACCATCCGACAGTGCGCGATCTGGTCGCTGAGCTGCGCGGTCGAGCGCAGCCCAGCGCAGTTGACGTGGGACTCTGTGCGATCGAGCGCGCGATGAGGCGCCCTTGAATCAGCCAGAAGCGGCCTCTACAGACCGACCCTGCCTGATCCCGACTGTGTTCGTAACCAGGTGGAGTTGACGTTTTTCATGGTTGGTCAGGGCGGGGACGAGCAGGGTCGGCATTCCGACGGCGGCTGCGGCCCCGTCGCGGGTGAAGCGGTCGCCGACCATGAGGGTTTGCTCCGCAGGAGTATCGAGTTCCTTCAGCATCAGTTCGAATATCGCGGGGTCGGGCTTCTGGATTCCACGCTCGCCCGACAGCACGAAGGCGTCGATCGACGCAAACAATCCCGCTTCGGCGAACTCTGGGCGGATATCGAAATGGATGTTGCTCAGAATGCCGATCTTGCAACCTTCGTCGCGCAGCGCGGCGAGTGTGTCTGCCGCGTCGACGGCGAACATGTTGTATTTCGGATCGGAATCCACCGCGAACAGCGCCTCGGCGAGGCACGTGTCGAGCCCAGCGTCCGCGAACACCGTGTCGAAGGTCTCTTTGTGTCGTTTGTAGCTGGTATTGCCCTGCGGGCACTGAAGGCGGTTCGGTTCGCCAGCGGCCGTCCGAATATCGTGGAGAAGTGTGTTGACCGCCTCATCGCTGTCGTCGTGGTCGACCCGGCGTAGCGCCTCTCGGGCCCAGTCTTGCGGAGTCAGTTCCGAGACGAGTGTGCCCCGCCAGTCGAAGACGACCGCACAGATGTGATCGGGGCATGAGTTGGGTGCTGGCACGAGGGTGAAGGCTAACGGTGCGGGCGTCGAGTTCGGTATGCGGCGCACCGGCTGGATCTTGTAGCGCTAGTGACCGGCGGCGCCACTATCTTGCCGTTGGGCCAAGTATAGGTAGGCGCCGAAGCACAGGATGACCCACAGTGCGCCGAGCGACCAGCCGCCGAGCACATCCGTCGACCAGTGGACCCCCAGGTAGATGCGGGAAAGACCCACTGCGGCAACGAAGATGGCGGCAGCGATGGCGGCGACCCAGCGGGCGGCAGGCTTGCGCAGCCGAGGGATCAGCAAGATGGCGAGGGTACTGATCACGACGATCGAACCGAGGCTGTGTCCGGACGGATAGGCGAAATTCGTTTTGACGATGAGGTGATCGACAATCGGCGGTCGCGGCCGGGCAATGAGGTTCTTGCCGCCGTCCACCAGCACCCAGGCGCCGAGGCCGGTGACGACGATCAGTGCGGCCTCGCGGCGGTACCCGCGGGTCGCGAAGGCGACCAAGGCCACCGCCGCCAGGATGGTCATCGCGACGGTGCCACCGAGGTTGCTGACTATTTTCGCGAGCGGTGTCAGCGTGCCGTTGCGATGCGCGACGGCCCAGTCCGCGATCGGAGTGTCGATCGCGGTGAGCCCGTCCTTCCCGATGACGTTGCTCGTCAATCCGACGGCGAAAGCGGCGAGTACGGCGGCCGACACGGCGAGTGTGTGGACCAGATTCCAGCTCCGGCCCGGTGGGGAATTCGTGGTCACCCATCCCACGATCCCATCCCGACGCTGAGGATTGGCTGAGGAGCGCGACCCGCGCGCGTCAGAACATGCTGTAACCGCCATCGATCAGCAGGGTGTCGCCGGTGTGATACGAACTGGCCGGGCTGGCCAGATACACCGCGACCGACTCGAAGTCGGTCGGCCGTCCCCACCGCTTCGCGGGAATACGCGGCTGCACCCGATCACGGAACCTGTCCCACCCGAAAATGCCGTCGGTCATCGGGGTTTCGACCCATCCGGGCAGCACCGAGTTGGCCCGGATGCCGTGCTTGCCGAGTTCGACGGCGATCGAGTTCATGATGGCGATCAACCCGGCCTTGCTCGCCGCGTACCCCTGCCCGCGCGGAACGCCTTGCCGGGCAGCGAGACTGGCGGTGCCGACGAGGCTGCCGCCGTCGCCCTGGGCCACCATCACCTTCGCGGCCTCGCGCAGCGTGACGAAGGCGGCGTCGAGGTTGATCGAGGTGATCCGGCGGAACTCGGCGAGGTCCATCTCCAGGAACGGCGTGACACCCTGCGGCACACCGGCATTGACGAAACACGAATCGATGCGGCCGAGTTCGTCGGCGGTCCTGGCGATGGTGTCGATCACCTGTTGCTCGTCGCCGACGTCGCAGGACAGCGCGAGCACCCGCCCGCCGTAGGCCCGCAGGATGTCGGCGGCATCGGCGTTGCGTTCGGGGTTGCGGCCGACGATGCAGACGTCGGCGCCGGCCCGGGCGAGTCCGCGGGCGAAGCCGAGACCGATGCCGGAATTGCCGCCGGTGACGACGGACACGTGGCCGGTCAGATCGAACAATGATGCCTCGGTCATGCGCTCATCCCTTCGGTCGCGGGCCTCGGCGCCCGAACGAATGCGAGAGTATCGGCCTCGCTGACTCGCCGCGCGCCGAAAAGGCGCGCACCCGCGTAGCGCCTGACGAGCGCGCACGAGCAGGCGCTACGCTGCTCGGCGTGCTGCTTTCCGATCGTGACATCCGTGCGGAGATCGCCGCTGGGCGTCTCGGCGTCGAGCCGCTCCTGGAGAGCCTGATCCAGCCGTCGAGTATCGACGTGCGGTTGGACGGGATGTTCCGGGTGTTCGACAACTCCCGCTACACCCACATCGATCCCGCGCAACGCCAGGACGAGCTGACCAGCCTGGTCGAGCCCGCCCCCGGCGAGCCGTTCGTGCTGCACCCAGGCGAGTTCGTGCTCGGCTCCACGCTCGAGGTGTGCTCGCTGCCGGACGATCTGGCGGGTCGGCTGGAGGGCAAGTCGAGTCTCGGCCGGCTCGGCCTGCTGACTCACTCGACCGCCGGTTTCATCGATCCCGGGTTCAGCGGCCACATCACGCTCGAGCTGTCGAACGTGGCCAACCTGCCGATCACCCTGTGGCCCGGCATGAAGATCGGCCAGTTGTGCCTGCTCCGGCTGACCAGTCCGGCCGAGCACCCGTACGGCAGCGCCACCACGGGCTCGAAGTACCAGGGACAACGCGGTCCGACGCCGTCGAAGTCGTACCTGAACTTCCCGCTGCCCGCCGAAATCGTGGACGCCGCGAAATCCCGCTAGCGCTGTTCGTTCGACGAAGGTGACTGCTACTCGGTCACTTCCGCGGCCGACGGAGTCTGCACCCGCCCACGTGCCCGCCGAAAGTGCCGCCGACTCGAACCCGCCGCCCACAGCAATGTGAGCACGACGATCGACAGCGCCCACCCGCCGATCAAGGCCAGATGCGCACCGGCACTGGGAAACATCACCCACACGACGAATCGGCCGAGGAACTGACCGCCGAGGAAGAACGTGATGAGGATGCGCGCCCAGTTCTTGCCGAGCAGAACCGGCCACACCAGCGCGGCATAGAGCGGTGCGTGGATCAGGTGGAAGACGGTGCCGACGTTCCAGCTGAACGGCGAGAACACCAGGACGAGAACATGGTTGATCGCGTGGATGGCAATGCCGAGCGCGGCCACCCGCACGGTGATCGGTGCAGCGGACATCGTGGAGGTTCCTTCGCGGTCGAGGTGCGCGGAACGCTACGGCGCACCCAGTGCCGCGGTATTGGACGAATAGGACATGCTCAGCCGAGCAGCCGGCCCGGCGGCGCACCGGCGAAGCGCCGGAAATCCCGGATCAGGTGGGATTGGTCGTAGTAGCCGAAATCGCCCGCGAGACGGCACATGTCGCGCCGGGGATCTCGGGTCAATGCGGTGAGGGCCGCGGAGAAGCGCAGCAGTGAGCCGTAGTCCTTCGGTGGCAGCCCGACTTGCTCGGCGAACCGTCGCCGGAAATGTCGTTCGCTCCAACCGCTTTCGGCTGCCACCGCTGCGACCGGCAGTGTCCCCTTCGACCGCCGCAACTCCCGGACCGCATGGGTGATCGCGCGATCCGCGTTGTCGTCGGCGGATCGCCCACGGAAATAGCATGCCCGGCCGTCCCCGCCCGATCATGCAACCCGACGACCAGCGCGGTGGGATCCAGCTTGCGTCCCTCGAACGTGCCTTCCAACGCGAACACGATCTTCACTGTCCCGCCCGGAATCTTCCTGCGCCGCACCGGATTCGGCTCCAGCACATCGAACCCGAAGCAGCGCAGCACATCCAGGCCGGTGAAAGCGGCGGCCGACGCGGGAACGACCTGGTGCGCACGCACCTGGTACGTCCCACGCAGGTCGCTCAGCCGATCGCTCCCCATCGCCCAACACTAAAGCGACTTCCTCGCCTTGGCTCGCTCCAGCGTGAGTTCAGGATCGGATCGGCGAAGTGACACCGGCCCGAGTCCGCCCCGTCGACTGCCGAAAATAGGGGCGGACTCGGCCCGGCCCGGCACCGGGCGGCAACGGGAACCGATCGCGGCGCGTGATCAGTCCCCGCCACCCGCTCCCACCGCCAGCGCCGTCGTGATGACGACGGATAGCGGTGGCAGCGTGTCGCCGCGTCTCGGCGGGGATACCCAGAAGCACCCTTCCCGGGTCCACCGTCCGAGGCCGGTCGGCAACATCACGGCACTGCCGATGGCGGGAATGCCGATATCGAGACGATTGAGCACCTCCAATACCTGCGTTCCCGGCCGACTGTCCGGTTCGGCGAGAAAGCTCCACCGGATCTGCCTGGCCAGCATGGGCCCCCTGGTCCCTTGCTGATCCAGTGCGTCCCGCACCTTTTCGGCACGAGCGGTTGGCAAGTGGACGACGCAGACGCGGCTGGTGATCGGCAGCATGACGAACCCGCCACGCTCTGCCACCGGTAGCCCGAACTCATGCCGGTAAAACGCCACCCAATCGTCGACAGTCCTGAGTTTCTCCACATTCACGGCGAACTCCTTGCCTCCCGCCCTCCAGGGTCCAGGGTGCGGGGACGATGCGGTATTGCCCGCACGCCCGCCTTCTGCTGCCCTTCCGCTGCCCCTGGGAAGCAGAGTCGTTTCGGATGACTCTGATACCAGCTCTATTTCGTATGTGGCCGTGCTCACAAACCCCTCGTACCCTGGGAAAGAGTTCGTTCGGAAGGGATGACATCGTGGTCCGGCAATGGTCAGGTAAAGAGGCCCGTGCCCTTCGCGATGCCAAGCGCATGAGCATCCGGCAGTTCGCGGCCCACCTCGGGGTACACGAACGCCTGGTGTCGAAGTGGGAGGCCGGCGGCGTCCGGGTCCATCCACGTCCGATCAATCAAGCCGCTCTCGATACCTCCCTGGCCAGGTCGGACGATGTTGTGCGGGCACGGTTTGCGGCAATGGTCGATCAGCCGGTGGCCGATCGACCGACCGCACCGGAGTTCGACGCGCCCGCCGATACCTCGGCGCGCGCCCAATATTCGAGCGACGCGGACCTTTTGGCTCTCATAGACGCCGGTGCGATGAGAGGTGATGCGTTAGCAGAGATTTCGGAGAGGGATCTGATCATGGCGGCTGCCCATGAGGCCAGCGAGCACGCCGGCCAGGCGGAGAGCACGAATGTGGGTGCGACCACCTTGGAACAGCTTGACGCCGATGTGACCCGCATCGCGAACGACTATGTGCATGTCCCCCCGGTGCCGATGATGGTCGAGATGCTGCGGGTACGACGCCGGGTCTATCGGTTGCTGGAGGGACATCAGCGCCCGACGGATACCAGCCACCTGTACCTGGTGGCGGGCACCCTGTCGGGTCTGCTCGCCAATGCCAGTACCGACCTCGGCTATTACGACGCGGCAGGCGAACAGATCAGAGCGGCCTGGGCCTACTCGGAACTGTGCGAGCACAACGGGTTACGGGCGTGGACCCGTGGTATGCACGCGCTCATCGAGTACTGGTCGGAGCGACCGCGGCGCGGGGTGCTGCTGGCGCAGAGCGGCCAGCAGTTCGCGGAGTCGGCGACGGCAAAAGTGCGACTGCTCAATATCGAGGCCCGGATCTGGTCGAAGCTCGGCAGTTCGGCCGAAGCCGACCGCTGCATCCGCGCCGCCGACGATGCCCGCGAGGCGGCGGGAACCGACACACTGCACGACGAAGTGGGCGGCGTGTTCGGCTTCAACGCCGCGAAGGCCCAGTACTACGCCGGTGCGACCTACATTCATCTCGGGCTGGCGGCACCTGCGCTCGCCGCCACGCAGCGGGCCATCGAGCTGTACTCGAGTGGTCCGTCCGAGCAACGGTCGTACGGAGCCGAGTCACTGGCCCGAGTGGATTGTGCGGCCGCGCACCTGATCAACGGCAGCCTGGAGGGCGCGGCCGAAGCGCTGAGCCCCGTCCTCGGCCTCGCCGAGGACAAACGCATCGCCCCACTGGAGGAGCGACTGACCGGAGTCCGCCGCCGGATCGCCGATCCCGCCTTCCGGAACGTGATCGAGGCGCGCTTCCTGGACGAGCGAATCGAGGAATTCTGCGGCGCGACGGCCGCGAAAGGGATACCGCCTGGCAACCCCGCTTCCTGAGGTCCTCATCACATCGGCGGATAAGACGGCCGACACGCTCGCGTCGTGCCAGTGAAATGCGGGCAATTGGTACCGAGCGGGGCTATATCCGGTTGCGACGGGTGGCACCATAGGACGGGTGAGCCCAAGTCATCTACCGCATCGCCCGCCGCGCGTTCTGGAGCAGTCCACGAAGCTGCAGAATGTCGTCTACGAAATTCGTGGACCGGTACACGCGCAGGCAGCACGGCTGGAGGCGGAGGGGCACCGGATCCTCAAGCTCAACATCGGCAACCCGGCCCCGTTCGGGTTCGAGGCCCCCGACGTGATCATGCGCGACATCATCGCGGCGCTCCCGTATGCGCAGGGCTACTCCGAATCCAAGGGCATCCTGTCCGCCCGGCGGGCGATCGTCACCCGCTACGAGCTGGTGCCCGGTTTCCCCGAACTCGACGTGGACAGCGTCTACCTGGGCAACGGCGTCTCCGAGCTGATCACCATCACCATGCAGGCCCTGCTCGACAATGGCGACGAGGTACTGATCCCCGCGCCCGACTATCCGCTGTGGACCGCGATGACGAGTTTGGCCGGCGGCACGCCGGTGCACTATCTGTGCGACGAGTCCAGCAACTGGCAGCCCGACATCGCCGATATCGAATCGAAGATCACCGACAAGACCAAGGCCCTTTTGGTGATCAATCCGAATAATCCGACCGGCGCCGTATATTCTGCGGAAATTCTCCAGCAACTCGCCGATATAGCGCGTAAGCATCAGCTGCTGCTGCTCGCCGACGAGATCTACGACAAGATCCTCTACGACGACGCCAAGCACATTTCGCTGGCCTCGGTGGCGCCAGATCTGTTGTGCCTCACGTTCAACGGGCTGTCCAAGGCGTACCGGGTGGCGGGGTATCGCGCGGGCTGGCTGGCCATCACCGGCCCGAAGGATCACGCGTCCGGTCTGCTGGAGGGCATCGATCTGCTCGCCTCGTCCAGGCTGTGCCCGAATGTGCCTGCGCAGCATGCGATTCAGGTCGCACTCGGCGGACATCAGAGCATCGAGGATCTGATCCTGCCCGGCGGGCGACTGCTCGAGCAGCGCGATGTCGCGTGGGAGCGGCTGAACATGATCCCCGGTGTGTCGTGCGTGAAGCCGAAGGGCGCGCTGTACGCGTTCCCCCGGCTGGATCCGAATGTCCATGAGATCCACGATGATTCGAAGCTGATCTTGGATCTGCTGCTACAGGAGAAGATCCTGATGGTGCAGGGGACCGGGTTCAACTGGCCCGATCATGATCATCTGCGGATCGTCACGCTGCCGTGGGCCAGGGACCTCGCGGTGGCCATCGAACGTTTCGGCAACTTCCTGTCGAGCTATCGGCAATAGTCCGCAGAACGGTCCTACCGTCTGAGTCGCCCCGCTTATAGCTCTTAAACCGACCGAATGTATGGATATATGCGAAGTTTGGAGACTAGCTAGCGCATTAGAAGTACTTTTGTGTACAGTAGGACTCGGCACTTTCGAGTGCCCGGCCGGGTTGCCTACCCCCCTGGGTTAACCCGGTCTCGGGTTCGGCCGCCTACCCCCCTGGGCCGCCGGCCTGTGGGCGGCGGAGACATCCCCCTGCTCTCCGCCGCCCCCTCCGAACCCTTTTCCGGCCTGCGCGCCGACTCCGGCCCGGCTTTCCGGTCGCCACCCCGCTTTTGAAAATGAAATCCTTTAAGCTCTGCTGCGGGCAGCCGACTCGGGCTGAACAGCGCCGTCCCTGCCCGCTGGGAACCACCCAGCGATTTCGACGGACAGGGTAGGAGCCCCGCGCAGCCATGACCGAGCATCACCATCACCACGACCACTCCGGTCCGATCGCGATCGGTGACAACGCCGCCCGTGTCGTCGTCGGGTTGCTCACCGTCATCGGCGTCGTCGTGCTAGTCGCCGCCGTCCTGCTGTGGCCGAGCAAACAGCACATCGACATTCCGCTGCCGATGCAGAACGCCGGCGGCGGTGCGGTGCAGACCGAGGCGGGCACGGTGGTCCTGCAAGACATCGGGCCGTGCGGCAGCCCCTCGATCGGCAAGGTGTTCGCGGACAAGCCGACCGCGCCGCCGGTCAATGCCTACACCTGCCAGCGCAGCGTGATCGACATCGAGTCCGGGCCGCACAAGGGCAACCGGACGCTGCTCGAAATCCCGCCCGGCCCAGGACAACCCGATCTGCACGCCGGCGACAAGCTCCGGCTGGTGCGGCAGGCCGATCCGAGCGGCACCCCGATGTATTCGTTCGAAGATTATTCGCGCGGGCTGCCGTTGATGCTGATCGTGGCGGTGTTCGTCGTGGTGATCGTGGTGGTCGCGCGCTGGCGCGGGCTGCGGGCACTGCTCGGGCTGGTGTTCGCCTTCGCGGTGCTGGTGATGTTCCTGCTGCCCGCGCTGTTGGACGGCAAACCGGCGATTCCGGTCGCGCTGGTGTCGGGTGCGCTGATTCTGTATGCCGTGCTGTATCTGGCGCACGGGGTGAATCTGCGGACGAGTTCGGCATTGCTGGGTACGTTGACCTCGATGATCGTCGCGGCGGGGTTGTCCTGGGTGGCGATCAAGATGACCCATCTGACCGGGTTGTCCGAGGAACAGAACACCAACGTCGCAACCTATATCGAGCACGTCAGCATCACCGGGTTGCTGCTGGCCGGGTTCATCATCGGCTCGCTCGGTGTGCTCAACGACGTCACCATCACGCAGGCGTCGGCCGCGTTCGAGCTGGCGGCGATCGACGAGTCGGCCACTCGGCGTGAGGTTTTCACCGCGGCGATGCGCGTCGGGCGTGACCACATCGCCAGCACCGTGTACACGCTGGTGCTCGCCTACGCCGGTGGCGCGTTGCCGCTGCTGATGTTGTTCAGCGTGGCGGGGCGGTCCATTCGTGATGTGCTGACCGGGGATGCGGTCGCCATCGAGATCGCCCGTTCGTCGGTCGGCGGCATCGCGCTCGCCCTGTCGGTTCCGCTGACCACGGCCATCGCGGTCATCCTCGCGAAACCGTTCGGCAAGCGCGAGCACATCGAGCCCCAGCGCCGAGCCCGGCACGCGCGCAACTGATTCCGCGCCCAACCGTCGCCGCACACCGCTCGATTTCCCGCACAGCAAATAGCATGCGATTTCGTTTGCGGGAAATCAGCAGGTGTGCGGCGCGATTGTGTGGCCGAGTACACAGCCGGGGTCGCGAGGGTTCAACTCGCGTTCAGTTGCCGGACGGCCGATCAGCGCGGCGGGGGGAAGGGGAAGACCTCGGGCGGGATGGTCGGTACCACGATCGGCGGAAGGCCGGGCACGACAATGGTGTTCGGGCCGGGCGCGGGTGGCGGCGGCTCGGTGGTGGTCTGGCGGCGCGGCGGGGGCGCGGCGACCGATTCCGCAGCCGACTCGGTCGGTGTCGCGGGTGCGACCGCGATCTGCGGGGCGAGGCTGGTGGTGCGCGGCGCGGTGGTGGTCGGCGCCGAGGGCGAGCCTTCGCTGTGCGAATCCCGTTGCAGCACCTGCGGGCCGTAGCCGAGGCCGAGCCCGATCGCGGCGACCACCGCGAGGGCGCTGACGGTCAGCACCGCGCCGCTGATCTCGCGCTTGCGGCGCTTCGGCGGGGCGGACAACCAGGCGGGCGACAATTCGGGGTCGAGCGACGTGGGCGCGGCCACGGGCTCCGGCAGGACCGGGCGGGCCAGCAGCGCGGCACCCCGGGCAACGACCGTCTCCGGGCTCTCCGGCACGATCACCGGAACGCCCATCCACCGTTCGAGAACCCTGGCCACCAGCGGAATCCGGGCGCAGCCGCCGATCGCGAGCACGCCGTGCACCGGGCGATCGGAGCGGGTGATCACATCACGCGCCATCCGCGCCGACGATTCGATCGCCAGCATGATCAGCGACTCGAAGTTCTCCTGCGCCAGCAACACCAGGCCCTGCTCGCTGGGCAGCGCCACGGCGGTGTTCGAGGAGAGTTGTTCCTTGGCCTCGCGACACAGTCCGTCCAGCACGGCCAGGCCGGCCGCGTCCGGCGGATGCGCGATCCGGCCGGAGGCGATCTGCTGTTCGCGGATCAGCGAGTCCAGGTAGTCGCCGCTGATATCGCTGGTGCGTTCGCTGTGGCGGACCTCGCGGGACTGGGTGTCGACGACGCTCACGGTGAGCCCGGAGCTGCCGAGGTCGTACACGACCAGTGAGGAGATGCCGCGGATATCGCCGGTGGACTGGGCGAATTCGAGCGCGGCGACGACCTCGGGGACGAGTTCGTAATTGGTCAGCTGCTGGCGCGCCATGGCCGCGCGGACCGCGCGCGCATGCTGCTCGCTGCGGTAGGCGATGGCGGTCGCGGTGATGCCCGGGGTGGTCTCCAGCGTGACGCCGATCGCCTCGGCGGCCAGTTCCTCCACGGTCTGCTCGCCCACCGGAATGGTCTGCAGATCGAACGAATGCGCCTCGACGTGCCCGTGGGGGTTCGCGGTGTGTGGTCGCGCCATACGGACAGCGCCGGCCCCCACCGAAACTCCCAGTACCGAACTCATCAGCTGCCCATCTCGTTCACACTTCACGACATGCGAGCCAGCGCGAAGGCCCGCTCCCCGGACCATACCGTCGACGAGCGCCTGTGCATACGGCAGGACTATTCGTCCAGACGTAGACCCCGCCTTCGCGACGCAACTCTACGGCGTACCAAGTCCCGCGTACACCCATCCGGCGGCTCGCCAGTTGGCCCGATTGAGACAATTCCGTCCGTCGATGATCGACTTTGTCCGAACTACCCGATTCAAATCCTCCGGCCGCAGTGCGGTGAACTCGTCCCATTCGGTGAGGACCAACACAACGTCGGCTCGCTCACACGCCTCGGCGACCGAGGTCGCGTAGTTCAGCGTCGGGAACACCCGGCGTGAATTCTCCAGCGCCTTAGGGTCATACACCGTCACTACTGCGCCGTGCAACTGGATCATGCCGGCCACATTCAGCGCGGGCGAATCGCGAACATCGTCGGATTCCGGTTTGAACGCCGCGCCGAGCACCGCGACATTCGCGCCGAGCAGCGAACCGCCGCAGGCGCGCGCGGCCATGTCCACCACCTTGGTGCGGCGGCGCATGTTGATGTTGTCCACCTCGCGCAGGAATGCCACCGCGTGGTCGGCGCCGAGTTCACCGGAGCGCGCCATGAACGCCCGAATATCCTTCGGCAGGCAACCGCCGCCGAAACCCAGTCCGGCATTGAGGAATCGGCGGCCGATGCGGGCGTCGTAGCCGAGTGCGTCGGCGAGCATCGTCACGTCGGCGCCGGTCGCCTCACAAACTTCCGATACTGCGTTGATAAACGAAATCTTCGTTGCCAGAAAGGCATTCGCCGAGACTTTCACCAATTCGGCTGTGGCCAAATCAGTCAAGAGGAACGGCACCTCGTCGGCGATCAGGTCCGCGTAGATCTCGCGCACCATGTCCTCGACCCAGACCGCGGCGGCGCGCTCCCGATCCACGCCCAGCACAAGACGATCCGGGCGCAGCGTGTCCTTCACCGCGAAGCCCTCGCGCAGGAATTCCGGGTTCCAGGCGACCTCGACGTCGGTCGACGTCAGCTGCCGGGCCCGGACACCGAGCGCCGCGGCCGTGCCGACCGGCACCGTCGACTTGCCGATGATCACCGACGGCCGCTCCAGCATCGGCGCGAGCGTGTCCACCACGGCGTGCACGTATTTCAGGTCGGCGGCGTACTCGCCCTTCTTCTGCGGCGTGCCCACGCCGAGGAAATGCACGTCGGCGTGGGCCGCCGCCTCGGCGTAGGAGGTGGTGAATCGCAGCCTGCCGGTGTCGAGATTGCGCCGCAGCACATCCTCGAGTCCGGGTTCGTAGAACGGCACCACGCCATCGGACAGCTTCGCGACCTTGCCCGGGTCGACATCC
Source organism: Nocardia sp. NPDC051756 (assembly GCF_040681495.1). Lineage (NCBI taxonomy): Bacteria > Bacillati > Actinomycetota > Actinomycetes > Mycobacteriales > Nocardiaceae > Nocardia > Nocardia sp. NPDC051756. The sequence continues at coordinate 210,043 of NZ_JBFAYV010000003.1, read as the reverse complement.
ACCCCGATGACGTCATGCCCCAGCTCGGCCATGCACGCCGCGTGCGTGGCCCCGAGGTACCCGGTTCCGAAGACTGTGCATCGCATGATCGATTGATAAGCCCCGCCGGTGGCCACCCCGCGTCACCGAGGCAAGGGTCACGGCAACGGTAGGTGTACATGTGGCGACATATATCGGGCTGGATGCCCTGACCTGCGATGATCCCGCTAGCATCGATCGGATGCGACGTCGCCGATGGGGTTGGGCCGGGCTGGTCCTCGTCCTCGTGGTGGCCGTTGCGGTGACCGCGTTGTGGCCCGTTTACGTCCGGCCGCGCACCGATACCCCGGTCGCCGCCGACGCCATTCTCGTGCTCGGCGGGGCGCACGACGGGCGCGAGCGGCTGGCCCTACGAATGGCCCACGACGGTCTGGCCCCGCGCGTCCTCGTCTCCAATCCCTACGAGCACAGCGCGATGATCAATCGAATCTGCCACGGTGGCTACAGCTTCGAGGTGGTGTGTTTCGATCCGTCGCCGCGCACCACCCGCGGTGAGGGGCGTGAACTGGCCCGGATGGCGCGGGCCGGTGGCTGGCGCCGGGTCATCGTCGTCACCTTCACTCCGCACATTTCGCGGGCTCGCTACATTCTCGGAAAGTGTTGGGGCGGAGAGCTTCTCTTCGTCGATCCGGAGCCGCGACTGTCCGTGGCGCGGTGGGCTTACGACTACGTCTATCAGTCCGCCGGCTACGTCAAGGCCGCGTTCGAAGGGTGCTAGCGGCTCACATCAGCGGTGTGGTGATGTCGTGCAGAATAGGTCTCTTACGCGACCATATGTGTATATCGCCGCAGCTAGGCAGCCTGAGATTTCGTGGTCCCCCTGCTGTGTCGGGTAATCGATGGACATCGCCGGTGGGTGGTTCGGCAGTAGGTTTGCCTTCTCATTCGCTACAGGGGAGCAGGAACGGCATGATGGCGTATCGACCGGCGCATTCGAATACCGATGGGGCGCAGCGAGAGTGCGCAGTCGCGCGGAACACGCGGGGGTTTGTGATCGCGGGTGTCTGTGGTTTGGTCGTGATTGCCGCCACCGGCTGCGCGGCGGATAGCGAAAAAGGTAAGGCCGTGGTCGCCGCGAGCACATCGCTTGCGGCACCGACGAGTTCAACCGTTGTCACGCCGGCCATTCAACTCCCCAAAACAACTGTCCAGCAACCAGTTCCACCATCTCCCGCCCCTGCGCCGCCGCCCCCTGCGCAACCCGCGCCTGCGGCACGGGCACCGATGCCGAACGTGGTCTGCATGAACCTTCAAGCAGCACAGAACAAGATCCAAGAAAGTGGAGTCTGGTATTCGAGGTCGACCGATGCCACCGGAAAAGGCCGCATGCAGGTGCTGGACGCGAATTGGATCGTCGTCTCCCAAACCCCCGCCCCCGGCGTATCGATCGGAGAGGGCGACGCAGTTCTGTCCGTAGTCAAGCTCGGCGAGCGCAACCCCTGCTAGTTATCGATCCAGCCCTTCTGGGCCTCGCTGGTGATGAAGGCGAGTTCGTATTCGGATCGTTTGAGTGGCCGGGGCACATCTTGCCGCTTGCCCACTCACCGCCCCTTGGGTCGCGCACCACCACCGGCTTGTCGAGGAAATTGAGGTCGGTGCCGTCGATGCGGATCCGCGGGTCGGCATGTGCCGTAGCGGTATCCCGCCACGCGGCCAGGGTGGCGGTCAGGCCGGCGAGGCGCCCGACGGCGAGCCCGCCCCGTGCGTGGTTGAGGAAATCGGCGACGAACTCGGTCCGTTCGGACTCGGGCAGCAGCTCGATCCAGGGAACGTGATGGTCAGCCGACCCACCAGTCGTTCGAGGATCTCGTCATCGAGCGCGATCGCCAGCAGTTGGGTCAGCGCACCGAGGGTCTCCTCGGTTGCCGCCGACTCGGCCGCATCGGAGAGCCGCACGGGCGGCGCGGCGCGGCGAACGAGGATCACGTCCCCGCTCTCCTCCATCGCCTCGATGACCCGGTTCGGATCGCGTAGGAACTCCGACCAGGTGGCTGTTGCGCTCATACGGTCAGTACATCAGAACTAGTTCTGATGTCGAGGAGTGTGTACCTTTCGGCAGGTCAGCGCCAGGGCTAGGGACGGGTCAGCGCCGCGTAGCGGGTGAGGTGGTGATCGTCGGAGCCGAATTCGTGTTCGATGGCGGTGAGGCGCTTGAAGTAGTGGCCGATGGCCAGTTCTTCGGTCATGCCCATGGCGCCGTGTAGTTGGACGGCGTTCTGGCCGAGGAAGCGGGCGGCTCGGGTGACGGTGACCTTGGCGGCGGAGACGGCGCGAGCCCGGGCCGGGGGGTCGGCTTCGAGGGAGTGGATCGCCAGGTAGACGGCGGCGATGGCTTGTTCCAGTTCCATGTACATGTCGACCATGCGGTGTTGCAGGACTTGGAAACTGCCGATGGGCTGGCCGAATTGCTTGCGCTGCTTGACGTATTCGAGGGTGTCGGCGAGGACCTTGCGCATGCAGCCGACGGCTTCGGCGGCAATGGCCGCGATGGCTTCGTCGATGGTGGGTTCGATGGCGACCCAAGCCGTGCCTTCGACGCCGAGCAATGTATCGGCGGGCAGGTGGAAGTCGGTGAAGACGAGGTCGGCGGCGACGCGGTCATCGATGGTGCGGTACGGGTGCACCTCGACGCCGGCCGGTGGGTTGTCCGCGTCGAAGTCGGTGCAGAACAACGAGATGCCGTGCTGGTCGCGGCGGCTACCGAAGGTGCGGGCGGTGATCAGCAGGTGAGTCGCCAGCGGCGCACTGGTCACGACGGTTTTCGTGCCGTTGATGATCCACGAATCACCGTCGCGCCGTGCGGTTGTCGACACGTCGTGCAGCGTCTGACCCGAGGTCGGTTCCAGCGCGGCGAACGCGGTGCGAACGTCGCCGGACACGATCTGGCGCAGCAGCGCATCGGCGCGATCACCACCGGATCGGTTGAGCAATCCCGCGCCGACGACGACCGTGTCCACGAACGGTTCGACCACGAGCGCCCGCCCGAGTTCCTCGGCGATCACCATCAATTCGACCGGGCCGCCGCCCATCCCGTCCACCCGCTCGGGCAGGGTCGCGCCCAGAATGCCGAGCTCGTCGGCGAATCCGCGCCACACGGCGGGCTGCCAACCGGCGCCGACCTTGACCGCGGTGCGGCTCTTCGCCAATTCGTAGCGGGCGCCGAGGAATCCGGCGATCGCGGTGCGGAGCAATTCCTGCTCGTCGGTAAGGGTGAAGTCCATCAGAGCCCCAATGCTGCTTTGGCGAGGATGTTTCGCTGAATCTCGTTGCTGCCCGCGTAGATCGAGCCCGCTCGGTCGTTGAAGTAGCGCAGCGGCGCGACGGCCTGCCATGGCGCACCGCTGCGGTAGTCGTCTGCCGGTGGGCTGAACTCCGCGATCGGTCCACCCGGTTTCGTGGCGTGCGGCTGATACACGCGTCCGCGCGGACCGGCTGCGGCCAAGGCCAGTTCGGTCAGTTTCTGGCTCAGCTCGGTCGCCAGAATCTTCAACATCGAGGAAGCCGGTCCCGGATTGTGTCCCCGCGCCATCGCCGAAATCGTGCGGTACTCCAGGATTTCCAGCACCTCGGTGCGAATCCGCGCCTCCGCCAGCCGCGCCGCGAACGCCGGATCATCGATCAGCGAATTACCATCCGGCCCAGGCTGTTTCGCTGCCTCGACGCCGATCTCCTCGGCCATCGCCTGGAGGAACGGCGCCATGGCCCCGCCGCGCTCGTGCACGAGCAGGTACTTCGCGACAGTCCACCCCTCGTCGATCTGCCCGAGCACATTGCGCTTCGGCACCCGGACGTTGTCGAAGAAGACCTGGTTCTGCACCTGCTCACCCGACGTCATCACCAACGGCCGAATCTCGATGCCCGGCGTATTCATATCGATCAGCAGGAACGTGATGCCCTGCTGCTTCTTTCCCGCCCGCGAGGTACGCACCAGGCAGAAGATCCAATTCGCTTCCGTCGCATGGGTTGTCCAGATCTTGCTGCCGGTGCAGACCAGATCATCGCCGTCCTCGACGGCGGCCATGGTCAGCGACGCCAGATCCGACCCCGCCTCCGGCTCCGAATACCCCTGGCAGAAAAAGACTTCCCCGGTCAGGATCCGCGGCAGATAGAACGCCTTCTGCTCCGCCGTCCCGTAGGCGATGATCGCGTGCGCCACCATCTTGATCCCCATCGGCGACAGCGCGGGCGCCCCCGCCAACGTGGACTCCCGATTGAAGATGTAGTGCTGCGTCAGGCTCCAATCGCAACCCCCGAACTCCACCGGCCAGGCCGGCGCCGCCCAGCCACGCTCATGCAGAATCCCCTGCCACGCCATGCTCGCCTCGTGGTCCGGATACACGCTCGTTGCCAGCCGCCCCGCCTGGCGCAACTCCGGCGTCAGCTTCGTGTCGAGGAATTCCCGCACCTCATCCCGAAACGCCGAATCCAACGCTGACCAGTCGTAATCCATCTGCCCTCCCAGCGGGTGCGCACCATTGCATCGCGTCCGACGGGCGGTCGAAGCGAGACAGAACCAAGTCGTGTCTCTCGCACTGTAGCAAAACTGATGTCAGGTGCCAGCACTTGTTGGGTAACGGCGAGCGGCAGGTGGCTGGACACGCCGGCGTCCCGGGCCTCGACTGGGTCGGGGTCCGGGACGGGGGTGGGTTAGAGCTTTTGCCACAGGGCTGGGGTGTTCGGGGGTTCCCAGCCGGTGTTGGCGGTGTGTGCTTGACGGCAGAGGTAGCGGAGGCCGTCGTAGGAGACCTCGTTGCCGGCTGTATAGGCGGTGCCCGCGGTCCAGGGGCGCGAGGTGGGTGGGGTGGTGGTCGGGGGATTTGTGGTTGTCGGGGGCACCGTCGTGGTGGGGGGCACCGTGGTGGTGGGGGTTGGGGTGGAGGTGGGGCCGGTGCCGCCGATGTTGAGGTCTACGCAGGCGTAGAAGGCGTTGGAGGTATCGGCGATGTTCCAGATGGCCAGGAGTTTCTGGCGACCGGTGAAGCTGCCGAAATTCACGGTGTGCGTGACGGTTTGGCCGGGCTGCTGGTTATTGCCCGGAACGACGCCGACACGGGTGTTACCGATGTAGTACTCCCAGTTGGAAGTGCTGTGCCGGGCGGTGTTGGTCCACGTGAAGGACGCGGAATTACCGACGGTGTGCACTTTCCACGGCTTGCTGTCGTCGCTGAGTTCGGCGAATTGGGAAAGGTTGCCGTGGCAGTTGCGCAAACCTTTCGGCCCTTCGACGCTCTGCGGCTCGTACTTGATCGGTCCGCAGGACACGGTGCCTTGCGCGCATTGGGCCTGCCTGCTCGCCGGTGACGAGATGTATCCGTGCGCGCTTGCCGTACCTGCCGGGACCAGAACCGCGAGGATGGGTGCGATTCCTATTGCGGCCCCGAGAACTGTCAGCTTTCGTTTGTTGATCATTGCGCTCCTAATAGCCTGAGCAGCAGTGGCCGGCTTACTGATCAGTATCAAACTTTTTGGCAGAGAGAACATTTCGAGCTCTAATGTGCCAAAAACGATAGGGCGCTGACTGGAACCTGGGCAAGGCGCCGCGGCGCAGGCACTGCGGGCGTGTCGCATTTCGCAGCTATTCGTGGCCGGGATCGACAGTGGCGTAAGGGAACTGGCGGCTATTGCGCTATATGCAAGGCATTCCCCAGTGCCTCCCCACACGTGTTTCGTTAAATGCGGAAGGGCGTGCCGCGCAGATTCGCCTGATCAGAACGCAGGCTTGCGGTGTCCCCAGACTCGTGGAATCCGCACGCCCAGTTGATCGACGGAAACAGCTCGACCCGGATCCATCGTGCGGATCCGGGTCGAGCTGGATAACTATGTAGTTGTGCCGATCAGCTCTTGCGGCCGGGAGCCTTCGCGCCGGACTTGAATCCGAGGCCGCCCGGCTTGGCTGCCGGGGGAGCCGATTCGGCGGCACCGTTGCCGTTCGCGGGCTGATCCGAAACCGGCTCTGCCGCAGTGGGCTCCGCCGCCGGGGTGGACTCCGCCTCGGCGGAATCCGCGGCAGGTTCCGCGGCCGGCGCGGGCTCGGCCGGAGCCGCGGGTGCGGAGCCGCCCGGTGCCTTCGCACCGGGACGCTTGAACCCGGACTTCATGGCCAACCCCTTGGCCGGAATCGTCGGCTTGGTTTCGGTGGGTTCCGAAACCGGTTCGGCGGTCGCGGTTTCCGCTTCGACGCTGGTCTCCGCGGGAGCCACCGGGGCGGCCGGTGCCTTCGCACCCGGCGCCTTGGCCGCGCCCTTCATCCCCAACCCCTTGACGGGCTTGGGCGCGGGAGCTTCCGCCGCGGTGTCTGCCGCAGTGGATTCAGCTTCCGGAGCGGGTGTCGCCTTGGCCCCAGGCGCCTTGGCGGCACCCTTCATCCCAAGCCCACCCGGCTTCTTGCCCGGTCCCTTCATAGCGAGACCCTTGACCGGTGCGGCCGGTGCCTCGGGAGCCGATTCCGCTTCGGCCGCAGGCGCTTCGGCCTTGGCTCCGGGTGCCTTGGCCGCACCCTTCATGCCGAGCCCACCGCCCGGCTTCTTGCCCGGTCCCTTCATGGCCAGACCCTTGACCGGTGCGGCCGGTGCCTCGGCTGCCGACTCGGCTTCGGCCGCAGGCGCTTCCGTGGCCTGCGCTCCGGGTGCCTTGGCCGCACCCTTCATGCCCAGCCCGCCGCCGGGCTTCTTGCCCGGCCCCTTCATCGCGAGCCCACCACCGGTCGGCGCCGACTTCGCCGCAGGCGCGGCGGTCTCCGGTTCCGGTTCCGGTTCGGAAACCTCTTCGACCACAGGAGCTTTCGGCTCCTGAATCACGGTGAGATTCTCGGTGAGCTTCGCCGTGTCCACCCGATCGATGGCATCGAGCATCAACTGCGCGACATCGACGACCTCGACTCCTTCGCCCTCACCCTTTTCCTGGCGAGCGGTGACACCGTCGTTGAGCATGACCCGGCAGAACGGGCAACCGGTCGCGATCTTGCCGGGCGTGGACCCGGGGTTCGCGGCAAGGGTGTTCAATCCCTCGTCGACCCGGTCGACGTTGATCCGCTTGCCGAGCTGCTCCTCCATCCACATGCGCGCACCACCGGCGCCACAGCACATGGAACGTTCACCGTGGCGCGGCATTTCGATCAACGTGGACCCGGAGGCTTCCATCAGCTCACGCGGCGCGTTGTAGACCTTGTTGTGCCGGCCGAGGTAGCAGGGATCGTGGTAGGTGACGTTCTGCGACACCGAGGCGACCGGAATCAACTGCTTCTGCCGCACCAGGCGGTTGAGCAGCTGGGTGTGGTGCACGACCTCGTAGTTGCCACCGACCTGCGGGTACTCGTTGTTGAGCGCGTTGAAGCAGTGCGCACAGGTGACGACGATCTTCTTTTTCTTCTCCTCGACCCCCTCGAACACCGAGTTCAGCGTCTCGATGTTCTGCGCGGCGAGCTGCTGGAACAGGAACTCGTTGCCGGCACGCCGGGCCGAGTCACCGGTGCAGGTCTCGTCCTGGCCGAGCACCATGAACTTCACGCCCGCGGTGGCGAGCAGCTCGGCGACGGCCTTGGTGGTCTTCTTCGCCCGGTCCTCGTAGGCGCCGGCGCAACCCACCCAGAACAGGTAGTCGTAGCCGTCGAAGCTGTCGGCGTCTTGCCCGAAGACCGGAACGGTGAACTCGACCTCGTTGATCCAGTTGAGCCGGTCCTTGGCGTTCTGCCCCCACGGGTTGCCCTTGTTCTCCAGGTTCTTGAACAGACCCGCGAGCTCGGACGGGAACTCCGATTCGATGAGCACCTGGTAGCGGCGCATGTCGATGATGTGGTCGACGTGCTCGATGTCGACCGGGCACTGCTCCACGCACGCACCACAGGTGGTGCACGACCACAGCACCTCGGGATCGATGATGCCGCTGACGTCGGCCCCGCCGACCAGCGGACGCTCCGCCTCGGCCTTGGCCGCGTCGGAGATCTTCGCCAGCGCGGCCTCGTCCGGCTTGCCCTCGGCGTCGACCAGGCCGACCTCGTCGCCACCCATGTCCTTGCGGCCGCCGGCCAGCAGGTAGGGCGCCTTCGCGTTGCCGTGGTCGCGCAGCGACATGATCAGCAGCTTGGGCGACAACGGCTTTCCGGTGTTCCAGGCCGGGCACTGGGACTGGCACCGGCCGCACTCGGTGCAGGTGGTGAAGTCGAGCCAGCCCTTCCAGGAGAAGTCCTCGATCCGGCCGGCGCCGAACGTGTCGGTGTCCGGGTCGGCGGTCTCCATGTCGACCGGCCGGCCCTTGGACATCATCGGCTTGGCCGCGCCGAGCGCGACGCCGCCGTCGTCCTCACGCTTGAAGTAGATGTTGAAGAACGCGGAGAACCGGTGCCAGGCCACGCCCCAGGTGACGTTGCGGCCGACCAGGTACAGGAAGGCCATGCCGGACATCAGCTTCACGAACGCGAACAGCGCGACCATGGTGGTGCTCGCGGGCAGCAGCTTGGCCACCTGCATGGTGAAGAAGTCGGTGTACGGGTCGGAATGTCCGTAGGCGGCGATCTTGCCCGCCTTCACGAAGATCATGCCGAGGCCCTCGATCAGCACGATGGCCTCGATCACGTACGCGGGGGCGAACTTCGAGCCGCTGAACCGGGACAGCCGCTCGGGCAGGCGCGGGTGATTGAGCTGGCGGATGACGATCAGCGTGCCGATGCCGACCACGGTGCCGATGCCGAGGATCTCGTCCCACAGGTGGTAGATCGCCCAGTTGCCGATGATCGGCCAGTGGAACGCCGGGTCGAAGGTCTGGCCATAGGCCTCGAACCAGAGGATGGCGCCACCCATGAAGCCGATCATCACCAGCCAGTGCGCCCAGCCGACGGTGCGGAACTTGGCCATCCGGGTATGCGCGAGGAACTCGATGACCATCTGCTTGAAACGCGGGAAGAACGGTCGCCAGCGGTCCGGTGCGGGCTGTCCGACCATGATGGCGCGGACGATGTTGCGGACGCCGCCGAAGAACGACGCCCAACACAGGAGGCTGAGCGTCGCCCCAATCGTGCCCAGCGTCACTGTCAGGGCATTCATGTCGCGACCTTTCTCTAGAGGCAACACGAGCGGGGGCAGTTCGGCCGCCCCGATTGGCTCGTATCCTAACCGGCAGTAAGTTACCCACCGGTAACATATGCTATCCGTCGTACCATTTGCAGCTGAGCTATGCCCCCTCTTGCTGGGGCTTGACGCAAATTCGGCCTGTGATGAACATCACACCTGGTTTGCCCATCCAAGCGCGTGTTCAGGTCAATACACCGTAAACGTCGAGGCTTGCGGCCTATTCGGTAAGGACAGGCTTAGTCCTCAAGGCGCGTAATGCTTCTCGCTTATGGCTCGCCGGTGGATTACGCTCACGACGTTCTGTCTGCTGTGCCTGTCTTCACACTGCTCGGGGAGGATCCGGGGCGACCGCCCGGATTTGATGAAGAGCGCTCTCGCGTGCGGGGATCGGCGGGCAGGCAACCTGATGATGGATTGGAAACTGAATGAACCTCCGCAGAACCACCGCGGGTGCCGCGTTGGTCATCGGCGCGATGACCATCGGCCTCGGGACCGCGCATGCCGAGCCTGTCGCGGCCCCGGCTGACCTCAACTACTCCGTCAAGCTGGTCGACAAGACGGTTGTCGCGTCGCTCAAGGGGGGAACCTTCTCGGTCACCGAGAAGGACGGCGCCACCGCCACTGATCCGAAGCTCTCCATCGCCAACGTGAAGGACGGCCAGGGCAACACCCTCGTCTCCTTCCCGCTCGAAGTCGATGTCGACGGCCGCCTGGTGCCGGTCAAGACCGAGGTGAAGAAGGACGGGACCGTCCTCGAGGTCACCCCGCAGAAGCCTGCGGACCTGGTGGTCACGGACAAGCCGGTCGTCGCCAAGCCGTCCGTCGCGCAGGACATCGCCTCGCCGATGGAGAACCAGCGCGCGCAGAACGAGTTCGCCAGCAACTTCGGCATCGCGACCGCGATCGGTGGCTTCGTCGGCACCGCGATCGGCGCGACCATCGGTTGCATCATCACGATCCCGGCGTTCTGCCTGCCCGGCCTGGTGGCCGGCGCCGGCATCGGCGGCATCCTGGGCACCATCGCGGTCGGTGGCCCGGCCCTGATCGCCGCGGGCCTCGAGCTGATGAACACCTTCCAGGCAGCGGATGGCACCACCAAGTGGGCCGACAAGCCGCTTCCGGCGAAGTAAGCACCAAACACACCGACGACTGGCCCGCTCTCCTCGGAGAGTCGGGCCAGTCGTCGTTTCAGGCCGGCAAATCCATGGTTCCGTCGAACGACACCGTGTTCTTTCGCCGCCCGAACCGCCCGAACGACCGCTCCGCCATCTCGAACGAGCCGTCCGCGCGCACCAACAGCACCGTGCTCACCCGGGTGCCGTGCGCGGCGTCCGCGATGAACCGGGAAGACAGCCTGCGCTCCATCAGTTTCGGCACCCCGGTGCTCGGCAATTCCGCGTCCGGGGCCTTGGTTCGATCCGCCAGCACCGCGAAATAACGCTCCACGTCACCCGGATCGGACTCGACTACCGCCCGCAGCTCGGTCAGACCGGTCCGTACTTTGGGCCAGATGGGCTGTGGGGCGGTTAAATCCGGGTTACCCGGGTTCACCCCTGCCGAACCGACGAACGTGCCGTTGGAGAGGCCGTGAAAGCCGGGAGCCAGCTCGCGCGGCGGTAGCGCACTGCGATTGGAATGCCACCACAGCGATTCCAGGTCGGACACCACCAGGTTGTAGCCGTTGTAGTCGTCCGGCGCGGCCGCGATGTCGAGCACGTACTTCTCCGGACCGGGGAAATCGATGCCGGGATGCCGATCCGAGGCGCCGCGCAGGAAATCCATCAGCAGCGCGCCGCGCGAACGGGCGTCACCGCGCTCGTCCTTCGGCGCACGCACATTGGTCACCGTCGCGAATCGGTTGCGCCCCTTGTCCTCTCGGCGCAGCCCGAGCCAGGTGCCCGGCGGGTCGCCTGCCGCCGTGTTCTTCGCCCCCAGATCGCGCCCGGCCAGCAGGCCGGGCGCCTCCGGCCACCAGCGCATGGATTCGGTCGGCCGGGCGTAGAACTCGTCGCGGTTGGCCGCGAGGATCAACCGATACTCCGGATGCGCCCGCCAGCCGATCAACACCAAACACATCAGATCAGAATGCCCGAACCGGGCCCGGCCCCGCACCGCATCGGCCGGGAGATGGGCCGCGCAAGGCCAGTGGAAACATTCCCGAGACAGCGAAAAGGCCGACCGCGCAACGCGGCCGGCCTGTTCGACTGGTGGAACTAGTTGGTGCGGATCTTCAGCCCCGGGTTGTCCGAGAGCACCACGCTCACCGGCTGCGCGAACAGCTGGGGCGCGTTGCCGGTCAGGGCACCGATCAGGTTGGGGATCTCGCAGATCGGGTAGTCGGCCACCGACGAGGCGCTGGAGATGCCCAGGGCGAGCCGGCCGGTCACGATCGGGCCGCCGCTGTCGCCGGGCAGCGCGCAGATATTGGCCGAGAAGGCCTGGGTGAGCTCACGCTCGCCGACCTGCACGGTCTGATCGACCGCGTTCACCACGCCACAGCTGAAGCCGGTCCGCGAACCGGACTTGCAGACCGGCGCGCCGACGACCGGAGTCGCGACGCCCTCGATGCGCACCGACGCGGCGCCGGGGACCCGTACCTCGTTGTTGCTGAACCGATCCCGCGCCTGGTCGGCGATCCGGACGACCGAGTAGTCCTGCGCGCCGAGCACCGACTTCTCGAACCGGCCGAGCTCGTTGCCGAGCCGGTCGCCGTTGAGCTCGTGGATCCGCGCTGCGTTGTCGTTGCCCGCGGACGGGATGTCCGGGTTGCAGTGGCCCGCAGTGACATTGACGATGTTGCCGTTGCGGTCGGTGCCGTTGAAGCCGAGCGAGCAGCGCAGCGACATGCGGCCGGCGACCGAGGCGTAACCGTCGCCGCCGGCGAGCACGCCGTTGGCGGCGCCGGCGATCTCGGTGGCCTGCAACGTGCCCTGCTCACCGGCGACCGGCGGGGCCATCACGATGACCCGGGCCGGGTCGATGAAGTTCGGCATCGGCAGGCCGGCCTTGTCGACCCGGACCGCGATGCTGTTGTTGACCGTATCGATCACCACGCCACGCACGAGGGCCGACACCGCCTCGGGCTGGCCGTCGAGCCAGCGCTGGAACGCGGTCTTCTCCCCGCGCAGCGCGGACTCGCTCTTGGCCACGTTGCGGACCTCGAAACCCGCTGACTCCGCGGCCTTGCGGGCCTCGTCGGCGCCGGGGCCCTGGGACAGCGCGACGACCGCCTTGCCGTTGTCGTCGAGCCACGAGCCGCCGAACACCGCGGGGAACTGCCGCTGCGCGTTGGTGGCGAAGGCGGCGACCTGCTGGGCCACGTCGGCGCGGTGCAGGTACTCCTCCGGGGAGATCTTCAGATCGCGGGCGAGCGCGGTCACCAGTTCGGCGGGCAGGCTCGGGGCCGGATCGGGTTGCGCTGTCGCTACTGCCGCTGTCGGTCCGAACAGCAGTATCGCCGCCGAAGCGGCGATCACTGATTTTCGGACCAGGGTCTGTCGCGCAGCTGATCGGAGAGGACCTATACGTGGCAGGAGCATGCCCAGACTATATGGGCTAGAGCGCGGGATGCCTACTTATAACGAGCGCTAATTTGCCGTCACTGTTCAGCGCGCCTTACCCGGCGTTAGGCCGGGTGCGTACCGCGATGCCGCTGCCGACTCCGCCGCCGGAGGACGCGTCGATATCGGCCAGGATCGGCCGGATCGGAATGCCCAGGCTCGCCGTGCCGCCGTACTGCGCCAGCGCGATGTTCGCCTCGTTGCAATCCGGCGCCTCGGCCGCGTTGGAACCGCTGGTGATGCCGAGCGCGAGGGTGCCGGACACGATCGCGCCGCCGCTGTCGCCACCGAGCGTGCAGGCCGAGCTGGCGAAGCCGCGCACGGTCTTGCTGACGCCCTCCGCGGTGTAGAGCTGGGTCTCGACCCGATCGGCCACCACGAAGCCACAGGTGAAGGTGGAGGACTGCCCCGACTTGCACACCGGCGCACCGGTGATCGGGTCGGCGGTGCCGGTGATAGCGATCGTGGTGCCGTTGGCGCCGCGCACCGTCGGCTGGTCCATGCCCGCGCGCACCGCGCGGTCGTTCAGCTTGATCACCGAGTAGTCCAGCGCGCTCTGGCCGCCCAGCTTCGCCTGGACGAACGAGCCGAGCTCCGGGCTGTTCGGGATGTCCTTGACGTTGGGGAAGTAGACGGTGGCGTCCTGGTTGCCCTTGTCGATGTTCGGATCGCAGTGGCCCGCACTGATATTCAGCGCGTTGCCGGCCGCGTCGACGCTGTTGAAGCCGAACGAGCAGACGTCGACGCCCTTGAGCGCGGCGTCGTGCAGCGAGATCGGGGCGCTGATGTAGGTGTCGCCGCCCATCGGCCTGCGCTCGATCGCGCCGCCGCTGCCGGGGGAGAGGATGACCTTGATGTTGGCGATCAGGGTCGGCAGGTTCAGCAGGTGGCCCGCGGGGGTGTTGGCGACGCTGAGCACCAGCTGGCTGTTGAGGAAGTCGATGGCGACGGAGTTGATCGCGGTGGAGATCTCCTTGGGCAGGCTGGTGATCCACTGATTCAGTTGCATCAGCGAGCCTTCCAGGCCGTCCGCGGACACCGGGGCGAGCCGGGTCTGGTAGCCGTCGGACGCGGCGATCTTGGCGGCGTCGAGCGAGGTGACCGCGACGACGGGCTTGCCGTCGGTGCCGATCCACGCGCCGGCGAAGGAATCCGGGCGCTCCGAACGGAAGTCGCGGGCGTAGTCGCGCAGTTGCTGGGCGCGGGCCGCACGGTCCAGGTATTCCGTCGGGGTCATCTTCAGATCACGCGCGATCGCCTGCACCAGTTCCTGGGGCAGGGCGTCGGCATTCAACTGGATGGGTGTCGCCGGTGCCGCCGCGGCGGTGGTCGTGCAGAGCAAGGGTGCGAGGAAAACGGTCGAAGCGAGGGCGACAGCTTTGACCGTGGCGCGGCGCGCCACCAACTTGCGCATGAAATCCCTTCGTTGGCACGCACGTGCCAGCTCAATCCGCGGCAACGGGCCTGGAATCCGTTGGCTCACAGTCGTCCTCCAGCAACAGACCGGGCGCCTGCAATTCATCCGACAACACCGGTCAGCGCATCACTTTAGGGCACAAACCGGGGAAGGTCTCTACTAATCACCGACTGCCCGGTATCTGCAGGCCGGGGATCGTCGGAATCTGCGGCAGGGGGTTGTACGGCGTCGTGGTGGTGGGCCGGGGACGCGTGGTGCTCGGCGGCGTCGTCGGCGGTTCGGTGGTCGGTGGTGGCGGCGGGGGCGGCTCGGTGGTCGGCGGGGGCGGCGGCGGTGTCGTGGTTTCCGGCGCCTCGATCGTCGTCGGCGTCAACGGAACCGTCGGGAAGTTGATCGGCGGGGCGGCCGGCGTCGGGCTCACCGTGACCTGATCGGACTTGGCGTCGCGCATCGGCGGCACCGGCGTCTGGCCGTCGTCGCGGAACAGCACGGCCACCGCGAAACCGCCGAGCACGAGTCCGATCAACGCCGCGGCGCCGATCAGCAGCGGGAGCTGTTTGCGGTCCTTGGCCGGTTCGGCCTTCCGCGCGGGCGCTGCCGGAACCTCGGTCGCTTCCGTCGGCACCGGCTCGGCCATCGGGATGGCCGCCGAATACGCCTGCGGTGTCGGTTCGGACGCGGGCACGGCCGGGATGATGACCGTGTCCACCGTCGAGTTCTCGGCGTGGGTCGGGTCCGGCGGGGTGCTGCCCGCTGGCGTGGAGAGCACCGCGGCCAGGGCCGCGCGAGCGGCGTCGTAGGCGAACGTGCTGCCCGGTTCGCCGGTCTCGGCGCTCGGCAGGTCGGCCTCGCTGACCAGCAGCACCGACCGCAGACCCAGGTAGTCCAACGCGTCGCGCAGGGCCTGGATGTATTCGCGCGGCCAGTCACCGGGGTGGGTCGCGTAGAACTCGGCCGGGCCGTTGAGGTGGTCCGCGGTCAGGTTGATCAGGCAGAACAGCGCCGTCGCGACCAGGTCTTCGGCCCGGTAGGCCTCGCCGTCGTCGACCGAGATGCCCGCCGGATCGCCGACCGCCAGCGCGAAGCCGGTGATGGCATGGGCGTTCTCGTCCGGTGGTGGTCCGCCGAGCGTGGCGTCACCGTCGTCGGACATGTAGAGCAGCGACTCGCGGACGATGAACAACGGTTCTTCGTCGCCGTCGGTGACGATCGCCGCCGTGCACTCGTCCTCGGCGATGCGTAGGCCCACCCCTGTGGCCATCCTCAGTACCTCGCTTCGGCTTCCCGGCGTACGAATCCGCACTCTGTCACACCAGCAGAGAGCCGTGTCCCATGGCGCGGAGCATCGACAATAACTCCGATCGGGACCGTGCACCGATCCGCCGCCGAATACGGGCGACATGATGCTCCACCGTCTTGGCGGAAATGTACAGGCGAGCGCCGATCTCCCGGTACGTCAGCCCGAGCAGCACCAGTTCGGCGACTTCGCGCTCGCGTTCGCTGAGGATCGCCGTCGGCTCGCCGACCGCCGGGTCGGGGGCCGGGCGCGCGCCCGGCTGCGGCGACGCCGTGGCCGGCGGCAGGATCGGGTCCTGCGGTTTGGCGTCGGCGCGGACCGTGCGGGCCAGCTTGAGCAGCGCGGTCGCGGTCGCCGAGTCGGCCGCGGCGAGGGCGGCCTCGCTGGCCAGCCGGGCGGCGTCCCAGGTCATGCCGATCTCGCTCAGGCCGGCCACGGCCGCTTCGACCGGCGCGGCCGATACCTCGCCGCGCAGCACGAGCACCCAGGTGCGGCCCGCGTCGGCGAGCACGGCGGCGTGCCGATCGCCCGCCTCGGCCGCGGCCTTGAGCGGACGGGCGTGCGGGAGCAGTTCCTGCGGGCTCTCGTGCAGGATCGCGGCCTGCACGCCGTACCAGTGGAAGGCGTTTGCCCAGGCGGGCGGTTCGTTCAACCGGCGCAGCATGGCCTGTGCCGCCTCGACCAGCGGCGCGATCCGGCCCTCGTCCCGCAATCGAATTCCGGCCAGCCACAATTCGCCGATCGGGAGCAGCGCGAGCAGGTCGGCTTCGACGTCGTCGAACATCAGATAGGCCGCCTGCCAGGCCCGGGACAGTGCGGCGTGATCGCCGGTGCGCCTGGCCAAGCCGACCGCGACACCGTGTGCGAGCAGGCGGTCGCGGACGTCGAGCGAGTCGTGATCGAGTGCGGCAACCGTTGCGGCGGCGGCCCGTTCGTCGCCGCCGAGCATGGCCGACCAGGCCGCGAGCACCTGGAGTTGATGGCAGCGCAGGCCGCTGGCGGTGGCGCGGCGCAGCGCGTCGCCGGCGCGGCGGGGTTCGCCGGTGCCGAGGCAGAGCAGGGTAGCGATGGACACCGCGGTGCAGGGGAGGAAGCGGTCGACGCCGGAGTCGGCGTGTGCGGCCTGCACGAGCGCGGAGACCGACGTTGCCGTGCCGTTCGTGGACAACGTTGGCGTGCTGCGGTTTCCGTGCGTGGCGTCGCGGCCGTTGAGCGAACCGGCCAGGGCGGTGGCGATCAGGCGGGCATGGGCGTTGGCCTCGGTGGGTGGCCATTGCGTTGCCGATTCGGACATCTCCGCGGCGCCGGACATGTCGCCGGCCAGCGAGAGGACCGTCGCGCCGATGGCCCAATCCGCGCCGACGCGCTGCGCGCCGAGCCACGAATACAGTTGGGCCGCACGGGCAACCAGGCCACGCCGGGTCAGAGCCGCCGCGCAGATCCGCACCGCGTCGGCGAGTTCCGCGCTGGAGACACCCGAGCGGGCCAGGACCGGCTCGGCCAGGCGCATGGCGGTCTCGCCGTCGCCGTTGCGCCCGGCCGCCTCGGCCCAGCGCAGTGCGATGAGATCGGGGTCGGCACCGGTCGCCGCGGCGGCCGCGTAGTAGCGCACCGCCTCGCGGCCCGCCTTTTCCGCTGCGGCGGAGAGGAATTCGGCCAGTCGCTGGTCGCGAACGCCGGATTCGGCGAGGAGCAGCGCGGTGTGGTCGCGCAGCAGGCCCGCGTCCAGTCGCGCGCCGAGCAGTTTGCGCTGGACCGCGACGAACCGGCGGTCGCCGAGCAGCGTGCGCAGCGGCCCGACGGCCGGCGTGAGCAGCAGGTCGGCATCGGTGACCAGAGCGCTCGCTCTGGCCCGATCGATGAGGTGCTGTGCGGCAACGGGTTCCACGCCGAGCACCTCGGTGAGTTCGCTGGCGTCCAGGCCCGCGCCGGTAGTAGCGACGACCAGGGTTTCCAGCAGGTCCGGTGCGAGGTTGTCCAGCAGCGAGCGGGCCCAGGCGGCGACGGCCGTGTCGACCGCGCCGATGCCCGCGTCGAGCCGGGCCGAGCATGCGGCGGTCAGCGCGGCGACCACGCCGCCGCGGATGCCGTCGGTCTGCCGGTGGATGTGCTGGGACACCTGGCGCGGCACCATCATGCCGAGCTCCCTGGCGAACGGGGCGATGTCGGCCACGCCGAGGGCGCGCAGCTCGACCACCCGGCCGCGCCGGGCGACCGTGTCGGCCAGGGCGCGCAGCCGGTGGTCGTGCGGGCGCGGCTGGGCCGCGATCACGACCGTGCGCTGCCCGGATTCGACGGTGGCGCAGAGGTATTCGATCTCGGCCTGGTTCAGCGTGTGGGCGTTGTCGACGATCAGCGCGGGGAGTTCGGTGGTCGGCGCGACGCGGGTGCCGAATCCGTTGGCCCCGGTGCCGGTGTGCGCGGTCTCCACGGCCAGCGCGTCCTGGAGCGGGATGCCGCGCGTGCGCAGGCGATTGCGAATCTCGTTGAGCAGGGTGGATTTACCGGTCTGCGAGCGGCCACGGATCAGGTAGACGACCGGTTCCTGGTCGGCGGACTCGAGTTCCCGAAGGATCTCGCGCGCCGACGGCAGGGTGTCGAACGCGATGTCAGCCACCGTTTCCTCCGAGGATCTGGCCGGGCGCGCGCAGCACGGTGCCGACGGTGTTGCCGACGGTGTCGATCGGGTCCTTCAGGACGCCGGTCGGCAGGCTCGGGGCCTGCGGCGGCGTCGGTGGTGCGGGGTAGTTACCCGGCCCCGGTGCAGGCGCGGGAGACGGCCCGGGTGCGGGGGAGGGTTGCGGGGCCGGTTGCGGCGCACCGGGTTCCGCGGGCGGCGCGGCGGGCTGGTCGCCGACGGGCTGGCTGTTCACCACGGCCACCGTCGTCGCGGCCGGGGAACCGGGTTGGCCCGCTTCGGTTTTCGGGCGTCCAGCGGCCGAGGTGGTCGGGTCGGTCGCGGCGGCAGGCAGATTGGGGTCGCCGGCCTGCCCGCCGGTGGTCGCGGCGATCTCCGCCGCGCGCGCCGGGGACGAGTGTTCGGTCGAGGACGGATTCGGGCCGGACTGGGCGCCGGTGCCGATCGCCACGGTGCCGGTGGCCAGCAACCCGATGACGACCGCGGCCCCCGCGACGATGGCGGCGCGCTGCCTGCCGCTGAACCGCGGCTTGCGCGCGGTGTCACCGCTGGGCAGCGCCGAGATCGCCACCGAGGGAAGCTCTTTGGTCGCCGGCTCGATCGGCGTCGGCGGGGCGACCGGTGTCCGGACGGAGGCCAGATCCGCCGCCAGCACGGCGGCGCCGCGGGCGCTGGTATTGGCCGGATCGGGGGCCGCGACGACCGGAAGACCGAATTCGGTCGAGATCAGCTCGGCGACCAACGGGATCGCGCCGCCGCCACCGGTGAGCAGCACCCGGCCGATATCGCCGATGTCGAGCCCGGCCCGGTGCACGGCGTCGCGGATCAGCTCGATCGAGGTCAGCAGCGGCCCGCGCAGCAGGTCTTCCAGTTCGCCGCGGACCAGCCGGACATTGCCGCCGTGCGGGTCGGCCGGATTCAACCGCACCGGGACGACCGTGGCCGTATTTATCGACAGCTCTTCTTTAGCGGTTCGGCACTGCTCGCGCAATGCCGCCAATTTCCGCTCGACAACCGGGTCGAACGGATCGAAATCATTTGCCAGCACGGCGTTTGCCAGCACGTAGCGCATGGTCAGTAGATCGAATTCGGCGCCGGCGATGTCCGTGGTCCGCAGCGGTGTGCCGAGCACGCCCGCGTGATCGCCGGTGCGCACCACCGAGACGGTGAGGCCGGTGGCGCCGAGGTCGTAGACGATCACCGCGCCGTCGCCGAGCGGGCCGTGCGCGGATTCGAGCCAGCGGACCGCGGCGGTCGGTTCGGGCACCAGGGTCACCTCGCGCAGACCTTCGCGATCGAGCGCGGCGCGCTGGATGTCGACGGTGTGCCGGGACCACCATGCCGGGTGGCAGGCGACCGTCGAACCGGAAACCCTGGCCTGCGTACCGCTCTCGTCCATCAGGCAGGCGATGGCGGCGGAAACGAGGTCGGCGGCGGAATGCGCGGTGCCGTCCTCGGCGAGCATGGGTACCGGATCGCCGACCCGGGCCAGGAAACCCTCCAGCTGCACGTCGCTGGAATGCCGTCCGCCGGCCTGGACGGTGGCGCCGAGGGCGGGCGGCGCGTCGGCCGCGAGCCGCAGCACGCTGGGATGCGTGACCACGTCGTCGCCGCCGTTCCCCGCTGCCGCCACGGCGACCGAATTCGACGACCCGACAGTGATGCCGAGCGCCAGACGCTCTGTCATTCGAGAACCCCGTTCGAAAACTCTGTGGTCCGATGTCGCTGCTGTGTAGTCCGAGTGCGGAAGGCGGTAGGAGCACGCCGACGCACTCGTTGTTTCGGTTGCTGGCCGTCCGCCGTTACCGCCGCTGGGGAACTTCCGGGGAAATTCCCCTAATGCGCCGGATGCCCCTAAGGGCGGGATCGGGTGAGTTGTGGGGGTCGGCCCCGTTACGCGTAACGAGTGGCGCCCCTAGCGTGAAATGCATTCCAACGATGCGGATCGCGGAGGTCCGCCGGCTCTCAGGAGATTTTCTGATGACACCCAACGCGATTCTCGAGTTCATCCTCAACCTGCTGCGCGATCACGAGGCGGCGGTCGGCTACTGCGCGAATCCGACGCAGGCGCTGGTGGCGGCGGGTTTGCCCGCGGTCACGCCGGAGGACATCGCGGCCGTCGCCCCGATGGTCGCCGAGTCCGCGCTGGTCGCCGGCGGTTCGCAGCTGTCGGCGATCGTCGCGGCCGGGGCGCAGACCGGTGCCGCCGCCGTACTCGGTGCGGCGGGGACCGTCGGCGCTGCCGCCGCCGCCGACGCCGGGCTGAATATCGGTGCTGACCTGGGGATCGACCTCGGTGGGCAGGTCGGGACGGGGATCGACCTCAATGCGGGGTTGAACACCGCGATCGACACCGGGCTTCAGGTCGGCGCGGATCTCGGTGCGGGGCTTTCCGCCGGGCTCGGGACGGTGGCCGACATCGGCGCGAACCTGTCCGCGGCGGTCGGTGGGGCGCTCGGTCTGGCGGGGCAGGCAGTGACCGGCATCGGTGCCGATGTGCAGGGTGCTGTGGATGCCGGGCTGCAGGTCGGGACCGGGCTCGAGACGAGTATCGGCGGCACGGTGGGGCAGGCCGCGGCCGGTATTTCTACCGGGCTCGATGCCGCGCTCGGCGCGGGCACGCAGGTCGGCGCTGATCTCTACACCGGGCTGGAAGGCGCATTGCACGCGGTGACCGGGGTGACGACCGGCCTCGATGCGGCCGTCGGCGCGGGTGCCGATCTCGGTGCCGGTTTGAATGCCGGTCTGAACGCTACCGGGGCTCAGTTGGCCGGTGGCTTGTCCACGGGGTTGGGCCTCGACGCGGCGGCGAACCTGGGCACGGGCCTGTCCGCCGGTCTCGGCGGTGCGCTGGACGCGACCGGCCAAGCCGCGGCCGGGTTGTCGACCGGTCTCGGCGGAGTCGCGCAGGGCGCGGCCGATCTGAATGCCGGCCTCGCCACGGGTCTCGGCGGTGGATTGTCCACAACCGTTGGTGGCGTGGCGAATTCGGCGGCAGGCCTGGAAGCGGGACTCGGCGCGGCCACCGATATCGGTGGCGGGTTGTCCTCGACGCTGGATGGTGCGGTGAAGACCGGTGTGCAGGTCGGGTCGGGTCTGGAGACCGGGCTGTCGGGTACCGCGGGTGCGGTCCTCGGTGCGGGCGCACAGGTGGGCGCCGATCTCGGCACCGGGTTCGCTTCGAGCGTGGATAGTTCGATCAACGCTGGGGCACAGGCGGGTTCGGGCTTGGAGACCGGGTTGTCCACCGGTCTCGGCGGTGCCCTCGATGCGGGTGCACATGTCGGTGACGCAGTCGATGCGGGTACGCATGCGGTGACCGGCTTGGAGTCGGGCCTGTCCACGGGTATCGGGGCTGCGGCTGACGCTGGTGCCGGGCTCGGTGGTGGGCTTTCCGCCGGACTCGACGGTGCGGCCGGTGTCGGTGCGCAGGTCGGGACGGGTCTGGAGACCGGGCTCGGCGGCGGGCTCGATGTGGGTGGCCACGCGGCCACCGGCCTGGAGACCGGGTTGTCGACAGGGATCGGTTCGGCTGCGGGCCTCGGTGGCGATCTGTCCACAGGCATCGACGGGGCGGTGGATGCCGGTGCGGGCCTGGGTGGTTCGCTCGGCGGCATCACCCATGGCGCTGTCGATACCGGTGCTGGTCTCGGCGGTTCGGTCGGTGGGGCCACCCATGGTGCTGTCGATACCGGTGCGGGACTTGGCGGCTCGCTGGGCGGGACGACTCATGGCGCGGTCGATACCGGCGCGACCCTCGGTGGTTCGATCGATGGCACGACGCATGGGGCAGTGGATACCGCTGCGGGACTTGGTGGTTCGGTGGGCGGCACGACGCACGGTGCGGTGGATACCGGTGCCGGGCTGAGCGGGGATGTCGGGTCGACCGCGAATGCCTGGTCGTCGCTGGACGTTTCGAGCGCGTTCGGATCGGGGCTGGACAGCACCGGCGGCGCGCACGGCGACACGGGCTTGTTCGGCGATACCCACGCGGGCGCGGATCTGACCGGCAGCGCCGGCGCGGATCTCACCGGCGACGCGATGCTGCACTGATCGCGACGCCGCCGCACTGACAATGCCCGTTCCACTGGAAGAGGTCGACACCGCGATGGGGACGCCCGCATCGAACGCCACACCACCGGCGGTACCACTGCTGTCGGTACTCGGCGAAACCATCGCGGCGGCGCGCGCCGCGGGCCGCAACGATCTGGTCGGCCGGCTCGAGGTGGCCGCCGATCGGGTGCGGGACCCGCGGCGGCGCATTGTCATTGCGGGGCAACTGGATCAGGGCAAGAGCCGGTTCATCAACGCGCTGCTGAATCTGGAGATCTGCCCGGTGGGCGACGACGTGACCACCACGGTCACCATGCTGCTCGCGTACGGTCCCGAGCCGAAGGCGGAACTGGTGCTGACCGCGCCCGGCGGTGATCAGGGCGGCCCGGAGGCGCGAGTTCCGGTGCCGATCACCGAGATCGGCTCGATCACCGCGCGTTCCCCGCTGGCGCAGGGGCGGCGGATCCTGCGGCTGGAAATCCAGGTGCCGAACGCCTTGCTGGCCGACGGCATCGTGCTGGTCGACACACCGGGCGTCGGCGGACACGGAAGTTCCCACGCGGCAAGCGTGCTGAACATGGTGCCCGCGGCGGACGCGGTGCTGGTGCTCTCCGACGCGTCGACCGAACTCACCGATCCGGAGCTCGCGTTCCTGCGCCAGGTGCGCGAATTGTGCCCCACCGTCGCGCTGCTCATCACCAAGACCGACCTGTACCCGCATTGGCGTCAGGTGTTCGAGGCCGATCAGCGCCACTTGGACAAGGCGGGCATGGACGTGCCGATGATCGCGGTCTCCGCGTTGCTGCGCAGTCATGCGTTGCGTCTGCAAGACCAGCAACTCGGCCTCGAATCGGGCTTCGGCCTGCTCTACCAATTCCTGCGCGATCAGGTGGTTGCCCGCGATCAGCTCGCCACGCGCGGCGCGGTAGCGCGTGACATCCGTTCCGTCGCAGAACATTTGGCGCTCGCGCTGGGCAGCGAGCTGGTCGCGGTGCGCGACCCGGCCCGTGGCGCGGCCGCGGTGCGCGAACTCCAGACCGCGCGAACCTCGGCCGAGGAACTGCATCGCCGCACCGCCGCCTGGCAGCAGACCCTCGCCGACGGCATCACCGACCTGGCCGGCGACGTCGACCACGATCTGCGAGATCGGTTGCGCGGCATCGCCAGAACCACCGAGGAGTGGATCGACGAGCACGATCCGGGCCGCCACTGGGACAGCATCGCCGAGTACCTCACCGGCACCATCGACACCGCGATCGGCGACAACCTGCTGTGGACCCATTCGCGCGCACTGCAACTCGCGCAGCGGGTCGCCGAACATTTCAGCGAGGTCGGCGCCGCCGACCTGCCGGACGTGCGGTCGGACGCGGCGGTCGAGGGCAGTCATGTCGGCGCGGGCACCCTGGCCGACCTGGAACCCGACATCGGCTTCGGCAGCAAGCTGCTCGTCGGCATGCGCGGCTCCTACGGCGGCGTGCTGATGGTCGGCCTGGCCAGCACCTTCGCCGGTCTCGCGCTGCTCAATCCGATCTCGCTCGGCGCCGGACTCGTGGTGGGCGGCAAGGCTTTCCGGGACGACAAGCAGGCCAGGCTGGCGCGGCGGCGCAACGAGGCGAAGGTTGCTGTCCGGCGGTTCGTCGACGATGTGGCGTTCCAGACCGGCAAGGAATCCAAGGACCGGCTGCATCGCATCCATCGGGCGCTGCGCGATCACTATGCCGGGGTGGCCGAGCGGAGCCTGCGCTCGATCGATGATTCGCTGCGGGCCGCGCAGGAGGCCGCGACCATGGCCAACGCGCGCCGGGCCGAGCGCGGCACGGTGCTGGAGCGGCAGCTGCACGTGGTTGCTGAGCTGGGGCGATATGCCGAAGCCATGCAGGCCGCGCTGCCGAGCGGGCCCGCCGGTACGGTTGCCCCGTGAATCGAGAGGTCGGCGCGGCGCCGGGGATTGTGGCCGAGGCACATCGGCTGGTGGGCGCGGCGCGCGCGGCGCTGGCGAGTGAGCCGCGGCCGCGGGCACTGCTCGCCGATTGCGCGGGGCGTTTGGATCAGCCGTTGCGCATCGCGCTCGCCGGATCGTTGAAGGCCGGTAAGTCGACGCTGCTCAATTCCCTTGTCGGGCAGGACATCGCGCCGACCGATGCGACCGAGTGCACCCGGGTGGTCACCTGGTACCGCTACGGATCCACCCCGAGCGTGACGGCGCACGCGGGTGATGGCGCCCGCGCGAACGTGGTGGTACGCCGCGGCGGCGGCACGCACGGACTGACCTTCGACCTGGACCGACTGAGCTGGAACGCGCCCGCGCCGCGCGAGGTCGATCACCTCGAGGTCGAATGGCCCGCGGCGGCGCTGGCCCACACCACGATCATCGATACCCCGGGCACATCGTCACTTTCGCGCGAGGTGTCGCGGCGCACGGCCCGGCTGCTGACGCCGGGCGCGGAGCAAGCCGAGCAGAACATCGCGGTTCCGGGCGCCGACGCGGTCGTGTACCTGCTGCGCAGGCTCGATGCCGCCGACGTCCGGTTTCTCGAACAGGTCGGTGCCGGAACCGGTGCGGCGCAAGGGATTTCCGGCCCGCTCGGCGTTGTCGGCGTGGTTTCCAGAGCCGACGAGATCGGCGCGGGCCGGATCGACGCCCTGCATTCCGCGCGCGATGTCGCGACCCGGTTCGCCGGAGAGCTGGAGCGAACGGGCCTGTGCCAAGCGGTGATTCCGGTCGCCGGCCTGCTCGCCTTCGCCGCCGCCACGCTGCGGCAACAGGAGTACGCGGCGTTCGAGGCGCTGGCCGGGGTTCCGGTCGACGAACTGAGCACGGCCCTGCTGTCCGCGGATCGTTTCGCGCGCCGGGATGTCGCGCTGCCGGTGGCGCCGGAGCTCCGCGCCCAGCTCGCGGAGCGGTTCGGCCTCTTCGGTATTCGCATGGCCGTCACCCTGATCCGGCTCGGCGTGCGCGACTCCGCCACGCTGGCCGCGGAATTGACCAACCGCAGCGGAGTGGACGAGCTGCGCTCGGTGCTCGACGTCCAATTCGGCCAGCGCGCCGATCAACTCAAGGCGCACTCCGCCCTCACCGCCCTCGCCCGCGTGCTCACCGCGTATCCGGGCAGCGAGGCCGACGCTCTGCTCCCACGCGTGCGCACCCTGCTCGCCGACGTGCACGGCTTCGCCGAACTCCGCCTGCTCGGCCGCCTCCGCACCGACGAATTGGCTTTGCCACCAACCGATCTCGCCGAGCTGCACCGCCTCATCGGCGGCTCCGGCATCGCGCCGCACCTGCGCCTCGGTCTTCCGGTCGACGCCGCGCCCTCGGTCCAGCGAGACCAGGCCGTCGCCGCGGTCCGCAAGTGGCGATCCCGCGCCCGCCACCCACTCGCCGACCAATTCACCACCACCGCCTGCCTCACCGCCGCCCGCAGCGCGGAAGGCGCCCTCGGCCTGCTGCCGGAGTAGGCCGGTTACGCGGTGATCCTGCGCACCGCCTCGGCCAGATCCGCGCCGGACGGCGCGTGCTCGGGGTCGACCAGATACTGAGCGGCCAGGCCGGTCAGCAGGGCTTGATAGAAGGTGCCGATCACGCGGCCCTGCTCGGTGTCGGCCTCGTCCACATTCTCGAAGAGGCGGGCCAGGCCGGCGCGCGCCTCGGCCAGTCCGGCCGCGAGCTGCTCGCGGATCGCGGGATCGTGGCCGCCCTGCGCGATGATGTCGAAGGTGGCCGCCCACAGCCCGCGATGACCGTCGATCGACTCGATCACCGCCGTCCACTTCGTCGCGAAGCGCTCCAGCGGCGTCGAATCCGGTTGCGCCGCAGCGCTCAGCGCGCGCTCGAGCTCCTCGCCCCACTCCCGGTTCGCCTCGGCGAGCGCCTCGCTCAACAGCGCCTCCTTCGACCCGAAGTGGTAGCCGATCGCGGCCATGCTGACCCCGCCCGCGGCGGTGGCGATATCGCGCACGGTGGTGCGGGCATAGCCCTTCTCGAACAGGCACTGCCGTGCGCCCGCGAGCAGATCTTCACGGTTTCCCATGGTCAACATGGTAGCGCGGACGCCTGAATCATTTGTCTTGCGCAGTCGCCTAAGACAAATGTACAGTTTTTTCATGAGCAATCGACCGATGACCGTCCTCATCTCCGGCGCCAGCATCGCCGGACCCACGCTGGCCTTCTGGCTGAACCGCTACGGCTTCGCGGTGACCATCGTCGAGCGCGCCCCCGCGCTGCGCGACGGCGGTCAGGCGATCGACGTGCTCGGCGCCGGAACCGAGGTGATTCGCAAGATGGGGCTGCTCGGGCAGGTGCACGAGTTCAGCACCGGCAAGCGCGGCACGTCCTACGTCGACGCCACCGGCAAGGCGCAGGCGAGCGTGAGCAGCGAGGTGTTCAACGGCGTCGGCGCGGGCGGGGACTGCGAGATCCAACGCGGCGACCTGGCCAGGGTGCTGTACGAGGCGACCCGCGACGACGTCGGGTACCTGTTCGGCGACAGCATCACCGCACTCGCCGAGGACGAAAAGGGCGTGCACGTCACGTTTTTCAACGCCGAGCCGCGCACCTTCGACCTGGTCATCGGCGCCGACGGCGTGCATTCCCACACGCGCAGGCTGGTTTTCGGCCCGGAGACCGACTTCCTCCGGCACATGGGCTACTACATCAGCATCTACACCACCCCCAACCTGCTCGCGCTGGATCACTGGGAGCAGGACTACAACGTCCCCGGCAAGATCGCCGGCAGCTACAGCGCCCGCGAAAACAACCGAGCCAAGGCCGTTTTCGCGTTCGAGTCGGAGCCGATCGACTACGACTACCGAAATGTCGAGCAGCAGAAGCGCATCGTCGCCGACACCTTCGCCGGCGCGGGCTGGCAGGTGCCCCGGCTGCTCGAACACCTCACCGCCGCCGACGATTTCTACTTCGACGCCATGGCGCAGATCCACATGAACGACTGGTCCAAGGGCCGCATCGCCCTGGTCGGCGACGCAGGCTACTGCGCCGCCCCGCTATCCGGCCAGGGCACCAACCTCTCCCTCGTCGGCGCCTACGTCCTGGCCGGCGAACTGGCCGCCGCCCACGGCGACCACACCGTCGCCTTCCCCCGCTACCGCCGAGAACTCCTCCCCCTGGTCAAGGCCTGCCAATCCTTCGCCGAAGGCGTCGGCAAATGGTATGCACCCCCGACCAACTGGATGATCCGCCTGCGCAACCTCAACATCCGCCTCCTCCCCTACCTCCCCTGGCGCGCCCTCATCGGCGGCGCCCCCCAAAAGGTCGCCCGCACAATCCAAATCAAGGACTACCGCCCCTACGAAACCCCCGCCACTCACAAGCCGTGAGCGCGGCCCTTTGCCGGGGGTGTCCTGTCAAGCGGCGGGGCTGACCGACATCTCCACGTGCATTCCTGCCGCGGTGATCATGTTGACGAGGGCATCCAGGCTGAACAGATGGACCTTGCCGCGCACGAGGTCGGAAACGCGGGGCTGAGTTACCCCGAGTCGTTCAGCCGCCGCTACCTGCGTCCATCCCTGCGCGGTAATCCGTTCCGTCAGTTCGATCATCAGCCGCGACCGCAGTCGCATGTTCTCTGCCTCCAGTGGGGTGTCTTCGATCGCATCCCACACGCTGTCGAACGTTTCGTCCGCCATCAGCGCTCTCCTTCCTTGATCTGTTCTACGACCTGCGCCAGCCGATTCGCCGCGAGGTTCAGATCCGCCGCCGAAGTCTTCTGCGACCTCTTCTGAAAGCAATGTAGGACGTAGATGTGGTCGGCGAGCTTCGCGACATAGATGACGCGAAACGCGCCGGCGTGATCACGCACCCGTATCTCGCGGACGCCGAGCCCCACGCTGGGCATGACCTTCCAATCCACGGGTTCGAGACCACGTTGCACCCGATCTAGCTGATAACCGCACTCCCTGCGCACCGCGAGCGGGAACTCGCGTAGGTCGTCCAGTGCTGTCGCAACGAACTTGATCGATTTCACGGGCCGAAACTATATAAAATTCTGTATACAAGGTTACCGCAATCAGCGAAATCCGACTATCTGCCTGCTCCAGAGCGTCAGGGAGTGACTGCGCTGCTCGTCGGGTCGATGAGGATTTTGGCGTGGTGGTCGGGGTTGGCGAGGGTGGTGAAGGCGGATTCGATGCCGGACAGGCCTACGGTGCCGGTGATCAAGGGGGTGGGGTCTACTTTGCCGTCGGCGAGTAGGTGGAGGGTGTCGCGGAATTCGCCGGGGTCGTAGCCGAAGGCGAAGTGGAGTTCGAGTTCCTTGTTGATGGCCATGGCGGGTTGGATGCGGTCGGATTCCATGCAGACGCCGACGACGACCACGCGCGACAGTGGGGGTGCGGCGGTGATGATCTGGTCGAGAATGCCTGGGACGCCGACGCATTCGAAGATGACCGGGCCGGACGGGCCGGCGTTCAGGGTGTGCGCGAGGCGGAAGACGTACCACCAGGGGAGCTTCGGGACGCGGCGCAGGCGGTCCATGGTGTCGAAGCCGAGGCTGAGAATGTCGGTGACGCCGTTGATCCGGCCGCGCTTGGGGGCGGCGGTCCAGGGGGAGTCGGTGGCGGGGTCGACGACGATGTCCGCGCCGCACGCGGTCGCGAGTTCCCTACGGCGCGGGGAGAAGTCGCTGGCCACGACGGTGCGCACGCCCGCGGCCTTCAGCATGCTGATCACCGCGAGACCGATGGGCCCGCAGCCGATCACGAAAGCGTTCTGTCCCTTGCCGACTCGTCCCTTGCGTACCGCGTGCCAGGCCACCGCCATCGGCTCGGTGAGCGCCGCGTGTTCGGCGGACAGCCCGTTGGGCACCGGCAAGGTCATCGATTCCTGCACCACCACCTGCTCGGCGTACGCGCCGGGCGCCTCGACCGAAAGCCCGGTGAGCTGCGGCTTCGAGCCGTGCCGCACGATCGGCAGCGCCACCACCGGCGTGCCCGTCGCCCACCGCTTGCGGCACCCCGGCCCGTAATCGACTACCGCGCCGCTGAATTCGTGGCCGAGCACCACGCTCTGATCCGCCCGCATGAACGAGTCGTAGCCGGTGGTCACGGCCAAATCGGCCATCTCGTCGGCGTGGCTGCGGGCATGCAGGTCGGAACCGCAGATGCCGCAGCGGGTCACGTCGATCAGCAGTTGCCCGCGCCCGGGCACCGGGGTCGGCAGGTCGATGACCTCGAACTTCGAGTTGGTGACGACGGCGGCCCGCATAGTGAACTCCTCGAATCGGCAGTTCCGTCCACGCTACTGCGCGGAGCCCGGCGCTACGGCGATCCGGCCGTGGCGAGTGCTTCCGCGGCGGCACGGCGATCGTAGTCGTCGCGGGCCGTGGCGATTTCGTTCTGGTGCCCTTCGGTCCAGGTGACCAGGGCCTTGATCGTGGTGTGCAGGCTCGCGCCGAGCGGGGTGAGCGCGTAGTCGACCCGCGGCGGGACGGTCGGGAAGACGGTGCGCGAGACCAATCCGTCGCGTTCGAGCTGGCGCAGCGTGCGGGTGAGCATGCGCTGGCTCACGCCGTCGATCTTGCGCTTCAACTCGGTGAAGCGCAGGCTCCGCTGATCGAGCAGCGCGATCGCCAGCAGCGACCATTTGTCCGCGACGCGGTCCAGAATCTGGCGCACCTCACAGTCGACGCGGGTGTCCCATTGGAGAACGTCGTAGTCGGCGGCGGTATCCCCGCAGTTCCCCGGTGACTTCAATGTGCCGTCTTCCATGGTTGTCGATTCTGCCCGAGACTTTCCCTCGGTATCAAGAGGTAACCGACCCCACTGTGGGGAACTGAGTCTGTTTGGGGAGTCGTGATGGTGAAAGTCAGAGCCGTCGAGGTCTTTACGGAGATGTCCGGCCGCGCCTGGGGCGTGCTCGCGGTGTTGTGCGGCGCGATCTTCCTGGAGGGCATCGACGTCGCGATGCTCAATGTGGCGTTGCCCTCGATCCGGGCCGAACTCGGCCTGTCCACCGGGATGCTCAGCGGCGTGGTGTCCGCGTATGTGCTCGGTTACGGCGGGTTCGTGCTGCTCGGCGGCCGCGCGGCGGACCTGCTCGGCCGCAGGCGGATGTTCCTGTTCTGGCTGACCGTGTTCCTGGTCTTCTCCGGCCTCGGCGGCTTCGCCACCACCGGCTGGATGCTGCTGACCGCCCGCTTCGTGACCGGGGTGGCCGCGGCGTTCCTCGCCCCGGCCGGGCTGTCGTTGATCACCACGAACTTCGCCGAGGGCCGGGTGCGCGACAAGGCGCTGCTGGTCTACGCGGGCGTCGCCGCGGGCGGGTTCTCGCTCGGCATGGTGGTCGGCGGCTTGCTGACCGCGTTCGGCTGGCGCTGGGTGTTCTTCGTGCCGGTGCTCGTCTCGGCCGTGTTGCTGCTGGCCGCGATCGCGCTGGTCCGGGATTCCGGTGTGCCGGAACGGGTTCGGGGCGGGTTCGATCTGCTCGGCGCGTTGAGTGTGACCGGTGCGATGCTGCTGCTCGTCTACGGTGTGGTCCGGCTGGAGCATCCGAGCGACGGCCCGGCGCTGACCGCCGCGACCTTCGCCGCCGGTGTGGCGCTGCTCGGGTTGTTCGTCGCGAACGAACGGCGCACGGCCACACCGCTGGTCCGGCTCGGCATCCTGCGCTCGGCCCCGCTGGTCCGCACCAACCTGGTCGCGGTGTTGTTCATCGGCTCGTTCATGGGCTTCCAGTTCCTCGCCACGCTGTACTTCCAGGAACTGCGCGGCTGGAGCACGGTGCAGACCGGCCTCGCGATGGCGGTGATGGGTCTGGACGCACTGCTCGCGCCGCTGCTGACGCCGTGGTTGGTGCGTAAGTTCGGCAATGTCCGGGTGGTCTTCGGCGGCGTGGTGCTCGCGGCGCTGGCCTACGCGCTGTTCTTGCCGACCGATCTCGACCGGACCTACATCGCCATGCTGCCGACGATGTTGCTGCTCGCCGTCGCCTTCTCGCTGGTTTACGGACCGCTGACCATCGCGGGCACCGACGATATCGCCACGGAAGAGCACGGCCTGGCCGGTGGATTGCTCTACACCGCAATCCAATTCGGTGCGGCGCTGGGCATCTCGGTGGTGACCGCGGTGAACGTCGCGGCGGTCGACGCGGGCAAGGCCGGGATGGACGGGCTGCGGACCGCGCTGGTGGTTCCCGTGGTCGCCGCGGTGCTGGCGGGCGTGATCGCGGCGACCGGGCTGCGGCGCGGCGCGATCGCCGAGACCGGCGAACTGCCGGAGCTGGCGCGCGCCTGAACCGAATCGAACGGGCCGGAGTGGTGAATCCGCTCCGGCCCGTTCGGATTTCACGGCCGCTCGCGTAGCGCGGGGAACACCTCCTCCTGGAGGTAGGTGTCGAGATCGCGCCCATTGCGCCGCGCCTCGATCACCGCGACCCCATGCTGCTCCGCCTTCTGGATCAGCAGATCCCGCGAGACCCGTTCCACCCCACCGCCGATGAGCAATATCCCCACCGGTTCGCGGTCGAGCACCGCGAGCGCATCCTCGTCGGCGATCACCCCGTGCGCGGTGAACCCCTGCGCCTGGATCTGCGGAATCGCCGAGTCCACCACATTCCGGCCGCGGCCGATGACCAAGATATCCATATCCAAACTATGCACGTTGTCGCAGCGCACGGCCGCGAGCAACGGGCTTCGTCCGAGTAGTCATCCCGGACTCACGCAGGAGCGAATGCACCCCTGCTGACGTAATTCACAGGAGCACACCGGGATTCAGGATGCCCGCCGGATCGAGCGCGGACTTGGCCGCGCGTAACGCGAGCGCGAAGGGTTCCGGGCGTTGCTTGTCGTACCAGGGGCGGTGATCACGGCCCACCGCGTGGTGATGGGTGATGGTGCCGCCTGCGGCCGAGAGTGCCTCGGAGACGGCGGCTTTGATCTCGTCCCACTGTGCGACGGTGCTGCCCCAGCGCCCGGCGGCGTAGATGCCGAAGTACGGCGCGGGTCCGTCCGGGTAGACGTGGGTGAATCGGCAGGTGACCACGCCGGTCGCGCCGACCGCGCGGATCGCGTCGTTCGCCGCGGTGGTCACGGCGGCCTTCAGTTCGTCGAATCTGTCCCACGTGCAGGCGGTTTCGAAGGTCTCGGTGATCATCGACTGCGCCGCGAGTGCGTCGCGCTGGTAGGGCATGCGCAGGAAGGACGAGCGCCAGGCGTCGGCGGTGCCGCCGCCGTGGGTGTTGGTGTCGGAGTCCGAATAGCGGACGGGTTCGGGCAGTTTGCCGCCGTGTTCCGCGGCGATCTCGACGGCGCGTTCCATCCAGGGCCGCGTCGGGTGGTCCGCGGATTCGAAGCCGAGCACCAGCACCCCGCCCGCGGTCGCCGCACCGGCATTGAGGAAGGCCTCGGCGGGATCGAGCAGCCGGCAGTTGGTCGGGTACAGGCCGGATTGCGCGACGGCGCGGGTGGCGGCGACCGCCTGCCCGTAGTCGTCGAAGTGCACGGAAGCCGTTGCCCGCCAACGCGGCCGGTCCTGTAGGCGCATCCAGGCCTCGGTGATCACGCCGAGCGTGCCCTCGGAGCCGAGGAACATCCGATCGGGCGCGGGCCCCGCGCCGGAACCGGGCAGCCTGCGCGATTCGCTGACGCCCGCGGGCGTCACCACGCGCATCGACTCCACCAGGTCATCGATGTGGGTGTACAGCGTCGCGAAGTGCCCGCCTGCCCGGGTGGCCAGCCACCCGCCGAGCGTGGAGAACTCGAACGACTGCGGAAAATGCCGCAGCGTCAGATTCGCTTCGCGCAGTTGGTCTTCCAGCGCCGGACCGAACACGCCGGCCTGAATCCGCGCGGCCCGGCTGGTGGGATCGAGCTCGAGCACCCGGTCCAGCGCCCCGAGATCCAGGCTCACCGCACCGGCGAAATCCCCGTCGAGCCGCGGCTCCACGCCGCCCACCACGGAAGTCCCACCGCCGAACGGGATTACGGCGATGTTCGCCCGGCTCGCCCAGTCCAGGACGTCGACGATGTCGGCCTCGGAGCGCGGCCGGATCACCAGGTCGGGCGGAGTTCCGACCTCGCCCAGCAGATTTCGCACCACGTCCCGGAACGCCTGCCCGTGTGCATGGGCCGCGCGATCGGCGGGATCGACGGAAACCAGCTCGGCCAGCGCGTCCGGCGCGGCGACCCGCGGCGCGGGCAGCGCGAGCGACTCGATCGCCGGCGGCTCGTGCGCGGTCAGATCGGCGCCCGGCAGGATGGCCGCGACCCGCTCGGTCAGCGCCGCCCGCTCCGCGCCGCCGACCGCGTCCTCGACGTTGCCCCAACCCCACCATGACCGCGTCTTCGTCGGCACCGTGACTCCTTTCCGCCGGGCTCGCGCCCGTCGCGCTGGCTATTGCACCACGGGTAGCCACGCCGGGGCCGCGGGACGAGAATCGGGCACAGCAGAAATAGATGCCGAGGTTCGGGAATGATCCGCGGCGGTTGTCCGTTGAGCTATTCGACAACGTTGAGTGTGTCGGGCTCAAGTTTGAGTTGACTCCCGGTGATAATTGGGGGCAGGATTGAGCCGACCACGCTCAGCGTTGCTGGGACCGTGCTCCGTCAGGTGCTTGGGGCGAGGTCTCGCGGCACAGGGTGACCTGGCCGCAGGGCGACATCCGCCCAGCACCGACACCAGTAAGTACGTCAAATAGGAGGAACAACAATGGCTCGTGCGGTCGGAATCGACCTCGGGACCACGAACTCGGTCGTCGCCGTACTCGAAGGCGGAGAACCGGTCGTCGTGGCCAACTCGGAAGGATCGCGTACCACCCCGTCGATCGTCGCGTTCGCGAAGAACGGCGAGGTGCTGGTCGGCCAGCCGGCCAAGAACCAGGCCGTCACCAACGTCGACCGCACCATCCGCTCGGTCAAGCGCCACATCGGCACCGACTGGACCGTCGAGATCGATGGCAAGAAGTACACCCCGCAGGAAATCAGCGCGCGCACGCTCATGAAGCTGAAGCGCGACGCGGAGGCCTACCTCGGTGAGGAGATCACCGACGCGGTCATCACCGTGCCGGCGTACTTCGAGGACGCACAGCGCCAGGCCACCAAGGAAGCCGGCCAGATCGCCGGCCTGAACGTGCTGCGCATCGTCAACGAGCCCACCGCGGCCGCGCTGGCGTACGGCCTGGACAAGGGCGACAAGGAACAGACCATCCTGGTCTTCGACCTCGGTGGCGGCACCTTCGACGTCTCGCTGCTGGAAATCGGCGAGGGCGTCGTCGAGGTCCGCGCCACCTCCGGCGACAACCACCTCGGTGGTGACGACTGGGACGAGCGCGTGGTCACCTGGCTGGTGGACAAGTTCAAGGCCAGCGCGGGCATCGACCTGACCAAGGACAAGATGGCGCTGCAGCGGCTGCGTGAGGCCGCCGAGAAGGCGAAGATCGAGCTCAGCTCCTCGCAGAGCACCTCGATCAACCTGCCCTACATCACCGTCGACGCGGACAAGAACCCGCTGTTCCTCGACGAGCAGCTGACCCGCGCCGAGTTCCAGAAGATCACCTCGGACCTGCTCGACCGCACCCGTGCGCCGTTCCAGTCCGTGATCAAGGACGCGGGCATCAACGTCGCCGACATCGACCACGTCGTGCTCGTCGGTGGCTCCACCCGCATGCCCGCCGTCTCCGAGCTGGTCAAGGAACTGACCGGCGGCCGTGAGCCGAACAAGGGCGTGAACCCGGACGAGGTCGTCGCCGTCGGCGCCGCGCTGCAGGCCGGTGTGCTCAAGGGCGAGGTCAAGGACGTCCTGCTGCTCGATGTGACCCCGCTGTCGCTGGGCATCGAGACCAAGGGCGGCGTGATGACCAAGCTCATCGAGCGCAACACCACCATTCCGACCAAGCGCTCGGAGACCTTCACCACGGCCGACGACAACCAGCCCTCGGTGCAGATCCAGGTGTTCCAGGGTGAGCGCGAGATCGCCTCGCACAACAAGCTGCTCGGCTCGTTCGAGCTGACCGGCATCCCGCCGGCCCCCCGCGGCGTGCCGCAGATCGAGGTCACCTTCGACATCGACGCCAACGGCATCGTGCACGTGACCGCGAAGGACAAGGGCACCGGCAAGGAGAACACGATCAAGATCCAGGACGGCTCCGGCCTGTCCAAGGAGGAGATCGACCGGATGGTGAAGGACGCCGAGCAGCACGCGTCCGAGGACAAGGCCCGCCGCGAGGAGGCCGAGACCCGCAACCAGGCCGAGTCGCTGGTGCACCAGACCGAGAAGTTCATCAAGGAGAACGAGGACAAGGTCCCCGCGGAGATCAAGTCCAAGGTGGAGGCGGCCATCGCCGAGGCGAACGAGGCGCTCAAGGGCACCGACATCGCCGCGGTCAAGGCGGCCGTGGAGAAGCTGGCGACCGAGTCGCAGGCGCTCGGCCAGGCGATCTACGAGTCCTCGGCCAACGAGTCGGCCGCGTCCAGCAACGGATCCTCGGCCACCGACGCCGATGACGAGGTCGTCGACGCCGAGGTCGTGGACGAGCCGGTGGACACGGAGAAGAAGTGACCCACGGCAACAATTCGGAGCAGCGCGACTCCGAGCAAGAGCCGGTCACCTTCGTCGACAACCGCAAGATCGACCCGGAGACCGGCGACGTGCGGGAGCCGGCGGCGGCTGAGTCCGCCGCCGGGCCCGGCCCGGACGCAGGCAACGGCACCGATCCGATCATCGGCACCGCGCAGGGCGCCGAGCTGCTGGCCGACGCCATCAGCAAGGAACTCGCCGAGCGCACCGCCGATCTGCAGCGGCTGACCGCGGAGTACGCCAACTACCGGCGCCGCGTCGAACGCGATCGCAAGACCGCGATCGACACCGCCAAGGCCGCCGTGGTCACCGAATTGCTCGGCGTGCTCGATGATCTCGATCGGGCGCGGGCGCACGGCGACCTGGACAACGGACCGCTCAAGTCGGTGGCCGACAAGCTGGCCACCGCCCTGCACAAGCAGGGGCTGGAGGAATTCGGTACCGCGGGTGAGCCGTTCGACCCGACCCTGCACGAGGCCGTGCAGCACGAGGGCTCCGGGCACGACCCGGTGATCGGGCTGGTCATGCGCAAGGGCTATCGGTTCGGCGAACGGGTGCTTCGGCACGCGCTGGTCGGGGTAACCGATGGGGTGGCCGACGCGGCCACAACCGATTCGACCGAGGCATCGGACGCTGATGCCGGCGCGAACAAACAGTAATAAGACGCGAGAGGAGGAGATATCCGGTGAGTCAACGGGAGTGGATCGAAAAGGACTTCTATAAGGAACTGGGTGTCTCCTCCGGCGCCTCGCAGGACGAGATCAAGAAGGCGTACCGCAAGCTCGCCCGCGACCTGCATCCGGACGCCAATCCCGGGGACAGCAAGGCCGAGGAGCGGTTCAAGACCGTCAGCGAAGCGCACGCGGTGCTGTCGGATCCGGCCAAGCGCAAGGAGTACGACGAGACCCGCAAGCTGTTCGCGGGTGGCGGCTATCCCCGCGGCGGGTTCACTCCCGGTGCGGGCGGCGGCTTTTCGCAGGACTTCAACATCGGCGACATCTTCGGCACCGCGAACGCGGGCGACGGTGGCCTCGGTGACCTGCTCGGCGGCCTGTTCAACCGGGGCGGCACCCGCACCACGAGCCGGCCGCGCCGCGGTGCGGACGTGGAGACCGAGACCACCCTCGGGTTCCGCGAGGCCGCCCAGGGCGTCACGGTTCCGCTGCGGATGACCAGTCCGTCGCCGTGTACCACCTGTCACGGCAGCGGCGCCAAGCCGGGCACCAGCCCGCGAGTCTGCCCGCACTGCAATGGGACCGGCATCATTAGCCGCAACCAGGGCGCGTTCGGCTTCAGCGAGCCGTGCGACGACTGCCGGGGCACCGGCTCGATCATCGACGACCCGTGCGTCGACTGCCACGGCAGCGGCATCCAGAACCGCACGCGCACCATCACGGTGCGGATTCCCCCGGGAGTCAGTGACGGACAACGGATTCGGCTGGCCGGACAGGGCGAGGCGGGCCTGCGCGGCGCGCCCTCGGGTGATCTGTTCGTCAGCGTGCACGTCAGCCAGGACAAGGTGTTCGGCCGCAACGGCGACGACCTGACCCTGGTCTTGCCGGTCAGTTACAGCGAATTGGTGCTCGGGACCACGGTTTCGGTGCCGACGCTGGAAGGGCGCGTCGGCGTCAAGGTGCCGCCCGGCACCGCGGACGGCCGCATCCTCCGGGTGCGCGGTCGTGGCGTGCCCAAGCGCGGCGGCGGCGCCGGTGACCTGCTGGTCACCGTCAAGGTCGCGGTGCCACAGAAATTGGACGACAACGCAGCCGAGGCGCTCCGGCGCTTTGCGGAGGCGGAGAAGGCAAGCGGATTCGATCCACGGGCTGGATGGGCAGGTGCTTGATGTCCCATGATCCGAAGCAGGCGTCCAGCGGGTCGCGTGCCGAGTTCTTCATGATCTCGGTGGCGGCCCAGCTGGCGGGCATGCACGCGCAGACCCTGCGCACCTATGACCGTCTGGGACTGGTTACGCCACAACGCACTTCGGGCGGCGGGCGACGCTACTCGGCCAGGGACGTCGAGCTGTTGCGCGAGGTGCAGCGGCTGTCTCAGGACGAGGGCGTCAACCTGGCGGGCATCAAACGCATCATCGAACTCACCAACCAGGTCGAGGAATTGCAGCAGCGGGTCGCCGAACTGGCGGCCGAGCTGGATCGGCTGCGGGCCGGCTATCGGCCGGATCTTTCGCCGCCGCAACGCAGTACCGCACTCGTGGTCTGGCAACCGCGAAATCGCCGTGGTATTTGAGCGAACGGTAGTCCCGCAACAATACTGAATACGGCTGGCTAACTATCGGGCCGCTGGCCTCGGAGAATTGATCGTGCTCCGAGGTCAGCGGCCCGAAGTCATGCCGGGTGCGGGTTTCTGAAGGGTAGCCAACGATAAGCCGAGACTCGGTGTGCGACAGCGCATCGGGTCGTTGGCCTTCGGGCGATAGCCGACTGGTCAGTTTC
Organism: Nocardia sp. NPDC051756; assembly: GCF_040681495.1. Lineage (NCBI taxonomy): Bacteria > Bacillati > Actinomycetota > Actinomycetes > Mycobacteriales > Nocardiaceae > Nocardia > Nocardia sp. NPDC051756. Next base: position 172,000 of record NZ_JBFAYV010000003.1, on the reverse strand, counting down.
ATCGCGCGCCCCGGTGGCGTGGCGTGTGGCGTGGACCGACTCAGTCGGTCGATCGGCCAGAGATGTTGCCGCGCGGTCGCTCTGAGATCGCTATGGGTACGAGGGTTGCAGAACGAGTCATGCAAATTCAGTGTATCCGTGACTGATTTCACTCGGTTTTTGCGGTCTGCCAGTCGGTTTCGCGAGTGTTTTGCGCTGCGCTTCCTCGTTTCCGGGGAATTACACGCTTGTTGTTTAAACGGAGGATTCCGCTGCTGGCAAACCTCGCCTACACTCCTTGGCAACGGCTGCTGACGAGTGTCCCGCAGCACCTCACTCGCCGGCACAGTTTGTGTTCGAGTGCGAAATGGGGTTGTGACACAAATGGATTCGCGGACTGTCGCTTTGATCAGAACGACGTTCAAGGCGGTTGCTGCGGAGGAAGGGGGGCCGGAGAAATTAGCGAGATCGTTCTACGCGATCCTATTCACCGACTACCCCCAAGTCCGCGATTTCTTTCCAGCAGCCATGGACGCACAGCGTGATCGCCTTGTCAAGGCCATCGCCTATGCCTTGGACCGGTTGGAGGAGCCGAACAAGCTCCTGCCGTTCCTCGCCCAGCTCGGGCGCGACCATCGCAAATACGGTGTGCAGCCGGTGCATTACACCGCGGTCGCCGTCTCGCTGAAGACCGCGATGCGGGTGTACGCGGGCACCGAGATGTGGACCGACGAGGTCGACCAGGCCTGGGACGAAGGCCTGAAGATCATCGGCGACACCATGATCGGCGCGGCGGAGAAGGAAACCACGCCGCCGGTCTGGACCGGCACCGTGGTGGAACGCCGCGACGTGCTGCGCAACCTGACCGTGCTGCGGCTGCAACTGGACCAGCCGATGCAATACGCGGCCGGCCAATACCTCAGCGTGCAGGTCCCGTCCCGGCCGCGGATGTGGCGCTACATGTCGCCCGCCGTGCCCGCGAATGCCAACGGGGAGATCGAGTTCCACGTTCGCGGCGTGCTCGGCGGTTGGGTCAGCTCGGCCATCGTCGGCCAGACCGCGATCGGTGACCAGTGGCTGCTCGGCTCGCCGCTCGGCGGCCTCGGCATCCCGCGCAACACCAAGCGCAAGATGCTGATGGTCGGCTGCGGCACCGGCATCGCGCCGCTGCGCGCCCAGCTGATGGCGATGGCGCAGCGGCGGACCAACCCGAAGGTGCATCTGTTCGTCGGCGGGCACCATCCGTGCGACCTCTACGACCTGGACACGCTGAACAGCCTGGCCGTGGCCAACCGTTGGCTGACCGTCACCCCGGTCACCGAACACGACGAAAACCCTTGGTGGTACACCGATTCCGGCGAACTGGCACCCGCGCACGCGGGGCTGGAACCGCGGTTGACCGGGCAGATCGGCAAGGTGGTCGCCAGCTTCGGCGCCTGGGCCGACCGGGACGTGCAGATCGTCGGCTCGCCGTCGATGGTGCAGACCACCAAGTTCCGCATGATGGCCGCGGGGACGCTCACCAAGAACATCCGCCACGACCCCCTGTTCTGACCGACCGCTCGGGATTTCGACCCCTCCCGTAATCCCGGGCCCAGTCGGAATCCGGTCGCGCCCAGTACCGCGGCCGGATTCCGGCGTCAGTGTTCGGCGGTCGTTTACAGACCCTCGAATTGGATGCGCTCCGGCGGAGTCCCGGTGGCGAGCAGTCGATCCACCGTCGCATTGACCATGGCGGGCGAGCCGCACACCAGCACCTGATGGTGGTCGAACGCGCCGTGCGAACCGACCACCTCGGCGAGCGTGCCGAACAGCATTTCGTCCGGCGGGAAGCCGATGTTCACCCGGCTGCGCTCGTACCACTCGTCGACCCAGCTGGGATCGTCCGGACTCTCGACCACGGGAATCACCGTGAGCCAAGGCAATTCGCCGGCCAGCAGGAACAGCATGTCCGAGGCGTACAGGTCGCGCGGGGTGTGGCCGCCGAAGAAGAGATAGGTGTGCGGCGGTTCCGGCTCGCGGGCCAGGTCCAGGATCTGCGCGCGCAGCGGGGCCAGGCCGGTGCCGCCCGCGATCATCACCACCTCTTCGCCCGCCGGGTCGACCGCGAAACTGCCGAACGGGGCGCGGATCTGCCACTCGTCGCCGGGCCTGGTGTCGGCCACGATGGAGCCGCTGCACCAGCCGCCGGGCACGGTGCGCACGTGGAACTCCAGCTTGCCGTCCAGCGACGGCGGCAGCGCCGGGGAGAGTCTGCGCCGCATGCTCGGTTGCTGCGGCACGGTGACCTCGACGGACTGGCCCGCGAGGAACGGCACGAACTCGCCGATCAGCCGAATCACCGCCAGGTCGTGGCGGATTCGATGGTGCCCGACCACCGTGGCTGTCCATTCGGTCGGGTGGTGTGCGCCATTGCCCAGCGCACCGGGGTCCCCAGGTGTCCTACCCACCCCACGGACTCCGTCCGCTGCCATCCCCCATGGGGCCTCCTTCGTCAAACGGGATCGGAGCTGATGATGTGCTCCGGAGTGCCGACCGCGATCAACGCGCGCCGGGTGTCCGCGATCATCTTCGCCGACCCGGCGATCTGGATCTGCCGGTCCGCCCACGCGCCGAAGCTCGCGACCACCGCGCCCAGATTACCGATCAGCCGCCGGTGCATGCCGTACGGCTCTTCCTGCGGCGGATGGGGGTACCACCACGGATTGGTCTTCTGTTCACAGACCGGGACGATGGTGAGCCACGGATTGCTCTGCGAGAGCTGCCACATGTTCTCCACGTCGTAGAGATCGCAGGGGTAGCGGCCGCCGATGAAGAAATGCACCCGCGGGTTGATGCCGCGCTGGCCCATCTCGATCAGCTGGGCGCGCAGCGGCGCGATCCCGGTACCCGCGCCGATCAGCAGCACGTCGCGGCCGCTGTCCCGGTCGACGTGCAAGCCGCCGAGCGGGCCGGCGATCTGCCAGCGGTCGCCGACCCTGGTCTCGTTCACGATGGCCGGGCTGACCCAGCCGCCGCGGATCTTGCGGACATGGAACTCGATCTCGCCGTACGGGTTCGCCGGGATGGCGGGGGAGAAGTAGCGCCACATCTTCGGCCGCTGCGGCACGGTGAGCGGCACGTACTGCCCGGCCTGATAGGGGATCGGGCTCTCGGATTGCAGCCGCACGATGGCCAGGTCCTCGAGCACCCGGCGGTGACCGACCACGGTCGCCTCCCAGTACGGCTGGGACTTGTCCGAGTTCGCGCCGATGGCCATGGACGCGGAGATCAGGATGGTGATGTCGCGCCAGCCCTCCTCCAGCCCACGATGCCAGGTCCCGATGCCGTTGTACGCGCGGAACGCCGAGAGCAGGGCTCGGCCCGCGGCGTCGTAGTGCGCCGCGTCGACCCCGTATTTGCGATGATCGCGGGCCAATTGCTCCAGGAACTTCTGCGCCCGCCCCCAGTCCTCGAGGTGATCGAGCACGTACTGGATGGCGGTGACGATCCGCTTTGCCTGCATTTCCATCGCAGGCGGGAAGAGTTCACGCAGTTGCGGGTTCTCGGCGAACAAATGACCGTAGAACGCACTGACCAACCGCTCGGGTCCGTGCGGTGACTCGATCACCGCACGGAAGTTGGCGCGGACCAGCGCAGCCGAACGCGCATCCACGACGCGAAGCTTCCTTTCCCTCAGTTCTGCCCGGGGACGTATCCGTAACCGGCGGTCCTCCGCTGATCAGTATCCCCGAAACTGCCGAAGTCGTGTTGGTATGCACAACCTGCTCGCGACTACGCCCAGCTGACGTTCGGCTAGGTCGCGAGCCTCTGGTGTGCACCGGGCTCGCTCGCCGGCGCTTCGGCCTCGTTGACAGGTTATCTGCCGGATTGCCCGGACCGCCTCGGCAGGGTGTTCGCCGAGAGCGATGCCGGTTCAGTTACCCCGTAGCTGCGGCTAGATGGTGAGCACCGTTTTGCCGCGGGCGCCGGTCGCGCCGATGGCGGTGGCGCCGTCGGCCAGCGGGAGGGTGGCGTCGATCGGGACGACCACGTCGCCCTCGGCTACCCGGTCCAGTAGTCGGGCCAATTCCGGTGCGCGGCCGCTGGATTCGATGTTGCCGCCGCGGATGCCGCGGGATCGCAGGGCGTCCTCGTCGGCGGACCAGATGGTGGAGTAGACGGTGCCGCCGTCACGCACCAGGGTGGTCAGCTCTGCGAGTACCTCGGGCGGGCTGACCAGGTCGTAGAGGACGTCTATGCCGTCGGGGTGGGCGGCGCCGACCTGCTCGCGCACCGGGCCCGCGGTGTAGTCGACGGTCTCGGCCGCGCCGAGCCGGGTCATCTGGTCGGCGATCGCGTCGCGGGCGGTGGCGATGACGTTCGCGCCCGCCATGTTGGCCAGTTGCACGAGGAACGAGCCGACGCCGCCGGTGGCGCCGACGATCAGCACGGTCTGGCCGGGTTCGATCTTGGTGGCGTCCACCAGGTCCTGCGCGGTGACGCCCGCGGTGGGCAGCGCCGCGGCGGCCGCGGTCGGCACGCCCTCGGGGATGCGCACCAGGGTGCCGCCCTCCGGGATGACCGCGTATTCGGCGAAGCTGCCGTGACCGGCCGGTGGGTTGAGGAACTTGCCGACCACCCGATCGCCGACGGCGAAGTGGGTGACACCGGGTCCGACCGAGGCGACGACGCCCGCGCCGTCCACCCCGAGGATCATCGGAAAGTCGTGGGGCAGTTTGCCGTCCAGGATTCCGTCGGCCATCTTCGCGTCGAACGGGTTGACCCCTGCCGCCTCCAGTTGGACCCGCACCGCACCCGGCCCGGGTTCGGGGACCGGCATGTCGGTCAACTCCGGCGTGGCTCCGAACTTCCGTACGACAATCGCGCGCATCCATTCGCTCCTTGATCGGGCTGAAGAGTGCGGCCTCGCACCTGCGTGCCGGCAAGCGCTCTTTGATGCATCAACTAACGGCAAACGTCATCGTATGCATCCATACCCCATCGACGCTGTGATTCATCGCATTGGCGCGGTGTCGGGGCGTACGGTTCTACCTGCGCGGGAACCTGACGAGATGGCGCGGGCCGGAATCGGCGAAAAAATCAAACTTGAGCGGAACAGACTCAACCTTTCATACGTTGGACGGTGCAGTACGGCAGCGAGACGCGCGCTATCGCGGGTGGAGGAACTGACCAAGGTCGTCACTTCACTGACCGAATGCTCTCGGTGCCGCGGGAATCGACTAGTAGGAAGGTAACTGTGGACTCCTTCAATCCCACCACCAAGACCCAGGCGGCGTTGACCGCCGCACTCCAGGCGGCCTCAGCTGCGGGCAATCCGGAGATTCGTCCGGCCCACTTGCTGGTGGCGTTGCTGGATCAAACCGACGGCATCGCCGCCCCGCTGCTCAAGGCGGTCGGCGTCGACCCGGCGACGGTGCGGCGCGAGGCCCAGGACATCGTGGACCGGCTGCCCAGCGCGACCGGTGCGACGACCACTCCGCAACTCGGCCGTGAGGCACTGGCCGCGATCACCGCGGCGCAGCGCCTGGCCACCGAGCTGGGCGACGAGTATGTCTCCACCGAGCACGTCATGGTCGGCCTGGCCGCCGGCGACTCGGACGTGACCATGCTGCTGAAGAAGTACGGCGCGAGCGCCGACGCGCTGCGCGAGGCGTTCACCGCCGTGCGCGGCAGCGCCAGGGTGACCAGCCCCGATCCCGAGGGCAGCTACCAGGCGCTGGAGAAGTACTCCACCAACCTCACCGAGGCCGCCCGCGCGGGCAAGCTCGATCCGGTGATCGGGCGCGACACCGAGATCCGGCGCGTGGTCCAGGTTTTGAGCAGGCGCACCAAGAACAACCCGGTGCTGATCGGCGAGCCCGGCGTCGGCAAGACCGCCATCGTCGAGGGCCTGGCCCAGCGCATCGTGGCCGGCGACGTGCCGGAGTCGTTGCGCGGCAAGTCCGTGGTCTCGCTCGACCTCGGCGCGATGGTCGCGGGCGCGAAGTACCGCGGCGAGTTCGAGGAACGGCTCAAGGCCGTGCTGGAAGACATCAAAAACAGTGCGGGACAGATCATCACGTTCATCGATGAGCTGCACACCATCGTCGGCGCGGGCGCGACCGGCGAATCCGCGATGGACGCGGGCAACATGATCAAGCCCATGCTGGCCCGCGGCGAGCTGCGCCTGGTCGGCGCGACCACGCTGGAGGAGTACCGCAAGCACATCGAGAAGGACGCCGCCCTGGAGCGCCGCTTCCAGCAGGTGTTCGTCGGCGAGCCGTCGGTGGAGGACACCATCGGCATCCTGCGCGGCATCAAGGAGCGCTACGAGGTGCACCACGGCGTGCGCATCACCGACTCCGCGCTGGTCGCCGCCGCCACGCTCAGCGACCGCTACATCACCTCCCGGTTCCTGCCGGACAAGGCGATCGACCTGGTGGACGAGTCGGCGTCGCGGCTGCGGATGGAAATCGACTCGCGCCCAGTGGAAATCGACGCGGTCGAGCGCGCGGTGCGGCGACTGGAGATCGAAGAGGTCGCGCTGAGCAAGGAGACCGACGAGGCCTCCAAGCAGCGGCTGGAGAAGCTGCGTTCGGAACTCGCGGACGACCGGGAGAAGCTGAACCAGCTGATGACCCGCTGGCAGAACGAGAAGAGCGCCATCGATCAGGTCCGCGTGCTCAAGGAGGAACTGGAATCGCTGCGCGGGGAGTCCGAGCGGGCCGAGCGCGACGGCGATCTGGGCAAGGCCGCCGAGCTGCGCTACGGCAAGATCCCGGCGCTGGAGAAGCAACTCGTCGAGGCCGAGAAGGTCTCCGGCACCGCCGCGGACGGCGAGGTGATGCTCAAGGAGGAAGTCGGGCCCGACGATATCGCCGAGGTGGTCTCGGCGTGGACCGGCATCCAGGTCGGCAGGCTGCTCGAGGGCGAGAGCCAGAAGCTGCTGCGGATGGAGCAGGAACTCGGCCGCCGCGTGGTCGGCCAGACCGAGGCGGTGCAGGCGGTGTCGGACGCGGTGCGCCGGGCGCGCGCCGGGGTCGCCGACCCGAACCGGCCGACCGGCTCGTTCCTGTTCGTCGGCCCGACCGGCGTCGGTAAGACGGAACTGGCAAAGGCGTTGGCGGACTTCCTGTTCGACGACGAACGTGCCATGGTCCGGATCGACATGAGCGAGTACAGCGAGAAGCACTCGGTGGCCCGCCTGGTCGGCGCCCCGCCCGGCTACGTCGGCTACGACCAGGGTGGTCAGCTGACCGAGGCGGTGCGGCGCAGGCCGTACACCGTGGTGCTGTTCGACGAGATCGAGAAGGCGCATCCGGATGTGTTCGACATCCTGCTCGCCGTGCTCGACGAGGGACGGCTCACCGACGGCCAGGGCCGCACGGTGGACTTCCGCAACACCATCCTCATCCTGACCTCCAATCTCGGTGCGGGTGGCGATCGCGAGTTCGTGATGAACGCGGTGCGTTCGGCGTTCAAGCCGGAGTTCCTCAACCGCCTCGACGACGTGGTGATGTTCCACGCGCTGGACGAGGAGCAGCTCGAGCACATCGTCGACATCCAGCTCGACCAGCTGCAGAAGCGGCTTTCCCAGCGCAGGCTGAAGCTGGACGTGAGCGATTCGGCCCGGTTCTGGCTGGCCGTGCGCGGCTACGACCCGGTCTACGGTGCGCGTCCGCTGCGCAGGCTGATCCAGCAGTCGATCGGCGACACGCTCGCCAAAGAGCTACTGGGCGGCGAGGTTACCGACGGCGACACGGTGCAGGTGACGGTCACGCCAGACGGTGACGGGCTGATCGTCGGCAGTTAGGTAGTGGCGAGTCGGCGGTCGATGCCTCGGGTATCGACCGCCGACCGACCGGAACGCTTAACCTGGAAGCCATGACCAACCCGAACGATCCGTGGGGGCAGCGGCCGGAGGATGCTCCGACCGAGCACCTGGCGGGCAAGTCCGGGTTCGAGCAGCCGCTGCACACCACGGAGTATTCCGAGGCGTACGGGTCCGGCGCGCCCTCGGCGTATCCGGCCACCGAGCAGTTCGAGCCGTGGTCACCGCCCCCGCCGAACGCCACGCGCGAGTTCCCGCCGCACGACAACCAGTGGGGTGCTTACGAAAGCACCTACGGCAATCAGTGGCAGGGCGCGCCGCCGGTCGACGGTGTCCCGCCCGGACCGGGCATGCCGCCACCGGAACCACCGCGGCGGCGCAACACGGGTTTGTGGATCGCGCTCGGCCTCGGGGTCGTCGCGCTGGTCGCCGTGGTCGGTGTCGTCGCGGGAGTGCTGCTCGGCAACAAGGATTCGTCGTCCACCAGCGCCGCGAGCACCTCGGCCTTTCCGACCGCCGTCCGGCCGCTGCCCGGTTCGCCGCGCCCCACGCCGAGCGGGATTCCCAGCGTGCCCGGCCTCGGTGGCGGCATCGACAATCTCGGTGCGACCATGGGCACCATCAACACCAACGATGGCGGCACGCTCACCATCAGCACCCTGCTCGGCGCCACGGTCACCGTGCGCACCGACGCGAACACCCAGGTGATCTCGATGTCCGGCACCAAGGTGTCCGATCTGCCCGCTGGCGACATCGTGTTGATCCAGGGTGACAAGGGTGCGGACGGATCGATTCAGGCCAAGGTGATCATCAGTACCGCGCTGCCCGGCGGTGGACGATGAACGACCCGCAGCACCGCCGCCGGGTGGCGACGGGCATTCGCCCCCCGAGCTGGATAGGCTAGACACCGATGACGGCAATGTGGTTCGGCTTGGCGGCGATCGCACTCGTGGGTGCGATCGTGCTGCTGTATTTCGATCGGATCCAGCGACAGCGGACCGGTCACGCGCGGCAGGTCTGGGCGAAATCCCAGGGCTACACGTATGTGTCGGTGGAGCCCGCGCTGCCCTCGACCTGGCGTCGTGGCGCGCTGGCCAAGCTCGGCTACCTCTCCGCGGTCGATGTGGTGTCCGGTATTCGCAAGGGCGAGAAGTTCGTGCTCTTCGATCTGGAGGACTCCGCGACGCTGATCGCGGTGCGCCGGCAGATCGGCTCGGACATCGATGTCGACATGCGGCTCAAGACCGCGTCGCCGCCGAAGGACGCCGACCTGGAACTGCTCGGCGCGATCGGCGACCGGGTGGTCTTCGCGACCAACCCGGAAATCGCCAGGCACGCCGTCGATCAGCGGATGGTGGCGTTCATCGAGACGCTGCCCGACACCGTGCAGATGCTCTGGAGCGAGGGCAACTGGACGCTGGGCATGCTGTCCGTCGGCACCTCCTCGCGCGAGTGGGAGACCTCGATCGACGCGGTGCTGCGCCTGTCCGGGCTGCTGCACGTGCTGCCCCCGGTCAGCGAGCCGCGCTTCGACAACGGCGGGCACGATCCCGGCCGTCCCCGGCCGCGCGGCAGGCAGCGGCCGGACGAGTCCGAGGGCGAAGAGCTGGACGAACCGCTCGGCGGCGCCCGGGTGCAGCCGCCGCGGCTGCGCAAGGACGAGGAGTTCGACGAGGCCCCGTTCGCCGAGCAGAGCTACGACGAGGACCGCGCCCCGCTGTCCGCGCCGGACGAACCGGAACCGCCGCGCCGCCCCTCGCTGGCCGTGGTGCCGGACGCCCGGGCCCGGGTCCGCGAGGAGCGCCGGACCGCCGACGAGTGGACTCCGGAACGCCGCGAGGACTGGTCGCCGGAACCGCGCGAGCAGACTCCCGAACCGCGGGACAAGTGGATGCCCGCCCAGCGCGACGAACTCCCCGCCGACGACGACTGGGCCGAGGAGCCCGACCGTCGCCCGGCGGCTCGCGCGGACGACGCGGCGGCCGAGCCGCCCGGCGGCCCGTTCCATCCCGGCTTCCGTCCGTACCAGGGGCCTGTCCCGCAGTGACCGGTTCGGGGCCGGGCGGCTGATAGTGGGGCGTCGGCCGAGGGCGTCGAATTCACCAGGGCGGCGTTGCCGTCTATGATCGCCGCGGCCGACGGATCGGTCGTCCAACCTCGACAGTGTGGCCGGGGTGAGCCGAGGACGCGGTTCGGCGTCCGGGGCCTACGTCGGTGCTCAGTGTGCCCGGTGTGCAGTACAAAACGCTCGACTACCGTCGCCGGGATGATCCCGCGAACCCTGGCGGCCCGACTGAATCGCGGCTTGGTCAACACACGCGGAAGGACTTAGGAATGATCGACGAGGCAACCACTAACGAGTCGGCGCTGGGCACCTCGGCCGGTTCGGACCGGGACAGATTGGCGGGACTCGTGCGCGAGCTCGCCGTCGTGCACGGCAAAGTCACCCTGTCCTCGGGCAAAGAGGCCGACTACTACGTCGACCTGCGGCGCGCGACGCTGCACCACAGTGCGGGACCGCTGATCGGCAAGCTGCTGCGCGAACTGGTCGCGGACTGGGATTTCGACGCGGTCGGCGGGCTCACCATGGGCGCGGATCCGGTCGCGTTCGCGGTCATGCACGCGCCGGGGCGGCCGATCGACGCCTTCGTGGTGCGCAAGGCGGCGAAGGCGCACGGCATGCAGCGCCAGATCGAGGGCCCGGACATCGTCGGCAAGCGGGTGCTGGTCGTCGAGGACACCACGACCACCGGAAACTCCCCGCTCACCGCCGTGCGCGCGCTGCGCGACGCGGGCGCGACCGTGGTCGGCGTGGCCACCGTTGTGGACCGGGAAACCGGGGCCGACCAGGTGATCGCGGCCGAGGGACTGGAGTATCGATCCATCCTCGGACTGAAGGATTTGGCCCTCAGCTAGCCTGGACAGCGGTCAAGTTCTTCAAAGGTGAAGGGTCATCTCCAGTGGTGAGCATTGCAATCAACAAAAATCGCGACAACGTTGCGATGCTCGGTATCGGTGCCTATCGACCGCAGCGAATCGTCAGCAACGAGGAAGTGTGCGAGGTCCTCGACTCCACCCCGCAGTGGATCTTCGAACGCACCGGTATCCAGACCCGGCGCTGGATCAGCGGCGACGAGACCCTGCAGTCGATCGCGGCCGCGGCCGGTGAGCGGGCGATCGTCAACAGCGGCATCGATCGGTCGAAGATCGGCGCGCTGATCCTGGCCACGTCGAGCTGGCTGATGCTGACCCCGCACGGCGCCCCGTCCGTCGCGCACGACCTAGGCATCAACGGGATCCCGGCGTTCGATCTGACCTCCGGCTGCGGCGGCTTCGGCTACGGCCTCGGCGTGGCCGCGGACCTGATCCGGGCCGGTTCGGCGGAGTACGTGCTGTTGATCGGCGCGGAGACGATGACCGTCGGCCTGGACCCGACCGACCGCGGCACCGCGATGATCTTCGGTGACGGCGCGGGCGCGGTGGTGGTCGGGCCGGCCGAGGAGAACGGCATCTCGCCGACGGTGTGGGGCAGCGACGGCGAGAACGCCTCCGCGATCGCCCAGGACGTCAACTTCCTCGATTACATGGAGAAGGCGCAGGCCATGCAGGGCACCGACCCGGCGGTCGAGCCGATCGGCCGGATGTCGCTGCGGATGGAGGGCCCGCGCGTCTTCCGTTGGGCCGCGGTCACTTTGCCGCGCGCGCTGTCCACCGCGCTGGAGGTGTCGGGGGTGGCGAAGGAGGACATCGAGGTCTTCATCCCGCACCAGGCCAACGCCAGGATCAACGAGCTGATGAAGAAGAACCTCGGTCTGGCCGACGACATCCCGATGGCCAACGACATCGTGCAGACCGGCAACACCTCCGCCGCGTCGATTCCGCTGGCGATGGAGGAGATGCTGGTGACCGGCAAGGCCAAGGGCGGTCAGCTGGCGCTGCTGCTCGGTTTCGGCGCCGGGCTCAGTTACGCCGGCCAGGTCGTCACGTTGCCGCCCAAGCCGGTCGAGCCGAGTTTCTGAGCGATGCGGTTGTTCCGGGCCGGGTTTCTCGCCGCGGCCGCTGCCACCGTCTACGCCGGGGTCACCGGCCGGGAGAAGCTGCAGTGGGTCGCGAAACCCCTGATGATGCCGCTGCTGGCGGCCGATGTGGTGACCGAGGGGACCGAGCTCGAGCGCACGGATCGTGCGGTGCTGCTCGGTTCGCTCGGCGCCGCGACGCTCGGCGACATCCTGCTCATCGACCCGGACAACGATCGCCGGTTGATCGCCGGGGCGTCGTCGTTCGCGCTGATGCAGGCCGGGTATTCGGCGTTGTGGTTGCGCAAGGGCGCGCGGCCGCACGCCGAGGTTGCGGTGCCGCGGCTGGGCGCGTGGCTCGGCGCGGCCGCTCTGCTCCGCGCGAAGGCACCTGGCGTGGCCGTGCCATTGACCGCCTATGGTGCGACGCTGGGCACCGCGGGCGTGCTGGCCTCGGATCCAGCACTCGCGCCCGGCGCGAAATCCATTGCGGGCGTTAACCTCCCCAACGCCGATCCGCGCAGCCGACTGGGCCTCGGCGCACTGCTGTTCACCGTCTCCGACGGCCTGATCGTGCTGCGCCGCCTATTCGCTCGCACCGACCGCAGCCGCCGGGTAACCGAAGGCGTCATCCTCGCCACCTACGCCGCCGCCCAGTTCCTGCTCGCCGACCCCGCCGCCCACGTGAAACCCCAACAGCCGCACCACTCTTGATCTCCCGCACCGAAAATTGCATGCGATTCTCGGTGCGGCAAATCAAAACTGGTGCGGCTTCACAGAACGACGATGATCCGGTCGCGGTTCGCCGGATCGACGCGGATCGAGATGGTCTCACCGACCGCTAGCCGCGGCTTGTCCGCCGGCGTGACGTCGAAAACGATTGTGCCCCGGTAGCTTTCCGCGCCCGGAATGGTCAACTCCAGATCCAGCTCGGTCAACTCGGTGTGATGATCCGTCCGCTGCAACGGATGCACCCCGTGCACCGTCGCCCACCCTTCCAGCCCGTCGCGCCACAACCGCCGGTCCGCCTTGGACGGCCGCCCGGCCAGCATCATCCCGATCCCCACACACGTGCCGAACACCCCGACCAACGCCACGATCTGATACGGCAACGTCCCCGGCGGCGTGTGCTGAACCACCCACCCGAGCCACACCCCGAGCACAACCAGGTACCCGGCGGTCACCGCGAGCACCGTACGCAAGATACGCCCGTGATCCATCCCAGCCTCCACCCCGACTGTCAGACCTCCAGGATAGGCCCGCAGCGACTCTGACATGCGCAAATCGCTGCGCGACAGTCCGGTGTGAACGGCGGCGTTCCGCTCAGCCCTTCAGCCGCAGCACCGCGAGGACGCGGCGGTGATGGGTGTCCGACGGGGGCAGGTCGAGCTTGGTGAAGATGTTGCCGATGTGCTTTTCCACCGCGCGTTCGGTGACCGTGAGCGAGGTGGCAATGGCGTTGTTGGACAGGCCCTGTGCCATCAGTTCCAGCACCTCGCGTTCGCGCGGGGTGAGGCGGGTCAGGGAATCCTGCTGGCGGGATGCGCCCATCAATTGGCTCACCACCTCCGGGTCTAGGGCGGTGCCGCCGGTGGCGACCCGGTGGAGGGCGTCGACGAAATCGCGGACGTCGGCCACCCGGTCCTTGAGCAGATAGCCGACGCCGCTCGCGCCGCCGGCCAGAAGCTCGGTGGCATACCGGGTTTCGACCCACTGGGAGAAGACGAGCACGCCGGTCATCGGGTATTTGCGGCGCAGTTCGATGGCGGCCAGCAGGCCCTCGTCGGTGAAGCTCGGCGGCATCCGCACGTCCACCACGGCGACATCGGGATTGTGCAGGCCGACCACGTCGCTCAGCGTGGTCGCGTCGCCGATCATGGCGACCACCTGGTGACCGCGTTCGGTCAGCAGACCCGCGAGCCCGTCCCGCAGGATCGCGCTGTCCTCGGCGATCACGATGCGCAGCGACTCGGTCACCGCGAGCCGTCCTTCGGCAGCAGGATGGTCACCACGGTGGGTCCGCCGGTCGGGCTCTGCACGGTGAGGCTGCCGTCGACGGTGCGGGCGCGGGCGGCCAGGCCCGAAAGTCCGCTGCCTGCGGCGAGTTCGCCGGGGGCGGGTTCGAGTACGCCGCCGATTCCGTTGTCCCGCACGGTGACCGCGATGGTCCGCGAGTCCGTCGGCACCACCGAGATCCACGCCCGGGTGGCGTTGGCGTGTTTCACCACGTTGGTGAGCAGCTCGGCGACGGAGAAGTAGGCGATCGCCTCGACCGCCGGATTCGGCCGTTCGGGCAGGTGCACGCGCAGTTCGACCGGCACCGAACAGCGTGCGGACAGCGTTTCCAGCGCCGGGCCGAGCCCGAGTTCCAGTGCGGGCGGATGGATTCCGCGGACCAGCTCGCGCAGTTCGGTCAGCGCCTCCTTGGAGCTGGCGTGCGCGTCCGCGATCAGGTCGCGCGGGTCGCCGCCGGAGGACAGCCGATCCTCGGCCCGGCCGAGCGCCATCGCGATGGTGACCAGTCGAGCCTGGGTGCCGTCGTGCAGATCTCGCTCCAGCCGGCGCAGCGTGGCCGTCGAGTCGTCGACCGCGGCCTGCCTGCCCTGCTGCAATTCGATGATCCGCCGATCGCCCGCGGTCGCGGTCAGCAACGCGATGGCCAGCAGCCGGTGGATCCAGCAGACCGCGCGCAGCAGCCAGGGCAGCACGAAGCAGCCGATGACGCCGAGCGCGGCGAAGCCGAGCACCCGCGGCCAGCTGTCGATGTAGAAGTCGCCGAACTGCGCCATCGAATGATGTTCCACGCCTTCGGCATCGACATTGATCGGATCGAACAGCCACCACGCCAGCGGGGACAGCGCGACGAACACCGTCATCGCGATCCCGAGCAGCACGAACCAGCCGACCGCGACACCGAGCACGGCCTGCGCGAGCAGATACAGCGCGGCCCGCCAACTGGCCCGATCGGTGAACGCGCTCTTGACGAAGCCGATCAGGCCCGGCTCCGGCCGGAACGGCGGCGGCGGGGTCAGCTGCGCGCCGAGCAGGTCCTTGGCCAGCGCCCGGTAGATCCGGGCCCAGGTCCGGCCGCCGAGCAGGATCACCGCCAGGATCGGCAACCCGATGATGGTGAGGGAGATCGCCAGGCCGCCGCCCCAGCCGACGTACATGTACGCGAGGGCGATGCAGCCGAGGACGAATACGGTGAACACGTAGACGAGTTCTTTCCAGGCCCGGGCCTGGAACGGGGCGCGGAGGACGGCACGGGCCACCCGCTCGGCGGGGCGCCCGGCCTTGGCGGGCGTCGGGTCGAGCACCAGGGTGGGTTCGACGTGTGTCTCGGTCATGGCTTCCATGGTTGTCGGCGCGGCGGCGGTGTTCGATGGAGCTGTCCGCCGAATGTGTGGTGTAGCCAGCTACACCAACTACCATCCTGCTGATGAGCTACCCGCCGCAGCAGCCGCCGTACGGCTATCCAGCCTACGGGGCCTACGGACCGCCGCAGGAACACCCGCAGGCCACCATGATCCTGATCCTCGGCATCCTCAGCCTGGTGTTCTGTCAGGTCATCGGTCCGGTCGCCTGGGTGATGGGCAAGCGGGCGCTCAACGAGATCGACGCGTCCGGCGGTGCGCTGGGCGGCCGCTCGAACGTCATGGTCGGCTACGTCTGCGGGATCATCGCCTCGGCGCTGACCATCATCAGCATCATCTTCATCGTGCTGTTCGTCGTGCTCGGCTTGGTCGGCGTCTGGAGCAGCTCCAGCAGCTACTGACCGCCGCCGGTCCGGCCGCATGACGGCGTGGCCGCGGGCGGAATTAGCATCGTCGGAGTGAATCACCCAGTGCCGGACGCGGCGGAGCAGGACCCGGCCGGGCCGACCGAGTGGGGAGAGCACCCACACGGCGTCGGCCCGTGGGCCACCGAGCACGCCGAGCCGCCGCCGGCCGATCCCCGGCTCGACCCCGAACTGCTCGACGCCGGTGACCGTCGCAACGTGGTCGACGCCTACCGGTATTGGACGCGCGAATCGATCGTCGCCGACATCGACCGGCGCAGGCACCCGTTCCATGTGGCCATCGAGAACTTCGGCCACGACGCCAACATCGGCACGGTGGTCCGCACCGCCAACGCCTTCGCCGCCGCGGCCGTGCACATCGTCGGCCGCAAGCGCTGGAACCGCCGCGGCGCCATGGTCACCGACCGCTACCAGCACATCGAGCACCACGAGACCATCGCCGAGCTGCTGGAATTCGCCGCCCGCGAAGGACTGACCGTGGTCGCGGTGGACAACGTGCCCGGCTCGGTCCCGCTCGAGACCGCCGACCTCCCGCGAAACTGCCTACTGCTCTTCGGCCAAGAGGGCCCCGGCGTCACCGATCACGCGAAAGACGCTGCGGCGATGACGGTTTCGATCGCCCAATTCGGCTCGACCCGCAGCATCAACGCGGGCGTCGCCGCCGGAATCGCCATGCACGCCTGGGTCCGTCAACACGCGGACCTGGCCGACGCTTGGTAACGGACACGCCACCGCGCACCCTGTCGACCTGCTGCGAGAACAAATACACATCGCTTCTGTAACAAATCGGGCGCGCGAATCCGGGCTCGGCTGGCACCATTGACGCATGACCACGCGGAGGGCACAGGATCCGCGGCGCGCGACGCCGCGGTCGCTGGGTGAGCGCCCGGAGGGCGCCGTCGCGACACCCGCGCTGTGGTCCGAACGTGCGGACATGGCGGAGTCGGCGATCGTGTCCCGGCATCTGCGGGCGTTGTGGGCGCTGCCGGGCACCGAGCTGGGCGTGGTCGGATGGCCGGCCACCAAGCGGGAGCGGGCGTTCGGGTCCTGGCACTACTGGTGGCAGGCGCACCTGATCGACTGCGCGGTCGACGCGGCCAACCGGATGCCGACTCCGGTGCGGCGCAAGCGGATCGCCGCGATCGCCCGCTCGCATCGGATGCGCAACCTGACCGGCTGGACGAACAAGTACTACGACGACATGGCCTGGCTGGCCATCGCGCTGGAACGGGCCGAGCGCACCGCGGGCGTCACCGAGGCGCGCAGCGGGTTGATCGCGTTGGAGAAGCCGCTCTACGAAGGCTTCAATCCGGCGGTCGGCGCCCTGCCGTGGCGCATCGGCTCGGACTACTACAACGCGCCCGCCAACGGCCCAGCCGCCATCGCGCTGCTGCGACTCGGCCGGCACGGGCGCGCCCAGGAGATCGCCGACTGGCTGGACGCGACGCTGCGCGATCCGGAGTCCGGGCTGATCCTCGACGGAATCCACCTGCCCGCCGGGGAGATCGAGCGCCCGGTGTTCAGCTACTGCCAGGGCGTGGTGCTCGGCGTGGAAACCGAATTGGCCATGCACACCGGTGAACCGCGGCACGGCGAGCGGGTGCACCGATTACTCGCGGCCGTCGAAGAACACCTGACCACCAAGGGCGTCATCAGCGGTGGCGGCGGTGGCGACGGCGGACTGTTCAACGGCATCCTGGCCCGCTACCTCGCGCTGGTCGCGCTGATGCTGCCCGGCGAGGACAAGGAACAAGAGAGCGATCGGCGCACCGCGGCCGACATCGTCCGCGCCTCCGCGACGGCCGCCTGGGCCAACCGGCTCGAGGTCGAAGGCGAGCCGCTGTTCGGGCACAACTGGAGCCAACCGGCGACGCTGCCCGGCGGCATCGCCGGGGCGGGCCGGTTCACCGCGGGCGGCTCGGTGACCTCGTCCCGGGTGCCCGAACGCGATCTGTCCGTGCAGCTGTCGGGCTGGATGCTGATGGAAGCCGCGTACCTGGTCAGCGCGGCCGGCCTGTAAGCCCAAGGCCGACTGCGCTTTCCGCTCAGTTCTCCGCGTCGCCGATCCCGCTCGGCGAGGTCTCCAGCTCGAACTCCTCGGCGGGCTTGGCCATCTCCTGCCGGTAGTGCCGGATACCCAGCACCGTCCCGATGATCAGGCCCAGCACCAGCGTGCCGATCACGATGGGCATCAACCACGGCACCCGGTCCAGGAACCCGCCCGCGTAATACCCGATGAGCAACAGCACCGGCGCCCAGATGATCGCGCCGATCGTGCTGGCGATGGTGAACTTGCGATGGTCCATGCCTGCCGCGCCCGCGACCGTCGGGCACAGCGTGCGCACCCAGGGAATCCAGCGGGCGACCAGCACCGCGACGAACCCGTGCCGCTCCAGCAGTTCGGTGACCCGTTGCAGATTCTTGGTGTTGATATAGCGGCCGTTCTTGCGCGCCACCAGGCGATGCCCGGTGCGCGCCCCGATCACATAGCCCACCTGGTTACCCGCGATGGCAGCGAGCATCGTGCCCACCGACAACGCCCACACCTGCGCCTCACCGGAGGCGTTGGACGCCATCACGATGCCCGCGGTGATCAACATGGAGTCGCCGGGCAGGAAGAGCCCGAGAATGACCGCGCACTCGATGAAGACAAAGGCAAGTACCACTGTCCAGACGAGTGCGGGCCCCGCTGACATCAGCGGATCGAAATTGCCCACTGCTAGGGGCGAGGACGCCGCGATCACGAGCTCAGCGGGTCGGCTCGTTCGTCGAGACGGTCAGCTCGGCTTCTTGCCGGGCCGCCGGCTCCGCGCCACGATTGAGCAGCTTCTTCGCCACCGCGAAGATGCCGGGCAAGATCGAGATGAGCACGATGAGCAGGAAGATCGCCTCGACGTGGTCGCGGATGAACGCGACATTGCCGAGGAAGTAGCCGAGCACCGTCACGCCGCCGCCCCAGAGGATGGCGCCGACGATGTCGAACGCGACGAACTTGCGGTAGTCCATCTTGGACACCCCGGCCAGCACCGGCATGAACGTGCGCACGATCGGCACGAACCGGGCCAGGATGATGGTCTTGGGCCCGTGCTTCTCGAAGAACTCGTGCGTCTCGGTCACGTAGTGCTTCTTGAAGAACCGGGTGTCTTCCTTGTGGAACAACGCGGGCCCGATCGCCCTGCCTATCCAATAACCGCTCTGATCACCGGCGAATGCGATCGCGATCACGGCGGGCAGCAGCAGCCAGATCGACACCGGCGGATTCGCCTGCGCGGCGAGCAGGCCACCGGTGAACAGCAGCGAATCGCCAGGCAGGATCGGGAACAGCAGGCCGGTCTCGATGAAGACGATCACCAGAATGGCCGGGAGCACCGCGTTCTTGAGCCACGTCTCCGTGAGCAGGTGCATCGGGTCGAGCAACTCTTTGAGAGCGAGATTGCTCGTCACCGATTCTGTCGCTGCCAGCAGAATCACGCGGTCTCCTGTTCTGGATACGGCCGGCCTGATCGCTTGCCGTCGCATCGGGAAGCTGCCAGCGTAATTACCGGGCCCACAGTACCGGGTTCAACTGAGAAACCCCGCGCTGTGCGCGAAACTACCGAACGGTCACCTGATGGTTCCGTGCGGACAACCGGCTGGTCACTCGTGCTGGCACTACACCGCCCTCCCTGGATACCAGGCGAAACACCGCTGTCCTAGTGTGGTGGCTGACAAAATAGGTCTTTGCCGCAACAATCACGGAGGTCTTACTGTGCCCATCGCGACTCCGGAGGTCTACGCCGAGATGCTCGGTCGGGCCAAAGCGCACTCCTTTGCCTTCCCCGCGATCAACTGCACGTCGTCGGAGACGATCAACGCGGCCATCAAGGGCTTCGCCGACGCGGGCAGCGACGGCATCATCCAGTTCTCCACCGGCGGTGCGGAATTCGGTTCCGGCCTGGGCGTGAAGGACATGGTGACCGGTTCGGTCGCGCTGGCCGAGTTCGCGCACGTGATCGCCGCGAAGTACGACATCACCATCGCGCTGCACACCGACCACTGCCCGAAGGACAAGCTGGACGGATTCGTCCGGCCGCTGATCGCCATTTCGCAGGAGCGGGTGAAGAACGGGCAGGCCCCGTTGTTCCAGTCGCACATGTGGGACGGTTCCGCGATCCCGATCGACGAGAACCTGGAAATCGCCAAGGAACTGCTGAAGGCGTGCGCCCAGGCGAACATCATTCTCGAGGTCGAGATCGGTGTCGTCGGCGGTGAAGAGGACGGCGTCGAGGCCGAGATCAACGACAAGCTCTACACCTCGCCCGAGGACTTCCAGAAGACCATCGATGCGCTCGGCGCGGGCGAGAACGGCAAGTACCTGCTCGCCGCGACATTCGGCAACGTGCACGGCGTCTACAAGCCGGGCAACGTGAAGCTCAAGCCCGAGGTGCTGGCCGAGGGCCAGCGGGTGGCCGCGGCCAAGCTCGGCCTGAGCCAGGACGCGCAGCCGTTCGACTTCGTCTTCCACGGCGGTTCCGGCTCGCTGAAGTCGGAGATCGAGGACTCGCTGCGCTACGGCGTGGTGAAGATGAACGTCGACACCGACACCCAGTACGCGTTCACCCGGCCGATCACCGGGCACATGTTCACCAACTACGACGGTGTGCTGAAGATCGACGGCGAGGTCGGCAACAAGAAGGTCTACGACCCGCGCAGCTACCTGAAGAAGGCCGAAACCTCGATGGCGGCACGTGTCACCGAGGCATGCAATGATCTGAAGTCCGCGGGAAGGTCGATCAGCGCCTGACCCACTCATCAACCCACCGGGGGCTCGACAGCTCATGTGTCTGGATGTGCGCGTGCTCGGGCCCGTCCGGTTGCTCGTCGGCGGTGAGCCGGTGGCGGTCGGCGGGCCCAAGCCGCGGGCTCTGTTAGCCGCGCTCACCGTGAATCGGCGGCGCGCCGTGTCGTCGGCCGCGCTGGCCGACATGGTGTGGAACGAGGATCCGCCCGACTCCTACGCCGCCAGCCTGCAGGTATTCGTCTCGAATATCCGTAAGGCGCTGCGTAATTCGGGGGTGGATCCGGCGACGGTGTTGCGCACCGAATCCTCCGGCTATCGCCTCGAAGTGGCCGAGACCGCCTGCGATCTCGGCCGGTTCGAGGCGACCAGGGAGGCCGGTAGCCGGGCCGCCGCGCTCGGCGACCACGCCGGTGCCGCACAGCTTTTCGGCGCCGCGCTGCGTGAATGGAGCGGCCGCGCGCTGGCCGATCTGAGCGGGCTGCAATTCGCCGACGGTTTCGCCACCGCGATGGACGAGGAACGGCTCGCCGTCGCGTCCGCCCGGATCGATGCCGAAATCGCCCTCGGCCGTGCCGCATCGGTGATCGGCGAGCTGGTCGCGATGACCGGTGAGCATCCGCTGCGCGAGCCGCTGTGGGGCCAATTGATCACCGCGCTCTACCTTTCCGGCCGGCAGGCCGACGCGCTGGACGCGTGCCGCCGGGTGCGGGCCGTGCTCGCCGACGAACTCGGCATCGATCCGGGCCCGGCGCTGATCGAGCTCGAACATCGGGTGCTGCGCCAGGAACCGCTCGGCGCGGCCGAACACCGGCAGGTCGAACGGATGGCCGCGGCGATGACCGAGACGGTCACCGAGGCGCCGAGCACGGTGCGCAGCGGCAAGCTGCGCATGCCGGACGGCCGGATGGTCCCGATCGCCCAGGGCGGCTTGCGGATCGGCCGGATGACCGACAACGACCTGGTGCTCGACGACCCGAAGGCCAGCCGGTACCACGCGCACATCATGCCGAGCCGGGCCGGCCTGCTGATCAAGGACCTGCACTCGGCCAACGGCGTCTACGTCAACGACGACCCGATCGAGAACGGCGCGCTGCTCGCCGACGGCGACCAGATCCGCATCGGGGCAACGATGTTGATCTTCCAGGCCGTGCAGTAGGCCGCTGGGCCCGTTCGGCGATCAGCCGTTGCAGGCGATGCCGTCGCCGTCCTGGTCGAGGAACGAGTTGAAGCGGGGATCGCTGCGGTAGATCGTCCCGGCGCCCTCGGCGCGCACTTGATCGCAGTCGGTGTAGATCTTGTTCGATCGCTTCTTCTGGTCGTCGTCGCCTCTGCCGTCGCGGTCCGGCGTCGGCCACGAATCGTTGGGGCTGCTGATGAAGGTGGCGGTGGCATCGGCGGTGGCGGTCGGCGGCACCAGGGCGAGGGCGCCGACCACGAGACAGGCGGCGCCGATCGCGGGGGTCACGCGGCGCATTACTGAGTGGGTCACGGTATCCATCCTGCGCCGAAATCGCGGCGTCGTGGGGTGTGGATTACCTGTGAAACCGCGAACTCAGGCCAGCCGGACCTCGGCGATGGCCCGGCCGAACAACTTTCGGCCCTCCGAGGTGCCGCCGAGCACGACGGTCGCGGTGCGGGTGCGCGGGTCCAGCGACTTGATCCGGCCGACGAAGTCCACCGTGCTGGCCGCGTTCGACGCCACCGGCACGAAGCCGGAGAACCGCACACTGAACTTCTCGATCGCGGTCGGATCGCCGAGCCAGTCGGTCAGGTAGCCGCCGGCCAGGCCCATGGTCAGCATGCCGTGCGCGACCACCGTCGGCAGGCCGACCAGCTGGGCGGCGTGGTCGCTGAAGTGGATCGGGTTGGCGTCGCCGGACACCCCGGCGTAATTGGCCAGGTCGCCGCGGGCCAGCCGGAACGAACCAGCCGGCAGCTGATCGCCGACCGACAGCTGATCGAAGTCGGGCAGCGTGTGCACCGGCGCGGGCTCGCGGTCCGCGGCCGGGGCGGGCAGTTCGCCGAGGCCGAGCGGGATCAGCGCCGAGCTGTCGTCCAATCCCTGTTCGGCCGTGGGGAATTCGACCACCTGGCCGTGCATCATGATGTTGTCGACCACGTCGGTGAGACCGGGGTCCACCTCGACGCCGCGGCGCGCCACGATGGTGGTGGAGCCGATCAGCGTGAGCTCGCCGTGCTGGTTGACCAGGGCCGAGCGGACCACGACGAAATCGTTGTCGCCGAACTGGCGGATCGACTCGATCAGGATCTCGCTGGTCAGCCGGTCACCGGCGAGGATCGGCCGGTAGGCCTGGAAGACCTGATCGGTCTGCAAGATCTGGGACAGGTCGTATTCGGTGAGCACCGATTCGAGCAGCGAGCGGGTGCCGGACGATCCGATGACCGAGGCGAACGTCGGCGGCGCGAGCACGCCGGCGTGGCCGAGTTTGTGCGCATCCGATTCCTGGTGATGCACGCCGTGGTGATTCTGTACCGCGCGCGCGAATTCCCGGATCTTTTCCCGGCCGACCTCGTAGTGGTCCCGGACGCGGAACCGCTGCCCGGCCAGCGTCGCCGTTTGTTGCACGTCATCAATGTCGAGCGCCATCGTCTGTTCCCTGCCCATGATGCGGTCACGCTACTAATGAACCGGACCATTGACCAGCCGAGTGTGACCACCGCTACCGTCGATCGATGCGGAATTGCTATCGAGTTTGCTTTCTCTTCATGTGCGGGCCCGAAATGCACTTTTGTCGCTGAATGTCGGTGATGTGCATCGGCTATAAAACAGAAATAGGCTGCCCCGTGCGCGGGCAGCCTATTTCACGTTCGACGGCGTATTACTGGCCGCTGGTCGGCGGGTCGCACACCTTCCAGCCGTTGTCGGTCTGCTGCAGATCGAAGGTGCGCGCCGAGCGCTTGTTCGGATCGGCCTCGGTGTAGACGGTGGCCTGCGCGATCGCGGTCTTGTCGGTGATCCGGACCGCGTCGACCTCGTCCACCACCGGGATGGTGCGCCGGTCCATCGACAGCTGGTGCACACCGGCGAACTGGTCCGCCGGAATGCCCTGATAGAAGTCGTGCAGCGGGCCACAGGTGGTGCTGCGCAGGGTGTTCAGGTCGCCGGTCTTCAGCGCCTGGGTGTAATCGGTGATGGCGGCGCGGACCTTGGTCTCCGGCGAGTTGTCCGTCGAGTTGACCATGACCGCCACGGTGACGCCGATCAGGATGACCACGACCACGGCGGCCCCGGCCACGGCGAGCAGCCACCGCTTGGAGCGGCCCGGCGCGGCGGTCGGTTCGACCGCGTCCACCGGGGCCTGCGCGGCGGGGGTGATCCGCTGCGGCGGGGCGATCGGGCGCGGCTGCGGCGGGCGCGGTCCGCCGAGTTGCTGCGCGGGCATGGTCAGCTGAGTGTCCGCGGGGGAGGGCGCGGTTCCCGGCCGGGGCAGGCCCGGAGGCGGCGGTGCGGAACGGGTGTCCTCGACCGGTCCGCTCGGCGGCGACGAAGGTCCTTGCGGGCCTGGCTGTTTCGGCCCGGCGGCGGGGCGCGGCGTGGCCGGCGGCTTGGTGATCGGCACCCGGCCCGCGCCCGGCGTGACCCGGTCGGTGCCGGCCGGCTTCGCCGCGTCGGCGGGACGCTGGATCGGCAGCGCGACGGTCTGCGCGTCATCCGGCTTGATCACCGGCATGGCCATGGTCACGTCTTCGGACCCGGGCGGAGCCGGTTTGTTCTGGGCCGGCGTCTGCATCTTGACGGTGTCGGCCTCGGGGGCCGCGTCCTCGACCGGCGGGGTGGGGCGCTGCTGCACCCGCATCACCGTGGTCGGTGCGTCGCCGTCGTCCTTCGAGGTGGGCTCGGCCGGCTTGTCGGCGGCGGGCTGGTCCGGCGTGCCGTCTTGGGCCGTATCGGGTTTCGGTCCGCCGAACCAGGCGGATTTCGCCGGCTCGGTGCCGGGTGCTCCGGTGGCGCTTTCCTCGGCGGTGCGAACTTTCTGGGGCGCAGTCGGTTCCGCGCCTACCTTCGCGGTCGGCGTCGGCTCCGCCGGTGCGGTCTTCCCGGAGGCCTTGGCGGCCTGATGGTCTCGCAGGCCGCGTTTGATCGCCTCGGTCCTGGCGTCGGCCGCGGCGGTGCTGCTCGGAGTTGTGCCTTGGGCGGCACCGGTGGCCGGAGCGTCGGCGGCCGGTGCGGCGGGCTTGTCGGCGGCCGTGCCGGGGCGGGCGAGGTCGGGCTCGGTCTTCGCGGCATTGCTCGGGGCGGGGGTCTTCGGTTGTGCCGGAGCGGCTTTCGACTGCTCAGCGGGCGCGCTCGGGGTTTTCGGCGGTGTACTCGCCGTACCTGCGCCGGGCTGGTCCTTGCCGTCGCGTTTGATCGCCACGGTTTCCGCGGTCGCCGCGCCGCCCTTGGCGATGTCGGCTACTACGTTGACCGGCTTATCTTGCGGCGCCGGGGTTTTCGATTCCGGTGCCGCGGACTCGGTCGGAGCGGCTTCGGTGCCGGGCTTGTTCTGCGCGCCGCGCTTGATCACTTCGGTTTCGGCGGCACTGCCCGCGGGGCTGTCCTTTTGAGCCGCACCTGATTTCGGGTCAGACGCCGCGCCGGTGGCAGGCGACGCCTGCTTTCCCGCCGCGTCTGCCGATCCGGGCCGCGCGCCGGACGGGCTCGCGGGCTGCGCGGGCGCGCTGATCTTGGGAATGGCATTGGGATCTGCCGCACCGGCATTCGCGCCCTGCGCTGCGGGTTTCGCGGTGTCTCCGGCAGCCTGGCCTGAGTTCGGGGCTTTCGATGCGGCCACATCAGCACTTTCCGACTTCGCCGTGGCGCTTCCGGCCGTGTCGGCTTTGCCGGCAGTCGCTTCGGACTTCTCCGCGCCTGCTACCGAACTCTTGTCGGGAGCGCTACCGGTCTTGTCCGACGACCCACTCCCGGCCGGAATAGGACGCGTGGATGCGGCGGGCGAGGCTGCGCCGGCGACCGGGTTGCGTTCCGTGGTGGCATCGGGGCGTGCGTCGGCGCCGGCCGGGGTTGCCGGGTCGGCGCTCTCCCGCGCCGGGTTCTTGTCGTCGTTCGGGTCGGACACGCACTACCCCTCGCTCAGGCGGAACAGTTGAACTCGACGGCCAGCTTAACGGGCACACCCGGACGAAGCCCGACATCAGAGCGCGCATGGCCGGGACGATTGTCTGTCCGTTGTCCGGAGTGAATGCGGAGGTAATCGGACATCGGTGCACAATGAAGCCCATGACCTCGTTCGGTGATCTGCTCGGCCCCCAACCGGTACTCCTCCCCGAAATCTCCGACGCGGAAGAAGCGTTGCTCGACAAGACCGATCCGGTGCGCGTCGCGGCCGACCACCCGTCGGCGTCGATCGCCTGGGCCTACCTGGCCGAGGCGGCGCTGACCAGGGGTGAAGCCCAGGACGAACCGATCAATCACGACATTGTCGCCGCGTACGCGTTCGCCCGCACCGGTTACCACCGCGGCCTCGACCTGTTGCGGCGCAACGGGTGGAAGGGCTTCGGTCCGGTGCCGTGGAGTCATGAACCCAATCAGGGCTTCCTGCGCAGTGTGGGTGCGCTGGCCCGTGCGGCCAAAGTGATCGGCGAGACCGAGGAGTACGCGCGTTGCCTCGATCTGTTGGAAGATTGCGACCCGCGTGCCGCGGCTGAGCTCGGTCTCGACTGAGTCGTAGTTGATCGACCTCAATATTCGGCCGCGGGTAGGAGTCGCTCGGGCGAGCAGCATGGATCGGCTGCGCGCCTCCTGGGCGCGTCTGCGGCTGTCCGCGCTACCGATCCTGCAATGCGCGGTCGGCGCGGCACTGGCCTGGTTCATCGCGCGTGAACTGGTCGGGCACCCGCAGCCCTTCTTCGCGCCCACCGCCGCCGTGGTGTCGATCGGCATCTCGTTCGGCGCACGGCTGCGGCGTTCGGTGGAGCTGGTGGTCGGCGTCGCGGTCGGCATCGGCATCGGCGACCTGTTCATCACCCGCGCGGGCACCGGCGTGTGGCAGATCGCGCTGGTGGTCGCGGTCGCCATGGCGGCGGCGGTGTTCCTGGACGGCGGATCGATCATCACCATGCAGGCGGCCGGTTCGGCCGTGCTGGTCGCGACGCTGCTGCCGCCCTCGGCCGGCGGCGGCTTCTCCCGGATGATCGACGCGCTGGTCGGCGGTCTGGTGGGAGTCGTTGTGGTGGCGTCGATTCCGCTGCACCCGGTGCGGCGGGCCCGCGAACAGGCGGCGGAAATCCTTGCGGTGATGAGCAAGTCGCTCACCGAGTGCGCCGACGGCCTGCTCGAACAGGATCCGGACAAGCTGCGGGCCGCGCTCGCGGCGGTCCGCGCGACGCAACCGCAACTGGATTCGCTGCGCGCCACGCTGGAGGGCGGCAAGGAGATCAGCCGAATCTCCCCGCTGTACTGGAACTCTCGCGCCCGCCTGGAACGGATCAAGGCCACCGCGGACCCGCTGGACAACGCGGTGCGCAACACCAGGGTGCTGCTGCGCCGCTCGCTTACCCTGGTCCAGGACGACGAGATCCTCGACCCGCGCCTGATCGACGAGGTCGAACGGCTCGGCCAGGCCAGCGAAGTGGTGCGCCGGATGATGCTCGCCGATCCCGGCGAGCAGCCCGACCAGGCCGAGGCGGCCCGGGTGCTGCGCACCGTCGCCAAGGAGGCGCGGCCGGAACTCGTTGAGGGCGCGGGGCTTTCGGCCCACGTCGTGTTCGCCCAGGCCCGCTCGATCGTGGTCGACCTGATGCAGGTCTGCGGGGTGAAGCGGATCTCCGCGATCGCGCTGCTGCCGCCGACCGTGCCGAAGCCGTTCGTCACGCCCGAGGACTGACTACTCACCCGGCGCACAACCGTTCCTGTCGGTCATCGGGTAGAGACTCATCGCAAGACCCGCACCTTGGATGTGTCGGCGACTGGTCTCGACTGAGGAGAGTGCATGAAAATTTACGTAGGAGCCCCCCGCGCCGGCTTCGAATGGGCCATACCGGTCGAGGACGACGACAACGAACGCCTGAGTTTCGCGGGTGTCCCGAAGCTGGATTCCTGGCCGCTCATGGAGATGAAGTCGGCACGGGAAGACGGCAGCAAGGTGCCGTCGGACTTTCCCTGGAGCCTTTCCGCGACCCTCCTGCTGAAGGACCGGGCGATCGACGTCCTTGGTCCTGGACTCGAAGAGTTCGGTGAACTGCTGCCCGCGCGGTTCCCCGACGCGCGGCTCGCCGTGTTGAACGTCTTGAATGTCGTCGACGCACTGGACGAGGAGTCCTCCGAGATCGCCCGGTTCGAGTCCGGCGAGATCATGATGGTCGAGTCTCACGTGTTCCGCCCGGACCGCATTCCGGCTCGGGCCGTGTTCAAGATCCCACAGGCCGTGTACAACGGTGAGATCTTCTACACCGACGAGATCGTGCGTGAGTTCGAGGATTCCGGTTTCACCGGGCTGTGGTTCAAGGCCTTGTGGGACACCGAGGGCGGGTCCTATGGGCGCCGATGGGACGAGACGGTGCTCGAGGTCGATCGGCTCGTCTGAGTTCTGCCGAGGACTGACTACTCGCCCGGTCGCGTGGGCGATCTTGCTGATCTTTGGGTAGTCCGCTACTCGTGTTCCGGCGGCCGCGTGCCCATAACTTGAACAGGTGACCGCGATCGAACGAGGGGTGTCGCGGTCGAAAGAGTGGAGCCGTCTGATCGGGGGGCCGGTCGGGCGGCTCTACGTTCGTCAGTCGCCGCTTGCTTCCTTGCTCAGCGGGAACATCCTGGCCTGGCCAGGGCGCAGCGTGAAGCGTCGCCGGTCGAAATCCCAGAATCGATAGATCGGCCACTGCACGGTGTGTGCCAGCCAGGCGCCGACGATCACCACCCGATGGAACGGCAACACCAGATAGCCCTGGTTGGTGATGGTGCGCAGGCCGCTCAGCTGGAACTGCCACCAGCGCCGCGGACTGGTCCGACGCCGCCGGGCCGAGGTCTGCACCCGCATATCGATGAGCTGATCGATCGGCAGGCCGCGCTTGGTCAGGCACAGCGCGAGGTCGAGATCGTCGATGACGTCCGGCCGGGTGACCGTGTCGTCGCGCACGTCCAGCCACGCGGTGCGGCGGATGGCCATGTTCGGGCCGTGCATGTTGCCGACCCGGTCGCCGAGCTTGCCCCGCCGATCCTGTAGGTAATAGCCGAGTTTCAGCAGAAAGCCGACCGGTGAGTCGTAGTAGGTGGTGATGCCGGTGACCGCGGCGACCTCGGGATGCTCGGTCAGGTGCTGCCGGATGGTCGCCCCCCAGTCGGCGGCGACCAGGCAGTCGGCGTCGGTGCGGCCGATGAAATCGCCACGCGCCTTGTCGAATCCGGTATTGCGGGCCCGGGCGACGCCGCGCTGCGGTTCGTCGACGAGTTCGACCTTCGGGTGGGCGAGCGCGTACTCGCCGACCAGTTCGCGGGTGCCGTCGTCGCTACCGTTGTCGACCACGATGACCTCGTCGATCGAGTCCTGCGCGACGAGCCGGTCGAGCGTCTGCGTGATGCAGGCAGCCTCGTTCAACACGGGGATGACGATCGATAACACCGTCGCCCCATCGGGGGTGTGCATGAGTGGTGCTGCTCCAAATCTGGGTTCGGGCATGACTGTGTACCGCCGGGAGGGTCTGTTACCTGCCCTGAACAGACGCGCGGCTTACCAAGAGGGGTGTGTTGGGACTCAGCCCTGAGTCCAGGAAACGGTGCTCGGCACGAGCGGGCCCGGCCCGCGCCGATCAATGCTTCGAACCCTAGTTGTCTTGGTACACAGACAGAATCCCCAATGCTTGGGGGCACCAACTGTCAGGTGGCGTCGATATCGCCGACCGCGGAGACCCGGGCGGGCGCCGGCCGCAGGGTGAAGCGGCGGCGGTCGAAGTCCCAGAATCGGTAGATCGGCCACTGCACGGTGTGGGTCAGCCAGGCGCCGACGATGACCGCGCGGTGGAACGGCTGCACCTGATAACCCTGATCGGCGATGGTGCGCAAGCCGGTCAGCTGGAAACGCCACCAATCACGCGGTCCGGTCCGGCGGCGCCGGGCGGAGGTCTCGACGCGCATGTTCTTCAGCTGATCGATCCGCAACCCGCGCTTGGTCAGGCACAACGCCAGATCCAGATCCTCGGCGACATCCGAGCGGGTGGTGGTCTCCTCCCGCACCGCGCGCCACGCGGAACGGCGGATGGCCATGTTGGGTCCGTGCATGTTGCCGACCGGTCCGCCCAGCTTGCCGCGCCGATCCTGAAGGTACAGGCCGAATTTCAGGAAGAAGCCGATCGGCGAATCGTGATAGGTGGTGATGCCGGTGACGGCGGCGGTGTCCGGCTGCTCGGTCAGGGTGTGCCGGATGACCGCGCCCCAGTCCGGCCCGACCAGGGTGTCCGCGTCGGTGCGGGCGAGGAAATCGCCACGCGCCCGGTCGAATCTGGCGTTGCGGGCCGCGGGGATGCCGGGCTCGGGTTCCTCGATGAGGGCGACTTCCGGGTGGTCGAGCGCGTAGTCGCGGACGATCTGCCGGGTGCCGTCGTCACTGCCGTTGTCCACGACGATGATCTCGTCGATCGCGTCCTGGACGACGAGGCGGTCCAGGGTGCGCACAATGCATTTCGCTTCGTTCAGTGCGGGAATCACGACGGACAAAACCGTGGTCGGTGCGGTGTTGGTCATAAAAATCTGCTCCAACGTCTGCTGTACGACGATCGTGGTCACTACCGATCTCGTACGGGTGCATACCCCATTCCGCCCACAATGATCATCGAGCACGAAACTCGATCGAAGCCGCGTCGCGCTACGTCCAGAATCGGGTCAGGTAACTGCCGTAACGTGACCAATTGGACGGCACCCCAGATACTTCGAACAACGCGTACACCGCGTCGAAGAAGACCTGGTTGATCGCCGGGGTGAACAGCAGCGCGAACAGGATCAACATGCCGAACGGCTTGAACTGATCGAGCGCGCGGCGCGTCTGATAACTCAGCGACGGCTCGAGAATTCCGTATCCGTCCAGGCCGGGCAGCGGAATCAGGTTCAGTAATGCCGCCGTGATCTGCAAGAACCCCAGGAAGCTGAGCCCGAACCACAACGCGGGATGTGAACTCGCACTGCCGAATACCCGCACGATGACCAGCAGCAGCACCGCGCACAGCGCGTTGACCGCCGGGCCCGCGCCGCTGATGATCCGCTGCGTGCGCGGCGAAAAGTTGTGTGTATGAACGTAAACCGCGCCGCCGGGCAACCCGATGCCGCCCAGCGCGATGAACACCATCGGCAGCACGATGGACAGCAGCGGATGGCTGTACTTCAGCGGATTCAGCGTGAGATACCCACGCAGTTCCACCTCGTGATCACCGGCCCGCCAGGCCATGAACGCGTGCGCGAATTCGTGCAGGCACAGCGTGATGATCCAGCCGAACACCACGAGCACGAACACGCCGACCTTGGCCCGGGTGGAGTCCACCTCGGCATCCCAGGCCAGCCCGCCGCCGAGCACGGTGATGACGACCACCAGCAGAAAGATCGGGCTCGGCCGGATCGCGCGCGAGCGGCGTTCGGCGGAGAAGCGGTCGGTCATCGGACCAGCAACCAGGGCTCGTGATGCCGGTAGAAGCTCGACCTGGGCACCGTCCGCTCGGTGCGGATGCCGTCCCTGGTCACCACCGCGCCCGGGGTGCCGAGCTGGGCGGCCCGCCCCTCGACCCAGCGGCGCTTGCGCATGCCCTTCGGCGCGGCGGCGCGCACGCCGGGTTGGTGCAGCGTCGGCGAGATCAGCATCGCGGTGACCTTGCCGGAGAACAGTTGCACGTCGTCCACGTAGGCCTCGCCCTCCAGCTTCTCGTCGCCGACCCCGGTGATCCTGGCCCGGCCGACCAGCACCTGGCCGGTGTCGTCGCGGATCAGCGGTACCGGGGTGGCCTTGCCATCGATGGCCCGCTTGGCCGCGGCATTGCCGGTGCCCGTCTGATAGGCGCGGGAGCCATAGGTCTTCTCGACCGGCACGTAGCCGATCTCCACGTGCAGCCGTTCGGTGCGCATCAGGTGGGTCAGCACGGTGGCCAGCGCCGCGTCGTCACCGAGCACGATGAGCCGAGGCAAGCTGTCGGCGGCCAGCACGGGAAGCAATTCGTCGATCTCGGTGGTATCGGGGACGGCGGCCGTCGAACTGGTCGGCAGCGCCGCGAGGGCGATAGGTACCGGTGCGCCGTCGCAACGGAGAACGTGGGTACTCAAACTGCCGTACACCCTCCTCGGTTCGAGCCGACACTCCGTCGGGCCCTTCGCCAGTTCCGCCGAACCCTGCCCGGTCTCGACGGCTGCAACCATAGCCCTGCACGGCCTCGGCCACAGGTTGTCGAGCCCCGCGGCGCTTGCGTCAGGCCCGGAGGCGGCAGCGCAGCGTAACCACGTAGGGCCCGCAAGCGCCGCCAATCAGCCTACGCAGAGATGCGGTCCGACGCCGCCGACGACGCGTCTACTAGACTGTGCTCCCGGCCACCGCCTCGACACGGCAGTAGCTGCAACACGGGTGCTCATCGCGCCCCGCCGGTATGTTTCCGGCTGCCATCGCTCAGGGTGTTGCACGTCGAACCGTAGGAGATACAACCATGCCGGCAATCGTCCTGATCGGCGCCCAGTGGGGCGACGAGGGTAAGGGCAAAGCTACCGATCTGCTCGGTGGCCGGGTGCAATGGGTGGTCCGATACCAGGGTGGCAACAACGCGGGCCACACCGTGGTGCTGCCCAACGGCGACAACTTCGCCCTGCATCTCATCCCGTCCGGCATCCTGACCCCCGGCGTGACGAACGTCATCGGCAACGGCGTCGTGATCGATCCCGGCGTGCTGCTCGAAGAGCTGGCCGGGCTGGAGGATCGCGGCGTCGACACCTCGGGTCTGCTGCTGTCCGCGGACGCGCACCTGATCATGCCGTACCACGTGGCCATCGATAAGGTCACCGAGCGCTTCCTCGGCAACAACAAGATCGGCACCACCGGTCGCGGCATCGGCCCCTGCTACCAGGACAAGGTCGCCCGGGTCGGCGTGCGGGTGGCCGACGTGCTGGACGAGAAGATCCTCACCCAGAAGGTCGAGGCCGCCCTGGAGTTCAAGAACCAGGTGCTGGTCAAGATCTACAACCGGCGCGCGCTGGACCCGCAGCAGGTGGTCGACGAGGTGCTGGCGCAGGCGGAGGGCTTCAAGCACCGCATCGCCGACACCAGGCTGAAGCTGAACGTCGCCCTGGAGAACGGCGAGACCGTGCTGCTGGAGGGTTCGCAGGGCACCCTGCTGGACGTCGACCACGGCACCTACCCGTACGTGACCTCGTCCAACCCGACCTCGGGCGGCGCGGCGGTCGGCGCGGGCGTCGGACCGAACAAGATCAACGCGGTGCTCGGCATCCTCAAGTGCTACACCACCCGGGTCGGCTCGGGCCCGTTCCCGACCGAGCTGTTCGACGAGTTCGGCACCTACCTGGCCAAGACCGGCGGCGAGGTCGGCGTCACCACCGGCCGGGCCCGGCGCTGCGGCTGGTTCGACGCGGTCATCGCCCGCTACGCGACCCGGGTCAACGGCATCACCGACTACTTCCTCACCAAGCTGGACGTGCTGTCCAGCCTGGAGACGGTGCCGATCTGCGTCGCCTACGACGTGGACGGCGAGCGGGTCGAGCAGATGCCCACCACGCAGACCGGGTTCCATCACGCGAAGCCGATCTACGAGGAGATGCCGGGCTGGTGGGAGGACATCTCCGGGGCCCGCACCTTCGAGGAACTGCCCGCGAACGCCCAGGCGTACGTGCTGCGGCTGGAGGAGCTGTCCGGTGCGCGGATCTCCTGCATCGGCGTCGGACCGGGTCGCGATCAGACCATCGTGCGGCACGACGTGCTCGGCTGAGACCGGAAAGTTATAGCCCGGCTGAATGATTGTGGCCGTTCATCGTTCGTTGTCTGGGTTACATGATCGGTTACAACTACAGTAAGAGTTATGGCTCGGAACTGGCCGATGGTCGAGCGCGTGACCGAGTTCGAGGCGATCCGCGCTGCCCTCACCGGCACGGAACATGTCGGCGCGGTCCTCACCGGTGATGCCGGTGTCGGCAAGACAACGCTGGCCAGGCAGGCAACGGCCGCGGTCGGCGGCAATATCCGCTGGGTGGCGGGCACCGAATCGGCGCGCAGTATTCCGCTGGGGGTGTTCGCCCACATGGTCGGCGTCTATACGGCGCACGATCCGGTGACGTTCATGTCCGCGGCCAGGGAGGCACTGCTCGCGGACGGGCACACCATCATCGGGGTGGACGACGCGCATCTGCTCGATCAGCTGTCCGCGACGCTGCTCTTGCAGCTGGCCATCGACAAGGCGGCGCACATCGTGGCCACCGTGCGCAGCGGGGTGCAGGTGCCCGACGCGGTGACCTCGCTGTGGAAAGACGGCCACCTGCTGCGCATCGACCTCAATCCGTTCACCCAGCGGCAGAGCGTCGACCTGGTGGAGTCGATGCTCGGCGGGCAGCTCGAGGGGTTCACCGCCAACCTGATGTGGGAGTCGTCCGGCGGAAACGCGCTGTTCCTCAGGCATTTGGTGGAGGGCGCGCTGGAAGCGGGCTCGCTGCGTCAGGTGAACGGGGTCTGGCAGCTGCGCGGGCGCGCGGCGGTGACCTCGGAACTGGCTGCGCTGCTGGAAGATCGGGTCGAGCAGCTACCCGATGACGTGTTGCATGTGCTGGAGCTGCTCACCTTCTGCGAGCCGATCGACCTCGACGTGCTGTCCGAACTGGCCGGCGAGGAGGCGGTGGAGTCCGCCGAAACCCGTGGCGTCATCAGGGTTGTCGAGAATGGGCATCAGCTGTCCGTGCGCTACAACCATCCGCTGTTCGGTGAGGTGATCCGGCGCAGGCTCGGCATCGCGTCGGCTCGCCGGTTGCGCGGCAGGCTGTACTCCTCGCTCAAGGAGCGGCCGATCAATTCCGCCGCCGACCGGATCCGGCTGGCCGAATTGGCCTTGGACAGCGACAAATCCGCCGATCTGGAGTTGTTCGAGGCGGCCGCCGCGGATGCCATCGGCCTGGCGAATCTGCCGCTGGGCGAACGCTTTGCGCGGGCGGCGGTGGAACGTCGCGGCGGGGTGGAATCGGCCGACCTGCTCGCCCGGGCGTTGCTGTGGCAGGGCCATCGCATCGAGGCCGAACGCACCTTGGCCAGCTTCGACCCGGACCAGCTCACCGAGGTGCAACTGGCCCGCTGGGGCAGCACCAGGGTGGCGAATCTGCTGTGGGCCATGGGTGATGCCGATCAAGCCGACCAGGTGCTGAAACTGGTGCGCAGCAAGGTAGAGCACCCGAAGATCGCGGCCATCCTCGACGGGCTCGCCTCCGCCTGCGCGGTCAACGAGAACCAGATCGACATCGCGATCACCGAGGCGGAAAAGGTGATGGCGCTGAAAGGCGCACCGGCGTGGGCGATCTGGTGGGCCTCCTTCGGCGGTGGGCTCGCGCTGACCCTGATGGGCAAGGGCTCGGCCGCACTGGAGTACGCGGCGCGCGGGCACGAGGTGGAGAGCGAGATCGACGGGCTCAACCGGTTCATGTCGACGCACGCCGAGGTGCTCGCGCTGTTCCTGACCGGCGACCTCGAGGCCGCGCGGCGTTGTGCCACCGACTATTTCGGCTACTCGGCGCCGGGGCAATACCTGGCGTGGGGCATGTCGAAGATCTTGCAGGGCACCGTCGATGTGGCGCAGGGGCATTTCCCGGACGCCATCGAGAATCTGGAGCAGGCGTTGGCCGCGCTCGCCGCGGAGGGGGCGGCCGCGTGGATGTTCCCCGCGAGAATCCGGTTGGCCGAGGCGTATTCGGCGCTCGGCCGATCCACCGAGGCGGCCGAGGCCATCGCGGAGGCGACCGCGCGCGGTGGCCGGCACAGTGCGGTCTATGAGCCGCAGCTCGAAATCGCGCGGGCCTGGCATGCCGCCGCGGAGGGCACCGTCACCCCGGCCATCCGGCTCGCGATGAGCGCGGCCGATGCGGCCGCCCGGTCGAACCAGCACGCGATCGAGGCGATGGCGCTGCACGCTGCCGCGCGCTTCGGTGAGCAGTCCGCGGCGGGCCGGCTCGCCGATCTCGCGGCCCGGGTGGACGGCAAGCTGGTGCAGGCGCAGGCCAAGCACGCGGTCGCGCTGGCCGCGCACGATGGGCCCGGACTCGATGCTGCCGCAGCCGAATTCGAGCGGATCGGGGCGTTGCTGTCCGCGGCCGACGCGGCCGCCCAGGCGGCGTCCGCGCACGAGCGCGCGGGTGATCGTCGCCGGCTGCTGGAGTCCGCTGCCTCGGCCAATCGGCTTGCCGCGGTGTGCGGCGGTGCCAGTACTCCTGCGCTGCGGCAGGCTGCCCAGCCGTTGCCGTTGACTGCTCGGGAGCGCGAGATCGCCAATCTCGTTGCGGCAGGGCTGTCCAACCGGCAGATCGCGGACCGGCTCACGGTTTCGGTCCGCACGGTGGAAGGGCACCTGTACCGGGCCTGCATCAAGATGGACGTCACCGATCGCGAGTCCCTCGGCGCGCTGATGCGCGGCGAGTCCGCCAGCTGAATCGTTCCCGCACCGCCTTTGATTTCCCGCACCAGAAATCGCATGCGATTCCAGGTGCGGGAAATCAGAAGGGGTGCGGCGCGGTTATTGCTCGCGCAGCTGGGGCCAGAGGGTGTTCCAGGGGACGGTTCGGTCCACTAAAAGCGTTGCCAGGTCGGGGATTACCGGTTGCGTGCTGGTGAACGCGGCGGTGAGCAGCGGGGTCGGGGTGCCGATATACAGGACCGTCGTGGCGGATTCAGGTGGGGCACCGAAGTAGTAGTAGGCACGGTGCGCGCTATAGGCGCGGGGTAGGCCGGTCGAATCGCGGTGCAGGTCTACGGCCGCCGCGAACGGATAGCTTTCGGCGACGATGGCGGTGCGGGGTCGTATCTCGGCGGGGAGTTCGTTGTAGGCCGCGGCGACGGCGTCGGAGAGATCGCCGATCATGGTGTCGGACTGGGCGAATGCTTTCGCGGTCAGCATCAGGGTGGTGTCCGGGATGTGTTCGGCCCAGGAGCGCGGGTACACCGGAACGGCCGCCGCCCCCATCGCGATGCCGATCACCAGCGCGACCGCGACCAGGACGCGGATGACGACCTGCCTGGCCAGCGAGGCCACGACCACCGCGCCCGCGGCGATCGGCAGCGCGTACAGACCGCACGCATAGTAGGAGCGGCCCGAACTCACCAGGTAAGCAAGGAAAACCAGGACCAGCGCGGCACCGGCGAACCGGTACGTCCGAAACCGCTTGCTGATCAACAACATAGGCAGGCCGATGAGCAACAGCGGCAATCCGATCGCCAGGCCCGCCCCGGAAGCGCTGTCCCACAGGAACCGTCCCACTCCGGGGAACTCCGCCGCCACGACCTCGGACATGTGCGTGTACGGCCACCGATTCTGGTTCTGCCACAACAGATTCGGGACCGTCGCCACCGCGGCGACGGCACCGCCCAGCCACAGCGCGGGCCGGCCGGCCAAGCGCCGCGGTCCGAACACCAACGAGCACAGCATGAGTGCCACCCACAGCGCGGGCACCAGGAACTTCGTCTGCAACGAAAACACCGTCACCAGACCGGCATAGAGCAACAGCCGATCGTCGGGCCGCCCTTCCGCGTGCAGCCGGGCCCACCGGACGACCAGCCAGACGATCGCGGTCCAGAATGCCGGATCCAGCGAATACGTTGCCAGCCAATGACACAGGACCACCGCCGAGGACAGCGCGTACCCGATCGACGCCAGCACCTGCGCGCCGCGACCACCGCCCAGCTCTCGCGCGATCAGCGCGGTCAGGATCGTCCCGGCGACCGCCGCGAGGGTGGCGGGCAGCCGCAGCATGATCAGCGAGTCCGGCGCGAGGTGACTCATCGCCGATGCCAGCGCGGGTACCAGGGCGGGCTGGTCGAAATACCCCCACGCCAAGTGATCTCGGCCCGCGACCACGAAATACGCCTCGTCGAAGAAGTATCCGTAGTTCCGGCTGGCGATGAGCAAGGCCAGCCCGACCACGCCCGCGACCGCGAGCATCGGGCCCCAGGCGATCCGCGGTAGTGCCGATTCGGGCTCGGCGACCACTGGTTCGGCGAAGTCCGGCGAACCAGCCGTTGCAGTGGTCATGTCCACCCTCCGTCATAGCCTGCCGAGGTCGACCGCGAGTGCGGGCAGACCGATTCTGCAACCGGCCCCCGCCTTGCCGAATCCGCCGCAGGTAGCGCTCGGACTCCCGCCAAAGGACTACGGACACCCGCCGCAGGGACGACCTCGGTGCGTGCGGATCCCCCACGGCGGGTACTTCTCGGTGCTTGCCGCGGCCGGGTGCGACTCGACGAAACAGTGGCCGAATCTCGTTCTGGCTGAGGTGGTTAGCGACGATGCATTACTCAAGTCAATCCAGATAGTGATCTTTCAGCTAATTTCAATTCTGCCGACTAGCGCCGACAGTATTTGCTGCAATTCGGACATTTAGCGGGCGTAATTCAGTGGATCGAGGAAATGTGAAGTCGGTTTCTCGACTTGACAGCATCCGTTCAGCTAAAGATAGGGTGCGAGCGCGCAGTACGCGGGGACGTGCTGGCTGACCCAAACCTGATGGTGGTGCTTCGACGTGGCTCGTCGGTATCTCGAACTGAACAATCCGACGACCCGACGCGGCCTGCGCCCGCTCGTCGGCGCGCTCCCGCTGGCCGTCGCGGTCGCCTGCGCGGGCGTGGCGGTCGCCGACCCCGGCACCCCGACCCAGCCCGGCGTGACCACGCCGAGTGCGCCGAGCGCCCCGGTCGCGCCCGAGCGTTCGCCGAGCCAGCCCGGCGTCAGCACCCCGAACCAGCAGGGCGTCACCGGCCCGAAGCCCGCGCCGGCCGATCCCGCGGACACCCAGAGCCTCAACTACGCCCGCCCGGTGCCGACACCGGAACCGGCCCCGCCGATCCAGCCGCAGCAGCTGCACACGCCGCAGCCGGTCGAGCCCGTCGCGCCGATCGCCCCGCCCCCGCGCACCCTCCGGATCGGCGACTTCTCCGCCCCGGCCCCGAACGAGGTGCCCAACGAACTGCTCGACGGGGTCAACGACACCGCAGCGGGCGTCGAGGCGGCCATCGCCACCGGCGGCCGTTCCATCGGCATCAACCCGACCCGCTCCGACAAGATCGCCGCCGCGACCGCGGCCGGTGCGGTCGGCGGCGCGGTGGCCGGTGCCGCGATCGCCGGGATCCCCGCCGCCGTGGTCGGCGGAGTCGGCGGCGCGGCCATCGGGGCCGGCGTCGGCGCGGGCATCGGCTTCGTGGTCGGCGTCGCGGGCACCGCCGCGGGTGGTGCGATCGCGGCCGCTGCCGCCGGAATCCCGACCGCCGGAGCCGGTGCGCTCCCGGCCGTGGGCGCGGCCTTCGTTGCGGCGTGGCCGATCGCCGCGGCGACCACCGGAGCGGGCGCCGCGATCGGCGCGGGTGCCGGCGCGGTGGCCGGTGCGGCCGTGCTCGGCATCCCCGCCGCAGTGGCGGGTGGCGTCGCCGGTGGTCTACTCGGCGGCAGCGCGGGCGCGGGCTTCGGCGCTACTGCCTGACGGCTGTCAGGTCCGCGCTCGGCTACGGCGCGTTAGCCGGCGTTTTCCGCTGCGCCGGTGAGAAATTCACCCGCGGGCGGGGCGAGCAGGCCGACGTTCGGGTTGTGGCTGAGTTTGGCGACTTCCTGGAGTTCGGCGTCGGGGAGGACGGCGGCGATCGCCTTGGCGCCCTTGCGGAGCAGCGCATCGCTCTTGGCGCCCGCGATGACCAGGGTCTGCGCCTTGACGGCGGTCCAGTCCGCGGGACGCAGCGGTTCGCCGCGCATGAACTCGCGCATGACCGCCCAGTCGTGCGGGGTCGAGTTCGCGGTGGCGAGCAGGTTCTTCCAGAACGGGGTGAAGCGCATGACGGAGACGAACGGGCGCGGGACGCCCATCGCCTTGGTCATGTAGAAGCGGACGGTATCGGCGCGGCGGTCGGCGGCGACCAGTTCGTGCAGCGTCTGTTCCAGATCGGCGGCCGGAACGAAACCCTCGTGGTCGACCACGAACGGCGGCTCGAACGCGACCACCTTGGTGATGCCGAGGATGCGCCCGGACCCGGCGGCCCGCAGCGCGAGCGCCGCGCCGGACGACCAGCCGAACAGCATCGCCGACCCGCCCGCGGCCTCGATCAGGGCGGCGAGGTCGTCGATCTCGCGTTCGACGTCGTAGCCGCCGGTGGCCTCGGTGCTGTCGCCGCGGCCGCGCCGGTCGTAGTTGAGCACGGTGAGGCCGTAGTGCTCGTTGAGCGCGGTGGCCAGCTCGACCATCTTGGGGAACTTGCGGTAGCCGAACGCGCCGCCGATCAGGATCACCGTTCCGGCATGGCCCTCGTGGCGGTCGTACGCGATCACCGTTCCGTCGGCGGAGGTCACGGTCTCCACAACAGTCTCACTTTCGCAGCGGGGTGTCGGCCAACGGTCGTTGGTGCCTATGCCTGTTCAGACGGTGCCGGGTGGGTGAATTCATCGGCGGCCGCGGCGGCCGGATCAGCACCCGGAAGTCTGTGATGCTGCTCACTATGCCGTTCTCGTGCGTGGTACGGCCCGGTACGTCGGTGAACGTTATTTACGGACAACCGTCCAGGATTGGCGATCGGTCCCGCCGCCGGCGGGATTGTGCTCGGCCCGCGGCGCGTGCACCGCGTGCACCGCGTGCCGCGCGTGAGAACCGTTCACTCAGAACAGGGTTGGTTCGCCGAACCCAGGGGTGCGTTCGATTTCCAGCAGGTTCTGCTTGGTGGTGACGCCGCCGGGCGCGGAGAAACCGGTCAGCGCGTTGTCCGCGGCGAGCACCCGGTGGCACGGGATGATCAGCGGAATCGGATTGCGGCCCAAGGCTTGTCCGACCGCCTGGGCGGCGCCGGGCTGGCCGATGCGGTCGGCCACCTGGCCGTAGGTGAGCGTGTGGCCGGGATCGATGGCGCGGGTGACCTCGTAGACCGCGCGGTGGAATTCCGGAATTCCGCTGGTGTCCAGAGGGATCCAGCGCAGGTCGTCGAGTTCGCCGGCGAGGTGGGCGCGGATGCCCGTGATGGCCTCGGCGATCGCGCCGGTGGGGGTCTGTTCGCGGACCTCGTCGTCCGGCAGGCCGGTGCGGCGGCGGGTGATGCGCGCGCGGGTCGCGGCCGGGTTTGCCTCGGGGAGCTGGAACCGGATCACGGTCGCACCGCTCCACGCGATCGCGCAGAGGCCGATCGCGGTGTCGAAGAGTGTCGCCTCGGCGGACAGGCAACGGGGGGCGCTCATGCTTTCAGTGTGCACGGCGGCACCGACAAATTTCGCTATTCCAGTCCAGTTTTACTCAACTGGCCTTGCTGTCGAGGGTGCTCGGGTCCGTGACGAGTCGCCGGACGCCCTTGGCCGGCCGCCGCGGCGCGGTGAGGCCGGGCGCGACGGTGCGCCGCGACCGCCATGCGTACTGGTCAGCCGGCATTTCGGCGGTCGGCCGAGTCGGTTCGGCGAGGACCGGTGCGGCCGGAACCGCCTTCGGCTGCACGGGTTCCGGCTCGTGGACGGCGGCCGGTTCCGCTTCCGGCACATCGCGGCGACCGTAGATCGCGGCCAGATCCGAGTAACGCCGCTGCTCGTCGTAGTAGGAAGAGGTCCAGTCGGACATCGGGGTGCGTGGATGGAACCGTTCCAGGCGGAATGCCCGCTCGGCGCCGCGCGGTATGGAGCGATAGACCAGGTAGCCGAAGGCGGCGACGATGATCAGGGTGGCAAGTGTGGTCATGAGGCAAGCCTGCGCCCAGACTGGCCTTGCTTTAAATATCCACTCCCTCGATACTGGACCTTATGGCGACGAGAGTTATCGGAGCGGGCACGCTGGCTCGCGACCTGGGCCGGTGGCGGAACGTGGATGAGGACGGCGAGATCGAGTCGACTCGGCGGTCCGCGCGCCCGGCGTATCTCGCACTCGCCGAGGGCATTCGGCTGCTGATCCACGACGGCCGCGCCCCGCTCGGCGTCGCGCTGCCCAGCGAGCGCGACCTGGCCGGCACCCTCGGGGTCAGTCGTACGACGATCACCTCGACCTACTCCCTGCTGCGCGAGAACGGCTACCTGATCAGCAGGCAGGGCTCGCGCAGCACCGTCGCCCTGCCGCGCGACGTGCAGCACGACGGCAGCAAGCCGGCCCGGAGCATCCTGGCGATGATGGCGGCCTCCGAGCTGCCGACCATCGACATGACCTATGCCGCGATGGCCGCGCCGCTGGAAATGCAGGAGGCGTATTCGGTTGCGCTGGAGGGCCTTCCGGCCTACCTCGGCACGCACGGCATGGACCCGGTCGGCGTGCTCGCGCTGCGCGAGGCGATCGCCCGCCGATTCACCGAGCGCGGCCTGCCCACCGAGCCGGACCAGATTCTGGTCACCCTCGGCGCCCAGCACGGCCTGCGCCTACTGCTGAACGTGCTCACCGCGCCCGCGGCGCGAGTACTCATCGACCACCCGACCTACCCGAACGCCATCGAGGCGATCCGCGACGTCGGTGCCCGGCCGGTGCCGGTGCCGCTGCGCCCGGAGTCCCCGGGCCAGGGCTGGGACCTCGACGGAATCCGCAGTGCCGCACGGCAAACCGCGGCGACCCTGGCCTACCTGGTGCCGGACTTCAACAACCCGACCGGCCTGCTGCTGGACGCGGACGGCCGCGCGGAACTGGCCGCCATCGCCAGGGAAACCAGGATGACCGTGGTGATCGACGAGTCGATGGCCGATCTACACCTGACCGGCGAGCCGCAGCAGCCGCCGGTCGCGGCGTTCGCCAAGGGCAACGAGATCGTCACCATCGGCTCGGCCTCGAAGTCGTTCTGGGGCGGCCTGCGGGTCGGCTGGATCCGGACCAACCAGCCGCTGATCACCAAGCTGCTCGGCATCCGCTCCACGGTCGACCTCGGCACCCCGGTGATGGACCAGCTGGCCACCTGCCACCTGCTGGCCAACGCGGACACCATCCTCGACCGCCGCCGAGACCAGTTGCGTGCTCAGCGTGCCGCGTTGGTCGAGACGGTGGCCGAGGAGCTGCCGGATTGGCGGCTCAGTTACGGCGCGGGCGGTATGTCCGTGTGGGCGCAGCTACCCGCTCCGGTCTCCACCGCGCTGGCCGCCACCGCGCCCAATCACGGCGTATTGCTCGCTGCCGGACCGCGATTCGGCGTCCAGGGTGCGTTCGAGCGGTTCATCCGGTTGCCGTTCACCCATCAGGAACCGGAACTCCGCTTGGCGGTCAAGGCAATTGCCGCCGCCTACGAGGCGCTGACTCCGCGTGCGGCGGATCCGCTGCAACCGCTCACCTGCTACTGATGTCGTTGCCTCGCAAGGGGTGACGCGGGCGGCTACCGGCGGGTGCCGACGCCGCGGAGCAGCGTGTCGATGACTCGCCCCGCGAGGGTGTCCGGGTCGGTGGTGCCGTCCAATTCGGTGCTGCCGTGCACGGTTTCGGTGATCAGCGCGAGATAGACCCGCCGGACCCAGGTGAGGTCGGCGTCGGCCGCGATCAATCCGTCGGCGCGCGCGCGACCCAGCGCCGCATCGCATTTCGCGTAGACGTCCGCCTGGAGTTCGGCGACCTCGGGGTCGGTACTTTCCACCCGTTCGAGCGCGTACGCGGCCCCGTACTTGACCTCGATGACATTGGCGGTGGCCTGATGCAGCGCGACCAGCGGCGGGGCGGTCAGCGGCCGGGCGGCGTCGACCGCGGCCGCGATCCGCCGCCAGGCGGCGACCGCCATGGTGCGCACCAGATCGTCCCGATTGGCGAAGCGGCGGTGCACGGTCGTGCGCGCCACTCCGGCGGCCTCGGCGATCTGCTCGAGCGTCGCGTGCGGGTTCTCGCTCAGCACCCGTTCCGCCGCGTCCAGGATGGCGCGGACGGTGCGCTCGGCGTCGGCGCGCAGGGGCCGTGCGGACGTGGACGACATGGGTGCTCCGTTCCGTGGTTCTCCACAACACACTACATATGAGCTGCGGTTTATCGTGAAGATGCAACACTAATGTTGCAGTTAAGCGAGATAGCGCTACTATGATGTTGCATCAATTCGAAGGAGCTACGACATGACCCGCACTGGAAACACCGCTCTCGTCACCGGCGCCTCGTCCGGGATCGGCGCCGAATTCGCGGCCGCGCTGGCCGCCCGCGGCGACGACCTGGTCCTGGTGGCCCGATCGCTGCCGCGTCTGGAATCACTTGCCGCACAACTGCATCAGCAGCACGGCGTGCGCGTCGAGGTCATCGGCCAAGACCTCACCGCGCCGGACGCCGCCGCCCGGGTGGCGGATGAGCTTGCGGCACGCGACCTTTCGGTCGACGTCCTGATCAACAACGCGGGCTTCGGCAGCGCGGGCCGCTTCGAGGACCTCGACGCCGACCGCGAACAGGACCAGCTGATGGTCAATGTCGTTGCGCTGGCGGGGCTCACCCGCCGCTTGATTCCGGCCATGGTCGAGCGCGGCCGCGGTGAAATCGTGAACGTCGCCTCTATTGCGGCTTTTCAGCCGTCGCCGTACTTCGCGACGTACTCCTCCGGCAAGGCGTTCG
The DNA here is from genome assembly GCF_040681495.1 of Nocardia sp. NPDC051756. Classification (NCBI taxonomy): domain Bacteria; kingdom Bacillati; phylum Actinomycetota; class Actinomycetes; order Mycobacteriales; family Nocardiaceae; genus Nocardia; species Nocardia sp. NPDC051756. The sequence goes on along the minus strand of NZ_JBFAYV010000003.1, from coordinate 127,945 downwards.
TGCTGAACTTCAGCCTGTCGCTGTGGAGCGAATACCGCGGCCGCGGCATCAAGGTGCTCGCCGTCTGCCCCGGCCCGACCGAGACGGCGTTCTTCGACACCGTCGGCACCCGCGATGCCGCGTTGGGCCAAATGGGCAGTGCCGCACAGGTTGTCCGGTCGTCGCTGCGTGCGCTGGAGCGCAACAAGGGTTACGTCGTGCCCGGCGTGCAGAACTTCGCCAGTGCGCATCTGCTGCCCCGCCGCCCGCGCACCATGGTGGCCCGCATCGCCAAGCTCGTCACTCGTGGACTGGCGGACGGCGGCCGTCCGATCGAGGCACCGGTCGCCGCCTGACCCGGCCGGCCATGGACACACGCAAGGCCCCGGGGCGCGCCCGAGGCCTTCGGTGTCGAGAAGTCAGTCGGCCCAAACGGATTCGATCGGCGTCGCCTCGTTGGGCGGCGGGGTCGGAATGCCGTTCGGGGTACGGGAGAACCGCGGCGCCGGCGCGTGCTGGGTGATGTTGTCGACCTCGATCAACGACCCGCGGGCCGCGATGTGCTCGTTCTTCGTGGCCTCCTCGAAGGTGAGCACGGGGGAGACGCAGGCGTCGGTGCCGACGAAGATCTCCGCCCATTCGTCGCGGTTCTTGGTCAGGAAGCGCTCGGTGAACAGCTTTTTCAGCGTTTCCTGGCCGGCCGGATCGAGCTGGAAGGGCAGGCCCTCCGGGTCGATGCCGAGGCCCGCGAGCAGCTGCGCGTAGAACTGCGGCTCGATCGAGCCGACCGCCATGTACTTGCCGTCGGCGGTCTCGTAGGTGTCGTAGAACGCCATTCCGGTGTCGAGCAGGTTCACGCCGCGCTCGTCGGACCACGCGCCGTACCCGCGCATGCCCCAGATCATGTGCGAAAGGGCCAGCGCGCCATCGACCATCGCCGCGTCGACGACCTGGCCCTTGCCCGAGGTCTGCCGCTCGACCAGCGCGGCCAGCAGGCCGAAGACCAGGAACATCGAGCCGCCGCCGAAGTCGCCGACCATGTTCAACGGCGGCACCGGGCGCTCGCCCTTGCGGCCGATGGCGTGCAGCACGCCGGTGATGGAGATGTAGTTGATGTCGTGCCCGGCGCGATCGGCGAGCGGGCCCTCCTGGCCCCAGCCGGTCATCCGCCCGTAGACCAGGCGCGGGTTGCGTGCGAGCGCGTCGTCCGGGCCGAGTCCCATCCGTTCGGTCACGCCCGGCCGGAAGCCCTCGATGAGCACGTCCGCCCGCTCGACCAGCCCGAGCACCTTCTCGATGTCGGCCGGGTCCTTGAGGTTCGCCTCGACGATGGTCCGCCCGCGCTGCTGCGGCCGGTCGAACCCGCCGGGGAGCTGCCCCGCGCGCTGGATCCGCACCACGTCGGCGCCCAGATCGGCGAGCAGCAGCGCGGCGTGCGGGCCCGGGCCGATACCGGCCAGCTCGATGACCTTGATGCCCGCCAGCGGGCCTTTAGCGGCGGTGGATGGAGTGCTCACGCCCTACCTCGGTTCGTCGTTGATCCAGCACACCGGCACTGCGGCGGCGCTTCGGGAAGCGGACCGGCCGGTGTATTGACAGTATGACAATAACGCTGCCTCATCCATCGCCGCGGTCGCCGGGGGCACCCTTGCTCCGGGGTCGTGCGCGGACGCATCCGGTACGACACAATCTCAGCAGCGCACCAATCGCGGGAACGTCCGGCGAGCCCGCGCGGTGAGGTGGAGTCATGCGAGAGACCGACGGGGCGCGGTCGTGAGCGAGCGCCAGCGAGCGAACCGAAGTCACAGCGCGCCTGCGCGAACGGCGGAGCCGAGCGTCAGCGAGGCGGAGTCGTGAGTGCGGCGGGGGAGGTCGTCGTCGGCCTGGTCATTCTGGTCGGACTGCTCGGCATCATCATCCCGATCCTGCCGGGCGTCATCCTGATCTTCGGCGCAATCGCGGTGTGGGCCTTCATGACCGGCGGCGCGACCGCCTGGATCGTCTTCGGCATCAGCACCGCACTGTTGGTACTGTCCGGCGTCATCAAATACACCTGGCCCGGCCGGAAGATGAAGGACGCGGGCGTGGCCAACCGCTCGCTCGTGCTCGGCGCGGTCCTCGGCATCGTCGGGTTCTTCGTCATCCCCGTGGTCGGCCTGTTCGTCGGCTTCGTGCTCGGCGTCTACCTCTCCGAACTCCAGCGCCTGCGCATCGGCCAACAGGCTTGGCAGTCAACGGTGCACGCGCTCAAGGGCGTCGGCCTGTCCATGCTCATCGAACTCCTCGGCGCCCTGCTCGCCACCGGCGCCTGGGTGATCGGCGCGATCGCCGCCTGAGAAGGTCAGTCGGTCACCTCAGTCGGCGTGTTTCTTGAACCAGGAGCAGGACAAGCGGCAGGACGAGGCTTAATGCGATGTCTTTCGGCTCGATCACGCCGAGCCTCCACAGCACCAGACTGCCTGCTACACAGGCGATCAGCAGAAATGTGGCCCAGTGCCGCTTCGCCAAGGTGACCAACTGGTCGCGTCGTGACGACCAGCCAAGCCTGGCCAAAGGCGTATTTTTCGTGGTCCCCTGGCGCACGACGACAGCGTCGTCGCTCAACCAGTCGATGCGGCTGCCCGGCCGGTGGAAGGGCACGGTCCGGGCATCCATCACCGACAATACAAACGGATACACGTCCCAGATCGAACGGCCGGACGCGCTGTCGATATTCGGCCAATGACCGTCGGGCAGTTGGGAATCCATGACAGTTTTCAGGACCGCAGCCGTCACCGGCGGAACGCCACCGGGGTGCCGGAGCAGCGCCGAGAGCGCGAAGGGCATTCCGTGGTGCCACACCTGGCCATGCCACGTGACATCGCGGCCATCCACGTTTCCGGTGATGTTGTAGCTCTCCACCCGCGAGGCCTCATCGAAGATCGATGTGGAGTTCAAATGCCCGGTGAGCCAGCGGAATCCATGCTCGACCGCCTCTACGTGCTGTCGATCCGTACGAGCTGACGTCAGCTGGCGCAGCATCAGCAGACAATACGAGGTATGGACGACTGTCGGCTCCGACAGGCGGGATTCGCCCCATGCGGCGGGCGCGGAACGGGAACGTTGACGCACCAGCCAGTCGACCCCGCGATTGATCGCGGGGTCGAACGGACTGGCTTCGTGCAGCGCCTGTAGCGCCAAGCAAGTCAGCCAGGTTCGGGGCGGTTGACCGAGGAAGGATCCCCAGCCACCGCTACCGTCCTGGTTTGCCAGAATCCAATCCACGGCCTGGCCGAGATCCGGAGATGAATCGAGGCACTGCACTTTTGCGTACCCGAGAAACCTCGTGACCACCGCTGTCGCCTCGAGCAGGGGATGGCCGAAGCTCGTGTTGACGGCCCATCCGCCGTTGCACAATGGATCGGTTGAAACCAGCTGTCGCGATCGCAGAAACTGAAGTCCGGCACCGAGCAGCGATGACTGCGCATCGCATCGGACAAGGGTCTCCAACGCAACGGCCGTGGCCGACGGCCCTGGTGTTGGATCGTCCAGCCGGTGGTACCAGCCGCCGCCGTTCGACGTCGTCTGCGAGTGTGTCGAAACGAGCAGCTCGATCGATCGATCAACGATCTGATCGAGTAACGCTAGATCGAATCCTGGTATCACGGTAAATCGGTCCCGCTAGCTCTTCCTGGCGACAACTCGAATAAATGCACTCGGTGTTGTGCTTTGATAACATTCTGCTGGTTCGTCGAAAGATAGAATCTCCCAATCGGATAAGAGGAGGTTCCGGGTGTAATCCGTGGAAAAGAAATGCCGGACATGGCCTTTGCGTCGAAACATGTTGTCTTCCAACTGTTCGCCGAGGCCGAAAGAGGGATCCTTGGTGGATTTAACCATGAATGCCAGAAATCCACCGCTTCGCGTCGACCGGGCGATTTCCTTGAACAGTAGCGCGGTCACGGATTGCGTGAAATAATGTAATGAGAGGTGGCAAAAGACTCCGTCGAATTGGCTTATGCTGAACTCGGGGAGCTGCCCTTCGCTCATATCGTGTCGATCGAACAGTATGTTCACGCCGGCGGACAGGGCATTTTTCTGAGATTTTGCTATGGCAACTTCGGAAATATCTGATGCGTAAACCTTTGCGCCATTTTCGGCGAACAGTATGGCGTCCCGCCCCTGGCCGCAACCGAGCTCGAGGATGCTCTTCCCTGGTAGCGGGCTCAATGCCTCGATTAGCATATTGGTTAGTTTTTGTTGCGAACGACCTCGCCCGTAGATATCGCGCTCCGCGTGCCACTCGTCCCATATGTCGAGCTGTGTGACAACATGTCCCATCGGCATGGACGACATGCTAAACCTTCCGAGGTCAGCCGACAGGTACATCCTTCAAACTGGAGAGATTCCGAATCGTGTCGGCAATTGTGTCGTGATTTTGAAATACTAGGTAGTCCCACTCCGTCGGTCGTCCGACCTGTGCGGCCACGTGACGTCGGACCAGTTGTGACACGGCCGGATCCGGTATGTAGCTGACGCTGTCGCCCGGCTCTTGGTACATCAGATAACCCCGCTGTTCGACACCGGATCCGATGAAATCGGCGATCGAGCTGAATGAGCACCGCGGTACCGTGTCCGCTACGGTGTGCAGCGCATATTTGCCGGGAAGTATCTGCAGGTGGGCGTGTGTCACGCAGGCTGAACGGCGGATCTGCAGCGCACACGCGCCGTGCTCGAATATCGTCGCCGGGCCGTAATATGATTCAACCCGGCCCAGCACTTCCAGGACGAAAGCCGCGAACGCGGTTGCGCTGACCGAGATGGAACTGGTGGAGAACCAGTGCCGCTCCGGAACTACCAGGAGGTGACCGGGTGCCAGCGCCCCGAGCGCGGGAATCGCATACCCTGTTCCTGGCACTGCGGCCAACGGTCGATCATGCCGAGGCAGCTGCGTCGGAATGCTTCGTGGTATTTCGCAGAGAAAGCAGTCTGCAGTGGACATGTGAAACCTCGATCGTGAATATCAGGTCGATATGGATGTTGCGCCCCACGTGTGGAGAGCATCCAGGCATTGACTTCGTGTTTTGGTAACAACGGTTGCATGATAAATCAGCCAACTGCGCTTCTCGTATCCCGTGTCGCCCACATACGTAAAGACCGGAATATTCATGATATGTGCGTAGGTCAGCTCGCACGAGCAACCGATGTAATTTCGGTCCGGAATTGTCATGTCCATCAGAATTGCGTCTGCCGTGGCCAGGAGGGCTAGATCATCGGGAACGATGCGGTTGGCAAATTCAACCGAGTCCGTGCATTCGTCCCGTGCGGGAAGCTCGGAAGCCGTGAACGGGTCGATCATCTCGGCATCGATAAATCGCAGTTCTTTGCGCACGACTGCCGCCGTCTGCAAGATGCCGTCGCGTGGTTCGCCGTCCATCGCCCGTGCGAAGTACACGCGTAGCGGCAACCTGTCGACTTCGGCTCTGGCCGAGGCTCGCGCGCGGATTATGAGCCTATCTAAGAATTTTTCAGACCGGACGGCCGCTATTGTGCTGCGCACAAAGGAGTTCGCGCGATGGAGTGCCAGACTCGGTCTGTGATTCGCTGACAATGGGACCCCCTCCGGTATATCGAGTGTACCGGCGAGGGAAATCGAATAATGTCGGATATTCGGAGGACAACCGAAAGCCTTTGGCGAACGATCTACTCGATGACCGGAAACGGGATGGTGTCTGCCGCATCGGCTTTGGGAAGGGCATCGCGGCGGATGGGCAGCGTCGGCTGGTCGGTGTGTGTCAAGGGCAGCGTGGGGGTCGGGTCGGCCGGTAGGGGGCGGAGCCGGGCGGGGAGGCGGTAGAACGCGCGGGCGTTGTCTTCCAGGACGGCGAACATGTCGGTGCCGACCACGTCGCAGATGAGGTCGACGTCGGAGTCCTGGAAGGGGCGGCCCGCGCGGGTGCCGGGCAGGTCGGTGCCGAACATCAGGGCTTCCGGGTTGACCGCGTGAATGCGCCGCAGGGTGTCCGGCACGCTCAGCGCGACCCGCCCGAACCCGGTCGCCTTGACCCGCGCGCCGCGATCCACCAGATCCAGCAGGTAGGGCAGGCCCTCGTCGGACATGCCTAGGTGGTCGATGCAGAAGACCGGAAGTTTCGAGATCACCGGCTGCAACGACGCGAGCATCTGGCCGTCGATGTACACCTCGACGTGCCAGCCGACCAGCTCGTGCGCCCGCAGCGCCTGCAACGTCATGCCGGTGATGTCGGCGGCGGCCCGCTTGAGGTTGAACCGCAGCCCGCGCACGCCGATCCGGTCCAGTTCGAGGATCTCGTCGTCGGTGGCGTCCAGGTCGAGCCGGGTGACCCCGACCCAGCCCTCGCCGAGCTCGGCGAGGGCCGCCCTCAGGTACGTCTGATCGGTGCCCTGGAACGACCCGCTGACCACGGCTCCGCCGCCGACGTCGAAGCGGGACATGCGCTTTCGATAGTCGGCGATGGTGAACGGGCCGGGCAGGTAGCCCTCGTTCTCGAACCGCGGGAACCGCGGATCGAAGATGTGGAGATGGGCATCGAACACCTGTACAGAATGCCTCAGTGCGAGTTTTTCTGCTGTCGTGGAGGTAACAAACCCGGGTCGATCAGACCTTGTGCGGCTCGCTCGCGCGCAGCATGTCCTCGCGCTCGACGACCTTGACCCGCTCGCGGCCCTCGGGCTCGCCGAGCGAGCGCTCGTGCGCGTCCAGGCGGTACCAGCCCTGCCAGGTGGTGAACGGAATGCCCTTGCTCTCCAGGAACTCGGTGACCGCGTCCAGCTCCGGCTGGGCGGCCGGGGTGAAGTTCGCGCTGTCGTCGAGCAGGCAGGCCACGGTCTCGTTGGCGTCGCCCTTGGTGTGGCCGATGAGGCCGACCGGGCCGCGCTTGATCCAGCCGGTGACGTAGGTGGCCGGGACGTAACGGTCGGCGCCGTCGGCGTTCTCGTCGCCGATCACCCGGCCCGCCTCGTTGGGCACGGTGCCTGCCTGGTCGTCGAACGGCAGGTTGGTCAGGTTCTGCGACAGGTAGCCGACCGCGCGGTAGACCGCCTGCACGTCCCATTCCTTGAACGTGCCGGTGCCCTTGACGTTGCCGGTGCCGTCGAGCTGGGTGCGCTCGGTACGCAGGCCGGTGACCTTGCCGTCCTCGCCGAGGATCTCCGCGGGCGACTCGAAGAAGTGCAGGAACAGCTTGTGCGGGCGGTTGCCGACGTCGCGAATCGCCCACTGCTCGAGCGTGTTCGCGATCATGTCGACTTGCTTGGAGTGCCGGCGCGCGGCCTCGGAGCCCTCGTCGTAGTCGATGTCCTCGGGATCGACGATGACCTCGATGGTCGGCGAATGATCCAGCTCGCGCAGTTCCAGCGGGGTGAACTTGGCCTGGGCCGGGCCGCGGCGGCCGAACACGTGCACCTCGAGCGCCTTGTTGGCCTTGAGGCCGGCGTAGACGTTCGGCGGGATCTCGGTCGGCAGCAGCTCGTCGCCGGTCTTGGCCAGCACGCGGGCCACGTCGAGCGCGACATTGCCGACGCCGAGCACGGCGACCTTCTCCGCGTCCAGCGGCCAGGTGCGCGGCACGTCCGGGTGGCCGTCGTACCAGGAGACGAAGTCGGCGGCGCCGTAGGAGCCGTCCAGGCCGATGCCGGGGATGCCGAGCGCGCGGTCGGCGTTGGCGCCGGTGGAGAAGATCACCGCGTCGTAGAAGGTGCGCAGGTCATCGAGGGTGATGTCGGTGCCGTAGTCGATGTTGCCGAGCAGGCGGACCTGCGGCTTGTCCAGCACCTTGTGCAGGGCGGTGATGATGCCCTTGATCCGCGGGTGGTCCGGCGCGACGCCGTAGCGGATCAGCCCGAACGGCGCGGGCATGCGCTCGAACAGGTCGATGCTCACCTCGGCATCCGACTTCATCAGGGCGTCGGCGGCATAGATTCCCGCAGGCCCGGCGCCAACGATGGCGATGCGGAGCGGGCGGTCAGCTGCACTCTGTTCGGTCATCTTTTACGCGCACCCTTATGGTCGAGAACAAATTAACGGCGTCTTCCTTAGCCTAGGCTAAGTTACGCGCTGGCTGGTTGCACCTGACGGCGCGGACACTGAGGTTGTCGGCTCGTGGCCACCCCAGTCGCGGCTATGACAGCAGGCCGCAGTCTCGCGATTCTATCCGTGGCGGCCGAGGCGGCCCCCGGCGGTGCGTGAACTGAATGGATGCCGCCCCGGGCGTTCTGTCCGGGTTACCCGATTGCGCGGCGTTGATCCCCGCGCGGCGCGACGACCTTCGCCGCTCGCGTTCGCCCGCGGTGGGGGCGAGCACCGGATATCCCCGCCGACCAGGGATCATCGTCGTATGAGCGATCAGGAGTCACCCGCCGAGGACGAAGTCATCACGGTCGACCAGACCGACAAGCGTTCCGTGGCACCGTTCGTCGCCGCGGCCGTGATCGCGGTCATCGTGCTCGGCGCGATCATCATCGGCGGGGTCATGTCGCCCGCTGAGAAAAATGTCACAGATTCCGACCGGATCGCCGCCGCGGTGCGCAACTTCGTCGAGGGGTCCAACAGCACCGACCTGGTGCCCCCACCTGGTGCGGGCTGCGCGGGCTTCGACCCGAAACGCTCCCCACTCGCCGGGCGTTCCGGCGGCGGAAAGACCGTGGAAATCACGAAACTCGTCGATCCGCAGCGCGACGGCGATCGGGCGAAGGCAACGGTCACCACCAAGGTCGACGGTGACGAGCAGACTTCCACCTGGAATCTGACCCGCTCGGGAGACAAATGGTTGGTCTGTAATTGAGCATTCTCATACCGTGAGCAGCCATTTGACAGGGTGACCCTCGTCCAGGCAATCTCAGCAGAAGGTCATGAGAACCAGTGTCAAGCCCCGGCAATACTGGTCGGCAACCCTCCTCCGCGGTGGGGTGCTCCGGGTGACGACCTGGCCGCGCGTCAAACCTGAGCGTGGCAAGTGCGGATTCTAGGAGGGTCCAGATGAGTTATGCCGGTGACATCACCCCGCAGCAGGCTTGGGATCTGTTGCGCGACAACCCCGAAGCCGTCCTGGTCGACGTGCGCACCGAGGCCGAATGGAAGTTCGTCGGCGTGCCCGACACCAGCTCGATCGAGCGCCCGACGGTACTGATCGAGTGGGTCGATTCGACCGGGACGCGCAACGGCGAGTTCACCGAGCAGCTGGTCACGGCGCTCGACGGGCACAACCCGGAGGCTCCGGTGATCTTCCTCTGTCGTTCGGGCCAGCGCTCGATCGGCGCGGCGATCGCCTCGACCCAGGCCGGGTTCGGCACCTCGTACAACGTGCTCGAGGGCTTCGAGGGCCCGGTCGACGCGGACGGACATCGCGGCGGCGCCGGCTGGCGCGCCCTCGGCCTGCCCTGGCGGCAGTCATGAGCACGTGCTGTTCGGTTGACGCGTTGTCGCGGAGCTCTGTCGGGAGGCAGTCGTGATCACAGGTGGTGCGTTCGACAAGCCGCTGCCCGAGGGCGTCGGCCCGGCGACCCTCGGCGTGCGAGGGGGGTTGCGCCGCTCCGGTTTCGAGGAAACCTCCGAGGCGCTGTATCTGACCTCCGGCTTCGTCTACGAGAGCGCGGAGGCCGCCGAAGCCGCGTTCACGGGCGACGTCGAGCATTTCGTCTACTCCCGTTACGGCAACCCGACGGTCGCCATGTTCGAGGAGCGGATGCGGCTGCTCGACGGCGCCGAGGCCTGCTTCGCGACCGCGAGCGGGATGTCCGCGGTGTTCACCGCGCTGGGCGCGCTGCTCGGCGCCGGTGATCGACTTGTGGCCGCGCGCAGCCTGTTCGGGTCCTGCTTCGTGGTGTGCAACGAGATCCTGCCGCGCTGGGGCGTGGAGACCGTCTTCGTCGACGGCGAGGATCTGGACCAGTGGGAGCAGGCGCTGTCGGTGCCGACCCAGGCGGTGTTCTTCGAGACGCCGGCCAACCCCATGCAGACCCTGGTCGACGTGCGCCGGGTCACCGAGCTCGCGCATGCCGCGGGCGCGAAGGTGGTGCTGGACAACGTCTTTGCCACGCCCTTGCTGCAACGCGGTTTCGAGCTGGGTGCCGACGTGGTCGTCTACTCGGGTACCAAGCACATCGACGGCCAGGGCCGGGTGCTCGGCGGCGCGATCCTCGGCGCCAAAGATTACATCGACGGGCCGGTGAAAACGCTGATGCGCCATACCGGTCCGGCGCTGAGCCCGTTCAACGCGTGGACGCTGCTCAAGGGTCTGGAGACGATGCCGCTGCGGGTGCGGCATTCGACCGAATCCGCGTTGCGCATCGCCCGCTTCCTGGAGACCAACAACTCGGTCAGCTGGGTGAAATACCCGTTCCTGGAATCACATCCGCAGCACGACCTGGCCACCGGCCAGATGAGTGCCGGCGGCACCGTGGTCACCTTCGAGCTGAACGCGCCCGCGAACGAGGCGAAGAAGCGCGCCTTCGAAGTCCTCAACCGCCTGCGCATCATCGACATCTCGAACAACCTCGGCGACGCCAAGTCGTTGATCACCCACCCCGCCACCACAACCCACCGCGCCATGGGCCCGGAAGGCCGAGCCACCATCGGCCTCTCCGACGGCGTAGTCCGCATCTCCGTCGGCCTCGAAGACGTCGAGGACCTCCTCTCCGACCTCGACCACGCGCTGAGCTAGCAACCCACAGACCGTCCGTACGTCTCACAGAGGGTTGATGCCCTGTGAAACGTGTGGACGGTCTGTGGGTTCCGGGTGCCAGTAGCCGGTGCGGCGGGCGGACCGGGCGATTCGGGCCGCTTGGGTGAGGCGGGTGAGCCAGGTGGTGGTGCCGAGTTCGTGCCAGGTCCAGCGGACGACGAGCCAGCCGAGCGCGCGCAGGGCGTCCTCGCGGGCCTTTTCGGCGATGACGACGTCTTCCGGCGGCCGGGAGCCGCGTAAATGGCTGCGGTACTTCGCAAGTCCGTCGAATTCGCCGACAAGGCCGAGTTCGGGGAACAGGAAGTCGACCCTGGCGACGAAGCGGTGATCGGGGGTGACGATGCGGGCCTGGAGTTCTGGTTTCGGGAAGTGCGCCGCGTGCAGTGCGACCCGGCTGCGCGATTCACCGGGGCTCTCGGAGCGGCCGTCCACGAAGTCGACTACTCGTCGCGCCGCCGGAGTGCCTGGCCCGGAATAGCGTGCGAGCTGCTCGATCAAACCGGCGCGGGTTGTCTTTTCGAGTCGCAGGGCGCTGTCCCCGATGACGACTGCTTGTTCGAACGGCAGCGTCCGGGCCAAGTCGATGACAGTGCGCGCCACGGTGGTGACCTGTCGGTTGCCGACCCGCACGACTTCGTCGGGGGTGATGCGCATCGAATGCAACAGCAGTTGCCGGGTGGCACGTCCGCCGGTCGAACGGTTGCGTAGCAGATGAACTCGCGTCAGCGGTGCGGCCCATACGTCGAGGTCGTGCGCTACCGCCGCCGAGATATGGCTGATGATCGCGTCCGGGCTGGAAGCTTGTGCGACAGCGTCAGTGCGCGTCAGATGTTGTTGGGCGACAGTCAGATCCGCGGCACCTTCGGCATCGAGGTAGTAGCCGCGGCGAACCCGTCGCCACCCGGCCCGCAGCTCACGATCGGTGTACCCATCCCGCAGCGCGCTCGCGCGGCTAGTCACCTGGGGAACGTCCATGCGGCGATCCTCGGTGACCGAACCGTCGTCCACCAGACCCCCGTGGTCAAATGTGGACAAGTCCAGGGTTGGGGATAACTGGCCCCACAGAGCCTGCATACGTCTCACAGGGAGTTCAGTCCCTGTGAGACGTATGGGTGGTCTGTGGATCAGCCCAGTGCGCGCAGGCGGGGCGCCAGATCGCGCTGGAAGAGGTCGAGGAAGCGGCGTTGGTCGTGGCCGGGGGCGTGGAAGACCAGGTGGTTGAGGCCGGCTTCGAGGTAGGGCTTGATCAGGTCGACGGTTTGGTCGGGGTCGCTGGCGACGATCCAGCGTTTGGCGATCTGTTCGATCGGGAGGGCGTCGGCGGCGGCTTCCATTTCGATCGGGTCGGTGATGCTGTGCTTCTGTTCGGGGGTCAGGCTCAGTGGGGCCCAGAAGCGGGTGTTCTCCAGGGCCAGTTCGGGATCGGTGTCGTAGGAGATCTTGATCTCGATCATCCGGTCGATGTCGTCGACCGTGCGGCCGGCCTTGGCGGCGCCCTCGGCGACGGCGGGCATCAGCTTGTCGGTGTAGAGCTCCATGCCCTTGCCGGAGGTGCAGATGAAGCCGTCACCGGCGCGGCCGGCGTAGCGCGCGACCAGCGGTCCGCCGGCGGCGATGTAGACCGGGATGCCGCCCTTGGGCACGTCGTAGATGGACGCGCCGACGGTGTTGTAGTACTCGCCGGCGAAGTCGACGCGGTCGCCGGTCCACAGCGCGCGCATCAGCTCGACCGACTCGCGCAGCCGGGCGAAGCGCTCCTTGAACTCCGGCCACTCGCCCTGGTACCCGGTGGCGATCTCGTTGAGCGCCTCGCCGGAGCCGACCCCGAGCATGATCCGGTCCGGGTAGAGGCAACCCATGGTGGCGAAGGCCTGGGCGATCACCGCGGGGTTGTAGCGGAAGGTGGGGGTGAGCACCGAGGTGCCGAGCTGGATCCGCTTCGTGCGTTCGCCGACCGCGGCCATCCAGGCCAGCGAGAACGGCGCGTGCCCGCCCTTGTGCCGCCACGGCTGGAAGTGATCGCTGACCGTCGCGCTGTCGAGGCCGTGTTCCTCGGCCAGCACCGCGATCTCCACCAGTTCGCGCGGGCCGAACTGTTCCGCCGACGCCTTGTATCCGAGCTTGAGCTCACCCATGTGCGCCACTCCTGTCGCTTCGCTGCACACCTGTGCGGGCATTCCCGCACACCGTTGGTCGGCCGCAGACGCGCTGCGGCCATGCTTGGCTTCAACCGGCGCGGGACCGCGAACGTTCCCGCACCGCGGTGATCATTTGAGCACTGTCCGGCGCTTTTCGCACATACGTCATACGGCCGTCTTCGACCATAGTCAGCGGTCGTCGCAGGTGTGCGAAGGGTCGCACCGAGCCGGACTTCCCCCGGAACGATGTCGGATAGGCGTACCTCCGCATTCGCTCCGGCCATGCGCGGTCTGAGGACGGACTCCGTCCGGCAGTGTCCCTAGTGGGACAATTGTCTGGTGACTGATGAACCGATCCTGTCCTATCTGACCGACATGGACGGTGTCCTGGTGCACGAGGACCAACTGGTGCCCGGCGCCGACGAGTTCCTCGCCGAGCTGCGCGCCAACGAGACCCCATTCCTGGTGCTGACCAACAACTCGATCCGCACCCCGCGCGACCTGCAAGCCCGGCTGCGCCACACCGGACTCGACATTCCGGAGGAGGCGATCTGGACCTCGGCCCTGGCCACCGCCACCTTCCTGGACGAGCAGCGCCCGAACGGAACCGCCTATGTGGTCGGCGAATCCGGCCTGACCACGGCGTTGCACGAGATCGGCTATGTGCTCACCGACAGCAACCCCGACTACGTGGTGCTCGGCGAGACGCGCAACTACTCGTTCGAGGCGATCACCACCGCGATCCGCCTGATCGAGAAGGGTGCGAGCTTCATCGCGACCAATCCCGACCCGACCGGCCCCTCGCGCGACGGCTCGCTGCCCGCGACCGGCTCGGTGGCAGCGCTGATCACCCGCGCGACCGGCCGCGACCCGTACTACATCGGCAAGCCGAATCCGCTGATGATGCGCTCGGCGCTGCGCCGGATCGGCGCGCATTCGCAGTCGACGGTGATGATCGGCGACCGGATGGATACCGATGTGATCTCCGGGCTGGAGGCAGGCATGCGCACCATCCTGGTCACCACCGGCATCTCCACCCGCGCCTCGGTCGAGGCGTATCCGTACCGTCCGACGATGGTGCTGGACTCCGTCGCCGATCTGGTCGGGCGCACCAAGGAGCCGTTCGCCGGCTGATCGCGCCCTACTTCTCCGCGGCGATCGCGTCCAACGCGGTCGACAGCATGGTGAGCAGCTCCACCGTCGCGGCGAGCTGTTCGTAGCCGAGTTCGTCGGCCAGGCGCTTGGCCACGATCGCGTGCTGCGGATTGATCCGCCGCACGGCCGCGAGGCCCGCGTCGGTGACCGCGACCAGCTTCGCGCGCCGATGCGCCGGGTTCGGCCGATATTCGGCAAGGCCCTTGTCCACCAGCAGGTCCGCGACGCGTTGCACGCTCTGCCGGGTGATGCCCATGTCCCGCGCGATGCCCGCCACCGGCAGCGGTTCGGTGAGCACCGCGCCGAGCACCTGCCACCAGGCCGCGGTGAGCCCGGCCGGGGCCGCCAGTTCCTCGGCGATCGCGAGGAACTGGCCGTTCAGGCGGAATGATGTGATGGCGGCCGTCGCGAACAGCTCCTGTTCGTTCCTCGTCACGTGCACCTCCCGGCGATCCGGCCGTTCGACCGGATCGCCGCCTGATTCTTCCTCATCCGGCGTGCGCCACGGACCGTTGTTCTTCGTACTCGGCGAGCACCATCCAGCCCGCCGGATCCGAGTGACCGTAGAGCCGGTACCACCCGTCGAGCACGTGCGGCTCGTACACGCCGAGCCGGCCGAGTGCTTCGCGCGCGAATTCGAACGGCGAGGTGCCGCCCGCCGTGATCAGATCGCCGTCGGTCACCGCGGCCTCCTCCACATAGTTCTCCGCGCCCGCATATCCGCTGTAGAGCAAGAACTCCCGCACATTGCTCGTGTGCTCGCGGGTATCGAGCAGGCCTTCCTTGGCCAGCCCGAGCGTCGCGCCGCAGATCGCCGCGACCGGCACGCCCGCCGCGAGGAACTCGCGCGCCTTGGCCGCGAACGGCATCAGCTCGTCACCCTCCCAGGTATCGGCTCCGGCCAAGATCAGCATCGCGCTGTCGGCCGGCGTGAGATCGGCCAGTGCCATATCCGGCACGATCCGCATCCCACCGAGCGTGGTGATCGGATCCGTGGTCAGCCCTACCGTTTTCGTCTGCCACGTGCCGGGCTCGCGCTGCCAGGTCGTCCGGTTGATGTGCGCCGTGGTGGCGCCGATCTCCCAGTCGGCGAAGGTGTCGTAGACGGCAACGTGAACTGTTTTCTTGGTCATGACAGTATCCTGTCATAGTTGACAGCATGCTGTCAATAGTCTGGATGTGCGCGATTAAGCTGGGGGTATGCGGATCTCGGTGGCTGCGGACGAACGCGTCGGCGTGGCACAGGAACTGATCGAGGAGCTGGCCCGGCGCGGACACGAGACGCTGCGGCACGGCGCGCTCGCGGACGGTGAACGCGACGACTGGGCCTGGGCGAGCGCGGCGGCGGCCCGCGATGTCGCGCAGGGCCGCGCCGAACAGGGAATCGTCTGCTGCTGGACCGGAACCGGCGCGTCGATCGCCGCCAACAAGGTGGCCGGCATCCGCGCGGCGCTCTGCGGCGATGCTGCGACGGCGGCGGGCGCGCGGCAATGGAACGACGCGAATGTCCTTGCGCTCAGCCTGCGTTCGACCTCGCGCGCGGAACTCCAGGAAATCCTGGATGCCTGGTTCGCCGGCGAGCCGAGCACCGAGGCCGACGACCAGGCCAACATCGCGCACCTGTCGGCGATCGAACGCGCCGACGAATCCTGAATTACGCCCGGTGCAGGGCGAAGATGCGCAGTTCGCGGGTGGTGCGGTCCTTATAGGCGGCGTACGCGCCGGTGATCTCGACGAAGCGGGCGAAGATCGCGTCCTTGGCGTCGGCCTCGACCGGGGTCGCCTGCACCGGGAGCCGTTGGCCCGCGATGGCGACCGTCGCGGCCGGGGTGGCGAGCAGGTTGGCGGTCCAGGCGGGGTGACGTTCCTGCCCGAAGTTGCTGCCGATCACATACAGGACGTCGCCGTCGTGCACGTAGAGCAGCGGCTGGGTGCGCGGCTGGCCGGACTTGCGGCCGATGGTGGTCAGCAGGATCACCGGGGCGCCGATCGGGCCGAGCACCGTGTACTTGGCGTCGGTGCGCTCGAGCAGGGCGCGATCCAGCGGGGTGATCTTGCGGATGAACCAGGAACCGGGCTTGGTCGCCGCGAACTTGTTTGCTAGTCGGGACACTGCGTTGGTGCGCGAACCCCACTGCCGGTTCGGAAACTGCTCAGCCATGCCCGAACTCTAACCCGATCGCGTAACTGATCTGGGCCGCGTGAACTAGGTGATCCGCGAACCGGGTGATCACAGTCTCGCCGGACGGCAGCAATATCGCTTGTTCAACGTCGCGCCGAACTTGTCTCACCCCTCTGCCATGATCTGTTCGCAGCGGGTCGGTATGGGGTCGGTGGAGGGTGGGATTGTGAAGCGGATCGTTGTTGTGAAGCTCGCGCCGAGCCCGGGGCAGTATGCGGCACTGAAAGCGACACTCGACTTGTGCAATGCGGGGGCAAACATGGTCGCGCGGTTCGCGCACTCCGCGACCGATCGTCGCCCGTTCGCGCTACAAAAGCAGGTATACGGCCACCTCAAAGCATCCGGGTTGTCCGCACAACCGGCGATCCGGGTGATCAAGAAGGTCGCCGACGCGTATGCGACCCGGCAAGCGAACTTGACCAACGGGAATTACGGTCCGCCCGGATCGAAACGATATGTCGCAGTCACCGGCAAGGCGATCAGGTTCCGTCAGGACGCGGGCCAACCGTTTGACGACCGGTGCCTGTCGTGGCAGATCGATCAATCGACGGTGTCGATCTGGACGACGGCCGGACGCCTGCGCGGCATCGGATTCGTATGCGCGCCATGGCAGCTGAAACAGCTGGCCGACCGCAAAGGCGAGTCGGATTTGATCCTCCGCAACGGCCAGTTCTACCTACACGCCACCGTCGACACCGACACACCGCCCCCGCTGATCCCCGCCGATGACCCCACCGGCTGGTTGGGGGTGGATCTGGGGATCGTGAACCTGGCGGTGACCACTGCCGATGACCCCGCCGACCTCGACGCTCGGTGGTCCGGTGGTGCGGTCACCGCACGGAGGAAGAGGCACCAAGCCTTGCGGAGCGCCCTACAGCGGGTAGGGACGAAGTCCGCGAAACGGAAACTGAAGGCCCGGCGCAGAAAGGAAACTCGGTACGCCACCGACATCAACCATCAACTCTCGAAAACTGTTGTTGCACAGGCGCAACGCACCGGTCAAGGAGTCGCGATAGAAGACCTGTCGGGAATCCGGGACCGGGTACGGCTCGCCAAGGACCAGCGGCAGCAACTACATTCCTGGGCGTTCGCACAGCTGCGTGACCAGATCACTTACAAGGCGCAAGCCGCGGGGCTGCCTGTACAGGTGATAAACCCGTGCAACACCAGCAGAACCTGTCACCGCTGCGGATACTTCGACCCGGCGAACAGACCCAGCCAAGCGTTGTTCCGGTGCCGCGATTGCGGGTGGACCGGCCACGCCGACCATAACGCGGCCATCAACATTGCCGCACTCGGACATCACAGCTATCGGGCCGCCCAATCAACCGCGCCTAAAGCAGCCACCCCTCTGACAGCCAGTTAGAACGTGAGCAGCAAACCCTCCGCTTTCCGGACTGGGTAGTTGATTAAGCTTTCGGACATGGCCGATCACACTCCGTCCACCGTCTACATCGCCTCGCCCGAAGGCGACACCGGGAAGTCGACGGTGGCCCTCGGGGTGTTGCAGATGTTGTGCGCGACTACCGCGCGGGTCGGCGTGTTCCGCCCGATCACCCGGTCGACCACCGAACCCGACTACATTCTCGAGCTGCTGCTCGAACACAGCACCGCCGACATCGACTACGCGCAGGCCACCGGCGTCACCTACGAGCAGGTGCACGCCGACCCGGACGCCGCGATCAGCGAGATCGTGATGCGCTTCCACGAGGTCGCGAAGGTGTGCGACGCGGTGGTGGTGGTCGGCAGCGATTACACCGATGTCGCCAGCCCCAGCGAGCTGCGCTTCAACGCGCGGATCGCGGTGAATCTCGGCGCGCCCGTGCTGCTGGTGGTGCGCGGCTCGGGCCGCACGCCCGCCGAGGTGAAGCACCTGGCCGAGCTGTGCCAGAGCGAGCTGATCCTGGAGCACGCGCAGTTGGTCGCGATCATCGCCAACCGCTGCGACCCGGACCACATCGACGACGTCGCCGACACATTGCGGACCTTGCCGGTGCCGACCTGGACACTGCCCGAGGTCCCGCTGCTGATCTCGCCGACCATGGCCGAACTCTGTAGCGCCATCGACGGCGAAATGTACAGTGGCGACCCGGAATTGCTGCAACGCGAGGCGCTCAAGGTCATGGTCGGCGGCATGACCGCGGAACACATTCTGGAGCGACTGGTCGACGGCGTCGTGGTGATCGCCCCGGGCGACCGCTCCGACGTGCTGCTCAGCGTGGTGAACGCGCATGAGGCAGAAGGCTTTCCGTCGCTGTCCGGCATCATCATGAACGGCGGCATGCTGCCCCATCCCGCGGTGGCGCGGCTGATGAGCGGCCTGAAGCCGAAGCTGCCGATCCTCACCACCGAACTCGGCACCTACGACACCGCGAGCGCCGCCTACCGCACCCGCGGCCGCATGTCGGCAGGCAGCCCGCGCAAGGTGGACACCGCGCTCGCGCTGATGGAGGAGCACGTCGACGCGGCGGAGTTGTTGCGCCGCATCGAGGTTCCGCTCACCACCGTGGTCACGCCGCAGATGTTCGAGTACCAGCTCATCGAACGCGCCAGGGGCGACCGCAAGCGCATCGTGTTGCCCGAGGGCGACGACGACCGCATCCTGCGCGCGGCCGGAAGGGTGCTGCAACGCAAGATCGCCGACCTGGTCATCCTCGGCGACGAGCAGTCGATCCGGGCCCGCGCCGCCGAACTCGGCGTCGACATCTCCGCCGCGCAGGTGCTCGATCCCCAAACCTCCGGGCACTTGGACGATTTCGCCAAGGAATACACCGAGATGCGCAAGCACAAGGGGATGACCGTCGAGCGGGCCCGCGAAACCATGGCCGACATCTCGTATTTCGGCACCATGATGGTCTACCGGGGGATCGCCGACGGCATGGTCTCCGGGGCCGCGCACACCACGGCGCACACCATCCGGCCGTCGTTCGAGATCATCAAGACGGTACCCGGTGTCTCCACCGTGTCCAGTGTGTTCCTGATGTGCCTGGCCGATCGGGTGCTGGCCTATGGCGACTGCGCGGTGGTGCCCGATCCGACGTCGGAGCAGCTGGCCGACATCGCCATCTCCTCGGCGGCCACCGCGGCCCGGTTCGGCATCGAGCCGCGGATCGCCATGCTGTCCTACTCGACCGGCGAGTCCGGCAGCGGCGCGGACGTGGACAAGGTGCGGGTGGCGACCAAGCTGGTCCGCGAGCGCGCGCCGCAGCTGCCGGTGGAAGGGCCGATCCAGTACGACGCGGCGATCGAGCCGACCGTCGCGACCACCAAGCTGCCCGATTCCGAAGTGGCCGGTAAGGCAACGGTATTCGTGTTTCCCGATCTGAATACCGGCAACAACACCTATAAGGCGGTGCAGCGCAGCGCTGGCGCGATCGCCATCGGCCCGGTGTTGCAGGGTCTGCGCAAGCCGGTCAACGACCTGTCGCGCGGCGCGCTGGTCGCCGACATCGTCAACACCGTGGCGATCACCGCGATCCAGGCGCAGGGTGAGTGACGGTGTCTATCGCGACACAGCCGGTTCGGGCCGCGGAACAGGCGGTCCGCGCGCGTGGTTGCTGAGGGAGTGCGGGAACACCGCCGAACACGGGAGGCGTGATGACTGAGGCTGCCGACGACCTGGTGCTGGTGATCAATTCCGGCTCGTCGTCGATCAAGTACCAACTCCTGGACCCGGAGTCGGGCGCGGTGACCGCGTCCGGCATGGTCGACCGGATCGGTGAGCACAACGCCGGAATCGAGCATCAGGCCGATGGCGCGACCACCGAGCGGCGCAGTGCCGTCGCCGATCACACCGCCGGGTTGCGACTGATCTTCGACATGTTCGCCGAGACCGGACACGACCTGGCGGCGGCCGGGGTTCGCGCAGTCGGGCATCGGGTGGTGCACGGCGGTGAGGTGTTCTATCAGCCGACGTTGATCGATGACGAAGTCGTCGCGGCCATCACCGAACTGTCTTCGCTTGCCCCACTGCATAATCCGGCGAACGTCGCGGGGATCGAAAGCGCGCGCGAGCTGCTGCCGGACGTGCCGCAGGTCGCGGTGTTCGACACCGCGTTCTTCCACGGCCTGCCCGATGCCGCCAAGACCTACGCCATCGACGCGAAAGTCGCTGCCGCGCATGGAATTCGGAAGTACGGTTTCCACGGCACCTCGCACGAGTACGTGTCCGGCCAGGTCGCCGAGTTCCTCAGCCGCGATCCCGCGGACTTGAATCAGATTGTCTTCCACCTGGGTAACGGCGCGTCGGCCTCGGCAATCCGCGGCGGCCACCCGACCGACACCACCATGGGCCTGACCCCGTTGGAGGGCCTGGTGATGGGCACCAGGTCGGGCGACATCGACCCCGGCATCATCGCGCATCTTGTGCGCTCGGCCCACCTCGACATCGACCAGGTCGACCAGCTGCTGAACCGCGACTCCGGCCTCAAGGGCCTGTCCGGCGTCAACGACTTCCGCGAACTCCAGGGCCTCATCGAAAACGGCGACGCCGCAGCGAAACTCGCCTATGACGTCTACATCCACCGCCTGCGCCGCTACCTCGGCGCCTACCTGATCGACCTGGGCGGCGTCGACGCCATCACCTTCACCGCGGGCGTCGGCGAGAACAGCCCCCAGGTCCGCGCCGATGCCCTCGCCGAGCTGTCCCGGTTCGGCATCGAGGTGGATCCCGCCGCCAACACCGCGAAATCCCGTACTGCTCGCCGCATTTCGCCGCCGGACGCAGAGGTGGCGGTGCTGGTGGTCCCCACGAACGAAGAACTGGCCATCGCCCGCGCCGCGCACCGCGTCGCCGAAACCGTCTGACCCGGAACGCGGCGAAGCCCGGTCGGGAGGGAATTGCCGACCGGGCCGGATCTGCCGCTGGGGCAGGCACATCGGCGGGCCCCGCTCGCCGCGCGGTCTCCGGAGGGCAGTCCGGTGACCTACCTCGGGAGCGGCGAGGGCATCGCTGTCCCGGTGGCATGCGGTGGTCCGGTGCGGGGTCTCGGTGGGCCTGCGCGAACCTGATCCGAGGGAGATTCTGCCGAACCCATCATGAGGATTTCGTGAGCGGGCTACACCCAGGTCTTGGCGCGGATCGAATTGGCCAGGTCTACCAGGGCATAGCGGTGATTGCGGCCGGGGGCGCTGCGGGCCAACGCGCGCAGACCCGCCTCGGTCCCCTCCCGTAGGCAGCGTTCGGTGAAGGGTGCGCCGAACAGCGTTGCGTCGGAACGTTTCGGCGTGTTGCCCGCCTGCAACCAGGCCAGCGCCGCACCGAGCACGAGGACCCGCATCTGCACTGTCCGACCCTCGCCTGTCGGCAGACTCGACACCCGGGACGCGGAGATATGCAGCGTGGACTCGTCGAGTTCGGCCACCGGGGCGGCGGTGAGCAGCAACAGCACCGCGGTCATCCGAGCGGTGGTGAAATGCCTTGATGCGGCCGGTACTTCGTCGAGCGCGTGCACCGCGTCCACCACCCGATCGACCGCCGCCAGCTGCCGCGCCAGCCCGAAGGCGGCGCTCACCACCGCGCGATCGGTCCGCCAGACGGTGTCGTAGAACTTCTCCGCGTAGGCCCGCCACTGCTCCGGATCGGCCGAATCCCACTGTTGCAGGACGAGTTCCGCGGTCGCGGCCAGCGCGAGCTTCGGGCCGATCTCGCCAGGCAGCACCCGCAGTACGTCGTCGAAGCTGGCGAAGGCCTGCTCGTACTCCACATCGAGCAGCAGGGCCAGGCCCCGATACCAGCTGACCCGCCAATCGTTCTCGGGTAATCGAGTGAGCAGATGCAGCACCGAGGACGACTCGCCGAGATCGAGGCGGACCCGCGCCTCGGCCAGCCGCAGCTCCAGATCCAAGGTCTCCGGCGCGTTGGCGGGGTCGGCCTCGGCCCGCGCCATGGCGGCCCGCAACGCCTCCAGCGACTCCGCAGGCTCGGCGTGCACCGTCGTCGCCAGCAGCGGCGCTGACGGATCGGCCGAGTCGAGCAGCGGAATAGGCAGTGCCGCAACCACATCCCGCGCCTCGAGCTGCTTGCTGCGGGCCCGTCCGTCGGCGTACGCGTCGGTCTGCCGGATCAGTTCCTCGGTGCCGAAACTGGCCCGCGGCGGGCTGAACACCGTCGACAGCTGAGGATGCTCGGTGGCGGTCTCCAGCGCGAGGATCTCCCGCAGCACCCCGGACAGCTGCGCAGACATGGCTCGGGCGGAGGGGAATCGGCGGTCCGGATCCGGATCGGTCGCGCACAGCAGCAGCCGATGGAAGAACTCGTAACGCGCCAGCACGGGATGGTCCGCGGGGTCCGGGATGCCGTCGAGATAGCGGCCCTGCTCCATCGGCATCTCGAGCGTGAGCACGGCCAGCGTGCGCCCGACGGTGTAGATGTCCGACGCGACGGTCGGTCCGGTCTTCGCGATCTCGGGTGCCTGAAAGCCCCTGGTGCCGTACAGGTTTCCATACGACTCGATGGTCGCGACCGCGCCGAGGTCGATCAGCTTCACCTGGTCCTCGGTGACCATGATGTTGTCCGGCTTGAGATCGTTGTAGGTCAGCCCGATCGAGTGCAGGTACTCCAGCGCGGGCAGGATCTCCAGCAGGTAGGCGATCGCCTCGGCGACCGGCATCCGGTACGGGCGCTGATAGGAGTTGAGGATCTCGCGCAGCGAGCGCCCGCCCACGTACTCCATGACGATGTAGCCGATCGGCGCACCGTCCTGATCGGTGTGCTCGACGAAGTTGTGGATCTTGACGATGCTGGCGTGCGCCACCTCGGCGAGGAACTGGCGCTCGGCGACGGCGACCGCTTGTGCCTCCGCGTCACCGGTGTGCAGCAGGCCCTTGAGCACCACCCAGCGATCGCTGACATTGCGATCGATCGCCAGATAGATCCAGCCGAGCCCGCCGTGCGCGATGCAGCCCTGCACCTCGTACTGGCCGGACACGACGTCGCCCTCGTGCAGCGACGGCCGGAAATCGTAAGGGGCGCCGCAGGTATCGCAGGTGCCGGTGGTCACCGCGGGCCGGATGGCGGTGGCCCGGCCGACCGGGTTGCCGCACCGCCAGCAGAACCGTTTGCCTTCGGAGACAACGGGATCGACCAGCACGGCGGCCCGCGGATCGGCCGGCTCGACCGTCGGGATCGGCACCAGCCCGCCGCCGAGCTTGCGCACCGTGGGCCGGGACCGGGCCGTGCGCACGCTGCGGCCGGAGGTCCGCATGGTCGCCGCCGAGTCCGGTTCGGAGTCGGTTCGCCAAGCGCCGATGATGGTTTCGGCCGAGGCCGCCTGGCTCGGCGTCGGCCGGGTGCCGCGCGCCAGCTCCGTGTGCACCGGCTCTTCGGACTCGTCGCCTGCCTTGCTCGGCGCAGGCTGACGACCTGGCGTCAGCTCGGTGCGCATCGGTTCCACGGCACCGTCGCCTGCCTCGCTCGGCGTGGGCCGACGACCTCGGGACAGTTCGGTATGGACCGGCTCCGCCGACTCGTCGGCCGCCGGCGGGGCGGCGGTGGCTTCGTCCGCGTCGGGGGTGGCGTCGTCGGCTGCGTTCATCGGCCGTCAGTCCACATAAGTCGGGGCGGGCGGACCGGGGGACGGGCCGAGCACGGACAACCACTGGCGATAGATGCGATCCCAGGTGCCGTCGTTGCGGATGCGATCCAGGGTGCCGTTCACGAAGCGCACCAGATCGTCGTCGCCCTTGGGAATGCCGATGCCGTACGGCTCGACGCTGATGCTGTCGCCGACCACCTGGGTGTACGGGTCCTGCGCGGCCAGCCCGGCCAGGATGGAGTCGTCGGTGCTGGCCGCGTCGACCTGGCGCTGCTGCAAGACGACCAGGCAGTCGGCCCAGGTCGGCACGGTGAGAATGGTGGCGGCGGGCTGATCGTGGCGCATGTGATCCAGCGAGGTGGTGCCGCGCACGATGCACACCCGCTTGCCCGCGAGATCGGCGATGCCGTTGATCCCGGAGTTCTTCATCGCCAGCACCCGCTGGTTCGAGCGCAGGTAGACGGTGGAGAACGTAACCTTCTGGCGCCGTTCGCAATTGATCGTCATGGTCTTCACGACGATGTCCACTTCGCGGTTCTGTAGCGCGCGTTCCCGGTCGGCCGAGCCGAGGGTGCGATATTCGATCAGGTCCGGACTGCCGAGCAGGTCGCGGGCGACCTCCCTGGCGATGTCCGGGTCGAAGCCGACGATGGCCCCGGAGGTCGGATCGCGGAAGCTGAACAGGTTGCTGCCCGCGTCCAGCCCGACCACCAGGCGGCCGCGGGCCCGGATCGCGTCGATGGTCGGCCCGCCGGCGCTGCTCGGGCGCAGGCTCGCCGTCGGATCGCCGCACTGCGGCGGCGCGGCCGTCGGCGTCGGCGAATCCGTCAGCACCGGAATGACTTTCGCAGGCAGCGGCGGTTCGGTGTACTTGGCCGTGCTGCTCGGCAGCGACGTCGGCGCGCCGCTGCTACAGCCGCCGACCAGGGCGACGGCGGCGAGCGCGACGGCGAGCAGGCCGTGCCCGGCCCTCATCGGTACTCCCGCAGCCGCGGCCACAGTCCCAGTCCGACACAGGCGGCCGCGACGATGCCGAGCACCAGCGCGCCCGGGCCCATGAAGGCGAGTACCTGAGCCGCCTGGGAAATGTTGTCGCGCAATGTGTTCCGTGTCTTGTCGATGCCCTGCTCCAGTGCCTTGTCCAGTGCGTCCACCTGCGCCGCGACGTCGGCCGCGCCCGGTCCGGTGGCCACCGCCGCCGCGCCGTTGAAGTCACCGCGCGCCAGCGTGTCGTTCATCCGCTGGTGCGCGACCCGCCAACGGCTCAGTGCCGGAATGGCATTGCGCACGTCGTCGGCGGCGGGCGCGGAACTCGGGTAGCCGCCGAGCAGGTCGGCGAGGCGGGCGATGTTCGCGTCGTAGGTCCGGTCGTAGTCGCCGGTGGCGTCCCGGCTGACCAGCTTCAGCGTTTCCGCCGAACGGGCCTGCTGGGCCAGGATCCGGCTCTCGGTGAGCCGGGAGGCGGGCACCGCACCGTCGTCGCGGCCGTGGATCATCGAGGTGGCCGACACCGCGCCCGCGATCACGGTCCAGGTCAACAGGATCAGCACCGCCGCCGACGCGAGCAGCAGTCCGGGATTGAGCACCCGGCGCCACCGCTTGGCCAGATCGAACTGGGCCCACACCAGCGCGCCCAGCGCGAGGATCACCAGCACGATGGCGGTCCACGGCGGCCGGACGTGATTGCGCTGCGCCTCGGTCACCGCCGCCTGCCGCCGGTTCTGTAGTTCCTCGGCCATCGGCAGCACGGCGGTCTGCATCTGGTTGGACGCTTCGCTCAAATAGGCGGCGCCGACCGGATATCCGCTGCGATTGTTCGCCCGGGCCGTCTCCACCACCCCGGTGTACACCGGCAGGCTGGTGGCGATCCCGGTGCGCAACTGGGTATCGGTGTTGTCGATCCGGCTGGGCGCGGTGCCCGAGGCCCGGCCGGTCTCCGCGACCAGTTCCGCGGCGGCCTCGCCGATCGCCTGGCTGTAGCGATCGCGCACCGTCTTGGGCTCCAGGCCGCCGGCGATGAACGCGGTGCTCGCCGCGGCGTCCGCGATGGACAGCGAGGTGTAGAGGCGGTGCGCGGAGTACGCGTCCGGCTCGGTGTCGTCGAGCAGCACATTCAGTGTCTGCTGCCGGTCGCCGACGGTCGCGCCGGTCACCCAGCCCGCGGCCACGCAGACCGTGATGAGCAGCAGCCCGATCGCGATCAGCCGGCCGGGCGAGGAACCGGCGAACAGGCGCAGCCGGGCCGGGTCGAACTGCTCGCGCACGAAGGCGACTCGCAGCGCGCCTGGGCTGTCCCGCGCGGCGAGCTCGGCGGTGGGCGAGGGCCGAAGTACCGCCGTCGCCTGCTCGATCCGAGCCATGTCCACCTCCCCAGTCTGGGCCGCATTCGCGGATTTCTCGACGGACCGACCGGATAAACGGTCACCCCGTGTGTGTCGTTGCGGAGTTTATTGTGGTCGTAGCGGTGCCGTGGCGTGTGAAATACCCCTGCTTGGCAGCGGGACGCGGCCCGGCGGCGGCAGATCGAGGATGGGTAGCAGATGCGTGGTGACGGTGACGGGTGGTCGCGCGACCCCGGTGGGTTGCGGCGTTGGGGCCGGTTCGGCGCCGCCGGACTGCTGCTGCGCGCCCCGCTCGCCGACGGCGGCTCGGCCGTGCTGATGCAGCATCGCGCGCCGTGGAGTCATCAGGGCGGCACCTGGGCGCTGCCCGGCGGCGCCCGCGACAGCCACGAGACCCCGGTGCATGCCGCGGTGCGCGAGGCGTGGGAGGAGGCGGGGATCGATCCCGCCGACGTCCGGGTGCGCAGCGAGCGGGTGACCGCGTCCGCGCCGAGCGGCTGGACCTACACCACCGTGATCGCCGACGCCGTGCTGACGTTGCCGACCGTCCGGAATCGGGAGAGCTCCGAGGTCGCGTGGATTCCGGAGGCCGAGGTCGACGCCAGGCTGCTGCATCCGGGCTTCGCCGTCGCCTGGCCGGTCTTGCGCGCCGCGCCCGCCCGGATCTGCCTCGACGAACTCGCG
The DNA here is from genome assembly GCF_040681495.1 of Nocardia sp. NPDC051756. Classification (NCBI taxonomy): domain Bacteria; kingdom Bacillati; phylum Actinomycetota; class Actinomycetes; order Mycobacteriales; family Nocardiaceae; genus Nocardia; species Nocardia sp. NPDC051756. The sequence continues at coordinate 101,230 of NZ_JBFAYV010000003.1, read as the reverse complement.
GAAGATCGGGACGTCGCCGCCGCACTGCCCCGCACCATCGACCTGGCCGACCAAGGATTCTTCTGGCTGCACACCGACCCCGACGGACCCGGCGGCTACGCGCGAATCGTCGATCCGGCGGCGATCGCCCCGCCCGAACCGGCACCGGGCAGCAGCACGGCTGTCGTCTCGCTCACCCGCGGCCAAGTCCTGTCCTGACCTCGGTATCCGCCCCATCGGATGCCCGGCCATCGGCTACCCGTTGGCGAGCAGCGCCGTCTTGAGTTGCCGCGCTGCGGCTTCCGGGTCGCGCGCCTCGGTGATCGCGCGCACCACGACGATGCGGTTGGCGCCGGCCGCGAGCACGTCGGGCAGGTTGTCCGGGTCGATCCCGCCGATCGCGAACCACGGGCGGGTCGGGTGCGCGTCGGAGGTGGAACGCACCAGCTCGATGCCGGCCGCCTGCCGTCCCGGCTTGGTCGGGGTCGCGTAGACCGGCCCGGTGCAGAAGTAATCGATGTGTTCGTCGATCGCGGCCAGTCCGGCCTGCGCGCGATTGTGCGTGGATCGCCCGATCACCACGTCCTGGCCGAGGATGCGCCGCGCGTACCAGGGCGGCAGGTCACCTTGTCCGAGGTGCAGCACGTCTGCGCCCGCGGCCAGCGCGATATCCGCGCGGTCGTTCACCGCGACCAGCGCGCCGTGCCTGCGGGCGGCGGCCTTCAACTCGGCCAGCGCGCCGAGCTCCGCGCGCGCCTCGAGCGGGCCGAACTTCGCCTCGCCGGGCGATCCCTTGTCCCTGAGCTGGATGATGTCGACCCCACCCGCGAAGGCCGCTTCGGCGAACTTGGCCAGATCGCCCTTGTCCCGTCTGGCGTCGGTACAGAGATAGAGGCGAGCGGAGGCCAGGCGCTCCCGGGGCGATGCGGGTCGGGCAGGGTGGGAGGGTTGCACGTCTTCGACCGTAGCCGCGCTACCGTGGGGAAGCGAACGGCGGCGCCACGCGAACGCCGCGCATCGGAGACAGAGGCAGGTGGAAAAGGATGCGGACGCTGGCCGTCGTGGGTGGCGGCGTCATCGGGCTCGGGGTGGCCTGGCGGGCCGCCGAGGCGGGCTGGTCGGTCACGCTGTTCGACCCCGCCGTCGGCTCCGGCGCCTCGTGGGTGGCCGGTGGCATGCTCGCTCCGCTGTCCGAAGGCTGGCCGGGTGAAGACCGGGTGCTCGCGTTCGGCGCGGCCGCGCTGGCCCGCTGGCCGGAATTCGCCGCCCGGGTCGAGACCGCCACCGGCCAATCGGTGTTCGTGGCCGACGCCACCCTGACCGTCGCCCTGGACGCCGCCGACGCCGCGGACCTGCGCACGGTCGCCGAGTGGGTCGGCGGCCGCGGCCACGAACTCCAGGTGCTCGATCGCGCGGGCGTCCGCGCGCTGGAACCGAACCTCGCGCGCACGGTCCGCGCCGGGCTGCACGCGCCCGCCGAACCCGCGATCGACAATCGACGCCTGGTCGCCGCGCTCCGCAGGGCCGCGACGGCCGCCGGCGTGCAGATCCGCGCCGAATCGGTCGACGCGCTGGACACCCTCACCCACGATCAGATCGTCCTGTCCGCTGGCGCGGCCTCCGCTCGGCTCTGGCCCGACCTGCCGGTCCGGCCGATCAAGGGCGAGATCCTGCGCCTGCGCCAACGCCCCGGCGTCACCCCCGCGCCACAGCGCGTCGTCCGGGCCAGGGTGCACGGCCGGGCCATGTACCTGGTCCCGCGCGCCGACGGAATCGTGGTCGGCGCAACCCAATACGAGGCCGGTTTCGACACCGCGGTGACCGTCGCGGGCGTGCGGGACCTGATCGCCGACGCCGAGGCCATCTTCCCCGGCATCGGCGAATACGAGCTGGCCGAGGCGAGCGCGGGCTCGCGCCCCGGCACCCCGGACAACCTGCCGTTGCTCGGCAGGCTCAGCGACCGGGTCGTCGCGGCCACCGGCAACGGCCGCAACGGCATGCTGACCCTGCCGCTCACCGTCGACGCGGTGCTCGCCCAGCTCGCCGGAACACCGTTGCCCGAGGCGGAACCCGCCGACCCGCAACGCTTTACGACGGCGCACCCGCCGTCGCCTTCGTCATCCGCAGGAGGAGTTCGATGACTTCGACATCCGTCCCCATCGGCGTCAGCGTGAACGGCACAGATCACGAATTCGCCGAAACCCTCACCGTCCGAGAGCTGCTCGGCCGCCTGGAGCTGCCGACGCAGGGCATCGCGCTCGCGGTGGACGGCGCGGTGTTCCCCAAGTCCCGCTGGGACGAGCCGGTCGGTCGCGGCTGGCAGATCGAGGTGCTGACGGCGGTCCAGGGTGGCTGAGTCTTACGCGCCGCTGCGGATCGCGGACCGCGAGTTCGGATCTCGCCTGATCATGGGCACCGGCGGCGCGGACAACCTGGCCGTGCTGGAGGAGGCGCTGGTCGCCTCGGGCACCGAACTCACCACCGTCGCCATGCGCCGGGTGGATGCCGCGGGCGGCACCGGCGTGCTGGATCTGTTGAAGCGCTTGAACATCGCGCCGCTGCCCAATACCGCCGGCTGTCGCACCGCGGCCGAGGCGGTGCTCACCGCGCAATTGGCTCGCGAGGCGCTCGACACCAACTGGGTCAAGCTCGAGGTGGTCGCCGACGAGCGCACCCTGCTGCCCGACCCGATCGAATTGATCACCGCCGCCGAGCAACTCGTCGACGACGGCTTCGTCGTGCTGCCCTACACCACCGACGACCCGATCCTCGCGCGCCGGCTCGAGGACGCGGGCTGCGTCGCGGTGATGCCGCTCGGCTCGCCGATCGGCACCGGACTCGGCATCGGCAACCCGCACAACATCGAGATGATCGTCGCCGAGGCCAAGGTCCCGGTGATCCTGGACGCGGGCATCGGCACCGCGAGCGACGCCGCCCTGGCCATGGAACTCGGCTGCTCGGCGGTCCTGCTGGCCACCGCGGTGACCAGGGCTCGTCAACCGGAGTTGATGGCGCAGGCCATGGCGTCCGCGGTGCGGGCAGGCTATCTGGCGCGCCAGGCGGGGCGCATTCCGAAACGATTCTGGGCACAGGCTTCCTCGCCTGCGCTCTGAGCTGGTCGGCTACCGAAAATCCCCGCTCAGGACGTCTATCAGGGTGGCGCTACCGGGTAGTAGGGGTAGCTGTCATCCCTGAGGATGATCGAACACGACACTTTGTAGTGACGCGCGTCGCGGCATTTTCGGGAATGCTGGTCACCATGATCGAGCTGAGAGGGCTGACCAAGCACTACGGGCAGACCGTCGCCGTTCAGGATCTTTCCTTCACCGTTCGACCCGGACAGGTGACGGGGTTCCTGGGCCCGAACGGAGCCGGTAAGTCGACGACGATGCGCATGATCCTGGGGCTGGACAAGCCAACCGCAGGCACCGCACTCATCCAGGGCAAGCCATACCGCGAATTGGACCATCCGCTGCGCACCGTCGGTGCGTTGCTCGACGCCAAGTGGGTGCATCCGAACCGTTCGGCGCGCGCCCACCTCGAGTGGATGGCCGCCTCCAACGACATCGCCAAGTCCCGGGTGGAGGAGGTGCTGCGGCTGGTCGGCCTGTCCGAGGTGGCGGGCAAGACCGCGGGCGGGTTCTCCCTCGGCATGTCCCAGCGGCTCGGCCTGGCCGGCGCGCTGCTCGGCGACCCGCAGGTGCTGCTGTTCGACGAGCCGGTCAACGGCCTCGACCCGGAGGGCATCCTGTGGATCCGCCGGTTCATGCAGCGACTGGCCACCGAGGGCCGCACCGTGCTGGTCTCCAGCCACCTGCTCTCCGAGATGGCGCAGACCGCCGAGCACCTCGTGGTGATCGGTCGCGGCCAGCTCATCTCCGACACCACCACCCAGGAATTCATCGAGCGCGCCTCCGAACAGTCGGTGCGCGTGCGCAGCCCGCAGCTCGACCAGTTGCGCAGCGTGCTCACCTCGAACGGGATGACCGTCCGCGAGGACGGCACCGGCACCGACGGCCCCGCGCTCGTGGTGGCCGGCGTGCCCAGCGACGCGGTCGGCAAGCTGGCCGGCGCGAACGAGATCACCCTGTTCGAGCTTGCGCCGCAACGTGCTTCGCTGGAAGAGGCGTTCATGCGGATGACCGGCGGCGCCGTGCAGTACCACGGCGAAGGCTTCGATCAGGCGATGGGAGGTGCGCTCTGATGGGCGTGCTGGCAGCAGAACGAATCAAGCTCACCTCGACCAGGTCGCCCTGGTGGTGCTCGGCCATCGTGGTCGCGCTCGCCCTCGGGCTGGCCGCGCTGTTCGCCCTGGTCACCAAGTCCGCGGGGGACAACCCCGCGGAGGGGACCCCGACGCTGGACGTGAGCACCGCGACCGCGGGCGTCGTCGGCTTCGGCGTGATGGTCCTGATGATCATGGCCGCGTTGACCGTGACCAGCGAATACCGCTTCGGCGTCATCCGCACCACGTTCCAGGCGGTGCCCAATCGCAGCAAGGTGCTGATCACCAAGACGCTGCTGGTCGGTGTCTTCAGCGCCGTGCTCACCACGATCCTGGCCTTCCTCGCGATCGGGGTGGCCAAGGCGATCGGCGGGTCCGCCCCCGCGGCGAACCTGACCCTGGACGGGCAGTGGCGCGCGGTCTACGGCATCCCGATCTACGCCTTCCTGATGATCGCCGTCGCGATCGGTGTCGGTGTCCTGGTCCGCCAGTCCGCCGCCGCGATCTCGCTGATCGTGTTGTGGTCCTTGCTGATCGAGCCGCTGCTCGGCGCGTTCGGCAGTTTCGGCCGCAATGTGGGACCGTTCCTGCCCTTCCAGAACGCGAGCCACTTCCTCGCCGTCTCGGAGTCCGGCGCCAACTGGCACTGGGGTCCGTGGGGCAGCCTGCTCTACTTCCTCGGCTTCACCGCGATCGTCTACGGCGCCGCGCTGATCATGATCAACCAGCGCGACGCGTAGCGACCCAAAATCGACCCGAGTTGCCTTCCCTCGCCACTCGGGTTCGGGGCGCCGACCTTGTCGGGAGGTCCGCGCGCCCCGTCACCGCCCCGCCACTGCCCGGCGGACGGTGTCACCATCGGCCCGGTGCGATCCCCTTCGCACCGGGCCGATGGGCTTTTTTCACGAGGGCGTGCCGCGCCCGCGCGGGGCCGCATTATTACTGGTCAATGGGGCATGTGAACATCACGGAAACTGTGAAACAGGTCGCTTCATCAGTGCTGGATCCGCGAGTACAGTTCGACTCAGCAACCAGCTCGTTATCCATCGGCGGCCCCAATGTTGTGCCCGCTCCGTCCGTCGGGAGGTAGCAGGTGGCGATGATCAGTGATCCGCCGACGACAGGTCGGCTGAGATACCCTCTGGGCGTGAGCGAAACACCTTCCGGCGGTGCTGCGCCCGGGTCGGAGCCGGAAGACCGAAACGGCCTCCCACCCGAGGTCGTGATCCCGCTGGTACCCGCGGACGGGGACGGACCTATCCGTCGTCCCGGGGCAGGCCTGCGCAAGGGCCAGCTGTCCGCGTTGATGAACGCGGCGAACAATCGGACGGACTTCATCGGCGTGCTCCGCAAGGCGCGCGAGCAGCTGCCCGGTGATCCCTCCTTCGGCGACCCGCTCTCGGTCACCGGCCCCGGCGGTGCGCGCGCGGTCGCCCGCGCCGCGGACAAGCTGGTCGGCGACACCCCGAGCGCGGCCAGGGAGATCGGCTTCGGCGCGCTCCAGGTCTGGCAGGCGATGCTGGAACGAGTCGGTCGCGGTAAAGGTAACGCGGAAGTAACTGTGATGTTCACCGACCTGGTGGCCTTCTCCAGCTGGTCGCTCTCCGCGGGCGACGAGGCGACGCTGGAGCTGCTGCGCCGGGTGGCCAAGGCCATCGAGCCGCCGATCGCCGAGCGGGGCGGCCAGGTGGTCAAGCGGATGGGCGACGGCGTGATGGCCGTGTTCCCGTCGGCCGAGCGGGCCGTGCGCGCCGCGATCAACGCCAAGCGCAACCTGGCCGAGGTCAAGGTGCGCGACTACCGCCCGCAGATGCGGATCGGGCTGCACACCGGCTCGCCGCGCGAGATCGGCGGCGACTGGCTCGGCGTCGACGTCACGATCGCGGCCAGGGTGATGGAGGCGGGCGGCAACGGCAACACCATGCTCTCCGAGGCGACGTTGCAGTCGCTCGAGCCCGAGACCCTCGCCGAGCTGGGTCACGCGGTCAAGCCCTACCGGCGCAGCTTCTTCGCCGCGCCGCTGAGCGGGGTCCCCGAGGACCTGCGCATCTTCAAGCTCTCCGAGCTCTGAGTCAGGCGCCGACCCACCAGAACACCGCCCCCGCGATGGCGAGCGCGGCCAGCACCGCCAGCACGATCGCGAACTTGCGCGCGGTTTTCCAGGTCGAATAGACGCCGCCGAGCAAGAAGCCGGCCAGCGCGAGCAGGATGATCACAGTGACGTCGGTGGACACTGTGCTTATTTTGCAGCGCCTGCGGCGCTGCGTGTTCGCGGCCCCCGGGAGACGGGCCGCGAACGGCGCTCGCAAAACTCGCGCGTGGTGGTCGAGTCGGAGGCGCTCGATCGACATCTGCCTGCTGCTATCTGACCCACAGGCAATTAACAAGCACGCATGCTTGCTTTTTTCTGGCGAGGGTGTGATGCTGGTCTCCGGAACGCGGACTTCACGGGTGCGGCACGCGGCTGCGCCCTGACGGTTCGCCGTTACAGGAGGCATTCCCGCTGATGAGTGTGCTGGCCGCCAACCCGGACGTGCTCCGGATCGGCAACTGTTCCGGTTTCTACGGTGATCGATTGAGCGCCATGCGCGAGATGCTCGAGGGCGGGCAGCTCGACGTGCTCACCGGCGACTATCTCGCCGAGCTCACCATGTTGATCCTCGGCCGCGACCGGATGAAGGATCCGAGCCTCGGCTACGCCAAGACCTTCGTGAAACAGATCGAGGACTGCCTCGGCCTCGCCCTGGAACGCAACGTGCAGATCGTCACGAACGCGGGCGGTCTCAACCCGGCCGGGCTGGCCGAACGCCTGCGCAAGGTGGCCGCGGACCTCGGCCTGGACGCGAAGATCGCGCACGTCGAAGGCGACGACTTGGTCGCGCGCGCAGGCGAACTCGGCCTCGGCGCACCGCTCACCGCGAACGCCTACCTCGGCGCCTGGGGCATCGTCGAATGCCTGAACGCGGGCGCGGACATCGTGGTCACCGGCCGGGTCACCGACGCCTCGGTGATCGTCGGCCCCGCGGCGGCCCACTTCGGTTGGGGCCGCACCGATTACGACGCGCTGGCCGGTGCGGTGGTCGCCGGGCACGTGATCGAATGCAGCACCCAGGCCACCGGCGGCAACTACGCGTTCTTCACCGAGCTGCCCGATCTGGGCAGGCCGGGCTTCCCGATCGCCGAAATCCGCAGGGACGGCAGCAGTGTCATCACCAAGCATGACGGCACCGGCGGCGCGGTCACGGTCGACACGGTCGAAGCGCAGCTCATGTACGAGATCCAGGGGACCAGGTACGCCGGACCCGATGTCACCTCGCGGCTGGACTCCATCGCGCTCAGCGCGGACGGCCCGGACCGGGTGCTGATCAGCGGCGTCGTCGGCGAGGCCCCGCCGGCCCAGCTCAAGGTCTCGCTGAACACCCTCGGCGGCTTCCGCAACGAGATGGAGTTCATCCTCACCGGCCTCGACATCGAGGCGAAAGCCGCTCTGGCGCAACGGCAGCTGGAATCCTGGCTGGCGGTGAAACCGGCCGAACTGGACTGGACGCTGGCGCGATTGGACCGGCCGGACGCCGACACCGAGGAGCAGGCCAGCGCGCTGCTGCGCTGCGTGGTGCGCGACCCGGACCCGAACAAGGTCGGCCGCGCGTTCTCCAGCGTGGCCGTCGAACTGGCGCTGGCCAGCTACCCGGGGTGCAGCTTTACCACGATGCCCGGCAACGGTTCTCCCTATGGCGTGTACTCGCCGGGGTTCGTCGACGCCACCGAGGTGCCGCACATCGCGGTGCTGCCGGATGGCTCCCGGGTCGACATCGCGCCGGCCACGGACACGCTGCCGCTGGCCGAGGTCGCCGAACCCGAGTTGCCGGAACCGTTGGCTGCCACCGAAACCCGCCGCGCCCCCCTCGGCGCCATCGCCCTGGCCCGCAGCGGCGACAAGGGCGGCAACGCCAATATCGGTGTTTGGGTGCGCACCGACGCGCAATGGCGTTGGCTGGCCCACACACTCACCGTCGATCGGGTCAAAGAGCTACTGCCCGAGACCGCCTCGCTGACGGTCACCAGGCACGTGCTGCCCAACCTGCGGGCGGTGAACTTCATCATCGAAGGCCTACTCGGTCAGGGCGTCGCCTATCAGGCGCGCTTCGACCCGCAGGCCAAGGGGCTCGGCGAATGGCTGCGGTCCCGTCATCTCGACATCCCATTGGAGCTGTTGCCATGACCGTGAGTCCTTGGAATTCCCCCGAGCGGCGCGAATTGCGTGCCACCGTAAGGGGTTTCGCAGAGCGGGATGTCCTGCCCTATATGGACGAGTGGGAGCGTGACGGGGAGATCCCGCGCGAGCTACACAAGAAGGCCGGCGCGCTCGGCCTGCTCGGCATCCAATTCCCCGAAGCCGTAGGCGGTTCCGGCGGCGACGGCATCGACGCGATGATCGTCTGCGAGGAACTGCACCAGGCGGGCGCCTCCGGCGGCCTGTTCGCGTCGCTGTTCACCTGCGGCATCGCGGTGCCGCACATGATCGCCTCGGGCAACCCCGACCAGATCGAGCGTTGGGTGCGACCGACGCTGGCCGGGGAGAAGATCGGCTCGCTCGCCATCACCGAGCCCGGCGGCGGCTCCGACGTCGGCCACCTCACCACCGCCGCGCGCCGCGACGGCGACCACTACATCGTCAACGGCGCCAAGACCTACATCACCTCCGCCTGCCGGGCCGACTACGTGGTCACCGCGGTGCGCACGGGCGGCCCGGGCTCCGGCGGGATCTCGCTGCTCCTGGTGGAGAAGGGCACGCCCGGCTTCACGGTCAGCCGCAAGCTGGACAAGATGGGCTGGCGCGCCTCCGACACCGCCGAACTGTCCTATGTCGACGTGCGGGTACCCGCGGAGAACCTGGTCGGCCCGGAGAACTCCGGCTTCTTCCAGATCGCGGGCGCGTTCGTCAGCGAGCGCGTCGGCCTTGCCGTGCAGGCGTATTCGAGCGCCCAGCGCTGTCTCGACCTCACCCTCGACTGGGTGCGCAGCCGGGAAACCTTCGGCCGCCCGCTGATCAGCAGGCAGGCCGTGCAGAACACGGTCACCGAGATGGCCCGGCGCATCGACGTCGCCCGCGTCTACACCCGGGATGTGGCGCAGCGCAGCGCGAACGGCGAGACCGACCTGATCGCCGAGGTGTGCTTCGCCAAGAACACCGCCGTCGAGGCGGGCGAATGGGTGGCCAACCAGGCCGTGCAGCTGTTCGGCGGACTCGGCTACATGCGCGAGTCCGAGATCGAGCGCCAATACCGCGACATGCGCATCCTCGGCATCGGCGGGGGCACCACCGAGATCCTCACCGGCCTGGCCGCCAAACGATTGGGGTACCAGTCATGACGACACTGCGCAGCACGCTGGACACCGCCTCGCCGGAGTACGCCGCGGCGGCCGAAGCCATGACGGCCAAGCTCACCGAGGTCGAGGGCGAGTTCGCCAAGGCGATCGACGGCGGCGGACCGGACAAGCTGGCCCGGCATCGCAAGCGCGGCAAGCTGACCGCGCGGGAGCGGGTCGAGCTGCTGATCGACGAGGACTCGCCGTTCCTGGAGCTGTGCCCGCTGGCCGGCTGGGGCAGCGAATTCCACGTCGGCGCAAGCACTATCGCCGGCATCGGCGTGGTCGAGGGCGTCGAATGCATGATCGTCGCGCCGGATCCGACCGTGCGCGGCGGCACCTCGAACCCGTGGACGCTGCGAAAGACGTTGCGCATCAACGACATCGTCCGGGAGAACCGGCTGCCGGTGATCTCCCTGGTGGAGTCCGGCGGCGCGGATCTGCCGACGCAGAAGGAAGTCTTCGTCCCCGGCGGCCGGATGTTCCGCGACCTCACCCAGGCCTCGGCCGCGGGCATCCCGACCATCGCGCTGGTCTTCGGCAACTCGACCGCGGGCGGCGCGTACATCCCCGGCATGTCCGATCACGTGGTGATGATCAAGGAACGCTCCAAGGTGTTCCTCGGCGGCCCGCCGCTGGTCAAGATGGCCACCGGCGAGGAGTCCGACGACGAATCGCTCGGCGGCGCGGACATGCACGCCCGGGTCTCCGGCCTGGCCGACTACTACGCGCTCGACGAGCAGGACGCGATCCGCATCGGCCGCTCTATCGTGCGCAGGCTCAACTGGCGCAAGCAGGGCCCCGCGCCGCGCGCCGAGGTGATCGAGCCGCTCTACGACCCCGAGGACCTGCTCGGCATCGTCCCGAACGACCTGAAGATCCCGTTCGACCCGCGCGAGGTGATCGCGCGCATCGTCGACGGCTCCGACTTCGACGAGTTCAAGCCGCTCTACGGCGGCAGCCTGGTCACCGGATGGGCTGAGCTGCACGGGTATCCGATCGGCATCCTGGCCAACGCGCGCGGCGTGCTGTTCTCCGAGGAGTCGCAGAAGGCCACCCAGTTCATCCAGCTGGCGAACAAGTCGAACACGCCATTGCTGTTCCTGCACAACACCACCGGCTACATGGTCGGCAAGGAGTACGAGCAGCGCGGCATCATCAAGCACGGCGCGATGATGATCAACGCGGTGTCCAACTCGAAGGTGCCGCACATCTCGGTGCTGATGGGCGCTTCTTACGGCGCCGGCCATTACGGCATGTGCGGCCGCGCCTTCGACCCGCGCTTCGTCTACGCCTGGCCCAGTGCGAAATCCGCCGTCATGGGCGGCGCGCAGCTGGCCGGCGTCATCTCGATCGTCGGTCGCGCGGCGGCCGAGGCCAAGGGCATGCCGTTCAACGAGGAGGCCGACGCCGGGATGCGCGCCATGATCGAGGCGCAGATCGAGGCCGAGTCGCTGGCCATGTTCATGTCCGGTCGCCTGTTCGACGACGGCGTCATCGATCCGCGCGATACCCGCACCGTGTTGGGAATGTCCTTGTCGGCCATTCACAATGCCCCGATCAAGGGCGCCGATGGCTTCGGCGTCTTCCGAATGTGAGGCCGGGGATGACCATTACGAATGTCTTAGTTGCCAATCGCGGGGAGATCGCCCGCCGCGTCTTCGCCACCTGTCGGCGGATGGGGATCGGCACCGTCGCGGTGTACTCCGACGCGGATGCCGCTGCCCCGCACGTCGCGGAAGCCGATGCGGCAGTGCTGCTTCCGGGTAATACACCCGGCGAGACCTACCTGCGCGGTGAACTGATCATCGAGGCCGCGCTGGCCGCCGGTGCGGACGCGATCCACCCCGGCTACGGATTCCTTTCCGAGAACGCCGATTTCGCCAAGGCGGTGCTCGCCGCCGGTCTGGTGTGGATCGGCCCGCCGGTCGAGGCCATCGAGCAGATGGGCTCCAAGGTCGCCTCGAAGAAGATGATGGACGCCGCCGGTGTCCCCGTGCTCGCCGAGCTCGATCCGGCCGAGGTCACCGACGCGCACCTGCCGGTGCTGATCAAGGCGTCCGCCGGTGGCGGCGGCCGCGGCATGCGCGTGGTGCGCGAACTCGGCGAACTCGAATCGCAGATCGAGGCGGCGCGGCGGGAGGCCGCGTCCGCGTTCGGCGATCCCACGGTGTTCTGCGAGCGATACCTGGAAACCGGTCGCCACATCGAGGTTCAGGTGATGGCCGATACGCACGGCACCATCTGGGCGGTCGGCGAGCGCGAGTGCTCCATCCAGCGCAGGCATCAGAAGGTGATCGAGGAGGCTCCCTCGCCACTGGTCGAGCGCACCGAGGGCATGCGGGAGCGGCTGTTCGAGGCGGCCCGGCTCGCCACCGGCGCGATCGGCTACACCGGTGCGGGCACGGTGGAGTTCCTCGCCGACGAGCGCGGCGAGTTCTTCTTCCTGGAGATGAATACCCGCCTCCAGGTGGAACATCCGGTCACCGAGTGCACCACCGGCCTGGATCTGGTTCGTCTGCAACTCGAGGTGGCCGCGGACGCCAAGCTGCCCGCCGAATCCCCGGGCATGTACGGACATTCGATCGAGGTCCGGCTCTACGCCGAGGACCCGGCGCACGACTGGCAGCCGCAGAGCGGCACCGTGCATCGCCTCGACATCCCGTCGGTGGTCACCGAATTCGATCTGCTGGACCGGCCGGGCGTGCGCCTGGACACCGGCGTGGTGGACGGCTCGGTCGTCGGCGTGCACTACGACCCGATGCTGGCCAAGGTCATCTCCTACGCCGAAACCCGGAGCGAGGCAGCCCGTTTGCTCGCCAACGCGCTGCACCGGGCGAAGATCCACGGCCTGGTGACCAACCGCGATCTGCTGGTCCGGGTGCTGCGCCACCCCGCGTTCCTGGCCGGCGACACCGACACCGCGTTCTTCGCCACCCACGGATTGGACACGCTGGCAGCGCCTTTGGTGTCCGCGGCCGATGAGGCGTTGTCCATCGTGGCCGCCGCACTGGCCGACGCGGCCGCCAACCGGGGCGCTGCCCGAGTCGGCGGCGGGCTGCCGAGCGGATGGCGCAACCTGCCGTCCCAGTCGACGCACAAGCTGTTCGAGAGCCGCACCAGCGGGACGCACGACGTCGGCTATCGCTTCACCCGCGGCGTCGTCTCGGTGGACGGTCACGACGGACTCGAACTGATCGAGGCCACCCCCGACCGCGTGGTGCTCGCCGTCCCCGGCGAACGCGGCTCGGTCCGCAGGCATTTCGCCGTCGCCCGGTACGCCGATCTGGTGTGCGTCGACTCGCCGCTCGGGCCGGTCAGCGTGCGCAAGCTGCCCCGATTCAGCGATCCGGCCGACCAGGTGGCCACCGGTTCGCTGCTCGCGCCCATGCCCGGCAGCGTGATCCGGCTCGGCGCCGAGGTCGGCAGCCGGGTCGAACAGGGCCAGCCCATTCTGTGGTTGGAGGCGATGAAGATGGAGCACACCATCGCCGCGCCCGCCGCCGGTGTGCTCAGCGCCGTCAACGTCACCGTCGGCCAGCAGGTCGAAGTCGGTGCCGTCCTCGCCGTAGTCGACCCTGCCGAAGGCACGGAAACCCAGGAGAACAAATGAGTTTCATCGAAACCGAAGAGCAGACCGCGCTGCGGTCCGCGGTCGCCGCGCTGGCCGCGAAGTACAACTACCGCGACTACGTGCTGCCGAAGGCCAGGGCCAACGAGCCGCTCACCGAATTGTGGGACGAGGCAGGCAAACTCGGCTTCCTCGGGGTGAACCTGCCGGAGGAGTACGGCGGCGGCGGTGCGGGCCTGTACGAGCTGGCGCTGGTCATGGAGGAACTCTCCGCACAGGGCGCGGGCCTGCTGCTGATGGTCGTCTCCCCGGCCATCTGCGGCACCATCATCACCAAGTACGGCACCGACGAGCAGAAGCAGCAGTGGCTGCCCAAGCTCGGCGACGGCTCGGCCAAGATGGTCTTCGGCATCACCGAGCCGGACGCGGGCTCCAACTCGCACCAGATCACCACCACCGCGCGCCGGGACGGCGACGACTGGATCCTCAACGGGCGCAAGATCTTCATCTCCGGCGTGGACCAGGCCGAGGCCGTGCTCATCGTGTCGCGCACCGAGGACCACAAGACCGGCAAGCTCAAGCCCGCCTTGTTCATCGTGCCGACCGATGCCGAGGGCTTCCACAAGACGCCCCAGGAAATGGACATCATCGAGCCGGACCACCAGTTCACCCTGTTCCTCGACGACGTGCGCCTGCCGTCGACCGCCCTGGTCGGCAAGGAGGACGCGGCGCTGATGCAGCTGTTCGCCGGCCTCAACCCGGAGCGGGTCATGGGCGCCGCGATGGCCATCGGCCTCGGCCGCTACGCCATCGACCGCGCGGTCGAGTACGCCAAGGAACGCACCGTGTGGAAGTCGCCGATCGGTGCGCACCAAGGCATTTCGCATCCGCTGGCCCAGGTGAAGATCGAGCTGGAGCTGGCCAAGCTGATGATGCGCAAGGCCGCGACGCTCTACGACACGGGCGACGAGATGGGCGCCGCCGAGGCCGCCAACATGGCGAAATACGCTGCGGCGGAGGCGAGTATCAAGGCGCTCGATCAAGCCATCCAGACGCACGGCGGCGCGGGCCTGACCAAGGAGTACGGCCTGGCCGCGATGCTGGCGGCCGCGCGCATCGGCCGCATCGCGCCGGTCAGCCGCGAAATGGTGCTGAACTTCGTCGCCCAGTACTCGCTGGGCCTGCCGAAGTCTTACTGAGAGGCTGTCGATGACCGAAACAGTGACCGGTCCGTTCGTCCGTTACGACGTAGCGGACGGCTTCGCGACGCTCACGCTCGATTCGCCGCACAACCGGAACGCGTTGTCGTCCAAGCTCGTTGCCGAACTTCTCCAGGGACTCGACGACGCGGCCGCCGACGACGCGGTGCGCGGCATCGTGCTCACCCACACCGGCAACACCTTCTGCGCGGGCGCGGACCTGTCCGAGGCGAGCAACGCCGATCCCGCGGTGGCCGCCGACGACCGCACCCGGGTGATGATCGGCGTGCTGCGCCGCCTCATCGCCACCCCGAAGCCGGTGATCGCGCAGATCGACGGCAACGTGCGCGCGGGCGGCATGGGCATCGTCGCCGCCTGCGATATCGCGGTGGCCGGGCCGGCCAGCAGCTTCGCCCTCACCGAGGTGCGAATCGGATTGGCCCCGTTCATGATTTCGCTGACCCTGCTGCCGCGCCTCACCGCGCGCGCGGCCGGCCGGTACTACCTGACGGGCGAGAAGTTCGACGCGGACGTCGCCGAGCAGATCGGGCTGATCACCACCGCCGCCGCCGACCCGGCGGCCGAGGTGGCGCGGCTGCGCGCCGAGCTACGCAAGGGCTCCCCGCAGGGGCTGGCCGAGAGCAAGCGGCTGGTCAACGCGGCCATGCTCGCGGAGTTCGACGTCTCGGCCGACGAACTCGCCAAACGCTCGGCGAGCTTCTTCGGCACCGCCGAGGTGCACGAGGGCATGACGGCCTTCCTGCAGCGTCGTCCGGCGAGCTGGGCAGAATAACCTCATGGCCACACCCCACGAACCCAAGCAGGACCGCAGCCGAGCCACCCGGCAGCGCCTGCTGGAGGCGACCATCGACTGCCTAGCCGAAACCGGCTGGGCGGCAGCGACCGTCGCGGTCGTCGCCGAACGGGCCGGGGTGTCCAGGGGCGCGGCGCAGCATCACTTCCCGACCAGGGAGGAGCTGATCACCGCCGCGCTGGAGTACATGTTCGACAGCCGGACCCAGCAGGCCAAGGACGAGGCGATCGCGGTCGCCGCCTTGGCCGACGGGGTCGGCCGGACCGAGGCCGTGGTGGCCGGCCTGGTCGAGTCCTACACCAGCCCGCTGTTCAAGGCGGCGCTGCAAGTGTGGACGCACGCGGCCGCCGATCCGGCGCTGCGGGAGCGAATTGTCCCGCTGGAGGCCAAGTTCGGCCGGGTCTCGCATCGGCGCGCGGTGGAGGCGCTCGGCGTCGACGACGCCGACCCGGTCACCCATCACCTCGTGCAGGCCACCCTGGACATGGCGCGCGGGCTCGGCCTGGCCGACGTGCTCACCGACGATTCGGCGCGCCGCAAGCAGATCGTCCAGCAGTGGGCGGCCACCCTGCACGCCGCGCTGAGTGCGCCGCGCGGACTCGCGCAAGCGCCCGGCGCCGAGTGATTTCCATCGCGCGATCGGTTCCGCCGCACCCGTGAGTTCCGCGCCTCGGACCCGCTCGATGTCCCTGATCAGGCCGCCGACCGGGGCGGATGAGCGCGCCCGAAGTGTGCCCCTACGTCCCCACTCAGCGCAGCGCAGCCGATCGGCGCGCAACAGTCCGTACGTGCCTTAGGGTCTGCCGTATGGACCATGCGGAGTACGGCGGGCTCGAGCAGACTCTCGGCCAGCCGATTGCCGGTAGCGCGCCGGCCGAATGGGGCTTCCAGAACCGCACCGACCTGCTCACCCTCGCCGACGGCGACCGGATGGTCCTGCAGCGCTACCGCAATCCGGACGACGCCGAACGCCGCCTGCGGATCATGCACACCCTGCTGGAACCGGCCGCCAAGCGCGGCATCGCCATTCCGCGCATCCGCCGCTTCGACCTCGACGCCGACCCGGCCTGGATCGTCTTCGACGCGCTGCCCGGCGTCCCGATTCCGGCCAGCGCCGAAATCGGCTTGGCCAGCCCGCAATTCCCGGTCATCGCCCGCGAGATGGGCACGCTGCTCGCGGCGTTTCGCCGGCTGCCCACCGCGGGCCTGCAACTCGACGACCTCTGGGCCAGCCCCACCCGTCTGGTGGAGAGCGCCACCGCCTGGGCCGGCCGGCTGAACCTCGCCGCCGCGCACCGCGGCACCCTGGACCGGATCTTGAAGTCGCTGCCCACGCTGTTCGCCGACCGCCCGACGGTCCTCGCGCACGGCGACTTCGCCCCGGTCAACATCCTCACCGACGGCGAAATCATCACCGGCCTGCTCGATTTCGAATCCGTCCGCCTCGCCGACCCGCTGTTCGACCCGGCGTGGTGGGCCTGGTCGGTCAGCTCCATCGACCCCGATGTCCCCGCCTGGCCCGATTTCCTGGCGGGCGCGGGCTTCGATCCGGACGATCCGGATCTTCCGCAGCGCATCGAGACCTTGCAGATCCTGCGCATGCTCGAACTGCTCGCCGAAAAGCCCGATCTCAGCTCGGTGGTCCGTGACGTGGTGCACGAGCGCCTGCTGTCCATGCTCAGCTGAGAACCGCCGCTACCTGCGCTTTCTGCGCGATGTCACACTCGTGATCGCTGCGTCGTCCTCTCTGTGAACGCGGAACACCGCATCGACACAGAGGAGCAGGAATCATGACGACGACCAAGAAGATCGCAGTGGCCGGGGCGACCGGACGGCTGGGTAAGCACGTGGTGGATGTGCTGACCGAGCAGGGCCACGAGGTGGTGGCGTTCTCCCGCAAGAACGGCGTGGACATCGAGACCGGCGCGGGCCTGGTCGAGGCCCTGGACGGCGTGCAGGTGGTCATCGACGCGTCCAGCACCCCGTCCGCCGATCAGGACGTCGCGACCGAGTTCTTCACCGCCGCCGCCCGCAACCTGCACGAGGCGGGCCAGAAGGCCGGCGTCGAGCGCCTGGTCGTCGTCTCCATCATCGGCATCGACAACGCCACCGCCGGTTACAACGCCGCCAAGCTGGCGCACGAGCAGCGCCTCCTCGACGGCCCGCTGCCGGTCCAGATCCTGCGCGCCGCCCAGTTCCACGAACTGGTCGAGGTGATGACCCAGTGGGGCACCCAGGGCGACGTCGCCTATGTCGCGAACATGCGCACCCAGCTGGTGGCCGCCCGCACCGTCGCCGAGGCCCTGGTCGACCTCGCCGTCAACCCGGCCCCCGAATCCACCGACGGCCCGTTCCCCGAAATCGCCGGCCCGCAGCCGGAAACCATGGCCGGCGCCGCGACGCTGCTGACCGCCCACCTGGGCAGCCCGCTGCGGATCATCGAGTCCAGCGACCCCACCAACCCGGACCGCGAGGCCTTCGAGGACGGCACCCTGCTCGCCCGGCCGCACGCCACCCTCGCGGGCCCCAGCTTCGCCGAATGGGTCGAGGCCACCTACCCGGCGGCGAAGTAGCCCCACAACACCAAAGATCCGCACCGCCTGCATATTCGGAGGCGGTGCGGAACTTTCGGGTCAGTGGGTGGTGAGGTCGTAGAGGGTCACGCCGTCTACTTCGGTAGCGGTGAAGTTCTCCTGCACCCACTGGGCGATCTGCGAACTGTAGGAGGGAGTGGAGTCCCGGTCGCCGCCCCGGCCGCCGCGTTCGCCGCCGATGAAGTAGTGGATCTTTCCCTGGGCCACATAGTCTTTGAACTGCGCGAGGGTGGGGGAGGGGTCGCTGCCGTTGAAACCGCCGACGGGCATCACCGGGAGTTCGGTGGCCAGCTGGAAGCCCGCGGCGCTGTTGGAACCGGTAGCCGCGGCTACCCAGGTGTAGGCGGCGCCGTTCTGCTCCAGCAGGGCGACCACTCGGTCGCTCGGCTTGCTCGCGCCGAGCAGACCGCCTGCGCCGCCCATCATTTCGCCGCCGTGACCGGTCGGCGCGCCGGGCATCGGGCCCTGCGGCGGCATCCCCGGCTGGCCGTTTCCACCGTTCGGGGTGCGGCCACCGCGACCATCCGGTTGCGGAGCGCCCGGGCCGCCGGGCATGCCGTTCATTCCTTCGGCCCACGGCGGCCGCTGACCGAACATGCCGAACCGTCCGACATTCGGCCCCGCCGACGGGATCGCGCCCGCGTGCGAGGTCGCCAGGGTGTCGACGGCGTACGCGGCCGGACCGGCCAGGCCGGTGAACGCGATGGCCAGCGCGGAGACGATCGCCAGCTTCCGCGGTGCCGGAACGAGCGCGGCGATCGTGGCGAGGATGCCGACGACCAGGATCGTCCACCGCAACCACGGCACCCAATGCACGCTGCGCGACAACAACATCCACGCCGTCGCCGTGGTCAGGCCGACGGCGAGCGCGAGCATCAGCCGGACCCACAGGCGGTGCCGTTCCCGCCACATCTGCACCGCACCGATGCCGACGAGCGCGGCGACCGCCGGAGCCAGAGCCACGGTGTAGTACTGGTGGAAGATCCCGGCCATGAAGCTGAAGGTCAATCCGGTCACCAACAGCCAACCGCCCCAGACGATCAGCGACGCCCGCTGCCGATCGGTGCGGGCAGCCTTGCCGCGCAACAGGATTCCGGCCACCAGGGCAACCAGCGCGGCCGGGATCAACCAGGCGATCTGACCACCCTGCGCCGCTTCGAACATCCGGGTGATGCCGGTGCTACCCCACATGCCGTTGCCGCCGGCGGGCAGATCCGCACCGCCGGGACCGACACTGCCGCTCTCGTCACCGGTGAGCCGGCCGAGCCCGTTGTAGCCGAGGGTGAGTTCGAGGATCGAATTGTTCTGCGACCCACCGATCCACGGCCGCGACGAAGCGGGCCACAGCTCCACCGCCAGCAACCACCAGCCCGCGGCCACCACCATGGCGGCACCCGCGGCGAGCAGTTGCAAAAGCCGTTTGCCGAGCTTCGGCGGTCCCGCGATCAGGTAGGCCAGGGCCAGCGGCGGCACGACCAGCAGCACCTGTAATTGTTTGGTGAGAAAGCCGAATCCGACGAACGCGCCGGTGAGCACCAGCCATCGCCAGCGGCCGTCCTCGATCGCCCGCGTCATCGCCCACACCGCGGCGACCATCAGGAACACCAGCAGCGCGTCCGGATTGTTGAACCGGAACATCAGCACCGCCACCGGCGTCACCGCGAGCACCAGCCCGGCGAGCAACCCGGCGGCCGGTCCGAACGGCCTGCGCACCGTCGCCCACAGCAGGGCCACGCTCGCCACGCCGAGCAGCACCTCCGGCACCAGGATGCTCCAGCTGTTCAGCCCGAACGCCCGTACCGAGAGTTCCATCAGCCACAGCGAGGCGGGCGGCTTGTCCACGGTGATCGAGTTCGCCGCATCCGAGGAGCCGAAGAAGAACGCCTTCCAGGAGACCGAACCCGCTTGCACCGCAGCGGAATAGAACGAGTTGGCCCAGCCGTTCGCGCTGAGATTGCACAGATACGCGATGCCGGTGCCGAGCAGCAGCACCGCCAATGCCGGGTATTCCCACCGGGTTTTACGTTCGGGCGCGGGGGTCGCCGGTGCCGCGGTGGGCGGCGCCAGGGTCGCGGTCATCGAGCGGCTCCTTCGGCATCGAGCGCCACCGGCTCGGACGTATCGGTCGAATCGGACTGCACGGAGATCGCCGTTCGCCGAGCCGGATTCGGGGTATTCCGGAAAACCCAGCGCAACCCGACGAAGCGCAGAATCGTGGCCAGCAGATTGGCCAGCACCAGCACGAGCAGCTCCAGATGCACCGACGCGTCCGGCGCCCAGTGATGCAGGGTGAACAGCGACCCACTGGTCAACGCCAGCCCGATGCCGAAAATGACCAGTCCTTGGAACTGATGCGACACCGCGCCGGTCGCCCCGCGCACGCCGAACGTGAACGCCCGGTTGGCCGCCGTATTGGCCACCGCGGTGATCAGCAGCGCCAGGAAGTTGGCCACCTGCGCGTCCGTGAATGATTGCAGCACAACGTAAAGCAGCAGATAGGCCAGCGTGCTCAACACGCCGACGATCGCGAACCGGACCAGCTGCCCGACCATCCCGAGCGGCACGCCTGGGACCAGCGGCTCGCGCCCGACCGCCCTGCGCAATTCCTCCAGCGGCAACGCCCCGGTGGCCAGCGCCCGGGTCAGCCGCCCGATGCCGAGCAGGTCTTTCCGCGCGGTGTCGACGATGTCGACCCGGCTGTCCGGATCGTCGATCCAGTCCACCGGCACCTCGTGGATGCGCAGCCCGGCCCGCTCGGCGAGCACCAGCAGTTCGGTGTCGAAGAACCATTCACCGTCGCGCACCAGCGGCAGCAGCTGCCGCGCCACCTCGCTGCGCATCGCCTTGAACCCGCACTGCGCGTCCGAAAAGCGTGCTTGCAGTGAGGCTTTCAGCAACAGGTTGTAGCAGCGGGAGATGATCTCGCGCTTCGGCCCGCGCACCACCCGCGAGGACGAGCTGAGCCGGGTCCCGATCGCGAGGTCGGAGTGCCCGGTGATCAGCGGCGCCACCAGCGGCAGCAGCGCGTTCAGGTCGGTGGACAGGTCCACGTCCATGTAGGCGACCACCTGCGCGTCGGAGCGTTCCCACGCCGCCCGCAGCGCCCGCCCGCGTCCCTTGGCGTCCAGGTGCACCACCCGCACGCCGTCCAGCTCCTGTGCCAGCAGCTCGGCCACTTGCAGGGTGGCGTCGGTGCTGGCATTGTCGGCTACCGTGATCCGTGCCGGAAACGGGAACCCCTGGCGCAGATAGGCGTGCAACCTGCGCACACACACGCCGAGGTCGGTCTCTTCGTTGTAGACGGGTATCACCACGTCCAGCACGGGTGTACCCGGTGTCTCGGCTAATTCCGCCGCCGCGACGGTCACAGTCTCGGTCATGAAGACCACCCTCGACGGTCCGGTTGTCACGGAGCTGGGCCTCAGCTGTGAGGTTCCTGGGGGCACGCGACCAGGGCCGATCGGTCCCGGCGTGTGCGGCCGTAGCGTACGGTCGGGGGTAGCGGGACCGTTCAGGTCCTCCGAGCAAAGGACCACGTTTGTCCGACAAGTCTCCGCGCAGCTCGATGTCGAAGAAGTCCGGGAAATCGCTGAAAGAGAAGCGGACGGACAAGAAGATGAAGTCCGCCCCCGAGCAGAGCATCATCGATCCGAAAAAGCGCTGACCCACCGCTGAGCGAGGCGCGTGGTCTCCTCGCTCAGCGGATTTGTTCCGCGCCCTGCGGCCGACCCGTTCGGCCGCACGGGAATTCGGGCAAATCAGGCGTGTACCTGCGCCTCCGCATCGACCACCGGCGCCGCCGGCTTGCTCCGCCGCATCAGCAGTAGTACGACCGCGCCGCCGAGCAGGCCGATCACGCCGCTGACCGCGAGCGTGCCCTGCACGCCCGCTGCGGCCGCCGCCCGCACCGCCTCCGCCAGCGCGGACCGCGCCTCGGCCGGAACCTGCTGCACCAGCATCGCGGACTGACCGCCCCCGACCGCCCGTGCCGTGGCCTCCGCGTCCGGCACCGCGCGCTCGTCGAGCACCGCCGCCGCCCGCGCGGTGAATACCGAACCCAGCGTGGCGATTCCGAGCGCGAAGCTCAGCTGCTGCGCGGTATTGACCGCGCCCGTTGCCATTCCGGCCCGCTGCCACGGAACCGCCGCCATTGCCGCCGAACTCAGCGTCGCGGTGGCCAATCCGACGCCGAGCCCGACCGCCAGGAAGCCGGGAATCAGTGCGGCCCAACCGGCTTCGCCGTGCACCAGCAGCGCGCCGACCACGCCACCGATGCCGGTCGCGAACAGCCCACCCGCGATGATCGGTCCGCGATTCTCGCCGTGCAGGAACCGCCCGATGCTGCCGGACACCAGAAAAGCCATGACGGACAACGGAAGTCCCACCGCCCCGGCTTGGATCGCGGTGAGCCCGAGCACCGACTGCATCCAGATCTGGGTGTACATCAGCGCGCCGAACGCGGCGAAGAACAACGCACCCGCCGCGACGAGCACGCCGACGAACGAACGGTCCCGCAGCAGCGCCAGGTCGAGCATCGGCTGCGCAGAGGCCCGTTCGACCATCAGGAACACCACCAGCGACACCGCGGCGACCAGTAGCAACCACCAGGTGAGCGCATTGGACCAACCGTGTTCGTTCGCCCGGATCAGCGCATAGGTCGCCGCCGCCGCGCTCACGGTGAACGCCGCCATGCCCGCCACATCGACCCGGCCGCGGTGCGGTCGTTTCCCCTCGGCGAGCACCCACCCGCACAGCGCCATCGCCACCGCGCTAACCGGCAGGTTGACGAAGAAGATCCAGCGCCACGATGCGAGATCGGTGAGCACGCCGCCGATGATCGGCCCGATCGCGCTGGACGCGCCCGCGACCGCACCCCAGACGCCGTACGCCGTGCCCTGATCCCGCCCGCTGTAGGAACTGTTCAGCAGGGCGAAGGTGGTGCACGCCATGGTTGTCGCGCCGATGCCCTGCACCACCCTGGCCGCGATGAGCACCGCCGGATTCGGGGCGATCCCGCAGACCAGCGAGGACACCGCGAACAGGACCAACCCGGCCATATAGGTCCGCCGATGCCCGGCCAGGTCGGCGATCGAGCCGGCCCCGAGCATGAGCGCGGCCATGGCCAGGGCGTATCCGTCGACCACCCATTGCAGCGAGCTGAACGACGCGTTCAAGTCGTTGCGCATATCGGGTAGGGCGACGTTCACGATGGTGACGTCGATCAGCAGCATGAAGGTGCCGAGACACACCGTCAGCAGCGGCAGCCATTTACGCAAAGCCGTTGTCCTCTCAGGGAATTCGTGGACGGGAGACGGCGTCGAGTATCCGCAGCGGCGACCGGAACGGTCGCCCAGTTCGGAACAGGGCGTAGATTTCCTCCTTGTGAGCGCCTCTGGAATAGGTAAAAACTCCATCTTGGACGGCGTCGATACGCAGATCGTGCAGGCCCTGCAATTGGATCCCCGGGTTTCGTTCAACCGCGTCGCCGCCGAACTGGGTGTCGCGGAACAGACCGTCGCCCGCCGCTACCGGCGGTTACGCCGCGACGGCGTGGTCCGGGTGATCGGCGCGGTCGACTCCCGCGCGCTCGGCGAGAACGACTGGATCATCCGGGTGCACTGCCGGCCGGACGGCGCGCGGCAGGTGGCCGAGGCCCTGGCGCGCCGCGACGACGCCGCCTGGGTCAGCATCGCGGCGGCCGGTGCCGAGGTGAACTTCTCGCTGCACCCGCGCACCCCGCAGGACCGCGACGACCTGCTGGTGCAGCGGCTGCAACGCACCGCGCCGGTGCACGACATCGCGGCGGCGATGATCCTGCACCGCTTCGTCGGACCCACCGTCGTGGACTGGCGCGGTCGGCAGGTGGCCCGAAAAGTCGCCGAGAATGGCCCGGCACCAACGGATTACGCCGAATCGGATCTGGAGCTGCGCGACGAGGACGCCCTGCTGCTCGAACTGCTGGCCCGCGACGGGCGCGCCGGCTTCTCCGTCCTGGCCCGCGCCACCGGCATGAGCATCGGCCGGGTGGCCCGCCGGATCGCCGCACTGCAAGCGGCGGGCATCCTCTACTTCGACCTCGACCTCGCCCCGGCCGCACTGGGATCCAGCCTCTCGGCCTTCCTCTGGCTCCGGGTCGCCCCGGCGCAGCTGGACGCGGTCGGCCGCGCCATCGCCGAGCACGACGAAACCGCCTATGCCGCAGCGGTTACCGGACCGTTCAACATCTTCGCCGTGCTGACCGCGGACACCGCCGACGACCTGTACCACTACGTGACCATCAAGATGGCCACCCTGGACGGCGTGCACAGCTTCGAGCTGACCCCGGTGCTCGAACGACTCAAGCAGGCCGGCTCGCGCACCACCGCGGGCCGGCTGAACCCACCGCCGCCGGTGCCGCCGCGCGCGGCCCGGCGGCGCTAGGCCTAGAGCGCGATACCGAACCGCGCCGCCGCCTGCCGCCCGGCCCGGTACAGCGGGACGCCGAGGTCCTCGTAGGCCGGGCCGAGCAGGCGCGGGATCAGGTCGAAGACCCTGGCATCGGGACCGATCAGCACCCGCGCCTTGTTCTTCTCCACACCGTGCAGGATGATCTTCGCCGCCGCACCGGGACTGGTCAGCGTGAGCGCGTCCCAGCCGCGGCGCAGCGTCTCGAGGTCCACGTCGTCGGGCAGCCCGCGGGCGCTCACCGCGATATTCGTGGTCACCCCGCCGGGGTGCACGCAGGTGACCCCGACCGGATGCCGGGCGATCCGCATCTCCTGCCGCAGCGCCTCGGTGAACCCGCGCACCGCGAATTTGGCCGCGTTGTAAGCACTTTGGGAGGGCACGCCGACGAGGCCGAACACCGAGGAGATGTTGACGATGTGGCCGTCGCCGGAGGCGATGAGGTCGGGCAGGAACGCCTTGGTGCCGTGCGCGACGCCCCAGAAGTTGATGTTCATCAGCCAGTCGAAGTCGTCCCACTCCATGTCTTCGACGTCGGCCCCGAGCGCGACGCCCGCGTTGTTGAAGACCAGGTTCACCCGCCCGAATTCGCCGCGAACATCCGCCGCGTGGGCGTAGACCGCGGCCCGGTGCGCGACGTCCAGCTCGTACGGAATGGCTGTGGCGCCGAGCTTTTCGCAGCGGCCCGCGGTATCGGCGACCGCCTCGGTGTTGATGTCGGACAGCGCCAGCTGGGCGCCGCGGCGGGCCAGTTCCAGGGCCAGTCCCCGGCCGATGCCGGAGCCTGCGCCGGTGATGACGGCGACCTTGTCTTTGAAGTTCTTCACTGAACATCCTCGGGGTTTCGGGCTGGGGCCGGTCGGCCGTTGGTCAGGGCCGTGGGAAACGTCTGGGCCGGAAGGTCTTCCAGCACCGCGGTGCGGCGGGTCGGGGAACTCGGTGCGGGACCGAAGAATTCGTACTCTGCGGGATCGAGCCGCCGGGTCTGCATCCAGTACTGCCAGGTGAACCCGGACCACAGCGTGCGATTGTTCCCGTGCTCGTCGAGGTACCAGCTCTGGCAGCCGCCGGTGTTCCACACCGAGCGCGCCAATCCGCGTTGCAGCCGGGCATTGAAGTGATCCTGCGCCGCCCGCCGCGGCGTCAACGCGAGCGCGCCCTGCTCGCGCACCTGCCGAATGGCTTGCAGCACATAGTGGATCTGCGCCTCGATCATGAAGATCATCGAGTTGTGGCCGAGGCCGGTGTTCGGGCCGACCAGGAAGAACGCGTTGGGCATGTCGGCGACCGTGATCCCGCGATGGGCCTGCACGCCTTCCCGGTCCCAGCGCTCGGTCAGGTCGACGCCGTGCAGCCCGACCATCGGCAGATTCTTGAACGAGTCGATGACGTGAAAGCCGGTGCCGTAGATGATCACATCGACCTGGCGCTCGACGCCGTCGGCGGTGACGATGCCGTCCGCGGTGAACCGGTCGATCCGCTCGGTGACCAGTTCGGTCTTCGGATCGGCGAGCGCCGGATAGTAGGTGTCGGAGCCGAGCAGCCGCTTGCAGCCGGCCCGGTAGTCCGGCGTAACCTGCGCGCGCAGCACCGGATCGGCGATCTGCCGCTCGATGTGCCGGCGGCCGACCCGCTCCAGCACCTTCAGCAGTCCGGGCCGCCAGTTCATCGCGTAGCCGCCGACCTCGGCGCCCCAATAGATGCCATTGCGCAGCGCCAGGCGCAGGCCGGGTATGCGGCGCAGCGCATTCCGGAATCTCGCGGAGAACTCCACATCCGCGCGCGGCATCACCCACGGCGCGGTGCGCTGGAACACGGTCAGCTCGGCCACCTCGCCGACGATCTCCGGCACGAATTGGATTGCGCTGGCGCCGGTTCCGATCACGGCGACCCGCTTGCCGGCCAGGTCGACCCCGTGCTCCCACTGCGCCGAGTGGAACGTGGGCCCGGTGAAATCCGCGCTGCCGCGGAACTCCGGAATGCTCGGAATGTGCAGTGCCCCTACCGCGGACACGAGGAACCGCGCGACATACTCCTGACCGTCCGCGCTGAACGCGTGCCAGCGCCCCTCGCCCTCGTCCCAGTAGCCGTGATCCATCCGCTGGTGGAAGCGGATGTGCGGACGCAGCCGGTACTTCTCGGCGACTTCCTTCAGGTAGTCGAAGATCTCCGGCTGCCCGGAGAACAGTCGTCGCCAATTCGAGCGTGGCTCAAAGGAATACGAATACAGGTGGCTCGGGATATCGCAGGCGCAACCGGGATAGGTGTTGTCCCGCCAGGTGCCGCCGATCTCGCCGGCCTGCTCCACGATGAGGTAGTCATCGAGGCCGGCCTGGTCGAGCGCGATGCCCATGCCGAGGCCGGAGAAGCCGCTCCCGACGATCAGGACTCGGGTGTGGATCGCGGACACCATCGTCCCCACCGGCTCTCTGTGCTAAATATCCAATACCACCGGTTCCGTGTACTTTTCCGAGTGTGTCCCACGCCTCATCCGATGTCAACGCCCCGACCCGGTCATCGGTACCGCTGGTAGCAGGTAGCATCCGGAATTGTGATGCGCAGCGGGCGAAAATTAGACGAGGTGCCACGCAAGCGCGTCGACGCACGCACGGAGCGCTGGCGCGAGCACCGGCTGAAGGTGCGCGAGGAGTTCGTCGACGCGGCGTTCCGCGCGCTGGACAAGTTCGGGCCGGAAGTCAGCATGGGCGATATCGCCAAGGAGGCCGGCGCGGCGAAACCCAAGCTGTACCGGCATTTCGAGGACAAGACCGACCTCTACAACGCGATCGTCGACCGGGTCCGGGACATGCTGTGGGAGCAGTTGATCTCAGGCGTGGATCTGACCAACGACTCGGCCCGCGAGCTGGTCCGGCGCGGTGCCGCGGAGTACGCGCTCGTGGTGTCGGAGCACCCGAACGTCTTCCGCTTCATGCTGCACAGTCATTTCGCGCAGCAGTCCGACGATTCCGAACGCGCGCTGCAATCGGCCCGGCAGTCGGCGAAGCGGGCCGCCGATCTGTTCGCCGAACTGGCGGCCGACACGTCGGTCGACGTGGACAGCGTGGAACTGGTGATTTATTCGATCTTCGGCGCGGTCGGCTCGGCCACCGATTGGTGGCTCGGCGCGAACCGATTGAAGACACAGCCGATGCCGATCGAGAAGTTCGTCGCCTATCTCGCGGAAACCATCGCCGCGCTGACCGCGGCCAATGCCCGGCTCAACGGCATTGTCATCGACACTGATCTGCCACTGCACCTAGCCTTTTCCGGCGAGTAGCGCCTTGCTCTGCCGGCCGCGGCATGGTCGGGGCCGGCGCTGAAACGGTGGTCGCATCCGCCCGAACGACGTTGTTCTGGCTCGGCCACTTCGTCGAGGCCTACCGCGTTTGCGACACCGCTATTGTCTCAGCACCCACCGACAAGAATCGGCCCCCTAAGGGGCTTTCTAACTGGGGAATCGACAGATTCCGGGTTCAGTCGCTGTGCAGACGCCAGAGCGGGGAAACCGGACCGTGGCCCGCGCCGAGATCGTAGGAAGCGGCGAGGCAGCGATAGGTCCAATCCTTGGCGAACTCGACCGCCTCGGGCACCGAATATCCGTTGGCCAGCGCGCAGGCGATCGCCGCGGCCAGGGTGTCGCCGCCGCCGTGGTCGTTGGTGGTGCCGATCCGCGGCGCGGTGAACTCCAGGAACTTGTCGCCGTCGAACAGCAGATCGGTGCTGTGCTCCGAGGAGCGCAGATGTCCGCCCTTCACGATCGCCCACTGCGGGCCGAGCTTGTGCAGCGCCTCCGCGGCCAGCCGGGCCGACGCGTCGTCGGTGACGTCGATGCCGGTGATCAGCCGGACCTCGTCCAGGTTCGGCGTCACCACCGTGGCCAGCGGGATCAGCGTGTGCCGGACCGCGTCCAGGGCCTCCTCGTGCAGCAGCGGGTCGCCGTGCATGGAGGCGGCGACCGGATCGACGACCAGCGGAATGTGCCCGTCGCGGCCGATGCCCACCTCGCGGCACACGTCCGCGACGGCCTCGATGATGGCGGTGGAGGCCAGCATGCCGGTCTTCACCGCGCCGACGCCGATATCGGTCGCCACGACGCGCACCTGACCGGCCACGATGGACGGCGGGATCTCGTGGAAGTCGCTGACCCCCATCGAGTTCTGCACCGTCACCGCCGCGACCGCGACGCAGGCGTGCACCCCGCACAGCGCCATGGTGCGGGTATCGGCCTGGATTCCGGCGCCGCCGCCAGAGTCGGTTCCGGCAATGGTGAGCACCCGGACGGGGGTCTGCCCGTCGGGGGTCAATGGCAACAGCTTCACGAGACAAACCCTACGACCGTCCGCCCGCATTGCCACGCGCAACCGGCGACCTGGAGTGCTGAAGGAAAATGAAAACCATTATCATTAAGATATGACCACCTCCGACCTGCTTCCCGTCACCGTGCTGTCCGGCTTCCTGGGGGCGGGCAAGACCACGCTGCTCAACCACATCCTGGCCAACCGGGAGGGCCGCCGGGTGGCGGTCATCGTCAACGACATGAGCGAGGTGAATATCGATGCCGCGCTCGTCGCGGGTCAGGGCCATCTCGATCGGACCGAGGAGAAACTGGTCGAACTGACCAACGGCTGCATCTGCTGCACGCTGCGCGAGGACCTCATCGAGGCGGTGGGCCGGCTCGCCCGCGAAGGACGCTTCGATCAACTTGTCATCGAGTCGACCGGCATCTCCGAGCCGATGCCGGTGGCCGCGACCTTCGACTGGGAGTTCGAGGACGGGTTCAAGCTCGGCGATATCGCGCGACTGGACACCATGGTGACGGTGGTCGACGCGTCCACGTTCCTGGCCGAGGTGGCCAAGGGGCAGGCGCTGGCCGAGCGGAATCTGCAAGCGGGCGAGGGGGATTCGCGCACCATCGCCGACTTGCTGGTGGATCAGGTGGAATTCGCCGATGTGCTGCTGGTGAACAAGACCGATCTGGTCGGCACGGCGGCGGCCGGGGCGGTGGAAGCGACTGTGCGCAAGCTGAATCCGCGCGCCCAGGTGCTGCGCACGACCAATGGCGTCGTCGACCTGGCCGACGTGCTCGGCACCGGCCTGTACAACCCGGTGGTCGCCGCCGAGGCGGAGGGCTGGGACGAAGAACTGGCGGGCGGGCATACGCCGGAGACCGAGGAGTACGGCATCCGCAGCCTCACCTACACCGCGGACCGGCCGTTTCATCCGCAGCGGCTGTCCGAGGCGCTCGGCGAACTACGCGGGTTGTTGCGCAGCAAGGGTTTCTGCTGGATCGCCAGCCGGCCCTCGCTGGCGGCCATCTGGTCGCAAGCCGGGCCCAATCTCGTCTTCGAGCCCGCCGCGTGGTGGTCGGCGCTGGAAGTGCCTGCGGGACAGGAGATCGTCTTCATCGGGATCAACCTCGATCGGGACCGGGTCCGTGCGTTGCTCGACGACGCGTTGCTCACCGATGCGGAATTCGCCGCGGGACCTGTCGAATGGGCGGGCTACCGGGATCCGTTCCCGGCCTGGGGCGAACTGCACGAGCACGCCTGAACGGCCGCGACCCACGCTGGGTGCGTGGGTCGCGGCAGGTCCGGCTCGAACGCGCGGCACGGTGGCGGGCCTCAGTGGGAGATGCCGGGTGCCTGGTGCAGGTAGGTGCGGTCGTTCAGCTGCTCGAGCATGAAGTCGGCGATGTCGGCGCGGGAGATCTTCAGCGACAGCCCGCGCTCGTCGGCCGGGAAACCGCGCCGGAAACCGCGGGTGCGCGGCCCGTCGGTGAACGCGCTCGGCCGCACGATCGTCCAATCCAGCTCGCTGGCCTGGACATACAGCTCCTGCTGCACGTGGTCGGCATACGCCTGGCGCAGCAGCATGCCGAACATCAGGTACTTCCACACGAAGTTCAGGTTGCCCCGGCTGTCTCCGACGCCGAGGGTGGTCTGCACGATCAACCGCTTCACCCCGGTCCGGTCCATCGCCGCGAGCACCGCGCGGGTGCCCTCGGCCCGGATCACGCCCTTGCGTCCCGCGCCGAGCGAGATCAGCACCGCGTCCTGGCCGACGACCGCCCGCTCGACCGAATTCGTATCCAGCACATCACCTTCCACGATGTGCAGCCGCTCGTGCCGCTGCTCGAGGCCGGCCGCGCTCCGGGTGAACGCGGTGACCTCGTGGCCCTCCTCGATGGCCTGCGCGACCACCAGGCGGCCGACCGTGCTGGTGGCTCCGAAGACTGCGATCTTCATGGTGTTCTCTCCCTTGGTGAAAGCTGTTGCTCTGTTGGTGAATCAAGTACAACAGCGCGGAGTGAGACGAACCATCGCCGTGAGTCTCGATGACATAAGCGACTGTCTCGCGTCAGCCGAGTTGCGCGACGAACTCGCGGATGTCGCCGACCAGAATCTCCGGCGCCTCGTGCGCGGCGTAGTGCCCCGCCGCGTCGTTCGGCCCGCCCTGCGCGGTACCGGCGTCGTAGGAGTTCCAGCGGACGATGTTCTTGTGGTCGCGCTCGGCGAAGCGGCGGATCGACTGGAAGTCGCCCTTGAACATGGCCAGCGCGGTGGGCACGGTGGTCGGTCCGGCCGGCTGCTCGGTGGCGTGCGCGTCTTCGTAGTAGAACCGGGTGGACGAGCTCGCGGTGCCGGTCAGCCAGTAGATCGCCACGTTGCCGACGACGAAGTCGTGGTCCAGACCCTCGCCCATCAGCTGCGCATTCCAGCCCAGCAGGCCGATCGGCGAGTCGGTCAGCGCGTAGGCCAGGGTCTGCGGCTGCTGGCTGAGGAAGGTGTTGAACGCCATTTTGTTGTCGTGGAACCACTGCAGGTGGCCCAGTGCCGCCATGTCCTCCCCGGACATGTCCTCGAACTCGGCCGGATCGCCGGACGGGAACGAAAACAGTTGCGTCACATGGACTCCGATCAGCTTGTCCGGCGCGAGCCGGGCCATCTCCGGCGCGATCATCGAGCCTGCGTCGTTGCCGATGCTGAGATAGCGCTGGTAGCCGAGCTGATCCATCAGCTCCACCCACGCCTTCGCGGTGCGCACCCGGTTCCAGCCGGTGCTGCGGGTCGGGCCGGAGAAGCCGAAGCCCGGCAGCGACGGGATGACCAGGTGGAATGCGGGTGCGTCGGCCGACTCCGGCTCGGTCAGCGGCGCGATGACGTCGAGGTATTCCAGGATCGAGCCCGGCCAGCCGTGGGTCAGGATGGCAGGCACGGCGTCCGGCCGGGACGAGGTGATGTGCAGGAAGTGGATCTCCTCGCCGTCGATCTCCGCGGTGAACTGCGGGTAGGAGTTCAGCCTCGCCTCCAGCGCCCGCCAGTCGAAGCTCTCCAGCCAGTACTGCGCGAGCGTCCGGACCCGATCTCCGGGCACGCCGTAGGCATCGCCGACACCCGGCAGTTCGCTCGGCCACAGCGCCCGGCGCAGCCGGTCGGCCAGATCATCGAGCTTGGCCTGGGGGACGTCGATCTGGAACGGCTTGATGGTGCTCATGGTTTTCTCCTCGTAGAACGAAATGCTTGGGGGTTTGCCGCGGCCCACACCGGGAGGGCGTGGGCCGCGGTCTGAATGCGGAACGCTCAGCGGTACTGGGCGAAGAACTCGGTGATCTCGCCGGACATCAGCTCGGGCCCGACGTGGTGCAGGTAGTGGGTGTACACATCGTGGGTCCGCCACGAGACGATGTTGCTGTGATCCCGCTCGGCGAAGCGGCGGATGCCGTGGAAGTCGCCGTTCGATCCGGACAGCGACAGCGGCACCGTGATCGGCCCGGTCGGCTTGTCCGCCTGAGCCTTCTCGAAGTAGTGCCGGATCGCGGAACCCGCTGTGCCGGTGAGCCAATGGATCGCGATATTGGTCAGCACGAAGTCGTCGTCGAGATCCGGCCCGAGCAGCTGGCCGTTCCAGCCGACCAGTCCGGCCGGCGAATCCACCAGCGCGTGCGCCAAGGTCTGCGGCTGCTGTGACTGCAAGATGTTGAAGCCCATCTTGTTCTTGACGAACCAATCGAGCGTCGCCAGCGACTGCGCCTCGTCCTCGGTGAGGTCGGCCATTTCGGCCGGGTCGCCGGTCGGGAACGAGTAGATCTGCGAAACCTGCACGGCGACAACGTGCTCCGGATCGACGCGGCCGAGTTCGGGGGAGATCTGCGCGCCGCCGTCATTGCCGACCGCGCCGTACTTGTCGTACCCGAGCCGGCGCATCAGCTCGGCCCAGGCCTTGGCGATCCTGGTGTCGTGCCAACCGGATTCCGTTGTCGGACCGGAGAATCCGTACCCCGGCACCGAGGGGATCACCAGGTCGTATCCGGCCGCGGTGAGCGGCTCGATGACGCCGAGGAACTCGACGAAGGTGCCCGGCCAGCCGTGGGTCAGGATCAGCGGGAAGGCGTTGTCCTGCTGCGACCGCACGTGCAGGAAGTGGATCCGCTGCCCATCGATCTCGGTGGTGAACTGCGGGTAGGCGTTCAGCGTCGCTTCGACCTTGCGCCAGTCGAACCCGTCGCGCCAGTAATCCACCAGGTGGCGGACCCGGTCGACGCTCACCCCGTAGGTATCGCCCGAGCCGGGGATCTGATCGGCCCAGCGGGTGCGGGCCAGCCGCGCCCGCAGATCGTCGAGGTCGGCCTGGGGGACGTCGATGCGGAAGGGGGTGATGGTGGTCATCTGAACTCCTTGCGAAACGGAATGCTTCGTTCTGTTTGAAACCGTAGCAGAACGGATCGTTCCGTTTCAAGTGCTATTCTCAAAACATGCCGAAGTCACCCGATACGCCAGCTCAGAAGGCGTTGCCCGGGCGGAAGGCGCAGGCGGCCCGCAACGACGGGCTCATCCTGGACGCCGCCCGCGCCGTGTTCCTCGCCGACGCCAACGCGCCGATCGCCGCCGTCGCCGAACGGGCGGGAGTAGGGATCAGCGCGCTCTATCGCCGCTACCCGAGCAAGGAGGTCCTGTTACGCACGCTCTGCTACGAAGGGCTGCGTCGCTACAACACGGAAGCCGATGCGGCACTGGAGGATTCGGACGGCTGGCAGGGCCTGGTCGGCTTCCTGG
Source organism: Nocardia sp. NPDC051756 (assembly GCF_040681495.1). Classification (NCBI taxonomy): domain Bacteria; kingdom Bacillati; phylum Actinomycetota; class Actinomycetes; order Mycobacteriales; family Nocardiaceae; genus Nocardia; species Nocardia sp. NPDC051756. The sequence goes on along the minus strand of NZ_JBFAYV010000003.1, from coordinate 67,981 downwards.
AACGGGTCGTCGACGCCGACGTGCACTCGCTGACCGTGCACCTGGCCGGCACCTTCACCCCCGATGAATCTATCCTGCCCGACGTCCTGCACTCGGCCGAGGCGAACGACGAGTTGGTGCGCCGCGCGCAGGCCAGCGGCCGGCTGCGCCCTGGAGTCACCTCGGAAGATCTCGGCCTCATCCTGGAATCCTGTGCGGCCATCTCGATGCCCGACCCCGACCGCACCGCCCAGCTGCGCCGCCGCGTGCTGGCCATGCTGGTGGACGGCCTGTCCGTGGACGGTGATCTGCCCGGCCCCCCGCCCAAGGCGGGAGAGTTCGCTTGGCGCTGGGAGCGGCGGCCATGAGCCGTCGTCGGCGACCGGCGAAGTCTTCCGCCTACCGCGGACGGTCGGCTACGACCGGGTGGTGAGGAACAGGGTCTGCGTGCTGCGGCCCAGCGGGCCCTTCTCGTCGAAGAGGGCCGATTCGGCCAGGCCGATGCCGTGCGGCTGCGGGTAAGTGGCGGCGTCCAGACAGACCCACTCGCCGGCCGGTTGGCGGTGCAGGGTGACGGTGAGGTCGGTGTTGATGAACAGGTAACCGGCCCAGTCGAGGACGGAACTGACGCCGTTGCCGGAGTCGGCGGCGGCCAGGGTGCGTTCCAGCGGGCTCGGGTCGGTGCCCGCGACGATCGGGTACTTCAGCCGGATCCAGCAGATCGCCGGGCCCGCGTCGATGAAAGAGCCGGTGACGAAGCGGTATTCGATTCCGGTGTGGAAGCCGATGGCTTGATCCGAGGGGAACGGGGTCGCGCCGGGTGCGTGTTCCGGGCCGGGGCGGGCGCCGGTCGGCAGGATGTGTTCGGGGAGTTGGAGTTCCGGGTCGGCGCGCTTGAAACGCCATGCGTTGGCCTGCATTACCGGGCCGCGGTCGGTGGACAGCGTCGCCTCGATCAGCTCCACGCTGCGTCCTGCTCGCGCGACGCGGGTCTGCACGGTCAGCGGCTCCAGCGGGATCGGGCCGAGGATCTCCACGGCGACACGGCCGACCTGAAATCCCGCGCGCGGTTCGCAGCGCTCGATCGCGTGGCCGAGCAGCGCGGAGGGCGGGCCGGCATGTTGCGCGTCCGGCGACCACGGGCCCCGCGTCAGTTCGGTGGAGACGAACCGGTGCGGGTCGTTGTCGTCGGGTAGGTAGAAGGCGTCGCTCACGTCGTTGTCCGTCCGTCGGACCAGCAGCATTGCCGGTCTGCGCAGTGTTCGGTCTACGAATTCTGCAACGACGGTTTCCGGAGCGGGATTCCGGCCGGTGATCTTGCGCGAGTCAAGCCCGGCCGAAGGCGAGGGCCACGTTGTGGCCGCCGAAGCCGAACGAGTTGTTCAGGGCGTAGTCGATGCGCTGCGCGCGGGCCGCGCCGCTGACGATGTCGAGCTCGATCTCCGGATCGCGATTGTCGAGATTCAGTGTGGGCGGGACGATTTGGTCGCGCAGAGTCAGCATCGTGATCAGCGATTCGAGCGCGCCCACCGCGCCGATCGAGTGTCCTAGTGCGGATTTGGGCGCGTAGATCGACGCGTCCGGCGTCACGGCGGCGATCGCGTTTGCCTCCGACGCATCGCCGATCGAGGTGGAGGTCGCGTGCGCGTTGACGTGCTGGATGTCCGAAACCTGAAGCCCCGCAGTGGCTATCGCCTTGCGCATGGCCCGCGCCGCGCCGACGCCCGCCGGTTCCGAGGCGACGATGTGGTAAGCGTCGGAGGTGATTCCCGCGCCGAGCACCCGGCCGTGGATTTCCGCGCCGCGGGCTCGGGCGTGCCGCTCCGATTCCAGCACCATCAGCGCGCCCGCCTCGCCGAAGACGAATCCGTCCCGGTCCCGGTCGAAGGGTCGCGACGCCCGCTCCGGTTCGTCGTTTCGGGTGCTCATCGCCCGCATCATGGCGAAACTCGCGATGGGCACCGCGTCGATGTGGCCCTCGACGCCGCCGGCCACCGCCACGTCGGCCTCGCCGGTGCTGATCAGCCGCCACGCCTGGGCGATCGCCTCGGAGCCGGACGAGCAGGCCGACACCGGCGTGTAAATCCCTGCCCTGGCGCCGATTTCGAGGCCGACGGTGGCGGCGGGACCGTTCGGCATGACCATCGGCACCGACATCGGCGACACCTTCCGATAGCCGCCGGCCCGCATCGCGTCGACCGCGTTGATCAGCGCGTCCCCGCCGCCGAGCCCGGTGCCGATGGCGACCGCGAGCCGGTCGCCGTCCAGCTCAGGAGCCCCGGCGTTGCGCCAGACCGCGCGGCCGAGCACCAGCGCCAGCTGTTCGACATAGGACAGCCGGCGCTGTTCGATCCTGGTCAACTGCTCGCCCGGACGGGACTTCAGCTTCCCGCCGATCCGCACCGGCAGGTCGTACTCGGCGACGAAGTCCTCGGTCAGCACGCCGATGCCGGTGTGCCCGAGCAGCAGCTCCGACCAGGTTGTATCCATGTCCTCGGCCATCGACGTGGTGGCCGCGTAGCCGGTGACGACCACGGAATCCCGAGTTTCTGAAGCGATTGTTACAGTCACGATGTCATGGATACCTGTAGCAGTCGCTACAGTCAACTCATGGCCCGTCCCCTCGACCACGCCAAACGCGCCGAACTGCTCGCCGCCGTCGTGCGCTATATCGCCGACCACGGCCTCGCCGAGCTGTCCCTGCGACCGCTCGCGGCCGAGCTCGGCACCAGCTCGCGGATGCTGATCTACTACTTCACCACCAAGGAGGAGTTGCTGGTCCAGGCGTTGGCCACCCAGCGTCCGGACCTCGCGGCGCTGTTCTCAGGGGTTTCCGATGCCACCGAGTTGCGTGCGCAGCTGTGGGGGTTCTGGACCGCGAACACCTCCGGTGACGGCCGGACCAGCGTCCGGGTCATGTTGCAGGTGCTCGGCGCCGCGTGCGCTGCGGACAGTCCGTACGCCGATTACGCCAAGACGGCCATCGCGACGTTCGTCGAGTCGCTGGCCGGCGGACTGCGCGGATTGCCGTCCATCGATGATCCGGAACTCGTGGCGACACTGCTTGTTTCGGGGTTGCGCGGGATCCTTCAGGACCGCCTGATCACCGGCGATGTCGAGCGCACCGATCGCGCTGCCCGCCTGCTGATCGACCAAGCCCTCCGGTAGTCGTTCCGTGCGGAGCGCCTGCCGATGTGCGAAGAAGTCGTCCGGCGGCGCGGTTACTTGGTGTTTGCTGGAGTGCGGTGAATGCTGAGCTGGGGCGAGCGAGGAGGCGGGATGGCGGCGAGCGGGCCGGAGACGAGTGGCGACGTATCGACGGTGGGCAGCGTCCGGTGGGTGATGCTCGCCGTGCTGTGTGCCAGCCTGCTACTGGTGGCGATGGATGCCACGATTCTGAACGTCGCCCTGCCGTCGCTGATCGCCGATCTGCGGGTGGGGCAGCTCGAACAGCTGTGGATCATCGACGTGTACGGGTTGGTGCTCGGCGGTTTGCTGATCACCACGGGCGCGGTCGGTGACCGGGTCGGCCGGAAGTTGTTGTTCCTCACGGGTTTCGTGCTTTTCGGCGTGGCCTCGGTGGTGGCGGCGACGTCGCAGAGCGCGTGGCAGTTGATCGCGGGCCGGGTGCTGCTCGCCATCGGCGGCGCGATGGTGATGCCGTCGACGTTGTCGCTGATCCGGAACATCTTCACCGATGCGCGGGAGCGCACGCTGGCGATCGGCATCTGGGCCGCGGTGGCGGGCGCCGGCGCGACCATCGGCCCGATCGTCGGCGGGGTGATGGTGGAGCACTTCGGCTGGGCGTCCGCCTTCTGGTTGAACGTGCCGGTCGTGCTGCTGACCGTAGCGGTCGGTGCCTGGTTGCTGCCGGAATATCGTGCGCCGCAATTGGGTTCGCTCGATTGGCCGGCCGCCGCGTTGTCGATCGTCGGTATCGTCGGATTGGCCTGGGGGATCAAGCATGTCGCCAAGGGCACGCCCGCCCCGGTGGACTGGGCCATCCTGATTCTCGGTGTGCTGCTGCTCATCTGGTTCGCGCGCCGGCAGCTCGCCGCCGCCGATCCGTTGCTCGACGTGCGGTTGTTCCGCAACGGCGCGTTCTCGGCCGCCGCGCTCGCCACGTTGCTCGCCATGCTCGCGATCGGCGCCGCGCTGTTCCTGATCTCGTTGTGGTTGCAGTACGTGCACGGTTACTCGCCGTCCGAGGCGGGTCTGCGCACCTTGCCGTCGGCGTTGACGCTGCTGGTCGCGTCATTGGCGACCCCGTGGTTGATGCAGCACATCGGCGTTCGGGCGGTGCTCGCCATCGGGCTCGGCGCGCTCGCCATCGGGTTCCTCGGGCTGGCACTCAGTCCCGAGCCGACCACGTATCCCGTTGTCGCACTGGTACTTGCGTCCTTCGGTCTCGGCGACGGACTGGCGATCACCGCGGCGGCTGCCGTTCTGGTTTCCGCGGTTCCGCCCGAACGGGCCGGGCAGGCAGGCGCGGTGTCGGAGACCAATTACGAACTCGGCATGGGGCTCGGCGTCGCGCTGCTCGGCAGCATTCACGGGCGGATCTTCACCGAGAACATGATCGGCCTGCCGTTGCGTGGTGAAAACCTCGATGAGGCAAGGGAATCCATCGGCGGCGCGGTGGAAGTAGCCGGCCGCCTGGACAGTGCGCCGCGCGAGCAAGTGCTCGAGGCAGCCCGGCACGCGTTCGATGTGGCGCTCACTACTACCGCCTATGTTTCAGCGGCGATCGTCGCCGTGGTGGCGGTTGTCGCGGTCTGGTTGGTGCCCAAGGGTTTCCGGGTCACCGGCTCCCACTGAGTGGTGTTTCGCGCAGCTCAACGCGGGTCGGCCGGGTATGCGTGGGCGAAAACGCGGCGCATCAACTCGGACAGCTGGGCGCGTTCCTGCGGGTTCAGCGGTGCGAGGATATCGTCGCCGACCTGATCTGCTTCCTTGTCAAGAGCGGTCAGCGCCGCACACCCGGCGCGGGTGATCCGCACGGTCATCCGCCGTCGATCGGCCTCGTCCCGCGCCCGCTCGACCTGACCCGCGGCGGCCAGCTCATCGACCACCTTGGTCACATCACTCGGATGAATGGCGAGCCGCTCGGCGAGATCCCGCTGCGCATGTGCCCCGAAGTCGGCCAACGCCGCGAGTATCGCCATGTGCCACAGCCGAAGCCCGCGCTCGGCCAGCCGATCCGCGAACCGCCCCCGCGCCACCTTCCCCACCCGCGACAACAGGTAGATATCCAGCCCGAGCAAGCTCGGCGGCAGCGCATGTCCAGAGTCCATCGACCTATTGTAGGGCGAGACCTATAGTAGGTCTGACCCTACTAATTGGAGACCCCGTGGACGCCCTACACCCGAGACTGCTCGTCACCCACTTCGCCGAATGCTTCACCTTCTACGCCGCAGTCCTCCCCGACCTCATCGGCGCCAACCTGATCAAAGGCACCCCCGAAGGCCCCTACGCCAACTGGGACGTAGACAACCAAGCCGCCCTGATCCTCTTCGACCGCACCGCCATGGCCAAGGTAGCCGGAACCACCACCCTCCCAACCCAATCCACCCCCACCCAAGACACCGTCATGTTCGTCTGCCGAGTAAAAGACGTAGACACAGCCCACACCCTCTGCCTTCAAAACGGCGCAACCCCCGTCACCGCCCCCACCAACCGCCCCGACTGGTCCCCCAACCTCCGCACCGCCCACCTCCGCGATCCGGCCGGCACGCTGATCGAACTCCAGTCCTACTAACGGCTTTCGACTGGCGCAGCCGTAACCCGGAAGCGCTGTGGATGGTCGAGACTCATTGGCGCGGCTGGGTTTGCGCCGTCCACTGATGCCCGTCGAACCAGCGCAGAAGCGCCGGATTCGCATTGTCCGGGTACCAGCCCGGCGCGATCGAGCCGACCGGTTGCTGCCCCGATCGCGGCCGCGAACTGGACTTCACGGCGAGAAATACGACGCCGGCGATTCCTCCCACGATCGCAAGGAGGACAAGCAGGATGAGAATGTGCCAGATGCTGAGTGCTCCCATCCGCTCAGTATTCACCGGGATCGGCTGAGCGCGGTGCGTATCGTCAGGCGTCCTGACATCGCGTCGATCGGTCCGGAACCATATGCGAAAGTGGGCAGCGTGAACCGGGATTGGGAAGAGCGGGTGGCTGCGGCCTGGGCTGCGTTCGACGACTATGACGAGGCTCGGGCGGGGGAGTTTCGTGCGGTGATCGATGCGTTGGTCGCTGAACTGCCCGCGGATCATCCACTCGGCCGGTTCGAGCAGGCGTGCGCGTGGGATTCAACGGGGCACTCGGACAAGGCAATTCCGCTGTATCGAGAGGCGCTGGCTCGCGGCCTGGACGGTATTCGACGCCGCCGGGCCACGATCCAGTTGTCGAGTTCACTGCGAAACATCGGCCAGGCGGCGGAGGGCGTCGAACTCCTGACGAAGGAACTCGACGCCCAGTCCGACGAACTGGACGACGCCGTACGCGCATTCCTGGCCCTCTGCCTCGCCACCCTCGGCCGCGACCGAGAAGCCCTCGCGCACACCCTCACCGCCCTCGCCCCCCACCTACCCCGCTACCAGCGCTCCACGGCGAACTACGCTCTTGCCCTGGTCGATCCGGCGCTGGACTGACGAACAGCCTGGGGCGCGCGGTCAGTCAGCCGTGCCGTCGGCCGGGACCTCGGCGAACGATCCGCCGATGGCGGGATCCGGTCCTTCGGCCTTGATGCTGATGTCGCTGCTGACCTTGTCGCCGTGGTTGCCGGCACCCAGATCGGTCTTGATGGTGACGAACGTCGGCTTTCCAGTGCATTCGAGGTTCTCGACGGACCCGCTGCCTTTGGCACCGGAGTTCTTGTAGGTCACCTTGACGGTGATCGTCGCGGTATCACCCTCGGTGCAGTCATATGCGGCAATGACCGAACCGTCCTTGTGCAGGACCTTGAACACCGCGGCGTTCGCGTCGCCGTCGGCCGCCTCTGCGTATGCGACGGGGGCGGCGAACGCCGCGATGGCACTCGAAAGGGCAAGCGCGCCAGCAAGTTTCCGCATGGAAGTCATCCTTCTCGTCGGGTCGTGCGGTGGTGCGTCAATGGATTCGGTCCAGTTGACCGCGACGCCGTATCCCTCCGCATTCGTTGCCGCCGAGATTTCAGATGGGCACGGACCTGTCGGCGCTGAGGATGACGGTCAGCGGAAGTTCAGGATGAAGTCGTAGGTCCCTTCTTTGCCTGCGGGGACGGTGCGGACCGTCATCAGCAGGCGGCGGTCGAAGATGGAGTCGGTGTTGTTTCTCGGTTCGCCGGGGAAGTACAGCTGGGTGGTCAGGATTCGCTGGTTGGGGGCCTGCACCTTGACGTGGATGTGGCGGGTGCGGCCCGGGTAGAGGCCGGGGACGATGGTCGACAGGCTGAAGTGGCCGTTTGCGTCGGTGAACTGGTGTCCCCGCCACTTGTAGCCCGTGTTGTCGTACGCGCCGTTGTTATCGGCTTGCCAGAAGTCCAGTAGGGCTTGGGCGACCGGGCGGCAGGAACGGGTGAACACGTAGCCGCTGACCGACAGGCGGGTGCCGGGCGCGCCGGGTATCACCAGGTCGCTGGTCAGGGGCGAGTTCGGCTTGAAGTAGGGGCCTTCGGTCTGCGCGATGGTCGGAGCGTCCCCGTCGTGGCAGGCGGGGGTCGGCTCGAGATCCTCCGGCAGGGCTTGCTGGGTTTCGCCGGGGCTGCCGGTGCTGGTCGCGGCGCCGGCGGTCAGCGCCGCGGCGGCGGGTACGGCGAGCAGACCCAGTTGCAGCAGGCGTTTGCGGGTAATCGCCTGGGGGATATCATCATCCAGAGAGTCGTTGGTAGTCATGGTTTCGATCTCCTCGGGGAACGGGACGGGCTGGAATTCACATTCGGCATTCGCGATGTACCTGTGGCAGGCGGCAATGAACAACTTCGCGGCAACCAGGTAGGCCGCGCCGTCGCCTGAACAGCCGGGCATGCGTGCTGCTCAGTGATCAAACACCTTGTCGGCGAATGCATTTCAAGTTCGAATGTGAACAACACGATATGTCTCGGCCTTGGGGGCGGGCAACGGCCCGGGCACTCAGCGTTGCGAGAGCGGACGCTCTGAATGTCGAAAGATCCAGTGACACAATATAATTGGTGATTTCCGCGCGACTTGCGGCAGCGAGTCCCCAATGGCTCCCCAGTGGGTCGCTTTCGGAAATCGCCGATGCTACGGCCGTCGTATCCGAAATTGCTCTGCAACAGCTTCAAGATCTCGATTAACGGATCCGGAAAGAAATCTGGAAATTCATACGCCGCGGATGTCGAGAACGCTCGAACGGCTCCGTCCCTGGGGTACAAGCAGTCACGAAGAGCGTGCCTGAACCGACCAACCGGCCAGAATGGGCCGCTACGAACCTGAGGAGAACAACATGACGATCCGCCGGATGGACCACGTCGGCATCGTGGTCGAGGACCTCACCGCCGCTGTCGCGTTCTTCGTCGAACTGGGCCTGGAACTGGAGGGCGAGGCAACGGTCGGCGGCCAATGGGCCGACGACCTGCTCGCGCTGGACGGCGTCTTGGCGGACATGGCCGTCGTGCGGACCCCGGACGGCCACAGCCGCATCGAACTCTCGACGTTCCGCTCGCCGACGACCACCGACACCGCGCCCAAGTCGGCGGTGAACACCCCGGGTATCCCGCGCCTGACCTTCGCCATCGATGACGTCGACGAGGTCGTCGCCCGCCTGCGCGCCCGCGGCGGCGAACTCGTCGGCAAGGTGGCCCGATACGAGGACTACTGCCGATACGCCTACGTCCGCGGCCCTGAGGGCGTCATCATCGGGCTGGTCGAGGAACTCGGCTGACCTCCGCCGCTAGGCCGGAAGGACTTCGGCGCAGGCCCTAGGGTGCCGAGCAGGCGGCAGTTTCCAAGACCCGGAAGCCTTCGTTGTAGCGATCGTCCATCAGGTCCTGGTTGAGGGCGACGGTGACGGCGCGCCCCGTAGTGGGGACTACGCCGTCGAAGGTCAATGCGCCCGAGAGCCCGCCGGTGTGACCCCACAGTTCGTTGCCGCAGGACATGGTCATTCGTGCCAGGCCGAGGCCATAGGCCAACTTGCTGTCCACTCCGGTGGGCCGGACGGATTTCATTTCCGCCAATTGCGCGGGTGGGAGCAGCCTTCCGTCCAGCAGAGCGATGAAGAACTGGTTGAGGTCTGCGCCGGAGGCGACCATAGCCCCGGCCGCGCCGGCCCACGAGACGTTCTGGCTGGTGTAGTCGGCCCGCACGCCGTCGATTTCGGTGTAGCCCTTGGGATGCGGGCCGCGAATGTCGACTTCATCGGGGCCCGGGTAGTAGGTGTCGCGTAAGCCGAGTGGCTCGATGATGCGGTGGGTGATCTCCGCGCCGATCGGGTTTCCGGTGATCCTCTCGATCACCATCCCGGCGACGGCGTAGTTCGTATTGGCGTATGCCCATTGCGCACCGGGCTCGAAATCGGCGGGTGCGGTGAGCGCGGTGCGGATCGCTTCGGCGATATCCGTTGTCCCCCAGCGGACTCGCTCGGTCAGGGCGGCGAGCTGGCCCGGCTCGGGTGGCGTCCCGAACTCGGCCGCGTATTCGGGGAGTCCGCTGGTGTGCTGCAACAGGTTTCGGATCGTGATCCGATCGCCGTCGATGCCCGGCCCGTGCACCACGCCCGGAAGATACCGTTGCACCGGCGTATCCAACTCGACCTTGCCCTCGGCCACCAATTGCAGCATCACGGTGGCGACGAATGGCTTGGTGTTGCTGGCAATCCGGAGCCGAGCGTTGTCGGCGAACGGGCTTCCGGTGGTCAGGTCGGCGACACCCGCGGTGACGGTCCAGGTGTGGCCGGCCTCGGTGACCACCGCCTGCGCACCCGGATAGCCTTGGCGCACCGCGTTATTCAGCGCGGCGGTGATCTGTTTCCGGCCCGCTTCCACGGCACGGGGCGAATCGTCCACGCCGCACGACGCGGCGATCAAGGCCGTCATCCCCAGCATCACAAGTTTCCTCCGCATCCCAATGAAACTAGGGATGCGAGACCTGCCGCGAGAAGCCTGCCGCCTACCCGACGTCTGGTGGTGCTGGCACTACTGCCGGAACCTGTGCCGACTGCCGCGTTCGAAAACTGCCCCTCCACCCTCGAACGTATGTTCGATAGAATGGAACCCGGTAGGTACCCGACCGGGAGCGAGGGGTCATGCGGGAGTCGTCCTCGGGGTTATTGAAGTTGCTGGTCAACGAGGTCGCAGTGCGACACGGGTATGGCTGTGAGAAGTCGGGGGACGAGTTCGTGTTCGCCGGGCGCGGCGGCGGCCGGGTGGTGTTGCCGTGTACACGGTTGGAGCGGCGGGTCGCCCGGGCGCCGCGGCAGCTGTGGTCGACGATTGTCGGGGATCGGCTGGATATGCAGATCACGGATCTGGCGGCCGGGCATCTCGACGTGTCGCGCCTGGAGTCGGTGCGGTCGATGCTGCGGACCCGGCTGTGTTCGGCGCGCACCAAGGGGTTGATCAATGATGTGCGCCGGTTGGTGGCGCCGGGCCTGTTGCAGCGGGTGCTGATCGACTTCGGCGACATCATGGCGCCGGTCACCTACGCCAATGCGCAACGTTGGGGCGCAAGGGAATCGGACCTGTTCGCGATCGCCGAACGCAACACCCAGGCCGAAGGTGGGCTCGACTTGATGGCCGCTGATATCGACGGCATGGACGATGTAGATATCCAAATGCTCTACGGGGCATCGGATTTCGTCACCGCGCACGTCCGCTGGCTGGATGACTATCCGGTCGTCGGCCCGTGGGGCGCGCTGCTCGTCATTCCAGGACACACCCACCTGCTGGTCCATCCGATCACCGGCCCAACGGTTTTCGCGGGAACCAGCCTGCTCGCCGAACTCCTGGTCGCGGGAGAGGTCCGGTCGAAGCCGGTCAGCCGCTCGATCTACTGGTGGCGCAACCGAATCGCCATCGATATCGCCGCCACCATTCAGGGCAGTGGCGAGTCGATGGAAGTCGTCCCGGCCGACCACCTCGAATCACTGCTCGAAATCATGCGCCGGGACTGACCGGCCGGTTCCCGCACGCAGGGGGTGCGGGAACCGGATCCGTTGCCGGACAGCCGAATCCGTGACTACGTGACGATCGGCAGGTACACCGCGTTGCCGCTGTCGACGAACTCGGCGGACTTCTCCGCCATCCCCGCCTCGATCGCCTCGACATCGGTCAGCTGGTTGCGCGCGGCGTACTCACGGACGTCCGCGGAGATGCGCATCGAGCAGAACTTCGGCCCGCACATCGAGCAGAAGTGCGCGGTCTTGGCCGGCTCGGCGGGCATCGTCTCGTCGTGGTACTCCCGCGCCGTGTCCGGATCCAGGGACAGCGCGAACTGGTCGCGCCAGCGGAATTCGAACCGCGCCTTGGACAATTCGTTGTCCCGGTCCTGCGCGTGCGGATGCCCCTTGGCCAGGTCGGCGGCGTGCGCGGCGATCTTGTAGGTGATCACGCCGACCTTGACGTCGTCTCGGTTGGGCAGCCCGAGGTGTTCCTTCGGGGTGACGTAGCAGAGCATCGCCGTGCCCGCCTGCGCGATGATCGCCGCCCCGATGGCCGAGGTGATGTGATCGTAGGCGGGCGCGATATCGGTGGCGAGCGGGCCGAGGGTATAGAACGGCGCCTCCTCGCACAGCTCCTCTTCGAGCCGCACATTCTCCACGATCTTGTGCATCGGCACGTGGCCGGGACCTTCGATCATCACCTGCACGCCAAAGGATTTCGCGACCTTCGTCAGCTCGCCGAGCGTGCGCAACTCGGCGAACTGCGCCTCGTCGTTGGCGTCGGCGATGGACCCGGGCCGCAGGCCGTCGCCGAGGGAGAAGGTCACGTCGTACTTCGCCAGGATCTCGCACAGGTCGGCGAAGTGGGTGTAGAGGAACGACTCCTGATGATGCGCCAAACACCAAGCGGCCATGATGGATCCGCCACGCGAGACGATGCCGGTGACCCGCTTGGCGGTCAGCGGCACGTAGCGCAGCAGCACGCCGGCGTGCACGGTCATGTAGTCCACGCCCTGCTCGCACTGCTCGATCACGGTGTCGCGGTAGATCTCCCAGGTGAGCTGGGTCGGATCGCCGTTCACCTTCTCCAGCGCCTGGTAGATCGGCACGGTGCCGACCGGGACGGGGGAGTTGCGCAGGATCCACTCGCGGGTCTCGTGGATGTTCTTGCCGGTGGACAGGTCCATGATGGTGTCGGCGCCCCAGCGGGTGGCCCACACCATCTTTTCCACCTCCTCGGCGATCGAGGAGGAGACGGCCGAGTTGCCGATGTTCGCATTGATCTTCACCAGGAACTTCTTGCCGATGATGGTCGGCTCCAGCTCCGGATGCTGGTGATTGGCGGGAATCACCGCGCGACCGAGGGCGACCTCGTCACGCACCAGCTCGGGTGTCACTCCCTCGCGGGCGGCGATGAACCGCATCTCGGGCGTGATGATGCCCTGCCGCGCCCAGGCCAGCTGGGTCGGCGGTCCTTCGACCTCGGGCTTTGCCCAGGTATCGCGCAATTTCGGTAGGCCCGACTCCAGATCGATCTGGGCTGTGTCGTCGGTGTACGGGCCGGAGGTGTCGTAGACGTCGAAATGCTCGCCGTTGGTCAGATTGACCCGACGGACCGGAATGCGCAGCCCGTCTACCTCGGTGTAGTGCTTGACACTGCCTTCGATCGGTCCGGTGGTGACGGTGTCGATGATCTCGGATCCGTCTTTGGACGTAGCAGCAGCCATGATGTTCCTCCCTACGCCGGCATTACCCGGTCAGGTTCATACGGTCGACGGCCCTAGCCGTCCTCTCAGCCCGCTGGTGCGAGCCCCCGTTGGCGGTGTGAAATTTTCCAGCCCGAGACTACCTGCCTTCCCTGGGAGTTCGCCCCATGATCGGATGAAGATCCAACTCACAAGCCGGTGTCGGTCACTTGTCGTTGTAGGCGTCGCGCATCTGTTGCAGCACGATCTTCTTCATCCCGAGCATCGCCCGCATCGCGCGGTTCACCGCTTCCCGGTCATCGCTGGTGACCAGCTCGGTCGCCTCGGCAGGCCAGATCTGCCACGGCACCCCGTATTTGTCGTTCAGCCAACCGCATTCGATTTCCTGCCCGCCATCGGCCAGCAACGCCGTCCACAGCCGGTCGACCTCGGCTTGGCCGTCGCAGTTGACCAATAGCGACATGGCATGGGTGTAGTGGTATTCGCCGCCGCCGTTGATCGCGGTGAACTTCTGGCCGTTGAGTTCGAAGTCGACGGTGATGGCCAGATCCGTCGGCCGGTTGCCCGCCTCGGTGAAGTACTGCACGTCGGTGATCTTGGAGTCGGCGAACAGCGAACAGTAGAACTCGGCGGCTTCCTCTGCCTGGGTGTCGAACCAAAGGTTGGTGACGATCTTTTGCATGGCGATCCTCCTGGCCGGTATCGGTATACCTGTGCAGACGGGGCGGGAGGCCGCAATTCATCGCAGCAAAAAGCCTGGCCCCCGACCGGTTGTGGTCGAGGGCCAGGCGGTGCGGCGAACTAGCGCTCGCGTGGGCCGATCGGGAACCCGAGCGCGCCGAAGGTGGCGTTCAGGTTGATCTCGATCTGCGTCAGCAAGGCGTTGAAATCGGCGAGCATGGACACCACATTGTCGGTGCGGCAGCCGACCTGATCGGGTGCGTTCGGCGCCAGCCGGGCTTTCATCCAGTTGAGCGTGCCCGCCATGCCGAGCGACGGCAGACTCAGATGCTCGCTGAGATGATCGCGCGTGTAGACGACGGACGCGCCGCCGGCACACCACTGCTGGTTGAGCCGATCATTGGTCCACACCGGAACCGCCTCGTCGAAGACGCCCTGGTACAGGAAGATCGGTGCGGTGGGGATATTGCGGCCGAGCACCGTCTGCTCGAAGGTCTCCTTGATCTCGGGGACCTGGAGGAAGTCGGGAATCGGGATGGTCAGCAGTCGCCCGTAGTCGACGAACATCTGGGTGAGCGCGTTGCGCGGCAGGCATTGCCGCTCGGTCCGGTCCATCAGCGCCTGGCCCTCGGGCGTCAGATACCGGTCGGCCGCCTCCTTGAACTTCGGATAGGCCTTGCGCAGCGAGGAGATGCCGATGCCGATCAGCGAGGAGAACATCGACCCGTTGACGTGCAGCAGCGACACCACGTCCGAGGTCGGCGAGCCCATGGCGATGCCCTTGACGTTCAGCTCCGGCGCGTAGGTCGGCTGCATTTCCGCCGCCCAGCCCGAACCCATGCCGCCGCCGGAGAAGCCCCACATGGCGACCGGGGTATTCGCCCCGTCCAGGCCGAGCGGCTGGAAACCTTCGGCGGCGCGGATGCCGTCGAGGGTCATGTAGCCGGGCTCCTTCGGCACCGTGAGGTGTCCGTCGAGGCCCTCGTAGTCCGGCACCGAGATCGCCCAGCCCTGGCTGATCAGTGCGGCGATCGCGATCAGTTCGCTCTGCGAATGGATGCCCTCGAGTCCGGCCAGGCCCGAACCCTGTTGCAGCACATACGACGGCGAGCAGTCGTTGCTGGCGCTGTCGTAATAGAACTGCAGCGAAACCAGCGGACGGGAACGGTTCGGGTCGGCGCCCGCGGGCAGGATGACCGTGGTGACGGCGACGGTGGGCTGGTCGTTGAGATCGGTGGTGCGGTAGAGCAACTGCCAGGAACGCACATTCAGCGGCAGCACGGTCAGGACCGCCAGGTGCACCTCCCGCGATCGGAGAATCGCGCCGGGCGCCTGGTCGGCGAACCCTGCGGGAGGTTGGTAGAACGAGTCGTCTTGCGGGAGTGGCACTGCCGCGGCGGGCGCGGAATTGACCGCGCCGGTCAGCAGCACGGTGGCCATGGCGAACGCCATGGTCACCAACACGGCCACCGAACGTATGCCGGTCCGCGGGCGGCCGGCCGGATCACCATTGATCACTGACACGTATGCGTCCTTCCTCATCAAGGTGACAGCGATTACAACACGGGAACGTGTTACTAACAAGATCTCTTTCTAAACGTCATCGAGCTATGGTCGAGGGTATGACCCGCAGCAAATCCGCCGCGCGGCCTGCCGAGGGGCCGGCTCGCCGCCGGATCCGTGGACTCGACGCCGAACAGCGCAGCGCACAGCGGCGCAATCAACTGCTCGACGCGGCCACCGAACTGTTTGCCGAGCACAGCTATTCGGGAACATCGATCGAGCAGATCTGCCAGCGCGCCTATGTCGGAACCAAGGGGTTCTACGACCATTTCGACAGCAAGGAAGCGTGCTACATCGCGCTGCTCCAACAGCTCACCGCGCAGATCCAGCAACGGGTGATCGCCGGCGCCGGCGCGGCCGCCGAACTGGCCTGGCCGGAGCGGGCCGAGCCGGTGCTCGCGGCGTTCGTGCACGCCATCGCCGACGACCCGCGCCTGGCGAAGGTGACTTTCGGTGAGGCGGGCGGTATTTCGCCGACGGTCGAGCGGATCCGGCGCAGCAACCGGCGCTGGTCGGCGGCGTTCCTGGACCGGGAGTGGTCCGGTGAGCCGGCGAGTGATCCCCGGGTGCAGCGGGCCCGGCTGGCCTTGGCGCTGGCCACCATCGGCGGCATGTTCGAGTTGGTCGCGGACTGGCTGCACCATCACGACGACGGCGGCACGCCGGACGGCGTGGACACGCTCATCGAGGACCTGACCGGCTTCATCGCGGTGGTGTACGCCGGCCGCGGAGCCGTTGCGGGACAATAGATTCGACGCGAACGACGCGAGCCGGGCCGATCGATTCGGCCCGGCTCGCGTCGTAGTGTGGTCCGGTTATCCGCGCGGACGCGCGGGGAGGATCCGGCCGCGGACCTCGCCGAGACCGATGCGCCGCGCGTCCGGGCCGGGCGCGGACGCGGTGATGACCACCTCGTCGCCGTCCTCCAGGAAGGTGCGCTTCTGACCGTTCACCAGAACGGGTTCGCTTCCGCCCCAGGACAGTTCGATGAACGAGCCGCGCTGATCGGGATCCGGTCCGGAGATGGTGCCGGACGCGTACAGGTCGCCGGTGCGGGTGATGGCGCCGTTCGCGGTGAGGTGGGCCAGCATCTGCGCCGGTGACCAGTACATCCGGGAGAACGGCGGGTGCGAGACCGCCTCGCCGTTCCAGGCCACCGTCAGGTCGATGTCGAGCCCCCACGGCTCCTTTTCTTGCAGGTAGGGCAGGGGTTCGGGGTTCTGCTCGGGGGTGGGTATCCGCGCGGATTCCAGTGCGGCCAGCGGCGTGACCCAGGGCGAGAGGGACGTCGCGAAGGACTTGCCGAGGAACGGGCCGAGCGGCTGGTACTCCCAGGCCTGGATGTCGCGGGCGGACCAGTCGTTGACCAGCGCGACGCCGAATACCCGCTCGGCGAACTCGCCGGTCTCCACCGGATCGCCGAGTTCGGAGCCGACGCCGACCAGGAAGCCGAGCTCGGCCTCGATGTCGAGTCGCCGCGAGGGTCCGAAATCCGGTGTGCCCGAATCGGTTCGGCGCTGGCCGTGGGGGCGGATCACCTCGGTGCCGGACACCACCACGGTGCCCGCCCGGCCGTGGTAGCCGACCGGCAGGTGCCGCCAGTTGGGCAGCAGCGGTTCGCTGTCCGGACGGAACAGGCGGCCGAGGTTCGTCGCGTGGTCGAGGCTGGCGTAGAAGTCGACGTAGTCGCCGATCGGCACCGGCAGGCCGAGCCGCACCTCGGCGAGTGGATGTATTGCGGCACTGTCGATTTCGTTGTCGACCAGTTCACGGACGCGTTCGCGCACCTCGCGCCAGCGGCGCGGGCCCTGCGCCATGAGCGCGGCCAGGCTCGATTCACCGAACTCCGGATCGCCCAGGGCGGTCGCGAGATCGATGACTGAATCGCCCAATCGGGTTCCGACCCGGTAGTTCTGGCCTTCGGGAGCAAATACGCCGTAGGGCAGGTTGTCCGTACCGAACAGCGAATCGGTGGGTACTTCGACGCGAGTCTTCACGCGGGCCCCCGGCCGGACCAGGTCCACGCGTAGGCCGGATCCTCGCAGGCGAGGGCGCCTTCGCCGAGTTCCAGCGGACGGAAGGTGTCGACCATGACGGCCAGTTCGTCGAAGTAGTCGAGCCCGATGCTGCGCTCGTACGCGCCGGGTTGCGGGCCGTGCGCGTAGCCGCCCGGGTGCACCGACACCGAGCCCTGCGCGATGCCGGAACCCTTGCGCGCCTCGTAGTTTCCGCCGCAGTAGAACATGATCTCGTCGGAGTCGACGTTGGAGTGGTAGTACGGCACCGGGATCGACAGCGGGTGATAGTCGACCTTGCGCGGCACGAAATTACAGACCACGAAGTTGGTCCCCTCGAAGGCTTGATGGGCCGGCGGCGGCTGATGGATGCGGCCGGTGATCGGTTCGAAGTCGCTGATGTTGAAGGTGATCGGGTACAGGCAGCCGTCCCAGCCGACCACGTCGAACGGGTGCGTGGCGTACAGCAGCCGGGTGCCGACGACCTTGCCGCCGGGCCGGTGCTTGACCAGCACCTCCACGTCGGTGCCGGTCGCGGTCAGCGTTTCGGCCGGGCCGTGCAGGTCGCGTTCGCAGTACGGCGCGTGTTCGAGCAGCTGGCCGAACTTCGACAGGTACCGCTTCGGTGGGGTGATGTGACTGGACGCCTCGATCACATACGCGCGCAACGGTTCCTGGCCGGTGGGCAGCCAGCGGTGGGTGGTCGCGCGCGGGATCAGCACCTGGTCGCCCTGGCGCGCGGGCACCGGGCCGAAGACCGTTTCGAGCACGGCCGCACCGGATTCCACGTAGACCAGCTCGTCGCCGATCGCGTTGCGGTACAGCGGGGACGCGCCCTTGGCCACGACGTAGGAGATGCGCACATCGGCGTTGCCCAGGATGAGGCGTCGTCCGGTCACCGCGTCGGTACGGGCCGGGGTGTCGTCCGGGAACAGCTCGGGCAACCGCAGATGCCGGTGCCGCAGTGGATGATTCGGGGTGGTGGTCTGATCGGGCAGCTCCCACACCGTCGAGTCGACGATCGCGGGCGGCAGCCCGCGGTGGTAGAGCAGCGAGGAGTCGCCGGAAAAACCCTCCTCGCCCATCAGCTCCTCGTAGTAGAGCTGTCCCTGCTCGTCCCGATGTTGCGTATGCCGTTTCGGCGGCACCGCTCCTACTTGTCGATAGAACGCCATGACCGCACCTCCTGCCTGGCTTGTGGCCTGGTTCAACTGGTCACCATCGTAGTGATGGCCGGTCGGGCGCAGTGGCGGAATCCGCCCCCGACGGGGCGAATTCTGCCGGAACATCGCGGCATCGGGGAGGCATTTCGACTAGCTGTTCGGCAAGTAGCCGACTATTTGTCAGGACAGCATCAGGCGTGCCGCAGCGCGCGGTACACCGCCGCGCCGACGAAGGCGCCGAGATCCGCCGCCGTCCAGTCGCCGTCGTCGGCGAGCAGCGTGCGCACCGCGCCCTCACCTGCGGAGACCCACAGCTCGACCAGTACGGGCAGCTTGCGTTCGGCGTCCTCGGTGCCCCAGGCGCGCAGGGTCGGTCGCAGCAGCGTGCTGCACCGTTCGATGGCCAGGGCGCGGCCGCGGCCGAACGAATCCGCCACGGCTGGATCGGGATTGCCGTAGAGCAGGCGCCACGCGTCGGGGCGGGCCGTCGCCTTTTCCAGCAACGCGCGGAAGCCCTCGATGAACACGGTCTCACCCGCGTCGACGTCGCGGCGGCGCATCACCCCGAGCAGGTCGTCGACCAGATAGCTCTCCTCGCGCTGGATGAGCGCCTCGATCAGCTCGACCCGATCGGCGAAGCAGGCATAGACGACCGGCCTGGTCACGTTCATCCGCTCGGCGACGGCGGCCATGGTGATCGCCGCGATGCCGTCTTCGACCGCGATGGCCAGCGCGGTGTCCAGGACCTGTGGGCGGCGGCGCTCCGGGCCGAGGTGTGGCGCCCGTTGTCGCGGTCGCACGGCCGAATCGCTACCCATGGGCACCAACATAGCAGCGCGAGTTGCCAGGTTCTCGCTGGTCCGACGCCTGTAGATCAACTTCCTACGTAAATGAAGGTTAATGCTACAGTCGTGCATGAAGTCGGCCGGAGACGGCCGGCTGCCCTTGTTCGAGCGACCTGTCCGCAGGCGCGAGCGCGATCTCACGGCCGAGGAGTCAGCGATGACCGAAACCCTGTTCAACCCGAAGACCTGCGAGTTTGCCGAGTTCGACACCGAGACCCGGCGGCTGCTGCGCGCGACCGTCGACTGGTTCGAGGCCCGCGGCAAGGCGGTGCTGAAGCAGGAGGATCGGGATCGGGTCTGGTACACCGAGTTCCTCGATTTCGTGAAGCGCGAGGGCCTCTTCGCGACCTTCCTCACTCCCGCCGCCGAGGCCAACGGTGATCCGAACAAGCGCTGGGACACCGGGCGGATCGCGATGCTGAGCAAGATCCTCGGCTTCTACTCCATGCAGTACTGGTACGTCTGGCAGGTCAGCATCCTCGGCCTCGGGCCGATCTGGCAGAGCGACAACGCGGCGGCCAAGCAGCGGGCGGCCGCGCTGCTGGATTCCGGTGAGATCTTCGCCTTCGGCTTGTCCGAGAAGGATCACGGCGCCGATGTCTACTCGACCGACATGATGGTCGAGCCACAGCCGGGCGGCGGATATCGGGCCACCGGCGGCAAGCACTACATCGGCAACGGCAATCAGGCCGCGCTGGTCTCGGTGTTCGGCCGGCGCTCGGACAAGCCGATCATCGACAGTTCCAAGGCGCTGGACAGCAAACCGACGCAACAGGATTACGAGGGTTACCTGTTCTTCCTCGCGGACAGCAAGCACGAGAACTACCACCTGCGCGGCAATGTCGTCGACGGCCAGATGTACGTGGCCGCTTTCGATCTCGACGGATATCCGGTGGCCGAGCAGGACATCCTGCATCGCGGCGAGGCGGCGTTCCACGCGGCGATGAACACCGTCAATGTGGGCAAGTTCAACCTCGGGTTCGGCGCCGTCGGCGCTTGTGAGCACGCCTACTACGAGGCCATCACGCACGCGGAGAACCGAATCCTGTTCGGGCACAGGGTGACCGAGTTCCCGCAGGTGCAGGCGCTGATGACCGACTCGTACGCGCGGTTGATGGCGATGAAGCTCTACAGCGAGCGGGCCATCGACTACATGCGGTCGGCCTCCCCGGAAGACCGGCGCTACCTGCTGTTCAACGCGATCGAGAAGATGACCGTCACCCGGCAGGGGCAGCGGATCATCGAGGATCTCGCGGATGTGATCGCGGCCCGTGGTTTCGAGAAGGACATGTACTTCCCGATGGCGATGCTCGGGTTGTTCGGGCTGCCCCGGCTCGAGGGCACGGTGCACGTGAACATGGCGCTGTCGCTGAAGTTCATGGCCAACTTCATGTTCCATCCCGCCGACGCCGGGCTCGCCGCGCTGCAATTCCTGCCCGGCGCGGGTTCCGCGCCGAAGGGCACGGTGCGCGCGGTCTCCGGCGCGCTGAGCTGGTCGAGTCGCCGGCTCGCGCCGAGGGCCGGCGCCGCGGTGCCGAAGCTGCGCGCCGAATTCGCCGGTGCCGCATACGCTCCGGTGCCCACCCGGCGCGACGCCGCCGACGACGAGTTCCTGTTCCGGCAGGGCCCGAGCAGCGGCCTGGGCCGCATCCGCTTCACCGACTGGCGCTCGGTCTTCGAAAAGTTCACCCACGTACCGAATGTCGCGGTGTTCCTGGAGCAGGCCCTCGCCTTCCAAACCCTGCTCGCTGCAGCGGCTCCCACCGCCGCGCAGCAGCGCGACGTCGACTTCCTCTTCGCCCTCGGCGAGCTGTTCACCGCCCTGCCCTACGCGCAACTCATCCTCGAACAGGCCGAGATCGAAGGCACCAGCCCCGCCCTGCTCGACCAGATCTTCGACAACTTCGTCCGCGAGTTCGCCAAGAACGCCCTCACCCTGCACACCAAGCCCGCCGCGACGAAGGCCCAGCAAACCCGCGCCCTCGACCTGATCCGCCGCCCGGTAGCCGACCGAGCCCGCTTCGAAAAGGTCTTCGCCCAGGCCCGTTCCCTCGCCGGGACCTACGAAATGAACCCGTAGCGGAATTCGTCAGGCAAAGGAGCAAGACGATGACAGCACAGCCCGAGCGACCGCAATTCGACGCACCGGCGCGGACCATCCGCGCGGTCGACTACGGCTTCTTCGGCCCCGACTCGCCCACCTGGAAGGTGTGGACCCACGCCACCGCCGTGATCGGCTTCCAGCGCTCGGTCGTGCTCGAGCACTTCGATCCCGCGCTCACCGCCGCGGTCGCCGACGTGCAAGGCATCTACACCGACCCGCGTGGCCGGCTCGACCACACCTTCGCCTACTTCCTCATCGCGGCCGTCGCCGACAGCCGCATGGCGATCGAGGCGTCCGAGCACCTGATGAAGGTGCACGCGCAGGCCACCGGCATCGAGCCGATCAGCGGAAAGCGGTACAGCGCAAACAATCCCGACTCACAACTGTGGATCCACGTCACCGGCTGGCACTCGGTGCTCAAGTGCTACGAGGTCTACGGCCCCGGCCCGCTCACTCCCGCCGAGGAACAGCGCTACTGGGCCGAATGCGTGATCGCCGCCGAGCTGCAGACCTGCAAGCCCGCCGACGTCCCGAGGTCGCGCGCCGAGGTCCGCGACTACTTCGCCGCCATGCGCCCCAAACTCTGCACCTCCGAACGGGCCCACCAGGGCATGCACTACCTCCTGCACACCCCGCGCGACCGCGGCGTCAAACTCTGGTCCGGCAGCCGCCTGGTAGCCCCCGCCACCATCGCCACCCTCCCCAAATGGATGCGCACCACCGGCGGCTTCGACCACCCGGCCTTCATCGACCGCGGCTACCGCATCCCGATGCGAATGGCAATCAAGGCCCTGGGCAACGAGCAGGCCAAACAAGCCGTACTCGGAAACTTCCTGGGCCCCATGACCGCCCGCCTCTACCGCGAGCACTTGGAAGCAGGCATCCCACAGAACCCAGTAACCGTCACGCCGCAGGAAGCGCGCGAACGCTACGGCCGCACCAACCGCTCGAGCGCCTCGGCCAGTTGAGCGGCGACCGGCGTCAGTCCGTGAATTGGGTACCGACTGACGCCGGACTACTGCTTGGAGTCCTGGCGGTAAGCGCGGTGTCGATCATCAACTGCGTGAGGGTCCCTGCCAGCAGCGAATCTATCGGCGTGGCGTTGTTCACATTGATGTTCGGTGCACCCCACCATGTTGCTGCACCCCACGGGTCGTCTCTGGCTCCGAGTGCGACGTTGGTGTACGCCACGAGCGGGTTTATACGTGCACTGGCGGTATCGAATTGAAATACTGGAAACCGGTACGTGTTTGCGACCGGTAAGCCGATTAATTCATTGCGGGCACGGTGATACCGCACTGCGCTGGCGCGGCGCTTGGAGTTCGGACTCGCATCGATAATCAAGCCGACGTCCGCCGTACCGATGCACTCGAACTGCCGCAGTATTTCGCGGTGCTCGACCGGAATCGGATCCGCTGGCGGCTTGTAGTCCACGGACCATATGGGTTCTGTGTGCCACAGTGGCGGGCAGCCGATCCGATCGGGTGACTCACCGATAGCGGCGAGGCCGGACTCGATCATGGCGGCGGTGTCGGTGCGCCACGTCGACTCGGGATCGAGTTGGCTCGTGAGATAGGCGAGGACAGCGAGTGACGCATAGATCCGCGAGCGTTGATGCACTCCACTCGCGTGGGCGAGATCCGGGGTTCCCTCGAGTCTGCCGAGCTGGTCGACGAGGTTGTGATTCCACAGGCGGCCATGGTGGGCGCAGGTATTGCGCAGGTAGACGAGATTGGCAACCCACTTGGTCAGTGCTGCGCCGTCACCGTCGCAATGCTCGTCGAAGATCCCGAACTCGGCCGCGATCATGTTCTTCTGTCGTTGTTTCAAGCCGGCCAGTAATGTTGCTGCGCTGCCGAAGGTCAGAAGTTCCGTGACAACCCAGACAGGCAGCGGCATACCGTATTTGGATTTGAAGTGCTTGACGAAGTCGTGTTTCGATCTTTTCTCGTCCCGGCGGACATTCGTCAACCATTTGGCGTGCTCACTGGACAGCCAAAGCGACTGGCTCGCAATGGGATTCCGGCCGTCATACTGGGTGAACGTCTCATCCAGTGCCGTACGGTCGAGATGCGCGAATGCGTGGCCTGCACCGAGTGTGTAGCCGAGTCGCACGCGCAGGGCTACCTCGACGCGGTCGATCGCATCCAGCACATGCAATCGAAGACGTCGGTCGAATTCATAGAGATCCAGGACCCGATCGAAGGTGGTTCCCGGTTTGAACTGGTCGCCTACCTCGATATGCGGTGCGGCACCAGTTCCACATACAAATTTCGTCCAGACGCGGTAGATGTACCAGTAGCCGCTCAACCGGTAGTAGCCGATATTTCGCAGCGCCCGCAGGGCGACTGCGTCATCGGCGATGTGCATGCCGCGCCCACGCAGCAGTTCCAACTGCTGTGCGTGCGTCTTGAACGGCTTGTCGTAGGAGGTCATCGGTGTCCCCGGTGAGATCGAGGACACGCGCGTTGCGGGTTACTCATCGAAGCACCTTTGATAAGATAGATGGACATGGCCGATCGTCCGCTCCCGCACCAGGGAGGGGCGGTCGGTTCTCTTTATCTCTAGCTATCTTTTCGGCAAAGTCTACAAGATTAGAGGGAGTCCCGTAGCTGGCTCAGCGTCTTATCGGACCGGGTATGGATCCAGTTCTGCCAACCGTTGATATCCGATCCGACCAGGGCTTTGAGCGCTGGGGACGGCGCGCTGTAAATGCCCTTGTCTGTCCGGAGCAGCCCGTCGTCGAGGACTTCGGCCACAAAGACTTGGCCGCTGCGGACACGTTCATGGCGAAGTTCGTCACCACTTTCGATCAAGCCTCGTTCCAGTAGCGCCGCCAGTTGTCCGGCGCGCTGCTGCCCCGAGTTCGTCATATTCTTAGTGGTACCTGTGCTGCGGCTGCCAAGAAGCAAGCGGCGGAGCACGTCGTTGGCGCTTTCGAAGCCGCGCCTTGCTGCTACGAGGGCCTCGAATACTTCGTTGTCGACAACAAGCTCATGCTCCACGGCCGCCCTCCTGGCTTCACTTTACGCTTTGAGAAAGGTCAACGCCTCAGCACAGTATCAAAGTGCTAAAGATAAAGTCAATGAAAATAGTCTCCTGATCCGGCCTGGGGGCGGATGGCGCGGTCAGACGGTGAATTCGGCGATTACCGGGGCGTGGTCGCTGGCGCCCTTGCCTTTTCGTTCTTCGCGGTCGACTACGGCGTCGGTGGCGGTGGTGGCCAGGGTGGGGGAGGCGAGGATGAAGTCGATGCGCATGCCCTCTTTGCGGGGGAAGCGGAGTTGGGTGTAGTCCCAGTAGGTGTAGATGCCGGGGCCAGGGGCGAAGGGGCGCATGACGTCGGCGAAGCCGGTGTCGAGGAAGGACTGGAAGGCGTCGCGCTCGGGTTGCGAAGTGTGGGTTTTGTTTTCGAAGAAGTCGACGGACCAGACGTCGTCGTCGGTGGGGGCGATATTCCAGTCACCGACCAGGGCGATCTTCGCCTCGGGGTCCTCGGCGAGCCAGCACGCGCCGTTCTCGCGCAGGGCGGCAAGCCATTCCAGCTTGTAGGTGTAGTGCGGATCGTCCAGCGCACGGCCGTTGGGCACGTACAGGCTCCAGACCCGGACGCCGCCGCAGGTGGCGCCGAGCGCGCGGGACTCGACGACCGGCGCGCTGATCAGCGACTCACCGGCCTCCTTGTCGAAGCCGGGCTGATTCGGGAAGGCGAACTCCACATCCTTCAGGCCGACCCGGGACGCGATGGCCACCCCGTTCCACTGGTTGATGCCGAGATGGGCTACCTCGTAACCGAGTTCGTCGAATCGCTCGAACGGGAACTGGTCGTCGCGGCACTTCGTCTCCTGGATCGCCAGCACGTCGATATCCTGGCGATCCAGAAATTCCGCGACCCGGTCGAGCCGGGAGCGGATCGAATTGACGTTCCAGGTGGCGAGGCGCACAGGTGCCTTCCTTCGTTGGGGCTATGACTCCGTTTTACCGGAGGTCGGCGGACCCGTGTGGGTGGTTGGTCGGAGACGCGTACCGATACATGTGGTGCTCGACGAAACCCAGCTCGCGATACAGCGCCAGCGCGCCACTGTTGCCGGCCTCGACCTGAAGGTACGCGTGCGTCGCGCCCCGCCCGTGCCCCCACCGGATCAACTCCGCGCACACCAGCGAACCGAGCCCCTTGCGGCGATGTTCCGCGCCGACCGCCACGCAGGTGAGGCCGACCCAGCGCCGCCCGTCCGGCGCCGTGGTGACCGCGCCGCGCCCGATCGCGATCGGCGTCGGCACGCCGAGCGAGGCGAACCCCAGCTCGCCGTCGCGCACCGCGGTCAGCACCTCGACGTCCGGTTCCCGCGACGAAGGTCGTTGCGGCGTAGGCGGTTCCCCCTCGTAGCGATTCAACTCCAGCCAGGCCCGGTCCGGCGCGGTGGCGACGCGCACCATCGAAGGCCCTTGCGGGAGCACGAAATTCTCGATGTCGATGGCCAGCATCACGGTCTCCCGCCAGCTGTCCCAGCCCGGCGGAATGGGCGCGAGCCGATCAGGCAGCGCGAGCAGCAGCGGCAACCCGTGCGCGGTGTACCACTCGCCGATGCGCTGGATCGCGTCCGGCGTCACCACCGCGGGCCCGTCGGAACCACCCAGCGGCACAGCGGAATTGGCGCGCCCGGTGTACCCGTGCCCGGCCCGCACCAGCCACCCGTCGATCCAGGTGTGCTCGATACCCGGCCAGGCGTCCGCCGCGGCCGCTTCCAGCGACCGGATTTCCTTGGTCCGAATCGGCCTCGGCCCCAACGCTTTCAGCGCGACCACCCGATCCGGTGTTACCGAGACGACCTGTCCGTCGGCTCCGCGCACGGTCGGCGGATCCAGCGACAGCAATTCGCCGATCACATCGGTGAGCGGTTGTGGATAACCCGCGGGCAGTCGATAACGCAGGACCACCCGGCGGCCGAGCGGAATGGACGCGCCGGTGTCGGCTCCGTCAGTCGTCATGGCCGAACGGATCCGCGACCGTACCGGGAATCCAGCTGAGACCCGGTGTGCCCCAGCCGTTGCGCTTGATCGCCTTCTTCGCCGCACGGGCGTTGCGCCCGATCAACACGTCGACATAGAGGAACCCGTCGAGGTGCCCGACCTCGTGCTGCAACATCCGGGCGAAGAAATCCTTGCCCTCGATCTCCACCGGCTTACCGTGCTCGTCGGTGCCGGTGACCTTGGCCCATTCGGCCCGGCCGGTCGGATACTGCTCGCCGGGCACCGACAGGCACCCCTCTTCGTCCTCGTCCGGGTCCGGCATGGTCTCCGGTATGGCCGAGGTCTCCAGCACGGGGTTGATCACCGCGCCGCGGCGTCGGGTCGCGGTGCCGTCGGGCGCGACATCCGGGCAGTCGTAGACGAACAGGCGTAGCGGCACGCCCACCTGGTTGGCGGCGAGGCCGACACCGTGGGCGGCGTCGAGCGTGTCGTACATATCCGCGATGAGCTCGGCCAATTCCTCCGGTGAATGGGTGACCCGTTCGGTCGGGTTGTGCAGAACCGGGTCGCCGACGATCACGATCGGGAGGATAGCCATGGGACCAATTATTGCCGCGCCGCCCGGCCGCCGACCGTGCGGGGGCGGCAACCTTCCCGCGACACGCCTACCGGCAGGTAGGGAACACGCCGCGCCGTAGACCCGGCGATCCCACGCTCTCGTGGTTGAATGATCCGCGACGTACAAGCACCATTTTTCGTCTGGTGGTAACTCGGCGAGGGAGCAAGATGGACGGCGCAGCGGCACGGAATCTTTCCGCGATCCAGGGCGACCCTTCCGCGAGCGACGATGTCACGGCAGCGGAAACGACCGGCGACGGCGACGGGCTGAGCCGTCGCGAACACGACATCCTGGCCTTCGAGCGCCAGTGGTGGAAGTACGCGGGGGCCAAGGAAGAAGCCATCCGGGAGCTGTTCGGCATGTCGCCCACCCGGTACTACCAGGTGCTCAATGCGGTGGTGGACCGGCAGGAGGCGCTCGCCGCCGACCCCATGCTGGTCAAGCGGTTGCGCAGGCTGCGGGCGAGCAGGCAAAAAGCCAGGGCCGCGCGACGGCTCGGTTTCCAGGTATGACCGGGCTAGGCTCGACTAGGTGAGCTACCCGAATCCCACCTCCGGTGGGCCGCCATTGCGAGCGTTGGCGATGGTGTTGATCGCACTGGCCATCGTATTCGGTGGCCTGGGAGCGATGTCGCTGTCGAAGTCCGATGCCGATCCGTCGAGTTCCGGTCCGTCGGAATCGGCCACCTCGACCACCGCCACCCCCGCGCCGCAGGTACCCGCGAGCACCACCGTCGCGAAGACGTCGGACGCCGCGCCGTCCAGCTCCGCCGCGCCGTCCTCGACGACCACCACCCCGACCACCACGACGCCGGCCACCACCACCGGTTCGGCGGCCGCCGCGAAGGCGGTTCCGGTGCGCGTGCTGAACAACAGCATGATCGCCGGGCTGGCCGGCAAGACCGCGAATCAGCTCACCGCCGACGGCTGGAATGTCGTCGAGACGGGCAACTACCCCGGCGTCAATATCCCGAAAACGACGGTGTACTACGGCAATTCGCCGGGCGACAAAGAGGCCGGGCAGGCCATCGCGCAGGAGCTCGGCATCACCGCGGAATCGAAGTCGAGTGGATTGGGCGAGTCCTCGCCCGGTGTAACCGTCATCGTGACGGGTAACTGACAACTGGCGACCTCGGTCGCGCCAACTGGCGACCTGCCGCTGAACGGGCCTGTCACGGCGCGACACGGCGGACGTGGCATCATCTTGTCCGGTAACGAACGTGTCCACCCAGCTTTACTCGTAAACTTCGTAAACTCGGTACTCATAAAGGAGTTCCCCGATGGCCCCGTCCACAACTCGTCGCCCGTCCTGGCGGACTGTGACCCCGGTGCTCGCGGTCGCGGTCCTCGGCCTCGCAGGCTGCACCAACAGCCAGGAGTCGAGTGACGTCAAGGGAACGACCCCGCCCGTGTGGAGTGGCGCGGCCGCCCCGCCGGCCGGCGAATCCGGCAAGGAAACCGGCAACGCGGAGTCGAACAAGGGTGTGAAGGTCGATCTGAAGGACGCCGCGGGCGCCTCGGTCGCCACCGCCAACATCGTCAAGGACGGCAACCACCTGCAGTTCACCGTCGAGGCGCACGGCCTGCGGCCCGGCTTCCACGGCCTGCACGTGCACTCGATCGGCAAGTGCGAGGCCAACTCGGTCGCGCCGACCGGCGGCCCGTCCGGCGACTTCCTTTCCGCCGGTGGCCATCTGCAGGTCGGCAGCGCCAACACGCACCCGGCCAGC
This sequence comes from Nocardia sp. NPDC051756, assembly GCF_040681495.1. Lineage (NCBI taxonomy): Bacteria > Bacillati > Actinomycetota > Actinomycetes > Mycobacteriales > Nocardiaceae > Nocardia > Nocardia sp. NPDC051756. The sequence goes on along the minus strand of NZ_JBFAYV010000003.1, from coordinate 39,515 downwards.
GGCGACCTCACCTCGCTCGAGGTCCGCTCGGACGGCACCGCGAAGCTGGTCACCACCACCGACGCGCTGACCCTCGACGATCTGAAGAACAAGGCGTTGATGATCCACGCCGATGCCGACAACTTCGGCAACATCCCGAACCGGTACCTCCGAGCCGACGGCGTTGCCGGCCCGGACGATACAACGCTAGCGACAGGCGACGCGGGCGGCCGCGTTGCCTGCGGTGTGATCCAGTAGCGCAGGAGCCGATATGGCCGGGGCAGGCAGAGAACACGTTCCCTTCCATGGATCGCCCCGGCCCACCATAGGTATCGAGTGGGAGATCGCACTCGTCGACAAGGTGAGCCGCGATCTATCGAATACCGCTGCGGCGGTGTTCGATTCACTGGGCGATCTACACGCGCACGACGGCACCCCACAGGTGACCAAGGAGTTGTTGCGCAATACCGTCGAGCTGGTCACGGGGGTGCACGAGACCGTCGGCGACGCGGTCGAGGACCTGCACGGCACCATGACCGCGGTCCGGCGCGCCGCCGACCCGCTCGGCGTCGACCTGTTCTGCGCGGGCACCCATCCGTTCGCGCAGTGGTCGGCGCAGCAGCTGACCCGCTCGGAGCACTACGACGAGCTGATCGAGCGCACCCAGTGGTGGGGCCGCCAGATGATGATCTGGGGCGTGCACGTGCACGTCGGAGTTTCGCACCGGGACAAGGTCTTTCCGATCCTGAACGCGCTGCTGATCCACTATCCGCACCTGCTGTCGCTGTCCGCGTCCTCGCCGATGTGGGCGGGCTCGGACACCGGCTACGCCAGCAACCGGACGCTGATGTTCCAGCAGCTACCCACGGCCGGTCTGCCGTTCCAGTTCGAAAACTGGCGTGGCTTCGAGCATTTCGTGCACGACCAGTTCAAGACGGGGGTGTTCGAGCAGCTCGGCGGGATGCACTGGGACATCCGCCCGGCGCCGAAGTGGGGGACGATCGAGGTCCGGGTGTGTGACGGGGTGTCCACCCGCGCCGAGCTGGCCGCGATGGCCGCGCTGATCCACTGCCTGATCGTCGACCTGGACCGCAGGCTCGAGGAGGGCGAGACGCTGCCCTCGCTGCCGCCGTGGCACGTGCAGGAGAACAAGTGGCGGGCCGCCCGCTACGGCCTGGACGCGATCGTCATCGTGGACGACAAGAGCAACGAGCGGTTGGTCACCGACGACGTGACCGACCTGCTGAACCGGCTGGAGCCGACCGCGAAACGGCTCGGCTGCGCGGACGAATTGGCCTTCGTCGCGGAGATCCCGGAGCGAGGTGCGTCATACCAGCGGCAGCGCAAAGTCGCCGCCGCGGCCCAGGGCGACCTGGTTGCGGTGGTAGACGCGCTGGTCAAGGAGCTCGAGCAGTAAAGCCGCGGTGGGTACGGTTGCCCACTGTTCAGTCGGCCGGTGGGATGGCGTTCACCCCCCGTTTACTATGGTCGAGTGCTTGTCGAAGACCCGGGACCCAGAGTAGGAAGTGCCGCTCCTCGGTTGCGCGTGCCGCCGGCCCGGGTCTGGGTCGCGGCGGGCGTCGCCGCGGTGCCGGTACTGCTGATCGCGCTGCAAATCGTGGCGATGCGCGAAGGGTTCCAGGGACCGCTGGGCAGCCTGTGGCAGGACTACGTCGGCACCCCCAAGTCTATGTCGGTGCCGTGGGCGGGTCTGGTCCTTGCGCTGGTTGGCATTTCGACCCGGCGGCGGATCATCGCGCTGAGTGCGGCCGTGGGCATCGACGTGGTGTGGGCGGGTATTCGGCTGCTGGCCGGTGAGTCGTTCGCGATCGGCAACGGTCCGGTGATCGTGCTCACCGGGCTCGCGGTGTACGCATGGTTCCGCTGGGACGGGACCGAACGGCGCAACGCGCTGCATGCCGCGGCGTTGGGCGCGCTCCTTGTTCTCGCCACCAAGGTCGGTGATGTGTGGCTGCACGTCACCATCATGAGCAGGCCGACGGTGCTCGATGAATACGTGCTGCTCGCCGATCACGCGCTGGGCGATCCGTCCTGGGTGATGGGCCGGGTGCTCGACGTGCTCGGGCCGGTCGTCTACGGGGTGCTGCACTGGGTCTACATCGAGTTGCCGGTCGCGGCGATCGTGGTGGCGGTGTGGCAGCTGCGCCGGGTGGTGTCCAGTGGCCGCTGGCCGACGCACTATCTGGTGCGCACGTTTCTGGTGCTCGGGCTGGTCGGCCCGATCGTCTATGTGATCTTCCCGGTGGTCGGGCCGATGTTCGCGTTCGGCGCGGACGGGCACGGGCTGCAACTGGGCAACTACTGGCCGAGCGTGGTGCCGCCGCTGGACCGCAACCCGATGCCGATGCCGTTCGACTCGGCGACGCCGCGCAACTGCATGCCGTCCATGCACACCGCCTGGGCGTTGTCGGTGTTCCTGCACACCCGCCGCGACACCGACGGCGGTCCCGCGCCGAGCGTGGTGCGCTGGGGCGGCGCGTTCTGGCTGCTCGCCACGGTGACCGCGACCCTCGGCTTCGGCTACCACTACGGCGTGGACCTCGTCGCGGGCGCGGTGCTGTGCCTGACCGTCGAGTCGGCGCTGCGCGATCCGGAACGCGGCTGGGGCTGGTTCCGCATCCGGCTGGTCGCGGGCGGCGCGCTGGTGCTCGCCGTGCTGCTGCTCTCCTACCGCTACCTGCCGGTGCAGATGGCCGAATACCCGGTCCTGGCCGGCACGGTCGTGCTGGCGCTGCTCGCCGGGTTGGCCGCGGGCTTCCACGCCACCTGGTTCGCCGGACAGCGGCAGACCGCGGCATCGCAACGCGAGGTCGAAACCGCTTCGCGCTGAGTCAGCCCTGGTCTGAGCTATTCGTAGTGGTGGCGGCAGGAGATGATCTTGGCCGTGTCATCCTCGATGACGTAGACGATGCGGTGTTCTTGGCTGATGCGGCGGGACCAGAACCCGGCGAGGTTCTGGCGCAACGCTTCTGGCTTGCCGATACCGTCGTAGCCGTTGCGAGTGATGTCGTCGATAAGTTTGTTCACCCGTTTCAGGGTCGCCCGATCATTGGCTTGCCACCACAAGTAGTCCGCCCAGCCATTGGGGGTGAAAAGTATCTTCACTCGACGTTTTCCGCATCGGGGTCGATGAGATCGTGGGGTTCGGCTTCACCTGCTCGCAGCTGTGCTATCGACTGCTCCAGGTGCCGGGCATTGGCGGGATTGCCCAGGAGGTATGCGGTTTCCTTCAGTGACTCGTACTCGCGAAGGGAAATGACGACGGCGGGCTCGTGCCCGGCGCGAGTGATGACGACCTCCTCGAAGTCTTCGGTAGCCGAATCCAGGACTGCGGCTAGGTTGGCGCGTGCCTCGGTGATGGAAATGGGGCGCATCGCAGTTCCTCTCATGGCGGTCACCTCATATACTGTACGGGATTCTGTACAGTCGATCAGAGTGGTTGAATCGCATGTGCGGGCCGAACTCAGTCGATGGTGTTGCCCAGTTCGTTGACGGTGAGCAAGCCGTCGCGGTGGCTCTGTTCGCGGTAGGCGGTGCGGCTGATCAGGTGGGCGACCACGGGGGCGGTCAGCAGGGTGAACAGGCCGACCAGGACCAGGGCCCAGACATTGCCGTGGCCCAGTAGTTCGATGCCGGCCCCGTCCAGCACCAGGATCAGGCCGATCACTTGGGGTTTGGTGGCGGCGTGCATGCGGGTGAGGGTGTCGGGGAAACGCACGATCGCGATGGACGCGGTCAGCGCGAGGGTGGCGCCGAACAGGATGAGCGCGCCGGAGATCCACTGCCACACGGTCATCGGTCGCCTCCGTTCCGGAATGCCGGTCGGCCCAGCGGCTTCGGGGTCACTGTTGTTCGTCCTTCACGCGGAAGCGGGTGACGGCGGCTGAGCCGAGGAAGCCGACCAGGGCCAGCGCGATGATCGCCGGGATGATCGTGGTGTCCTCGCTGTAGGCCGCCCAGACGGCCAGCCCGGAGGCGGCGATCGCCATCAGCGAGTCGATGCCGACGATCCGGTCCAGGGTGCTCGGCCCGGCCAGAATGCGGTAGCTGGTGATCACGGCGGCGGCGGTCAGCAGCACGCCCGCGATGATGGCGACGACGGTCACAGCTCCACCTCCGGAGGTCTGGATGGGGTCGAGCGCCATTCGGAATGGCGCTCGAACGAGGAGATGAGCAGCTTCTCCAGGCGGCGGGTCGTCCGGTAGAACTTGTCCACCGCCGCGTCGCTGCTCACGTCCAGCACGTGGACGTAGACGACGCAGCGCCGCCGATCGATCTCCAGCACCATGGTGCCCGGGATCAGGTTCAACAGGTCGGTGCACAGCACGAGCACCAGATCGGACTTGGTGCTCAGGTAGACGCGCAGCACACCGGAGACCGGCGGTTTCGCGGGCCGGATCGCGAACCAGGCCACCTGAAGACTGGACTCGATCGCGTAATACGAGGCCACCACGATCAATTCGAGCATCGACAGCGGATGCAGCCTGCCGTTCACCGGTACCCGGGGCAGCGGCAGCGCCACCATGATCAGCGCGCCCACCGCGAGCCCGGCCAGCAGGTTGGCGATGCTGAGGTCGCCCCACAGCGCGATCCAGACGACGGTGAGCCAGCTCAGCACGCCGACCCGCACGACCGTCTCCCGACTCACCCCGCTCATCGGGGGGCTCCCGGCTCGGCGGGCGAATTACCCAGCACCGCAGTGATATACACGCCGGGATCGCGCAGGTCGTCGGCCGCTCGGTCGGCGATGCGCAGGATCGGGCCCGCCAGCACGGTCAGGCTGAGTCCGACCGCGACCAACGCCGCCGTCGAACCGACCATCAGGAACGGCATCCGGCCCGGGTGGGTGCGTTCGTCGTAGAGCACGTCGGTCGAATCCTCGATCAGCGAAGGCGTTCGCGCGGCGGTGAGGTGTCCCTCCGGCGCCTCCACCCGCGGCCGCCAGAAGGCCTTGCTCCACACCCGCGCGACGGCGTACAGCGTGAGCAGGCTGGTGAGCACCGAACCTGCCACCAGCGTCCAAGCCAGCACGGAGCCGTCCTCCGCGCCCGCCTGCAACAGCGCGACCTTGCCGATGAACCCCGAGAACGGCGGAATGCCACCGAGATTCAGCGCCGGAATCAGGAACAGCACGGCCAGGATCGGACTCGCGGTGGCCAGTCCGCCGAGCCGGCGCAGCGAGGTCGAGCCCGCCTGCCGCTCGATCAGGCCGACCACCAGGAACAGCGCGGTCTGCACCAGAATGTGGTGCGCCACATAGAAAACCGCGCCGGCCAGCCCGGCCGTGCTGGCCAGCCCGACGCCGAAGATCATGTACCCGATGTGGCTGACCAGGGTGAACGACAGCAGTCGCCGGATGTCGCTCTGCGCGATCGCGCCGAAGATGCCGACCAGCATGGTGAGCAACCCGCAGACCAGCAGGATCGAATCGAACTCACCGCCGGGGAACAGCAGCGAATGTGTCCGGATGATCGCGTACACACCGACTTTCGTGAGCAGGCCGGCGAACACCGCGGTCACCGGGGCGGGCGCGGTGGGGTAGGAGTCGGGCAGCCAGTTGGACAGCGGGAACACCGCGGCCTTGATGCCGAACGCCACCAGCAGCACCGCGTAGATGGCGGTGCGGGTGCCCTCCGGCACCGCGCCGATCCGCTGGGCCAACTGGGCCAGGTTCAGCGTGCCGGTGGCCGCGTAGGTCAGGCCGATGCCGGTCAGGAAGATCAGCGACGACAGCATCGAGACCATCACATACGACACACCCGCGCGGATCCGTTCCTCGGTGCCGCCGACGGTCAGCAGCACGAACGAGGCGGCGAGCAGGATCTCGAAGCCGACGAACAGGTTGAACAGATCGCCGGCCAGGAACGCGGCCGCGACGCCGCCGGTCAGCACCAGATAGGTGGGCCGGTAGATCGAGGTCGGCTGGCGTTCGCCGCCGTCGCGGATGTTCTGCCCGGAACCGTAGAGCGCCACGGCGAGTAGCACGATCGACGAGACGAGCAACATTGCCGCGGACAACCGGTCCACCACCAGCGTGATGCCGATCGGCGTCTCCCAGTTGCCGACCTGTAACGCGGTGGTGCCGTCGCGGTCGGCCAGATAGAGCAGCAATCCGCAGATGACGACCACACCGGTGAGGGCACAGAGCATGATGGTGCGCTGGGTCCGTGGCCTGCGCCCGAAGATCAGCGTGCCCGCGGCCGCGAGCAGCGGCACCAGCACGGGCAGCGGCATGAGGATCGGTAGCAGGCCGGGGGAGAGGTTCAATCTTCCGGATCCTCTCGCTCGCGCCTGCGGGCGATATCGACGTCTTCCTGGTCGTTCTCGACATCGTCGGTGGTGGTGATGGTGAAGGAGCGGTAGGCCAGCGCGAGCACGAAGGCCGCGAGGCCCATGGTGATCACGATCGCGGTGAGCACCATGGCCTGGGCGAGCGGGTCGGCGGTGTCGCGCTGGGTGGAGTCGGTCTGGCCCTGGATCGGCGCGCGCCCGTCCGGGCCGGCCAGGGTGATGATCAGCAGATTCACCGCGTTGCCGAACAGGATCAGGCCGAGCAGCATCTTCGACACCGCGCGCTCCAGGATCAGATACACCCCGCAGGCGACCAGGATGCCGATGACGATCAGCAGCGTCAGGTTGGCGGTCATCGTGCGGAACCTCCGGTCACCGAGGTGGTTTCGCGCGGGGCCAGCTCGCTGTCCAGGCGCGCGCCGAGGCTGCGCAGCACATCGAGCACCAGGCCGACCACGATCAGATAGACACCGAGGTCGAAGAACAGCGCGGTCACCAGCTTGATGTGGCCGAGCAGCGGCAGCGTCACCTCGAAGATCGCCGAGGACAGCGGCGGAACGCCGAAAAACAGTGAGCCGACGGCGGTTCCGGTGGACAGGGCCAGTCCGGCCCCGAGCAGATGGCCGGCGTCGACCGGCAGCGCCTCGCCGAGTTCGTACCGGCCACCGGCGAGATAGCGCAGCGTCAGCGCGAGTCCGGCGGTGAGCCCGCCGGCGAATCCGCCGCCCGGCGCGTTGTGGCCGGAGAAGAAGAAATACACCGACAGCACCATGATGGTCGGGAACACCAGCCGGGTGGTGATCTGCATGACCATCGAGCGGTCCGCGCGATCGACCAGTCGCCCGGCGGGCAGCCAGCTCACCAGATCCGGGTCGTAGTTGGGTGAATCGGCCGCGCGCGGCGCGCTGCCGAAGCGGCGGCTGCGGAACACCAGCGAGGCGACGCCGGTCGCGGCGACCACCAGCACCGAGATCTCGCCGAGGGTGTCCCAGGCGCGGACGTCGACCAGCAGGACGTTGACCGCGTTCTTGCCGCCGCCGAATTGGTAAGCGGCATCGGGGATCCGGTGCCAGATCGGTTCGGCGGTGCGGGCGGCGACGGCGAACGCGCCGAGCACCGTGACGGACGCGCCCACCAGCGCGGCGAGCACCGCGCGGCGCGCCTTGAACGGGGTCGCCCGGCCCGCCTCGATCTCCGCCGGGAAGGCGCGCAACACCAGCACGAAGATCACCAGGGTCAGTGTCTCGACCAGGAATTGGGTCAGCGCGAGATCGGGCGCGCCGTGCAGCGCGAAGATCACGCCGCAGCCGTACCCGGTGACGCCGACGACGAGCACGCTGGCCAGCCGGTTGCGCAGCACCGTCGCGCCGAGCGCCATCGCCACCATGATCGCGCCGATCACCGCCTGCAACGGCGAATCCCACAGGCGCAGTTGGACTCCGGTGCGGGTGCCGAGGGCGAGCAGCACGGTCGGCAGGATGATCAGCGTGCCGAGGATGGTCGCCTGGCTCAGCGGCAGCGACCCGCGCTGCACCGCGCTGGTCATCCGCAGCGAGAGCCGGTCCATGCCGCGCAGGGTCGCGTCGTAGGCCCGGTCGGCGTTGCCGAGCCGCGGGCGGGCCGGATCCCGGAGCCGGTCGCGCAGCTGGAACAGCGCGATGCCGCCCGCGATGATCAGCACCGTCAGCCCCAGCGGGACGGTAAAGCCGTGCCACAGCGCAAGATAGGTGAGCAGGTCTTCGGAAAACGTTTCGGCGTATGGGCTCAGCAGGCGATCCGTCCCCGGCGCGGCCAGACCGGCGGCCAGGCTCGCGACCGCGAGGATCGCCGGTGCGGCCAGGAACAGCGTTCCCGGCGCATGCCAGCCACCGTCGTCGGTGGCGTGCTTGCCGTCACCGAATTCCACCACCGGACCGGGACTTTCGGCGTAGTCGGAGACCCGGCGGACCCGATGCGCGCCGTGCGCGGTCGGCCGCGCGACGCCCTGCTTGTCCGCGAAAGCGCCCCAGACGAAGCGAATGCTGTAGCCGACGGTCAGCATCGAGCCGAACACCACGCCGACCGCGAGCGCCACCCGCGCGGGGCCGTTGAGCGTGTCCGCGTCCAGGATCGCGCCGAGCGCGCTCTCCTTGCCGACGAACCCGACCAGCGGCGGAATCCCGGCCATGCTCAACGCGGCCAGGATGGCGATGCCGCACAGCACCGGCGCGCGGCGGCCGAGCCCGGATAGTCGGCGCAGATCGCGGGTGCCCGCGCCGTGATCGATGATCCCGACGACCATGAACAGGCACGCCTTGAACAACGCGTGCGCCACGATCATCGCCACCCCGGCCAGCGCCGCGTCCGGCGTGCCGATGCCGACCAGCACGACCAGGAAGCCCAGCTGGCTCACCGTGCCGAAGGCGAGCACCAGCTTCAGATCGACCACCTCGAGCGCGCGCAACCCGGCCAGCAGCATCGATGCCACGCCGAGGGTGAGCACCAGCGGATGCCAGACCGGGTTCTCCGCGAATACCGGCGCGAGCCGCGCGATCAGGTACACACCGGCCTTGACCATGGCCGCGGCGTGCAGATACGCGCTGACCGGCGTCGGCGCGGCCATCGCGCCGGGCAGCCAGAAGTGCAGCGGCACCACGGCGGACTTGCTCAGCGCGCCGATCAGGATCAGCACCACCGCGACGTTCACCGCGAGCCCACTCGGCGGTTGCGCGCGGGCCAGCAGGTCGGAGAGCAGGTAGCTGTGGTTCGCCTCGCCTAGGATGATCAGGCCGACCAGCATCGCCAGCCCGCCCGCGGCGGTCACCAGCAGCGCCTGGATGGCGGCGCGGCGGCTGTTCGCCTGCTCGGCGTTGTGGCCGACGAGCAGGAACGACAGCACCGTCGTCACTTCCCAGAAAACGAAGAGCAACAGCATGTTGTCGCTGGTCACCAGGCCGAACATGGCCCCGGCGAAGCCGACCATCTCGGCCGCGAACACGCCGAGGCGCGGCTCGTCGTCCTCGAAGTATCTGGCGCAGTAGCCGAGCACCAGCGCGCCGATGCCGAGCACCAGCGCGGACATGATGGCGGCGAGCGAGTCGAAACGCAGATCGATGTTCATCTCGATGCTCGGCGCCCACTCCAGCCGAACCCGCTGTGTGCTACCCCAATTCGCGACGACCCAGCCGAGGCCGCCGAGCGGCACCAGGGCAAGCAGGTAGAAAGCGTTGCGTCCCAGCGCCCTTACCCACAGCGGTGCGACGAGCGCGGCGGCGGCGAGGGCGAGCAGGATAGCGAGCAAACTGCACTCCGTCGGGTAGGGGCGGCGGGGTGGTGCGGGACAATCTTACGTGGAGCCTGGGGATTTCCGCGGCCTGCGCGGCTATGGCGTCGGGTACACGGCGGCGCTGGGGCTATATATCCGCTAACGCCGCGTCGGTCGAGGGGTCGGTGGCCTGCGGCCGGCCGCGTGGCCGGAAGTGGTGTAGCACGGCGAGGCCGACCGCGCTGCCAAGCACGATCGCCAGCGCGGTGCGCCCGGGCGTGGTGTCGTGCGCCGCGCTGTCCGGCAGATGCCAGCTCTTGCTGTCGTCGGGCAGCACGGAGATGGCCGTCGGCAGGTAGAGGGCGGCGATGGCCAGCACGCCGCTCGGCGCGAACCGCGGCCGCGCGGACGAGCAGCAGTAGCCGGCGGTGAGCGCGAGCACCGCGCTCCCGATGGCGAAGCGGATCCAGTTCGCCTCGGGCGGGGTGAGGATGGCGAACAGCGCGATCGCCGCGAGCAACGCGACCGCCACCAGCATCGAGGGTCGCCTGGCCCCGGCGATCAGGCCGACGGCGGTGAGCGCGAGCAGCACCCAGACGCTCCAGCCGGGCCGGCCGGCATAGCCGAAGGCGTCGGCCACGGCGGTCAGGCTGACCGCGAGATAGACGCCGTACCCGTCGCGGCCGGGCAGCAGCATGGCGGCCGCGGTCGCGGCGAACACCGTGGCCGCGGCGGTGAGCCCGATGTCGACGGCGTGATTGATGGCGGGGGCGTTGGTGTATTGCCGTTGCAGCCATTCGGTGATGGCCAGGATGACCAGGGCGAGCACCATGGCCGCGAGGATCGGCGCGACCGGCAGCTCGATCGACAACCGCGCGGGTTCCGGCTGCCCGGCCTTGGTCCGATTGCGCAGGGCGCTCAGCACCAGCAGCACCATGGCCAGCGCGATCAGCCAGCTCGGCGGCGTCTCCAGCACGTTGAGCGGATCGTCGTCGATGTCCAGGAAGTCCGCGAGGTCGCTGAACACGAAGAAGCTCGCGCCGCCGAGCGCGAAGCCAGCGGCCGGCACCGGCTTGCGCAGCGCCGCGACGCCGAGCCCGCCGAGCACGATCCCGGCGCACACCGAGTCGACGTAGTTCTGCGTGGTGAGCATGTCGGCGGACGAGACATGGCGTCCGGCAATGTGATTGATCAGTTGCGCGAGGATGCCGAACACCGCGACCAGCCACGCGGTCGCCGGGCGGAAGGCGGTGCCGACCAGCACGGCGACCGCGACCGCGACGATCACGCCGATGGCCGCGCCGCGCGGCACGCTGTCCCACAGGTTGGTGATCTGATACGGCGTGCTCTGCCGGATCGAGGAGAAGGTGACCGGCAGGAACAGCGTCACACCCGCGACCGCGGCGCCGAAGAAGGCCGTGACCGCGTCGAACGCATCACCCATCCGTCGCACGTGCCGAACATACCTGCGCTCGACCAGCGAATCTGTGATTGCCATCACTTGGCGACGGCATGTCGAAATGGGCGAAATGTCAGAACGGTCAGAGGTAGCGGCCTTCGCTGCCCGTGGACTGCCCGCGGTTCTCCGCGTAGCGGCGCAGCGACTCGACCTGCAACGCGTCCAGCGACGGGCGGACCGTGGCCCGGGCCGCCGCCACGTCCGCCGCGGTGACGTCCGCGGCGTCGAGGTCGCGGCGCATGGCGGTCAGCGCGGCCTCGCGCAGCAGCGCGGCGCAGTCCGCGGCGGAGTAGCCGTCGAGCTTGCGGGCCAGCGCGGCGAGATCGACGTCGGCGGCCAGCGGCACCGAGCGGCCGGCCGTGCGCAGGATCTCCAGCCGGGCCGCGCTGTCCGGCGGCGGCACGAAGACCAGTCGCTCCAGCCGTCCGGGTCGCAGCAGCGCCGGGTCGATCAGTTCCGGGCGGTTCGTCGCGCCGAGCACCACCACGTCGCGCAGCGGTTCCACGCCGTCGAGTTCGGTGAGCAGCGCGGCGACCACCCGGTCACCGACGCCGGAATCACCGGTCTGGCCGCGCCGTGGGGCCAGCGCGTCCACCTCGTCGAGGAAGATCAGCGAGGGCGCGGAATCGCGTGCGCGCTGGAACAATTCGCGCACCGCGCGTTCGGACGAGCCGACCCACTTGTCCATCAGCTCGGCGCCCTTGACCGTGTGCACGCTGAGCTGGCCGGTGCTCGCCAGCGCGCGCACCAGGAAGGTCTTGCCGCAGCCGGGCGGGCCGTAGAGCAGCACGCCGCGCGGCGGGTCGACGCCCAGCCGGGCGAACGAATCCGGGTGCCGCAGTGGCCATAACACCGTTTCGGTCAGCGCCTGCTTGGTCTCCACCATGTCGCCGACCTCGTCCAGGGTGAGGCTGCCGATGGCCAGCTCGTCCATGCCCGAACGTGACAGTGGCCGAATCACTTTCAGCGCGCCGAGCAGATCGGGTTGGGTCAGTTGGGGTTCCGAGTGTTCCTTGCTGGCGCGCGATGCGGCGCGCAGGGCCGCCTCGCGGCAGAGTGAGGCCAGGTCGGAGACCACGAATCCCGGTGTGCGTGCGGCGATTTCGTCGAGCTTCAGGTCTGCCGTCGGTACTCGCCGCAGCAGCTGTTCCAGCAGCGACTTGCGTACCGGGGCGGTGGGCAGCGCGAGGGCCAGTTCGCGGTCGCATAAGTCGGGAGCGCGCAGCCGGGGATCGATCCCCGCGGGGTGTGCGGTGGTAGCGAGGAAGGCGACGCACGGCTCGGCGACCGCGGCGCGCAGCTGATCCAGGATGAGCGTGACGACCGGTTCGGCCTGCGCGGGCAGCAGCGCGTCGATATCGGTGATCAGCAGGATGCCGCCCTGTCCGGAACAGACATCGGCCACCGCCTCGGCCACCTCGCGCAGCCGGGTGCCGCTCTCCGCGGCGCCGATGGTCGGGCCGTCCAGCTCGACCATGCGGCGCGGCGCGGTGACCGCGCGGGCCAGGGTGGCCTTGCCGACGCCGGCCGGGCCGGTGATCAGGACACCGAGTCGCGGTGTCGCGCCGAGGGTTTTGAGCAGTTCGGGCTCGTCGAGGGCGAGGCTGAGCCACTCGGTGAGCTTCGTCGCCTGGCTGTGCACGCCCGCCAGATCTTTGACGGTGATCAGCGGATCGGCGTCCCGGACGGCCGCGCTCCGGCCGTTCGACGCGCCCTGCGAGCCTGCCGCGCCGTCGAACGCCGCGGCCTCGATCGCGCCGCGGGACGCCTCGCCCGGTGGGATCGGCGTCCCCGCCAGCGCCCGGTCGGCGGCGTCTCTGGCCGCGACCACCCCGGCGCCCCAGACGACCGCGGTGTTCGGCTGCACGCTGACCGGGCCGCGCAGATCGGTGGCGGTGACGGTGAGCAACTCGGTGGTCCACGCGATCCCGAAGGTCCGCGAAAGTGCTTGGGAGGCAGCGGCGGAGCTGATCTCCGGGCCGAGATCGCGGGGCAGCAGCGAGACCGTGTCGCCGACGGTCACCACCTTGCCGAGCAGCGCCTGGCGCAGCGTCGCCGCCGGGATGGTGCGGGTGGCGTGCACCGAGCCGCTCACCGAGATCTGCTTGGCGCCGTAGACGGTCACCGGCGCGACGACCACCGTCGCGTCCTCGCGCAGGCCCGCGTTGGACAGCGTCACGTCGTCGAGCAGCGCGACCCCGGCCGGGGTGTCCGCCGGGGCGACGCCGACCACGGCCGCGGTGCGGCGCGCGCCGACCAGCGCGATGCCGTCCCACTCGCGCAGCCCGAGCGCGGTCAGCGCCTCCGGATGCAGCCGCACCACCCCCCGCCGGGCGTCGGCCGCGGAAGGGTTCAGTCGAGCGGTGAGCGCGAGTTCTGCCACCGTGCCATTCTGCCGCGCCGGAGCGTGCTCGTGGCCGGGGATGGGCGGGGCTACTTGTTCTTGGGCACGATCCCGGCGGCGACCGCGACCGGGGTCTCGGCCACGCTGCCGGACAGGCAGACCAGTTTGGCGGTGCCGAGCGCGACATTCGGGCTGCCGGTGAACGTGCTGTCCGGGTTGGCCGCGAGGATCTGCTCGATCACCGCCTTCTCCGCGTCGGTGTCCAGCTTCTTGAACTCGCCGCAGGTGGTCTTCGTCGGATCGCCGGACGCGGGCGTGCCCGGCTGCTCGGCGGTCGGCGCGGGGGCCGGTGCGCCGGGGCTGGGCGCGGCGGCCGGGGCCGACGGCTTCGCGGCCGACGCGGTCGCGCTGGTGGACGAGTCGCCCTTGCGCAGGCCGTTCGCATCGGCGGAATCGTTCGCGGACTGGCCGCAGCCTGCCAGCAGCAAGGCCACCGTCCCGGTGACCAGGACGATGGCGGAAGTTCGCTTCATACCGTGCTTTCCCCGGTGGATATGTCGTCGATCAGCACCGGCATACCCGGCACGTCGGGTGCAGCGTACCGGGTGCGCGGGGTTTCAGTGGATGTGTGCCTGCCAGTCCGCGGGCACCCGGTTGCGCGGGCCCGGCGCGCCCTGGTCGGCCGGATGGCTGTTCGGCGGGGTGAGTTCCGGTCCGTCGCCGTACATTTCCTCGGTGGTGAAGTTGTAGTACCAGTCCTCGCCCGGTTCGAAGCTCTGAATGAACGGGTGGCCGGTGTCTTTCGCGTGCAGGCTGGCGTGCTGGGCCGGCGAGGTATCGCAACAGCCGATGTGCCCGCACTGCGCGCACCGGCGCAGATGCACCCACCAGCCTTGCGCCGCTTCGCATTCCACACAGCCGGTGCCGCTGGGCGGTACCGCGATATCGATGCCCTCGAACTCCTGCGTCATCGTTGACCTCCTGAAGTGGTTTCCGGTTCGGCCTGATTCTGCTCCGCCGGATCGTCGGGCGTGCGATTCAGCGGCAGCCACACGGTGAATCGCGTGTTGCCCGGCTCGGAATCGACCTGGATGTCGCCGTCGTGCTTGTTCACCACGATCCGGAACGAGATGTCCAGGCCCAGCCCGGTGCCCTCGCCCATCGGCTTGGTGGTGAAGAACGGCTCGAAGATGCGGCTGCGCACGTCCTCCGGTATGCCGGGGCCGGTGTCGCCGATTTCGATGACGGCACAGTCGTTTTCGTGCCTGGTGCGGACGCTCAGGGTGCCCTGACCGCCCATCGCGTAGACCGCGTTGTCGATCAGGTTGGTCCACACCTGGTTCAATTCCGCTGCGTAACAAGGCACTTGGGGCAGCGAGCGGTCGTACTCCTTGACTACCTCGACGCCGTCGCCGATCTTGCGGCTGAGCATCACCAGCGTGCTGTCCAGTAGATCGTGGATGTCCACCACCTGGAACGGCGCGCGGTCCATCTGCGAATACTGTTTGGCCGCATTGACCAGCGAGGAGATGCGCGTGGTGGAGTCGGCGATCTCGTTCATCATCAGCTCGGTCTCGATGGTGTAGTTCAACCAGCGGATCGCGCCTTCGAACACCTTTTCCGTGGCGCCTTCGAGGGTGGCCGACACCCGCTCCAGCCAGTCGACATCGAAGCCCGCCTGGACGAAGTTCGGCGCGAGACTCCAGCCGTCGATGATGTCGTGTTGCTCGAGCCACTCGCCGAGCACGTCCTCGCGATCGGCGGCCTCCATCGGCGACAGCTCCGGCGCCTTGGCCACCTGCGCCGCGGCCTCCTCTTGCAGCCGCACCAGCGCGCCGAGGGACGCGGTGTCGAACTTGCCGTCGGCCATCATGGCCAGCTTGTGCCGCATGCCCGCGACCCGTTCGCGCAGGCCGGAGGTGGCCCGCACGGCGGCGGCGGCCGGGTTGTTCAGCTCGTGGGTCAGGCCCGCCGACAGCGAGCCGAGGGCGAGCAGCCGCTCGCGCTGGCCGACCCGCGCGTTGGCGTTGCGGTTGCCGAAGAACACGCCCTCCAACAGGTGCACCGCCATCGGGAACCATTCGTTCATCATCTCGGCGAAGATCGCGGCGTCGAGCACGAAGAACCGCGATGGCACCGTCACCTTCAGCGACCCGTTGTAGGTCTGGTCGACCTTGTCGCCGATGTAGGCCATCCAGGCGCCGGAGTAGGCGCCGTGGTGCGAGGTGCGGACCAGCTCGATCTCGGTGCCGCCGGACAGCTTGGTCAGCACGACCTCGCCCTCCATCAGCACGTAGAAGCAGGTGGCCGGTTCGCCCTCGCGGAAAACCAGGCCCGGCTCGATGGTTTCGACCCGCCCGTCCCGGCACAGCCAGTCCAGCTGCTCGTCGGTCAATTTCTCGAACAGGAACAGGGTGCGCAATTCCGCTGGGTCGCAGACCAATCGGCTGCTGCGGTCCGCGTTCTCGGTTGAATTCATTTGCCCGCCTCCTGTTTTAGGCTAGGTACCGGTGCACGAGCATGACCGCCATCGCACCCTCACCGACCGCCGACGCGACGCGCTTGGCCGAATCGGCGTGCACGTCGCCGGCCACGAACACGCCGGGCACGCTGGTCTCCAGATGATGTGGCGGACGGGGCAATTCCCAGCCCGCCGGGCGTGCGCCGTCGACGAGCAGGTCCGGCCCGGCGAGCACATAGCCGGCGTCGTCGCGCTTGATCACGCCGTCGAGCCAATCGGTTTGCGGTGCGGCGCCGATGAACAGGAACAGGCGCTCGGCCTCGGCCTTTTCCTCGTTGCCGGTTTCGTTGTTGCGCAACACGATCTGTTGCAGGTGCTCGTCGCCGTCGGCGGCGATCACCTCGGTATTGGTGTGCACCTTGATATTCGGCAATTGCGCGATCTGCTGGATCAGGTAGTGCGACATCGAATTGTCCAGCGAGCCGGAGCGCACAACCAGATGGACCGTTTTCGCGTTGCGGGACAAGAACACCGCCGCCTGGCCCGCGGAATTCGCGCCGCCGACGATATAGACGTCGCGGTCGGCGCATTCGGAGGCCTCGGTCATCGCCGAGCCGTAATACACACCGCGCCCGGTGAAGTCGTCGACGCCGCGGGCCGGATGCCTGCGGTAGTCGACGCCGGTCGCGATGATCACCGTGTGCGCGCAGAGCCTGCCGCCGTCGGCGAAGCGCACCGTGCGCGCGGAACCGTTGACCTCCAGCGAGATCACCTCGCGGGTGGTGATCACCTCGGCGCCGAACTTCGCCGCCTGCCGCCGCGCCCGATCGGCCAGCTGGCCGCCGGAAACGCCGTCCGGGAAGCCGAGGTAGTTCTCGATGCGCGAGCTCTGCCCGGCCTGTCCGCCGGTCGCGGTGCGCTCGACCAGCACGGTGCGCAGGCCCTCCGAGGCGCCGTACACCGCGGCGCCGAGCCCGGCCGGCCCGCCGCCGACCACGATCAGGTCGTAGAAGTCGCCCGTCGCGTTGACGGTGAGCCCGACGTTCTGCGCCAGCTCGTTGTCCGACGGCTGCACCAGGGTGTCACCGGCCGCGGTGATGATCACCGGACATCGCTCGGGGTCGGCGCCGGCCGCCTCGAGCAGCCGTGCGCCCTCCGGCTCGTCGGCCAGGTACCAGCGGTAGGGCAGTTGGTTGCGGGCGAGGAACTCGCGCACCTCCGAGGACCGCGGCGACCAGCGATTGCCCACCACCTTGGTCTCGGTGACCGGCCGGTGCTCGCTGCTGCGCCAGGCGTCGAGCAGGCCGTCCAGCACCGGGTAGAGCTTCTCCTCCGGCGGATCCCACGGCTTGAGCAGGTAGTGGTCCAGGTCGACCACGTTGATCGCGTTGATCGCGGCGCTGGTGTCGGCGTAGGCGGTCAGCAGCACGCGACGGGCGAACGGATGCAGGTCCATCGCCTGCTCGAGGAATTCGATGCCGTCCATGCCCGGCATCCGGTAGTCGGCGATCAGGACCGCGACCGGCTGGCCGCGCAATTTCATCTCACGCAGCGCCTCGAGCGCCTGGGCGCCCGATTCCGCGCGCAGAATCCGGTATTCGGCGCCGTAGCGACGCCGCAGGTCGCGCACGACCGCCCGGGAAACCCCTGGGTCGTCGTCGACACTGAGGATGGCCGGTTTCGTGGCAGCGGGTGAAGTCACCTAACGAGTATGAATCGTCGGTGCAAACCGTGTCGTCGGTGTTTCACTCCTGGCGGACACGACCGCGTCACAGCAGATGGTGCCGGATCAGGTCGAGTTCGTCGGTGGTGAGCAGTCGCTCGAGTTTTTCCGGGGACGGGCCGCGCCCCGGCGGGCCGTCGGAGTCGTCGGCGGGCAGCAGCGGAACATGTTCCGCATGGCGTCTGTGTAAGAGGGAGCGCAGGTTCACGGCCGATCACCTCACGTTGGCGGGAAAGCTGGAGGCAGTGTCTTTGCTTCTTCTATCCGGCATTGTGCGCTGGCCATTACCGAGATCGATGGACAACATGCTGAATGTGACCCAACTGTCTTCCCGATTAAAATGTGCGCTGTCTATCAAGCGCGCTCGACCGGACAGCTGACGGTCGCTCGCATGAATACCGGAGGCAGTGTTGCCGAAGAATCTCGAAGCCACCATTGATATCGCCGCGCCGCCGGACAAAGTGTGGGCGGTGGTCTCGAATCTCAAGCGCATGCCCGAGTTCAGCCCGCAGTGCGTGCGGATGGTTCCGCTCGGCACCCCGAAGGCGGGCACCTGGGTGCTCAACCTGAACACCGACGGCAAGAAGTACTGGCCGACCACCGCGCGCATCGTGCGGTTCGAGCCGAACCAGGCGTTCGCGTTCAAGATCAACGAGAACCGGTCGATCTGGAGCTACACGCTGGAGGCGACCGAGACCGGCACCCGGCTGGTCGAACGCCGCGACGTGCCCAACGGCACCAGCTGGTTTTCCCGCAAGTCCATCGACGCCGCGCTCGGCGGGGAGGCGCCGTTCGAGGAGGCGCTGATCCGCGGGATGCACGAGACGCTCGACAAGATCAAGACCGTGGTCGAGGCGCACAACTAGTCGGCGTGTTCGCGCTCGGCGCCGCGCGTTCGGTGCGTAAGTTGCCGAGTATGCGAATGACGCGCTGGTCGGCGGCGGTTGCCGCACTCGCGGCGACCGCCGCACTGGCGACGGGCTGCGGCTCGTCGGATTCCGGGCCCGAGCGCGAAGTCACCGTGGTCGGCAGCGGCCAGGTGCGTGGTGCGCCGGACATTTTGAACGCCGATATCGGCATCGAGGTGACCGCCGATAATGTGTCGGCGGCGATCAGCCGGGCCAACGACCGGGCCAAGGCGATGACCGACGCGATCGTGGGGGCGGGCGCGACTAGGGAGGACGTGCGGACCACCGACGTCTCGATCCAGCCGCAATACGCGGGCGGCCCGGACGGCGGCAATACCGTCGTCGGCTACCGCGCCGACAACTCGGTCCGCGTCGTCGTGCGGGATCTGAGCAAGGCCTCCGGCGTGCTGGACAGCGCGATCAAGGCCGGCGGCAACGAAACCCGGCTGCGCTCGGTGTCTTTCGCGATCGACGACAACTCGCAGCTGCTCGCCGATGCCCGGGCGCGCGCGTTCGCCGACGCCAAGGCCAGGGCGGAGCAGTACGCGGTGCTCGCCGGGTTGAAGCTGACGAAGGTCATCACCATCTCCGAGGCGAACAGCCGCGACGACGACAGCGCCAAGCTGTCCGGGCGGGACTCGGCGGCGCAGTCATCTGTTCCGCTGGAACCGGGCACCCAGACGGTGACCTTCACGGTGAAGGTCACCTGGGGCCTGGGTTAGACCGTGAGCGCGAACTTCGGCAGCGTCACGACCTGCGCCGCGTAGGACAGCCCCGCGCCGAACGCGATGAGCAGCGCGGTGTCGCCCGGCTTCGACTCACCCTTGCGCAGCAGCGATTCCATCGCCAGCGGGATGGACGCGGCCGAGGTGTTGCCGGTCTCCTCGATGTCGTTGGCCAGCGCGCAGTTCTCCGGCAGCTTCAGCACCCGCGCCATGATCTCGATGATCCGGCCGTTGGCCTGGTGCGGAATCATCGCGTCCAGGTCCTCGGTGGACAGCCCGGCCCGGTCGATGGCGTCGCGGCACACCTTCTCCAACGAGTGTGCGGCCCAGCGGAATACCGCGGTGCCCTCCATGGTCAGGTAGGGGCGGACCGCGTCGGTGCCCTTCTCCTCGATCTCGCGGAAGAACTCGACCCAGTCCTTGTCCTGCCGGATCGCGTGATGCTGGGTGCCGTCCGAACCCCACACGGTGGGCCCGATGCCGGGCTCGTCGGACGGGCCGACGATCACCGCGCCCGCGCCGTCGGCGAACAGGAACGCGGTGGAGCGGTCGGTCGGGTTGATCGTGTCGGTCAGCTTCTCCACGCCGATCACCAGCACGTGGCCTGCGGTGCCGCCGCGAACCAGGTCCGAGGCCAGCGCGAGCGCGTGGCAGAAGCCCGCGCAGCCGGCGGAGACGTCGAAGGCGGCCGAGCCGTTCATGCCGAGTTCGGTGGCGATCCGCGGTGCGGCGGCCGGGGTGAGCAGCAGGTGCGTCGACGTCGCGACGATCACGCAATCGACCTGGTCGACCGCGATCCCCGCCGATTCCAGCGCCCCCTGTGCGGCCGCGACGCTCATGCTCTGGACGGTTTCCGACTCATCGGCGAAACGCCGGGTCTTGATCCCCGACCTCGTCTGGATCCACTCGTCGCTCGAGTTGATCGGACCCGCCACCTCGTCGTTGGTGACGACTCGAACCGGGCGGTATACGCCGAGTCCGAGGATCGCCGTGTGCTCTGCCCCGGTGGTCTGGGCGATTCGAGCAGCCATGTGCGTCTCCTATGTACCTGCGGCACCGCCGCCGGGTTGTCCCCGAAGCCTCGAAAATGGATCCTTCATCAGCCGCCACCTACGGAGCCGTAGACATGAGGCCCCCTCATATTAGCCCGAAGCTCGGCGTTTCGCCGTGCGTATTCTCACAAACCCCGGGTATACGCCGATTAGCATGCTGAATGCTTGGTCCAGCGTGCCCCAACTATGTGTCTGCCGTCTTTCCGCTTCGCGGACGGCAGGTGCGGATTGCGAGGACACCATGCTCGGTCTCGGGATTATCGGATGGATCATCATCGGCGGTCTTGCCGGGTGGATCGCCAGCAAGATCATGAAGACGGACGCCCAGCAGGGCATCCTGCTCAACATCGTCGTCGGCATCGTCGGCGGCCTGCTCGGCGGCTTCCTGCTGAAGCTGTTCGGCGTCGACGTCGAAGGCGGCGGCCTCTGGTTCAGCTTCTTCACCTGCATCGCCGGTGCCGTGATTCTGCTGTTCCTGGTCGGTCTGGTGACGGGACGCCGAGTCCGAAGCTGACGACACCGTGCCACAGGCTCCTTTCCCGTAAGGTGTGAACGCTTGCGCCGGTCCTCTCGTTGACGGCGCGATCCGACTGCATCTAGCACGAAAGAGGAGCCTGTGGCCCGCCGTCCCACGCCGCCCGGCACGCCTGACCGCACCGGAGTCGGCCACGTCGCCGACCTGGTTCGCAACGCGATCCCCCCGCTGCACCCCGCCGGGCTTCCGTTCGTCGCCGCACCCCTTGCGGTCGCTGTCCTCGGCGGCAAGCGCAAGTGGGTCCGCCGGACGGGCCTGCTGGCCGCCGCCGCGTGCGCGACCTTCTTCCGCCACCCGAACCGGGTGCCGCCGAACCGTCCCGGCGCGGTGGTCGCACCCGCCGACGGCGAGATCGCGCTCGTCGACACCGCCGCCCCGCCCGCGGAATTGGGCCTCGGCGACCAGCCGCTGCCCCGGGTGAGCATCTTCCTGTCCGTGCTCGACGTGCACGTGCAGCGCACGCCGGTCTCCGGCATCGTCCGTTCGGTCCAGCACGAGCCGGGCCAGTTCCGGTCCGCGGATCTGCCCGAGGCCAGCTCGGTGAACGAGCGCAACACCATGGTGCTGGACACCCCGGCCGGCGATCAGCTGATCGTGGTGCAGATCGCGGGCCTGCTCGCCCGCCGCATCGTGTGCGACGCCCAGGTCGGCGACGTGCTGACCATCGGTGACACCTACGGCCTGATCCGCTTCGGCTCCCGGGTGGACACCTACTTCCCGGCGGGCACCGAGCTACTCGTCGAACCGGGACAGCGCACCATCGGCGGCGAGACCGTCCTGGCGGTGCTCGGGTCCACCCAATCCGTCGTTTCATGATGGAGGCGGCTGCTCCGACCCAGGGACGGCGGCGCCGCTCCATTCGGCTGCTGCCGAGCGTGGTGACCATCCTCGCGCTGTGCTCCGGACTGTCCGCGGTGAAGTTCGGCCTGGACAACCGGCTCGATCTCGCGCTGGCGATGATCGGCGCCGCGGCCGTGCTGGACACCCTCGACGGCCGGCTGGCCCGAATGCTGGACGCCACCAGCAAGATCGGCGCGGAGCTGGATTCGCTCTCCGACGCCATCTCGTTCGGCGTCGCGCCCGCGCTCGTGCTCTACGTGACGCTGCTGCACTCCGAGACCGCGGGCTGGATCATCGCCCTGCTGTTCGCGGTGAGCATCGTGCTGCGCCTGGCCAGGTTCAACACCCTGCTGGACGACGACACCCGGCCGGAATGGTCGCGCGAGTACTTCGTCGGGGTGCCCGCGCCCGCGGCGGCGCTCATCGCGATGGCGCCGGTCGCGTTGTTCGTGCTGTTCGGTGACGGCTGGTGGGTCGGCTTCTACGCGGTCGCCGCGTGGACCGTGCTCGCGGCGGCATTGGCGGTCAGCACCGTGCCGACGCTGGCTATGAAGTCGGTCTCGGTGGCGCCGCAGGCGGCCGCCGGGCTGCTGGTGCTGGTCGCGCTGGCCGCGGCGCTGCTGGTCACCTATCCGACCGTGCTGCTGCTGATCCTGATCGCGCTGTACCTGGTGCACATCCCGTTCGCCTGGCACTCCCAGCGCTGGGTCGCGGCGCGCCCGGAGACCTGGACGCACAAGCCGGCCGAGCGGCGCGCGCAGCGCCGGGCACAACGGCGGCCGGTGATCCGCCGCCCGGCCATCCGCGGCTCCACCGCGCGGCTGCGTTTGCGCAGGCCAGGCGGCAAGCGGCGGGACACAAACGACCTCTCCCGCTGAATCTTGTTTCCTACTGGGATTTCTTAAGGTCTTGGAAAGCCGAGCCGACCAAGCTCTCGAACCATGGGCACTCTGGCGGCAGTGGGTGGCTTCGACTTCGGCGGGTGGGGGATCGGTGGCTTCGGCGCCACCCGATTCGGCCTGAAGCGATTGCTCGGTATCGCGGATTCCGCGCGGGGTGAACACGGTCGGCTGTCCGACCGGGTGAGCGGTACGGTCATATCCGGCGGGCGGGCGCGAAAGAAGGTAGCGGTGGAGCCGGACGGGTTGGGCGTGTTCGTGACGCATCGTCCCCGGCTGTTCGCCCTCGCCTACCGGATGCTCGGTGCGGCCGGGGAGGCCGAAGACGCCGTGCAGGAGACTTATCTGCGCTGGGATGCCGCCGACCGCAGCCGGATCCGGTCCGCCGAGGCCTGGCTGACCACCGTGCTGGTGAATCTGTGTCGCACCTGGCTGGTTTCGGCGCGGGCGCGCCGGGAGACCTACGTCGGCCCGTGGCTGCCCGAGCCGGTGTCCACCGAACGCGGCGAGCTCGGCCCGCTGGAGACCGTCGAGGAACGCGAGCTGGTGTCGTTCGCGCTGCTGACCGCGCTGGAACGGTTGTCGCCGGTCGAGCGGGCGGTGTTCGTGCTGCGCGAGGCGTTCGGCTACGCCCACCGCGAGATCGCCGACATGCTCACCATCAGCGAGGCCAACTCGCAGCAGATCTACCGCCGGGCCGGGGTGCGGGTCCGGGAAGGCCGGGCGCGCTTCGACATTCCCAGCGAGTACGCCGGCGAACTGATCAAGCGATTCCTGAAGGCGGCGCGGACCGGGGACATCGAATCGCTGGAACAGCTGCTCACCGCCGACGTCGTCTCGATCGCGGACGGCGGCGGGCAGCTCAACGCGGCCCGGCGTCCGGTGGTCGGGCCGAATAAGGTCGCGCGGTACCTGTCCGGGCTGTTCCGCTGGGAGGTGCCCGGCATGGAGATCCTGATCGAGCAGGTCAACGGCGCGCCCGCCGCGGTGGCCAGGGTGAACGACCTGCCGGTGGCGGTGGTCGCGGTGGAGCTGGTCGAGGGCGCGGTCGCGACGCTGCGGCTGGTCGTGAATCCGGAGAAGCTGGCCTATTTCGCCAGGTCGTCAGCGCCTTCCCGGTAGGTCGCGGGCAACCGTGGCGTGCTTCACGGCGCAGAGTTGTCAGGGATGGCGGGGCTGTCCGGTCAGAAGGGTGTCGGCCGATCGAAAAGGAGCCACATCATGACCGGACAGCATCGGATCGTCGTTCTCGGCGCCGGATACGCGGGTTTGGCGGCGGCGGGGCGCCTCGCGAGCAAGGCACACGGGGCACAGATCACCGTCGTCGACGCGCGCGATCGCTTCGTCGAGCGGGTACGGCTGCATCAACAGGCGGCCGGGCAACAGATTCCGGCGTGGAATCTGCGGGAGTTGCTGGAAAGCAAGAAGATCGAGTTCGTCCGCGCTCGGGCGACGGATATCGATACCGTCGGCAAGCACGTATTGCTCGATACCGCAACGGATCTCGACTACGACACCCTGGTGTACGCGTTGGGCAGCATCGCTGATCCGAACAGTGTGCCGGGCGTGGCGGAGCATGCCTACTCGGTGTCGACCCCCGGCGATGCGGATCGCTTCGAGGTGCCCAAGGGCGCCGTCGCGATTGTCGGTGCCGGTGCGACCGGGATCGAGTTGGCCGCGGAACTGGCTGAGTCGCACGCTGATTCGCGGGTGCTGCTGCTCAGTCCCGACGGGCCGGGCGCGTGGCTTTCCGCGCGGGCGCAGGTTCATATCCGGCACGTGCTCGAGCAACTCGGTGTCGAGATCCGCGCGGACGCCAAGGTGATCGAGGTGACCGCCGAGGGAGTGCGGCTGGCCGACGGTTCGCTGGTCGAGGCCGCGGCGACCGTGTGGACAGCCGGCTTCGCCGTGCCGGATCTTGCAGCGCGAGCAGGCCTTTCGGTGGACGGCACGGGGCGCGTGCTGACCGACGCGTCACTGCGGTCGGTCTCGCACCCGGATGTCTACGCCGCGGGCGACAGCGCGGTGATCGCCGGTCCCGGCGGCCGGGAGCTGCGGATGGCCTGCGCGACCGCGCTGCCCACGGGCAAGTACGCGGCCGATGCCGTCGCCGCTCGGCTGCGCGGCGCCGAACCGGGGGAGTTGCGGTTCCGCTACGTCTTCCAGTGCCTGAGCCTCGGCCGTCGCGATGGCCTGATTCAGGTTCTGCGCGCGGATGATTCGCCCGGCCGCATCGTGCTGACCGGCCGGACCGCGGCGTGGGTGAAGGAGTTGATCGTGCGCGGCGCGGGGTGGGTGGCCCGCCGCTGACATTGGCGTCAACTCGGGGTTGACGAAGGAAAATCGTCAACCTATCGTTGACGCATGACGATTCCCTACCGCCTCGACGATCTGATCGACGGCATCAAGAAGGCCCGCCCCGACAACGTGCTCGACCAGCTGTCCGACGCAGTGGTCACCGGAAATCACCTCGGCGAACTGGCCGATCATCTGATCGGCCACTTCGTCGACCAGGCCCGCCGGGCCGGCGCCTCGTGGACCGACATCGGCTCCAGCATGGGCGTCACCAAGCAGGCCGCGCAGAAGCGTTTCGTGCCGAAGGGGCCCGGCGATGTGGCCCAAGCCGCCGTGATGGATCCCAACGCGGGGTTCGCCCGGTTCACCGACCGGGCCCGTTCGGTCATCGTGGCCGCACAGGAATCCGCGCGCACCACGAACCATCGGGAGATCAAGACCCCGCACCTGGTGCTCGGCCTGCTGGCCGAACCCAACGGCATCGGCGCGAAGGAGATCCTCACCAGAGGCATCACCCTGGACGCGGTGCGCGCGGCCGCGATCGCCGCGCTGCCCGCCGGCGAAGGCGATGTGCCCCCGCTCATCCCGTTCGATCCGGAGGCCAAGAAGGTCCTGGAATTGACCTTCCGCGAAGCACTTCGCCTGGGCCACAACTACGTCGGCACCGAGCACATCCTGCTCGCACTGCTCGAGCAGGAGAACGGCGCGGGCCTGCTCACCGGGCTCGGCATGGACAAGGCGAAGACCGAGGCGCACATCGTCGAACTGCTCGCCGCGTTCGTCGCCGACCAGCAGTGATGCGTGCGCGGTTGATCTCCGTTCGCGGACGGATTCGCCGCGCGCGCTACGGATTTCGCGCGGCCAACGCCGCCCGGATGCGCAGGCGGCGGATGCTGCGCGCCCCGACGACCGGACGGCAGGACGAGCAGCGTCCGCTCGACCTGCCACGGGCCGCCTGAAATCTAGGCGCGTCCGCGCAGCCCGCCGCCCCAACGCGGCCACTGCGCTTGGGGTTTCGGCTCGGAGACCAGTGACGCGCGCTCGATATCGGTGACGTACAGCGGCAACTGCGGCGCCAGTTCTGCCAGTAACGCCAACGTCTTTCCGCCCTGCGCCGCTCGGTACTCGAGCATGGTCAGCCCGACGAGTTGCAGGAATCGCATACTCCCGTGCGGAGTTTCGATGGTGCCGAGTTCCGGGTCGACGGTGAAGCCGACTGCCTGGATGGTGCAGTTCGGCCGGTCGGCCGCGATCGGCCCGTTCGACTTGATGGTGTGCCCCGGCTCGAACCACTTGCCGGACTGGAAGACATAGCGGGCGAGATTCTGCAGGAAGTTCACCGGCCACACCGGCGGCTCGGTGTCGGTGGGCCGGCGAACGAGCCGGAAGGTGAGCTCGAAGCCCCAGCCGGACTCGTCGGGGTTGTCCCAATCCTTCTCGTACAGCTCGGTCATGCCGTAACTGATGTAGTGCCAGTGCGGTACCGGCTCGGTGCGTGAGTACGCGCTGATCCCGTCGAGCGGGTCGGGCCCGCCGAGTGACCAGCGGTGATCGGTGGCCCAATGGAAAGGTTCGAGATCGCCGTACAACGGCCGCAGCGCGTCGTCGATGGCGTTCCAGCCGGGTGCTTCACTCACCAGATCACCATAGGCGGAACCTCCGCATTCGCTCCGGCCGTGCGCGGTCTGCGGACGGACTGCGTCCGGCTGCGTCAGATCAGCAGATCCAACCTGCCCGCGTCGAGCGAGTCGGATTGCCTTGGCGGACAGCCGGGTCAGTCCTGCGGCACGTTGCGGGCGAGCTCGTCCAGCCAGGCCGCGGCCGACGCGTCGCTCGGCGCGCGCCAGTCACCGCGCGGCGAGAGCGAGCCGCCGGAACCCACCTTCGGCGCGTTGGGCAGCGTCGAGCGTTTGAACTGGCTGGTCTGGATGAACCGGCGCAGGAACTCCGCCAGCCAGTGCTTGATCGTGGCGAGGTCGTAGGCGTTGCGCTGGTCTGTGGGAATCAGTTCCGGCCATTGCCCGCGGCTCGGGTCCGACCACGCGTGCCTGGCCAGATACGCGATGCGACTGGGGAGGTAGCCGAAACGCAGCAGATAGTAGAGGTGGAAATCCT
Organism: Nocardia sp. NPDC051756; assembly: GCF_040681495.1. Lineage (NCBI taxonomy): Bacteria > Bacillati > Actinomycetota > Actinomycetes > Mycobacteriales > Nocardiaceae > Nocardia > Nocardia sp. NPDC051756. The sequence goes on along the minus strand of NZ_JBFAYV010000003.1, from coordinate 12,624 downwards.
GGAGTTCATACGGGCCGACGGTGGCCTCGGAACTCTGGCTCGGCGCGGACGAATCGGTGTCCGGCACCAACTCCGGCGAGATCTCGGTGCGCAGGATCGACGCCAGCACCTCGCCCGCCGCCGGCCCGAACTGCGCGGTCTCCACCGACCAGGCGATCAGATACTTGATCAACGTCTTCGGCACCGACGCGTTCACGCTGTAGTGCGCCATGTGGTCGCCGACGCCGAAAGTGCACCAGCCCAAGGCGAGTTCGCTGAGATCGCCGGTGCCGATGACGAGCGCGTTGTGCTGGTTGGCCAGCCGGAACAGGTGCGAGGTGCGCTCGCCCGCCTGCACGTTCTCGTAGGTGATGTCATACTGCGGCGCGCCGTCGGCGGCCGGGTGCCCGAGGTCGCGCAGCATCTGGGTGGCCGACGGGCGGATGTCGATTTCCCGCGCGGTCACTCCGAGCGCGTCCATCAGCCGGTGCGCGTCGGTGCGGGTCCGGGTGCTGGTCGCGAACCCAGGCATGGTGTACGCCAGCACATTTGCGCGCGGCAGCCCGAGCCGGTCCATCGTCTCGGCCGCGACGATCAGCGCCAGCGTGGAATCCAGCCCGCCGGAAACCCCGATGACCACCCGCTCGATCCCGGTGGCCCGCATCCGGGTGCTCAGTCCCTCCACCTGGATGTGGCGCACCTCGGCGCAACGCTCGTTGCGCACCGCGGAATCGGCGGGTACGTAAGGGAAGCGCTCGATGTCGCGTCGAAGATCGACCACGCCCGCCGGAATCGGCAACTCCACCTCGATCCGGCGCAGCCGGGTGAGCCGATCCCGGTGGTCGTGCACATTGTCAGCAAAGCTGGTGGTGCGCAGCCGATCCGCGGCCAGCCGGCGCAGATCCAGGTCCGCGGTGACCAGTTGCGGATGGTCGGCGAAGCGTTCGCCCTCGGCGAGCAGATCGCCGTTCTCGCAGACCAGCGCCTGCCCGTCCCAGGCCAGGTCCGTGGTCGATTCCCCGTGTCCCGCAGCCGAATACAGGTAGGCGGCCAGGTAGCGCGCCGAATGCGACGTGCACAGCGCCCGGCGATAGTCGGCCTTGCCGATGACGATATTGCTCGCCGACAGGTTGACCAGCACCGTTGCCCCCGCGAGCGCGGCATAACCGCTGGGCGGCAACGGAACCCACCCGTCCTCGCAGATCTCCAGATGGAACACGAACCCGTCGAGATTGCTCGCGGTGAACAGCAGGTCGGCGCCGAACGGCACCCGTTGCCCGGCGATCGTGACGTGCGTTTCGAGGTTCTCCCTGGCCGCCGCGAACTGGCGCTTCTCGTAGAACTCCCGATAGTTCGGCAGATAGCTCTTCGGCACCGCCCCGAGCACCACGCCCCGGCAGACCGCGATAGCGCAGTTGAACAGCCGGCCCTGGGTTCGTACCGGCGCGCCGACCACCAGCACCGTATCGATGTCGGCGCTCGCCGCCACCACCTGCGCCAGCGCCGCCTGCACCGCGTCGTCCAGCGCGTCCTGATGGAACAGGTCGTCGGCGGTGTAGCAGGAAAGTCCCAGCTCAGGGAACACGGTCAGGACGACCGAGTCGGCCGCCGCCTGCCGGGCGAGCAGCAGTGTCTGCTCGACGTTGTAGGCCGGGTCGGCGACCCGCACCCGCGGCACGGCCACCGCCACCCGGGCGAAGTCGTGCCGGTAGAGCGAGCCGAAGGGCAGTTCGTGCACTGCCGTCCCCCTTCGCCGAGGATGCCGGAGATGATCATGATTTCCCCTCCGGAACCTACCCTCGATGGTTGCCCGCTAAGCTATAGCAATGGCGGATGAAACGGATTCCGACCTAATCGCGGGGGAACGACGCGCCGATCTGCTGCGTGCGCTTTCTTATGTGTCCACGGAGTCACAGCCGGACGGCAGCTACGTCGTCAACGGCGACCTTCCCCCCGAGGTGGCGCCCCCATTTATTCGGGCGATCATGCGGGTCGAAGCGGAGTTGTTGTTGCACGATGCCGAGCTGGTGACCGTGGAGGGCGGCGAGCCCCGTTCCCCGGAGGAACGCCGGACCGACGCGTTCGTCGCGTTGGTACTGCGCGTCGACGATCGGGCCTAGGCACCCGACCTTGCACTCGGCACGGTCGAGTGCTAGAAATGGCTTTGGCACTCTCTACCCGTGAGTGCCAGGTCGGGACGGTGAGACCGGGTACCATCGACACCCCTGGTCGTCCGTCGCGGGCACCGAGCCTGGCCAGCGTTAATGGGGCGATCCGACGAGCGGTCGTCCTGCGTGTCAGCCTCATTACTTGGAGGATCACCTCGCAATGGCCAAGATGATTGCGTTCGACGAAGAGGCCCGCCGCGGTCTCGAGCGGGGTCTGAACGCCCTCGCCGACGCGGTAAAGGTGACGTTGGGCCCGAAGGGTCGCAACGTCGTTCTGGAGAAGAAGTGGGGCGCCCCCACGATCACCAACGATGGTGTTTCCATCGCCAAGGAGATCGAGCTGGAGGACCCGTACGAGAAGATCGGCGCCGAGCTGGTCAAGGAAGTCGCCAAGAAGACGGACGACGTCGCGGGCGACGGCACCACCACCGCCACCGTGCTCGCCCAGGCGCTCGTGCGCGAGGGCCTGCGCAACGTCGCGGCCGGCGCGAACCCCCTCGGCCTGAAGCGCGGCATCGAGAAGGCCGTCGAGGCCGTCACCGCCAAGCTGCTCGACACCGCCAAGGAGATCGACACCAAGGAGCAGATCGCTGCTACCGCTGGTATCTCCGCCGGCGACTCGTCCATCGGTGAGCTCATCGCCGAGGCCATGGACAAGGTCGGCAAGGAAGGCGTCATCACCGTCGAGGAGAGCAACACCTTCGGGCTCCAGCTGGAGCTGACCGAGGGCATGCGCTTCGACAAGGGCTACATCTCGGGTTACTTCGTCACCGACCCGGAGCGTCAGGAAGCGGTCCTCGAGGATCCGTACATCCTGCTGGTCGGCTCGAAGATCTCGACCGTCAAGGACCTGCTGCCGCTGCTGGAGAAGGTCATCCAGGCCGGCAAGCCGCTGCTGATCATCGCCGAGGACATCGAGGGCGAAGCCCTGTCCACCCTGGTGGTCAACAAGATCCGTGGCACCTTCAAGTCCGTCGCCGTCAAGGCCCCGGGCTTCGGTGACCGCCGCAAGGCGCAGCTCGCCGACATCGCCATCCTCACCGGTGGCGAGGTCGTCAGCGAAGAGGTCGGCCTCTCCCTGGAGACCGCCGGCATCGAGCTGCTCGGCCAGGCGCGCAAGGTCGTCATCACCAAGGACGAGACCACCATCGTCGAGGGCGCGGGCGACGCGGAGGCCATCAAGGGCCGCGTGCAGCAGATCCGGGCCGAGATCGAGAACTCGGACTCGGACTACGACCGGGAGAAGCTGCAGGAGCGGCTGGCCAAGCTGGCCGGCGGCGTTGCGGTGATCAAGGCCGGTGCCGCGACCGAGGTCGAGCTCAAGGAGCGCAAGCACCGCATCGAAGATGCCGTGCGTAACGCGAAGGCTGCCGTCGAAGAGGGCATCGTCGCCGGTGGTGGCGTTGCGCTGCTGCAGTCGGCGCCCGCCCTGGACGACCTGAAGCTCGAGGGTGACGAGGCGACCGGTGCCAACATCGTGCGCGTCGCGCTGTCGGCTCCGCTGAAGCAGATCGCCTTCAACGCCGGCCTCGAGCCGGGCGTTGTCGCCGAGAAGGTGTCCAACCTGCCCGCGGGCCACGGCCTCAACGCCGACACCGGCGTGTACGAGGACCTGCTTGCGGCCGGTGTCGCCGACCCGGTGAAGGTCACCCGCTCCGCGCTGCAGAACGCGGCGTCCATCGCGGCTCTGTTCCTCACCACCGAGGCCGTCGTCGCCGACAAGCCGGAGAAGTCCGCCGCGCCTGCCGGCGACCCGACCGGTGGCATGGGCGGCATGGACTTCTGAGTCCAGCCACCCGGCAACACTGTTAGACACCGAAAGCCGGTCCACCCTCGGGTGGACCGGCTTTCGGCTGTCTGCGGAGTCCCTTCCGCGTGCTTCGATTCCGACCGTACAGGTTAGGCTAACCTATCTACAAGTCGAGTTCGGGAACGGCGCTCAGATGCCGTCGACGGCGACGATGGTGAACGGCTTCGGGGTGCCCGGACCCATCGGCCCGCCCTTGTCGAATTGTGAAGCGACGACCAGGTTCTGGTTGTTGCTGTGCACCGAAGTGGTTGGCAGACCCAGGGATTCGTCGATGATGCGTTGATCCATGGTCGCGCCGGCGCCGTCGTCGACGATGCTCCAGCGGGCGATGGCGTTGTCGGTGTTCTGCACTACCCACAGGGTGTTGTCCCGCAGTTCCAGTCCGTCGCCGTGAATCAGGTTGCCGCCGTTCAGGTTTACCTTGCGGATCGGGTCGGCGGCGTTCGGGGTGAGGGCGATGCGGAACAGCTCGCCCGCGTTCATGTCGACGACCAGCAGGTAGCGACCGGCGGCATCGGCCACGATGCCGTTCAGCGTGAAGGCGTCGGCCGCGTGCGGCGCGACCACCGGGGTCAGATCGAAAGCCGTGGCCAGATCGGCCCGTCCGCCATGCGCCGCGGCGTCGGCCACCTGCGCGGCGGTGACGCGGTAGACGACACTGCGGCTGGAGTCGGTCAGGTACGCGGTGCCGTCCGGCGTGATGGCGATGTCGTTGACGAAGCGCGGCCCTGGCCCCGGCACCTCGAATCGGGCGATCAAGGCGCGAGTTGCGATGTCGTACACCGCAACTCCGGCGGTCGAGTCGGTCACCCACAGCCGTCCCGCCCGATCGGCCCGTAGGCCGTTGGCGGTTTTGCGGCCATCGGCGCCGGCCGGCAGGAACACCTCGGCTTGCTTGGTCCCCGGCGTCGCCCGGTAGACCGCCCCGGTGGCGTACGAGCCGACGTAGGTGTCGCCGGTCCGCGGATCCGCGGCGATGCCTTCGGGGTAGACGCCCTCGCCCGGCAGGTCGTAGGCGGTGCTGATCCGCACGGACTGCGCGGCCGGAGCGGGTTGTGCGGTGGTCTCGGTGGTGCCGCAGGCCGCGGCGGCGGTGCAGGTCAATGCAATGGCGATGGTCGCCATGCGGCGGCGCGGTGCGTGGAACATGGTCGTGCCTCTCATCGGGTCTATCACTCAGACGTATTCACAGCTAAGAATGGATACGAAGATAGATTAGAGTTCTAACATCAGTCAATAGTCTTACCTTCGATCGGGCAGATACCATGCGGTAATGACGTCCTTGCACTCCTCCGAGCGCGTCGGCTCGTACGTGAAGCGCGCCGAGCAGGCGCTGCAAACGGCGAAGCACGCCGCGCTGAAGCCGGCGGGCGTCACCGTTCCGCAGTACGCGGCCCTGCTGTTCCTCGACGAGAACCCCGGCATCTCGGCCGCCGCGCTGGCCCGCCTCTGCGGTGTGACGCCGCCGACGATGAACGCGCTGCTGACCAACCTGCAGGAGCGCGGTCTCATCGAGCGCACCCCGCACGCCTGGCACAAGAACATCCTCGAAACCCGTCTCACCGAGGCGGGTACCGTCGTGATGAAGGACGCCGACGCCCGCGCGGTCCGGGTGGAGCAGGCGGTGGCGGACGGATTCACCGATGCCGAACGGGCCACGCTCGAGCAACTGCTCACCCGCTGCGCGGAGCTCTACGACGCCGTTCGGCCCGAAACCCCCACTGCGCCAAAGAAGTAGGCAGACGGCGGTCTATGTCCTTTATTCGGCGACCTATTCGCCCACTGGTCCGCCGTCCGCGAACTCCGTTGGCGGACAGGACGAATCAGACGTAACCAGCGGTCCAGTTCGGTTGAAAATTATTCTACGAATTCCCGTCAAAATCGCGTACCGGCAGTACTGTCAGTCGGTATCGTCCGTTTCGGCAAACTGTCAGTGACAATGGATTCGCCGGGTATGAACCGTAACTCGTGACGGTTCTGCCCCCTATCGGTCGACCATACGAACCTTCGGTCAGCGCGATGCGGCTAACGCTGATTGGGCGTTCACCGAGTCCGTAACAACTCTGCCAACTTTCGGCAAACGCCAGGTCAGTTGCGGGTTGATACCAAGGCGCCGATCCATGTCAGGCGCTTCTCGGGCTTCTGTATTGTCTGGCCCAATGTCACAGGATGCGAATACGGGTCGAATGTATGCCGGGCAACCCGTCGAGGACCGGCAACGTCAGCGGCGTGCGCGTTTTCTGGAATCGGGCCTGACGGTCTTCGCGCGCGACGGTTACGCCAATAGTTCGGTCGGCGCCATCTGTAAGGACGCCGGACTCTCCTCACGACAGTTCTACGAGGAGTTCACCGGCCGCGAGTCCCTACTACTAGAGCTCTACGAGCAGATCGATCGCGAGTCGCGCGACGCGGTCGCCAAGGCCCTGGAAAGCAAGGCCGAGGCGAGCGTGCTCGAGATCATCGACGCCTCCGTGCGCGCCTACGTCGAGGCCATCGGGTCGGATCCGCGCAAGGCGCGCGTCGCCCTGGTCGAGGTGGTCGGTGCGGGGCCGAAGGTGGAGAAGTTCCGGCTCGAACTGCGCCGGGTGTGGGGTTCGCTGCTGACCGGGGTCGCGGAGGACGCGGCCATGCAGGGCGAGATCCCGACCGGCGACTACGAGATGCGCGTGCTCGCGGTGATCGGCGCGGTCAACTACGTGGTGGATTCCTGGAGCGGATCGGACCCGCGGCCGCCGCTCGACGAGGTGATCCGGGTGCTGAGCAGGGTGATCATGGGGGCGGTCGGGGCGTAACCACCGAGCGGCCGGGGCGCGGTACGCGGGCGAACGGTAGCGTGCCCAGGATGGAGACGGTTCCGATCCAAATGCCCGACGGCAGCACGGTTCCGGTGCGGCTGATCCCGGCCGGCGGCGCGCATCGGCATCCGGTCACCCCGGATGCGCCGCGCCCGGTGGTGGTCATGGTGCCGGGGCTCGGCGTACCCGCGGGGTACTACGAGCTGTTCGCCGGAAAATTGGCGGCGCGCGGGTTCGATGTGGCGATCGGCGAGCTGCGCGGCAACGGCGACAGCACGCCGAAACCCAGCGCCGCCAGCACCTTCGGCTACCACGAGCTGGTCTCGGTCGACTTCCCGGCGATCTTCGAGGTGGTGCGCGACCGGTTCCCGGCCAGCACGCCGTATCTGCTCGGGCACAGCATGGGCGGCCAGTTCTCGGTCATGTACGCCGCGCGGATCCGCGGCCGGCTCGGCGGGCTGATCCTGGTCGCCTCCGGAACGCCGTATTACCGTGGCTACCCGGGACTTTCGAGCCCGGGCATCCTGGTCGGCACCGCGGCCGCGTCGCTGACCGCCAGCCTGGCCGGTTTCTGGCCCGGCGACCGGATCCCGGCGGGCGGCTTCGGCCGTCAGTCCAAGGTGCTGATCGCGGACTGGGCCCGGCTGGCCCGCACCGGCCGCTTCCAGCCGGTCGGCGCGGACATCGACTACGAGGAGCGGATTTCCCGGCTCAAGCTGCCCGTCCTGTCCATCACCATGACCGCCGACGACCTGACCCCGCCCGGCTCCGCCGACCACCTGCTGGCCAAGCTGCCCAAGGCCGACATCACCACCTGGCATCAGCCGGAACCGTTGGGGCACAACGGCTGGATCCGCGAGCCCGGCACTACCCTCGACCAGATCGAGAAGTGGCTGCGCGACCGCTAGCCGGACCGGCCGAGGTCGAGGTGGCGGCTGAAGCCGTCCAGCATCGCGTCCAGTCCGATGTCGAAATGATCGGTGCCGGTGGGCTGTTCGGGTTGCTCGGTGCGCTGCGCCGCCACCGCGGCGATGGCCTGGCCGAGGATGTGCCCGATCGCGTACTCGCGCAGGCAGCGGGTCAGCTGCGCCGCGACCGTCGCCGAAAAGCCCGCGCCCTGAAGGTGTTCCACCATCCAGCTGCCGGTCTCGACGGCCAGCTCGCTGCGCACCTGACGAGTCGCGAAGACCGGCACCGCATTCGGGTGCTTGCGCAAGGTGGACCGCAGCCGATACGCGTAGGCGCGCATCAGATCACGCCAAGGTTCCTGCCACGGCAGGGATTCCATGTCCAGCTCGGCGAACATCGCGGCGGCGATGCCGTCGAAGAGCTCCTGCTGATCGGTGAAGTGCCGGTAGGCGGCCATCGGGTCGGCGCCGAGCGCGCCGCCGAGTTTGCGCATGGAAAATCCGTCGACACCGGTCCGATCGATGAGGGTCAGCGCGACCGCGGCGATATAGTCGCGGTTCAACGTGGTGCGCGTCGTCGGTGCCGGACCAGCGCGCCGGGCGCGCCGGGCGCGCGTCACCTCGACGGCGTTGTCGGAATCCACGACGGCTCTCCTCCCGGGTCCAGGTCTACGACGTAGACGATATCTACACCGTAGGCCCGGAACCCCGGAACCAGCGGTTATCCGCGCCGTTCGATCAGCATCTGGGTGAAGAACTCGTAGATCAGGCCCGCCTGGAACGCCGACTGCTTGTTGTCCGCCGCGCCGCCGTGGCCGCCCTCGATGTTCTCGTGGTACCAGAACTCGTGACCCTGCTCCTCCAGCAGCGCGGCCATCTTGCGGGCGTGGCCGGGATGCACGCGGTCGTCGCGGGTGGAGGTGGTGAGCAGGATCGGCGGGTAGGCGACGTCGGCCTTCGCGTTCTGATACGGCGAGTACTTGCTGATGTAGTCCCACTCCTGCGGCTTGTCCGGGTCGCCGTACTCGGCGATCCAGGAGGCGCCGGCCAGCAGCAGGTGGTAGCGCTTCATGTCCAGCAGCGGCACCTGGCAGACGATCGCGCCGAACAGTTCCGGGTAGCGGGTCAGCATTACGCCCATGAGCAGGCCGCCGTTGCTGCCGCCCACCGCGCCGAGTTGATCGGCGGTGGTGATGCCGCGGGTGACCAGGTCTTTCGCGATCGCGGCGAAGTCCTCGTACACCTTGTGCCGGTTGGCCTTCTGCACCGAGGTGTGCCACTGCGGGCCGTATTCGCCACCGCCGCGGATGTTGGTCATCACCCAGGTGCCGCCGCGCTCCAGCCAGCCCATCCCGGACGCGCCGCTGTAGGCGGGCGTGCGCGAGACCTCGAAGCCGCCGTAGCCGGACATCACCGTCGGGCCGGGCGTGCCCTTGCGGTCGCGATGCCGGATCACGAAGTACGGCACCTGCGTTCCGTCGTCGGAGGTGGCGAAGAACTGCTCGGTCTCGATGCCGTCGGCGTCGAAGAAGCCGGGTTCCTGCTTGAGCTGCTCGGTGTCGCCGCCGACCGAGCTGGACAGCAGCGTGGCGGGCGTGGTGAATCCGCTGGTGGTGAGCATGAATTCGTCGCCGCCCTCGAGCGGGTCGAGGTTCATCACGCTGGTGGTGGCCATCGGCGGGGTGTCGGTCAGCGATTCCCGCTGCCAGCCGTCCGCGCCCGGGGTCACCACGTAGAGCTTGGTCTGCACGTCTTCCAGCGTGATCAGCAGCAGGTGGTTCTCGGTCCAGCCGTAACCGTGCAGCGAGGTGTGCGCGTCCGGGGTGAAGATCACCTCGAATTCCCGTGCGCCGGAGAGAAACTTCTCGAAGTCGATGGCCAGCAGCGCGCCCGCCGGGTAGGCGTGGCCGCCGACCTCCCACGGCGACTTCAGCCGGACCAGCAGCCAATCCTTGTACCAGGACTCGCTGGCATCGGTCGGCACGTCCAAATGCCGTAGCGTGCCGTCGGTTTCGAGCAGGTAGACCTCTTCGTTGAAGAAGTCGGTGGCGCGGCCGATGTAGTGCCGCTCGTAGCCGGGGGTCCGGTCGTAGCCCGCCGAGACCGCGACGTCACCGGCCTCGCCCTCGAATACGGTGACCGCGTCGGCCAATTCGGTGCCGCGCTGCCAGCGCTTGGCGATGCGCGGGTAGCCGGAGTCGGTCAGCGAGCCGGGGCCGAAGTCGGTGCCGAGGTACACCGCATCGATGTCGATCCAGCGGATCTCGGACTTCGCCTCCGGCAGGAAGAACCCGCCGTCCGCCGGATCGATGAATTCCCTTGTCGCCATGTCGAACTCGCGCACCACCTTGGCGTCCGCGCCGCCGCGGGACAGGCTGATCAGCGTGCGCGACTGGTCCGGGCGCAGCACCGCCGCGCCGCCCCACACCCAGTTCTCGTCCTCGGCGGTGGCCAGCGCGTCCAGATCGATCAGCACGTCCCAGTCGGGGGATTCCTTCGCGTACTCGGCGAACGTGGTGCGCCGCCACAGCCCGCGCGGATGCTCGGCATCGCGCCAGAAGTTGTAGAGCCAGCTGCCGCGCCGCCCGGGGTAGGCGATCTTGGTGTCGGTGTCGAGCATGTCCAGAATGCGGTGTTCGAGCTCGCGGAACCGGTCGGAGGCGGCGAAGCGCTCGACGACCACGCTGTTGTGCGCGCGGGCCCAGTCGAGCGCCCGCTCGTCGGTCACTTCTTCGAGCCAGAGGTAAGGGTCGGTCACATTCTGCTCAACGCCACTCATGCCCACATTGTTGCCGACCAGCGCAAATCAGGGCGTGGGGGTTACCAGTAGTGCGCGACGTCCACCACGACCCGCGATCCGGTGCCCGGTCCGTCGAGGGTGAACACGCGCATCGGCAGCCGGCCGCGCACGCCGAGGCCGACCGTGGTCTGGCCCTCGAACGAGCCGGCCCAGGCGACCTGGCGGAAGGTCTGATATCCGCCGACGTCGACCAGTTCGCCGCGGTTCCCCGGCTGGTAGGTGGCCTGGCCCGCGTCGTTGTACGCGGGCGCGTAGACGACGACGTTCAGGAACGCGCCGCCGCGCAGCGGCACCGGCGCACCCGACCCGTCCATCGCCACCGAGTCGACGTACCAGACCCGATAGCCCGCGGCCGACCCGGCGACATCGAACACCAGCCGATCGAAGCATTCGTGCTCGCCTGACCGGATACCGGTGATCGGCCCGGCGGTCATGGGCTTGCTCGTCTTATCGAACGAACCCCATACCAATCCGCAATACGAGGGCGTCGCCGCGGCCGGTCCGGGAATGATCCACAAGCCGATCAGGGTGACGACGGAAGCAATGAGAACAATTACGCGACGCATGCCGCACCGCCTTCTGGCAGTAAGAATGAAGCACTTGGTGAATCGGGCGAATGGGATACGTCGTTACGGCGGAACGCGACTCGGCTCAGTAGGATCGCGGGTTCGAGGCCGATCCGACCAGGAGGTTTGCTTGCCGTCGTTTCTGTGGGACCAGCACTGCTGTCTGCCGTTGGTGCCGTCGGCGCGGATCGCGGACCTCGCGCGCTATCCACTCGGGTCCTATTTGTCGGTGAATGTCGGGTATTCGCCGCATTCGACCGAGGATTCGCTGAAGCTGATCCGGCAGTACCGGGCGGGCGCGCTCGCCGACGGGCGATTTCGTTTGGTGCACAGCCATTCCGAGATCGGCGATCCGGAAACCATCGCGCTGGCCTTCGATTTGGAAGACTCGGGCCCGCTCGGCGGCGACCTGGACAACGTGGAGTTGTTCTACGAGTTGGGCGTTCGCTCGATGCTGCCGACCTACAACAGCGCCAACAAGGCGGGTTGCGGCTGCCTCGACGCCGACGACACCGGGCTCACCGCCTTCGGCCGGGATCTGGTGCGCACGCTCAACGAGGTCGGCATGTTCGTCGACGGATCGCACTGTTCCCGGCGCACCGGGCTCGATCTGGCCACGCACACGCGGGTGCCGATGATCTACAGCCATTCCAATTTCGCCGCGCTGTGGGAGCATCCGCGCAATATCACCGACGAACAGGCGAAGGCCTGTGCCGCCACCGGCGGAGTGGTCGGACTCAACGGGGTGGGGATCTTCCTGGGCCACAACGGAATCAACGATGCCGCCGCGCGGGTCGAGGCCATGGCCGATCACGTCGAATACGGTGCGGAGCTGGTCGGCATCGAGCACATCGGGATCGGTTCGGACTACTCGTTCGACGCCGAGGACTTCAATGGCATGCTCGCGGACCACCCGGAGCTGTTCCCCGAGTCGTACACCAAATGGGGCCCGCTGCAATGGGTTCCGCCGGAGGACCTGCTCGGGACGAGCCAGGTGCCCGGCCTCGACGAGGTGCTGGCGCGGCGTGGATTCGGCCCGGAGGACCGAGCGGCCGTGTTCGGCGGCAACTTCTCCCGCGTCGCGCAGCAGGTCTGGCGCGACTAGCCGAGGTGCTCGGCGGCCACCCGCTTCGGCACGCACATCCGCCACGCCTCGACGATCAACTCGGTCAGCTCTGCCTCATCGATGGCCGCCAGCCGCACCCGAACCCAGTTGTACCGCTCGTCCGACGGCCTCGGCATCATGAACTTGTCCGGCTCGGCCTCGACCAGCGCCACCCGCTCGGCCTTGGGAAAGGCGAAGCCCATGCGGGTTTCGTCCGGGGACAGGGCCAGGTAGACGATCCGGCCGATCCGGTATTTCACCCGGTCCCGGACCAGCGCCTCGGTCGTTCGCGGCAGGCTCATCGCGATCCGTCGCACGTCATCAGCTGTCACCACCCGCTCAGTATCGCGCCGGGGTACGACATCCGGCCCGGGCGGAAAACAGGTGTGGGGGGGGCGCCGCGGGCGCGCCCCCCCCCCCCGGGGGGGAAAGCGGGGGGGGCCCCCCACATTGCGGGGGTGGCGGGGTGGGGGAATCGGGGGGGTGGGGGAGA